>CAWJZV010000024.1:0-247670 GCA_963847445.1 uncultured delta proteobacterium | reverse complement strand
ATCCCTCTTACACCGTGTAAGATCTGCAAGCCGTCATCTTTTGCGCGCGAAGGGTGTTGCCCGAAGCCTTGACCGCAGCGCGGGGTGGCTTCGTCGGTCGAAGATTTCCCAGGCAGTGCGGCGGCGTTTGGTTTCTTCGATCGGTGCGAGACTAAGTTTCAGCTTGCATGGCTTTAGCAGTTGGTTGAGGGTTTCCTGGGTCGGATTGTGGCGCGGATTGATCGCCCGCAGGATGTTGGGGCCTGCGATGTCGATTACCTTACAAGGATCACTCAAGCGGGAACATCCCGCGGCGGATACCTTCAGCAATAAATGGCGAGCCCCGGTGATTGTGTAATGGATGATTGCGCAACCCTTAGAACTCAACGCTTTGATAGTCCTCTCTACGGCTTGGGAAGTGGAGAAAGCCAATTTGAGCACAATAGTCGCCGGCCTGTGGGAATCCATGGTCCGCGCCTGGCGCCACCGCAACCGCGGTCGCCCTAAACATTGTCTTGCTCGTATTGACTTAAAATACTGAAAACTGTCAATTTCTGGATGGTAAGGCCCTGCATTACACATTAATTTAAAACCCTGGCTTTGCAGCCAAAAGGAGTCAAGTGGATAGTTATTTTATCGGCCGCCTTTTACGCCTTAATGGGCAGATAATTGAGGCCTTGCAGTGGTCCATCGAGAACAAAGAGCAGGGCTGCACAGTTAAACTCCAATTAATAGCGGAAAGCTTTGCCGATGTCTTGGCGGGCTTAATTGATAAAGAGGCGGAAGATTTTATACGCCGGAAAAGCATTTCACCAGATAAGAAACATCGCCGCTAGGTCCGGCGGCCAAACAAATCTCAATCGTGACTAGAACTTGAAACAGCGATGCCGAGTTCAGCCAAGCGCCGTTATTGGGTGACAGGTCATATTACCGCGCTTGAAAAGGGAATTGCGACGTTTCAGTGGATATCGACCCCGAATTCGGATGCGCGGCCTCTGCCCCGTTCTTCTGGTCGTCTGGCACATGCTTTCGTAGCAGATTTTCCAGCTCGGAGAATTTGAACGGCTTGTGCAAAATCTCTACGGCGCCGGCATTGAGGGCTCGGTCTACTCTTGGACCGGGACCGTAAGCCGTACAGATAATAACTGGTATATCTCTTGTCGATGGCTGATTTTTTAACAGCTCGGTTGCTTCTTCACCAGTCATTTTAGGCATATTGAGGTCCATTAGAATGAGATCGGGGTGACCAGCGAGTGCTTCATCGATGGCTGTGGCCCCATTGTCGGCCTCAATCACCACATATCCTAGGCGCCTGATGACGCAGGCTTGTAGCTCTCGACAATCGTCATTGTCTTCGACTACGAGGATTTTTTTGCTGGTGCTCACCCGAGAGGGAATAAGCAGCAATTATGCCACCCCGAGGCGTACGGTTGAGGGCACTAATACGGTGCTGGGAGGAGGTAACATATTGATTAGGTGGGAATGACGGCATCAAACGGGGTTACCGGGTCTTAAGCCGGACGTAATCACGTCCTATACTGTGCGATTTTGTCTATGCGATGGTTGGTTCGCTGAACATCCTTCACGTTGTTGCAGTCACAAGGGCTAGGATCGCTAAAAGTTATGAAAACCTCCTAAAACCACTGTATGCAGCGAGACCCAAGGCCGAGAGCACCTTCCCTACGGTCTATACGGTTGCTGGTTGCCTCGTTGGTCAATATCTCGCTGCGTCCCGCGAGTTCAGGATTGGACGAATCGACTACCAGACAAGCCGGTTCCAGCCCGAACAACGCAGCCACGGCCTCGTCGCCGAGCAACACGAAAATTGAAAATTGTCTGTTCCCAATTTTCCTGTGGTTCGTGCCTTTCGTGGCTAATTCTACGGTTGCGGCTGTGCGCTGACCGGCGAACCGCTTTCCCTCGGCGCAGTCTGGGAAACCCTGTCCTGCTATTCCAGCGTCGGCGCCGCGCCAAAGTAGTTTTTCCAGGCTAGCAGAATTATTTCGTTGGAAAGGGTCTTTGGCAGATTCTCGTACTTGCAATGGTCGGCGCAGCGTAGCATCAGGTCGCGCGGTTCGCAGGCGCGTAGCGGCCGTTTGTCGGCGTCGTAGAGCCGATAGACGAAATCGAGATGCTTGGCGTCGTAGCCGAAGCCGTTGGATTCGACATATTGCTGGAAAATTTTGGCGTACATCTCCTTGTCCGGCGGATTGACGTAGAGGCGGTAGCCCATGCGCCGCAGGAAGGCATCGTCGACCAAGTCGTCGGGGTCCAGGTTGGTGGCGAAGATCAGCAGCTGCTCGAAGGGCACTTCGATCTTTTTGCCGGTATGGAGCGTGAGATAGTCGACCTTGCCTTCGAGGGGTACGATCCAGCGGTTGAGTAGATCGTGGGGATCGACCCGTTGCCGGCCAAAGTCGTCGATGACCAGTGTGCCACCGTTGGATTTCATCTGAAACGGTGCTTCGTAGAAGCGTACGGTTTGACTGTAAATCAAATCCATCGTCTCGATGGTCATTTCGCCGCCGACAACGATGATTGGCCGCTTGATCCTGACCCAGCGCTCGTCGTATCGGCCAATATCGCTGCATTCTACAGGTTGGTGATTGTGCAGATCGAAGACTTTGATCACCTGGCCATCGACCTCGATGGCGTAGGGGATCCAGATCTCGCCTTGTTGGGCTTGGTGGAGCGCCATGGCGATGGTGGTTTTGCCATTGCCGGCGGGGCCAGTCATGAACAGACTCCGTCTGGAGCTGGCCACCAGGCCGAGGGTTTGCACGCTGCTATCCGGTAACACCAAGTTGGCCATCGCGTCGCGCACGCTGGCAGGTTGGATGGTATCGCGCGCCGCGCTTTGCTGCAGCACGGAGTAGGTGTAGTCGGACAGCGATACCGGCGCCGGGCCGATGTAGCCGTTGAGCCCCAAGAGATGCTGGGCGCGCTGCCAGCCGCGGTCGAGCATGCTGTACCGGTTGTTGCCGTAGCTGATCAGTCCGCGCACCTCAAGGAACTTTTCGCGATATAGATGTTGCAGCAGCTCTTCCACCACCGGCATGGCGAGTTTCAGCCTGTCAGCGGCGCGCTCGGTGGTGCAGTTGGCGTCGGCGTAGACGGTTTTCAGCGCCAGGTCGGCAAGAAAGCCGAAATCAAGGCCGGTGCTTTCAACTTTTAGCGGGATGGGCGGAATGATCTCGGGTCGTTCTCTTTGAATCTGTCTCTGGCTTGCTCATAGTTTGTCTGCCCCTTAGCTTTTGATACGGCCGATGGTTAGCGTTTTGATATCACAAACGAGGTTATGCTTTGCATTTTATTGGCTTATGGGTTTTTTCGCAATCCGGTCTATTGAATGAGGGATTATCCGCGAGAATCGCTCACTCAACGCTGTCCTGATACAGCAATTGAAGCGCTCCGGACGATATGTTATAAACCCACACCATTGAGAGGTAAATTATGAAGGCAGGAATTCATCCAGAGTATAAGGCGGCTAAAGTAACTTGCGCGTGCGGCAATATCGCCGAAACGCGCTCGACGGTGGGTAATATCCACGTGGAAATTTGCTCCAATTGCCACCCTTTTTTTACCGGTAAACAAAAATTGGTCGACACCGCCGGCCGAGTCGAAAAGTTCAGAAAAAAATACGGCATGCAGAACGAAAGTCCGGCGGAGGGCTGAGGCGGCATTCGAACTATTAACGTTTTACGCGACTAGGAAGGGCAAAGGGCAGGTTCGTAACCCTTTGCCCTTTTTTATTTGCCATGAATGCAGTTGCCGAAGCGACCAACTCCCTTGACCGGCGTCGGCACTGATAGTTCGGCCGTGAAGTGACACGCAGTTATGCTTGATAAATTACTCGAAGTCGAAAAGCGTTACATGGAGCTCGAAGGCATGATGTCCGACCCGCATTTGGTCGGCCAACAGCGCGAGTATAAGAAGGTCGCCAAGGAGCGCTCCGATCTCGAAGAGATCGTCACCTGCTATCGTGAGTGGCGCAAGGTCGAGCAAGAGATCGTCGACAACCGCCAGCTCATGGAGGAAAACGACGAAGCCATGCGCGAGCTGGTGAAGGACGAGTTGGCGAGCCTGCGCGAGCGCAAAGAGACCCTCGAAACCAAGCTCAAGTTTCTCATTTTGCCCAAAGATCCCAACGACGCGAAGAACGTTATCGTCGAGATTCGCGCCGGTACTGGCGGCGACGAGGCGGCGCTGTTTGCCGCGGAGCTGTCGCGCATGTACTCGCGCTACGCCGAGTCGCGCGGTTGGCGCGTTGAGCTGATGAGTTCCAGCCCCACCGGGTCTGGGCGGCTATAAAGAAATCATCCTCAGTATCGAAGGCCAGGGCGCTTACAGCCGGCTCAAGTTCGAGGGCGGTGTGCACCGCGTCCAACGCGTGCCGGTGACCGAAGGCTCGGGACGCATTCATACGTCGGCGGTGACCGTCGCGGTGTTGCCGGAAGCCGACGAGGTGGAACTCGTCATCGATCCCAAGGAAATCCGCATCGATGTGTTTCGCTCGTCGGGACCGGGCGGCCAGAGCGTCAACACCACCGACTCGGCGGTGCGCATTACTCATATTCCGACGGGCATCGTGATTTCCTGCCAGGATGAAAAGTCGCAGCATAAAAACCGCGCCAAGGGCATGAAGATTTTGCGCGCGCGCTTGTTGGAAAAGAAGCAGGACGAGCAGGCATCGGAGATCGCCGCGTCGCGTAAATCCATGGTCGGCAGCGGCGACCGCAGCGAGCGCATCCGCACCTATAACTTTCCCCAGGGGCGGTTGACCGATCACCGGATCAATTTGACGATTTACCAGCTAGAGCGCGTGATGGAGGGGCAGATCGATGAAGTGGTCGAAGGCTTGATCACCCACTATCAGGCGGAAGCGCTCAAGTAAGCAGCGGCGATGGAAGGCCTTGCCAACATAGCCAACGATAAGGTTTCGCGGCGCCTGCGCGACGCGCTCTTGCAAGGTGTCGCGCGTCTAGGCGCCGGCCGGCAGCGACAGCCCGCGTCTCGATAGCGAAGTGCTGCTAGCGCATTGTTTGAACTTGAGCCGCGAGCAGTTGCTGGTTGCCGGCGAATTGCCGATCGCTCCAGCAACGGCGCGCCGTTTTGAAACTTTACTAGCGCGGCGCTTGCAGCGGGAGCCGGTGGCGTACATCACCGGCAAGCAGGAGTTTTGGTCCCGCGATTTCGCGGTCACGCCGGATGTGTTGATTCCGCGGCCGGATACCGAGCGCTTGGTTGAAGTTTCACTATTATGCGCCGCTCAGTTCCCGGCTTCGACCTTGCTACGGATCGCTGACTTGTGCACTGGCAGCGGCGCGGTGGCGGTCTGTTTGGCGGGCGAGTTACCGTCGGCACAAATTTACGCCACCGATATTTCGTCCGCAGCGCTGACCATCGCCCGTGGCAACGCTGAGGCCCATCAGGTAGCGCAGCGTATGCAATTTTTCGTCGGCGATCTGTTCGACGCGCTGGTGCCGCGATCGGAGCGTCGTTTCGATTTGATCGTCAGCAATCCACCTTATGTGCGACGCGGCGAGATCGTAACGCTGGCGCCGGAAGTTAGCCGGTGGGAGCCGCGTGTCGCGTTGGACGGCGGTATCGATGGCTTAGATTTTTATCGTCGGATCGCCGCTGCGGCGCCGGATTATCTAGCCGAGCGGGGCGCGCTGGTGTTGGAGGTCGGCGCCGATATGGCAAGCGAGGTTTCAGCGCATTTGCGCCGATACCGGACGCTATCGAGAGATCGAAGTGTTCCAGGATTACGCCGGGCGCGACCGTGTGATTGTGGCGCGACTTGGTAAGCACTAGGGAACTCAGCAAGTGGATAAGATCGTCATACAAGGCGGCCAGCGGTTGCACGGCGAGGTCGCCGTCAGCGGTTCGAAGAACGCGGCGCTGCCGATTTTAATCTCGTCGCTGCTCACCGCCGAGCCTTGCACCTACCAAAGCGTGCCCCATCTCGCCGATATTCGAACGACTTTGAGATTGCTCGCGGGGCTCGGCGGCAAGAGCGAGCACCAGCGCTGGCGCGAAGGCGCCGACGATCTAACCCTGCAAGCTGATCGCATCGACAACTTCGAAGCGCCCTACGACTTGGTCAAGACCATGCGCGCGTCGTTCCTGGTCATCGGCCCGTTGGTGGCGCGCTTCGGCCGAGCGCGGGTGTCGACGCCGGGCGGCTGTGCCATCGGCGCGCGTCCCATCGACCTGCATTTGAAGGGGCTCGAAGCACTCGGCGCCACCATCGAGCAGACTCATGGTTATGTCGAAGCGCGAGCGGTGAAACTGCGCGGCGCAAAAATTTATTTAGACGTGCCGTCGGTGGGCGCGACGGAAAATCTCATGATGGCGGCGACCTTGGCCGAGGGCACGACGGTGATTGAAAATGCCGCCAAGGAGCCGGAGATCGACGACTTGGCGAAAGTGTTGAATGCCATGGGCGGACAAGTTCATGGCGCCGGCACCGACGTGATCACGATCGACGGGGTGAGCGCTTTGCACGGGGTAAGCCACCGGATAATTCCCGACCGCATCGAAGCCGGCAGCTTTGTCATCGCCGCGGCGCTCAGTGGCGGGGAGGTCTACGTCAAAGGCGCGCGCGCCGACCATCTCGAAGCTTTTTTGATCAAATTGCGTGAAGCCGGCGTGGCTTGGACGAGCGACGATGGCGGCATCCATGTGCGCGGCGGCGGCCGGATCAAGAGTGTCGATGTGAAGACTCAGCCGTATCCCGGTTTTCCCACCGACTTGCAGGCGCAGATGATGGTGCTGATGGCGGTGGCCGACGGTGTCAGCGTGATCACCGAGACGATTTTCGAGAACCGCTTCATGCATGTGCCGGAGCTCGACCGCATGGGTGCCGACATCAAGCTCGAAGGTAACCGCGCCGTGGTGCGCGGCGTCAAAGCGCTGTCCGGCGCGCCGGTGATGGCGAGCGACTTGCGCGCCAGCGTCGCCCTGGTGCTCGCCGGCCTGGTCGCCAGCGGCAGCACCGAAGTTGCCCGCGTTTATCATCTCGACCGCGGCTACGAACAGATCGAAAAAAAGCTTTCGCAACTGGGCGCGCAGATTAATCGCGTGGCGGGATAAGGTTCGTTCAAGGTTCAAGGGTTCAAAAGTTCAAGGTCAGAAAAATTCGCAGCCAGCTATGAAAATTCGTTTGGTCAAAACTTCCGACGCCGGTTTCAAGCCCTTGACTGGCGAAGATTCTCGGGCGGCGCGGCACTCGGGCCGGCGATGTCGAGCAGCGCGTCGATGAAATTGTCACGACGGTGCAGCGCCAGGGCGACCGCGCCGTGCTGCGCTACACGGCGCAGTTCGATCATGTGCGTTTGCGCGCGGCGACAAATGGAAGTGACCCAGGCGGAGATCGCCAGCGCCGTGGCGAAAGTTTCGCGCAAAGATTTAAGCATCCTGCGGCTTGCCGCCAAACGCATCGCGGCGTTTCACCGCCGCCAGCTGCTGAAAAGCTGGCAGTACCGCGATCCCCTGGGCATGGTGTTGGGACAACGCATCACGCCCCTCGAACGGGTCGGCGTTTATGTACCCGGCGGCAAGGCGTGTTATCCGTCGACGGTTTTGATGAATGCGATTCCGGCCAAGGTCGCCGGCGTCAAAGAGATCATCATGACCTCGCCCCTCGGCGCCGACGGCGCGATCATTCTCGCCGCCGCCCATGTGGCCGGAGTCGATCGGATCTTTCGCGTCGGCGGCGCCCAGGCCATCGCCGCGTTGGCGTTCGGCACGCGGACGATTCCCAAAGTCGACAAGATCGTCGGGCCGGGAAATATCTTCGTCGCGACGGCTAAACGCATGGTCTTCGGCGAAGTCAATATTGATTCCATCGCCGGGCCGAGCGAGATTTTACTTTTGGCCGATGATTCCGCCGATCCGGCCCATGTCGCAGCGGACATGCTGTCACAGGCGGAGCATGATGAATTGGCTGCCGCGTTATGTGTGACGACGTCGAAAGCCGTGGCGCTCAAGGTTCAAAAGGCCGTGGAACAGCAGCTGCTCAGCACCAAGCGCCAGGCGATCTCGCTGCGCTCGCTACAAAGAGTACGGCGCGATCATCGTCGCGCGCGGACAAAAAGAAATGATCGAGCTGGCGAATGCCATCGCGCCTGAGCATATTGAATTGTTAGTGCGCCAGCCTGAGAAAATGGCGCGGCAAATTCGCAACGCCGGGGCGATGTTTCTCGGTCCCTATTCGGCGCCGCCCTTGGGCGATTATCTGGCCGGACCCAATCATGTGCTGCCGACCGGCGGCAGCGCGCGGTTTTTTTCGCCGCTCGGCACCTATGATTTTCTCAAGCGGACGACGATCATCCACGCCGAGCGGCGCGGCTTGAAAGCGCTGGCGGCGAAAATTGCCCATCTGGCGCGGTTGGAAGGGTTGGACGATCACGCGCGCTCGGTGGAAGTGCGTTTTGAGAAGAGTTCCTAGTTTCGGGTTTCGGGTTCGAACACGCTGTGAAGTGACGATTTAAACTTGGGAGGATACTCATGGGACGGACGGCAAAGGTTGCGCGAAAAACTAAGGAGACCGACATCACGATCAATCTGGATGTCGACGGCAGCGGCCAAGCGACGATCGAAACCGGCATGCCGTTTTTCAACCATATGCTCGACGCCTTTAGCCGCCATGGTTTTTTCAATATCGACATCCAAGCCAAGGGCGACTTGGAAGTCGACTATCACCACACGGTGGAAGATGTCGGCCTGGCTCTGGGGCAAGCGTTCAAAGACGCCCTCGGCGACAAGGCGGGTATTCGCCGCTTCGGCGAAGCCAGCTGTCCGCTCGACGAGACGCTGGCCAAGGTGGTGGTCGATCTGAGCGGCCGGCCCTATCTTTCGTACAACGTCAAGATTCGCCCAGGCCGCGTCGGCGACTTCGACACCGACTTGCCCCATGAATTTTTCGCCGCCTTCGCCAATCAGTTGGGCATGAACCTGCATATCGATGTGCCGCGCGGCGAGAATCCGCACCATATCATCGAAGCTTGCTTCAAGGCGTTCGCCCGGGCCATGGACTTCGCTACTCAGGTCGATCCGCGGGTGCAGGGCGTGTTGTCGACCAAGGGGAGTCTTTAAGCGGACTGGTTCCAAATGTTCCAGGGGTTCCAATCGTTCCAATTTAAGAAAGTATGATTGCGATTATCGATTACGGGATGGGCAATCTGCGCAGCGTGCAGAAAGGGCTGGAGCGGGTCGGCTTCGACGCTTTAGTCACCCGCGATGTCGGCCAGATTCAATCGGCGCGCGGCGTCGTGTTGCCGGGGGTCGGCGCGTTTAGCGCCTGTATGGAGAATCTCGGCAAGTTCGGTCTCATCGAAACGATCCGTGAAATCGTCCACCAGCAAAAACCGTTTCTGGGGATTTGCCTGGGATTTCAATTGTTGTTCTCCGAGAGCGAGGAGTTCGGCAAACAGAAGGGGCTCGATCTTTTCCCCGGCAAGGTGGTTGGTTTTCACGCCAATGGAGAATTGAAAGTGCCGCACATGGGCTGGAACCGCATCGCCAAGGAGCAGGACTCGCCGTTCCTCGAAGGCCTTTCGACCGGCGACTATGTTTATTTCGTCCACTCGTTTTACGTCGCGCCGCAAGATCCAACGATCGTCGCCACGACTACCGATTACGGCCAGTCATTCGTTTCGAGCATCGCCACCGAACGGCTGTTCGCCTGCCAGTTTCATCCTGAGAAGAGTCAGGAGCTTGGGCTGCGCATTCTGGCCAACTTCGGGCGGTTCGTCGAACGACAATTGAAAATTAAAAATGGAGAATTGAGAATGATCGGACGGAGAGTACTTCGATCATCATTGTCAATTATCCATTCTCCATTGCTTGAAATTATGCTGATCATTCCCGCCATCGATTTGAAAGACGGCCGCTGCGTGCGCTTGTTCCAGGGCGACATGGATCAAGAGACAGTTTACTTCGAAGATCCGGTCGCCGCGGCCAGGCATTGGGTAGCCGAGGGCGCGACCTTTCTTCACATCGTCGACTTGAACGGCGCGGTGGAAGGCCGGCCGGTGCACACCAAAGAAGTCGCCGCGATCTGCGGGCGTCGCCGGTCTGTCGGTGGAACTGGGCGGCGGGCTGCGATCCGTCGACGCCGTGCAAGCGGCGATCGACTTGGGTGTGTCGCGCGTGGTCATCGGCACCGCCGCCTACGACAACGCCGAGTTGCTCCAGACTTTGTGCAAGAAGTTTCCCGGCAAGATCGTCGTCGGCATCGACGCGCGCCACGGCAAGGTCGCAGTCAAAGGCTGGAAGGAAACCACCGCCATGGACGCCGTCGATCTGGCGCAACGCTGCGAACAGGACGGCGCCTCGCGCATCATCTACACCGACATCAGCCGCGACGGCACGCGCGATGGCGTGAATCTAGATGAGACGGTGAAAATCGCCCGCGCCGTGAAGATTCCGATCATCGCCTCGGGCGGCGTCGCGACGCTCGACGATATTCGCAAGCTGTTGCCGTTGGAAAAAGATGGCGTGGAAGGTGTCGTGGTCGGCCGCGCACTCTATAATGGAGCGTTCAAGTTCAGAGACGCGGTGAGTTTGACCGCATAGCATCGTCAGCCAACTGTTTGCTAATTATCTCGCTTGTGCGGGTGCCGGGATTGCGTCGCCATACGGCGGGGTTGGATTGAACACTATTTAAGAAACTCAGTTGTACCACTGAGGCGAGTTCAAACTATTATTGGCAATAATTTAGCAGGTGTCGTGACGCGGATCGTGACGGCGGTCCCGGGCCAGAGCCGCAGACGAAACGCAAACAATAACCTCGGACAATCACTAGGAGCTGATATGAAAGTTTTTTTGGCATTGTCGTTAGTCGTTCTCGGGGGATGCGTCCAAGCGCGCGATCCGCAATTGCTCGCCATGAAGCACGCCGGTGATGGTGCACTGACCTGCGAGCAGATCGCCGTGGAGTTCAAATCGAACACCGAAGTGGCGCAGAATAAAATCACCACGAACCGGGCGAATGATCGGCGCGAATTACTTTTGGGAATTTTCGTCTGGCCGGGGCTGTTCGAACTAAAAAATCCGGATGGCAATGAGGCTAATGCATTGCTCGACCGCAATATTTACCTGCGGGAAGTCGCCAAGGGAAAATCTTGCGCCGCCATGGAAAGCTGGCCGGGGCAGCCGGAGCGCTATGCGATGAACGATTACCCCGGCGACGCTATGAACGACGTCTCTTCGCGTTGCGGTCACCAGGCCCAAGGGTAGCCGCGGCTTTAGGATTTAACGAACTTGGCAAACGGCGGGATTAGATTTTCGATCGCAGCGCATGCGGCCTGGGCGCCGGGGGTTGAAACTCCGGAGGCTTGGGGCGACTGGGCAGCGGGTCGACGGGAGATTGGCGGCGACGCCGAGCCGACTCTGCGGGCGATGGCGCCGATGCTGCGCCGGCGCGCTGGTGTACTCGACCGCATGGCGCTCGAAGTCGCTTACCGATGTCTTGGCGATCGCCGCGATGTGCCGGCGATCTTTTGCTCGCGTCATGGCGAGGCTTCGCGGTCGGTGGAGCTCTTGATCGATTTGGCGAAGGAACTACCGCTTTCGCCGACCATGTTTGGATTGTCGGTGCATAATGCCACCGGTGGCTTATTCTCGATCGCCCGCGGCGATCATGCCGGCAGCAGCGCCCTAGCCGCGGGTTCCAGCAGCGTGGAACATGCGGCGATCGAGGCTTGCGGACTGCTTGCCGATGGCGCCGCCGAGGTCTTGCTGGTGGTCTACGATCGGCCGCTGCCGGCGCTCTATGCGGCATATCAGGATTGTCATGAACAACCCTTCGCCTGGGCCTGGTTGATGCAACCGCCGGGCAGCGATGTCGTTTCGCTTTCCTGGTCTAAGGCAGAAGGCCATGAAGCCATGAGCAGCGAACGTTATTCTCCCGGTCTGGAGATCTTGCGCTTTTATTTGCGCCGAGATCGTTCTCTGGATCGCATCTGCCAGCGACGGCGCTGGCGCTGGTCCTGGGATGCTTAAGCGTATCGAGTGGTGCTGGCGGGTGTTCGGCGTCGCCCTGAGCTTTATCGCCATCGGCATCGGTGGGCTGGTGATTTTTCCGTTGCTTCATCTCTTCATTTGGCAGCGCCAACGGCGCCAAGCCGTGGCCCGCGACCTGATCCGCCTTGCCTTCCTCGGCATCGTTCATTCGATGTGTGCCTTCGGCGTCTTCCAGTATCAAGCCAGTGGTTTGGCACGGCTCGACCGCCATGGGCTGCTGATCCTTGCCAACCATCCCACATTGATCGATATTGTCTTCCTGATGGCGTTTGTGCCGCGGGCCGATTGTATCGTGAAAGAAGGACTTTGGCGTAACCCGTTCACCCGGGCGACGGTTAGCGCCGCGGGCTATATTTGTAACCGCGGCGACAGCGTTGATCTGATCGACGACTGCGTCGCGGCGGTGCGCGGCGGCGGTAATCTGATTATTTTTCCGGAAGGCACGCGCACGCCGGCCGACGGCTCGATCAGTCTTAAACGGGGCGCGGCGAACATCGCCGTGCGCGCGCCCTGCGACATCACGCCTGTGGTGGTGCGCTGCGCGCCGCCGATGTTGGTCAAGAGCGAACCCTGGTGGCGCTTGCCGGCGCAAACCTCGCAGTTTCGCTTCGACGTGATGGAAGATGTCGCCATCGGTCCGTTTGTCGAGGGCGCCGCCAATGCAGCGCTCGCGGCGCGCCGGATGACCGCGCACCTGCGCCAGGTTTTTGCTCAGGAAGGTGGATACCGTGCGAGTAACTGAAGAAGATATCAAGCAACTGATTATTGATGTTCTCCAGCTCGAGGACATGGCGCCGGCGGACATCGACGCCCAGGCGCCGCTGTTCGTCGAAGGATTGGGGCTGGACTCCATCGATGCCTTGGAGCTTGGCGTGGCGCTGCAAAAACGTTATGGCATTATCTTATCGGCCAAGGCGGAGGAAAACCGCCGCCACTTCGCGTCGGTGCGCGCCCTCGCCGAGATGATCGAAACGGTTCGGAAAAACGAGGTACAGGGCCAATGACTTCGGCGCTTCCGGTCCAGAAGGAAGAAATATATCCGTGGCTGGTCAGTATGCTGCACGAAATGTTCGAGCTCGATGCAGCGAAAATTACTCTGGACGCGCATCTTTACAACGACCTCGACATCGATAGTATCGATGCGGTCGATCTCGCGGTCCGGTTGAAGCAGCTCACCGGCAAACGATTGCAACCGGAGGTGTTTAAGAAAGTGCGCACGGTTGGCGATGTTGTCGACGCGTTGGCCGAGCTGCTGGAGCCGTAGGTCCCATGCGCAGCGCGCTACGGGTATTGGCCATTCTGATTACGCTGCTGTTTCCATTGGCGCTCTGGCTCGGCGAAGGCCGGGTGGCGCCGGCGTGGCTGGCCGCGCTGTTGTTGCTGGTGGGCATGGCGCGCTTGCCCGCTGCCGCGCCCACCGGGGCGACGCGCTACTGGGCCGGTGGGCACGATTCTGCTGGCGATCTTGACGTTTTGGTCCGGCGCTTTGTTGCCGCTAAGATTTTATCCGGTGCTGGTTAACGGCGCATTCTTTACGGTATTTGCTTACAGCCTGATCGTGCCGCCGTCGACGATCGAACGGTTGGCGCGCCTGCACGAACCAGAGCTGCCGCCGGCCGCCGTCGCTTACACGCGCCGAGTCACGCAGGTGTGGTGCGTATTTTTCGCGCTCAACGGCGCCATCGCGCTCTACACCGCGCTATTTGCCTCCATGGCGCAGTGGTCATTCTACAATGGCTTTCTGGCGTACTTTCTAATGGGACTTCTCTTTGCCGGCGAATATTGCGCCCGCTGCTATTTCAAGCGCCGCCATGGCTCATCCGCTCAATCTGCTTAGTACCCTCAATGCCAGCCGCTCAGCCGACCAGGTTATCGCGCTGGCGCAACGGCGCGGCGGTTGATTGGGACGCGTTCCACGGCCGGGTCGCTGCCTGGTCTGGGTTGCTCGGCGAAACAGCGGGTGACGCGTTTGCGCTGGTGCATCATGACGCCATCGAGTTTGCCGCCGCGCTGTTTGGCGCTTGGCTGGCGCGCAAGACGGTTTTTCTGCCGGGCGACAACTTGCCCGGCACTTGCGCCGGTCTGCGCGCCAACGTGGCGGGCTTCCTGGGCGAATTCGATGCCGCAGTGGCAGCCCAAAGCGGCGCCGCTATGGAATCCGGATCATAGATCTACTCGCTTCGCTGCCATCGACGCGGATTTTGTCGGTCTCGTGCTTTACACTTCCGGCAGCACCGGCGCGGCCCAGCCGATCGCCAAAAATCTCGGCCAGATGGCGGCGGAGGTGGCGCATCTGGAAAAACAATTTGGCGCATTGCTCGGCGCGGCGGATATCATCACCACGGTGTCGCATCAACATATTTACGGACTGCTGTTTAACGTTTTATGGCCGCTCGCCGCTGGGCGCCGGATTCAGGCACGCAGCCTCTCATGGTTCGAAGATCTCTCGGCCACTTTGGCGGCGCGCGACGCGGTGTTAATTTCCAGTCCGGCCCATCTTAGCCGCCTGCCGGAAAATCCTGGCTGGGCCAAGGCGGCGCAGCGACTGCGCGCGGTATTCTCGTCTGGCGGGCCGTTGTCGTTCGAGACTGCCCAGGAGTGCCAACGTTTGCTCGGGCGAGTGCCGATCGAAGTCTATGGTAGCTCGGAAACCGGCGGCATCGCCTGGCGCCAACAGGACCGCCCTGAGCACCAAGCGTGGACGGCGCTGCCCGGGGTGGAGTGGCGCCTCGATGCGATTGACGCAAATGGCGCACAGGATTCCGCGGATGAAGTTCTCGCGGTACGCTCGGAACATCTGCCGAGCAAAGATTGGTTTTGCACCGCGGACCGGGCGCGAGCAGCGGGTGACGGCAGATTTTTTCTCGGCGGCCGGATCGATCGAATCGCCAAGATCGAGGGTAAGCGGATTTCCCTGAGCGCCATCGAAAAATTGCTGATGGCTTCGCCGCTGGTGCAGCTTGCCCGCGCGATCGCCGTCGATGGGCGGCGCCAACGGGTGGCCGCCTTCGTCGTGCCGTCGGAGCGCGGCGGGGAAGAGCTCGGCGCGCTTGGCCGGCGCGGCTTCACGCGCTTGCTGCGCCGCCTGCTCGATGAGTCTATCGACCCGGTGGCCATGCCGCGCCTGTGGCGCTTTCTCGAGGCATTGCCGGTCAATGCCTCAAGGCAAGACCAGCCACGCCGATCTGCTCGCGCTGCTTGAGGCGCCGCCAGTACTTCGGACCGAGCCGCGCTCGCGCTTGCTCGAGCGCGATGCCGAACACGCGCTCTTTGAGCTGGTTGCGCCCGCCGATCTGATTTATTTTGACGGCCATTTCCACGGTCAGCCGATTCTCGCCGGTGTCGTGCAAGTCGATTGGGTGATCGCTTTCGGGCGGCGCTGTTTCGCCTTGCCGCCGCAGTTTCGCGCCATCCAGATGCTGAAATTTCAGCGCCTGATCGGGCCGGATACGCCGTTCAGGCTCGAACTGGTGTACCAACCGGCGAGCGCCACGTTAACATTCAAGATCAGCACGGCGCTCGGCACCCATGCCAGCGGCCGGCTGCTGTTCGGTGGCGCCGATGATTAAGCCCTGCGCGGTGATTCCGGTTTACAATCACCAAGCGGCGGTGACCGCGGTGGTCAGCGGCGTGCTGGCGCAGCAACTGGCTTGTATCGTCGTCGACGATGGCAGCGCACCGGCGTGCGCGGCGGTGCTCGATGGCTTGGCTGCTGCGACGCCGCGTCAAGTCACTTTGCTGCGCCATCCGGCCAATCGCGGCAAGGGCGCCGCGGTGCTCACCGGCATTCGTCACGCCGCGCAGGTCGGTTTTACCCACGTGCTGCAGATCGATGCCGACGGCCAGCACCGGGTTGAAGACATCGCGCGCTTTCTCGCGCAGGCGGCAAGCCCATCCGCAGGCGCTGGTGATCGGTTCGCCGCGCTTTGATGATAGCGTGCCTGGGCTGCGCCTGTGGGCGCGCTATCTGACCCATGCTTGGGTATCGATCAACACTTTGTCGCGGCGCATCGAAGACTCCATGTGCGGCTTCCGTGTCTACCCGTTGGCGCCGCTGCTCGAACTCGACCGTCAGCGCAAACTCGGCGCGCGCATGAGCTTCGATATCGAAGTGCTGGTGCGGCTCTGTTGGGCCGGCATCGAGATCATCAATGTACCGACCGCGGTGAGCTATCCCAAGGATGGCGTCTCGCACTTTCGCGGCGGCTTGGACAATTTACTGATCTCGCGTTTACACGCGACGCTGTTTTTCGGCATGTTGCTACGTCTGCCAACGTTGCTTGCGCGCAAATGGAGCGTGCGGTAATGCCGGCGGTGAAGGCAGCCGGCGTGAGCCGGCACTGGGCGCAGATCGACGAAATTAGTTTCGTCGCCGGCATGCGCATGCTGTTTTGGCTCGGCCGGGCGCTCGGCCGTTGGCCGTTTCGCGTCGTGCTCTATCCGGTGTTGCTCTGGTACGCGATCGCCAAACCTTGGGCGCGGGCGGCATCGCAAGATTATCTCCGGCGCATCAGCGAGCTTGACGGCACCAGCGGTGGCCGCACCGGCGTCACCGGCGTGCTGCGTCATTTCGCTTCCTTCGGCGAATGCATTCTCGACAAATTGCTCCTATGGTGCGGTTTGTTCGACACCGGCGCGGTTGGGATTCACGGCGACGAGCCGATCGCCGCGCAAATCGCCGGTAAGCGGGGCGGGCTGATTATCTGCTGCCATCTCGGCAATCTGGAACTTTGCCGGGTCATGTCAAAGCGTCAACCCGGTCTCAAATTGACCGTGCTGCTGCATACCAAACACGCCACGCGTTTTAACCAGTTGTTGGCCCAGGTCAATCCCGATAGCCAACTGAACATCATGCAAGTCACCGAGCTGACGCCCGCCACCGCAGCGCTGTTGCAGGAGAAAATCGACCAAGGCGAATTCGTCGCCATCGCCGGCGACCGCATTCCGGTGGCGCGCGAGCCGCGGGTCGCGCGGGCGCGCTTCTTGGGCGCGCTGGCGCCATTTCCGGTTGGTCCATACGTGATGGCGAGCTTGTTTCACTGTCCGGTCTATCTGCTGTTTTCACTGCGCAGCCGCCACGGTTGGGAAATTCACGTCGAGTTATTCCGCCAGTCGATCCGCTTGCCACGCAAAGATCGCTCGGCTGCGCTCGAGGCCCTGGCTGCCGCCTACGCCGCGCGGCTTGAGGCCTACTGCCGGCAAGAGCCGTTGCAATGGTTTAACTTTTATGACTTTTGGCAAGTAGGTCCCCTGAACGACGAGTCATGCAGCCCGCTAAAGTTATAATTTCATCGCCCATGGTGTGCTTCGACTCCGGTTGGCGCACCATCGAAGAGATCGTCGCCATCGCTGAAAAAGCCGCGGCGGCGAGTTTATCTGCGGCGCCGGAGTTTCGCGCCGCGATCGCCCGCGGCGCCGATTTTCTCGACCGCCGGCTCGCCGCAGACGGCGTGATTTACGGTGTCACCACCGGCTTCGGCGATTC
The DNA here is from genome assembly GCA_963847445.1 of uncultured delta proteobacterium. Lineage (GTDB taxonomy): Bacteria > Desulfobacterota > Binatia > UBA9968 > UBA9968 > DP-20. Next base: position 230,173 of record CAWJZV010000024.1, on the reverse strand, counting down.
CTGCACCGTCGCGATCGAGCCGGCGCTGATCGCCGAGCTGCCGCGCCATCTCTACACCTTTCACGGTTGCGGTCTGGGCGCGCATTTCACCGCCAGCGAAACCCGCGCGGTGATCGCCGCGCGATTGACCTCGCTGTGCAAGGGATTTTCCGGCGTCAGCGTCGGCTTGTTGGAGCAGCTGGTTAATTTGCTCAGCCACGATATTGTGCCGGCGATTCCTTGCGAAGGATCGGTGGGCGCGAGCGGCGATTTGACGCCGCTGTCTTATCTCGCCGCGGTCATGTGCGGCGAAGGCGAAGTGTTGCGCGGCGGCGCGGTCGTCCCTGCGGCTGCGGTATTATCCGAGGCTGGCATTACGCCGTTGCGTTTGCGGCCGAAGGAAGCGCTGGCGATCATGAACGGCACGGCGGTGATGACCGCGCTGGCCTGCTTGAACTATGTGCGCGCCGAATATCTCACCCGACTGACGACCCGCATCACCGCGCTGGCGTCCTTCGCCTGGACGGTAACGCCGAGCATTTCGACGCGACGCTGTTTTCGGTCAAACCCCATCCCGGCCAACAATCGGTGGCTGGCTGGCTGCGCCAAGATTTACCGGTTCAACTATCCGCCGCCAACGGCAAACGGTTGCAGGACCGCTATTCGATCCGCTGCGCGCCCCATGTCATCGGCGTGCTCGCCGATGCCCTGCCGTGGCTGCGCTCGTACATTGAAAACGAACTGAACAGCGCCAACGACAATCCGATCATCGATGCGGCCGAGCGAACGGGTGTTGCATGGCGGCCATTTTTACGGCGGCCACATCGCCTTCGCCATGGACAGCATGAAAAACGCCGTGGCCAACCTGGCCGATTTACTCGACCGGCAAATGGCCTTGTTGGTCGACAGCCGCTACAGCAACGGCTTGCCGGCCAATCTCTCCGGCGTCACCGGCCCGCGCGCGGCGATCAACCATGGTCTCAAGGCGTTGCAGATCAGCGTCTCGGCGTGGACCGCGGAAGCGCTCAAGCTGACTATGCCGGCGTCGGTGTTTTCCCGCTCCACCGAATGCCACAACCAGGACAAGGTCAGCATGGGCACCATCGCGGCGCGCGACTGCACGCGGGTGTTGGAATTGACCGAACAGGTGGCCGCTGGATTGTTGATCACGGTGCGCCAGGCCGTTTGGTTGCGCTGTCGATTGAATCCAGCTCTGGCGCCAAGCCCGTCGCTCCAAGCCATGATCGACGCGCTCAGTGGCGACATCGCTGTGATCGACGAGGACCGCCGCTTGGAACCGGACCTGCGGCTGCTGCTCGAACGGATGCGCAGCCGGGCATGGAAGATTTATCAGTAGGTTATTCCGGGTTTAATGCGAAGATATTTTCACCACGAAGGACACGAAGAACACGAAGTTTCGGACGACCAAAGTCTCCGAAACCTTCGTGTCCTTCGTGTCCTTCGTGGTGAAATCCCTTTTCTCCATCCAGACAAAGCCCGAAGAACGTATGAGTAAAACTCCCAGCCGCTGGTTTGCCGAGACCGAGACCCAGGTGCAGTTCAACCATCTCGATCCCATGGAAATCGTTTGGCATGGCCACTACGTCAACTATCTCGAAATCGTCCGCAGCGTCTTGCTTACCTCGATCGACTACAACTATCCGCAGATGAAAGCGTCGGGCTATGTCTGGCCGGTGATCGATCTGCATGTCCGTTACGTCGCCCCGGCCAAGTTTGCCGAGCGGCTCAAGCTGCGCGCCGAGATCGTCGAATGGGAGAACCGCTTGAAGATCGCTTACCTATTGACTGACGGCGCCACCGGCCGGAGAGTCGGCCGGGCCAGCACCACCCAAGTGGCGGTGGAACTCGCCACCGGCGAAATGTGCTTTGTCTCGCCGCCGGTGCTGTTTGAAAAACTCGGTGTCACGCCGCCATGAAACGAAAAACTCTGGCAATCTGTTTGAGCCTGATGGTCTGGCCGGCTTTTGGGCGCCGCGCCGGTGGCGGAGATTCAAGCGATCTTGGCTCAGCCCAAAGTTCTGTGCGGCCGCTTCGACCAGACTAAGCAATTAGCCGGTTTGAAAAATCCGTTGCGTTCCAACGGCCGCTTCTGCGTGGTCGCCGACAAGGGCGTCCTGTGGCGCAGCTTGCAACCGTTCGCCAACACCTTGCGGCTGACCCGCGACGAGATCGTTCAATGGCAAGGCGAGCGGCTGGCCATGCGCCTCAACGCCAAGCAGGAACCGACGGTGCGGATCATCAACAGCCTATTATTCTCCGTGCTGGCCGGCGATCTTGGCCAGTTGGAAAAGCACTTCGATGTCGACGGCAGCGTTAGCGACGGCGCCTGGAGCGTCAAGCTCAAAGCGCGCGATGCCGGCGTGGCTAAAGTCATCGGCGCCATCGCTCTGGACGGCGCCGCCTATGTCAAGAACATCGCCATCGACGAAGCCAACGGCGATCGCACGCGCATTGCCTTCTCGGCGCTGCAAACCGGCGCGCAGGCCATGACCAGCGAAGAGGCGGCGCTGTTTTGACTCGGGATGGCGCAGGTCAAGCTTCGTGGTCGCTGAGCGAGGGGCGATCCCGAATTTGTGCAGGCCCCCAAGCGTACTGCTGCAAGTTCTTCTATTCACCTTGGGCAGACCGGCGCGATGATGGCGCGCAACATCACCAAGCTCCGCCGCTGATCGCTTGCTCAGGGGCACGATCGATTGCCTCCGCGACGAAAGCATTGCGCCGCGCTCAGCGACGCCAAATTCAACTGAGGAATCCGGCTTGAATCCGCGCCAATGGGTTCCCTGGTTGTGGGCCGCGGTGGTTGCCGTGGTTGTGATTCACAATGGCTATCTTTGGTGGCAGCAACGGCTGGTGCCTGACACCAATATTCTCGCGCTGCTGCCGGCCATGGGGCGCGATCCGGTGGTGCAGCGGGCGTTGCCGCAAATGGTCGAGGCGGCCGAGCAGCGCGTCATCGTGCTGATTGGCGCGGCCGATTGGGACGACGCGCGGCGGGCCGCCGCTGTCTATCGCCAGACTATCGCGCCGTACCGCCACCTGCTTTTTGCCGCCGAAGCGATTACCGAGCGCACCGAGACCGACTGGCTGGCGACCTTTAAAAATCACCGGCTGACGCTGTTGACGTCTGAGGATGATGCGGCGCTGCGCAGTCAAGCGCCGTCTTATTGGGTCGACCGCGCCCTGGCGAAACTCTACAGCCCCTTCGCCGGGCCGCAGCCGCTGGCGTGGCAAGAGGATCCCTTCGGCTTGTTCAATAATTGGCTATTGGCGCGCGCCCAAGAAACTCCGGTGCGGCCGCGGGCCGGCGAATTATCGGTCAGCACCGGCGAGCGCCATTATGTCGTCCTGCCGCTGACCCTGCGGGTGCCGGCGTTCGCGCTCGCCGGACAGCAAGCGGTCATGCCCGTGCTCGAGCAAGCGCGGCAAGCTGTCTGGCAAACCAGCAAGCGGATTGAGATCGTTCAAGCCGGCGTTATTCTCCACGCCGCCGCCGCGGCGAACCAAGCACAGCGAGAAATGTTCATCATCGGCACCGGCTCGATGGCCGGTATACTATTCTTGATCTGGATGACGTTTCATTCGCTCAAGCCGATTATTTTAGTCACACTCTCCATGGCGATCGGCTGTCTGGGCGCGCTGTCGATTTGTTCATGGCTCTTGTTCGAGCGCATTCATCTGATCACTTTGGTTTTCGGCGCCAGCTTGATCGGCGTGGCGCAGGATTACGGCATTTATTTTTTCTGCCAAAGGGCGAGCGCGGCAAATGACTCGCTCGATTCCTGGCGCTTATTGCGGCGGATCCTGCCGGCGCTGATTTTAACCATGGTGACGACGCTGATCGGCTATCTCGGTTTGGTTCTGACGCCGTTTCCCGGTCTGCGTCAGATGGCGCTGTTCTCCTGCACCGGACTGATTTTCGCCTGGCTCACGGTGGTTTGTTGGTTTCCCGCTTTGGCGCGCCCCGCTACGCTGGGCCTGCACCGTTGGGCGCAACGCTATGGTCGCACCGTGACGGCTTGGCCGCGCTTGGCGTCCGATCGGCGGACGCTTTACGTAACTCTAACGTTTGCCGGTTTGCTGCTCTTCGGCGGCTTGCGCCTGAGCGTGCAGGATGACATTCGCGCACTGCAAAAACCGCCGCAGAACTTGCTCGACGATCAGGTGAAGCTCGGCAAAATTCTCGACCTGGCGACGCCGGTGCAATTCTATTTGCTGCGCGCCGCCAGCGCCGAAGCGCTCTTGCAACGGGAGGAGACGCTAAAACAGCGGCTCGATCTGCTAGTTCAACAAAAACAGATCACCGGTTATCAGGCGATTTCCAACTGGCTGCCGTCGGCGCACTTGCAGGCGTCGCGCCGACAGCTGATCGAGCGATCGCTATTAAACGAGCAGGGTGCGTTGGCGAGCGTGGCGGCTAAGCTCGGTGAAGCTCCGTCATGGTGGAGCGCCGCTCGTGAGCGCTTGCTGGCGGCGGCACTGCCGATCACCGTCGATGATTTTTTCAAATCGCCGGCGAGCCAACCTTGGCGCCATCTTTGGTTGGGCCGAGTGGGTGACCAACACGCCAGCATCGTTGCGCTTCGCGGCGTGACCAGGAGCAGCTTGCCCGCCCTTGGCCAGGCCGCAGCGCGTCTCGAAGGTGTCGTTTGGATCGATCAAGTCAGCCAGATTTCCGCGCTGCTCGGCGCCTATCGCTACTACATGGGCTGGGTGCTGCTGGTCTCATACGTTGCGGTCTATGCACTGCTTTATCCGCGCTATCGCCGAGCCAGTTGGCGGGTCTTGGCGCCCACCGCGGTGGCGACGCTGCTGACGCTGGCGCTCCTGGGCATCGCCGGCCAAGGGCTGCAGTTGTTTCATCTGTTGGCGCTCCTGCTGCTGCTCGGCATCGGCGTCGACTACGGGATTATTTTGCAAGAGCCGGACAGTCAAGAAGACGGCACCGCCTGGCTTGCTGTCGGTATCTCGGCGTTAAACACGCTTTTGTCCTTCGGCTTGCTTGGCTTGAGCCAGACGCCGGCGCTGCGCGCCTTCGGATTGACGATGGCGATCGGTATCGGCACGGTGGCGCTGATCGTACCGTGTTTTCGCCAGGCGGATGCGGACTGACTCACCACGAAGGCACGCACAGGACCCGCACAGGGTTCGGATGGTAAAAAAGTCCGAACTTTCGCTGCTGATCGTTCGTGCCTTCGTGGTGAAAACTTTTTCCATTCGGAGTAAATTGGTATTGAACATGAATGTGGAAGTACTAATCATCGGCGCCGGACCGTCGGGCGCAGTGGCGGCGGCACTGCTGTGCCGCCAGGGGCTGGGCGTATTGGTGCTGGAGCGTGAACAGTTTCCGCGCTTTAGCATCGGCGAGAGTCTCCTGCCGCAAAGCATGGAATATCTCGAGCAGGCCGGCATGCTCGGCGCGGTGCAGCGCGCCGGCTTTCAAATCAAAGAAGGCGCCGCCTTCGGCCGCGGTGAGCAGTATAGCGAATTCGATTTTAGCGATAAATTTTCCGCCGGTTGGAGTTACACCTACGAAGTACCGCGGGCGCGCTTCGATCACTTGCTGGCGCTCGAAGCCGAGCGCCAAGGCGCGGAGATTCGCTTTCGCCACGAGGTAATCGCCGTGGATCTTGAGTGGCGCGCGCCCGCGCGTGACGGTCAAGGACGATCAAAATGAGACATACATCGTCGAAGCCGGCTTCATCCTCGACGCCAGCGGCTTCGGCCGGGTGCTGCCCCGTTTGCTAGGTTTGGAAAAGCCTTCGGACTTTCCGGTGCGCGGCGCGCTCTTCACCCATGTCGAAGACCGGATTACCTCGACGGCCTTCGACCGCAACAAGATTCGCATCAACGTGCAGCCGGATAACCGCGACCTGTGGTACTGGGTGATCCCGTTTAGCGACGGCCGTTGTTCGATCGGCGTCGTCGGCGGGCTCGAAGCGCTGGCGCGCTATCAGGGTACGGAACTTGAGCGCTTGCGCGCCTTGATCGCCGCCGATGCCGCGACGGACCGCTTGCTCGCCCAGGCGCGCTGGGATACGCCGGTGCGGCAGCTGGTCGGTTATGCCTGCAACGTCAGTTCGTTGTCGGGCCGCGGTTACGCGCTGCTCGGCAATGCCGGCGAATTTCTCGATCCGATTTTTTCTTCCGGCGTCACCATCGCTGTCAAATCAGCCAGCCTGGCGGCGGCGTTGGTACCGCGCCAGCTCGCCGGCGCTACGGTCGACTGGGAGCAGGAATTTGCCCTACCCCTTCAGCAAGGCGTCGACACCTTCCGCGCCTTCGTCGAGTCCTGGTATCGCGGCGGCTTGCAGCGAATTATTTTCGATCCGGTGCAGCGCGCCGATATCCGCCGCATGATCGCGGCGATCCTGGCGGGTTACGCTTGGGACCGCAGTAATCCCTATGTTAGCCAAACCCGGCGGCGCTTGGCGGCGCTGGAGGAACTATGCTACCAGGGCTGAGCTGGGTCTGGGTGCTGCTCGCGGCGATCGCGCTTCATTCGCTCGGCTGCGCCGATGCGCCAGCACAACCGGCGCGTTTGGGACTTAGACTCGCACCGGCGACGTTGGGAGTAACGCTCAGTTTGCAGCAGCATCTCAGCATCGAAAGACAAGGCCGTGTCGACGAGCTCGATGCCGCCCTCGAAATTGACCCGGAGCGGCTCGACATGGTCGGTCTCGCGCTCGGCCAACGGATTCTCGCGCTGCACTACGATGGCCGCTCGCTCCAATCCTGGCGCCATCCGCTCGTGCCGGAGCAGTTGCGCGGCGAGGATGTCTTAGAAGATTTGCAACTGACGTTGTGGCCCATCGAGGTTATTGAGAAAGCCTTGCCGGCCGGCTGGAGCATCGCCGAGGATGGCCGTCGGCGGACTCTACGACTGCTCGATCAACCGGTGCTGGTGATCGATTACAGCGGCGAGCCGCGTTGGAGCGGCAAGATTGAATTGACCAATCTGCGCTATCGGTATCGCCTGACGATACAGTCGATTTCGAGTACTCCATGAGCATGATTTATCTCAACCAGCTGGGCATGATTAGCCCGCTCGGCAATAGCCTCGACGCAACCAAGCGCGCGCTGTTGGAACTGGCGCGGAGTGGCGTGGCGTTGTCCGATGGCTATTCACCGGGACGGCCATTGCCGCTTGGCCGGATCGATGGCAATTTGCCATTGCCGCCGATGGATGAATGGCCCTTGCCTGACCGTAGCCGCAATAATCAGATCGCTCTCGCCGCTTTGGAGCAAATCCGTCCGGCCGTGGAAAGTGCGATCGAACGCTATGGCGACGCACGCGTCGGTGTCGTCATCGGCACCAGCACCTCCGGCGTCGCCGAAGCGGAAGCCGCGCTGCGTGATTATGTCTCGACGGGGGCGTTGCCGGAAGGATTTCACTATGGCCAGCAAGAGTTGGCTTCACCGGCTACGGTCTTGGCGAGGGAGCTGGGTATTTGCGGACCGGCCTATGTCCACTCCAGCGCCTGCGCGTCGAGCGCCAAGGCGCTGGCCAGCGCGGCGCGGCTGATCCGCATGAACGCTTTGCGACGCCGTGCTGGCCGGCGGCGTTGACACTTTGTGCCGCTTCACGGTGGCCGGCTTCGCCGCCCTTGAATCGCTCAGCACTGACGCGCTGTAATCCGCTCAGCCGCAATCGCGACGGCATCAACATCGGCGAGGGCGCGGCGTTATTTCTCGTCAGCCGCGAACCGGCAACGGTGAGCCTGCGCGGTTGGGGCGAGTCGTCCGACGGCTACCATATGTCGGCGCCAGATCCCGCTGGCGTCGGCGGGCGCTTGGCGCTAGAACAGGCTTTGGCGCGCGCCGCGGTAACGTCGGCGGAGATCGAATATGTCAATTTACATGGCACCGCCACGGTGCAGAACGATGCCATGGAAGCTGAGTTAATCCATCGGGTGTTCGGCGGTCATCATGTTTTCGTCAGCTCGACCAAACCCTTTACCGGCCATGCCCTGGGGGCGGCGGGGGCGATCGAAGCGGGACTGTGCTGGCTGGCGATGCAGGACGACAATCCGACCGGCAAGCTGCCGGCACATTTATGGGATGGCATCGACGATCCCAAATTACCGGTGTTGCAATTGGCCACGCCGACGACCAGACTAGGACATCCGCCGCGCTGGGCGGTGAGCAACTCGTTCGCTTTTGGCGGCGCCAACGTGACGCTGGTACTGGCAAGAGATTGACATGACTCTACCGGACATTCGCGATTTAATGCCGCACTCGGGACCGATGGTTTTGCTTGACCGGGTCGATCGCCGCCGATGACGAGAGTCTGTGCGCCGAAGTGCGGGTGCGCGCGAACAGTTTGTTTTTCGTCGACGGTGCCATTGGTGGCTGGGTCGGATTAGAATATATGGCGCAGGCGATCGGCGCCTTCGCCGGCTATCGATCCCGCCTGCGCGGTGAGCCGGTGCGCATCGGTTATTTGCTTGGCACCCGGCACTACGAGTGCAAGCAGCCAAGCTTCGCCTTGGGCAGCCGGTTAGAAATTTACGTCAAACGCGTCTTGCAGAGCCAAGAGGGCTTGGCGCCTTCGATTGCCGCATCGAAGACGAGACTGGCATGGTGGCCAGCGCTAACGTTACCGTGTTCCAGTCCGCCGACGGCGACAAACCCATGCAACGGATCGTTGACATGAGTGCTGAGCGTGTTAGTGACCGGCTCGAGCCGGGGCATCGGCAAAGCCATCGCCCTGCGCTTGGCGGGCGATGGTTTCGATATCATCGTGCACTGTCAGAGCCGGCGCGCCGAGGCCGACGATGTCGCTCGAATTGATCACCGCCATGGGACGGCAAGCGCGCGTCTTGCAGTTCGATATCGCCGCCCGCGCCGCGGTCGCCGCCGCGCTCGCAGCCGACATCGCCCAGCATGGTTGTTACTACGGCGTGGTTTGTAACGCCGGCGTGGTTCGCGACAATGTTTTTCCGGCGATCAGCGGGGAGGATTGGGACATCGTGCTGAAAACCAATCTCGACGGATTTTACAATGTCCTTAATCCGCTGATCATGCCGCTGGTGCGGCGGCGTGCGCCGGGCCGCATCGTCACCTTATCGTCGGTTGCCGGTGTGATCGGCAACCGCGGCCAAGTCAATTACAGCGCGGCCAAGGCGGGCATCATCGGCGCCACCAAGGCGTTGGCCTTGGAGCTGGCCAAGCGCGACATCACCGTCAATTGCGTCGCTCCCGGCTTGATCGAAACCGACATGACGCGCCGAGCGTGCCGCTCGACGAAGCGCTCAAGCTGATTCCGGCGCGGCGGCTCGGCCGGCCGGAAGAAGTCGCCGCGCTGGTGAGCTTTCTCTTGAGCGCCGACGCCGGCATATATCACCCGCCAAGTGATTTCGGTCAACGGAGGTCTGGCATGAAGCGCCGCGTCGCCGTTACCGGCATGGCCGGCATCAGTCCGCTCGGCAACGATTGGCCGAGTGTGCGCGCGCGCTTGGGCGAGTATCGCAACGCGGTCAAGCGCATGGACGAATGGAGCGATTACGACGGGCTGCATACCCTGTTGGGCGCGCCGGCGGCGGAGTTTGCCCTGTCGGAGCGCTACACCACCAAGTCGATGCGCAGCATGGGGCGGGTCGCTTTGCTGGCGACCCGCGCCAGCGAGCTGGCGCTCGTTGACGCCGGGCTCGCCGGCGATCCGTTGGTGACGAGCGGCCAGCTTGGCATCGCTTATGGTTCTTCCGCCGGCACGCCGAAAGCGATTTGCGATTTCGGCTTGATGATCAGCGAGAAAAGCACCAAGGGCATCAATGCCACCACTTACATCAAAATGATGGGCCATACCGCGCCGGTCAATCTCGGGGTATTTCTCGGCGTCACCGGGCGGATCATTACGACTTCGAGCGCCTGCACCTCCGGCAGCCAGGGCATTGGCTATGCCTATGAAACGATCCGCGCCGGCCGGCAGCGGGCGATGATCGCCGGCGGCGCCGAAGAGTTATGCGTCACCGAGGTGGCGGTCTTCGATACCCTGTTCGCTACCAGCGTGCGCAACGATGCCGCCGATACCACGCCGCGCCCCTTCGACATCGATCGCGATGGTTTGGTCCTTGGCGAGGGCGCCGGCACGCTGATTCTCGAAGAGTTCGACCATGCGCAAGCGCGCGGCGCGCCGATCTATGCCGAGATCGTCGGTTTCGGCACCAACAGCGACGGCTGTCATGTCACGCAGCCCAGCGCCAAAACCATGCAGGTGGCGATGGAGCTGGCGCTGGCCGACGCCAATTTGCCGCCCTCGGCGATCGGTTACATCAATGCCCACGGCACGGGCACGCAACATGGCGATGTCGCCGAATCGCTGGCGACGCGCAACGTGTTCGGCAACCAGGTGCCGGTGAGCTCGCTCAAGAGTTACATGGGACATACGCTCGGTGCTTGCGGCGCGCTGGAAGCGTGGATGACGATCGAAATGATGCGCAGCGGTTGGTTCGCGCCGACGATCAATCTGGCCAGCGTGGATCCCGCCTGCGCCGAGCTGGATTACATCGTCAACGAAGGCCGCGCGCTCGAGTGCGAGTATGTCATGTCCAACAACTTCGCCTTCGGCGGCATCAACACCTCGTTGATCTTTCGGAGAATGGCTTAGGGAAATTTTTAGGTGTCTGAAATCGTTGGTCTGCTCATGATGCGTTAGTTTCGCTGTTTCCATGGCGGAGCGGGCTATGGACGTAATGTCGAGTGCTAGTGCCAATCGCCGACGCCATGGCGCCACAGATGTCAGCGACGGCCCAGGCGGGTCAAGTTTTTCGTTGCGACGAAAATCACCGGCGATCTTGAAGAACCTCGGCAGCTACTGCCGCGCCGAAACCGGTGCCGCGGGCCTGACCGCGTTCCGGCATTTCGAATTCGCGCATGAGCCGGCGCCAATACCGTGGTGAACATCGTCAGCATTATCGGAAGAGGAAATGGCGAGCACAGTCGATTCGAAGATGTTGGACTCACTGTCAGTTGCAAAGGGCGACTTGGTGAAGATCTCGGATAAAGGATATTGCCGTTGAGTAGATCTATAGTTTCCATAATTCACTCAGGAAGGAGTAGATCGATGAAAAAAATTTCTCAATTAACGATTGTCGCCGTTGTAACCTTGAGCGCTGCTTGGCCGGCGCACGCGCGCGATGACAAACTGATGTTTCCGATCGCACCCGCCTTGGAAGCCAAAGATGCCAAAGAGAAGCTTGACGGCTCGGTGAAGTTTTATTTCGGCGACCAGCAGACGCCAAAAATTCTCACCAAGCTTGGCACCGATGTGACCAATCAAAAGACCAATAACTTTGGTAAATCCGACGAAAGGGCGTGCAACTGGGTGTTTCTGTCGGCGATGATTCAACTCGACAAGCGCGCCAAACAATTGGGCGCCAATGCCGTCGTCAATATCGTCAGCTACTATCAGAAAAATGTCATGTCGAGCCCGACGGAGTTCGAGTGCCATGCCGGTAACATAATCGCCGGCGTCGCCCTGCGGGGTGAATTCGTCAAGATCGCGGAATAATGAATTCCTGGCGTCGGGAGGCTTCTAGATAAGAACCTTAAAGCGCCGAAGTCGACGGTCGTCGGAGCGGTCCGCGAAATCAGCTTTCAACCTAACTTACGTTCCGAGCGGCCCTGGTCGATTTTCAAAAGCGCGCCAAGAAGGCGCGCCGCCCATGCCATATTGCGCGACGAGCCGGTCAAGGTCGTGTGCTGAGTGATCCGGTATGCCGCGGTTTACTTGGCGTCCGAGGCGAGACGCAATGCCGGCGTCGTGAGGCCAATGGCGGCCAGCCCTAAGTCGGTAACCAGGGCAGCTGCGCGGTTACTTCCCACCCTTGCCAATACGCCACAAAAACAACGTGTGATAATGGATCAACCCGCCGACCTTTTTCTCCGGGTCCGGCAGCTTAACGGTCTTGTCCGGTTCCCAGCCTTCAATGGCAAAATCGTGGGCGACGATGCGGGCGCCGGGTTGCAAATATTTTTTGAAGCTCGGTTTCATCGCTTCGTTGAACCAGGGCAGCATGTAAAGCGTGACCACGGTGGCTTTGGTGAGATCGACTTTCATGGCGTCTTCGGCGCGGAATTCGACCAGGTGGCTGACGCCGGCGGCTTTGGCGTCTTTACGAGCTTTGTCGAGCAGCAGCCGGTCCATTTCGATGCCCACCGCGCGGACGCCATATTTTTGCGCGGCGCGGATGACGATGCGGCCGTCGCCGCTGCCGAGATCGTAGACCACGTCGCCTTTTTTGACTTCTGCCAGCTCGAGCATTTTGTCGACGACGTCCGTCGGCGTCGGCACGAAGGGGATTTCTTCGGGAAAGTCGGCGGTCGTGTCGGTAATCGCTATCAGCGACAGAGCGAGCGCGGCAAGAATGGCGGCAAGGTTTTGTCGGGGGAATCTCATTCAGCTACTTGGTTCCTTTCATAGCGCGATTGAATAACCGGGCGCATTGGCAATAACTATCTGATCGCGCTCCGGGCTGTCAATTCACTCGCTTTGGCTTCTCGCCTAGCTGGGACAATCCTGTTTGTGATTGGCGCCGAATTCAGTCTATATGAAGGGATGGAACACGACAGCCCTGGCACTCCCAAGAAGCGTCCGCCGATCTCTCTGCCTTTTTACTATGGTTGGTTCATTGTCTCGTTGTGTTTTTTGACCACGCTAACGAGCGCTGGCGTGCGCTCGTCGCCGCAAGTCTTGATTCTTCCATTGCAGCTGGAGTTCGGCTGGAGCCGGGCGCTGATCGCTTCGGGGATCAGCATGAATCTGCTGCTCTTCGGCGTGGCCGCGCCGATCAGTGGCTGGCTGATCGACCGCTTCGGGCCGCGCAAGGTCATGCTTGGCAGCCTGATTCTGTTGATCACCGGGGTCAGCGGCACGGTTGGCATGACCGAGTTCTGGCATTTTTTCTTGGTTTGGGGCGTCATCGTAGGTCTGGGCGCGGGCGGCGTCGGCTCGGTGTTGACCGCCACCGTGGGAAATCGCTGGTTTGTCGCGCGGCGCGGACTGGCGCTGGGAATTCTCGGCAGCGCCAGTTCGACGGGTCAACTGATATTTCTGCCGTTCTTCATGTGGATGATCGCCAACTCCGGATGGCGCATCGGTTCGACGGTTTTGATCATTCTCGCGATCCTTTTGTTGCCGCTGCTGTATCTCTTCATGCGCGACGATCCGGCCGATGTCGGCTTGGAGCCCTACGGCGCCGGACAGACCAATGTCGGCGGTGGCGCGGCCTCGCTGCGCGGCATGTCCTCGAAGAATGCCACGATCACGGCGCGCGAAGTCGTCACCCACCCGACCTTTTGGCTGCTGTGCGGCACTTTCTTTGTTTGCGGCGGCACGGCCAATGGATTGATCGGCACGCATTTGATCCCTCATGAAATCGAGATCGGCATCCCGCAGATCGCCGCCGCGTCTTTGGTCGGCATCATGGGCACGCTCAACATCGTCGGCACGACCTTTTCCGGCTGGATGGTCGATAAGGTATCGCCGCATAAATGGTTGGCGCTGGTTTACGCGCTTGCGCGGCCTGTCGCTATTGATTTTGCCCTTCGTCACGAGCTTTACCGGCTTGGTCATCTTCGCGATTATTTACGGACTGGACTGGTTCGCCACCGTGCCGCCGTCGATGGCGATCACCGCCGATACCTTCGGCCGGCAAAATGTCGGCAAAGTATACGGCTGGATTTTTATGTCCCATCAGATCGGCGCCGCGATCATGGCGTCGGCGGCCGGCGCGGTGCGCGACTATCTCGGCGAGTATAACGTGGCATTCATGGCGGGCGGGTTTATCGCAATGATCGCCGCCGGATTGGCACTGCAGATCAAATCCAAGCCCACTGTAAGCTGCGCCGCCACCGGTGGGCGCGCAGCCGGCCGGAGCGTAGATGCGGCGGTAGCCCGTGGTTTCGTGTGGGAGAAAAAAAGTTTCTCCCGCCAAGGCGCGAAGACGCCAAGTTCGGATTTGCTGTCATTTCGGCCGCCTGCGCCAATTTTGTGGCCACGCGATTGCCACTCCACCACGCCGGGCGTATGCCATACGCCCCTACGTTCGGATTGCTTCTTTGAATTTTTGCGTTTTTTGCGGCCCGATCGTCCTAAGCACCGTCAAGAGGTGCGGCTGAATTCTCCGGTTAGTCCGATTCCGTGAAGTTTGAAACCCGCCAGCCATTGCCTTCCTTGCGCGTGGCGATGGACCACTTGCGGGTAAACGACGTGCCGTCGTCGGATTGAATCTTGCCTTCGAATAGATAGGTCGACCGCTGCTCGCCTTCGTGCTTATCCAACAGCGTGTAATTTACCCGCGGTTTTTGCGTCGAGGCGTCGATCGTCTGCCCGCTGGTCAAGCGGATCTCTTCGTCGATCTTGGCCTGGGCGACGCTCACCGTGTACTGCTTGGCCTTCTGCAAGTCGATCTTGACATAGTGATGATCGACAAACTCTTGGGCGACGCCCTGCGCGGTGTTCAAATCATGGCCGCAGGCGGCGGTCAGGAACAACGCCAGTAGCGGCGACTCGAACGACAATCGGTAGTTTTGTTTTCATCGGTGCACTTTATCTAACATGTTCGCTCAGCCAATCCAGCGCTTCGGTCATCGCCTGGCGCATGGCTAACGGATTCGAAAACCGATGGTCGGTATCTTTGAAGATCGACAGCCGCTTTTGGGCAGTCAAACTTTCGTGCAGTTCATAGGCTTCGGCAACCGGCACGACTTTATCGGCATCGCCGTGGATGATCAGCACCGGGCAGTGAATCCGCCGCGCGGCCTCCGGCACGTTGAGTTGTCTCTACGTCGTCGAGCAAGGAAACATTCAAGCGCTGGCCGTTGTAGATGGTGTGGCCGCGCTCGCGCCAACGCTGGAGCTGCTCGGGTGTCAGCACACGTTTGGGGAAATTCTCCGGATGGACCGGCGCAGCGAGGGTGACGATTGCGGCGACTTGCGGTTCCTGCGCGGCGAAGAGCAAGGCCACGGTGCCGCCCATGCTGGAACCAAAGATGGCGGTCCTACCGGGCTGGCGGCTCTGAATTAATTCATAGGCTGCCTTCAAATCTTCCACCTCGCCGCTATAAGTAATGTCGGCGAACTTACCGCTTGACGCGCCGACGTAACGGAAGTCGAAGCGCAGCGCTAGCAGCCCGCGCTCCGCCAGCGATTTCGCCAGGAAGATCAATTTCTCGCTGTTTTTCGCCGACTCCATGCCATGGCAAAGGATCGCTCCGCCATGGGGCGAACGCGCTGGATGGTGCAAAACTGCGCTGAGTGTATCGCCGTTGGCAGTGCGAAATGACAGGTCTTCTTCAGTCGTCACAGGGGTACGAATAACATGGATTGAAAGGGACGTGAACCGGGGCGTCGCTAACCCTTCGGTAGAGTTCAACGCAGGTTGGTGTTATTCTGAGCCGTGTTGAAAGACCGACCGTGGAATCGCTAATCCAACAATACGCCGGCCATCTGCGCAATGAGCGCAACATGTCGCCGCACACGCTGCGCAACTACCTGAGCGATTTGGCGCAGTTTCAAAATTTTCTCATCGAGCGGGAGCTGGCGCTGGATACCGACGGCGCGGTGGATGCCGGCAAAATCGACATTCATGTGGTGCGGGCTTATCTCGCGTCCTTGGCGCCGGATCGCAAGAAGAGTTCGATGGGCCGCAAGCTGGCGGCGTTGAAAGGGTTCTTTCGCTATCTGGTCACGACCAAGCGGCTCGGCAAAGATCCGCTGCTGTTGATCAACTCGCCCAAGCAGGAAAAGCCGCTACCCAAGTTTCTTACCGTCGACGATGCGTTTCATTTGTTGGATACGATCAAGCTTGAAAGCGGCCTCGACCAGCGCGATCGCGCGGTGTTGGAAGTGTTCTATTCCACTGGGATTCGCGTCAGCGAGTTGGTGGGGCTTGACTGGTCCGATATTGACGTCCAATTGGGCATCATTCGCGTGGTCGGCAAGGGTGCCAAGGAACGCATCGTGCCGATCGGCGCGGTGGCGCTGAAGGCGCTAGAGTCCTACGCCGACTCGGTCCGATTGCAGTGGCAGGTCGCTTGCCGCGGCGCAACGCCGGTGTTTCTCAACCATCGCGGCCGGCGCATCACCACGCGCAGTGTCGCGCGCATCGTCGAAAAACATTTGAAGCTGGCGGGCATTCAGATCAAAATGGGGCCCCATGGTTTGCGCCATAGCTTTGCCACTCACTTGCTCAACGGCGGCGCCGACCTGAGGGTGATTCAGGAGCTGCTCGGCCATGTCAGCCTATCGACGACCCAGCGCTATACCCATTTGAACTTGGATCAATTGACCGCGGTGTACGACAAGGCGCATCCGCGAGCCTGAAAGAGAATAGTCGAGGATGGAAGCGTGAGAGGATGAAGATCTGCGATTCTCAGATATCTCGTGCCTCATGCGTCGACGCCAGGAAATTAGTTATGTTTGAAGGAACGACAATCTTAGCGATACGCCATGGCGGCAAAGTGGTCATGGTCGGCGATGGTCAGGTGAGTTTGGGGCAGACCGTGATGAAGCATAGCGCGCGCAAGGTGCGCAAGCTGCATCATGACAAAGTGATCGCCGGTTTCGCCGGCGCGACGGCGGATGCCTTTACGCTGTTCGAGAAATTCGAAGCCAAGCTCGAACAATTCAACGGCAATCTCAAGCGCGCGGCGGTGGAGCTGGCCAAGGATTGGCGCACCGATCGTATCCTGCGGCGGTTGGAGGCGTTGCTGATCATCGCCGACGTGACCGATCTTTTGGTCATTTCCGGCGCCGGCGATGTCATCGAACCGGACGACGGCGTCATCGCCATCGGCTCGGGCGGCAACTATGCCCTGGCGGCGGCGCGGGTGCTAGTCAAACACACCCAGCTCGACGCCCGCGTGATCGCCGAAGAAGCCATGCGGGTGGCCGCCGGCATCTGCGTTTACACCAACGAGCAGCTGACCTTTGAAGAGCTTCCGTAGCGGCGCGCTGCGCGCGCGATTCCGACTACAAATTCCAGATTCCAGAGCGGGGACTCGGGCCACGGTGCATCGCTCGCCTGGCTACTCGCGGGGAAATCATTGCATTTCCTGGCGAAATTGTTAGGACTGTTAATTCCTATGAACGACGTTACAAAATCGTCTCACGGATGCCGGTGACTTCGCCGGCGCCGGTGATGACTCCGCGTGAGATCGTCTCGGAACTCGACCGCTATATCGTCGGACAAAAGGACGCCAAACGGGCGGTGGCCATCGCGCTGCGCAACCGCTGGCGGCGCCAGTTGGTGCCGGACGATCTGCGCGACGAGATCGCGCCGAAAAATATCATCATGATCGGCCCCACCGGCGTGGGCAAGACCGAAATTTCCCGGCGCTTGGCCAAGCTCGCCCAGGCGCCGTTTATCAAGGTCGAAGCTTCGAAGTTCACCGAGGTCGGTTATGTCGGCCGCGATGTCGAATCGATCATCCGCGATCTGACCGATCTCGCGGTCAACATGGTCAAAGAGGAAGAAAAGCAGAAGGTCGAGATCCGGGCGCGCGAAGTGGCCGAGGAGCGGGTGCTCGATTTGTTGCTGCCTGCCGGTGAGGTGGTTGATGCCGAAGCGATCGACGCGGAGCGGCTGCAGGGGACCCGCGATAAGCTCAAGAAAATGCTGCGCGACGGCAAGATGGACGACCGCTTCGTCGAGATCGAGATGTCGCAGTCGATGATGCCGATGATCGAAGTGCTGACGCCCCAGGGCATGGAAGGCATGGAGTTCAATCTCAAAGATATGTTTTCCAACATGATGCCCAAGAAAACCAAAAAGAAGACCGTCAAGATTCCCGAAGCGCTGGAGATTCTCACCCAGGAAGAAGCGGGGAAGCTGGTCGACATGGACAAAGTCACCGGCGAGGCCACTCGGCGTGTCGAGCAGTCGGGTATCGTCTTTCTCGACGAAATCGACAAGATCGCCGGCCGCGAGTCTGCGCATGGGCCGGATGTTTCACGCCAGGGGGTGCAGCGCGATCTCTTGCCGATCGTCGAGGGCTGCACCGTCAATACCAAGTACGGCATGGTGCGCACCGATCATATTCTATTCGTCGCGTCCGGGGCGTTTCACACGGCCAAGCCGTCGGACTTGATCCCCGAGTTCCAGGGGCGCTTTCCGATTCGCGTTGAGCTGAGCTCCCTCGGCAAAGACGACTTCGTGCGCATTCTCACCGAACCGAAGAACGCGCTGATCAAACAGTATGAAGCGTTGCTCGAAACCGAAGGCGTGCATCTGAAATTTGCCGACGACGCGGTGCAGGAGATCGCCGCCATCGCCGCCGACGTCAACGAGCGCATGGAAAATATCGGCGCGCGCCGGCTGCACACGATCTTGGAAAGACTGCTGGACGAGGTTTCTTTTGCCGCGCCGGAGATGCATGGCCAGGAGGTCGCCATCGACGCGGCCTATGTGCGCGAGCGGCTGGCGCCGATCTTGAAGAGCGAAGATTTGTCGCGCTATATCTTGTAAATTGGTTCTTCAGGCTTTTGTGTAGATCGGGAAAGAGTATTTCACCACGAAGGACACGAAGAGCACGAAGTTCGGAACATTAGACATCCGAAGCCTTCGTGTCCTTCGTGCCTTCGTGGTGAATCCGACTTTTCTTATTTTGGTTGCGGTTATGTCGTGCTAGGACCTCCGGGGTGACACCCTTTTCACGGCAAACCCGGAATAACCCGTAAATTAAGGACCCGAGATGGACGACTTTATCGGCAAGGCTGAGGTGTTGATGGAGGCGCTGCCTTATTTCCAGCGCTTTTATGGCAAGACCTTTGTCATTAAATACGGCGGCCATGCCATGGAGAACGAGGATCTCAAAGCGAGCTTCGCCCAAGACATCGTTCTGCTCAAGTACGTCGGTATCAATCCCGTGGTGGTCCATGGCGGCGGGCCGCAGATCGATGCGGCGCTCGACAAGATGGGGGTCAAGAGCCACTATGTGCGCGGCATGCGCGTCACCGATCAGGAGACGTTGGACATCGTCGAGATGGTCCTGGTCGGCAAGGTCAACAAAGAGATCGTCAACATGATCAATCAGCATGGCGGCATGGCGGTGGGGTTGAGCGGCAAAGATGGCCAACTGATTTTGGCGAAAAAAATGAACGTGACCGTGGCCTCAGCCAACGGCGAGTCGCCGGAGATTATCGACATCGGCATGGTCGGTGAGATTATCGGCATCAATCCGTTGATCATCGATTCGCTGGATGCCAACAAGTTCATTCCCGTGATCGCGCCGGTCGGTGTCGGCAAAGACGGCGAGACCTACAACATCAACGCCGACCTGGTCGCCGGCGAAGTCGCCGAGGCGCTGCACGCGGAAAAATTATTATTGATGACCGACGTCGAAGGCGTGAAGGACAAAAAAGGCGAGTTCTTGAGCCATCTCACCGAGAAGCAGGCGCGCAAGATGATTCAAGACGGCGTGGTCGGCTCCGGCATGATTCCCAAAGTCGAGTGCTGCATCAACGCGCTCAAAGGCGGCGTCGAGAAAACTCATATCATCGACGGCCGGGTGAAGCATGCCGTGCTGCTGGAAATTTTTACCAAGCAAGGCGTCGGCACTGAGGTGGTGAGAAAATAAATGAAAAACAAAGATGTCGCGGCGCTGACCGATAAGTTTGTCGCCAAGACCTACGCGCGCACGCCGCTGGCGCTGGTCAAAGGCCGGGGCGTCAAGGTCTGGGACGCCGACGGCAAGGAGTATCTCGATTTTCTCGCCGGCATCGCGGTCAATAGTTTCGGCCATTGTCATCCGGCGATCGTCAAGGCGATCAAGCAGCAGGCGCAAACCTTGATGCATGTGTCGAATCTCTACCACATGCAGCCGCAATCGGAGCTCGCTCGCGAACTGTGCCGCAACTCGTTTGCCGACCGGGTGTTTTTTTGCAACAGCGGCGCCGAGGCCAACGAAGCGGCGATCAAACTGGCGCGCCGCTACGGCTTGGAAAAGCTCGGCGGCAAGTATGAAATCATCTCGACGCACAACTCGTTTCACGGCCGCACCCTGGCGACCCTGACGGCGACGGGGCAGGAAAAAGTCCGCGCCGGCTACGATCCGTTGCCCGCCGGCTTTCGCCAGGTGCCGTACAACAAGCTCGACGCCATGGAAGCGGCCATCGACGAGAAAAAAACCGTGGCGATCTTGATCGAACCGATCCAGGCCGAGGGCGGCGTCATCGTGCCCCATGAGACTTATATGTTGGGCCTGCGCGAGATCTGCGATCAACGGCGGATACTCCTGATCTTCGACGAAGTGCAGACCGGCATGGGCCGCACCGGCAAGCTATTCGGATATGAAAACTTCGGTGTCAAACCCGATATCATGACGCTGGCCAAGGCGCTCGGCGGCGGCTTGCCGCTCGGCGCCATGCTGGCGCGCGAAGATGTCGCCAACAGTTTCGGTCCGGGCAGCCATGCGTCGACATTCGGCGGCAATCCAGTCGCTTGCGCCGCCGGTTTGGCGGTGATGCAGCTGCTCAAAACCGGCGCCCTCAAAAATTGCGTGCAGATGGGCAAATACTTCGTCAAAGGGCTCGAGGCTTTGAAAAAACGGTTTTCGTTTATCCGCGATATTCGCGGCAAGGGACTGCTCATCGGCGTCGAGCTTGAGATCGAAGGCAGCAAGATCGCCGAAGCGTGCATGCTCGAAGGCTTGCTGATGAATTGCACGGCGGCTAAAGTGCTGCGCTTCGTGCCGCCGCTGACGATCAAGAAGAACGAAATCGACCGAGGTCTGGCGATCCTGGAAAAAGTGCTGGCCCGCCAATAGCGTTTAGCATCACTAATTCGATGAACAAACGCGATCTGCTCAATTTCGCCGGCATGAGCCGCCGGGAGTTCGACGGCATATTGCGACTTGCTGCTGAGCTCAAGCGCAAACAGCAGCGCGGTATCCCGCATCGACTGTTGGCCGGCAAGCAGCTGGCAATGGTGTTTGAGAAGCCGAGTCTGCGCACGCGCGCGACCTTTGACGTCGGCATGATCCAGTTGGGCGGCAGCGCGGTTTACTTGGGACCCGCCGAGGTTGGCTTAGGCACGCGGGAAACCCCGGCGGACTGCGCGCGCAATCTCGACCGCTGGTTCGATCTGATCACGGTGCGCACGTTTGGCCACAAGATCATCGAAGAGTTGGCCGAATATGCCGCGGTGCCGGTGATCAACGCGCTCACCGATGGTTACCATCCGTGCCAGGTGCTCGCCGACTGCCAAACGTTGATCGAGCATAAGGGCACGCTCGACGGTCTGAAGATCGCTTTCGTCGGCGACGGCAACAACATGGTTCATTCCTGGTTGGAAGCCGCCGCCATCTTACCGTTTGCGTTCGCCCTGGCCTGTCCCAAGGGTTACGAGCCTGACGCCGCGATTTTGCAGAAGGCGCGCAGACCAAGGGGCGAAGATCACGATCACTCAATCGGTCAAAGAGGCGGTGGCGGGTGCCGACGCCATCTATACCGATGTCTGGACCAGCATGGGCCAGGAAAAAGAGGTGCAAAACCGCCTGCGAGCGTTTCGCGCCTACCAGGTCAATAGCCAGGTGGTCGCGATGGCGAAACCGGATGCGGTGGTCATGCATTGCCTGCCGGCGCACCGCGGCGAGGAGATCACCCACGAAGTGCTGGAAAGCCCACAGTGCGTCGCCTTCGATCAAGCGGAGAATCGCCTGCATGCGCAAAAAGCGGTGATGGTCTGGCTGCTAAAAGGGTTCAAAGGTTCCTTCGACAGCTCAGGGCCTGAGTTTATCGAAGCAAGGTTCAAGGTTCAATGAAGACAACCGGAAGCAGAGGTTCGAAGAAATCCAAATGAACGTTAAGAAAGTGGTGTTGGCTTATTCCGGCGGTTTGGATACGTCGGTTATTTTACGCTGGCTCAAAGAAGAATACGGCTGCGAAGTCATCGCCTTCTGCGCCGACCTGGGCCAGGGCGAAGATCTCCAGGCGGTCAAGAAAAAGGCGATGCAGACCGGCGCGAGCAAAGTCGTGATCGGCGATCTGCGCGAAGAGTTCGTTAAAAATTACGTCTTCCCGATGCTGCGCGCCAACGCGGTTTACGAAGGTTCCTATTTGCTCGGCACCTCCATCGCCCGGCCGTTGATTGCCAAAGGGCAGATCGACGTCGCCGTGCGTGAAAAAGCCGACGCGGTTTCCCATGGCGCCACCGGCAAGGGCAACGATCAGGTGCGCTTCGAGCTCACTTACTATGCGCTCAAGCCGGGCATCAAAGTCATCGCTCCCTGGCGCGAGTGGAATTTAAATGCGCGCTCGACCTTGATCGACTATGCGCGCAAGCATGGCATCCCGGTGCCGGTCACCAAGGCCAAACCTTACAGCACCGATCGCAACTTGTTTCACATCAGTTATGAAGGCGGCGTTCTCGAGGATCCGTGGAAAGAAGCCGCCGGCGGATATGTTCGTCTGGTGCCGGCCGGTGGAGAAGGCGCCCAACCGCGCCGAATACATCGAGATCGATTATCTGCGCGGCGATCCGGTGGCAGTGAACGGCAAAAAGCTCTCGCCGGCGAATCTGTTGGCGCGCTTGAACGACATCGGCGCCAAGCATGGCATCGGCCGGGTCGACGTGGTCGAGAACCGCTATGTCGGCATGAAGTCGCGCGGTGTTTATGAAACTCCCGGCGGCACGATTCTCCATGGAGCGCATCGCGGCATCGAGTCGATTACCATGGACCGCGAGGTGCTGCGCTTGCGCGATTCGCTGATCCCGCGCTACGCCGAGATGATCTACTACGGCTACTGGTTCGCGCCGGAGCGCGAAGTGCTGCAAAAAACCATCGACGCCGCCCAGGCCAACGTCACCGGCCGGGTGCGCGTGAAATTATACAAAGGCAACGTCATGGTGGTCGGCCGCAAGTCCGACGCCTCGCTCTACGATACCAACGTGGCGACGTTCGAGGCCGATCAGGTTTACCGCCAAGCCGACGCCGAGGGGTTTATTCGATTGAATGCGTTGCGGCTGCGGCTGCGTAAACTAGCGAAGGCAAAATAAATTGAAAATGCAAAATGGAAAATTGATAATGTCCGGATCCGATCGTTTTCAATTATCAATTTGCATTGCCATTGTCGCAGTCAGAGTACTGTGAAGAAATCGAACAGAAAAGCTCTGGGGCGGCCGGTTCAGCGGTGGCACCGCCGATTCCGTCGAGGCGTTTACCGCGTCCATCGCCGTCGATTCGCGGCTGTACCGCCATGACATCATGGGCAGCATCGCCCATGCCAAGATGCTCGGCAAGCAGCGGATTATTCCCGCTGCGCGATGCGCAGAAAATTGTCCGCGGCCTGGCGGCGATCGAGCGCGAGATCGAAAACGGCAAGTTCGAGTTCTCGCCGGCGGATGAAGACATTCACATGAACATCGAGCGCCGGCTGACCGAGAAGATCGGCAGCGCCGGCGGCAAGCTGCACACGGCGCGCAGCCGCAACGATCAGGTCGCTCTGGACATGCGGCTCTATTTGCGCGACGAGGTGGCGGCGATCCTTCTCCTGCTCGAAACTCTGCAACGGGAGCTTGCCAAGGCGGCCAAGAAACATCTCGACGTCATCATGCCTGGCTACACCCATTTGCAACGGGCGCAGCCGGTGCTGCTATCGCATCATTTGCTGGCCTACTACGACATGTTCGAGCGCGACCGCGAGCGTTATGCCGGCTGCTTGGAGCGGATCAACGTCCTGCCACTTGGGCTCCGGCGCCATCGCCGGCACGACTTTTCCCATCGATCGAGTTTACGTCGCCAAGCTCTTGGGTTTTCCGCGGATTTCAAAAAATAGCATCGACGCGGTGAGCGATCGCGATTTTCTGCTAGAGTTCCTCGCGGCCTCGTGCGATCCTGTTTGTCCATCTGAGCCGGTTGGCCGACGAATTGGTTTTGTGGTCGAGCCAAGAGTTCGCTTTCGTCGAATTGCCGGACGGTTACTGCACCGGCAGCTCGATGATGCCGCAGAAAAAAAATCCCGATGTGCCGGAGTTGATCCGCGGCAAGACCGGCCGGGTGTTCGGCCATCTGCATGGCGCTGTTGACGATCATGAAGGGATTGCCGCTTGCCTATAACCGCGATCTGCAAGAGGATAAAGTGCCGCTGTTCGACAGCGCCGACACGGTCAAAGCGAGCGTGAAAATGATCGGCGAGATCGTCCGCGGTTTGAAAGTCCGGCGCGAGCGCATGTTGGCAGCGGCCCAAGATGGCTATATGAACGCGACGGATTTGGCCGACTATCTGGTCGAGCGCGGTATGCCGTTCCGCCAGGCCCATGAGGTGGCGGGCAAAATTGTGCAGCATTGTATTGGCGTCGGCAAGCGCATCGAAGAGTTGTCGCTGGCGGAGCTCCGAGAGCATTTTCCGACAAGATCGAAAAAGACATCTACAACTATCTTTCCGCCGAATCGGTGGTCGAGCGCCGGCGTGCCCTGGGCGGCACGTCGAGAAGCAATGTGCGTGCGCCGGCTGAAAGAATTGGGAGTTTAGATGAAACACGCATGGCTGCTGGTATTGCTGTTGCTGCTCGCGGGAAGCGCCTGTGGCAAGAAAGGCGATCCGCGCGCGCCCGAGCTGGTGACGCCGAAGTTGATTACCAATTTCGCGGCGAGACCGATCGGCCGATGGTGTCGCGCTGACCTGGAACCGGCCGACCGAGTATGTCGACGGCAGCGAGCTCAAGGACCTGGCCAGCTTTGTGATTTTCCGCAAGGAAATCTCCCAGAGCTGCCTCGATTGCCCGGTGCCGTACCGGCAGTTGACCACGGTCAACGTCGAGGACCGGGAGAAATTCGTGCGCCTGAAACAGTATCGTTTCGACGATCGTGAAGTGCGCGCCAATACGATCTATCGCTACCGTGTGGCGTCGCAACTTGTTCGACGGCTCGTTGAGCGGGCCGTCCAACGAAGTAGAAATTACCCGCTAAGAGGTCAGCCATGAATCATTTTGAATATCGCAACGGTGAAATGTTTGCGGAGGACGTTGCGCTCAAGCGCATCGCTCAGGAAGTCGGCACGCCGGCCTATGTTTATAGTCTGGCGACGTTGACAGCGCCACTACAGCGTCTTCGACCAAGCCTTTGCCAAGGTGCCGCATATCGTTTGCTTTTCGGTGAAAGCCAATTCCAATCTGGCGCTGCTGCGCCGCTTCGCCAAGCAGGGCAGCGGTTTCGATATCGTCTCGGGCGGCGAACTCTTTCGCGCCCTGAAAGTCGGCGCCGATCCCAAGCGGATCGTTTTTTCCGGCGTCGGCAAAAAGAAGGACGAAGTCGAGTACGCGCTCAACTCCGGCATCTTGATGTTCAACGTCGAGTCCGAAGAGGAGTTGACCGCGTTAAACGAGATCGCCGCCGGCATCGGCAAGAAAGCGCCGATCAGTCTGCGCGTCAATCCCGATGTCGATCCGCAGACCCATCCCTATATTTCCACCGGCATGAAAAAGGCCAAGTTCGGCGTCGACATCAAGCGCTCGGTCGAAACCTATAAAAAGGCGGTATCGCTTAAAAACCTCGAAGTCGTCGGTGTCGACTGCCATATTGGCTCCCAGCTGACGTCGCTTGACGCCGTTCGTCGATGCTCTCGCCAAGTTGCGCGAGTATCTCGACCGGGTGCTGCTCGGTGAGATGAGAAAAGAAGGCGCGCAAATTCGCTATCTCGATCTTGGGCGGCGGTTTGGGTATCAACTATAACGACGAGAATCCGCCGCTGCCCGAATGACTATGCCAAGGCGATCATCCAAGGCTTGGAAGGGCTCGGACGTCACGCTGATCCTCGAACCGGGCCGGGTGATCGTCGGCAACGCCGGCATTCTTCTGACCGAAGTGCAGTACATCAAAGAAACCGACACGAAGAAGTTCGTCATCGTCGACGGCGGCATGAACGATTTGATCCGGCCGGCGCTCTACGGTTCCTATCAGGCGATTCGGCCGGTGGTTCGAGACGCAAGGCGGAAACGATCAACGCCGACGTCGTCGGGCCGATTTGCGAAAGCGGCGATTTCTTCGCCAAGGATCGCGAGATTGCCCGGCCCAAACGCGGCGATTTACTGGCGGTGATGAGCGCCGGCGCCTACGGCTTTACCATGGCGTCGAACTACAATTCGCATCCCAAGCCGCCCGAGATCCTGGTCGACGGCGATCAAGTATTACGTCGTGCGCAAGCGCGAGAGCCTCGACGATCTGATCAACGGCGAAGTGATACCGCCGGCGCTGCAATAAGAGAAATGGCTGGTAGGGGCGTATTGCATACGCCCGTCCGAAGGTTCAAAGCAAACATGGAACTGCAATTTACCAAGATGCATGGGGCGGGCAACGATTTCGTCTTTCTCGATTGTTTGAAGAACAACATCGAGAACCTCGAAGCCGTGGCCACGCAGCTCTGCGACCGCCGCTTTGGCATCGGCGCGGATCAGTTGCTGACGGTTCATCCCTCGACAGTCGCCGACTTCAAAATGGAGATCTACAACGCCGACGGCAGCCAGGTGGAGATGTGCGGCAACGGCATCCGCTGCTTCGCCAAGTATGTCTATGATCATGGCATCACGCAGAAACGCGCTCTCGAAGTGGAGACTTTAGCCGGCATCATCCGGCCGAAGATCGTCGGCGATCTGGTCGAGGTCGACATGGGCGAACCGATTCTCGAAGGACGCAAAATTCCTGTCGATGCCGACGGCGAGATCAAAAATCGTCCGCTCACGGTGCAGGGTAAAACTTACGAAATCACCTGCGTGTCGATGGGCAATCCCCACTCGGTGATTTATCTCGACGATATCGATTCCTTGGATCTGCAAAAGATCGGCCCCGATTTCGAGCATCATCGGTTTTTCCCCAAACGGGTGAACACCGAGTTCATCAAGATCCTCAGTCCGACGGAAGTGCGCCATGCGGACCTGGGAGCGCGGTGCCGGACGAAACCTGGGCCTGCGGCACCGGCGCCAGCGCCGTCGGCGTTGCCGGCGTCATCACCGGCCGCACCGAACGGAAAGTCACGGTCCATCTCAAGGGCGGCGATCTGGTGATTGAGTGGCGCGACAACAATCGCGTCTATATGACCGGCGGGGCGACGGAAGTGTTTCACGGCACGGTTCTGCTCGGGTAGGAGTAGTTAAATTATGTTTAGCGGTTCGATGGTCGCGTTGGTGACGCCATTCAAAAACGGCCAAGTCGACTGGCCGAGTCTTGAGGCGCTGGTCGAGTTTCATCTGGAAAACGGCACCAACGGCATTGTTCCTTGCGGCACCACCGGCGAGTCGGCAACCCTCAGTCACGCCGAGCACGACGAGGTCATTCGCACCGGTCATTAAAACCGTCAACAAACGCGTGCCCGTCATCGCCGGCACGGGATCGAATTCCACCGACGAGGCGGTGCGCTTAACCCAGGAAGCGGAAAGATCCGGCGCCGACGGCGCGCTGATGATCTCGCCGTACTACAACCGGCCGACCCAGGAAGGCATCTATCAACATTACAAGAAAGTCGCCTCGGAAGTCGGCATCCCGCTGATCGTCTACAACATCCCGGGCCGCACCGGTTCGAAGATCGAACCCGAGACATTGGCGCGACTTGCCGAAATCAAGAACGTCGCCGGCGTCAAGGAAGCCACCGGTTCGGTGGACCAAGCCATCGACGTGATTCGCCTGTGCGGCGACCGTCTGGCGGTCTACTCCGGCGAAGATTCGTTGATTTATTCGCTCATGTCTCTCGGCGGCAAAGGGCGTGATCTCGACGGTTGCGCCAACGTCGCGCCGAAGCAGACCGCGCAACTTGCCGCAGCTTGTCTGGCAGGCAGATGGGACGAGGCCGCGCAAGACTTGCAATTCCAACTGATTCCGCTGATCCGCAGCCTGTTCATCGAAACCAACCCGATCCCGGTGAAAACCGCGCTGGCGCTGATGGGCAAGTGCAGCGGCGAACTGCGTTTGCCGATGACGCCGATGGCTGAGGGCAATTTGCAGCGCCTAAAAGTAGCCCTCGGCGATTTTGGGCTGCTGCAAAACTAGATGGCACTGGGAATTATCGTTTGCGGTGTCGGCGGGCGCATGGGCGGCGCGGTGATCCGCGCGGTGCAGCAGTCCGCTGGTATCGAAGTCGTTGCCGCCATCGATAGAGCCAGGAAGCAAGCGCATCGGCAAGGATGCCGGCGAAATCTCCGGTATTCGGCAAGCTTGGCGTTACCGTCAGCGAACGGATCGCACCCGCGCTCAAAACCAACTCAGTGATCATCGATTTTACCAACCCGGAAGCTTCCCTCGGTTTTCTAACAGCCGCGGCGAAGCTGCGCATCCCCATCGTCATTGCGACCACCGGCTTCGATACCAAACAGTTGAGCGCCGTCAAGCGGCTGGCCCGGCGAACTCCGACATTATTGTCGGCGAACACCAGTTTGGGTGTGAATGTCTTGGTTGCGCTTTTAGGCAAAGCCGCCAAGATGCTTGGCGACGACTATGACGTCGAGATCGTCGAAGCGCATCACCGCTTCAAGAAAGACGCGCCCAGCGGCACGGCTTTGGCGCTGGGCCGCTCGGTCGCCACTGCGCTCAATCGCGATCTAAACAAAGTCGGCATCAACGGCCGCAAGGGCATGGTCGGCGCGCGCAGCAAAAAAGAAATAGCTCTCTTGTCGGTTCGCGCCGGTGATATCGTCGGTGAGCACACGGTTATTTTTGGCGGCATTGGCGAGCGGCTTGAATTTATCCATCGCGCCCACAGCCGCGACACCTTCGCCCACGGCGCCATCCGCGCGGCGCAATGGTTGGCGCGGCAAAAGCCCGGATTGTACGGGATGCAGGACATGCTGGGCTGGTAGTTCGCAGCGGCCGCGGCATCACGATTGCGCAGTATTAACCGCCACGAACCGGTTTTTGGCGCTTTTTGACTCTCTTTGTTGCATCCCTTAAAGTAATGCCATTCATCGCTAGATAGGATTTCTTAATGGTCGAAATGGACAAGATCGTGTCGCTGTGCAAGCGGCGCGGGTTTATTTTTCAGTCGAGTGAGATTTATGGCGGCACCGGCTCTTGTTGGGATTATGGGCCGCTCGGGGTCGAGCTCAAGAACAACGTCAAGCGCGCTTGGTGGCGCGACTGCGTGCAGAGCCGCGGCGATATGGTCGGGCTCGATGCGTCGATTCTGATGCATCCGCGAGTCTGGCAGGCGAGCGGTCATTTGGACCACTTCACCGACCCGATGGTCGATTGCAAGCTGTGCAAGGGGCGTTTTCGCGCCGACAAACTGGAGGACGCGCGTTGCCCGCAAAAGCCGTCGAAACAGCCTGGGCAGCACGACGCTTGCCAGCTCACCGAACCGCGCATGTTCAATCTGATGTTCAAGACTTTCATGGGGCCGGTGGAAGACGATGCCGCGGTCGCCTATCTGCGCCCGGAGACGGCCCAGGGGATTTTCGTCAATTTTGAAAATGTCCAGCAATCGATGCGCTTGAAGCTGCCCTTCGGCATCGCCCAGATCGGCAAGTCCTTCCGCAACGAGATCACGCCGGGAAATTTCACTTTTCGCACCCGCGAATTCGAGCAGATGGAAATTGAATTTTTCGTAATGCCGGGGACCGATGAAGCTTGGCACCAGCGCTGGCTCGACGAGCGCTTCGCCTGGTATCCGAAATACGGCATTCGCAAGGAGAACCTGCGGCTGCGCGAGCATGAGAAAGACGAACTGGCGCATTACGCCAAACGCACCGCCGACATCGAGTATCTTTTTCCGATGGGTTGGAGCGAACTGGAGGGAGTCGCCAACCGCACCGACTTCGATCTGAAGCAGCATGCCCAGTTCAGCGGCAAGACGCTGGAATACTTCGACGAAGAGAGCAAACAAAAAATAGTTCCCTTCGTCATCGAGCCGTCGGCCGGCGCCGACCGCGGCACCTTGGCGTTTCTCGTCGATGCTTATCGCGAGGACGAGGTGAAGGGAGAGAAGCGCGTGGTGCTGAACTTTCATCCCGAGCTGGCGCCGATCAAAATCGCGGTGCTACCGCTGTTGAAGAAAAATGCTCAGATCGTCGAGACCGCGCATAAGCTGTGCGCCGATCTGCGCAAGCGCTGGCATTCGGTGTACGACGACACGGCGTCCATCGGCAGACTCTACCGCCGCCAAGACGAAGTCGGCACGCCGTTCTGCGTCACCGTGGACGTCCAAACCGTCGGCGATGACAAGGCCGCCGCCGATGGCAAAGTAACGATTCGCGACCGCGACAACATGCAGCAGATTCGCGTGCCGCTTGCGTCACTGACCGCAGTCATGGAAAAGCTCATGGACGGCGCGTGGGCGGAGATTCATAGCCAGCATGCGGTGACACGAGACTAGACCCTAGTGCGGAAGAGCTGCAGCTAAATTGGGTGAAAAACATTCACCACGAAGGACCTAGCGCGGCAAGCCGCAACCGAAACTCGGAATATCTCTCGCAAAGACGCAAAGGCCGCAAAGGTCGGAAAATAACGGTGAATAAATTCTTCAAGATAATTCATCTCTTCCCTCCGAACTTCGCGAGCTTTGCGCCTTTGCGAGAGTCCATCCCACGTTCTAGTATTCCTGGCACCGGAAAATTTGCGCAGACGGAGACAACTATTCAGCATAGGAGTACGAAGATCACGAAGGTCGGAGTTTAAATTGTCCGAATTCTCTGAACCCTTCGTGTCCTTCGTGCCTTCGTGGTGAGATCAAAATTTTTCATCGTTGGCGCATACCGACCGCGAACCAAAGGATAGAGAGATTCTTCGCTACTACCACCGGGTCAAGTTTCTCATTGACCGCTACCGCCGGCTGCTCCTGCTCGGCGTTGTTTCCCTGATCGCCACCGATCTCGCCGGCATCGCCTTGCCGTGGTTGATCAAGGGCGGCATCGACACGGCGTTGCGCGCCAAGGATGGCAACGTGTCGCTGCTGAGTTACCCGCTGCTGATACTTGGCGCGGCGTCGCTGCAAGGGTTTTTCCGCTACTGTTGGCGCATCAATATTCATGGCTTCTCGCGCCGCTGCGAGGCCGATTTGCGCGACGTGGTGTTTGCCCATCTGCAGAAGCTGCCGCTCAGTTATTTTCAGTACAACAAGATCGGCGACCTGATGTCGCGCCTGACCAACGACATCCATGCGGTGCGCGAGCTCATGGGATTCGGCTCGCTGGCGATCGTCGATGCGCTGGTGGTGATTCTTTTCAGTTTGACGCTGATGATCGCTATCGATCCTTGGTTGGCCTTGTGGTCGATGATGGCGATGCCGTTCATTCCGATCGTCGTGCGCTTCTTCGGCCGGCATATTTTCCGCTGGTCGCGCGCGACCCAGGATCAACTGAGCGAGATGAGCGCCTATACGCTGGAGAACTTTTCCGGCATCCGGGTCGTTCAAGCTTACGCTCAGGAAGAAAATCAAATCCGCGGCTTTGATCGCATCAGCTCCGAGTACCGGAAGAAGACCATGTGGCTGGCGACGCTGTGGGGGATATTCTGGCCGCTCATGCAGGTCCACGCCGGCATCGCCGCAACCATCGTGCTCTGGCTCGGCGGGCGCCAAGTATTGGCGGGAACCATGAGCCTGGGCGAATACGTCGCTTTCAACGGCTATCTGGCGATGCTTACCTGGCCGCTCATGGCGATCGGCTATACCGCCAATCAATATCAGCGCGGCACAGCGGCGTTGACGCGGATTGCCGAAGTTCTGGATACGCCGGTCGGCGCGCGCTATGCCAGTCCTGCGAGTTTGGCGACGGCACAGGCCGTGCGTGGCGATATTGAGTTGCGCAATTTGACTTTCTCCTACGGCGCCGGCCAAGCGCCGGAGCTGCGCAATATTAATTTGCATGTTGCCGCCGGCAAGGTCTGCGGCATCATCGGCGAGACCGGATCGGGCAAGAGCACGCTGGTCAATCTTATGCTGCGGCTTTATGAGCCGGCGGAGAATTCGATTCTCATCGATGGTATCGATATTCGCCGGATGCCGTTACGCCAGCTGGAGGACGCCGTCGGCTACGTCTCGCAGGATATTTTTCTTTTCTCGGGATCGGTGCGAGAAAATATTTTACTGGGCGTCGAGAATGGCGCGTTGGCGCGCGTCGAAGAGGCGTCGCGCATCGCCCAATTGCTGCCGGCCATCGAGTCTTTTGGCGCCGGCTTCGACACCATCATCGGCGAGCGCGGCGTGCGCCTGTCGGGCGGACAGAAGCAGCGCACCGCGCTGGCGCGGGCGTTGATAAAAAATCCGCCGATTCTGATTCTTGACGACGCTTTTTCCAGCGTCGATGTCGAGACCGAAGAAGAGATTCTGCGCGAGCTCAAACAGTTCATGCGCGGCCGGACGACACTTTTGATTTCCCACCGGATCTCGACCGTGCGCGACGCCGACATCATCATCTACCTGCGCGGCGGTGAGATCATCGAGCAGGGTACTCATGACGAACTCCTGGCGCAGCGCGGCGCTTATTTCAGCTTGTACCGGCGCCAGAGCTTGGAACGGGAAGTCGCCAGCTTGATGCTTGAGGATGGGCAGCGATGATCGGCGCGCAGCTTCCCGATGAGGAGATTCTCGGCAAGGCCTACGACGCGCGCTTGATGGCGCGCATCCTGCGCTACCTGCGGCCCTATTGGAAGCTGCTCGCGGTGGCGTTTGTCTTTTTGTTGCTGCAGACCGGCACGCAGCTACTCGGTCCCTATATCACCAAGATTGCCATCGACCGGTATGTCGCCACCGGAGATATTCCCGGCCTCGATTTGATGGCGTTGGCCTATCTCGGGGTCGTCGTGTGCGGCTTTGTCGTGTTGTTTATCCAGACCTACACCACCGAGTATATCGGCCAGCGCGCGATGCATGATCTGCGTCTGGAGATCTTCAGCCATTTACAAAAGCAGGACCTGGCCTATTTCGATCGCAACGCCGTCGGCCGGCTGATGACCCGGACGATCAACGATGTCGAGACGCTGAACGAACTATTCAGCACCGGCGTCGTCGGTCTTCTCGGCGACGTCTCGATCGTTTTCGGGATCGCGGCGGTGATGCTTTGGCTCAACTGGCAACTGGCGCTGGTCTGCCTGGCGGCGTTTCCGGTGATTATTTTTCTCAGCCGCTTCTATCGCCGGCGCGCCCGCGAGGTCTACCGCCAGAGCCGGCTGATTCTTGGCCGGCTCAACGCCGGCTTGCAGGAAAACATCGCCGGCGTGGCGACGGTGCAAGCCTTTGGCCAGGAGGAGCGGATGTATCGGCGCTTTCAACAGATCAATCTCAACTATCGCGATGTCTTGTTGCAGAGCATTCGCAACAACGCCGTATTCTTTCCGGTCATCGAAGTGTTCAGCGCGATTTCCGTCGGTTTGCTGCTCTGGTACGGCGGATTTCAGGTTTTGGACCATGCCGTCGAAGCCGGCGTGCTGGTGGCGTTCCTCCAGTACATTCAGCGGATGTACCAACCGATCCGCGACCTGGCGGAGAAATACAACATCATGCAAGCCGCCATGGCCTCGTCGGAACGGATTTTTCTCTTGCTCGATCAACCGGAGACGGTCAAGAACCCAGGACAACCCAAGCGCGCTGAAAAGTTCGCCGGTGCGGTCGAATTCAAAAACGTCCAGCTCTCCTACCAGCCGGGCGATCCGGTGCTAAGAAATATTTCTTTTCGCGTGCGGCCGGGCGAAAAAATCGCACTGGTGGGCGCCACCGGCGGCGGCAAGACTTCGATCATCTCCGCCCTCTGCCGCTTCTACGATGTCGACAGCGGGCAGATTCTCGTCGACGGCATCGATGTCCGGGAGTGGAACAAGCAGGTGCTGCGCCGCCATTTAGGTCTGGTGTTGCAGGATGTGTTTCTCTTTTCCGGCGACATCGCGACCAACATTACCTTGGGTGACCCGCGGATTAGCGAACAGACCATGGTCGAAGCGGCGGCACGGGCGCAGATCACCCGGTTCATCGACAAGCTGCCCAAGCGTTTCCATGAAGAAGTCCAAGAGCGCGGTTCGACTTTGTCGCAGGGGCAGCGCCAGTTATTGTCTTTCGCCAGAGCGCTCGCCTTCGACCCGAAAATTCTCATTCTCGATGAGGCGACCAGCTCGGTGGATACTCACACTGAAGGGTTGATCCAAGCAGCGCTCAATGAACTGCTGAAAAATCGCACGGCACTGATCGTCGCGCACCGCTTGTCGACGATCAAACACGCCGACCGGATTCTCGTCATTCACAACGGTGAGATCAGGGAAGAGGGCAATCACGAGGAATTGTTGGCGCGCGGCGGCTTGTACGCGCGCTTATACGATTTGCAGTATCGTTTTCAGGAACGCGACGCGGCGGTTACGGCTGCCACGGTCGCACAGGAGTGACGAAAGGGCGCAAGATCTTGCGCTCCTAAGTTAGTAGTCCCAATTTTGCGCTCGCGCTAAAACCTGGGAAGATTTTGCTCATGTCTTTCTGGCCAAGATGGCGTGTCAGCACTTCGCCGCAGACCGTGCGGAAGTCCGTGGTTAGAGCGAGGTCTCTGCCTTCATTAAGCATTTCCGGCGCCAGGCCGGGCCAACGGCCGTAGACTTTGCCGCCGCGCACTTTGCCACCGATGGCGAACATGACGTTGGCGTGGCCGTGGTCGGTGCCGCGATTGCCATTTTCCCGCGCGGTGCGGCCGAACTCGGACATCGTCAGCAGGACGACATCGTCCATCCGGTCGCCGAGGTCGCGGTAAAACGCCGCAAGTGCTTCACCCAATTCTTTCAGCCGGTTGGCCAGCTGGCCGGTGGCGCCACCTTCGTTGGCGTGGGTGTCCCAGCCGCCGATTTCGGTGAAAGCGAGTTCCAAACCGACATCGGCTTTGATCAAGCGGGCGATCTGCGCCAGACCTGTGCCAAATCGACCCGCCGGGTAACGTTCCGCCGAGAGCGGGATTTTGGCATCGAGTCGTTTGAGCTCGGTCATCGCGCCAAAGAGACTCTCGGCGCCGAAGCGGAGTTCGCTGTCCCGGGTGTTGGCGTAGAGCTTCTGCAAAGCCGTGCCCAAGGCTTGATTGCGGAAGCGAAACTCCTCAATGGACGACAGCGTAAGCGCCGGTGCGCGGCCGGCCAACATGCGCGGCAGTTGCGCGGTGACGGCGACGCCGCGAAAGTGCGATTCACTTTTCTTGTTTTCCAGCAAACAGCGGTTGAGCCAGCCGTCCGGCGTGCTTTTAATGCCCGGCGTGCCGATTTCCATGTAGTCCTGGGCGTCGAAATGGGAACGCGTGTTATCGGGCGAACCGGTTGCCTGAATAAAACCCAGATGACCTTTGTCGTAGATGCTCTTGAGCGGCGCCAACGCCGGATGGAGCGCGTAAAAGCCATCGAGATCGATGGCCCGTTCTTCGCCCATTCCCGGCTCAGCCACAGCGATGTTCGGGCGCAGTTGGTAATAGGCCGGATCCTTGAACGGAATGACCACGTTCAAGCCATCCATGGCGCCGCGTTGAAACACCACGACGAGAGATTTGTTCTTTGCCGCTTGTGCTTGCGCAATGCGCACGAGAAACGCTGGCGGCAAGCCCAGGGCGAGAAATCCCAAACCGGTGGACTGTAAAAATCGGCGGCGCGAGGAGTTCATTTCTATCTCCTTTGAAATTCCGGCGCCGCTAACAGCAGCGCGATGGCTTGATTGCCCTCGGTTTCCGCCAGGGCGGCTTGGGTTGCCGGCGATAGCGAGTCCGGCGCGATGCGGCGGATCGAGCCCGTCGCGATTCTTCAACGTTTCTACCGGCACTTTGGCTCCCGGCAAACGGTTGGCGACCAGATCGGCGACGAAGTTCATCCGCGTCAGCAACATATCGGCGCTGATCCAAGAAGCCGCGATGTCGGGATAGCCGGTGGGCGCTTGGGCCAGGAATAGCGGTTCGCCCATGCGACCCAAGTAACGCAACAGTTGGTGCGTCACCTGGGCGTCGCTGCCGGTGACCCGCAGGGCGCTGGCGACGAACTCGAAGGGATTTTTAATCTTGGCCTGATAGAGCTCGCCGGCGAAAAACTCCGGCGCGTCGACGATGGCGCGCATTACCGTCGGAATATCGCCGTCGCTCTGGCGAAACGCTTCGGCGGCTTTGTTGACCATCGCCGCGCGGCGGGTCGTCGGCGATGAAGCGGCGGACCAACTTGGTCGCGATGAACGTGCGCCGTTGACGGATGCTTGACTAGTATATCAATGACGCGCAGACCATCGTCCATGCCGCCGCCGCGCGGAATGCGCTGGCCGAGGACGGTCTTTTCGCCGTTGTCATGAATGCGCGGCTCGAAACGAAACACGCCCTGGCCCTGCGGCTGGACGATCGTCCAGCCGGTGAAGCAGCGGGCGACCTCCTGAACATCTTTTTGGCGTGTAACCGCCGTCGACGCCGAGAGTATGCAATTCCATGAGCTCGCGGGCGTAGTTTTCGTTCAAGCCGCGGCGCCGATTGTTCGGCCCGCCCATTTTGGCGCCGGGCGAATCCGGGCTGGCGCTCATCCAGTTGTCCAAATAAAAAAGCATCGCCGGGCTTTTTGCCGTCGCCATCAACAAATCCTTAAATTTGCCTAGAGCCAACGGCCTGATCGTGTCGCGATCGTAGGCAGTGGTCAGCCAGCGGTTGGCGCCCTTGGCGATATTGATGTTGAAATGATTGCCCCAGAAATCCACCATGACTTCGTAGAGCTGACGGTTGCTGTAGAGCGCGCGCAAAAGCTTGGCCTGTTGCAGTTCGAGGATGACGACGCGCGGGCCGTCCATGGACTCCATGGCCATGCCGCCCTGCTGGTTGGCTTGCTGTCTTTGTAGTCTTGGCGGTGGATAGAGTTCGATCAGCTCGCGGCTGTTAAGCCGCATGGTTTTCAACCCCGCGATTTTTTCGTCGACGCCATTGTCCGCAATCCGTTCCGGCGTGAGCTGTTCGTCAAGATAGGCGCGGGTGCCGATGCGGCCGGCTCTTTGGATTTCCACTTGAGTTGGCCCGAAGCTCGTGCGGTTTAGAAAGTGGATAATCTTTTGCTCTTGGCTGAGGGGCGTGTTCAAAGGCTACTCCTTGTCTCTGCCGCCTTGCGACTTGTCGCGGAAGCGCCGCTTTTCTTCAAACCTGCTCTGTTCTTTGCGCTCGCGAAGTTTTTCCCTTAGCTCCTGCTTTTCTTGGAGCGGCATCTTGTCGAAATGCTCGCGCCTCTGCTCGCGCCGCTCTAGCTTCTCTTCGACGCGCTGCTGGCGCCGCTCCAACAGCTTTTGGCGCAGTTCCTGGCGCTTCTCTGGTGACATGTCGCGCAACGCCTGCATGCGCCGTTTGATCTCTTCACGCCGTTCGGGCGACAGCTTGCGATACTCTTCCCAGCGTTTTTGCAAGCGCTCGCGATCCTCCGGCGGGAGTTTCTGAAAGCGCTCGAAATTTCTCCGTGCGGCAGCCCGCTCGTCCGACGGGAGTTTGCGCCAGTTGTCGAACTTGTCCTGCAGGTCGGCTTTTTCCTTTGGATCAAGATTTTTCCAGCGCTGGTAGCGCTCGCGCATTTCCGATTTTTCCTGCGGCGACAGTTTCTCCCAGCGCTCGCCGGCTTCCTGTTCGCTTTGCGCGGCCATCGCACTGGGTTGAGCCGCTTGGCTCGATGCCCGCGGAGTTAGCAGGTATGCCGCAAGCCCAAGTGCGATCGCTGCTTTGCCAATGAGCTTCACTTGGGGGTCTCCTTCTTTTTCACCGGCGATGGTTTTGGCGGCAC
Organism: uncultured delta proteobacterium; assembly: GCA_963847445.1. Classification (GTDB taxonomy): domain Bacteria; phylum Desulfobacterota; class Binatia; order UBA9968; family UBA9968; genus DP-20. Next base: position 192,520 of record CAWJZV010000024.1, on the reverse strand, counting down.
GCTATTTTTCGCCTGTTCGCCGACCGACTCGACATGGTCTAAGTCGCGCATCATTTCCATCTGCTTGACCATTTCCATTTCGCGCAAAAACTCCATGATCTGGAGCATCTCCTTGTCCGGCAGCTGGGCTTCCTTGGTCGCCCCCAGTGCCGGCTGCGCGGTCGCCAGCAATAGCGTCAGAGGCAACCAGTTGCGGTGATTCATGGGCCGGTTTCCCTAGGCAGCGTTGTTGCCTTGGCTGTCCATGACTTCGAGCAGATCCAATTCATCCAATACATCCATGGCGCGGAAGAATTCCAAGTTCTCCGCCACCGGGAGCGCTTCAGTCAACTCAACGTCCGGCGTGCCGTTCTTGGCGGACCACAGGCCGCCACCGAGAGTGAAGGTCAGCGCCAAGACCACCACCGCGGCGGTGGCCAGAGCGGGCAGGTAGCCAGGTCTGAAAATCGCCGTGAAATTCTGCCACCAAGATTTGTTTTCAACCGCGGCGTCGATCTTGTGGCGCAACTCACGGTTATAGTTCATCCAGAACTCTTGCGGCGGCGTGTCGGTTGTGTCCGCCAGCGGCAGCAGGGTTGCGAGTTCGGTCAAATAGCTCGAGCAGCCGGCGCAATTGGCGGCATGGGCTTGGAGCCGCGCGCGCTCGGCGCCGTCCAAGTCGCCGTAATGAAGCAGCACGAGGTCCGCTTCCAAGTCTGCGCAGGCGCTTGCTGCCGGGTTGAGTCGCTCCGTCATAATTCCTCCTAGACCAATTCCGCCAAGCTTTGCCGTAGCGTGGTGACCGCGCGGTGCAAATGCACTTTCACGGTGCCCTCGGCGGTTTCCATGGTCGCGGCGATTTCTTTAATCGATAGTCCTTGATTGTTCTTCAAAATAAATGCCATGCGCTGTTTCGCCGGCAGTTTTTGCAGGGCGGCGTCGACTTTTCGCGAGAGCTGCCTGGCCTGCACATGCTGCTCCGGCGCCAGCGGCCGAGCCGGATTATGGGACGGTTCCATTTGACTCTCGATGGTCTCGTCAAACTCGCCGGCGGAGGTGCGCTTGGCGCGCCGCTTGTAGTCGAGACAGACGTTGACGACGATGCGATAAAACCAAGTGTAAAAACTCGAACGGCCGTCAAAGTTCTTCAAATAAATAAACGCCTTCAAGAAGGCGTCTTGCGACAGATCCTTGGCCTCCTCGCGATCGCGGGCGAAGCCAAAGGCGATATGGTAGGCCTTCTGCTTGTGGCGCTCGATCAGTTCTTCGAACGCCCGGCGGTCGCCCTGTTGGGCCAACGCCACCAACTCCTCATCCCCAGAGTTCGCCAATTGGCTGGTCCTGCCTTTCGTCGATTCACGCGCGCTCGCATCAGTGTGGAGGGGGCGGCGGAAGAATTCAAGTTCTGCCGCCGCTTGAAGGCATGCCATGGTCGGCTCCCGGTTAGTTCTTTACGGCGTCGCGGCGATCGGCTCGCAGCTCTTTGCGATCCTGGCGCCGTTCTACGCGGTCCTGTTTCAATTCCTTCCTGTCGCCTTTAATCTCTGCCTTGCCCTGGGCGATCTCTGCGCGGTCTTGGGCGATTTCTTCTTTGCTAGCGCCGTGCTTGAGATCGCGGCGTAACTCGCGGCGGTCAGAGCGCAGCTCTTTGCGGTCCTTGCGCAACTCTCGGCGGTCGCTCTTGATCTCCCGGCGGTCTTGGCGGATTTCCTTGCGGTCCTGTCTCAACTCGGTTTTCTCCACCGGGGTGACCTTGGTTTCCGCGGCAATTACTGGCGAACCTGCCAGCGCCAAAGTCGCCACGAGCAATCCGGTGCCCATGACCGATTTAGTATTCATATCGAATGCCTCCTAAGCCAGTTTTTACGTTCTGTACCGGTTAGACGGCGCCAGCCGCGGTCGGTTTACCGGTTGATCAATAAAATCCGAGTAACAGACAATCCAAAAACCAGCTAGTTAGGAGCTGACTCCGGGGGCGTTGGCGGGACTGGCTATGGACTACTGATAAACCCGGAGCCTGGTGGAATGGCCAGAGTTCGCTGGAGGGTCCAGGCGGACAAACTAACAGCGGGTGGCCTGGAGTGCCTGGTTGCCTGCCCGCATGGAGCACCGTTTTTAGTTTTTATTGACAAGCCCATGGCCTTTGAGTAGGTTCTTTTCATGCCGGTTTTGCGAATTCGCACAGCCCGCGCATTTGGCCGTTTTGCCTGTGCGGCGACATTGCTGTTTGTTTTCTTCCTGCCGCTGCATTTTCATGTTTCGCTGTCGTCGCAACTGAGCAGCCAATGCAGTTGCGTGCAAGGTGCGCGCACGGAGTTGGTTGTGCACGATGCCGCGCCAGCCATCCTGCCAGTCGCACAATTTGCCATTTTGCTCGAAGCGCAGAGCGACGAGTGGAATTTCACCGCGCCGCAGCGCCCATTTGTCCGCGGACCGCCTCTCTCACTCCCAGTCTAGTTCATCAAACCACAGCGATATTGGTTTTCCCTCCGTCGGGTTTGCCCGAGCGGAGGGGATTTTGTTGTCTCGTGAGGGAGGCTCATCATGGTTTCATCCGCTTCGCGGACACCATCAGTGGTGGCGTCCGCCGTATTTACCGTTTTATTATTCATTTCTGAGCGGGGCTTGGCACAAAATTCCGAGCTCGAATCGTTACGTTCTCTGGTCAAGGGCATGGAGCAGCAGCTGCAAAAGGCGCTGCAGCGAATCGACCAATTGGAAAAAGAGAAGGGCACCACGGCCACACGGGTGGATCAAGTCGAAAAGTCAGTCAGAGCTGTCCAAAGCGCGCCGTCGGCGCTCAATCCCGCCATCGGCATGGCGATCGACGCCACTGCCGAGCAACGCAGCAAAGCCGGCGGGACGTTCAATTTCCGCTCGGCGGAGATCGGCATTGCGGCCTCCATCGATCCCTATGCGCGCGGCTACGCGTTTTTTACCGGCAGCGGCGACGGCGTCGAGGTCGAGGAGGCGGCGATGGTGACGACCTCGTTGCCGTGGAATTTGCAAGCCCGCGGCGGGCGGTTTTTCGCCGACTTCGGCCGCCTGGCCAAGTTCCATCCCCATGAATATGCCTTTGTGAATACGCCGCTCTCGCTGGAGCGCATCGTCGGCGGCGAATCGAAAGCCGATGGCGCGGAGTTGAGCTATCTTTTCCCGACGCCGTTTTTCTTGCGCGGCACCGTTGGCGGTTACAATAAGCTCGGCGCGGAAAACGAGCGCTTGGACGATACCAAGTCACGCGCCTGGAGCCGGTTTACCTATCTCGGGCGGCTCAATACTTATTTCGATTTGAGCGATAATCACAGCATCGAACTGGGAACGAGCTTGGCCTATACGCCCTCGATTCGCATTCCGTCCGATCCCCATGGCGGAAGCCGGACACTCAGTGGCTTAGACTTGACCTATCGCTACCAACCGCTCGACAGCACCCTGCATCAAGGCGTGACGGTTGGCGCCGAACTGTTTGGCAACAGCGAGCGCGTCGAGCGCGACTCAGGGTTCCGGCGCATGTTTGCCCCTGGCGGCTACGCCTACGTCGAGGCAAAGCTCAACCGTCGAGTGGTCGGCCGGGTTTCTGTACGACAATGCGCCGAGTTTGGCCAGCCCGGGTAAGAAGACTCAGAGCTATTCACCCTTCTTGACCTGGAAGCTGAGCGAGTTTAACCGGCTGCGCTTCCAATACACCTACGGCAACGACAACGTTAACGAATCGAAGAGCCGACGGCGGTAACCAATTTTTTCTGCAGTGGACGACCACGTTGGGCGCCCATTCGCACGGCTTCGCCAACCGCTAATGGCGGGGCTCAAGGAAGGAGACAAAATCATGCGAGTGAAACGAAGAAGTTTTATCAGCTTATTATTTTTCAGTCTGCTCTGGGGCGCTGTCGCCGTCACTCATGCGCAGCCGATTCGCGTCGTCACGACGATTCCCGACCTGGCGGATATCACCAAACAGATCGGCAAGGAGTTGGTCGAGGTCGAGAGTCTCACCCGCGGTGTTGAGTTCATGCACGCGGTGCCGGTCAAGCCGAGTTTTGTTCCCAGGCTCAACCGCGCCAATATACTCGTCGCCATGGGGTTGGATCTGGAAATTTCTTGGCTGCCGGCGCTTTTGGAGCCGGCGAGCAACCCGAAAATCATGCCGGGCCAGCCCGGCCATGTCGATTGTTCGGCGGGGATTACCGTGCTGGACGTGCCGAAAAGCGTTGACCGCGCCGAAGGACGATGTCCATCCCAAGGGCAATCCGCATTACAACCTCGATCCGTTCAACGGTAAAGTGATCGCGCGCAATATCGCCGACGGTTTGGCGCGTAATTTTCCGCAACATAAAGCGGTCTTCGAGAAGAACTTAACCGCCTATTTGGCCGAGTTGGACAAAGCGATTGCAAGATGGCAAACCCTGGCAGCGCCACTGAAGGGAACCAAGTTCGTCGCCTATCATAGCGATTGGGCCTATTTCGCGAGTCGCTTTGGCCTTCAGCAGATCGGTAGCATCGAACTAAAACCCGGCATTGAACCAACGCCGAATCATTTGGTGGGTCTTGTCCAGAAAATGCAGCAGGAAAAAGTGCAGGTGATCATCTACGGGCCGCAAAGCGATCGCTATCCGAAGCAGCTCGCGGGTCAGACCGGCGCCGCAGTGGTGCGACTGCAAAGCACCGGCGGCGCAACGGCGGAGACCGACAGCTACATCAAATTTATCGATTACAACCTCAGGAGTTTGCTAGGCGCGCTCAAAAAGAGTTAGGAAAGATCCTAATGCAACTTGAACTCGATCATTTTGAGGGAGAGCTTGCGTGAGTAAGCTCTCCCGTTGATTTCTCTTCGCGCTGCAACGCTCGGTTACGACGGTGTCGCCGGTATTGCAAGCCGTCGATCTGGATATCCATGCCGGCGAACTCATTGCGATGGCCGGTCCTAACGGTTCCGGCAAGACCACGATCTTCGAACGATTCTGGGATTTCTTCCCGTCGATCAGCGGCTTGCTCGTGCGCAACTGCGCGCTCAGCGAGTTCGGCTACGTGCCGCAGAGTTCTGCGCTCGATTCGACCTTTCCGATCACCGCGCGCGAAGTGGTGGCGATGGGCGGCTTGGACGGCTAAAGCCCTATCTGGGTCTGCCGGGACGGGAAAAACAGCGCTTGCACGATGTGATCGAGCAGGTCGGGTTATCGTCATCTGGCGGGACGCTCTTTCTTTTCGCTGTCCGGCGGCCAGAGTCAACGCATGCTGATCGCCCGGGCACTCATGGTCGGCCCGAAGATTTTGATTCTCGACGAACCGCTGTCCGGCGTCGACCCGGAGTCGCAGAAAGCGATCAGCGAGCTTTTGATCAAACTCAATCGCGACGAAGGCAAAGCGATATTTCTTTTCGAGCCACGATCTACGCATGGTGCGCAGCGTGACCGACAAAGATCTTGCGCGTCGACGGCGGCAAAGTGGCGTGGGAAGAAGGATCGGTGGCGCAACATCCATGGTGAGCTTTTGGGAAATTCTCAGTCCGTCGTTCTTGCTTTTCCCGGCGTTGCTCGGCAGCGTCATCCTGGCATTGGTTTGTCCGTTGGTCGGCGCGCACTTGATGCTGCGCCGGCGGGTATTCCTCGGCTTGACGCTGCCGCAAATCGCCGCCTGCGGCGTGGCCTGCACATTTTGGCTGCATCATGCCTTCGGTTTCGCTCACGGCACGCGGCGGCGAACGGCTATTGGCGATGGCCGGTTCACTGATGTTCACGTTGGCCGGCATGGGACTGCTGGCCTATCTTGATCGCCACGCGACTGGATCGCCGGAAGGCCGGCTTGCGGCGGCTTACGCCCTGGCGTCGGCAGTGACGATTTTGTTCATTGTCTTTAACCCCGCCGGTGAGCTGGAAATCCTCAATTTGCTCAAGGGCGAAGTGATTTCCTTATCCAAGGAAGAATTGAAACTGCTGGCGATCGTCTACGGCGTGATATATGTCGGTCTGGTTTTGTTTCGCCGGGAATTTTTACTCAACTCTTTCGACCGCGATCTGTCTTTCTTGCTCACCGGCGGCAGCGCGCAGTGGAGTTTTTGGTTGTACGTTCTGTGCGGCTTCAGCATTGCCATTGGCGTCATCATGGCTGGGCCGCTCTTGGTTTTCGGTTTCATGGTCTTACCGCCCCTGGCGGCGCGCGCCTTGGCGCGCGGCATGAGTTCGTTTCTGTCGCTCTCGTCGTTGATCGGTATTTTCATCGCGGTCCTAGGCTTCTATCTATCCGTGCGCCTGGACCTGCCGCTGGGACCGACGGATGTGGCGTTTGGCTGCGTGGTTATTTTCGCTGTCTATGCTGGGCAAGCGATTTTGCGCCGAGGCCGGGGACTCACCTGCCTATTAGCGCTGCTGTTTGTGCTGGTCTCCGGCTGCGCCGCGCAACGCGCGCAAGCGCCGCTGGATTTATCGCTACTTGGCCAGGGCGCGATCTGGCTGGCGCCGGTGCGCAACAGCACGGACTCTGACCTGCGTTTGCCCGGCACCAACCCACTGCGCTCTTTGGCCGAGATCGCCGGCAAGCTTCCTCCCGACTACCGGCTCACGGTGATGGATTTGCTGCGTGGCTCGCTCCGAAGCGAACTGATACAACGGCAAATTACCGTTTCCTTCCCTGAGGAACTGGATAGCCGCTTGCAATCCCTGCCCTTCGATGGCGCCAGCGCCGCGGCCAATGCTCGCACCGCCAATCTCTCGGGCTGGTTATGGCTATCGGAGATTCGCCGTTGGCATACCGATGGCCGGTCGCCCTTGCGCGCAGTGGTCGAAATGAGAGTCGTGCGCATCGACAATGGCACGGTCGCCTGGCAGCGGCAGTTTGCGCAAACTCTGCCGCTTGCTGGCGCAGCGCGATTGGACGACATCTCGGCGGACGCGGTGAAAGAAATTCTCCGCGAAACCTTCGGTTCTTAATTTCGCGCCGCGTCGTGATCCCACTGAAGACCGGAAAAATTTACCACAGAGTGGTTCAAGGTCTTACGCACGCCCACAGTGGATGAAAATGGGGATTGGTGTTATCGGAGTTCGGCGGACCAGCGAAGAGATCGGTTAGTGAGTGGAGCGTAAGAGCCCGACCGCCAAATTTATTGGCGACCTTTGAGTCAAGGCAATTCGGAAACTCCGGACCAAAAAAAGGGCCGCTCATTGCGAGCGGCCCTTGACCTTCGATAAGTCATTTGCCGCGCTTCGTGCGCTTAACCCGCGGCTTCGGCGAAAAACTTGCCGATCATCTCGATGGGCGGTTTGTTGCGGTTCTCCGGTGTGCCGCTGACCAGTGGTTTGCCGTCGGCGCCGAGGCGCGTTTCCTGACCCGCCTGCTGTTGTCCCTTTACGCCGGCGCCGACGCGGATCACCACCAGGTTGCCGTCGCCGGTGTTCAAATAGCGATAGTAAGCGCCTTTGGGAATCATCACGCCCTGATACTGCTTCACTTCGATCTCGCCGCCCTGTTCATCGAAGACGCTCATCTGTCCTTCCAGAACGATGAAGGCGTGGTCTTCGCCCAAATGCTTGTGGATTTCGTTCTCGCCGCCTTCGGCGTTGACCTTGGTGTGAATCCACAGGTTCGGTGTCTCGGCGACAAGCTGGGTTACTCGGCCTTGTTCCATGTACGGCGTCTTGAGCGAAAAGAGCTGGGTTTTCGGTTGATCGTAGTTCTTATAAACCGCGGCGGTGGCGCTTTTCTGCATGGCGTTTCTCCGTGTTATTTTGTCATTTCGAGCGCAGCGGCAGCGCTCATGATAGACTCCGCGGGAATCTAGATCCCTCACATTCGTTCGGGATGACACCACATGGATCATCAATGGTCAATTGTTGATCCCGTCGATCTTCAAGTCGTAGAGCTTGATGACGTTCTCGCGCACGACTTTGCGCAGCACGTCTTTAGGCAGGTGGCCTAATTCTTCGGCGATCACTTTGCGTGAGTGCGGCCACGGCGAGGCGGCGTGCGGGTAGTCGTTGGACCACATGAACGTGTCTTGGCCGAAACGATTCATCAGCTGGCCGCCGCAAGGGTCGCTAAAAAAGGTCGCGTACACTTGTTCGTCGATATATTCGCCGGGGAGTTTCTTCATGAACGGCAGCGGCACTTTGGTTTTGAAGCGGGTGTAGTATTTGTCCCACTCGTGGGAGTAGAAGGGCAGCCAGGCGCACTCATTTTCGACGTAGACCAGTTTGAGTTTGGGGAAACGCGACAGCGCGCCGGTGAAGATCAGATCGAATAACGTATTCGCCGCGTCGTTGACCTTATCGTTGACGGCGGTCTTGTAGGTGTCGAGTCCTTTGCGCTCGAAGCGGCTGTAGTTGAATCCGGTGAGGATATGCAAGTTCACCGGCATATTCATCTCGCCTGCGGCTTCCCAGAACGGATCGTAGTAGTCGCTGGAGAACGGCAGATGGTCCGGCGGTACTTGCCAGATCAAGCAGCCGACCATGCCGGCCTTCTTGCAACGCTCGAGCTCCTTGATCGCGTTCTTGATGTTGTAGAGCGAAATCATCGGGATGCCGATCAATCGGCCCGGGGTGACTTTGCAGTAGTCGATCATCCAATCGTTGGCGATCTGGAAGCAGGCTTCCTGACATTCGGCGTCTTCCATGGCGAACAAACGCAGCCCCAGCGTCGGATAGAGCACTTCGGCCGACACGCCGTCGGTTTCCATCTCGCTAATGCGCGCCTTGGGGTCCCAGCCGCCGGGTTTTTCGCCGGGCGAATTGCGCTTGGGAAATTTTGGATAGCGATCTTTCATCGACGCCGGCAGTTGATTGACCCACAGATCTTCCGGCTCCTTGATATGGGAGTCGGCGGAAATAATCTTCTCGCCGGCCAATACCACTTCAGGGGTGTATGCGGATACGGGTGCGTTCATGAGATTACCCTCGCTTTCGATCTAGGTTGTATTTGTCTTCCTTTTGATTAAGTCGATCCACATCAAGGCCCGAAGGTTGTCGACAACTTCCCTTTCCCTACGAAACCCAAGCCAAGATGTCAAACTCACTTTTCCGGCGGCATCTTGGCGGCGCTCCACGGGATCGATTTGCCACCGGCGCCGGTGACGGCGTTGCCGCTCATGCGGTCGCCCTGGACTTTGCCGGTGAAGCGGTAATTCGCCGCGCCGACGGTGAGGAAAAAGTCGATATCGTCGCCTTTGAGCGTGGCGTTGGCGATCTTCATCTCGCCGTCTTTGCTGGCGGCGGAAGCATTGATGGTTTGGTATCTTTGATTGAATGCCAGGACGATCAACCGCGGTTTGCCATCGCCGAAATCCCAATTGATGCGCCAGTCGCCTTGAACGATTGCCGGGACGGTCCACAGATAGAGATAGGCTTTCTCCGTGCCGTTGGCGGCTTTTTTCTCCGGCACGTTCATTTCCGCGAAGCGGTCGGGAGGCCACTCGCTCATATAATAATCATGGGCGACGATGCGCGCGCCGGGTTTCAACTCGCGCAGCAGTTTGGGCCGGAGCTTTTCCATGAAATCGGGCAGGACATAGAGCGTCACCACCGTAGCTTTGCTGATGTCGGCCTTGAACATATCTTGTTCGATGAACTTGGCGCGGTCGCCGACCGCTTCGTTGCGCGCGTGTCTGGTGGCGAGATCGACGAGCTTGGCATCGATGTCGACGCCGAGACCGTTGGCTTTGAAGCTGCGCGCCGCGGTGATGATCATGCGGCCATCGCCGGAGCCCAAGTCGACGACGAAGTCTTTGTCGGTGACGCCGGCCATTTTCAGCATCTCGTCGACGACAATCTGCGGTGTTGGCACGTAGGGCAGCCTCTCAAGCTCTTGAGCCTGGGCCGCGGCCGATGCCGCCATACCAAAAAACGGTTAACAATAGACGGCTGGCGGTGGTGATTCGAATCATGCGAGTCTCCTTGGGATCGTTATCGCTCTATAATCCCAATTTACCGCGCGATTGCAAATAGAAGTGGCTATGCCCAGCCATCGCCGGGAAGCTGCCAAATGATGACCTGCGATCTTTGCTTGACCCACGGGCGAATTCCCCATATTTTCGGTGGCACGTTACAAAGCGAGGTCGATGTGAAATTCGGTTATTACATTCTCAATACCTATGTTCCCGAGCTGGATGGCGGTAGCCGGGAGATTTATTCCAAGTGGCTCGAGCAGATGGACGCCGCGGAAGCGCTGGGTTTCGATTCGTTGTGGGTGACCGAGCATCACTTTCGCCACTTCGGCGGGCAGATGCCGAGTCCGTCGGTGATCCTTGCGGCGGCGGCGCAGCGCACCAAGAAGATTCGTGTGGGCGCGGCGGTGTCGCTGCTGCCGATGCACAACCCGCTGCGCATCGCCGAAGAGTTCGCCATGGTCGACCAGCTGTCCGAAGGGCGGCTCTGTTTCGGCGCCGGGCGCGGCATGCATCCGACTGAATACGCGGTGTTCGGCGCCGATTGGAGCAACGCGCAGAAGCGTTTGCCCGAAGCTCTCGATATCGTCATGCGGGCGTGGAGCGGCGAAGAGTTCGAGTGGCAGAGCGAGCATTACAATTTCCCCAAGCTCAAAGTCTATCCGCAGCCCTATCAGCGGCCTCATCCGCCGATCTACATCACCGCCAACCGCGATCCGGAAAGTTTCCATCTGGCCGGCTCGCGCGGCCATCATTTGATGACGCTGCCGTGGATCGCCACCAACGAGGAGCAGGGGCCGCGGGTGGAATCGTACAAGGCGGCGCTGCGTGGGGCGGGCCATGCCGTCGACGATAAAGATGTGTTCACCATGTATCCCGTCTATGTCGGCGACAGCGACGAACAAGCCAAAGCCGATGTCGTCGACCACTGGCACCGTTGGCGCGGCTTTGCCCTGGACGCGGTTGGCGCCACGCCCGGCACGCCGGCCCATGAGCGGGTCTTCCCGCACCTCGCCTACGACGCCATGGTGCGCGACAGTCGGGGCGTGTTCGGCGGGCCGGAAAGCTGCGTGCGCATTCTCAAACGCATCGTCGAGACCGTCGGCACGACGCATATCGGTCTGACGTTTCACTTCGGCGGGCTCAGCCAGGACAAGGTGCTGAGGTCGATGGAGCGCTGCGCCAAGTCGGTGTTGCCGGCGCTGCGCTAGAAACCCGGAAGGTCAGCCGCAAAGAACGCAAAAAAGACTCAATTCTTGTTGAGGGCGGGTTTAAACCCGCCCTCTTTGCTAGGGACATTTGAAGAACAAGAAAGCTGCAATGAAACATTCCGCCAAGACACTACCCTTCGAGGAACTGCGATCCCTCGATCTGCAAAAGTGCGACAGCGTCGGCGACATCGTCGACGCCATGCGCTACTGCGCCTTCGGCGCGCGCATGCTCGGCGAAGTGGCCAAGACCATTTGCGAGATGGCGACGGCTCAAGACCAGCCGCTGCTGATCTATGACGGTCTGGAGAAGACACCGCTGGGGCGGCTGCTCAAGAAATTCGTCAAGAACCGCTGGTGCCGGCGGATCGTGACGCCATCGGCCTACGCCAAGATGCAGACTCGCGGCGGCAATGTCATCGTCGTCGGTGCATTCTCCGAGCGCGATGCCGAGCCGATTTATAAGAAGCCCAAGCGCGCCATCTTTATTAACCCCTTCGACATGGCGCGGCCCGGCCAGGTGCGCGACGGGTTTTTCCCCGACGCGGTGTTCGCCGATCCGCGCTTCATCATGCCGGTGATTTACGCGGCTCTCGACGAATGGTTGAATGGCAAGCGCAGCTCGGTCAGTTCCTTCATCTACGGGCTGGCTGCCAATGGCGGCCTGGCAGCGCAGGTGGCGCGCGGCGCAAAAGCTCTTGAAGCGATGACCGGCGATAAGGACTGCGTGCGCTTTCTCACGGTCAGCGGCGCCATGACCGTCGGCAAGATGGATCTGGTTATCTGCGACATGATCGAGTTGGGATTGATCCACGCGATCTCGTCCACAGGCGCGCTGATGGCGCATGGCTTGGTGTCGTCCATCGGTCTCAAGCATTACAAATACAATCCCAAGTTCGACGACACCGAGCTGGCGCGGCGCAAGCTCAACCGCGTGACCGATACGCTGGAGCCGGAAACCAATCTGGACACCGTCGAAGAGGTGATCGGCAAGGTGATCGATAAGATCGACGGCAAGGAGATGCTCAGTCCGACGGCGTTCAACAAATTGATCGGTAAGCACTTGGCCGAGAACTATCCCAACGATCGCGGCGTGCTGAAGTCGGCATACCAGCATGGAGTTCCGGTGTTCGTGCCGGCGTTCGTCGATTCGGAGCTGGGCAACGATATCTATATTCACAACATCAAACGGCGCCGGCGCGGCAAGAAGCCGATCCTGATGAACCTGGAACTGGACAGCAAGGAGTTGATTCGCGTGGTCACCGGGCCGAAGCGGTTTGGCATACTTTCCATCGGCGGCGGCGTGCCGCGTAACAACGTGCAAAACGTCGCGCCTTTGATCGAGATCATCAACGAACGCTTAGGGCCAACTTTCCCCAATCGCAAATTCTGCTACGGCGTGAGAATCTGCCCTGACAAACCCCACTTCGGCCATCTCTCGGGCTGCACCTATTCCGAGAATGAGTCGTGGCGCAAGGCTGACAAGAACGGCATCTACGCCGAGATGCTCGCCGACGCGACTCAGGTGTGGCCGTTCTTGGTGAAATACGTGATGGAGAAACAGTCGGGGCGAGTGGGCGACTAGGACGCCGAGACATCGATAAAATTTTCGCCGCGGCATATCGGCTGGTCCGCTTACATTATCAATTGAGAAATTTACCTCCATGTATCGTTTTGACCGGGCCATTGATTAATTTCCCCGGCGTGCGAAAGGAAGCCTGCCCATGACCGCAAAATCGATTCGTGATGTCTATGCAATGGTTCTGTTGACGCTGTTCTCAGTCATGGTCGAATCGTTGGGCCATGCCGCTGAAGTTAAGCCGGCGGCCTGGCAAGCGGATTGGGAAAAGACCGTGAAAGCCGCGGAGGAAGAGGGCGCGGTCAGCATTTACATGACCTCGGCGTTCGAGTCGGTGTTTCGCGACGGGTTTCAAAAGAAGTATCCCAAGATCAAGGTTACATCAGTAGTCGGCCGCGGGTTTCAGCTGGGCCAGCGGGTGATGAGCGAGCGGCGCGGCGAGAAATACATCGCCGACCTGTGCATCACCGGCAACGTCACGCCGCTGACGGTGTTTCACAAAGCCAAGATCCTCGAGCCGATCAAGCCGCTGTTGGTGCTGCCCGAGATTCTTAACGAAGCCAATTGGTTCGAGGGCAAGCATCATTACAACGATCCGGAGAACCGCCATATTTTCGTCTTCGAAGGCACGCCGCGGGCGGGCGATATCACGTTTAATTCGAAGCTGGTCAATGCCGCGGAGATTCGCTCCTACTGGAATCTGCTCGATCCCAAATGGAAGGGTAAGATCGTCACCATCGATCCGCTGGTGGCCGGGCCGATCAATACGCCGCAGATTTTTTTCTACAAGCATCCCGAGCTCGGTCCGGAGTTTCTGCGCCGGCTCTACGCCGAAACCAACATGACCATCGTGCGCTCGGACGACCAGCTGATGGACTGGCTCAGCACCGGGCGCCATGCGCTCGGCTTCGGCGCCCGTGATGTCGACAAAGCGATCGCGCAGGGACTGCCGATCAACCAATTCGTTCCCAACCATATGAAGGAAGGGGCGTCGCTGGCGACTTACAACGGCACGCTGAGTTTCTTCAACCGCGCGCCCCATCCCAACGCCGCCAAGGTGGCGATCAATTGGCTGCTGTCCAAAGAAGGACAGAGCACTTGGCTAGAGCACAATGCCAAGACCTTCGGCCAATATGATTCGCTGCGCGAAGACATTCCCAAGGATAAGGTTCTCGATATAGCCAAGCGAAGCAAAGGCGGGCGCTACCTGTGGATCAAGACGGAATGGATCGATGATATTGAAACAATTCGCGATTTGGTCAAGAAGGCGCTGCCGGCGAAAGCAATGATAGTTCCAATCGTTCCAGTCGTTCCAAAGGTTTCAATCGTTGATAAGAGTTATCGGAGGAGTATTATGAAACATAGCACGGATCGGATTTTAGTCTCGCATGTCGGCAGTTTGGCGCGGCCCAAGGATTTGATGGAGATGTTGGTGGCGCGCAATGAGGGTAAGCCTTATGACAGCGCGGCGCTGGCCAAGCGGACCCGCGAGTCGGTGGCCGAAGTCGTGCAAAAGCAGATCGACTGCGGCATCGACGTGGTCAACGACGGCGAGCTGGGCAAGTCGAATTTCTCCCGCTATACCAAAGAGCGGCTCGGCGGATTCGTCGAGCGCGAGGCCGGGGCGGATTTCAAACCGACATCGATCTTCGGCCGTGACATGAAGGAGTTCACCGAATATTTCAACCGCGGCGGCAGAACCGCCATCGGCCATCACGCCCGGGTGTTCTACTGCGTCGAGCCGCTCAAGTATATCGGCCAGGATGAAGTTAATGCCGACATCGCCAATCTTAAAGCGGCGCTCCAAGGCAAGCAGTACACCGAGGCATTTCTCCCGGCCATCGCTCCCGGCACGATGGAGCATTGGATGAAGAACGAATATTACAAAACCACCGAGGAGTATCTCTTTGCCATCGCCGGCGCGATGCGTGAAGAGTACCAAGCGATCGTCGATGCCGGATTTGTCTTGCAGATCGATGATCCCGATCTCGCCGATGCCTGGCAGATGCATCCGGAAATGTCGCTGGCGGATTACCGGAAGTATCAGGAGCTGCGCATCGCTGCGCTGAACCATGCGCTCGCCGGCTTGCCCGAAGAGCGCGTTCGCTTCCACATGTGCTGGGGCAGTTACCATGGGCCGCACAAATACGACGTGCCGCTCAAGGACATTGCGGATCTGATTCTTAAAGTTAAAGCGAGCGCCTACTCCATCGAGGCGTCCAATCCCTGCCACGATCATGAGTGGCGCGTCTGGGAAGAGGTGAAGCTGCCGGATGGCAAGATGCTCATGCCCGGGGTCGTCGGCCACTACAGCGATTTCATCGAGCATCCGCGGGCCATCGCCGACCGTTTGGTGCGTTACGCCAAGATCGTCGGCAAGGAAAACCTCATCGCCGGTACCGATTGCGGCATCGGCTCGCGGGTCGGCCATCCGCAGGTGGGCTGGGCGAAGTTTGAGGCGATGGCCGAAGGGGCGCGCATCGCGACTAAAGAATTGTGGGAAAAGTAATAAAGGCTGAGGGATGAAGGCGGAAGAAGGAAGCGCGCATATCGCTGCGCCGCTTCGTCCTCCGACGTTCGATCGACTTACTTCAAGCCTAAGACCTGGCGGCCATACTCTCGGACCAGAATCTCGCGGTCTTCCGACGCCGGCACGTTACGCAAGCGCTCTTCGATGCGGCCGCGCTCTTCCTGTTTCAGTTCATTCCAGCGGTCGATTTCTTTTTTGAGCCGGTCGCGCTCTTCGATGGTCAGAGGCGCGATCGGTGCAGCGGTGTTCGATGCTTCGACCCCGGCGGGTGCCCGCGCGCCGAGAACCACTGCGCTATGGGGCCGGCCTTTCTGATCGTAGACCATGGCAAAATTGTCGTAACCGATGGTGGAGATGAGCGAACGAACCGCCGGTTCGAAGGGTTGACGATGCAAACGCAGATTGACGGTCTTCGACTCCGTCGACGCTGGCACGACGATGTTAAATCCGGTCTTGGCGTGAAACGCATCGAGAGCGAATTGCACGGGTGTCTGATTGAAGGCGACGGAAACTTCGCCGTCTTTGATATTGACCCACTGCTGGTAAAAATCCTCGTCGCCGCTCTGGGCGAAGGCCGCCGCCGTCGCTAATGGTGCCAACAGGATTCCGGCTGTCAAATAGTTCTTCATAGTGTATGCCCCTCCCATTCGTTCCAGTAATTGGAGCAGCAACTACCATGCCCCGAGCATAGGTTCCTTCGATTGCCAGGGATTTCGTTTAATTGGCTAGAGCCTTCCGTGAAGTGGGCGGTTTGCGGCGGAATCGGAACAGGATTGTGCCGTGACGAGGGGGCGCTGTTCGAATCGGATTCGCCAGCATCCGCGAAGTGACCTCAGTTAGTCGATGCTCCGCGCTTTGCGCACGCTGGCGATCAGCGATGTGCGCAGGAGAAATTCCTTGTGCTGTTTCGGATCTTCGGCGGTGGCGCGCAGCTCGTCGAAGCGGGCTTGACGCGCCGTGGGGTCGCGCTCTTCAAGGCGCTTTTTGTTGGCGATGGTTTGCTCTTGGACCGATTCGATATTGCTGGCGCGGCGCCGGCGCGTATAGCGGTCGAGCAAGGCGTGATCGGCTTTGTTGTCGATAATCTCATGCAGCGTGTCGACCAGTTCCATGGCGTCGTGAATGCCGCTGTTGAGACCCAGGCCGCCGACGGAGTTGTTCACATGAGCCGAATCGCCGGCAAGGATCACGCGGCCTTTGCGGAAAGTGGCGGCGACACGCTGATGCACTTTGTAGAGATTGCGATGGACGACGTTGTAGCGCCGGTTCAATGGATAGACCCGCTGCAAACGCGAGTAGGTCGACTCGTCGCCCAGCGCCTGCTCGTCACTCTCGTCGACTTTGGTCGGAAACACAGCGCGCCAGCGCCCCTTGCCGTCATCACCGGCGACCTTGAATAGATTCGTCCATTCATCAGGATCGGCGAGATAGTTGCGATAGCAACAGCCGCCGAGCAGCTGCTGAAAGTCTTCCGTCGTCGTCAGCACGAGAAAATTCTCCGGCCAGGTAAAGCCTTCGAAGTCGATGTCTAGTGATTTTCGTATCGTGCTGCGCCCGCCGTCCGCGCCGATGATCCAATCGCCGCGAAAAGACTCCAAACCATTCGGTCCTTCCGCCGTTACCGTTGCTCCATCGGCGTCCTGGGTCACGCCGGTAACCCGAGTGGAGAATCGCACCTCGACATCGGCAAAGGTTTTAAGCCGCTCGATGCCCATGCGTGCGAGTTTATGCTGCTCGGTCTGCACGACAAACGGATAGGGCGTCTCCTCGCGCAAAAGCTCATGATCGAACTGAACGATGCGTATCCGCGTCGGCTTATCCCAAAACTGAAAATAGCGCGCCACGAGGCCTTCCTTGATGAACTGATCGATCAAGCCAACCCGCGCGATCATCTCCAACGTCGACGGATGGGTCGTCGCCGCCCGCGGATTATCGTCAATCACCGCGTCGGCCTCGAGCAGCGTGACCGCGTAGCCCTGCTGCGCCAGCGCAAGTGCGGAAACGACTCCCACCGGTCCGGCTCCGGCGATGATGATGCGGGGATTGGCCATGTGATAATTATCCCAAATAATTTACTGTTGTTAGTTCCTAGCGCGAAACCAGCTTCCGACTCAAGGGAAACAATCTGCCTGCGTAGACTCCAGAACCTTCAGTTGGGCTGTCCTTAGCTCACTCGAGTATGGTGTTTCTTACGGGCCGGCGTTTTTAAAGTTCACAATTTTGTTTCCAGTCCACAATATCCTTGACTCGTGGCTAAGGCCTACCCTATGTTTTGTCTCAATCTTGGCCTAAAGTCGAATCTCCATGGATCGTTGTTAGCAGTAAAAACCGATGGCTAAACAGATAAAGGCGTTAGTTAGGCCTTCTGTGCTCAAGTGGGCTCGTGAAAGCCTCAATCTTCCGCTAGCAGATGCGGCGAGGAAGATTGGCGTCAAGGAGTCTAAGCTGTCCGAATGGGAATCCGAGTCTGGCATTTCCAGTCCTACCATTGGGCAATTGCGAAAGGCGGCAAACGTTTATAAACGGCCGTTGGCTGTTTTTTTTCTTTCGGAAGCCCCTCGCGATTTTGACGCACTCAAAGACTTTCGCCGGTTGCCGGACCTAACACAGGCGCCGGCAAGCCCAAAATTGAGCTTGGAAATCAGACGCGCACAAATGCGTCGCGAAATGGCATTGGAACTCGCAGCGAGCATTGGAGTTGATCCTCCGCGAACTCATATAGTCAGGTCTAATCTACGTGATGCGGATCATGTTGCTGCTGAAGCGCGACAACTTCTCGGTGTTACATTGGAAGAACAGTACGATTGGCGGGGCCGATATGAGGCCCTCCACGGTTGGATCTCTGCCTTGGAGAGGGTCGGTGTTCTCGTTTTTCAAACTGGTGCAGTGACTCTCGACGAAGTTCGTGGGTTTTCAATCAGTGCCGCGATGTATCCCGTTATCGTTGTAAACGCTAAAGACTCTCCGCGCGGAAGAGTATTTACGCTTATCCACGAGTTTGCTCATGTTCTGCTGAATCGTGGAGGGCTATGCGATCTTCACACGACAACACGAGGGGGAAGCCAAGAAGAAATGACCGAAATCTTTTGTAACCAAGTCGCTGGAGTTTTTCTTTTACCATCGAGAGAGTTTCTCAGCGAGCCGCTTGTGACTGGTAAAGCATCTCGTGCAACTTGGGCGGAGGCGGAGATACGCCAGCTCGCTGAAAAGTATTCCGTCAGCCAGGAGGTTGTACTGCGTCGTCTGCTTACGCTAGGCCGGATATCGCAATCGTTTTACCAACAGAGGCGTCAAGAAATTGTTGACGCCTACAGGAGAGACGCGGAACGAACTCAAGGCGGGTTTGTGCCACACCACGTGCTCAAGACCCGTGACTTGGGAAGGACTTTTATTCGGCTGGTCCTTGAGGCCTACCACACTGAAGCAATCAATTCGTCCGATGTAGCCGAGATGTTGGGCGTAAAACTTAAGCATTTGTCCACTATTGAGCAGGATGTTGCGGATCGCGCGGCTTAGATCGGACTTAACTGGTGTACGTGATCGATACGAGCGCGTTGCTCGACGGCTGGGTTAGAAATTATCCACCGGACGTGTTCCCATCGCTCTGGTCACACCTTGAAGAAATGATCAAAGCTAAAGAACTACTAGCGCCTGATGAAGTACTTTTGGAGTTAAGTCAGAAAGACGATGAAGTTCATAAATGGGCTAAGGTGAACAGCGCGATGTTCGTACCGCTTGACGAAGACGTCCAAATCGGAACGCAGCAAATTTTGAATCAGTTTCCACGGCTCGTCGGAGCGATGAAAGACCGCAACCGCGCGGACCCGTTTGTGATCGCCCTTGCAAAAATAAAAAACGCAACCGTTGTGACCGGAGAAAAGAGCAGTGGAACCGGGGATCGTCCACGGATACCGAACGTCTGCGACCACTTCGGGATTAGTCATCGAACTCTGCTACAGCTGATTCGAGACAAAGGTTGGACGTTTCGGTAGAGAGCATTCTGGAAATTGATTAGTGAAATGGAAGACGCGCGTTCTTCATGGTAACGACCTTTAGGATGCGTTGAAAATTAGTGCGCGTGCTCCACTACAAATAGCAAAGGCCCGAGTCATTACGACCCGGGCCTTTGTTATCGCAAGAAAGCTTCGTCCCAAATATTATACTCCGCCAAATCCCTCATCCTGCGCTTCGGCCAACAACCACGGATCCTTGATCTGCGTCGTTGGGCCTCGGCCGCTCAATACGCCGACGACTTCCCTGGCGGCGTGGGACTGGCAATCGACGTAGGATTCGTCGGAGTTGGCCGAGGTGTGGCAGGTGACGATGACGTTGGGCAGCGTCAAGATTTTGTGATCGGCGGGCAGGGGTTCGGGGTCGGTGACGTCGAGGGCGGCGCCGGAGAGTTCGCCGGCGACCAGGGCGTCATATAATGCGTCGGTGTCGACCAGGCCGCCGCGGGCGCAGTTGATCAGATAGGCGCTCTTTTTCATCATCTTGAATTGCGGCATGCCGAACATGTGACGGGTCTGTTTGGTCAACGGCGCGTGGACGCTGATGAAATCGGAAGTCTTTACCAACTCATCGAAGGCGACCATTTTCACATTCATCTGTTCGGCTACTTTGGGATCGAGATAGGGATCGAAGGTTTGCACGTTCAAGCGCATGCCCTGGGCGCGCGGGGCGACTTGTTTGCCGACATGGCCCAGGCCGACGATGCCCATGGTGCAGCCTTGGATTCGATAAACCCGGCCGCGGTAGGCGTGCAGTTCCGCGGTGTGGCGTTTCCACTTGCCGTCGTGGACATATTGGTTCATGCGCACGAGTTTGCGCGAGATCGCGATCATCAAGCCGATCGCTTGCTCGGCGACTTCGATGGAGTTGCAGCCGGCGGCGTTGCAGATGATCAGGCCGTGATCGGCGGCGGCCTTGAGATCCATTCTGTCGACGCCGACGCCGGTGCGGCAGACGACTTTGACGCGCTTTAACTGCGAAATGATCTCGCGCGACAGCGGCACCGAGCCGTGCATGATGATGCCGTCGGCATCCTTGGCCATTTCGATCACTTCCGCGTCGGTGGTCGGGCGGCGGATGGTCATGTCGGCGTCGATCTCGGCCAGGATTGGCTTGAGCAGATCGACCGGCACATCGTTGCTGCCAAAATAAACTACGTGAAACTTACCCATGTGAGTCAAACCTCCAGTCCGTAAAAGCGCTTCGGATTGTCCCATAAAATTTTCCGGCGCGCTTCTTGTGAGAGATGATTGTTGGTGGTGAGATCGCCGACGGTGCGATCGGGGAATTTGCCGATGCAGTCGCTGTGCGGATAGTCGGTGGCGACCATTAAGTAATCCTCGCCGACATGCTCGACAAAAACCGGCGCCAACTCTTCGCCGGCTTCGGCGCTGGTCCAGCATTGGCGCTTGAAGTAGAAGCTCGGTTTTTCTTTGGTCGTCTTGGCTTGGCCATGGCCGGCATGTTCCCAATGCTCGTCCATGCGCTCCAACCAGAACGGCACCCAGCCGCAGCCCGATTCCAGATGGGCGACCTTGAGCTTGGGAAATTTTTCCAGCACGCCGTCGGCGCAGAGATTCAAGCAGGCGAGCATCTGCTCCAAGGGATGGCAGGCGACATGGCGGCCGAACTCGCTGTAGCGGTCCGAGCCGGCTTGCGCCAGCACGGTGCGCGCGCCTTCGTGGACGCAGACGGTCATGCCGAGGTCGGCGGCGGTCGCATAGATCGGATCGTAGTCGGGGCTCGATAGGGTGCGGCCGCAGATTTTGTTAGGCCGCCAGAAGATGCCGACCAGGCCGAGCTTTTTGGCGTGCTGCAATTCTTCCACCGCGCGGACCGGATCTTGTAGCGGTATCAAGGCGACGCCGTAGAGGCGCTTGTTGCTGGCGCTGCAATAGTCCGACATCCAGGTGTTATAGGCGCGGCAGATGGCGGCAGAGAGTTCGGGATCCAAATTGTCACGCCACATGATGTACAGGCCGACGGTGGGGAAGAGGACGCCGATGTCGACGCCTTCTTTGTCCATGTCGCGGACGTTGGACGCGGTGTCGAATTTCGCCGCCAATGCATCGGCGAAGGTCTCGCGCCATTTTTTCGAGGCGGCGAAGGTAAAGCCGAAGTCTTCTTGTTTAGTCGCGTCGCGCAACCGATCGGCGTCGGAAATTAACGCGCCGTCTACTCTACGATAGGACTGGTTGGGTCCCTGGATGTCGACCCGGCTGCGAAATTTTTCCGGTAAATATTTGGCGAACAGATCCGACGGCTCGAGCACATGGCGGTCGGCGTCGATGATTTTAAATCCATCTCTCATGATTTGGCTCCTTTCGAATAGCCCGTGCCGGTTCCGGCACGCGGTGAAAAACTTGACCGTCCATAAATAGGCCGAGTTGGCGGAGGGAGTCAACAGGAGGAAGGCTATGGGAGCTAGGCCTGGGGGGTAAGGGGTGAGGCGTCGGGAATTCGGATCATAACCTTGTTCGGCTTGCAGCGTTGTTGCATAGACGGCGGTGGCGCGGTCGTAGTAGATTGGCGCGCAATCATGAACGTTCGGCGCACACGTTTGGTTACGGGGCTAATTCTGCTCACCTATTTGTCGACGCACTTGCTCAATCATGCGCTCGGCTTGATTTCGCTGGCGGCGATGGAGTGGGGGCGGTGGTGGTTTTTGCTGCTTGTGGCGCAATCCGGTCGGCACGGCGATGCTTTACAGCGCGTTATTGACCCACTTGGGTTTGGCGATCTGGGCGCTGTACCAGCGGCGCCATTGGCGCATGCCGGTGGCCGAGATGCTGCAACTGTTATTCGGTTTGACCATTCCGCTGTTGCTGACGATCCATATCGTCGGCACCCGGCTCAACCATGAATTTTTTGGCGTCGACGATTCCTACACTTTGATGGTTTTGACCCTCTGGCATGCTGCGCCGATGGATGGATTGAAGCAGGCGATCCTGATTGTCATCGCCTGGACCCATGGCTGTATCGGCTGCCACTATTGGCTGCGATTGAAGAAATGGTATCCGCGCATCGCGCCATACCTGCTCGCCTCTGGCGTTGCTTATCCCAGTGTGCGGGCTGTTGGGTTTCGTCGGTGCCGGTCGGGAAGTGTCCAACCTGATCGCGCGCCAGCCGGAATGGCTCGAGCGTTTCCTCGTGGCTGCGAAAGTGCCGCCGCGCAGCCAGCGAGCGGTGTTGTACCAGATCTATGACGGCGTGCTGATCACTTTCGGCGCGGCGATTGTCTTGGCGCTGCTAGCGCGGGTATGCGCGAAGTTTGGTCGAGCGGCGCAGCCGCATCCGCATTACGTATCCCAATGGCCGGGAGGTGCAGGCGCCGCGCAATTTCTCCGTCCTCGAAGCGAGCCGTTTAGCGGCGATTCCCCATGCTTCGGTTTGCGGCGGCCGCGGGCGCTGCTCAACCTGCCGAGTGCGGGTCACTCTTGGCGCAGCGAATTTGCCGCCGCCGGCTGCCGGCGAGTTGAAGGTATTGCGGCGCGTCGGCGCCGCGCCCGATGTTAGACTGGCCTGCCAGCTGCGGCCGACGAATAATCTCACGGTGACGCCGCTCCTGCCGCCGCATGCTCAGGCGAGCGAGGGTTATGGCCAACCGGCTTACCTCGCCGGCCAGGAACGCATGATCGCGGTAATGTTCGCCGATATCCGCTCGTTCACCGGCATCGCCGAAACCAAGCTGCCCTACGATTTAGTATTTTTCTTGAACAGCTATTTCGCCGCCGTCGGTGCGGCGATCGTCTCGAGCGGCGGCATGATCGACAAATTCGTCGGTGACGGCGTGATGGCGCTGTTCGGCGTCGAAAGCGGACCCGAAGAAGGCTGCCGCCAAGCGCTTGCCGCTGCCCAGGCGATGATTGAGCGGGTCGACGAACTCAGCGGAGCACTCGCAGAAGAACTCAGCGCGCCACTGCGCATCGGCATCGGCATTCACTGCGGGCCGGCGGTGGTAGGGCGCATGGGCTACGGCGACACGATCCACGTCACCGCTATCGGTGATACGGTCAACGTCGCCAGCCGGCTGCAAGATGCGACCAAGGAGTTTCACTGTCAGTTGGTGATCTCGGCAGAAGTCGCCAAGCAGTCGGGGTTGAACACGGCCAGCCTGCCGCGCCACGAACTCACCGTGCGCAACCGGCGCGAAGCGCTGGCGGTTTTTGCCGTCGAAGAAGTCGCGGCGCTTGGCGGGAATTAGTCAGAAACAGATTGTGTTGTGCGCCACGACGAGCCCAGTGTGGCGAAGCCGCAACCAAATAAGAAATAAAGTGTTCACCACGAAGGGCCTAGCGCGGCACAGCCGCAATCGAAACTCGGAATATCTCTCGCAAAGACGCAAAAGGTCGCAAAGGTCGAAAAATAACGGTGACTAAATTCTTCAAGCTAATTCATATCTTCCTTCCGAACTTGGCGAGGTTTGCGTCTTTGCGAGAGTCAATTCCCCAGTACGAGTATCCCCAATGACCGAAAATTTGCGCGAGCCGCGCAAACTTTCAAGTATAGTAGTACGAAGATCACGAAGTTCGAAATATTAGTTATCCGACGCCTTCGTGTCCTCCTTCGAAAATACATGTGAGGGGATGATATGCACAACGAAGAGCCTCCCGGGTTTCGTCATACCCGCGAAAGCGGGTATCCAGACTCATCATCCCCCTGGATACCGTTTTTCAACGGTATGACGGACTCTGTCCGTCACCTGGATTCCCGCCCTTCGGCTTTGCTCAGGACAGGCATGCGCGGGAATGACGAATCGAGGAGGGGAGCATGTTCAGGGACTGCGAACCAATTTCATGCTCTATAGGCGAGCGCCAGTTCTTGGACAATTCGTGGCGAGATGAATGTTTTCTCCGCTTATTTCGTTGGCGCGAGACCGGCTGTGGTATCGCCGAGCACGGCGCCATGGTCGATGCCGAGGGTTTTGATCCAGCGCTGTTGGCCGAGGGTGAGGCCGATGAAAAAACCGAGCTCGACCAACTCTGGGATCGAAAAATGTCGGTGCAATTTTGCCCAGAGCGCGTCGTCGGCGATGTCTGAGTTCCAGGCGATCGCGCTGGTGTAGGTTAGCGCGACTTTTTCTCGCTCGGTGAATTTGTCCGAGTCGGCAAAGTTGAGCAACTCATCGTACTTCGCTTCAATAAGTCCTTGCCGTCCAGCCTGGACGGAGCGCTGCACGCCTCAATATTGACAGTCAATCGATTTCGAAACGTAAACCCGGCAAAGCTCTTTGAGCGCGTGGTCGACGACGCCGGTGCGGAACGTGAGTTCCCACGCCTGCGAGAACGCGCGGATGACCTCGGGGACGTTGGCGCGCACGGCCTGGCTTTCAGGGCGCGGCGTGCCTTCACGGCGAGCGCGCTCCAGATAGCCTTTGATCTCTGGGTCGGTAACTTTATCCGGGTCGACATAGGGAATACGTGGCATAGACAACTCCAATGCCTCCTGGGCTCGCCGATGGTCAATGATTATTGAAAACGGTTTTTATGACGCCTGGCTCTGCCATTCTCTAAGGATCTGATTGAGCTGTTCGCGGATTTCCACTTCGCTCTTGGTCAAGTCCATCGGTTTGCCGAAGGGTTGCGGCACGTCGACGCCGCTCGGCCAGTAGACTTCCACCGAGTTGCCGTCGGGGTCGCTGGCGTAGATGCTGACGGTGTTGCCATGACTGACGCAGCGGTTGATCGGCACCTGCTTGTCGACGAATAGTTGATAGAAATCCTTGACATCCTTCAACGTCGGACAGCGGAAGGAAATCTGCTGCAAGACGTTGACCTTGCCGTCGTCGTCGCGCCCCGGCGCCAGGTAGAGCTCGTGGTGCTCGACGCTGCGATCCTGGCTGGTCATGAACACGGCGCCGCGCGGGCTGCGGTCGCTGACGGTTAAACCGAGAATGTCGCGGTAGAACGCCACCGAGCGTTCCATATCGCGCACATGAAAACCCAGATGTCCGAGGGATGTGACTTTAGGCATAAGCTCTCCTTTGTTCGCGCGGATTGTTAAATGGCGGTGCCGACGATGTCAATGGTCGGCTTTGACGACGTGCTCGTGTTCGAACCGCATTGCCGCGGTTAGTCAGGAGTTATTAAAGGATGCGAATCTATTTGCGCCGCAGTCGGCGGATTAATTTGCCACCGATGGCGTCGATGGCTTCCTGCAACTCGTCCACTCGCAGCAGTCGGCAGACGCCGTAAAAGGTCGCGGCGGCCAGGACGATCGCTATGATGACGCGGCTGAACTCCAGTGCCAAACCATGCAACGGCAAGGCGCCGGCGCTTTGATTGGCGATCCATGCGACGACGGCGAGCGCTGCTGAAGCGAGGGCGATTTTCACGGCGGTGACAGCGAGCTTGCGGCCGGCCAAGTGGCCCAAGCGGCGGCGCATTAACAACGCCAGCAAGAGAAAATTCACCAACGCCACGGCCGAGGTGGAAAATGCCAAACCGACGTGGCCGAAGGGGCCGACCAACAAGGAGTTCATGACATAATTCACTGCGATCGATCCCAGGCTGATCAGCATCGGCGTGCGCGCGTCGTTGAGCGCGTAGAACGCCGGTGACAACACTTTGATGGCGCCGTAGCCGGCCAGACCGACGGCGTAGGCTGCCAAGGCGTTGGCCGTCTGAACGGTGTCGAAGGCGGTGAACTTGCCATGCTCGAAGACCAGGGCGACGATCGGTTGCGCCAGCACCGCCAGGCCGACCGCCGACGGGATGCATAGGAGAAACACCAGCGCCAGCGAGTGCGCCAGGGTTTGGCGAAACTCGCCGTAGTCGGGATTCGCCGTGCTGCGCGACAGCGTCGGCAAGGTGGCGGTGGCGATGGCGACGCCGAACACGCCGATGGGAAACTGCATGAAGCGAAAAGCGAAGTTGAGCCAGGACACCGGTCCGTTGGCGACCGCGCCGGTGGCCGGATCGACGATCGCCGAAGCGAAACTGGTGTTGACGAAAACATTGATCTGCACGGCGGCGGCGCCGATGATCGCCGGTCCCATGAGCCGAAGAATCTGCCGCACGCCCGAGTCGTTCACATTCCAATCGGCCCGGTAGCCGATACCGCAACGGCGCAGGCTCGGCCATTGCACGGCGAACTGCAAAAAGCCGCCGATCACGGTGCCATAAGCCATGCCGGCGATGGGGCTCAAGCCGATGGCCGGTCCGATGAGATAACCCAGTAGCAAGCCGCCGATGATCGAGCCAAGATTGAAAAACGCCGAAGCCAGCGCCGGCATGCCGTAAATATTGAACGCGTTGAGCATGCCCATCGCTTGCGCCGCCAGGGCGATCAGCAAGAGAAACGGCATCATGACCCGCGTCAATTCAATGGTGAGCTCGGCTTTCCCCGGCACAGCGTAGAATCCCGGCGCGAGCAGTCGGACAATCTCCGGCGTATAAATCCAAGCGATAATGGAAACCGCCGTGATGCACGCGACGATCAGCGTGGCGACGCGGTTGGACAGCCGAATCGCTTCGTCTTTGCCTTTTTGTTGCAGCGTCTGCGTGAAGGTGGTGACGAACGCCGATGACAGCGCCCCTTCGGCGAGCAGGTCGCGCAGCAGGTTGGGCACGCGAAAGGCGGTGAGAAAGGCGTCGTATTGCAAGCCGGCGCCGAACAGCGCGGCGAAGATCTGATCGCGCGCGAGACCCAACACGCGGCTCGCCATCACCGCGAGGCTGACGATGCCGGCGTTGCGCGCGACGCTGGCGCGGGATTGTTGAGCGGATGCTTTTTCCATGATGGGTGGCGGATGTCCGCTCATCGGTAGCATGAAAAAGCTTGCGCGTCGACGCAGTCGAGTTGACAGATTGATTCGACATCGACTAGGCTCGCGCTTTCGAGACAATGATCAAGTCGTGGCAGGACGAGAAGCGTTGATCTCACCACGAAGATCACAACGCGGCTGCGCCGCAACCGAAAAGAAGAATGGCCGCAAAGAACGCAAAAAGCGCAAAAAATATCGGGAGTCGTAGGGGCGGGTTTGAAACCCGCCCTCTTGGCTATCACGGATAGTAGTACGAAGGACACGAAGTTCGGCATGGGATAATTAACCGCAAAGGGCGCAAAAAGCGCAAAAAATTCCAAGGAAGAAATCCGATTGTAGGGGCGTATGGCATACGCCCTGGGGTGGCGGAGCGGCGAGTGCCCAAGGACCACAGGAGTGAATGTCACCATGACCAAAGCGAAACTGTCTCTCATTCAGATTTGTTTGTTGCTGGCTGCGGCGATCTTGTTCCCGCTGGCGATTGCCGAAGCGCAGAGCGAGTCATTTTACAAAGGCAAGACGCTCAGATTCGTGGTTGGCTCCGCGACGGCAAATTTCTACGATTCTTGGGCTCGGCTCATCGCCCGCTATTGGGGCAAGTATATCCCGGGCAATCCCAACGTAATCGTCCACAACATGCCCGGCGCCGGCTCGATCAGCGCGACCAACTACGTTTACGGCGTGGCCAAGCCGGACGGCCTGCATGTGCTCTTGCCGAACAACAGCATTTACATCGAACAGCTCATCGGCCGCAAGGAAGCGCAGTTCGATCTCAGGAAGTTTCACTGGCTCGGTTCGGCGTCGCAGGATTCGATCATGTTTTACATGCGCGCCGATACCGGACTTAAAACCGTCGGCGATATCGTCAGGGCTAAGCAGCCGCCCAGTTGCGGCGGCTCCGGCACCACCAGCTCGGATTACATCATCGCGCGGATCTTGGAGCTGACCGTGGGCGCGAAGATCAATTCGGTGTCAGGCTATCAAGGTGGCAGCGACGCCGACTTGGCGGTGGAAAAAGGCGAGATCGCTTGCCGGGCGCACACGCTGGCGTCGCATTTTGGCCGGGAACCTTTCAATTCCTGGCATAAGAAAGGTTTCGATTTCCATGTGCTCCAATCCGGCCGCAAGCGCGACCCGCGCGCCGCCGAGGCGCCGACGATTTACGAAATCTTGGATGAGTTCAAAGTTGCCAGCACCAAGCGGCGCGTCGCCCAGGCGCTGTTATCCGGCGGCGAGTTCGGCCGGCCGGTGCTGGTCACGCCAGGAACGCCTCCGGATCGAGTCAAAATGCTGCGCGAGAGTTTTCGCAACGTCTTGAAGGACTCCGAGCTGTTGGCCGAAGCGAAACGCGCGCGCATGGAGGTGGAGTATGCAGCGGGGGAAGACTTGGAGGCGTTGGTCAAAGAAGTTTTGAATCAGCCGCCGGAAGTGGTCGAGCAGGCGAAGAAGATACTTGGGGGGTAATACCGCACAGCGGCAATCAACGAGGAAAAGAGCTTTAACCACAAAGGGCACATAGATCACATAGAAAGAAGATTCGGAATCGGAGAATTGGCCGCAAAGAACGCAAAAGGGAATCGGAATTGTAGGGGCAACCGCTTGTGGCTGCCCTTCTGATGCGGTTATTAACATCGTTGGCCGATTCGGAATTGGTATATTTGCAATCTGAAATTACCATAGCAGCGAGGAGATATATATGGACGTAACCGCAAAGATCGCGCAGTTCGTCGCGACTGCGAAATATGAAAATCTACCGGCGGCGGCGATTGCCACCGCTAAGATCGCTGTGCGCGATTGCCTCGGTGTGGCGCTTGCCGGCAGCAAGGAAGAGGACGCGAAAATTTGCGCCGAGGTCGCGCGCCAGGAACAGGCCAAGGAAGAAACCACGGTCATCGGTCAAGGATTCAAATCTTCCGCGCTCAACGCGGCGCTGGCGAACGGCACGGCGGCGCACGCGATGGATTTCGATCACAGCTTCACCCTGATGGGCCAGCCGACGGCGCCGATCATTCCCGCCACCTTTGCGCTGGGAGAAGCGCTCGGCGCCAGCGGCCGGCAAATCATCGAAGCCTATGCGGTTGGCTATGAGGTCACGGCAAAGCTCGTGCACTCGTTGCGCGACAGCGAGCATGACGGTTGGCACGCGCCGAGCACGCTGGGTTCCTTTGGCGCCGCGGCGGCATGCGGCAAGCTGCTCGGGCTCAACGCCGGCCAAGTTGAGATGGCGCTCGGCATGTCGGCATCGATGGCCGGCGGTGTGGTTGCCAACTTTGGCACCATGACCAAGCCGTTGCATGTCGGCCTCGGCGCGCGCAACGGCGTGCTCGCGGCCAAGCTGGCGCAATCCGGCTTCACCGCCAACGGTAAAGCGATCGAATCGGGGTTTGGCTTCTACAAAGTGCTTCATTCCGGTGCGCCGATCGACGAGAAGCCCATAGAAGAGTTGGGCCGGTCCTATGCGCTGCTCAGCGACGGCATTCGCATCAAGCCTTATCCTTGCGGCGGGCTTACGCATCAGGCGATCGATTCGATATTGGAATTCAGAGCCAAACACGGCTTGACTGCGGAGATGGTCGAGAGCGTCGATGTCGACGTCGCCAAACACACCTTCGAGCGCATCGTTTTCAAAGTGCCGCAAACCAGCATCCAGGGCAAGTTTTGCATGCCGTATCTGGTGGCGCGGGCGCTGATCGACGGCAAGGTTTCGTTGCATGCATTCACCGACGCCGCCGTGCGCGAACCGAATGTGTTGAAACTGGCGGAAAGAGTGCAGATGCATCTTGGCAATGATCTAAAAAAGACCGACCCGAGCGGCCGCCCCTGCCGGGTGACGTTGCGCACGAAAAGCGGTCAGACCTATATTCGCGAGGCACAGCACTCCAAAGGCAGTCCGGAATTTCCCATGACGGAAGCGGAGCTGAGAGGCAAGTTTACCGAGTGCGCGCGCGAAACCTTGAGCGCCGACGCGGCTGAGCGCGCATTGGCGCTGATCGAGGGTTTGGAAAAAGTCGATAATGTCAGATCGCTGACGGAGATTCTCCGAGGTTAACGCGCGCGGCGATGCCGCGAGCAAAGACGCAAGGATAGTATTCACCACGAAGGACACGAAGAGCACGAAGTTCGGAGTGTCAATTTTCCGAAACCTTCGTGTCCTTCGTACTACTATGTTGAATAGTTGTCTCCGTCTGCGCAAATTTTCCGGTGCCGGTCGGAACATGGGATTGACTCTCGCAAAGACGCAAAGCTCGCCAAGTTCGGAGGGAGAGATGAATTATCTTGAAGCATTTATTCACCGTTATTTTCCGGCCTTTGCGGCCTTTGCGTCTTTGCGAGAGATATTCCGAGTTTCGGTTGCGGCTTGCCGCGCTAGGAACTTCGTGGTGAAAAGAGAATTTTGATTTGCTGTAACGATTCATTTTTAGGAGGTAAGCATGCCGAGGATAGCTTTGGATTTGAATAGTGCGGAGGATTGTCGAAAGGTCAAAGGCCAGTGGCGCATTGGCCCCGGGCTGGTGCCGGGCCAGCCGAATGAAGGGCTTACGGCGCAGCTATTGGCCGCGCCACCGCGGCTGGCGGACTTCGATGATTCAGGCTGGGAAGTTTGCACCAATATTCGCAGCAGTATCTCCAAGGGTTTCACGTTTGCTTGGTATCGCATCGCCGTCGATGCTGCCCGAGCAACTGAACGGCGTGGCGTTGCGCGATTACCGGGTATTCTTCGAAACCAACGTCGATAACTACGGCGAGATTTGGATCGACGGCAAGATCGAGCGGCCGGCCGGAACCATCGTCGGCATCAACGCGTCGCAGCGCGTCGAGGTGAGCGCCAAAGCGCAGCCCGGCGCCAAGCATGTGATCGCATGCCTGGTCGCCAACGGTCCGCTGGCGGAACCGCGCGGCGGTGTTTTCATGCGTTACGCGACGCTGGCGTTCGAATTGTCGGATCGGGGTTGAACAAATAAGTTCGCAGGACGCAAATAGGAGCGGATATGAAGCCACAAGTAGCTGTTGTTGGCTTGCTTGCGGTCATCCTGTGGACAACATTTTCGTTCGCGGCCCAGGCGCAACCGCGCTATCCGGTGGATCCCAAGACCAACTGGGCGGTGGGCGCCAAGTCAAAACTGGCCGACGAGCTCAAGAAAGAACTCGATGCCGGCAAAATATTGATCATCGACGTGCGCGGCCCGGAACAATTCCAGAAAGAAACCATTCCCGGGGCGATCAATATTCCACTCGAAATACTCGAAGGCCATCTAAAGAAACTGGCCAAGGAAACGTACATCATCTTCACCTGAGGCAGTGGACGTCAAAGCTCGCAGGCTGCGAAGCTAGCCGAAGAGATGGGTTTCCAGAGCACGACGTTTTGCCCGGTTAATCAATGGAAGGAACAGGGCTATCAGGCCGAGCCGGGGAAGAAGAATTAGATCCAATTACTAGAGAAAGAAAAGATTCACCGCAGAGGCGCGAAGTTCGCAGAGAATTTATTTTCCTCTCCCCCTCGGCGTCCTCGGCGTCTCTGCGATGAACCACCCGAATCATTTCTCATCTTCGGCGCGAAAACTTGCCCGACCACCTTCCATCTATTGCGAAGTTAACGCGGCAAATCATCACCGGTACACCGAATCGATAAAACCACTGCGTTCGAGCTGATCGATGATCGAGGTGTCGACGAACATTTCCGGTTTGAGCGGCGGGTTTTTGTCTTTGAACTGGCCGTCGATGATGAACTGGATCGCTTTCGCCGATGGGCGCGGGACTCTTAGCAGATGGGGCGCGACATCCTTCCAGCTCGCTTCGAGTATTTCATTATCGCTGGTGCGAAAGTACTTGCTCAAGACTTTCTTGCTAAACTCTTTATCGCTGGCGTAACGGTGCATGCCGCGGATGAGGGCGCGGACGAAGCGGGTGGATTGATCGCGATTGTTGGCCAGATAGGAGCGGGTACTGACCAGGGCGGCGTTTACCGCTTCGAAACCGAGCTCGGAAAAGTTGACCAACTCTTTCATGTCCATCTTCATTGCGTGGATGTAGGCGGGATAGGCCAAGGCGGCGACCTGCACGCTGCCCGCCTGCAATGCGGCGAAGGCTTCCGACTCGCCGCCGGTGGGCAAGATCGCCACGTCCTTGCCCGGTTCCAAGCCGAACCTGCGCAACGCCAGCCGCACGAGAAAATCAGAAGTCGCGCCGAAAGCGCTGATGCCGGCGCGCTTGCCTTTTAGATCGCTGGGCTGCTTGATCTCCGGACGGGCGATCAGATGAAACGGCGACTTGGTGCTCATGCACCCGATGATCACCGAATCGCTGCCGGCGACGGTGGCGGCCATGCTGGCGGAGGCGCCGGCGTGGATGATCGGCGCGCTGCCGCCGACCATGGAGGCGACGATGCGCGTGCTGCCGCCGACGCGAATCAGTTCGACGTCGAGATTTTCCGCGGCAAAGTATCCCGCTTCCTTGGCGATCCAAGCCGCGGCGAAGGTGCCGCTCAGGCTCGGGTAAAGGAAGCGCATGGAAAGCGGCGCGCTCGACGCTTGTCCGGTGTATCCGTTGCTCGAAGCGAACAACAACAGGTTCAGAGCAATCAGCACTTTGATGATCATGGCGTTCTCCCCATTCGTCGGATCAGCCGGGTGCTAGCGCGGTCTTAACTTGCTGGCGCGCCGGCTGTCAACCTGAGCGCTGTTAACGGTTTTAGAATTCATCAACAAGTGTCAGGCGGTTGCTTGCGGTGTCGGATTAACGCTATAAAGTTTGATGCTTTAAACAGCAGTAATATCGGCTCTGGAGGTTTTTTCTCATGCCCATTAGACGAGGGGCGGATTATATCAAGGCGCTGCGCGACGGCCGCGAGGTGTGGCACGCGGGTAAGCGCATCGCCGACGTGACGGCGCATTCCGGCTTCAGCGGCACGATCAAGACCCTGGCCGATCTGTACGACAAGCAGCATGCGCCGGAGCATCGCGATGTCATGACCTGCGAGTACGAAGGCGAGCGGATCTCCTACAGCTACCTGCCGCCGAAGAATCACGACGAGCTTTTGCTCAAGCGGCGCAATATCGAATTCTGGGCGAAGCAGACCTTTGGCCAGATGGGGCGCTACCCGGAGTTTGTCGCCGAGCTGGTGGTTGGCCTGCTCGACTGGTCCCATCATATCGAAAAGACCAACAAGCAATGGGCCGACAACGCCCGCGCCTATCATCGCTATGTCAGCCGCAACGACCTCTGCCTCACTCACGCCTTGACCGATCAGTACTACGACCGCACCAAGCCGGTGGGTAAACAGGCCGATCCCGATTTGATCTCTGCGGGTCGTCGGCGAGACCAAGGAAGGTCCGGTGGTGCGCGGCTTGCGCACGTTGGCGACCTTGGCGCCGATCGCCGACGAGGTGATCGTCTATCCGAACCGGCCGCGGGAACCGGACGAGTATGATTACGCCATCGCCTTCGCGATCCCGATGAACACCAAGGGCTTAAAAATTCTCTGCCGCGATCTTTACGCCGAACATGCCGATCCCGAGCGCCAGCCGCTGACCACGCGCTTCGACGAAGTCGATGCCGCGCTGATCTTCGACGATGTCGTCGTGCCGTGGGAGCGCATGTTCGTCTACAAAGATCCGCAGCTGCTTTCAGGAATCATGTACATTCACACCTGGGGGCAGTACTCGACGATGCTGCGGCTGGTGGTCAAGCTCGAGGCATTTCTCGGCGTGGCGCAGATCTTGACGCAGTATGCCAAGCGCAACACCAGCGCGCCGTCGCAGATCCTGCTGTCGAGCTTGATACAGGATATCGAGATCCTGCGCTCGTGCATTCAAGTGGGCGAGTCGAAAGGCTACCGCGCCGGCGGCGGCACCTGGGCGCCGCTGTTGAGCGCGGCCTATCGGGTGCATAGCATCGAAGCGTCGGACCGCGCCGAGCGGACCATGGAGGGATTGCTAACCAGCACGCTGATGTTGAGCGGCGGCGCGTCGGATTTGAAAAGCGCCGACCTCGGGCCGTTTGTCGAGCGCTACTTCCGCGGCGGCGCGCCGGATACCAAAGAGCACCTGCGCCTGATGGCGGTGGCGGCGGACATGGTGATGACGCCGTTCGGCAAGCGCAGCCAGCTCTACGAGCGCTTGCAGAGCGGCGAAGTCGACCGCATGCGCCAACGGCTCTACGGTCAGTATCAGGACCCGGCGCCGGCCGAGCGGATGATGCAATTCGTCAAATCGATGGACAAGGACTGAGCGTTCGCGCCTCCTCAATATTCTAAAAATATGAAAAAGACTAAAGCCAAAAAAGTTCTCCGGCGGATCGTCGTGCGCAACTCACCGATCCATGGCCGCGGCGTGTTCGCGCTGCGGCCGATTGCCAAGGGCACGCGAATCATCGAGTACAAAGGCAAGCTGATCACCGACAAAGAGGCGGACCGGCGTTTCGGCCGGCTCCAAGAAAACTCGTCGCACACGATGCTGTTCTCCGTCGACGATGAGTTGGTGATCGACGCCACCCGCGGGGGAAATTCGGCGCGCTGGATCAATCACTCCTGCGCGCCTAACTGCGAGATCGAGGAAGAAAATCATCGGGTGTTTATCGAAGCGCGCCGCGATATTCGTGCCGGCGAAGAGCTCGCCTACGATTACAACCTGCAGATCGGCGAGAAACACACCAAGAAAGCCAAGCGCGATCATGCCTGTCTGTGCGGCGCCAAGCGCTGCCGCGGCACGATGCTCGGCGAGGATGAGTGAGTTAGGATATTTGGCCGCAAAGAACACAAAGGTCACAAAAAATCGGATTCGGATGAATGGCCGCAAAGAACGCAAAAGGCACAAAGTAAATTCCCAGCGGCCATCCGAATGTAGGGGCGTATGGCATACGCCCGGGGGGCGGAGTGGTTGTCCCGGTCTA
Organism: uncultured delta proteobacterium; assembly: GCA_963847445.1. Taxonomy (GTDB): domain Bacteria; phylum Desulfobacterota; class Binatia; order UBA9968; family UBA9968; genus DP-20. Next base: position 157,690 of record CAWJZV010000024.1, on the reverse strand, counting down.
AGATTTACCCAACTCGGAAACAATTCAGCCTTGTTCGTATCGTAATCATGGCGCATTGGATTTCTCTGCGTTGTAACCAATCAACCCATATCTAGCCAATGAAAATCACCGTTATCGACGATTACCAGGATGCCTTCCGTCGGATGTCCTGCTTCGCCCAGCTTGCCGGCCATGAGGTCGAGATTTACACCGATACGCTGAAGGATCCGGCGCAGCTTGCCGGACGGCTGCACGATGCCGAGTGCGTTGTCTTGACGCAGCAGCGGTCATGGATACGCCGTCCGTTGCTTGAGGCGTTACCCAACTTACGGCTAATCAGCCAGACGGGGCGCGTGACCGCCCATATCGATCTCAAATCATGCACCGAGCGCGGCGTGATGGTGTGCGCCGGCGGCAAGGGCCGGCCTCATTCCACCGCCGAGCTAACCTGGGCGCTGATACTGGCGGCGCTGCGCCATGTACCCGAAGAAGTTCACGGGCTGCGCCAGGGACGCTGGCAGTCCACCGTGGGTGTCGATATCTTCGGCAAGACGTTAGGGGTCTATGCCCTCGGCGGTATCGGTTCCATCGTCGCGAATATCGGTAAGGCCTTTGGCGCGCGGGTGCTTTGCTGGGGGCGCGGCGCTTCGTTGGCGCAGGCGCGGCTTGCGGGTTACGAAGTGGCTGCGAGCCGCGAAGAATTTTTTGCCGAGTCGGATATTTTGACGCTGCACCTGCCGATGGTGCGCGAGACTCGCGGGATTATCACTCGGTTCGATTTGGCGCGCATGAAGCCGACGGCGCTGCTGGTCAACACTAGCCGGGCAAAGCTGATCGAAGATGGCGCTCTGGTCGATGCCCTAAAAATGGGGCGACCGGGTTTCGCCGCCGTCGATGTCTACGAAGACGAACCGATCTTCGCTGCCGATCATCCACTGCTCAAGCTCGACAACGCGATCTGCACGCCGCATCTGGGCTTCGTTACCGCCGAGACCTATGAGATTCACTATGGCTTGGCGGTGGAACAAATCATGGCGTATCTCGCCGGCAAGCCGATTCACGTCGCCAATCCGGAAGTGTTGCAGCGCCGGTGAGTCATTGAAAAAATCTGTTCAAAAGTTCAAACAGTTCAAATCGTCCGTTTCGGTGATCACGCGGCGAGCGAACAGATGTGAGGGTCAGGTAAATGGAAGCCCCAGCAGATATCAAATGGACCGGCTATTCTTTGGCGGAGCGCGACTGGCGTTGGCAGCGGGTGCGCGATAACGCGGCGAAGGCGGGGTTTGACTGTGTATTCGTACCGCTATGTGTGGACGGGCGCAATCTGCATTTGTCCTTGGAGCAACATCGCGGCACGCGCTCGGACTGCCGGTTTCTGACTACGCTCGATAACGCGGCGGTAATTCTGCCCACCGATGGCCGCAAGCCAATCGTGATTTCCGACCAGGAAGACGGCAACGCGTGGATTCCCGAGTTTCTCCCGGTGCAAGTTTCCTGGGGCCAAACGATGGCGCAGGCGCTGATCGACGCCGGCATGGAGCGCGCGCGCATCGGCGTCTCCGGCACCCATCGGGGGTTTTACACCCATGGGCGCGCGTTCCACGGCGTGGTCAATCACAACTCCTACGCCGAAGTGATCAAGCGTTTGCCCAACGCGAGTTTTGAAAACGGCACTGAGGCGATCGGTTACGCGCGTTACGTCAAGAGCGCCGAACAGATCGCTTGCCTGCGGCGCGGCGCGGCGATCGCCGCTGCGGGCATCGATAAGATGATCGAGTTGGCGCGGCCGGGAGTCGACGAAGGTTATCTATACACGCAGGTGATGCACCGGATGATCTCTCTCGGCAGTGAATACTATCCGATGGCTTTTTACAGCGGCGCCAACGGCGGCGGGCGCTTGCCGCGCTTTGAAGATCCGATGGAAGGGCGCACGCTTAAGCCGATGTACAAAATTGCCAACGAAGTCGATGCGGTGTTCGGCGGCCTGATCGCCCAGGAGCAACAGCCGATTCTCTTAGGTGCCATCCCCGAGTCGTGGAAGCCGGCCATCGAGCTGCAAAAGGAAATGTATTACGCCGGCCTGGAATATCTCACGCCGGGGCGCCCCTTCGCCGAATTCATGGATCTGATTAATACTTTTGGCGAGAAGCGCGGCATGAAAAGCCAGCTGCTCATGCATGGACGCGGCTACGGCGACGACGGTCCGTTGTTCACGCCGCAAAACCGCGGCATGCGCAATCGAGAGGTCGGGCTCGAGGCGGGCAACGTGTTTATTCTAAAACCGATCGCCCATAGCGCCGACGGCACCTTCGACACTAGCTGGGGCGGGTGCGTGCTGGTGACGGATAAGGGTGGGGAGCCGCTGGTTCAGCGCACGCCGGGGATGGTCTCGATTACTTAAAATGCGTTTTGGGTTTCGAGTTTCGGGTTTAACTCAGAACTCGAAACGGCGAACCGAAGGGAAGCTTTTATGCCGTGGACTACGCCGCCGGGATCCGGCGCGACGGTTTTCGTTTGGAATGGTTATTCGCTGGCGGAGCGCGACCGGCGCTGGAATGCGGTGCGCGCCAACGCGGCGCAAGCTGGCTTCGACTGCATTCTCGTACCTCTCGGCGACGGCATCGATGCGCGCTACATGACGCAACTGCGCTGCTCGGCGATGGTCCTGCCGACCGACGGACGGGCGCCGATCGTCGTCGCCGACCGCCGATCGAACAATGAATGGGTGCCCGATCCTTGGCAGACCGGCCGCGAGTGGGCGGAGCCGATGGGCGAAGCGCTGCGCGACCTGGGTTTCGAGCGGGCGCGCATCGGCGTGGCCGGCTTGAAAGGCGGCAGAGTTACCCACTGCGATTCTATAGACGGCGTGGTCAATCACACCGCCCTCGAAACTGCCATGAGCAAAGTGCCCAACGCTCGTTTCGAAGACGCCACGGATGTGATCGGTCTGGTGCGCTATGTGAAAAGCGCGGAGGAAATTCAATTTGTCCGCCGTTCCGCCGAGGTGGCGGCGGCAGGTCTGGATGAACTGATCAGGCTCGCCCGTCCGGGTGTCGATGCCGGGAGTCTTTTATTCGGACGTGTTGGCCAAGATGCTTGGCGCTGCGCAGCGAATACTTTCCGATGACGCTGACGATCGACGCGATCGACACGGCGAAGCCGCAGCGCTACACCAACCCGCCCATCGGCCGCAGGCTCGAAGCCGGCGCGCTGATTACCAGCGAGATCAACGCGATCATGGGCGCGCAATTGACCCAGGTGTGCCAGCCGGTGTTGCTCGGCAAGATTCCCGAGGCTTGGAAAGCAGTGGTCGCATTGCAGCGCGAAGTTTACGAAATCGGCTTGCAGATGATTAAACCGCGGCTGACCTTCGGCGCGCTGGAAGATTTCGTCAACGGCTTCGGCTCGAAAAGCGGCATGCGAACGATTCTGCAAATGCATGGCTGCGGCTATGGCGACGACGGGCCGCTGTTCACGCTTCGAACGAAAAGTGACCGTGCCCGCGATTTGGCGATGGAAGAAGAACAACGCCTTTGTCTGGAAGCCGATGGCGCGATCCGCCGATGGTAGGATGTCGTTTACTTTAGGCGGGCCGGTGATTGTCACTGCAACGGCTGCGAGTCGTTGTTCGAGCGCGAGCCGGGGCTGGTGGCGATCGGTTAGTTCTGACTGATCAGTTGCGGCCAAGGTTTGTCATGCCGGCGCAGGCCGGCATCCAGGCGCGGCGGGGTTCGGAAACCGAATCTGGATACCGGCCTACGCCGGTATGACGGAATTCGCGATTGGCTCAGTCTCCGCCGCCGGCGTTGGCCGCGAGTGGTTCAGGTTGTCAGGAGGCATGATGCTACGAGTAGCATTTTTCATTCTATTGATTGCCGCCGTCGCGAGCGTCGACGCCCAAGATATGAAACGTATCACCATGGGCTATCCGTCCCTGGCGTTTACCCAGAGCCATATCTGGGTTGGTAAAGAGCAGGGGTTATTTCGCAAGTATGGTGTCGAGGTCGATCCGGTATTTTTGCGCGGTGGGCAGGTGGCGACGCAAGCGTTGGCGGCGGGGGAGCCGCCGATGGTCAACGTCGGTACTGTGATCCAAGCCAATCTGACCGGTTACAATCTGGTCTTGGTTGCCAGCATGGAGAATAAATTTTATCAGTTGGTCTTCGTCCGGCCCGGCATAACCAGTCTGGAACAACTCAAAGGTAAGAAGCTGGCCATCAGCGGCTTTGGCTCGATTACCCATTACGCAGCGCAAATTCTCGCTAAACATCTCAATCTGGAAATAAACAAGGACTTGATCCTGGTGCCAGGCGGTCCCGATGCCGAGCGCATGGGGGCGATGAGCGCGGGGACGGTGGACGCGTCTTTTTTCAACCTGTCGACGGCGCCGATCGCGCGCAAGATGGGCTTCGTCGATTTGCTGCAGATTGCCGATCTCGGCGTTGAAGTGCAGGGTAACGGCCTGGCGACTTCGCGAGCGTATTTGAAAGGGAGCCGCGATGTCGTCAAGAACGTCATGAAGGGCTACTTGGAGTCGATCCATTTCATCTACGCGCGCAAGCTGGAGTCGCAAAAAGTATTCGCCAAATACATGCGCAGCAACGACACCGAGGTGCTGGAGAGTTCCTACCAAAATTATGTGAAGACGATTCCAAGAAAGCCGACGTTCACGCCGAAAGGAATTCAATTCATCCTCGACATGCTGGCGCCGCAGATGCCCCAGGCAAAAACCGCCAAGCCCGAGCAGTTTTACGATGCCGGTGTGTTGAACGAATTGGATAAAGAAGGGTTCTTTGTTGAATTGAGTAAGAGATATCCAGCGAAATGAAGACGTAAATTCGTCATTCCCGCGCACGCGGGAATCAGGTGACGGACAGCGTCGGTCATACCGTTGAAGAACGGTATCCACGCGGAAGAAGGGTCTGGATACCGGCCTTCGCCGGTATGACTGAGTTGTTTCTGCGGCGTTCTTAGAAGGTCTTACTTCCCGCCGGCGGTTTTACGTCGAACATTCTTATCACTGTGCCGATGGTGATGTAGTGGCCGAGCAGGCCGACGGCTTCGATAAATTTTGCTTTGCCGAATTCCTTCTCCATCCGTTCGAACAGTTCGTCGGGAAGCTCATGTTGGTTCATCAACGTGCGGGTAAATTCCACCAGCAGTCTTTCTTTGCCGGTGAACTTGTCGGCGTCGGCATGGGCGCGTAGCGCTTCGATCGTTTCCGGCATGATGCCGACTTTGTGAGCGCGGATTTCGTGGCGCGTCCAGGCGTAGTGGGCGCTTACTTCGCGGGCGGCGGTGAGGATGATGATCTCGCGGTCGGCATCGGGCAGAAGCGAATGGTTGCGAAAGTAGTCTTCGGTGGCGGCGAAGTGCTGTGCCATCTCTGGCGAGTGCATCAGCATCGAGTATGGACCGCCGCCGCCGGTGCGCCCCTCGAAGACATGGTCCCAAATTTTCAGCTGCTCTGGCGAAAGTCCGTCGCGTGTCGCGTTGGGTAGTTTGCTCATATTTACCTTTCTAGGTTCTTTGTGGGTGGCCTGGCTTCGTTACGTTGAGTTTGTTCACCACGAAGGCACGAAGGGCGCGAAGTTCGGAGACTTGGTTATCCCAACCCGTCGTGTCCTTCGTGGTGAATTCTCTTTCGCACCAATCTCAGATGAAGATCTACTCTAAAACGTCTGGCTGCCTTCGGGCTTGGGTATTTGGAAGGTGTTGGCGACGAAGCTGATGGTGCTGTAGTGGCCGACCAGACCGATGACTTCGACGAGTTGTCGGCGAGTCAACTCCCGTTCGGCGCGGGCGAAGAGTTCATCGGACAAGCCGTGCTCGCGCACCAGGCTCAGCGGGATGTCGGTCAGAAGTTGCTCGCGCGGCGTGAAGCCGGCGCGAGAGCCTTGGGCGCGCAAGGTCTCGATCACTTCCGTGCGCACGCCGACTTGCCGGGCGCGCGCTTCGTGGCGCACCCAGGGATAGTGCGCGCCGAGCTCGCGCGCCGCGGCGAGGATGACGATCTCGCGGTCGGCATCGCTGAGCGCCGAATCCAAGCGAAAATAATCTTCGGTGGCGGCGACGTTGGCGGCGAGCGCCGGCACATGGAGCAACATCGAATAAGGCCCGCCGCCGCCAGTGCGGACGGCGTGGATGTGATCCCAAATCTTTTGCTGTTCGGGCGACAATTCATCGCGCTTAGCGTGGGGGATGCGGCTCATGGTTCCTCCTAGTCAAACGTTCTGCGGCCTTTGTGTGGCGCAAGTGCCACGGTCAATAAGACTATTACACCACGAAAGACACGAAGGCCGGAATTTCAATTATCCGAACACCTCGTAGCTTTCATGATCTTCGTGTTGAGGCTTGCTCATCATAAATCTGAAAGAGATTCTTAAGTGGACAAGTTGATCATTTTTAACGCCGCCCGGCCGCCGATGGCGTAGGGATTGCCCAGGGTTTCCTGCATCTCGAAGTGATTCAAGCTTTCGCCGACCAGGAGTTCTACCGGCTTACCGGCAGCTTTCACCGCGGCGGCGAAGTCGCGGCTTTGGCGCTGAAACTCTGGCGTTTCTTGGGTGCCATAGCAGACGGTGATGGGCGCATGCAGCTTGTCGAGATGGCGTTGCGAGCTGAGCGCTTGCTCGACCTCGTCGGTGAATTTCACATACTCGCTGCGCTTCGATAGCCGCACCGGCTGCAAATCGTACATGCCGCTGATCAACAATCCACCTTTGATGATGTCCGGCGGCAGGCCAAAATCTTTCTGCCAGTCGGTGACCAACGCGCAGCCGCTCAAGTGCGCGCCGGAGGAATGGCCGGTGATGTAGACGCGATTGGGCATCGGCGCCGAAGCTGCGCGGCGTTTTTATAGACCCAGGCGACGCCGTTGCGGACTTGCTGCGCCATCGGCAGCAGGTTGCCGCCGGTGTCTTGAATTTGCACGAAGTCGAGGACGACGAAATTGGCGCCGGCGTTGATAAACATCTCGGCGGGAGCGGCGCAGTCTTTGGCTTGGCCGTGGCGCCAGGCGCCGCCGTGGACGTAGACATTCACCGGCGCGTTGGGCTTATGAGTTTTGTAGATATCGAGCTTTTCATGCTCGCTGGGGCCGTAGGCGACGCGCTCCGGCGGAAATCGTTTCAACACCGACTCGCTGGCGGCGGCGCGGCGCTTGGCGAGCAAAGGTTGATTGGGCGCGTAAACCGTCTGGTCGTAGGCGTCATCGAGCTCTTGCTGATCCATGCCGAGCCAGACGAGCGGGCCTTTGACGCGCGGTGTCGTTACGGGTGAAGAACTTTCTGCCATGAATACTCCTGAAGTTTTCCCAGAATCGTTAACGGTGCGATTTAATCACAAAGCCTCCGTCCAGTACAAAGGTTAAGATCAAAGACCCTGTGAGTTATGTATCTCGATTGACAATCACCGCGTCGCGCTGCCGAACATATCGACGCTCCAGATGCCCGGACCGCGCGCGGCGATATAGAGAAACACGAAACAGTATAAGACCGCTACTTCACCTTGATTCATGATTGGCCAATAGCCCATTGGAAAATGGCCGATGAAGTAGGCCGCGGCCATTTGGCCGCTGGCGAGAAACGCGGCGGCAACGGTAAATATGCCCATGGCAATCATCAAACCCAGTGCGAGTTCGAGGTAGCCGGCGATACTGAGTAAGCTAAACAATGGCGCCGGCTCGCCGTTGACGCCGCCAAAGGCGCCGGCAGCTTTCTGTAAACCGTGGCAGACAAATAGTAGCGCCGACGATAATGCGCATGATTGCGTAGGCTTGGGGCTCGTAGGCGGATAATATTCGCGGCACTGGTGATTCTCCGCTTCAGCGCTCGACGCCGTAAAATGTTATGGCATTTTTTCGCCAGAATCGCTTCTTTATCGGCCTGACTGAGATCTTCGCGGCTGAGAATATGCTGGAGCTCGATGCGGCAGGATTTGGCATCGAAGCTCTCGTGCGGAAAGTCGGTGGCGAAGACGAACGACTCGTTGCCCGCTTCTTTGACCGCGTAGCCGAGGCCATGATCGTCACCGTCGAAGCCGACAAAAATTTTGCCGGCTTTGATTTGCCGGCGGAAATATTCGCTGGCCATCACATCAGGGTGCGAGCTCGGCAGGAATTCGCCATGAATGTCGACCTGCAGATGATGCGGGTAGGAGCGGTCGAGACGGTCCATGAAGAACGGCACCCAGGTCGCGCCGCCTTCGAGGAAACCGACGCGCAGTTTGGGGAAGCGATCGAACACGCCGTAGGAGAGCATCGCCGCTGCTTGCGCCATGATCCCGAACGGATGGCCGAGGGCATGCACCGGATAGTAAACGCCGATGCTGTCCATGCCTAAATGGTGCAGCGCGCCGACGTGAACCGCCAACGGCGCGTTAAGTTTCTCGGCTTCCTCGTAGATCGGCCAATAGATCTTTGAGCCGAAGTGGCCTTTGATGCCTTCGCCGTTGGATGGCAGCATGGCGCCGGCCATGCCGAGTTCTTTTACCGCGCGGTGCAATTCTTCACAGGCGGCTTGAGTATCTTGGATCGGGATTAGCGCCATGCCTTTGATGCGCGGCGTAACCTTGGTGAATTTTTCATAAAGCCAATTGTTGTAAGCGCGGCAAGCGGCGATAGCCCAGTCCTCGGCGATGATCCGGCCGACGGCTAATCCTGCCGTGGGATAGACGACGGTCCAATCGATCTCAGTTTCGTCCAGGAAGTCGAGCCATTCTTTGGGGCCGACATCGCCGGTGCGCGAACGCTTTTCGCCGCCTTCCAAGTAATGAAAGTGAATGTGATCGAAAGCGGGAAATACCTGCGTGCGATTGCCCGCCGGCATGAACTTCGATATTTCGTCCATACAGGGGCGGTCGTTGACATGGCCGTCGGCGTCGATGATTTGCATTGTTTGAGCACCTTTCGTTGGAACTTCAATCGGCTATAACAAGTTGACTTCGCTCATGTCAACGCGGCAGGGTTCAATTGTGGCAGGGTTCAACAGTTCAAAGGTTCAAGGTTCAATGTTGACCGGAGAATTGCTGCCGTGATAGTTGGAGTCGCAGTAATTCAATGGAGGGACAGATGAAATTCGTCATTGCTGATTTTAACACTCGCGACATTGGTCTGCGAGTACACCAGCTTTTGCCCAGGATGCGAAAACCATCGAAGCGGCCAAGAAAGAAGGCGGCAAGGTGGTGATTTACGGCTCGCTTGGAGAGCCAGGTGGTGGATGAAGTGTTGGCTGGCTTTCGCAAGAAGACCGGGCTCAACGCCGAGTACTGGCGCGCTTCGGCGATGAGCGTGATGAACCGGTCGATGAGCGAGTACCGCGCCGGCGCGCCGCTTTACGACATCGTCATGAACAACTCGGATCCGCTGGTGATCATGGCCAACGAAGGGATGATCGCCAAGTACGACTCGCCGACGGCGAAAAAATATCCCAAGGAGCAGATCGATCCGCGGCTCGGCCCGGTGAGCCGCTACGGCATCGTCGGCGTGGTCTATCACAAGGGCTCGATCAAAGCCGAGGACGCGCCCAGGTCGCTCGACGATCTGGTGAGTGCGAAATACAAAGGCATGCTGGTGATGGCCGATCCAACATTGCACGTCACGACGATTCAATGGTTGTCGAGCTTACACAAGATCATGCCAAAGGAACGCGCCGACAAATTCATCCGCGATCTGGCGGCGACGAAGCCGACCTTGGTCGAGTCGATGCTGCCGGCGGCCGAGCGCATGGCCAACGGCGAGTTTCCCATCGCCCTGACTTTCATCAAATACGCCTACACCGCGGCCAAGGGCGGTGCGCCGCTAGACTACGTGCGTCTCGATAAAATGCTCGGCGACGCCCACTACGCCGTGCTCAGCAACAAAGCGCCGCGCCCGAGCGCCGGCAAAGCGTTCATCGACTACTACCTCGACGACGACAACATGAAGGTCCTCGCCCAGGCCGGCGAATTCCCCAACCGCAAAGGCATCTACCCGCCGCTCCCCGGCGCCGACAAGATTCAATATGTGCAGATGGAAGTGCTGGAGGCGAAAGCGTTCGAGGAGAAGAAGCGGGAGTTCGGCAAGATATTTTTGAAGTGACGGTGTGTGTTAAGGTCACGCCTGGGTTGACAGGCAGGCCGATAGATGAAGGTGACGCTCGAGTTCGTCATGCCGGTGACAACCGGCATCCATCATGGCTTTATTGCGCCGGACATAAACCTGGATTCCCGTTGTCACGCCGGAATGACGGAAATAGTAGTCGACTTCCAGTCAACTTTCAGCGCCGCTCGGTTTCGAGCTGACGATTGGTTGCCGTACTTTGTTGATTCTGGATCAGCCGATTCTCTTTAACTTCAACTTGTACATTTCCTGCCGCTGCACATAGCCCGGCGCGGCGCGGTGCATTTTTTCGATATCTTCATCGGTGAGTTCGCGGATGACTTTGGCGGGGGAGCCGAGGATGAGTTTGCGCTCGCCGTAGCTCTTTCCTTCCAGCACTAAAGCGCCGGCGCCGACCAGGCAGTCTTTGCCGATGACGGCGCCGTTCATAACCACGGCTTGAATGCCGACGAGCGAGCCGTCGCCGATGGTGCAGCCGTGCAGCGCGGCCTGGTGGCCAATGGTGACGTTCTCGCCGACCAAGAGTGGAAATCCAGGATCAGCGTGCAGCACGGCGTTGTCTTGGACGTTGCTGCCATTGCCGATCGTAATCGAATCGTTGTCGCCGCGCATGACGACGCCGGGCCAGACGCTGGCGTTCTCTCCCAGGATGACTTTGCCGATGAGCGTGGCTTCAGGGGCGACATAGGCTGAAGCGGGAATAATCGGTCTGTCGTCGCCGAGTTGGTAGATGGACATAGTTCGCTCCACTGAATTTGTTCAAATCGTTCAAAATGTTCAAGTCGGTCAAAACGTATTGATCACCCCGCTCGCGAGCCCACGGCTCTGAGGGAATCGAAGGGCGCGGTTGAACGGCTTGAACGTTTTGAACGACCACTAAGTATCAACGCAAGCCGAAAAAGCTACGCCCTAGTTTTGCCAACACTTGTTTACGAAGCTCCGGACTCGTTTCGGCGACTTCGGGGAATTTATTCATCCATTCATAGGGGCGGCAGGCGTCGATGACGGCGCGGGAATTGAGAAATACTTTCGAATCGGGATGGATCATCGGGTCGAGGGCGCTGGACCAGCTGCGCCGCTGGATGTCGATATCGTCCGCCGGATCGCAGCGGGTCGAGAGCGCCCAGACGACGTCGTCGATTCGTGTCGGGTCGATGTCGTCGTCAACGACGATGGTGAAGCGATTTTGATAACCGCCGGAGAAGCATTGCGACGCGATCATGCCGGCTTGCTTCACATGGCCGGGATAACGCTGCTTGATGGCGACGACGGTGAACTGGCGCGGGCCGGGCTCGTGGGACCAGACGCCTTTGACATCGGGGATGCCGGCTTTTTCCATTTCTTCCCAGACATGGGCCGAGCGGGTGATCGCGCGCAGGAGCGTGAGGGTGTGCGGCGGGCGCGCCGGGTTGGCGCAGGAGATGATCGGATTATTTCGATACAAGACGCGTTTGACACGAATGAACGGCTCGGGGCTGCGCGGGCTGGCGTAGTAGCCGGGCCACTCGCCGAAGGGGCCTTCGTCTTTAAATTCGCCTGGGCGGATTTCGCCTTCTAAAACAATTTCCGCATCGGCGGGATAGGGCAGGCCGGTGATGTCGCTGCGAATCACTTTGGTCGGCGCGCCGCGCAAACCGCCGGCGTAGTCGAACTCGCTGACGCCCGCGGGCACCGGACAGGCCGCGGCGAACCAGTCGAGGGGATCGCTGCCGAGAACGACGTTCACCGGCATCGCTTGGTTCTTCTCGAAATATTTCTGTTTGTGGATGAAGGCGTGCTTTCCCGGACCGATGTAGATGCTCAAAGTAGTTGTTATCCTGCGACATGATCCGGTAGGTGCCGACGTTGATCCAATCCGAATCGGGATCTTTGGTGATCACCAGATGGCCGGTGCCGATGTAGCGGCCGCCGTCTTTTTCATGCATCAGCGGCGACGGGAAAATCGACAGGTCGACGTCGTTGCCTTCTTGGACGTTTTCATGAACCGGGCCGGTTTTCACTTCCTCCATGCGCAGCGGCGCGGTCTGCTTCATGCGCTCATGATACATGCGGGTGAATTCCAGCACATGGTCGAATTCCTCTGTGACGCCGAGGGTCAGCGCGATGCGCTTCGGCGAAGCGAAGTGGCCGAACAGCGTGCGATAACCGGGCTGATGATCTCTGATATTGTCGAAGATCAGCGCCGGCGCATAGGGCGGATGCTCGCGGTAGAGCACATCGACGATGGCGCCCATCTCTAGATTCCAGTCGATGTTTTCGAGCGTCGTTAGTTCGCCGAAGCCGTCGACTTTGGCGAGCCAGTCGCGCAGGCCGGTGTAGTTCATGGTAGCTCCATAGGTGCTTAAGATTTTTCACCACGAAGGACGCGAAGAGCACGAAGTACGAGAAAAATTTTCAGAAAGCTTCGTTTCCTTCGTACTACTATCCGTGATAATTTGCGCGGCTTGCGCAAATTGTCCGGGAGTCGAGACGCCTCGGATTCGGATATTCCTCGCGCCAAGGTCGCCAAGGTCGCGAAGTGACAGGCCAGAGGCCTGCATCCCGAGCGAATACGAATGATCTAAGACGGATTTCTCTCTCCGTTCGAAATGACAACGTTCTTCCTTTGCGTGCTTTGCGCGAGATATTCCGAAATTCGGTTGCGGCTGCGCCGCGCTGGGCTCTTCGTGGTGAAGATCGTCCGCGGTATTTTACGCCGAGGCATCGGTCTTGGGCGACTTTCCCAAAGTCAGCGAGACGCCGTCGCGACGGATGTGGATGTGGCTGCTGTCTTTTTTCTTGGTCAGTTCTTCGATCAGTTGCATGAGCGGCTGTTTGCCGTCGAGTTTCGGCCTCGGCGCGCCGGCGGTCATGAGTGCGTTGACATTGTCGGCGCCGGCGTAGACGCGTAGTAAGAGTTCTTCATCGGAGAGCGACGGGCCGCCGAATTTGTTGCGGATTTCTTTGAGCGAAGGTTGCGGCGGTTCCCAGGCGGTCCATTCCTTGGCACGGCCGCGATTCAGTATGCGATCTTTCACGTTGGGATCCATGATCTCAGTGGCTTCGGCGCCCCAGACGCCGAGGGCGTATTGGATCACTTGATCGGTGACTTCCTTGTAGCGCTCGCCGACGATGACGTTGATCGCCGCCTGGGTGCCGACGAATTGCGACAGCGGCGTGACCATGATCGGAAAGCCAAACTCAGCGCGCACGCGCGCCGCCTCTGCCAAAGTTGCCGGCAGCTTGTCTTCCATGCCGACCAGGCGCAGTTGGTGGCGCAGGTTGGAAATCATACCGCCGGGCACTTGATGGAGGTATTGCGAGTGATCGTAGGCCAGGGGTTGGCCGATGGCGAGACCGTCGCGCTCGGCGATGGCGGTGAAATGCTCGGTCACCGGCTTCAACGGTTCTTCATTGATCTGCGGCGCAAAACCCAAGGCGCGCAGATTCTTCGCCATGTTGAAGATCGACGGCTGTGACGAGCCGTTGGCCAGCGGCGGAATCGAAGTGTGGATGGTCTTGATGCCGAGCTTGGCCGCTTCGAGGTAACAGAGCGGCGCCAAGCCGTTATTGCAGTGGGCGTGAAATTCCACCGGGGTTTCGCCGGCATTCTTCATGATCAGCGGTATCAACGTGCGCGCGCGCTCGGGCGTTAGCAGGCCGCCGACATCTTTGAAGCAAACGCGATAGGGACGGATCTCGCCGGCTTCTTTGGCCTTCTGCGCGTAGTACTCGTCGGTGTGGCGCGGCGATACCGAGTAGATCAAGTTGACGATGGTCTCCATGCCCAACTGGCGCAGCTCGTGTAGTTCTTCTTTGAAGCCGCGGAAATCGTTCCAGCAAGTCGACGTGCGCGTCAGCGTAATGCCGTAGGATACGATTCGCTCCACCAGCAGCTTCATGATCGCGCTGGGGAGTTTTTCGAACGCGCCCGAGCCGTGGATGCCGCCGTGCAGCCGCAGCTTGGTGCGGCGAAACTTTTTCGTGCCCTGGCGAATCCAGTCCCAGGGATTCTCTTTGTGCTCGCGCACGTATTTTTTGATCATGTTGGAGCTGAAGAACTCCAAGGACTCGAAGCCGGCCTGGTCCATCTGCTCGGCGGCACCGAGCATGGCGTCGGTCTTCATGCCCAAAGCCCACAGGCTTTGTTGGCCGTCGCGCAGGGTAGTGTCGACGAAGGAAATGTCGTTCATGGAAATAATTATCCTTGGTAATCCGATTTGCGACAGTTTGGCTTCTGCTATGAGCCGCCGGAGTGTTGGAGTGACTGGAGTGTTGGATCCGGAAACCCATTACTCCATCTCTCCAATACTCCATTCCGGCTTATCTTTTCACCGGGACGGTGTTGCTCTGGATCAGTTCGCGGACGATGGAGTAGTCGGTGAGCTTGCTGCGGTCGATGCCGGCGGCGCGTTTGTCGACGTAGGTCATCATCTTCACCAGGTTTTCGATGGCGGCGTCGGGTGCGACCAGATCGACGGTGGCGCGGGCGCGCATCTGCTCGTAGGCGTGCTCGAGAGTTTCACGTTCGTCGGTCTGAATGATTTTTTTCAGAACATCCATCGCGCCGGACTTATTCACCGTCATATAATAAGTCGCTTCCATGTTGGCTTTGACGAAGCGCAGCCATTTGCCGCGGTTGGCCTTCAAGTTCGCCACGGTGACCGTGATCGGGCCGTTCATGAAGGCGGTCTTCTTGCTCGGCACCAGGTGAAAGCCCATCTGTTTCATCTTCGGTTCGAAGGCGAAGTCCACCGGCGCCGCGTCGATGCCGCCGCGCACGAGCGCCGCCAAGCGTTCCTGGGAGCCGCCCAGTTGCAGGAGCGTAACGTCTTTCGATGTATTGAGGCCGGCGTCTTCGAGCATGACGCGCAAGACCAACGACGACTTGCCGCCGAGCCGGTTGATGCCGACTTTCTTGCCGCGCAACTGCGACAGGTCGTCGATCTTATCTTTGGTCATGACCGTGTAGGAAACCAGATTGTCCCAGCTGCCGAGGGAGGTCACCGGTATGCCTTGCAGGTTGGACTGCACTAGTCCCGTCGGCGCGCCGGAGGTGGCATCGATATCGCCGGAGATCAACGCTTGATAGGTTGTCGGTTCGCTGTTGATGCGGATAATCTCCGCTTTCAAACCATTTTTTTCGAAGAAGCCTTTTTCATGGGCGATGAGCACCGGATAGGACACCGTCGGGAACAGCGGCACGCCGATGCGCACGCGATCTTGCGCCGATACCGTAGCGCTCGCGAAGGCTAAACACCAGCAACGCAAATAATCTTAGCTTTTTCATCTTACTCCTTAGAGTTCTTCAGGTGATCCATCCGATTGGGCGCATTATGGTTTAAGTGGCGCAGCGGTTTCAAGCCTATTATGCTTCAAACAGTCGGCGCCAAGGTCGTCGCGTGGACGGTATTGACATTATCATTGACATTGCGCGGTATAAGACGTACTCTTATTCATCTTCTTCAGTAAACGGCCTTCTGGTAGAGGACATAACAAAGGTTGAAGGCCCGTGTCAGTCTGTCCTTGCGAACAATATCTAAAGGATCTTCCGACCAGAGCTACGCAGTTGAGCTCCCATGTTCGGCCCCCATTAGCAGTTCATTTCTCAGGGTAAAAGACATTAACATTCTCTATAGGAGGAGAACATGGGTAGTAAATTGTACGTGGGCGGCTTGCCCTATTCAGTAACCGGCGATCGGTTGCAAGAAATCTTTTCGGCGCATGGCGAGGTCACCTCGGCCAATGTGATTTCCGATAAATTCACCGGTCAATCGCGCGGTTTCGGCTTTGTCGAGATGAGCTCGGGGGCCGAAGCACAGAAGGCGATCGAAAGCCTGAATGGCACCCAGCTCGATGGCCGCACCTTGACTGTCAATGAAGCCAAGCCGATGGCCAAGCGTGAAGGCTTTGGCGGTGGCGGTGGCGGTGGCGGTAATCGTGGCGGTGGCGGTGGTGGCCGCGGCGGCCGTGGCGGCGACGGCGGTGGCCGGGGTAATCGCTGGTAGAGTTTCGCAAGTAAAATAACTGCAAAAAGGGCAACCGTCTCGGTTGCCCTTTTTTATTGTGGCAGATGCTTGTTTGTGATTATCAATGGAATAGTTTTTCGCCACCTGTCCGCGCGGCCTGGAGATGATCCTGGTCGACGAATTGCGCCAACTCGGCGCAGATAAAGTTCACGCCGTCGGCGGCGGCGTGCAGTTCGGCGGCGATCTCATGGTTTGCTACCGGGTCAATCTCGAAAGCCGCATCGCTAGCCGCGTGCTCTGGCAAGTCGCGACAGCGGGTTATCGCAGTGAAAACGATATTTATCGCATCGCTTACGCAGTGCCGTGGACCGACTGGTTCGATGCTACGCGGACCATTCGCGTCGATGTCTCGGCGACCAAGAGCCCGCTCACAAGCCTCAACTTCGTCACGCTCAAGATCAAAGACGCGGTGTGCGACAAAATCCGCCAGGTTTCGCAGCAGCGGCCGAGTGTCGACACGCGCGATCCGGATATTCCGATCCAAGGTCATTTAACCGATCGCGAGTTTACACTTTATCTCGACACCTCGGGTGAGCCATTGTTCAAGCGCGGGCAGCGCATCGCCACCGGCGAAGCGCCGTTGAGAGAAAACCTCGCCGCGGGAATTCTCCGCCTCGCCGGATGGACTCCGGGCATCCCCTTGCTCGATCCGATGTGCGGCAGCGGGACGATTCTTGTCGAAGCGGCGTGCATGGCGCTCGATATCGCGCCGGGATTGGGACGCCGATTCGCCTTTGAAAAATTTCTGAACTTCAACTTGACGGCTTGGCGCGAGCTGATCCAGCGGCGCACGGCGCGGCGCAAGGCACGCGTGGCGCTGCCGATCTATGGCAGCGATCTCGACGGCACGGTACTGCAAGCGGCGCAGGCGAATCTGGCGGGTGCCGGTCTGGGGCAGGTCGTCAGTTTGAAGCGGGCTAGTGTTCTGGAAATCACCGCGCCGGCCAAAGCAGGGATCATCGTCAGCAACCCGCCTTATGGCGTGCGCCTCGGCGAGCAGCAAGCGCTAGCGGAACTCTACCCCAAGCTGGGCGATGTCTTGAAAAAACAGTTCACCGGCTGGCGCGCTTACTTTCTCAGCGCCGACATGCGGCTGCCCAAGCTCATCCGGCTCGCCACTTCCAAACGCACGCCGCTATTTAATGGCGCGCTGGACTGCCGGCTGTTCGAGTACAAGATGATCGAAGGTGGAATGCGCAAGAAGAGGCCGGTACCGGGCAATGACGGAGTGACCGAATAACGGGTCGATCCTTGGAGAATACCAAAAACGCTTATCGTTAGACCACCATTCCATCAGGAATCGTCGCATTCTTGATGATGACGACGATGCCATTGCGGATGACAAATCCGAGCTCCTCCCGAGTCGATTCCTGAATCTTATCTTGATTGACAATTTGCACGTTGCGGCCGATACGGGCGTTTTTGTCGACGATGGCCCGCTGGATGGTGGTGTTGGCGCCGACGCCCAGGGGAACTTTGCCGCTGTCGAGGACTTGCTGCCGTTCCGCCGGCGACTCGTAATAATCCGCGCCCATTAGCAATGCATTATCGATCACGCAGCCGGTTTCGATGCGCGAGCGAATACCGATGACCGAGCGCTTCACGGTACATTCCTTGAGTATGCAGCCTTCGCCGACCATGGATTCGATGACATGGGAGTCGAGCAACTTGGTCGGTGGCAAGTAGCGCGAGCGGGTGTAAATCGGCGCTTTCTCATCGTAAAAGCTGAAGGAAGGAACCGGCTGCTCCGTGAGCGCCAAATTGGCCTGGTAGAAAGATTCGATGGTGCCGATATCCTCCCAGTAGTCCTTAAACAAGTAAGCTTGAACTCGGTTATGCGCAGCCGCCGCTGGAATGATTTCCTTGCCGAAATCGGTGTGACTCGGGTTTTTTTCAAGCAGATCGAGCAGCACCTGCTTGTCGAAAACGTAGATGCCCATGGAGGCGATATAAGGCAGCTCTTTTGCCTTTTCTTTCGATAGGCCGAGCACCGTCGTGTCCACGGCCATCGCTTTCAGAGCGTCGCCTTTGGGTTTTTCGCTGAACGCGCGCACCCGTCCATGGCCGTCGATCGCCATCAAACCGAACTCGGAAGCCCGGCTCTGATCCACCGGCACCACCGAGAGGGTGATGTCAGCCTTGGTCTCGCGGTGGCGCTCAATGAAGTCAGCATAATTCATCCGGTACAAGTGATCGCCGGACAAAATCAGATACTGATCGACATCCCATTCCGCGAAGAGCCGGATATACTTGCGCACCGCGTCGGCCGTTCCTTCAAACCAATTCGGACTTTCGGGAGTTTGCTGCGCCGCCAGCACTTCGACGAATCCTTGGGAGAAGCCCGCCCCTAAAGCGGCGTAAGTGCGGGAAATATGCCGGTTGAGCGACGCGGAATTAAATTGCGTCAATACGTAAATTCGCTGGAGATCGGAGTTGATGCAATTACTGATCGGAATATCGATCAAGCGATACTTGGCGCCAAGCGGGACCGCCGGCTTGGCGCGCAGTTTGGTTAAAGGGTAGAGCCGGGTGCCGACCCCGCCGCCTAAAATCATCGCTAGGACTCTTTTCACCTAGTTACCTTTCGTCGCTAGTTTCTACGGTCCATGAGCACGCGTCGGCTTGAAGCCCTGACCCTTCCGAACAGTAATCAACCGAGTGCGCCTAAGTCAACCGCATCGCGGTCATTCAGGCGGAAGCGGCAAGCAGCGAGTGATTCCCCGAGGCCGGTCAATCGATGCGGCTATTTTCGCAACTCGCGGCCGAGCAGCCGAAGGATTTCATTGAACTGGCGCTGCATGGCGATCATTTGCTCGCGCATATTTAGCGCGACTTCGGCGCCTTCTAAGTTTACGCCCATTTCTTCGATGAGCAGATGGGCGACGCGGACACGGTCGACTTGATCGAGGGGATAGAATTTTTCGTTACCGCGGACGACCGGCGAGATGACCTGTTCCTGTTCCAGGCGTTTGACGAACTTCACGTTAACGCCGCAGACTTTCGTCACTTCGGTAATGCGCAAATATTTTCGCGGCATTTTTTATTCCTCGGTTACAGCCGAATGTTTTGACGCACGCTTTCGCCGTAGGCTTGGTCGATCTTGTCGATCACTTCTTGAGCAACATCTTCCTTAGGCACGCGCACCATCAGCCGCAGATATAAATCTCCGGCTGGAGTTTGCCCGTGGGCGGGAACTCCTTTGCCTTTGATGCGTAACTGTTGGCCGCTCTGAGCACCCAGAGAAATTTTTACCATGATCGCTCCACTGGGCGTCGGCACCTCGACGCTGGCGCCGCGCAGCGCTTCGCCGACGGTGATCGGCAAGTCCATGGACAAGTCTCGACCGGAGCGGGTGAGTATCGGATGAGGCCGGATACGCGGCGTTATAAAGAGATCTCCCGCCGGTCCACCGCGCAATCCCGCTTCGCCCTTTCCCCGCAAACGGATGCGCTTGCCGGGATCGGCGCCGGGTGGAATGTTGACTCGAATCGTTTCCGCGCGCATGACGCGACCGCTGCCGTCGCAGGCGGTGCATGGCTCACCGGGCAACTTTCCGCTGCCCGAACAGCGGGGGCAGGCCTGGCGAAACTGCAGCGGCCCTTGGGCGATGGATACGCTGCCGCTGCCGGCGCATTGGGGACAATTGGTCGGCACTGTTCCGGCTTTCGTGCCCGAGCCGCGACATGTATCGCAGGACACTGGCCGGTCGAGTGTGATGGCGGTTTGAAAGCCGCGCACAGCGTCGAGGAAATCGATTTCCATGCTCGATTCAATATCGCCGCCGCGCTGTGGTCCGGCTTGCGTCCGCGGGCCGCGCCGGAACATGCCGCCAAGGCCGCCGAAAAGATCGCCCAAGTCGTCCGTGTCGAAGGCCTGTGTGCCGCCGCCATGCGCTGACTGCTGGCGCCATTGCTCGTAGGTACGCGCCTTCTCGGCATCGAAGCCGGCGGCCAGTCCGGCCTCGCCGAATTCGTCGTAAAGCTTGCGTTTTTTCTCGTCGCTCAGGACGTCGTAGGCAACCGAGAGGGATTTAAATTTGCTTTCTGCCTCTTTATTGCCGGGATTAAGGTCGGGATGATACTTGCGCGCAAGTTTGCGATAGGCTTTGCGCACGTCGTCCTTCGAGGCGCCGTGTTCGACGCCGAGAGTCTTATAATAATCAAGGTCCGCCATCGTAACCTACAAGATAATCATCGAGCCGCGACTTGCAAGAGAAATAACTAGCCCTTAGCAGGCGGATGACAGTGCCATTCGATTACTCAACGGGCTAGGAGTGTCACAAGCTGAAATTTGCATGGGATCAGTTTCAATCTCGGCCATGCGAGTGTTCATTAGCTCGGCCGAGACCGGGTCATTGATTTGGTCATTTTCACGAGCCCATCGCTTTGCGTAACTGGACGAAGGCGAAGAGCTGACCCTGGTTTATCGATATCTGGTTGTCCTGTGCCTGGTACCAACTGCGCTGGGTTTCGAGCAGGGTCAGGAAATCGATGGCACCGGCGTCGAAGCGCGCTTTGGCGATATCGTAGGCGTTCTGCGATTCGGCGACGGTGGCGCGCGCCAGCGCGGCGCGGTCGTTGTTACCTTTAAGCGCGGCGAGGGCGTCTTCGACTTCTTGAAATGCCACCAGCACGGTCTGGCGATACTGCACCGCGAGCTCCTTCTGGCGCGCGGTGACGCTCTCCAGATTGCCGGTGAGCCGGCCGCCGGTGAAGATCGGCGCGAGCAAGCTCGATGCGACGGACGTTGCCGCTGCTGCAGGGCCGCCGAAGCCGGCGGCGATAGCCGTATCCAAACCCAGGGTCAGCGACGGGAAGAAAGCCGCTCGCGCCACGCCGATATCGGCATTGGCCGCGAGCAGGCCGGCTTCCGCGCTCTCGATGTCGGGCCGGGCGGTCAACAGATTTGCCGGCGGCGTCAGATTTACCGGCGGCATGGTGAGTGTCGCCAGCTCAGCGGTCGGCGCGGAAAAATTCTGCGGCGCCAGCCCGAGCAGAATCGCCAGGGCGTTCGCAGTCGTGCTGCGCTGTTCGAAGAGCGATGCCATCACGGTGCGGAGATTGTTCACGGCGACGCGCTGTTGGGACACTTCCAGACCCGAGACGCCGCCCTGGCCGAAGCGCGCTTCGATGATACGCAAAACCTCTTCGGCGTTTTTGAGATTGAACTCGGCGATGCGAATGCGGTCGTTGAGGCTCAAAATCTCGGCGTAAAAATTCGTCGCATCCGCGGTTACGACCAGGCGCAGCGCCTCGCGATCGAACTCGCTTGCGTTGGCCCGATAGTCGGCGGACTTGGCCGCGTTGCGATTCTTTCCCCACAGATCGACTTCATAGCTGATGCTGCCGCCGCCGCGCGCCGACTGGGTGTTTTTCGCATCTTGAAAAGTCTGCGATGCGCTGCCGCTGGCAGTGATCGTCGGATAGAGCGGCGCGGCGCCGCTCTTCGCCTGGGCGCGCGCCTGCTCGATGCGATGGAGCGCGGCTTCAAGATCAAGATTCTGTGCCAGCGCATTGTCGATCAAATGGTTGAGATCTGTGCTGCCGAGCTCCTGCCAGAAGGCCGTGGTCGGATTCAACTGCGCGTTGCCGACGCCGGCGACGTTGCTCCAACCGTTGGGCAGAGCCATCTGCGGTCGCTCGTATTGCGGCGCGAGACTGCATGCCGACAACGCCAATGAGAGGGCGACTGTACCGTTCAACAGATATTTACGCATAGAGCACCTCACTCCGAAGCTAGGGCAACAACTGGATCGAGCTGGGCGGCTTTGCGGGCCGGCAGATAACCGAACGCCAGGCCGGTGGCGGATGCGCAGGCGAAGGCGAGCGCCGCGGGCATGACTGAGAACACCACGCTCATGCCGCTGTAGCGCAGCACCAGCCCGGCGATGACGCCGACGAGGATGCCGAGCAGGCCGCCGGCGGCGCACACCACCGCGGCTTCGATATTAAATTGCAACATGATGTCGCGCATGCGCGCGCCGGTGGCCATGCGGATACCGATCTCGCGGGTGCGCTCGACCACGCTGACCAGCATGATGTTCATGACGCCGATACCGCCGACCAGCAGAGAGATCGCCGCCACCGTGCCCAAGAGCAATGTGAAGGTATCCTGGGTTTCTATCGCCGCCTGTAGAAACGAAGCCATGTTGCGCACGCTGAAGTCCTCGGCATTATGGCGCGCCTTGAGGAGCGTCTCGACCTGCTGCTGGGTCGCGTTGATGTCCGCGGCATCTTTGACTTTGATGGTAATGCTGCTCAAATAATTCTTGCCGAAGAGCCGCACCAATCCGGTCTTGATCGGCACGAAGATGACATCGTCCTGGTCGCTGCCGTTGGGCGACGCGCCTTTCTCGGTCATGACGCCGATGACGACAAACGGCACGCTCTTCATCAAAATGTACTTGCCGACCGGGCTGCTGCCGTCGGGGAAGAGGGTTTTCGCGACCGTGCGGCCGAGCACAACGACGGCGGCGTATTGCTTCATGTCGTCGGCGTTAAAAAACTGTCCCTCGGCCACCGGCCAGTCGCGCGCCGACGGAAAATCCTCGCCGGTGCCCTGCACTGAAGTTTGGTAGTCGATATTGCCAAACCGCACGGTGGCGCGGCTGTTGCGCTCGGGCAGCGCGCTTTCGATGTTCGGCAAGGCTTTGATCGCGGCGGCGTCCTCCGGCACCAGCGTGACGATATCGCCGGTGTTGCGCATGCCGGCGGCGCCGGGGCGGATCAACATTAAATTGGTTCCGAATGAGCTGATGCGGTCGAGTACTTTTTGCCGGCTGCCTTCGCCCACCGCCAGCATGGCGACCACGGCGGCGACGCCGATGATGATGCCGAGCAGCGTGAGCATGGTGCGAAAAATATTGACGTGCAGCGAGCGCCAGGCGGTCACCAGCGCTTCCTGCAGGCTCGCCATCAAGCTGACGGCGCTGGCGAAACTGCGAGTGTCTGCGGCCAATTTTTCCTGTGGTTCATCGGCGACAACTGCCAGTGTCCTCAACAATTCGTCCGTCCTGAATGCGCACGATACGGCTGGCGTGCTGCGCGACATTCTCAGCGTGGGTGATGAGAATGATCGTCCGCCCTTCGGCGTGGAGCTGTTTGAGCAGCGCCAAGACTTCATCGCCGCTCCTGCTATCCAACGCGCCGGTGGGCTCGTCGGCGAGGATCACCGGCGGGTCATTCACCAGAGCCCGGGCAATCGCGACGCGTTGTTGCTGCCCGCCGGACAGTTCGGAGGGCCGGTGGTCGGTGCGCTCGCCCAGCCCCAGCCGTTGCAACAGCTCGTTGGCATGGGCCCGTCGTTTATGCTTTGGCAGGCCGGCGTACACGGAGGGTATGGCGACATTCTCCTGGGCCGTCGCCGTGGCGAGCAGATTATAACGTTGAAAAATAAAGCCGAAGGTCTCGCGTCGCAGCGACGCCAGCTCGTCTGGTTCGAGATTCGCCGCTTCTCTGCCAAGCACTGTATAGCTGCCGGCGGTGGGTCGATCGAGACAGCCGAGAATATTCATCAGCGTCGACTTGCCGGAACCGGACTGCCCCATGATCGCGACGAACTCACCGCGCCGGATCTTGAGCGACACACCATCGAGGGCGCGCACGGTGGTGTCGCCGTTCTTGTAGTGTTTCTCGATATCCTGCAAATCTAAAATGGTCGCGTTCATAGCTGCGGACCTCGGTTCATGCGCGGTGCGTTGCCGGCGCCGGCGGGACGCTGCTGGTTGCCGGCCTGGTTGGCGCTGCCGGCGGGACGATTCACTGCGATTTTTTCACCCTCTTTGAGTCCGTCGACGACTTCTGCCTGGGTGCGGCTTTGCAAGCCGACGTGAATGACGCGCTGTTCGCGGCCCGTTGCCGTGATCACTGCGACGCGAAAGGCTTTGCCTTTTTCGCTGTCTTCCCGCGCCACCCGGCGGGTGAGCACCTCAGCGGGCACGATCAAGGCGTTTTCCGTCTTGCCGAGAATGAAAAAAACCTGGGTCGTCATGCTGGTCATCAGGCGGCGGCCTTGGTTTTTTACGTCGATCAAGACATCGTAGAGCACCACATCGTTGACGATCTGCGGCGTCGGCAGGATCTGCCGCACTGTCCCGGGCCAGCGCCGCTCGCTGTTGCCGAGGGTGGTGAAATAGGCGGGCATATTGGGTTTAATGCGGCTGACATCCGCCTCGGCGACTTGGGCGCGCACGGTCATGATGTCGAGACTGGCAATCTGCAAAACCGTCGGCGCGGTCTGATTGGCGTTCAATGTTTGACCTTCCTTGGTCGGCAAAGTCGTCACGGTGCCGGCCATCGGCGCGAAGATTTTTGTGTAACCGAGATTGGTCCGGCTCGCTTTCAGATTGGACTCGGTTTCCTGTATTTGCGCGATGATTGATTCCACTTGAGCTTTGGCCACTGCCGACTGGGATTCGGTCTCCTGAAGAGCCTGCTGGCTTACGGCATTGACGGCGATCAGATTTTGATTGCGCTTGAGATTCTGTTCGGCCAGAACCGCCTCGGCCTTCTGCTGGTTTAGCTGGGCGCGCAGACTGTTAAGCTTCGCTTCTCCCGCTTCCACCTGGGCCTGATAAACTCGCGGGTCGATCTCGGCGAGTAGTTGGCCCTTGGTTACGGTATCGCCGATGTCAACGTGGATTGCTTTCAATTGGCCGGAAACCTGGGTACCGACATCAACGTACTGCTTGGCTTCGAGCTTGCCCTGTGAAGTAACGACTTCTTCAATGTTACCGCGGCTCACGGCGATCGGCTGAATGGCCTCGCCCTGGGAGCTTTGCGCCGTGCTGGCATACCAATACCAGCCGCCGGCGGTGAGCGCGACTACGGTGAAGCCGGCGATGATCTTGTTGCGCCGGGTTTTGGATAGCCAATTCATAGAGTTTTGCCCTCTCTTCTAATCCGTTGTTACCTGATGATACGAGTGACCCGGCGGGAGTCTTCGCGGCGGGCGAAAAAAAAGCGCCGGTACGGCCGGCGCTCTTGGAGTGGTGCGTTTTTGTGAGGAATTCTATGATTCACCCGGTGGCGGCGGGCGGCGCAACAGTTCGGCAAAGCGGCGCCGTTCCTCCGGCGTCAGATCTTTGACCGCGTTCTTGACCGCATCGGATAGTTTTTTTGTCGTGTCGGCGCGCAGTTTGTTGATCTTGGCTTGCTGCCCGTCGAAGGCGGCTTCGTCGAAGGGTTCGACGGCTAAGAGCCGCACCGATTCATCCTGGACCTGGCGCATTTGACCGAATAGCGGCTCGGCGGTGGCGCGGAGTTGCAGAAATCTGTCGCGCAAGCGGGACTGCGACGCCGCGGGCAGGTCTTTGATCGCCTGCTCCATGCGCTTTTCGCGCAGGGCGCTGCGATCGAAGCGGCGCGGCGACTGGCCGACCAAGAAGCCGAGCAAAAGCACATTGACAACGATCGACGCGATAAACGCCAGTTTAGTCTTCTGGCTCATAACAACTCCTCGTCACCGGCGATGTAACTCTGCGCGCTCGCGGTGCTAGCGTCGCTGAGCTGGCCATTTTCCGGCGCCGTGCGAAGCCCAGCACCATTCCCAAAACCAGTGCGCTGGCGAGCACATAACCCGGTTTCGGCAGATGAAATTCGGCGAACAATTGGCGCACCGCTTGCCAGAGCGAAACATTTTGCAGCTGCGGCAAGCTCTGGGCCTTTAGAATGATTCGAGCCGCCAGATCATGGCTGGCAGGTTCGATGGGTCGCGAGTGCAGCAATCTGGCCAATTTTTCGTCTTCGTTCTCAGTCATAAAACCCTCACAGATAATTCTTCATGCGTTCTTTCAGCGTCGTCTTGGCGCGCATGATCAGCGACTGCAATGCTTTCAAATTCACGCCCATGGCGTCGGCGGCATCCTGATTGCTCAAGCCTGCGTCGAAGCAGAGATTGATGGCGCTGCGCTGGCGCTCCGGCAGGGCTGCGATCGCCTGCTCCAACATTTTCTGTTCTTCGTGGCGCATCACGGCTTGATCGGCGCTCTCCCGGTCGTCGATCAGCGGCATTTCTTCGTTTAACGCCACCGGCCGTTTTCGTTTCTGCCAATCGAGACATAGATTCACCACGACGCGATAAAACCAGGTCGTAAACTTCGAGTTCTTGTCGGCCTGCCATTTTTTCGGATCTTCCCATAACTTTAGAAACGCGTCCTGGACCGCGTCCTCGGCCGCCTGTTTATTTTGCAGATAACGAAATGCCAGGCGATAAAAGCGCTCGGTGTGGCGCTGAACCAGCTCGGCAAAAGCCGGATGGCTGCCCTCCTGAACCAACGCGAGCAGTTCATTGTCTTCTTTATCGGGCCAAGCTGTCGCCATAGTGTCGTTGGATCAACCTTAGATGCGTGGTGCAACGTTTCGATCATACAATCATCCGTCCCGGGAGCCAAAGCGTTCGATAGAATGCTCCGTTAACCCATAATACGAATGAAACGGAGAAAGTCTTCGCCGGCAGGCGGCTGCTTGGATATCGTCGACGGCTCTTCCTGATTTTGTTGAATAATTCCGGTACGCTTTGTCTAACCCGGTTAATTGCCGCGATGCGCCGTAATGTCAGGGGCGACCGGCCGGTCGCCGCTGCGCTAACGGATTCCATCCGGAAGCCGGTGACGGAGCAGTATCCGAAAGTTTTCCACTCCCTGCGCCGAAGCGGGGTCGAGCGTACACCATGGGAATTCTTCAGCGTAAAGCCGAACCGTTGGGCCAAATCCGTGCACGCTTGGAAGCAAATCCCGCAGCGTGTCGTACCATGCGCGCCGTTCGTCGCGGTCAAAAGGCTCGTCATCTTTTGCGTCGATCGCACGGCAGAGCTCGCGCCAACGCGAGATTGGAAAGCCGATAACGGCGTTCGCCGGATAATTGGCTAGGGTGACGAGACGCGCGCGAGAAAAATGTTGGTTCTCGTCAAATTCTACGATAAAAGGCGGGTCGGGAATGAAGTAGTCACAAGGCGGCATCTGTGCGCTCTTGATGAAGTCGCGATGGCCGCGCAGGTCGCCAAGGGCGCGGCGGATTCGCTCCAGGGGATTGCCGATTTGTTTGTTTACGTAGTCTTCCGGGTAGGACGACCAAGGGAACTGATGGTTAATGCGGCAGCCGCCGAAGCTCGCGCTCAATAAATCGCGGATACGCTCTTTACAGGCGCGGCAGTGCGGCGAGTGTGCAGGGTTCACGGTTAGATATTACGCAATCTTGACTAGGCGCTTTGGAACAAGATATCAAACTGGAACCGCTAGCGAAAATGACGGCGGCGAGGCCAGTATTATGCAAATCGGCGACTGAGTTGCCGAATATCCTGAAAATTCAGCATCTCAGTAGCCGAATTTCGCAGAAGAGGTTGGGCTGAAGAGACGGATCGTTGTTTACGGCGAAAAGTTGCCACGGCGTGGCGACGACTGGCACCAAAATCATGTCGGCAGCGCATTTCTTCGACGAACTTTGGAGCGCTAAGCTGTTTTCCTAGTATTGCGCGCCGCTTCGGCGACCTGTTGGAGAGATTTTCCTCCGGAGCAAATTGGCTAGCCACTAAACCGAGCCAAGCGCCAATTTCTCAGCTTCGTCCAGATGAAATTTCAGGTTTGCCATCCCGCGGCATGTTTCTATTGCCCGCCGGGAGCGATTAACGCTATATTCCGCACAGCTTCGATCATCACTAGGAGAGTCTAACATGACAAAACCAACTTCGATCATTGGCGCTTCCGTCGGGCGGGTTGAGGGGGCGGAAAAGGTTAATGGGACAGCGATTTATGGGGCGGATGTGCACTTCGACGATGCTTTGTGGGCGAAGATTTTGCGCAGTCCCTATCCTCATGCGCGGATCAAGAGCATCGATACTTCAAGGGCGTGGAAAGTGCCGGGTGTCAAGGCGATCGTCACCGGCAAAGACGAGCCGGAGCATTATCAGGGCAAGAGCATTCGCGATATTCCAGTTTTGTGCTGGGACAAAGTGCGCTACATCGGCGACAAAGTCGCGGCTGTGGCGGCGGAGAGCCGCGATGCCGCCGAGGAGGCGGTTAATTTAATCGACGTCGAATATGAAGAGTTGCCGGCGGTGTTCGACGTGCTCGAAGCGATGCAACCGGGCGCGCCGGTTTTGCACGACAACGCGCCCGCTTACGACGGCGCGCCGGCGGAGATCATGGCGCCGGCGGGCGGCAACGTGCTCAACAAGCTGACCTTCGGCAAAGGCGATATCGAAAAAGGTTTCGCCGAAGCCGATCTGGTTTTGGAGCATACCTTTCGCATGCCGATCCATCATCAAGGCTATCTCGAGCCGCAGTCTTTTCTCGTCAAGATCGATGACGACGGCACCGTCAATGCGTGGGCTTCGACCAAGGGTCCGTTCGGCTCGCGCGGGCAGTTCGCCAAGGCCGTGGGCATCGCGCCGAAACAGATTCACCTGCAAGCGGTTCATGTCGGCGCCGACTTCGGCGGCAAGAGCGGCGCCGGCGAACTGCCGATCTGCTATTTTCTCGCCAAACAGGCCAAGCGGCCGGTGAAGATCGTGCTCACTCACAGCGAAGAACTGACGGCGATGAATCCCGATCACTACACGGTGGTGAAAGTCAAAACCGGCGTCAAGCGCGATGGCCGAATGACCGCGCGTTATCTGCAAGCGATCCACGGCACCGGCGCCTACGCCGGCATGAAACCGGGACGCGCCAGCATCGGCGGCGCCGGCTCGGCGACGCCGTACAAGATCGATAACAGCTACATGGAAGCGTTGCAGGTTTACACCAATACCGTGCCCTGCGGTTTCTGGCGCGCGCCGGGGGCGATTCAAGCAGTGTTCGCCTCTGAGTCGCATATGGACCTGATCGCCAAAGAATTGAAAATGGACCCGGCCAAGTTCCGCATGATGAATCTGGTCGGCGAAGGCGAAGAGAATGCCTTGGGCAAATCTTGGAGCGGTGTAAAAGCTAAGGAAACCTTGAAAGCTGCGCTCGACGCCGCCGGCTGGCAATCGCCCAAGCGCGCCAACGTCGGCCGCGGCGTGGCCATGTACGAGCGCGGCACCGGCGCGGGCAAAGTGTGGGTCAACCTAACGGCTGAGCTCGATGGCAGCTTAACCGTGTTCACCGTTGCCGGCGATCAGGGCACCGGATTGCAGACCGTGCTTTGCCAGACGGTCGCAGCGGAGATGCAAGTGCCGTACGAACAGGTGCGCTGCCGCATCGGCAACACCGCGGATGTTTCCTACAGCGTCGATGTCGGTTTCGGCGGCAGCCGCTCGACCAATATTAACAGCGCGGCGGCGTTTCAAGCGTCGGCTGAATTGCGCAAGAAACTCAACGCGCAGGCGGCGCAGTTGCTCGGCTGCGCGGAAGATCAGGTGGTTTACAAGTCGGGCCAGTTTTCCAGCAAGGGTAGTAAACGCAAGTTGTTGACATTGAGTGAGGTGGTGAATTCGACGGACGCGCCGATAGCCGTCAGTGTCGAAACCGAAGTGCCGCGCAAAGGCTCGTCGACTTCGTTCATCGCTCAAGTGGCTGAGGTCGAAGTCGATCGCGACACCGGCCGGGTGAAGCTGACTAATTTTGTCAGCGCCCACGATGTCGGCACGATCATCAATCCACTAGGTCATCAGGGACAGATCGACGGCGAGGCGATCATGGCGATCGGCAGCGGCCTGATGGAGGAGCTCACCCACGATCAAGGCAAGGTGACGACCACCAACTTGGGTGAGTACAAGATTCCCAATATTCTCGATATTCCGAAATTCAAAACCGTGCTGGTCAAAGGCAAAAACGGCCCCGGGCCCTACGAAGCGAAGGGGATCGGCGAACACGCCAACGTGACGCCGCCGGCGGCGATTGCCAACGCCGTGCAGGATGCCTGCGGCGTGCGGATATTCGACACACCGGTGACGGCGGAAAAAGTCTATGCGGCGCTGCACGGGAAGGCGTGAGGCTTGAGGCGAGAGGCGTGAGTATGACAGGGAAATAACGGAGGGACTATGAACGATTTCAGTTGTCGCTGGCGCAATATTTTTTATTCTCTTTCGGTCCTGCTGATGATCTCGGCCAGTGCTGCGCAGGCGCAGGATAAGATTCGGATCGCCTACAGTTCCACGGATACGCTGAATCAATTGTGGACGATTCCACTTGAGACCGGGTTCTACAAAAAGAACGGACTCGATGTCGACATGGTTTATATCGGCAGCACGACGGTCGGTATCTCGGCGATCGTGGCTCAGGATATCTCGATCGGCAACGCGGCCGGCAGCGGTGTGGCCAATGCCAACGTGCGCGGCGCCGATACGGTCAGCGTCGGTTGCATGATCAATGTTTTGGCTTACGAGTTGGTTGTACTCGACAGCATCAAGTCGCCGGAAGACCTCAAGGGAAAATCCATCGGCATCAGCCGTTTCGGCAGCGTTTCCGACGTCGCCGCGCGGGAGTTGCTGAGAGGAATGGGGCTGCGGCCGATGGACGATGTAAAAATATTGCAGGTCGGCGGGGCGGCGGAGCGGGCCGCAGGGTTCAGCCGCGGAGTGATCGCGGGATTTCCATCGCCTCCGGGCAACGTGCATCTTACTCCCTCTGGCGTTCCCTATCGCATCCTTGCCAACATGGCGGATCTGAAGAAACCGTACCCATTGCCGTTCATCTGCGCGGTGACAACTAAAAGCTACCTGGCGAAGAACCGGCCGATCGTGAAAAGAGTGATGATGGCGCTGATCGAAGGATCGCATTACTTCAAGACCAACAAGGAGGGCGCGCAGAAGATCGTCGCCAAATATCAGCGCACCGCCAACAAGGCATATCTCGACAGCTCCTACGATTCCACAGCGAAGATCCTCGAACGCGTGCCCTACACGAGTCGCGAGGGCATGAAGATTCAGCTCGACGACGCCTTGAAGCAAACGCCCGGCAGCAAAGTTACCGTTGACAGTTTGATCGACGACAGCGTCGTGCGCGAGCTCGAAAAAGAAGGATTCATCGACCGGGTATATGGAAAGTAGGCGAGGAGCACCAAGCTGCACATCCCTTTGGAGGTTTCAATGATCGATCTCTACTACTGGACGACCCCGAATGGACACAAGATTACAATTTTTTTGGAAGAGACGGGGCTGCCTTACTCGATTAAACCGATCAATATCGGCAAGGGCGAGCAATTCGCGCCCGAGTTCTTAAAAATCTCGCCGAACAATCGGATTCCGGCGATGGTCGATCATGAGCCGACGGGCGGCGGCGGGCCTCTGAGTATTTTCGAGTCCGGGGCGATTCTCGAATATCTCGCGGACAAGTGCGGCAAATATCTACCGCGCGATGTGCGTGGGCGCGCCGAGGTGATGCAGTGGTTGTTTTGGCAAATGGGCGGGCTCGGGCCGATGCTCGGCCAGAATCATCATTTTCGCGGTTATTCGGCCGAGAAAATCGCTTACGCCATCGAGCGCTATACCAAAGAAACCGAGCGGCTCTACGGCGTGCTCGATGAGCGCCTGGAAGATCGTGAATTCGTCGCCGGCGCTTATTCCATCGCCGACATCGCTTGTTATCCTTGGATCGTTTTGCACGAGCGCCAGGGGCAGGACTTGAACGACTTCGCCAACTTGAAGCGCTGGTTTGAGACGATTCAAAAACGCCCCGCGGTGGTGCGCGCCTACGAGATCGCCAAGACAATCAACGTCGGCTCGGCGGGCATGACCGAGGAAGGCAAGAAAATTTTGTTTGGCCAGGGCCGGCGGAAGAAAGCCTAAAACTCGTTCAAGCCGTTCCAGTCGTTCAAAAAGTTCAAGCCGTTTCGGATTCGGAGTGCGTCAATGAAACAACTCAAGTCGACGATGATTTTGCTTTCGTTTCTGATAGCCGGCGCCGTCCATGCGGCGGAGCCGCCGGTTAAATTTCTCTTCGCTTACGGCGCCATCGGCGGCAATGCGATGCCGCTGTGGATTGCCAAGGAGCAAGGGATCTTTCGCAAGTACAATCTCGATCCGCAGTTGATTTTCATCATCGCCGGCCGGGCGATGCAGTCGATGATCGCCGGCGATATTCAGTTCGGTCTGCTCGGCGCCTCTCACGTGACCAATGCCGTTACCGCGGGCGGCGATATGACGATGCTGCTCGGCATGGAAGACAAACTGAATTACTTTTTGAACGTGCGTCCGGGCATCAAGAGCGCCGAAGATCTGAAGGGCAAGAAGGTTGGCATCGGCACACCTTCTGGATCGCTGGCGATGGCCACCTACGTTGGCCTGGACCATCTGGGATTGGTGCCGCGGCGCGACCGCATCACGCTGTTGAATACCGGCAGCACTCCCGAGCGCATGAGCTCGCTGTTTGCCGGCGCTATCGACGCGGCGTTTTTCAATCCTGAGGTCGAGCAGGTCGTGCTTCAGCAGGGTTTTCCAATGTTGTTCGATCTTGGCAAGGCGAACGTGCCGTACCAGGCATCGGGTTTGGTGACCTCCCGTAAATACCTGCGCAGCCATCCGCTGATCGTGGAAAATCTCGCCAAGGCGGTCGTCGAGGGTGTGGCGTTCGTGCAAAATCCGGCGAATAAAAAGGCCGTCGTCGATAGCATCGCGCGCAATTTGCGGCTCGATCGGCCTGACCGCTTGGAGAGCGCCTATCGCGCCATCGCAGAAGTTATTCCGCGCAAACCATGCCCGAGCCTTGCGGGTATCGCCTCGGTGTTAAAACTGATGGCCCAACATGGCATCAACCCGAAAGCCGCGGAGCTCAAGCCGGAAGATATCGCCGACATGAGTCTGTGCAAAAAATTAGAAGATAGCGGCTTCTTCGCGCGCTTGCAGTGAGTTTTACGCATCACCACGAACCGAAAAGAAGAATGGCCGCAAAGAACGCAAAGGACGCAAAAAAAAATTCGGGAGTCGTAGGGGCGGGTTTGAAACCCGCCCTCTTGGTTGGTGGATGGATCGCTGGTTGACGAATTGGAAAAAAGCGCCTTCATCGACGCGGTGTACAAGGAATAGGTTTTACCGGCCATTGATGGGAATATTCACCTCCGCCTATTGAGTTTTCGGGAGCGCAACTTGATTGAATCTTTGCTATTGGCGGTAACTCGGGTTTCGACGATGTCGGGTGACCAGCCGCTCACCGGCGCCACCGGATTTTTTTTCGAGCGCGATAGCCGGTTATTTTTAGTGACCAGCCGGCACGTCGTGATCGAGGAAGCCAGTAATCACCGGCCGGACCGGCTTACCATCGAGCTTCACGTCGATGAGCAAAACATTGGCAATGTGATTCAGTGGTCGATTCCGCTTTATGGAGGAACCCAAGCGCTGTGGCGCCAAGGCGTCGATTCCGGCGGCAGTGTTGACGTCGTCGCTGTGGAAATTCACCGACCGGCTCTCCCTGAGACGGTCCTTCTCGCGCCGTTTACACCCGAGCATCTGGTCGCTGAGTTGGATCAGATCGAAGTGGGCACTCCGGTGCTGATCGTCGGCTTCCCATTGGGGTTTCACGACAATTTGCATCACCTGCCGGTGGCGCGCCACGCGGGCATCGCCTCGGCGTTCGGCATTCGTTTTCAGGGACAAGGCTATTTTCTGACCGATGCCAGGATGCATCGCGGCACCAGCGGCGCGCCGGTGGTCACCCGCGTTACCACTGACCGTTCCGGTCGCGGCGACCTCGCCTGGACGCTGCTTGGCGTCCACTCGGCGCGCATGGACGTGGCCAACCGCGATATTGATGAGGACGAGCGGTTGAATCTCAACTGCGCCTGGTATGCGGATGTTCTGCTGACGTTAACCGCATAGAGCGGATTAGCGGTGTAACCAAGCGGCGACCAGTGAAGCTGCGCGCCCCGAGTTGGACGCAATGAATTGCGCCCCTACGACGGGCTCGACGGTCACCTTAACTTCCAAGGTTGGCTCGCCGCCGCCGTTGATCACGCCGCGCAATGGCGTCACGTCGGCGAAGTCGCGGCCCCATCCGAGCGTAATATGCTCCAACGACGGCATAATATTGTTGGTCGGGTCGAGGTCAACCCAACCGACGCCAGGGATGCATAGAGATACCCACGCGTGGGAAACGTCGGCGCCGACGCGTCGCGGCTTGCCGGGCGCCGGGCGCGTGAGCAAGTAGCCGCTCACGTAACGCGCCGCCAGCCCGGTTGAACGCAAACACGAGATCATCAAATGGGTAAAGTCTTGGCAGACACCGCGCTTCTGTTCGAAAAATTCCATCACCGGTGTCGTCACGTTGGTCGCTGCCGCATCGAATTTAAACTCGCCGTGAATTTTCGCCATCAGTGCCGCCGCGGCCGCTAAAATCGGCCGGCCCGGTTCAAAACAATCGCCGGCATAGGCCCTGAGAGTGCGTTTCACCCGGGCGTAGGCGGATTCGAAGAGAAACTGTGTGGCTTCGAGGATCGCCGGCTCAGGATGCCAGAGCAGCGCGATAAGCGAGGGCGTCGTGAACGGTCTCCCAGGAGGGCGTTTCCTCTGGATCGATAAAAGGCCGTTTGGTGACGGTGACGGTGGAGTGGGCGATGACATCCAAGCTGGCGTGCGCCGCTTCGATGGCGATCTCGATCACCGGATTGCCAAAGGCATCGATTATTTTGCGCTGTTGTGTCGGCGCTGGTTTGATGACGACTTCATGGGCCTGGATCGGTTGGTAGTCCAAGGCCCGCGGCGTCAAGTGGAGCTGCTGGTGCGACAGCATCACAGGCTCCGAGTACCGGTAGGCGGTGTGGTGTTCGACTCGATAACGGCGCGCGCTGTTTTGACTCATGCCGCCACGCTCGTCTGCGGGTGCTCGCCGGCGTGAATAAAAAAACGTTGGGTAAGCTCATCGGACAGGCCGTAGACGCAGCTTTCGCAAGCGGTCAGCAGAGCGGCGAGCGGTTCGCCCGGTTTATCTTGGGACATGCGCTGACCTTCCAACTCAACCAGATCGAATTCTCTGAGCGCCTGCAGCAGCGACGCGGGATCGTTGACCGGCCGGAATCCCAGCTGTGCCCAGATTTGATTCAGATGGTTGTAGAGCGCCGCCAACTGAAAACAGACCGAGTGCGGGTTCGATTCGTCGAGCACCAACAGATCGAGTACCGGTATCAATTCGGGATGGCGCTGGTAGCGCGCCCGGTAGGTCATGCTGACGTTGCCGATTTCCAATAACGCGCCGAGCACGGTATCGCTATCTTCGTCCGGCAGCCCGAGCACCTGCATCGCCGCCGAGCTGAGAAATGCCATGCGCTCCAAATCTCGTCCTATCACCAGAAAGCGCCAGGCGTCATCCCGGGTCATATCGTCAAGGGCGTAGCCCGCCAGAGCCGTGCAGGCGGGAATGATCCGGTCGAGAATCGCCAACGATGCTTCCAGGCTTTGCGGCGTAGGCTCGTGGACATGAGCGAGCCGCTGTACGGTGCGCCAATGATCGAGCGACATGCGTTCCCGCAGTTGGGTCGCGCAGAAGAGCAGGCGCGCGGTGTTGGCCGGGACGCCGTTGAGAACCTTGGGGTCCCCGGTCGCGGCAATCACCCACTCCGGGCCTAAGCTGACCGGCAATTTTTTTGCGGCCGGTGTTAACGAACTCGCGTTTTCACTCGGTTCGCGCAAGCGCGCTTTGTCCGACAACCGAGTCAGCACTTTGAGCGTCGCCAAATGCGCGGGATCGCTTTCGGCGAGTCGTTGACCGACGGCGCGCAACAAGCGTCCGACGTTTTCCACACGCTCCGTGTAGCGCCCCATCCAAAACAGATTTTCCACCGCTCGCGAAGGCGAATAAAAACCGCCGCGGACAATATTGCGGGCGCCGAGCCGCGGCACCAGCAGCGATTGCCACGGCGTAGCGTCGTCGCCGAGTACCCAGACGTCTTTGCTCGAACCGCCGCGCTGTATGGTAACGACTTCGACGGCCGATTCGGGAGCGACGCGGGCGAGCCCGCCGGGCATGACTTCATAGCCATCGCCTTTGGCGGTCGCATAAAGGCGCAAGCCGACGACCCTGCGGTTCGAACTGCTGAGTCTCGTTCGACCAGGTGGGTGCCTGGGAGAGCCTGCACCCATTCCTGAGCGACGAATGCGTGGGGCGTGGCGCGCAGCCGCTCCACCATGGCTGCGCGCGCGGCGCTATCGAGGTCGTGGCCGAAAGTCGGTTCGATTTTCATCGAAGGGAAGACCGGCTTGATGACCAGCTCGGGGAGATGGTCGATCGCGTGCTTGAGCGCCGGCGCTTCGCCGCACCACCAGGTCGCCACCGACGGCAAGGCCAGCCGCTCGCCGAGCAGGCTCTCGCAAATCGCCGGCAAAAAGCCGAGCAACCCCGGCGATTCGAGAACGCCGGAGCCCAGCGCATTGGCGATCAGCACATTGCCCGCGCGCGCTGCCGAGATCAGGCCGGCGACGCCGAGGGCCGAGTCGGTGCGCAAGGTGGCCGGATCGCAGTACTCGTCGTCGAGACGGCGCAAGAGCCCGTGGACGAGCTTCAATCCTTGCAATGTTTTCAGATAGACCCGGTTGTCGCGCACCGTCAGATCCGATCCTTCGACCAGCGGGAAGCCCAGATAGCGCGCCAGAAAAACATGCTCAAAATAGGTTTCGTTGTACGGCCCCGCCGTCAACAGGGCGACCAGCGGCTCTTCCCCATCGGTGGGCGCGAGCGCAGCGAGTTGTTGCTGCAGCGTGCGAAAAAAATTAGCCAACCTTTGCACGCCCAGGGAGCGAAAGATATTTTCGTACAAGGGCGTTACGATGAGCCGGTTTTGCACCGCATAACCCGCCCCCGAGGGGCCTTGGGTGCGATCGCCCATGACCCACCAACGGCCATCGGGCGAGCGCGCGAGATCGCAAGCATAAAGGTGCAGGAAAGTTCCGCCCGGCGGCTCGATGCCGCGGCAGGGCCATAGGTAATTGTGATGACCGTGAATAATCGCCGGCGGGATCAGCCCTTCGGCGAGCAGGCGGTTAGCGCCGTATAAGTCGGCGAGCACGAGATTCAGCAGACTGCGCGCGCTGGGCTACGCCTTTGGCAAGAAACTGCCATTCCTGCGCCGAGATCACGAACGGCAATAGATCCACTTCCCACGGCCGGTCGGTTCCCTTGGGATCGCCATAGACATTGTAGGTAACGCCGTCCTGCTCGACGGCGCGGCGAATCGTGCTGGCGCGGTGCGACAATGCCGTGCGGCCGGCCCGCGTTGCCGCTTGGGCCAAACGTGCCCAATGGCCGCGCGGCCGACCTTGGGCTGCGAAAACTTCATCGTAACGATCGGGGTTCAGCGGGTAATTCATAAATGCTCGTGCACGGGCCATGACTCAGAAATGGTGCTGTCTGGATCGGCAATCGGTTGAATCAAGCAGTGCCATCCGAAGGCCTAGAATAACCAATTGCCAGCACAGAATAACTCGTTGACTTTACCTGCGCCAGATTAAATTTTACGCAAATCGAGGGTGAAGGGAAACTCCGGGTCGATGCGCTTCTCGCTGATTTCCATGATCCCCGGCGTGTGACCGACGCGGAAGAACCGTTCGAGACGGCGGCTCTCGGCTTCGAAGGCGTTGACGGGAAAGACTTCATAGCTGCGCCCGCCAGGGTGCATGACATGATATTGACAGCCGCCGAGGCTGCGATTCATCCAGCGGTCGACGATATCGAAGGTGAGCGGCGTGTGCACGCCGATGGTCGGATGCAAGGCCGATGGCGGTTGCCAGGCGCGGTAACGCACGCCGGCGACGAATTCGCCGACGGTCCCCGTCGATTGCAGCGGCAGCGCCGCTTCATTGCAGGTGATCGTATAGCGATCGGGCGGCAGCCCAGTCACTTTGACTTGGACTCTTTCCAGCGACGAGTCGACGTAGCGCGCCGTGCCGCCAGGGGCGCCCTCTTCGCCCAGCACATGCCAAGGTTCTAGCGCCGCGCGCAATTCCAGCTCGATACCGCGAACGGCAAAGTCGCCGTACTTGGGAAAGCGGAATTCGAAGTGCGGCGCAAACCAGCCGGCATCGAAGCCGTAACCGGCTTGATTCAACTCGGCGATCACATCGGTAAAATCGAGCCAAATGAAATGCGGCAGCAGAAAGCGATCGTGCAGTTCCATGCCCAAGCGGGCTAATCGCGGCGGCGCGTATGGGGTTTTCCAGAAGCGCGCGATCAGCGCTCGAATCAACAACTGTTGCGTCAGGCTCATGCGCGCGTGCGGCGGCATCTCAAAGGCGCGCATCTCCAGCAAGCCCAAGCGTCCGGTGGCGCTGTCGGGAGAGTAGAGTTTGTCGATGCAGAACTCGGCCCGGTGGGTATTGCCGGTGACGTCGATGAGCAGATGGCGCAGGAGCCGGTCGATCAGCCAGGGCGGGCAATCGCCGCGGTTTGCAGCCAAGCGCCGCTCCAGCTCGCGGAACGCCACTTCAATTTCCCTGACCGAATCGTTGCGCGCTTCGTCGATGCGCGGTGCTTGCGAGGTCGGGCCGATGAACAGCCCGCTAAAAAGATAAGACAGCGACGGATGATTATGCCAATAGCTTAGAAAGCTGCGCAAGAGATCCGGCCGCCGGAGCCAGGGCGAATCCGCCGGCGTGGCGCCGCCGAGCGCGAAGTGGTTGCCGCCTCCGGTGCCGGTGTGGCGGCCGTCGATCATGAATTTTTCCGTCGATAGACGCGACTGGCGCGCCGCCTCGTAGAGAAACGCCGTCTGTTCGCTTGACTCGGCCCAACTCGACGAAGGATGAATATTGACCTCGATCACGCCCGGGTCGGGAGTGATGCGAAAGTGCGGCAGGCGCGGATCGCGCGGCGGCTCGTAGCCTTCAAATAGAACCGGCTGATTGAGCGCTTCCGCGGTCGCTTCCACGGCGGCAACGAGTTCGAGATAATCTTCCAGGGCGGCGGTCGGCGGCATGAAGATGTAAAGCACGCCGCTTCTCGCTTCAGCGCAGATTGCCGTGCGCGAGATCCATGGCGCGCTCTCATGCTTGGCCGGGAACGCGCTCGGTATTAGTGCGCTGCCCCGCGCCACTGCTGTCAAGCCTCAATGCGGTGCTATCGACTGGCTTACTTGCGTCAATCTGAAAGCGAATTTGCCCGTGAGTCGCAAGCGGCGGCAGCGGCTGGGCGGGATCCGGTGGAAAAATATAGGGGTAGTCGTTGGCGCTGGTCCACGGCAACGAGTCTAACGGCAGCCGATAGCCCATGGCCGAGTCACCGGGAACGAGGTAGCAGCGCTCGCCGCGCAAAAACCACTGGCCGCTGCGCCAACGTTCTGTGCGCGGATCGCGCGCCACCGGCAGAGCATAACCGACAACCTGTTTTAGGCCTTGAGTGAAAATGCGCATGAGCCGCTCGCGTTCGAGCGGATCTTCGAGCCGGGAATCGAAGGGATCGACGTTGGCGGGCAAGCGGCGCTCGCGCCAGAGGTAGTAAAACAGGTCTTCGTATGCGGGGAAAATATCTTGGTCGTCCAAGCCCAGTCGGTGGGCTACGTTTTGGAGAAACTTACTTGCGAGTTCAGCGGTTGCATTGCCGGCTTGGGTCTCGTCGGCGATCAGCGAATCATTGCGCCAGATGGGCTCGCCGTCGGCGCGCCAATAGCAATTGAGCGACCAGCGCGGCAGTTGCTCGCCGGGATACCACTTGCCCTGGCCGAAATGAACCAGGCCGTGAGCGCCGTAGTGAGCCCGCAGGCGTTGATAAACCTCCACTGCGAGCCGTCGTTTGTTCGGTCCGAGCGCCGCCGTACTCCATTCTTCGCCCTCTGGGTCGTCCATCGAGACAAAAGTCGGTTCACCGCCCATGGTGAGTCTGACATCGTTTGCCGTCAGGTCGACATCGACAGCATGACCGAGTCGATCGATGGCCTGCCACTGTTCCTCGGTGTAGGGCTTGGTGACGCGCGGCGCTTCCCAGATCCTGGCGACCGACATCTCATGGGAAAAATCTACTTTGCATTCGTCGATCACGCCGGTCACCGGCGAGGCCGATCCCGGCTCGGGCGTGCAAGCGAGCGGCAAATGACCTTCGCCGGCGAACAAGCCAGAGGTCGGGTCGAGACCGATCCAACCCGCGCCCGGCAGATAAACTTCGGCCCAGGCGTGCAGATCGGTGAAATCCTTTTCCGGACCGGAAGGGC
Organism: uncultured delta proteobacterium; assembly: GCA_963847445.1. Taxonomy (GTDB): domain Bacteria; phylum Desulfobacterota; class Binatia; order UBA9968; family UBA9968; genus DP-20. Next base: position 117,566 of record CAWJZV010000024.1, on the reverse strand, counting down.
CGTCGAGGGACTTCACATCGGCGGTGAGTTGAATCAAGTAGCCCGAGACAAAGCGCGCCGCCAGTCCCAAATGGCGCAGCAGTTGGACGAGCAGCCAAGCAGAATCTCGGCAAGAGCCCGAACCTTTGACGAGGGTTTCTTCGGGCGTTTGCACGCCCGGTTCGAGGCGAATTAAATATTGCACGTCGCGCGCCAATTGCGCGTTCAAGCTGACGAGAAAATCCACACAGCGCTTGGGCTCGCGCGGAATTGCCCCCAGATAACGCTCGAAAAGCGGCGTAACCGGCTCCCGCTTGACGTATGGCGCAAGCTCATTTTGTTGCCAAGACTCGTACTCGAACGGATAATTCTCGGCATAGGGCTCAAGAAAAAAATCGAAGGGATTGATCACCGCCATCTCAGCGACCAGATCGACCTCGATACGAAATTCAGTCGTCGTCTGGTTAAACACCAGACGCGCTGAATAGTTCGCCTGCGGGTCCTGCTGCCAATTAATGAAATGCTCTTTGGGCAAGATCTTCAGTGAATAGCTTAAGATGCGGGTGCGGCAGTGCGGTGCCGGACGCAGGCGCAAAACCTGCGGTCCAAGAGTGATCCGCCGGTCGTAGTGGTAATGGGTGACGTGATGAAGCGCAACGTGGATAGACATGATTCTTTACTGGGTCGATTGGACGGAGACTCAATTTAGAAGATCAGCCTGCCGGGATCAAGCGAGGAGCGGTCGCGACACCGAGTGCGGATTTCATACCCTTTGTCAACGACAATCGTTGATCAAAGCTCAGGCAGCGCATTGCCCAAAAAATGGTCGTTCGCCACAAAGCCAGGCAATTAACTAGCGCAAATCGCGGGTGCTTGAATGGCATATTCGTTGCGGTAGACAAGGGGTGCTGCGGTCGTGTTACCTTATGCGGGTAACGGCGGCTTTGGCATTACTCTAGGACCGGCCATGAAATTTGAACTTTACGAAACCACTGATTTCTATGACGAGATGTTCGTCTCTGACAGCACTCCACGCTCTGGCGCAGGATTGCTAAAGGAGCGGATCGAGTCGCTGCCGGACGGTGAGCTTTTCGCCCGCCAAGCGGCCGCCGAGAGCCTGCTGTTGCAGAACGGGATTACTTTTAACGTTTATAGCGACAGCGCGGCAACCGAAAAAATATTCCCGTTCGATGTCATACCGCGGATCGTCGAAGCCGCCGAGTGGGATTGGATCGAGAAGGGATTGAAGCAGCGGGTCTACGCGCTCAATTTATTCATCGACGATATTTATCATCAACAAAAAATCGTCAAAGACAAAGTCGTGCCGGAATATCTGATCCAATCGGCGCGTTCTTTTAGGAAAGAATGCGTCGGACTCAATCCGCCGCAAAAGGTCTGGTGCCATATCACCGGCACCGATCTGGTGCGCGACCGCGACGGCCAGATGTACGTCTTGGAAGATAACTTGCGCTGTCCCTCCGGCGTGTCTTACGTGCTCGAAAATCGCCGGATCATGAAGCGGACCTTTCCCCAGGTTTTCGAGGCGTCGCGCGTCCGGCCGGTGGATGAATATCCCAGCCGCTTGCTGTCGACTCTTCAATCGCTATTCCCGGCGGTTGACTCGCCCAAAGTCGCCGTGCTTACTCCGGGCATTTACAATTCGGCCTACTATGAACATTCTTTTTTGGCGCAACAAATGGGCGTCGAATTGGTCGAGGGGCGTGATCTGGTGGCGCTCAACAACCGGATCATGATGCGCACCACCAAAGGTTTCGAACCGGTTGACGTGCTGTATCGGCGCATCGACGATGATTTTCTCGACCCGCAAGCTTTCCGGTCGGATTCATTACTGGGGGTGGCGGGGCTTATGGAGATTTATAAGAAAGGGCGCGTGGCGTTGGCCAACGCGCCGGGCACGGGCATCGCCGACGACAAGTCGATCTACGCCTATGTGCCGAAGATCATCGAATACTATCTGGGCGAAGAAATTGTCATCCCAAACGTGCCGACGCATATTTGCGCCGAGCCCGAGGAACTTTCCTACGTGCTTGCCAACCTAAACAAACTAGTCGTCAAAGCGGTCAACGAATCGGGCGGTTACGGCATGCTCGTGGGCCCGCACGCGACGCCAGCAGAACGTGCTGAGTTTGCCCAACGGATTCAACAAAATCCGCGCAACTATATCGCCCAGCCGACCTTGGGTCTATCGCGGGTGCCGGTGATCGCCGATGGCCGCGTCGTCGGGCGCCATGTCGATTTGCGTCCCTATGTGCTCTACGGCAGCGACATTTACGTGTTACCCGGCGGACTGACTCGCGTCGCACTCAAACCCGGCTCCTTGGTGGTCAACTCATCTCAGGGAGGAGGGAGCAAGGACACGTGGGTATTACAGGCTTAAACGCCGCGCTCCTGAGCAGCTCATAGCGCGGCGCAATCGTGAATTAGACTAATGCTAAGCCGAGTCGCCAATTCGATCTACTGGTTGAGCCGCTACATGGAGCGAGCCGACAACGTCGCGCGCTTTATCGATGTTAACCTGCAATTGATGCTCGATTTGCCGAGCGGCTCTCCGGAACAGTGGCATCCCCTGGTGAGCATCTCCGGCGGCGACGCTGCGTTCTCTTCGAACTATCCGGTGGCGACGCGGGACAACGTCATCAAGTTTCTTACCTTTGACGAGGACAACCCAAGCTCGATCGTGTCTTGCTTGCGCGCCGCACGGGAGAACGCCCGGACAATTCGCGAGTCGATTTCGCCCGAGATGTGGGAACAGGTCAACACTTTTTATTTGATGGTCAACGCCGCGGCGGCAAACGAACGGCTGAGGACGTCGTCTTCGAGCTTTTTCAGCGAAGTAAAAAAGGCCAGCCAACTGTTTCACGGCATCACCGACGCGACCATGTTGCACGGGGAAGTGTGGCACTTCTATAGCCTGGGACGACTGCTCGAACGGGCCGATAAGACCTCCCGGCTGCTCGATGTCAAGTATTTCATGCTGCTGCCGTCGGTCGCCGACGTGGGCACCCCGTTGGACGATATCCAATGGGCCGCGGTGTTACGATCGGCGAGCGCTTTAGAAATGTACCGCAAGCGCCACGGCCACATCGCGCCGGAGCAAATTATCAACTTTCTGGTCTTGGACCATGAGTTTCCCCGCTCGATTCACTACTGCCTGACGACCGCCAACGATTCACTCCACGCGATCTCCGGCACGCCGATCGGCATGTACCGCAATACCGCCGAGCAGCGCTTGGGCCAGCTGCGCGCCGAATTGGCGTATACCGACACGCCGCAGATCGTCGCCCGCGGCCTGCATGAGTTTCTCGACGGATTTCAGACCAAGTTGAATCTGGTGGATCAATGCATCTTCGACACCTTTTTCGCGCTTCGCCCGGTGGGTTCGACGCCGCCGGATCGAGTCGGCCAGTGATCGGCGCGGCAATCGCGCGGCAAGATTGGGCGGAAGGATAACCATGTTCTTCGAAATCAGTCACAAAACTACTTACACTTATAGCCGCCCGGTTTTTCTGGAGTTGCATCATCTGCGGATCCGTCCGCGCTGCGATGCTGTGCAAAACGTGCAGCACTTCGAATCCAAAATCGACCCGCGTCCCGCCGGATCGACGGACGGGATCGATATCGACGGCAACATCGTCGAGAATGTTTGGTTTCAAGGTCTGACGGAAAAACTGATCGTTGCCAGCCGCGCCAAAATAGTCACCCAATACCGCAATCCGTTCAATTATATTCTCGCCGAACGGGCCGACCGCCTGCCCGTTAGCTACCAGGATCCGCTTCAGGCGTACCTCGCCCCTTATACCGTGCGCCGGAACGAGAGCCACTTGGTCGAACAATTCGCCCGTCAGATCGCCAATCGGACTGAATGGAAAACCTTGCGTTTCCTGACGATGCTCACCCGGGAAATTTCCGAAAGCTTTCAACAAACAGAACGGGGGGTTGGGGCGCCGAGAAGCGCCGAAGAAACTTTTTTGAGCCGAGCCGGACCCAGCCGCGATCTGGCGGTTTTATTCATCGACGCCTGCCGTTATGTCGGCATCGCGGCTCGTTTCGTCAACGGCTATTGCCAAGACGGCGGCACAAAAGATCGACTCTCGCTGCACTCCTGGGGCGAAGTTTATCTACCGGGCGTCGGTTGGCGTGGCTACGATCCCGGACAGGGTCTCGCTGTAAGCGATCGCCATGTGGCCATTGCCGCAGCCGGGGATCCTCTGCTCGCGGCTCCCGTGAGCGGCACGTTTCGCGGCAACGCGATTACCTCGGAACTCCACGCCGAGATCGACATCACGGTTGCCAGCGCTGACGCGGCGTAAGCGCGATTTATTTTCAACGACGCCGTGATCTAGCGCGGATTCAAATCGCTCAGCACCAGGTCGATCACCGTTAGTTTCTTTTCCTGCTCGCACTTTAGCGCTTGTTCGACGGCCTTCGCGATGTCCTTCGGGTTGGTGACCCGGAAGCCTTCGCCGCCATGGGCTTTGGCGTAGTGCTGGTAATCGGGACGCGGGCCGATCTCGGCGCCGAAGTGAACGCCGGTGGTTTTCGCCGCGCCGTCGGGGAAATATTTGATCAAGCTGGTTTCCATGGACAGATAGCGGCCGTTGTTGAAAATCACGCAGTGGATCGGCAGGCCATATTCCTCCGCTACGCCCAAGCATGACGGCACGGCGTTGTAATGAAACGCGCCGTCGCCGATGAACGCGAAGACCGGCCGGTCGGGCATCGCTAACTTCACGCCCAGGGCGTAGCTCAAACCGACGCCGAGTCCGCCGGTGATGCGCGCGAAGTAAGACTGCGGTTGGTCGCGCGGCATGGTTTCTTGGATCAAGCTGCGATAGACCGTGGTCTCTTCCGAGATCACTGCATTCGCCGGCAGCGCTTGCCCGAGCGCATGCACCGCCCAGCGCGGATCAATTGGATTGTCGTCGGCGTGCTTCTGCGCTTCTTCTTTAAGCTTGCCAAAATAACTGCCGTGCTGCTCGCCCGTGCGCGCTGCGCGTTGCTGGTAGCTCGCGCGATTGGCGGCGACTTGCTCGGAGGCTTTGGCTTTTTGTACCAGTTGTCCGAGAGTCGTTGCCGGCGCTGCGACCAAGGCCAGATCGACGTTGTAGCCCCAGTAGGGCAGGCGTGAGTTGGGAAACTCATCGGCGATGGCAATCACTTTGGCGTTCTTGGGCGGCTTGCTCGCCGGATACCAAGGCGTCACCGCGTCGACCATTAGAATCAAATCCGCCGCATCGACCGCCTTGGGATCGTGATGCAAATAAAGTGGATGGGTGCGCGGGAAATTCATGAACGCGGGGCGGTAGGTTTCCATCACCGGGATGCCGAACATTTCGCAGAGCTCGACGAAGCGCGCCACGGCGCGCGGGTCGCCGCCGACATGTTCGGTCAAGGCGATGGGATTTTTCGCCGCGGCGATGAGGCTTAGCGCTTTGTCGATGCTGGCGTCGTCGACGGCGTGGGCGCGGGCGACTTCATTGGCCTTGCCGTGGTCGATGTCATCGACTTGTTCCATCATGCATTCGAACGGAATGCCGATCAGCACCGGGCCCATGGGCGGTTCCATGGCGATGCGCACGGCGCGTTCGATGGTCGGCCCCAACAATTCCACCGACGAGATGCGGTCGGCCCATTTGACGCAGCCGCGCAGCAAATCCGGCGAACCGCCCAAGTCGGTGAGGTCATGGAGCCACTGGCCGCCGGGATCGGCGACTTTGGTGTTTTCGCCGTAGGCGGCGATCTCACCGCTGATGATCACCATCGGCGTGCGCTCGTGCAGCGCGGCGCGCAAAGTCATCGCGGCATTAAGCGGCCCGGCGGTGGCGTGGAGCATGACGACCTGTGGCCGATTGGTCACTTTGGTGTAGCCCGCCGCCATGGCGACGGCGACCGCTTCGTGGCGGCAGTTGATATACTTGGGCTTCTGCGCGCCGCGCGCCGCCGCTTCCGCCAGCGCTTCCCACATCGGCGGCCACTCCGAGCCGGGCGAGGATAAAATAAAATCGATGCCGCTCCGTTCGACCGCCTTCAACATTACTTGTCCGCCGTGCATGGTGGGGCTCCTTCTGTGCGCTATGAGCGCGGTTCAATGTTTAAAGTTCAAAAGTTCAAGGTTGATTATCGGCTTTGCACCACGAAGTGCTCCATGAGCTTACGCTCGTCTACAGAACATGAAAATGGTTGGTATTCCCAGAACATGATCCCGCTCAATTCGTCATTCCCGCACACGCGGGAATCCAGGTTTGTTCTGCGCCGAATTAGCCTGGATACCCGCTTTCGCGGGTATGACGGAGCCCCGCAGGCTCTTTGTTGTGCATATCATCCCCTCACATGTATTTTCGAAGGAGGCACGAAGTACACGAAGTTCGGAAAACAAATCTCCTGTCTTCTCTTACCTTCGTGATCTTCGTGCCTTCGTGGTGAACAGAATCTCGTCATCGTGGCAGTCTCTTCCGCATCTCCGCCATGAAGCCGCTTGTTTCCAAAAATTGCGCCGGGCCGGTGACGATCACTTGTTCTATGTCGACGTCCTGGACTTTGGGATTCACTTTGGCGACCAGCCGTTTCACCGTGCGCCAGGCTTCCAGGTTCGGCGCGATGTCGAGGTTGGGCATCTGCAAGCGCGACACTCGATAAGACCCGTCGACATCTTCGTCCTTGCTCAAGCGCAGGTTTTTCTTGAGCACCTCGCTGACCTCGCGCTTGTTGGCGGGTTCGAGAATGTAGGCCAGCGCATCGACGATGCCCTTGGTCATGGCGATCATGGTGTCGTTCGATACCGCGCTGGAATCTTTCTGGGCGCACATGACGGTGGCTTGATAGGTGACGTTCAACTTGCCGGCATCGGCCAGGGCCTTGGCGCCGGCGCGCTTGGCGACATCGCCGTAGCTATAGGGGACGACCATGGCGTCGACGTTGCCGGTGATCAGCGCTTGGGTGACGGTGGCGGTATCGCCGATGACGCGCATGTTGAGTTTGTATTTGTCCGGATCGATGCCCAGGGCGTCGAGCACCACCATGGTCGAGATCCAAAAGCCGCCGCCGATGCTCTGCACGCCAAAGCTTTTGCCGCGCAGGTCTTCGATCGACTCGATGCCTTTTCTGACGATGACTTCCCGCGGCACCTGGTTGTTGCCGACGGCGAAGCAGCCGAGCTTGAGCCCGCTCGCCGTGGTGCTCAGCGCGCTGCTCGGCGCCGACCAGACGAGCGGCGTGCCGCCGGAGGCGAGGGTCGCCATCATGATCGGCCCGCTGCGGGTCTGTAGCGCGCGCAGATCGACGCCGTACTTGCGGAACAGTCCCTTATCCGCCCCGACCCAGATCGGGATCATGGTTTCGTTATGGCCGCCGTAGGCGGCGAGCATCGGCGTCGGCACCGCGGCGCGAGCCGTAGCGCCGGGAAAAGAATATTCCAACGAGTACCGCAGCCAATAGCCATGTTCGTTTGCCGGTCATAGGCTTAGCTCCTATTTGTTTCAGTCAGTCCCCGCTACTACCACAGCCGAAAGAGTTTGCCCAGCCCGAAAAATCGCGGATATCGCGGCCGATCCGCGATTACATAGAAAAGTTGCTTTCACCACGAAGGACACGAAGATCACGAAGCCAAGAGGGCGGGTTTCAAACCCGCCCCTACGATTTCCGATTCTTTTTTTGCGCGCTTTGCGTTCTTTGCGGCCATTCTTCTTTTCGGTTGCGGCTTCGCCGCGCTATGGGCTTCGTGGTGAGATGGATTTGTGCCTGGCGCGACGCAGCCGGTTCAATTTGCCATTGACAACCATCGTGGTGCTCGGCATATGATGCCGACGCTCAATGCTTTAGCGGAGGATCTCCATCATGGGAAATGTTGCTAAGCTGTTGGTGGTTTTTGGACTGGTGCTGCTGATGCGCCAGGTGAGTCTGGCGCAAGATTCAATCCCTTACGTTCCCTCGCCGATGTATGTGGTGCATAAGATGATCGAGGTCGCCGAGATCAAGAAGGGCGACATCCTTTACGACATGGGCAGCGGCGACGGCCGTATCGTCATCGAAGCGGCGAAGAAGTTCGGTATCCGCGGCGTCGGCATCGATCTCAATCCCGAGCTGGTCGCCAAGGCGAAGGAAAACGCCCTGAGCGAAGGCGTGAGCCACCTGGTCGAGTTTCGCGCCCAGGACGGACTCACCGTCGATATCTCCGAAGCGACGGTGGTGACGCTGTACATGTTCAAATGGTTCAACAACGCGCTCCGGCCGAAGCTGCAAAAGCTCAAACCCGGTTCGCGCGTGGTCGCCCATGATTTCGACATCGACGACTGGAAACCGACGCGCGTCGAGCATCTCGCCCCGCCGAGCGATGGCACCGCGGACTATGCCGATTCGCGCACGTTGTATATTTGGCAAGTCGGCGAAGCGCCGGCGATGCCGTAAAAGAGTGTTAACCACAAGTTTTGGATTCGGATGATTTGCCGCATCCTTCGACGGTGCTCAGGACGATCGGAAACGCAAAGGGCACAAAAAATAATTTACAGGAGGGGCGGGTTTGAAACCCGCTCTCATAGCTTCAATAGTAAGGGAGGGCGTAAAAATGGCGACCGCATACAATCCTTCGGACAAGTTCGAGATCAAGAGTTGGGATGTCGAGTTTCGCAAGGCGGCGGCGCGGATGTTGATGGCGCGGGTTTACCAGCCGCAGGGGGCGGGGCCGTTTCCGGTGTTGCTCGATCTTCATGGCGGGGCGTGGAACAACAAGGACCGGACTGCCAACTCGAGCATGGACGAGAGTTTGGCGCGGAGCGGAATTCTCGTCGTCGCCATCGACCTGACTCGCGCGTCCGAGGCGCCCTATCCGGCGTCGGTGCAGGATGCCAACTACGGCGTGCGCTGGCTGAAATCTAAAGCGCAGGAATGGAACGGCGATGCTGCGACGATCGGTGTGCTGGGCAGTTCGAGCGGCGGCCATGAAGTCGAGCTGTTGGCGATGCGGCCGGACGACCCGCGCTACAATGCGCTTAAGCTCGCCGCAGCGCCGAACCTCGATGCCAGAGTCAACTACGTCGCGACGCGCTCGCCGGTGAGCAATCCCTATGCGCGGTACTTGAATGCCGAGTCGCTGGGGCGAGCCGAGATGATGCAGCACAGCAAGAACTATTTTAATCCCTGGGAAACGATCCACGAAGCCAATCCGCAGGAGATTCTCGACCGCGGCGAAAAAGTCACGTTGCCGCCGCTGCTGATCATGCAAGGGGAGCTGGACGACAACGTGCGGCCGGCGGTGCAGGAGAAATTCGCCAACGCCTATCGCGCCGCGGGCGGCGACTGTCAGTATGAATTATTCGCGGGTTGCGAACATCTGTGGATTGACGATCCGGGGCCGATGACGGATCGGGCTCATGAGATGGTAAAGAATTTTATCGCCAAGCAACTGCGGGCGAAAAAGTTGGCGGCGTGAGCGTACGCATTGCGCGCGATTCGGCGTTTCGAGTTTCGGGTTTCGAGTTCAGTGGAAGCCGTCAGCCCAGTTCAAATCGCCCCGTTTTCTGTCATTCCGGCGCAGGCCGGAATCTAAGAGGAAAAAGGGGATGGATGCCGGCCTGCGCCGGTATGACGGATCGTTAGTTGCTAGATTCGCAAAATATCGAGCAGCCTGAATTCGCCGCGGCAGTCCGAAAACTCGAAACCCGAAACTCGTAACCCCAAACGATCTCAATTCCCGGCGAACCGCCGGTGGTCGACCATCAGTCAGCGGTCTTGGACTACTTTTAGCCCCGCCTTGGCGAATATCTCCGCCGCCTTGTCGTTGCGGATGCCGGATTGAAACCAGACGGACTTGGGTCGCTTCGCCAAGATGTCTTCGATGTGACCGGCGATGTCGTTGGGGCGGCGGAAGACGTCGACCATGTCGATGTCGCCAGGGATGGCGGTTAGCTGGCGATAAACCGTCTCACCTAAGATTTTCGTAGCGTCCGGGTAATACACCGGCACTGGGATGATCTCGAAGCCGGCGCGTTGCATGTACTGCGGCACGTACACCGACGGCTGGTCGGCTTGAGCGTCGGTCTTGATGCCGAGGACGGCGATCCGTTTGGTTTGTATTGATTAGATCGCGGATCTCATCGGTGGTGGTCAGAAGATTGTCTTGCCAGATTCATGACGCGAGACTAGCAGAACTGAATTAGACGGTCGAGGCTGAGATGGGTCGGACTCTTTCACCACGAAGGACGTGGATTGGATCTGGAGTTTGGCCGCAAAGAACGCAAAAAGAATTCCGAAATGTAGGGGCGGGTTTGAAACCCGCCCTCTTTGCAACCTGGAACGCGAAACACACCCTACGAAACCTCCTTAGAAAATACGTGCAAGGAGAGGGTCTGCACAACGAAGAGGTCACCTGGGTTCCGTCATACCCGCGAAAGCGGGAATCCAGGCCAATTGGGCGCAGACCAAACCTGGATTCCCGCGTGCGCGGGAACGACGCGTTCAAGCAGACCGCCTATGGAGGGAGTCCATCCATTTTCATATTCTGTAGACGAGCGTAAGTTATGGACACTTCGTGGTGAAAATAAACTCCTCGCGCTCCGCAATATTGACAGGATGCAGCACGATCAAATAGTCTCGGGCCGAAGAGGAGATTTAAACATGACGACCAATGGACAGGCGATTGTGATCGATGCGGACGCGCATGTTGTCGAGTGCGAGCGGACTTGGGAGTTCATGGATCCGTCGGAGCGGCAGTACCGGCCGACACCGTTGCAGACCGCTGAGAAGGGCGGCGTGAAGCAGCAGTTTTGGCTCGTCGATGGCAAGGTGCGTGGTTTGCGATTCCCGGCTTTCTCCCCTGAGGCGCTGGAACAACGCGCCAAACAGGCGGGACGCAAGTTCGCCGACATGGATGCGTCGCGCGAGATGGGCAATGTCGACATGCGTTTGGAACATATGGATCAGACCGGCGTCGATGTCGAAGTGCTGCACAACACCATGTTCATCGAGGGCGTGACCGAACGGGCCGCGGTGGAAGTGGCGCTGTGCAAAAGCTGGAACCGATGGCTGGCCGATATCTGGGAACATGGCAAGGGGCGTCTCTTATGGTCGTGCATGCCGCCGATCTTGAGCATGCCGGACGCGTTGGACCAAATCCGCTGGTCCAAGCAGCATGGCGCCTGCGCCGTTTTAATGCGGCCCATCGAAGGCAGCCGCTTGCTCGCCGATCCGTACTTCTATCCGATTTACGACGAAGCGCAGAAGCTCGACATTCCCATCGCGGTGCATATCGCCAACGGCAACACTTGGCTCAACGATCTCTATCGCCATCCGGTGTCGCAGGCGGCGGGGTTGCATCGCTTCCGCGTGCCGACGGTGGCGGCGTTCAGCGATGTGATGCTCAGCGACGTCCATCAACTATTTCCCAAACTACGCTGGGGTTTTATCGAAGCCAGCGCGCAGTGGCTGCCCTGGGTGCTGCACGAAGCCAAGAACCGTTTTCGAGACTTTGGACCGGCCCTGGTCGGAGAACATCGCGCGCGACTACGGCATGTTTGTCACCTGTGAAAACTCCGACGACTTGCCCTATCTGGTCGAGAACGGCGGCGCGGACTGTCTGGTCATCGGCACCGACTACGGCCACATGGATACCTCGAGCGATGTCGACGCGATTAAAATTTTCAAAGAGCGCACCGATCTGTCAGCGGAAGTGAAACAGAAAATCCTCAGCGACAATGCCAAGGCGTTGTATGGGCTGTGATGCACTAATGGCAAAGTTCAGTTGAGCCGTAACCAAGGAAGTCATTCAGAACCGGAGTATTTAACCGCAAAGGGCGCAAAATAAGATTCTGGAATTGTAGGGGCGGGTTTGAAACCCGTCCTCTTCAGTCTCGTGGCTTTCGTGATCTCCTTAGAAAATACACGTGCAGCGATGACTGGGCATCGATACGACTCTCTGTTCCGTCATACCGGCGCAGGCCGGTATATCCCTTCCGCTGGATGCCGGCCTGCGCCGGCATGACGAGTCTAAGGAATGGCTTCCGGTACTTTACATTATCTGTGGGCGTGCGTAAGATCATGATTCACTTCGTGGTGAAATTGGATTTTTCATCCAATCGATAAATCTCACCAGTTCGCGTCCAACCGCTTCATGTTCTGGCAATTTATCTGAGATACAAAGTCTTCTTTCGCATCATTGTTGCCATCCAACCTTGACCTTGGGTGCTCTGGCGTACTAATTACCCTGAAGGTTGATTAACTATCCAGCGGCGCTGGCAAAAATAGATTAAGGAAACTAACACCATGGCTGAATTCAAAGCGATTGGGGCGTCGGTGCCGAGGGCGGAGGCGGGCGACAAGGTCAGCGGCCAGTCGATCTATGCCGCCGATGTGAAGCTGCCAGGGCTGCTGTGGGCGAAAATCTTGCGCAGTCCGCATCCGCACGCGCGGATTGTCCGCGTCGATACCAGCAAGGCGGAGAAAGTTGCCGGGGTGAAGGCGATTATCACCGGCGCGGATGTGCGCGGGCTGCTTATCGGCAAGCAGATTCGCGACTTGCCGGTGCTGTGCTGGGACAAAGTGCGTTTCATCGGCGACCGGGTGGCGGCGGTGGCGGCGGAGACCGTGGATGCCGCCGAGGAAGCCATTCAATTGATCGACGTCGATTACGAAATTCTTGCCGCGGTGTTCGATCCGCTGCAAGCGATGGCGCCGGACGCGCCGCAGCTCCATGACAATGTCGCCGAGTACGATGGCGCGCCGAAGAATATTCTCGCCGCCGACCTGCGCAACGGTCTCACGCGATTAGCGTGGAAGAAAGGCGATGTCGAGCAAGGCTTCCGCGACGCCGATCTGGTATTCGAACACACTTTCAATGTACCGGCGCGCCATCAAGGCTACCTCGAACCGCACGCGGCGACCGTTGCGATTGAGCCGGACGGCCGCGTGCAAGTTTGGGCCGGAGTGAAAAATCCCTTCGGAGTGCGCAGCCAGTTATCCAAATGCCTGGGTTTGGCCGAAGAGCGCATCCGCATGAACGTGGTCAACGTCGGCGGCGAGTTCGGTGGCAAGGGTGACGGTGTCGACTTGCCGATCCTTTATTTTCTTGCGCAGAAAACCGGGCGGCCGGTGAAGTTCATCATGACCTACGCCGAAGAGCTGTCGGCGAGCAATCCGGCGCATCCGACGGTGATCACGATCAAGAGCGGGGTAATGCGCGACGGCCGGCTGGTCGCGCGGCAAATGCGCGCCGTCCATGCCAGCGGCGGATACGGCGCGCTCAAGTCCAATACGTCGTTGGCGACCTGGCACTATGCCGGGGGCCAGTATCAGCATCGAGCACGCCGACATTGAGTTCATGCAGATCTATACCAACACCGTCCCTGGCGGTTACTACCGCAGTCCCGGCGCGGTGGCGACGGCATTCGCGGTGGACTGCCACACCGACATCATCGCCAAAGAACTGGCTATAGATGCCGCTGAGTTTCGCCTGAAGAACTTTCTTAGCGACGGAGAAGCCGACGCGGTCGGTCAAGAGTTGAAAGACGTGCGCTTTCGTGAAGTGCTCCAAGGCGCACTGGACGCCGCCGGTTGGAAGAAACCGAAGAAAGCCAATCATGGGCGCGGCATCGCGCTTTCGGGCCGCCATATCAGCGGCGGCGACACCGGCGTGATTCTCAGCGCCGAAGCGGACGGCGGCTACTTAATCGTCAGCCCGAGCATCGATCAAGGCTCGGGCACGCACACGATCTTGCGCCAGTTGGTCGCCGATCGGATGAAAATCGGCATTGACCATGTGCGTGTTGTCATCGGCGACACCGACACGGCGCCGCGTGACGGCGGCATGCGCGCCAGCCGCATGACTTACGTCGCCGGCAATGCCATGATCAAAGCCTGCGACGAGCTGCGCGAAAAATTACTCGCCCAAGCCGCGCGCATGTTGGAATGCCGCGCCGAAGACATCGACTTCGACGGCGGCAAGTTTTCGCTGCGCCAAGATCCGGGGCCAACAAGTATTGCTGCGCCGGGTTGTCGCTCAAACGGCGGAACCGCTGCTCGTTACCGTCTATGAAGACTATCGCGCACCCGACGAGTTTTCGTACATCTGCGCACAGGTCGCCGAGGTCGAAGTCGATCCCGAGACCGGCGCGGTGAAACTCCATCGCTTCGTCACCGCCCACGATGTCGGCACGATCATCAATCCGTTGACGCATCAGGGGCAGATCGACGGCGCGGCGGTGATGGGCGTCGGCCAGGGACTCATGGAAGAGATCGTCATCGATCAAGGCAAAGTGACCAACAATAATCTCGGCGATTACAAATTGCCGTCCATCGCCGATCTGTTCGAGTTGAAAACCGTTCTAGTCACCTCCGGCGGCGGCGTCGGCCCGCACAACGCCAAGCCCATCGGCGAGTTCGCCAACAACGCGCCGCCGGCGGCCATCGCCAACGCGATCGCCGACGCGGTTGGCGTGCGGCTGTTTAATCTGCCGGTAAGTGCCGAGACGATTTATCGCGCGTTGCGAGTCCAACAACAATAAGCAGCCGGCGTTGCTCTCGCGAACGGTTAGCGTGCATTGTCAACGACCCGGCAGAGCGCTGAATATGACAATGCGGGGCGCGGCATGTAAAATTCGCGTAAGTCTAGTCCCTGCGTTTCCTTTCGATGGCTCGGACGTTTGTCTCGATGCGACGCAGCGTCGTAACTTCTCGGTCTAGCAGGTGACGGCGGACTCTTTCCCGCGTGGGATTCTCCATCTCGAACGCCTTGTCGACCGTGGAAATCGCAGCGAGCACGTCCTTCAAGCGATTTTCCGGCAGCGCACCTTCCTCGGGAATCAAACGCTCCACGATCGCCGCCCGTTCATTTTGTTGCGCTTCTCGCCCGCTGCGCGCGGCGAAAGCCCCATTGTTACTGGAGCCACAGCCGATGATCAGCAGGCTCAGAATGACAACGGCTGCATAACTCATTTTATTCATAGGCGCCTCCGTGACAGTATTGTTTTGGACCGCAAATCGATGTTGCCTGCGTCCGGGCGTCGCAATGTCAGCTTCTTCGCTTATACGATGACCGGTCGATTCTCAACCGCACAATAGCTCATACGGATTAGACGGAAACGACCTGGGGGAATTCACGGCCCCCCTGATTTTCCCGCGCCGCAATCCGGAAAGTTGATTTGTACGAAGTGCTGATTTGCGGTAGGTTCAAGCACTTTTCAGCTAACCGGAGGTTGTGGGACAGCCGTGGCATGCTTACGACATGGGATCACGATTTTATTCATCTTAGGCACTTCATTCGGCGTGGTATCGGCGCAAACCAAGCCGCCTCGCACGCTGTCTGAACTGGTGGCCTATAGCGGTGCGGATCGGGAGAAGATTCTCGTCGCCGGCGCCAAGGCGGAGGGGAAAGTCACCTGGTACACCTCGCTGGCCGGCAGCTCCTACAAAGAACTGGCCCAGGGGTTCGAGAAAAAATACGGCGTCAAAGTCGATGTCTACCGGGCGGCGAGTAACGATTTGATGGCGCGCATCACTGCGGAGGCGAAGGCGCGGCAGTATTTGGTCGACACCATTGAAACGACTTTGCCTCTGCTCAAGAGCTTGCGCGAAGATGGGCTCCTGGCGGTTTATACTTCACCGCATCTGCAAAAATATCCGGCCCATGCCAAGGAAAAAGCCGGCAATGGACTTTACTACTGGGGCGTCAATCGCGAGAGCTTCATCGGTGTCGGCTATAATCCCAACGCGATTCCCGCCGGCGCGGTGCCGAAAAACTTCGCCGGCTTGCTCAACCCGCAGCTCAAGGGCAAATTGGGTATGACGACCAGCGACACGGGTGTGCGCATGATGGGCGCGATTCTGAAGTTCAAAGGGGACGCGTTCGCTAGCAAACTAAAAGCGCAAGATATCAGTCTGCATTCCGTATCCGGGCGGGCCATGGCCGACCTGGCGATCTCCGGCGAAGTGCCGATCTCGCCGTCGATCTTTCGCGATCATGCCATGGAGTCAAAGCTCAAAGGCGCGCCGATCGATTGGGTGGCGATGGAAGGTGTGCCGACCAATGCCGGCGCGACTTCGATCGTCTATCAGGCGCCTCATCCCCATGCCGCGGTGCTGATGGCGGATTTCATTCTCAGCCCGGAAGGACAGAAAATTCTCGAAGACTTGCAGTTCGGCAGCCCGTCGAAAGACTTTGGCTTCAAGCGTTGGTATCCCGAGGCGGGCTTGACTACGGATCAGTACGACCGGGAAGCGACCAAGTGGCAGAAGGCGTTGCGCGAGCTCGGGCGAAAATCATGATTGGGATGGACTCGTTCAAACCGTTCAAATAGTTCAAAACGTTCAAGGCGTCAGAACCAACAGTAATCGACGGAGGTCTCTCATGTTGCAGGCCGGTGAACAGAATTCACAAATAGAGTCGGTGCAATCGACGTTGAATTACATCATTCCAGGCGGTGAGAAACCGGTGACCGAGTCCAACTTGCCGGGCGCAGTGCGGGTCACCAGCAATACCGGAAACTACCAGGCGCATGCGGTGACGATCCGCAACGGCCGGCTGGCGAGTGGATTCTCCCTCGACAAGGAAGGCTTCCTCTTGGTCAAACATGAAACCAAGATGAAGGATTTCTACAACGACGACGAAGTGAAGCGGGTTTACTATCCGGAGATCGAACAACTGGTAAAGCGGGCGACCGGGGCGGCGCGGGTCTTGGTTTTCGATCATACGCTGCGCGCGGAGAATGACGCAGTGCGCGAAGAAAAATTCGCCAGCCGGCCGGTGCGCAGCGTGCACAACGACTATACGGAATGGTCGGGGCCGCAGCGGGTGCGCGATCTATTGCCGCAGGAAGAAGCTGAGGCGTTGATGCAAAAACGTTTCAGCGTGATTCAAGTGTGGCGGCCGGTGCGTAACCCGGTGGTTTCCGCGCCGCTGGCGATCGCCGATTCGCAAAGCATCGCCGCTAAAGATTTGATCGGCACCGAAAGGCGCTATCCAGACCGCGTCGGCGAGATCTATCATCTCACCCACAATCCCAACCATCGCTGGTTCTACTTTCCCAACATGCAGACTGACGAAGCGATCGTCTTCAAGTGCTACGATTCGATGAAAGACGGCCGCGCGCGCTGGTCCGCCCATGCCGCGTTCGACGATCCCAACAGTCCCGGTCAATCGCGCCGGCGCGCGAGAGTATCGAGATGCGCACGCTGGCGTTCTTCGATTGATCGGATGATTTAACCACAAAGAGCACAAAGGTCACGAAGTGAAAGCGCAGCAAGAGGATTCGCGAATGCGGATTCGATTAACCGCAAAGAGCGCAAATGGGCGCAAAAAGGAACATCGGATTCTTAGCGGCGCAGCATGCTGCGCCCCTTCTTTTTTGCGAACTTTGCGTTCTTTGCGGCAAATCTTTCTTAGGCCGGAACCAGTTCCGGGTCGACCGGATACTCTGACAGGATCTCGCCGCCGTCTTTGGTCACTCGCATCAGATGTTCGAGCTTGACCGGGTAGTGGTTGATCTCGCAGGCGACGATCATGTTTTCTTCCAGCGAGATCATGTACTTTTCCGGATCGCCGCCGCGCAGCCAGGGCGATTCATAAATACACAAACCGACGCCGTGAAAGCCGTCGAAGCCGGGCAGGCGGGCGCTGGCGCCTTTGCCGAAGGATTTGAACGCCTCGGCGCAGGAGCCTGGGCGGACGAACTGGATCGCTTGCTGCAGCGAACCATAGGCTTCTTTGTAGCGCTGTTTAGTTTCGGCCGTCGGCGCGCCGCGGCTAAAGGTGCGGCAGAAGTCGCTGTAGTAGCCGCCGGGGCCGGCGACGGTGGCGTCGCAGATGACTAAGATCGCCTTCTTTGACCACCAGATCGGCGCCCATCGGCTCGTTGTGCGGCCGCGAGTCGATGGTCGAGGAATCGTAGATTGAAATAAATTCGCTGCCGGCTTCGAAGCCTTGATCCATTAAATAATCGAGCATGATGCGGCTCAACTGATCTTCCGGCGGATCGGCTTTACGCAGCGCGCCGCGCACCAGATCGTACCCCTTGGCCTTGGCTTGGGTCGTCCAGCGGATCAGTTGCAATTCATCGACTGTCTTGACGACGCGCGCCTGGTGCACGGCCTGGCAGCCGTCGACCAGGTTCACGCCTTTGGCTTTCAATCCGTCTATCGCCGTCAAGTTCAGATAATCGACGCCGACAGGCTCGCCGGCAACGCCCAGTTCCTTCAGGCCGGCGATCGCCTGATCGACAAAGTCTTCGGTGGCGACGGGCGGGCGCATGGCGAACATGTAGGCATCGAAGCGCGCGCTGCGATAGTCGCTCTTGCGCGACAGCTCGCGCTGGCAGACGATCGGCTCGCCCGCGACGGGGATCAGGGCGAAGCGTTGAATGCCGGTGGCGCGCAGGCCCAACATCATGACGGTATTGGTCGCATAGCGGATATTCAAAAAATCGGTCAGCAAGAGCGCGCCGAGGCCTTGCCGCTTCATCTCGCCTTGCAGCCGGGTTAAACGGTCGCGTTTCAAACGCTCCATGTCGACGCCGAACGGGGAAAGATCTGGATAAAACATATGTTCTCCTTGGACTTCGCCGTTCGTATCGGCAATCTGTTTCAGAGTCAAGCAATCCGAAAAGTTTCGGGTCTCGCGTTATGGGTTTCGAGTTGAACCCAAAACTCGAAACCCGTAACCCGTAACGGCCGCAGCGGCGCGCCTTGACTTTTACCGTGGATTTACGATTGAGATAAGCATATGGACAACACGCTTCAAGACCTTCTGGCCCTCGTGGAAAAGGGCACCGTCGAGCAACGCTGCGCGGCGTTGCTCGTGTTGGGTGCATTGAAAATCAGCAACGCGGCGACGGCAAAACTTGTCGGCACCATGCTCGACAGCGCCAATCCGGTGCTCAAGGATTATGCGCTGCGCTATTTTGAAGAAGTGCAGCCGAAGAGCAATACCGCGCAACTGCTCAAGATGCTCGACGACGGTGACAAAGAGATGCAGGAGCGCGCCGTGCGTTCGCTCACCGGCATCGGCCAAGCGGCGGTGCCGTTGTTAGTCCAGCAGTCGAAGGAGGCTTCGCGGACCTGGCAGTTGAACGGTGCGCGAGTGCTCGCCGCGGTGCGCGGTAAGGCGGCGCTGAAGGGGCTGCTGCAGATGCTCAGCGCCGGCACGGACGAGACCAACAAAGTCATATGCGACTTGATGACGCCGGCGCTGCGCGAGATGGAGACTAAGGAACTCGATGGCTTCTACGATGAAGTCGAAGCCTTTGCGGCCAAGCTCGATGTCAAACAGCAACGGCCGGCGGCGGTTTCAACCATGCGGCTGCTCGGCCAACTGGGCCGGCCGCAAGCGCGCCGCTGGCTTTTCAAATACATCGGCGCCGAGCACCATCCGGCGGTGCGCGCCCATGCTTTGGTTGGCTTGCTCCGTTGCCTGCGCGAGCAAGAGCTGCGCAAAGACGAGTACGCCAAACTGCTGCCGATACTTGAAGAAGCCGAATACTCCGAGGTGACGCGGCTGGTCATCGATCTGCTCGACGCCCATGAATTGCCCGAGGATTCCCGCTCGCTCTTGGCCAAACTGATGCAAAGCCCGCACTCGGATCTGCAAAAATTCGCCCTGCGCAAAATGGGCGACGTCGCCACGCCGGCGAGCATTCGCACCTTAGTCGAGGAGCTCGGCGATCCGGACTATCGCAAGCGCGACGTGGCGGCGAGTTCGCTGCGCAGGATTCCCGAAGCGCGAAATGTTTTGCTCAAAGATCTCGCCGCTTGCCAAGATCCAAGCAAGGCGTGGAGCATCGCCGAGCTGCTGCCGTCCTTCGAAGGCAAGTGGCGCCAAGACACGCTCGACGGCCTGTGGAAACGGTTGCACCAAGCGATCGCCGGCGAAGAGCGGATTCAGACGGCGTTTCTGCATGTCCTCAAAAGCGCCGATGTGGCGTTGGTCTACGACCGGCTGGCGGACCAGGGCGTCAAACTGCTTAAGACCAAGAAATACAAAGAAGCGCTGGGATTCTTGACTCCGCTCAAAGATTTTAGCGAGTTCAAAGCTGAGCATCGCTATGCGTTGGCACTGGCGCAGTTGAAACTGCATGCGCACACGCTGGCGACCAATCGCCAACATCCAGCCGTGGAGCTCTTGACCGGTCTTTATCGCGGCTCCGCCTATCCGGTTTTTGAAACTTTGAGAAAAGAAAAAAGCCTGGCGCCGGAAGATCTTTTTGCCCTGGGTTTCAGCCTGGTCGAACGGGCCGGCCAAGAACGCGGTTTGGGCATCGATCTGCTCGAACATGTCGCGGAGAAATTCCCGCGCAACAAGATTGGCAAGAACGCCAAGAACAAACTCAAGTTGATCGGCGCCTAGGCCAAGCTTGCCAGCCAGACGAACTTAGTTCTTCGCTTTACGGCAAACTCAAATGAAAGCGCTGGCGCTCTATGCTCTCGCCGCGGCTTTGTACGTCGCCGGCGGCGTGTTCATGAAACATTCCGCCGGACTGACGCGCTGGTTGCCGGCGCTGGCGCTGGTCGCGCTCTTCGGCGCCGGCGCGCTGATCCAGGCCTGGGCGATGAAACAGGAAGCGCTCGGATCGAGTTACGTCGTCGTGCTCGGGCTTGAGGCGCTGCTCGCGGTAATCGCTGGCTACTTCCTATTCGCCGAGCAACTCAATGCACGAATGCTTGGCGGCGTCGCGCTGGTCGTCGCTGGGATTCTGTTACTGCGGCTGCCTTGAGATATCTCGCCTACTACCCTGATCATGCGGACCCAACTTGTTGGCTGGACACGGGGGTTGAAGCAGAGGCCTCATAGTTACCCCTTCCCCCTTTGGAAAAGGGGGATTGAGAGGGATTTGGTTGTGGCGTGGGGCGGTTTCTTTAGCACCAGCGCGGCATTCCAGTTCTATAAATGGAGCTGCGTAGGCGCGACAAATCTCCCCTAGCCCCTCTTTTCCAAAGAGGGGGACCGGAAAACCCGCCGCGGCTTGAGTGCTTTACGATAATTCGTAGACTCTCCCGCACCCGCCGTGTCCAGCCGAAACTTATGGGTAACGATGTGATGTTAGCGGCTAGCGCTTCGGCAGCGGCCCCGGGCCGGATAGCTTTTTGAATAGATCGATAATCTCCGGTTCACGGGGGATTTCGCGCAGCTGTTTTTCGAACTCTTCCGGGGCGATCGACATGGCCGGCTCGGCGGTGAGTTTCTCGTAGCTCTTGACGTAATCGGGGTCGGCGAAGGCATTGCGCATGGCTTCGCGTAAAATCTTTACTCGGTCAGGCGGTGTAGCGGGCGGGAGGACAAACGGTTGGCCGGTGGCGCGCGCGCCGCGAAATAGGGCGATCAATCGGCGTTCCTGATTAGACCTAGCCAGGGCTTCGATCTCGATAAGTTTAGCCAGCCGCGGATGGCTGAAACTGATATCTTTGGGGATGTCCATGGTGGCGTTAATGTCCACCATATCTTTATCGAGCCAATGGGCATTACGCGTCAGCAAGCTGTCCAGGATGCTCACTCGGGCGTCGATCTCGTTGCGCTCCAAGGCGAAGTCGATCTCCCGCGGCGTGTAGCCGGTGACGAAGCGCGGCTCTTTTAGCTCGAACATGTAAGCGAACAGCCGCGCCATGGTGTACAGGCTGTGACCGACGGAGGGAGCGCCGATGCGCACTCCAGTGGCGGCGGCGAGTTTTTCCTTGGTCGTGAAACCGGCGCCTTTGCGGCTGATGAAGCCGTAGGGCGCGTAGCGCGCGTGGGAGCCGAGATAGATGAACTTGTCGATGTCGTAGAGCACGTCGCTTTCGCCGAACAGCGTGCCCTGAATCATGCCGGTAATCATGGCACCCATGGTCAAGCCGTCGGGTTTCACCGACTTGTAAAGATAATTGGCTGCTCTCCGGCCGCCGGCGCCGGGCATGTATTGCATGACGATATTGGGCTGGCCGGGAATATGTTTCTTCAGCGGTGCGAGGAGCGCTCGCGTGCGCAGGTCGCCGGCGCCGCCGGCGTCGGTGCCGCTGACTAAGAGGATATTTTTTCCTTCGTAAAACGGCGCTTGGGCTTGTGCGCCGGCGGCGACGCAGACAACCAATAGACAACAGGTCAGCTGTGCAAGTTTCATCATGGGGTTAACCATTGGCTGTGAGTTCCCACCAATTTTTGTCGAGATCGCTGAAGATGAAATTGACTGTGCCGTCGGCGCGGTCTATGTCGGTGATTTCGTTTAGGCCCAGCGACTTCTTATTCGACACAAACTCGCGGTGCGCCTGTTCGACTTCCGCCGCCGTGCCGAGTTGCAAGGTGAAACGATTGACCGGCGCCAAGTATTGACGCGGGCTGCGTTGCAGGACGACGAGATACCACGGCGTCGCTGGATGTTTGATGTATTGGGCGGTATTGAAACCGGCGGCGATTTCCAGCCCGAGCACTTCGACGTAAAAACGCCGGCTGCGCTCGATGTCGTCGCACTGCAGCGTGCCGTGGGTAAAAGCCTGCGGCACGTAGCCGCGGCCAGGGAATCGCTCGCTGTTCAAAGTGTTGTCCCAATGGCCCGCCGTATGCGAGCGCCCGTGCAGCGCGCCGCCGGGATTGTAATATTCGATCTCCAAATGATTGCCGCCGGGCTCGTGGAAATAAATCGAGTAGGCGAAGTGGGCGCTCTGCGGTTTGGTAATCTTGCTGATGCGATACTTGTCTTTGTGCGCTTCGACATATTCCCATGCGGCTTCGACCTCAGTGTGCGTGGCGACGCGAAAGCCGTAGTGGTTGTCGAAGGTTTTCTCCGGCGCGCCGGGGCCGCCTTCGTGGACGATCAGGCGCCAATCGGTGTTGGGATGTTTGATCGTGGCTTGACCCGCTTTGCGCTCGACGATCTCCATGGCCAGCAGGTCGGTGAACACCGGCAGGGTTTCATCCAGCGAACGACATTCATAGTGACCCTCGATCAAGCCGATGGTTTTGAGCATGGATTTCTCCTCTGTGGATGAGCTGCCAGATTCAATTAACGTTTGCAGCGGTGCGCTGTCAAATGGTGCTGAGGTGGCGCCTAGTGCCGCGTTAGCGCTTGAGCCCTTCGGGATAGAGCGCTTTCAGGAAATCTTCCTTGTCCAGTTCTTGGATCAGCGAATTGTCGATCAGGCTATCGAGGTTCAACTTAGGATTCTTGCCTTCGGGGATGCTGTCCAACGCTTGCTGAATGCCTTCGCGTCTGACGGTCGGTACGCTCTCCCACGCCTCGCGGTAGAAGTCATAGGTCTTGGCCAATACTTCGCGGTCGTTGGTCTTGATGTAGCGGCCCAAAGTTTCGATGGAAAATTCCTTATCGGTCTTAAAAATCTTGATGCCTTCGATATAAACTCTTAAAAATCGTTTGACAACGGCGCGCTGAACGCGAAGAAACTCGCGGCTGACGACGATGCCTTGGGTCGAATAGTTGAGCGGCAGCTTGCGCATGTCGATGAGCACGTGAAAGCCCAGCTTCTCCGCTTGGTACAATTGGTCGACGTTTAACACCGCGCCGTCGACGATGCCGGAGGTGAGCGCCACCATGCGTTCGCCCAGGCCGCCCATCTGGACGATGGAAATATCCTGGGTTTTGAGCTTGTGGTGGGCCAGCGCGTCGCGCAGGGAGGTATCTGAGAGCGAGCCAAAGCGGCTTATCGCCACGCGTTTGCCTTTGAGTTCGTCGACTCTTTTTATTTTCGGATTGACCATCAGCACGTTCAGCACCCGCTCGATGCCGCCGGCGACGATGGCGAGCTCGGCGCCTTTGGCCCAGGCGCTTACCGCGGACGGCGGCGCGAGGCTGGCGACGCCGACATCTCCGGACAGCAAGGTCTGCACGATCAGCGAACCGCCCGGCATGTAGATCAACTGGGCGTCGAGCTGATTTTTCTTGAATAGTCCGGCGCGTTCGCCGAGATAGAGCGGCGCTTGAAAGCCGGAGATCGAGACGTAGGGGACTTTGATGGTCTGGGCTAGAGGCAGAGCCGGCGCACAGCAGCGCGGCGATGAGCGAGAATGGCGCGCGATATAAAAAATTGCGCATGATGTTATCTCCTTACTGGCCCAGGCGGCTTGGCTTGTCGCAGTTCGCGGTCGAGCTACCTCGGCTGCGCCTCGGAATGACCACCGAAGCAGATTTAGTTCTTGTATAGATTTTTGACGAAGCCTTCTTTCTCCAACTCATCCAATATCGTGAAGTCGACGAAACCGCGTGGATCGGCGCCTTTGGCGCCAGGAAGTTTCTCCATGCCTTCGAGAATGGTCCTGACCGTCGCAAACCGAAAAGGGCGGGTTTTAATCCCGTCCCTAAATTTCGGAATTCATTTTTTGTGTTCTCTGCACTGCAATACCTAACAGTTTGCGCAGCTTGCGCAAATTTTCCGGATCGGTGTCCGTAAGTAGTCGCGCTCAATAGGAAAAATTCATCTCACCAAGAAGAACACGAAGAGCACGAAGTTCGGAGAAATAATTCTCCGAACCCTTCGTGTCCTTCGTGAGCTCCTTCGAAAATACACGTGCAGCGATGATCTGCGCATCGATAACGACTCTCTGTTCCGTCATACCGGCGCAGGCCGTTATCCATCCCCTTCCCGCCCCTAGATGCCGGCCTGCGCCGGCATGACGAGTCTAAGGAATGGCTTCCGGTATTTTCATTATCTGTGGGCGTGCGTAAGATCATGATTCACTTCGTGGTAAAAACTCTTTCCCATTTGGTTGCGGCTGTGCCGCGCTAGGTTCATTGCGCCAATCTGCCGATTTCATTTCTTCTACTACAGCCCGTACAGCGCCCTGGCGTTATCGCTGACGATCTTTTTCGCCAGCGCGGGCGTCAGGCGCGGGTCGGCGCTGAGATTGTGGATCGCCATCAACTCGGTGGCGCTGTCGGCGTGGGCATAGTCGGAGCCGATGACGATATTGTCTTCGCCCAACTTGCTGACGATGTAGGGAATATCGTCGGTGGTCTCGCAGGCGACGAAGATGCGGTCGTGCTTCAAGAAGTCGGCATGGAGTTCTTGATTCTTCAGGCGGAAGCGTTTTTTCAAATCGGTGAAGGTGTAGGGCAGCCACTCGGCGCTGATTTCCAAGA
This sequence comes from uncultured delta proteobacterium, assembly GCA_963847445.1. Taxonomy (GTDB): domain Bacteria; phylum Desulfobacterota; class Binatia; order UBA9968; family UBA9968; genus DP-20. Next base: position 92,529 of record CAWJZV010000024.1, on the reverse strand, counting down.
AACCGATGCGCAGCTTGGGGAAGCGGTCGGGGATGCGGTCCATCACCATGGAGTGAAAGCCGCCGACGCAATTGAGCTTGAACTTAGAGAAGCCGACGCTTTCGTATTTATAATAGTTATACAGCGTCGCGCTGCCGTTGGCGGCGTGGACGCCGATGGCGATGTCCAAGCGCTGGGCCTCTTCGTAGAGCGGGAAGAAATACGGATCGCTCAACAGCCGGTCGCCCTCGGTGCCGCGCATGAAAATCGCGCAGGCGCCGTTTTCCTTGGCGAAGCGCGCCTCGGCGAGGGTTTGCTCCATCGACATCAGCGGCACGACGGCGGCCCAGCGCAATCGTTCTGGTTCTTGCTTCCAGATATCGGCGAGCCAGCGATTGTAGCTGCGGCAGAGCGCCAGCTCGACTTCCGGGCGCGGCGTGAGCGGTATGAGAAACAACGTCGGGTAGAGCACTTGAATGCGCACGCCCAACTCGTCCATATGTTCTGATGCGCGTCGGCACGTCGCGCATCTCACGCGACGCCTGCGGCGTGTTGCGGCCGACGTTGCCGGACTTCAAGCGCAACGTGCCGTCGACCAGCCAGTATTCGTCCTTGGAGTCTCCGTCCGTGGCGCCGACGAGTTTGGGCCGATATTTCTTATCGGCTCCGTCCATATACTCCCAGGTCTGTTCGGTCTCCAGGACATGGGCGTCGGCGTCTATGGTTAACATCGGGGTCAACATTGGCAAATCCTTTCGCGCGCGGGTGAAGTAAAAATTACATACTCTCCAATCGCGGCGGAATTCAAGTCGCAGGGCCGGCAGGGGATTTGCCGGGTCAGGTCAGTTCGATTTCGGCTCGGCTGCGGTGAGCAAGAAAGATTTCTCGCTGCGCTCGAAATGACAGATTTACGGTCGCCGCCTTGCCGGCGCACGTTGACAACCCCGGTGCGCCGGTGTAATCCGGGCGCTGACCGACTGACGCGAGGATTTATGAAGTATCACTGCATTTCCGCCGACTCCCACCTAGAAATACGTCCCGACCGTTACGCCAAGCGTGTGCCGGAGAAGTTTCGCGACCGCGCGCCCAAGGTGATCACTCTCGAAGACGGCACTCTGGCGGTGCTGCAGGAAGGCCAGCCGTTGGAGCGTTTGATCTCCAACATCTCCTGCGGCCTGCCCTATGAAGAACGGCGCCCCTTCGATCCGCTTCCCGGTGAAAATTATGAAAGCTCCCCCGGCACCGGCTCGCCCGAGCAGCGTTTGCGCGAGCAGGACCAGGACGGTGTCGACGCCGAAGTGTTGTTTCCCGGCAACGTCGGTCCCGGCTTCTGGCGCGGCATTCGCAACGACGATGCCTACAAGTCGGTGGTGCGCGCCTACAACGATTGGCTCGCCGAGGAGTATTGCTCCTTTTCCCCTGAGCGCTTGATCGGCGTCGGCGTGATTCCGATCACCAACATCGGCGATGCCGTCGCCGAGTTGCAGCACTGCAAGCGCATCGGTCTCAAGGCGGTGGCGATCGACAACTTTCCCGCCGGCAACCGCCAGCCGACGGCCGGCGGACGATCCCTTCTGGGCCGCGGTGGTCGATCTACAAATGGCGCTGACGATTCACGTCGAGTTCGGTTTTCCGCGCCGCGGCCGCGGCCAGCCGGCGGTGGCGGCGCCTGCATTCAAGTACGCCAAGCAAACCGATCCCGAACACCATGTGCCGGACGTGATCGAGCGATTCAACAAATATGGTTTTCGCGGCAGTAAACAAGTCGTCCAGATGATCTGGGGCGGCGTGTTCGATCGTTTCCCGAAGCTGAATATTTATGTCGCCGAAGTGCAGATCGGCTGGGTGCCCAATTGGCTCGACCAGATGGACAATGAATATGGCCGCCAGCAATATTGGGCCGAGCGCGTGCTCGGTTTGCCGCGTTTGAAACGCATGCCCAGCGAGTATGGCCGCGAGTATGTCCACTGGGGTTTCAATCGCAATCCCATCGGCGTGCGCATCGCGCGCCAGGAGTTGGGCGTGGACAAAGTGATGTGGGCCAGCGACTTTCCCCATCTCGAATCGGACTGGCCCAACTCGCGCCGCGTGCTCGCGGAAAACTTCGCCGGCGTCGGCGAAGACGAGATCTGGAAAATGACCGTGGGCAACGCGGTGAAGTATTTTCACTTGGCCGATGGCTAAGAGCAGATTTCTCCCTGCGGTCGAAATGACCCAACAATCGGCGCGCCGCTGCATGTTCTGTCGATACTGGGTGGTCGCATCGAGATGCTTCGTAGACGGTTCATGAGTTTCGGTGAACCAAGGAGCGATTGTGACTACAGCGCAAATCCAACGATCTGAAAAATCTCGACGACGAACTGGCGAAGGATAATTTGCGCGGCCTGTGGGCGCGCGAGGAATCGATTCGGCGCGAGCCGGCGCCCTTCGGCAAGCCGATTCTTTGGAAGTGGGCAAAGATTCGCGCCGGTCTTGAAGCGGCCGGGCAACTGATCACGACCAACTACAAAGGCGCGCGCCGGGCCATCAGTCTGGTTCATCCGAACATGAACGAGAGCACCAGCCATACGCTCAACCTGGCGGTGCAGCTGGTCAAAGCCGGCGAAGCGGTCTACTCCCATCGCCATACCAACGCCGCCATGCGCTTCGTCATCGACGGCGGCGCCAACGTCTACACCATCACCAACGGCGAGAAGTGTGTCATGGAGCGCGGCGACCTGGTGATTCAGCCGAGCTGGGGTTGGCATAATCACATCAATGAAACCGAGCGCGACGCGATCTGGATCGACGGCCTGGACTCGGGCCTGATGCGCATGTTGCGGACGATGTTTCAGGAACCCCATCCGGCCGAAGATGTGCGGCTTTACAACAGCCCGGCGGACACCACGCTGCGCAATCCCGGCTTGCTCGCGCCGCCCGGACAGCCGTTGAAATCGCTGGTGTACAAATGGACTGAGACCCGGCGCGCGCTGGCGGAAATGCTCGCCGACAGCGCCAGCCCATTCGACGGCCGCTGTCTGGAGTATCGCAATCCGGTCACCGGCGGTGCGACTTTCCCGACTTTTTCCTGCTGGATCCAAATGCTCGACGCTAATCAACAGACCGCCGAGCACCGCCATACCTCGAACCAACTTTACTACGCAGTGGAAGGCAGCGGCGTCTGCGAGGTGGAAGGCGAGAAGCTCGTCTGGGAAGCGGGCGACTTTTTCGTCGTGCCCAACTGGTCGTGGCACCGCCACAAGAATACTTCGGCCGCGCCCGCGGTGTTGTTTTCCACCACCGACCGGCCGCTGCACGAAGCGATCGGCGTGTACCGCGAGCAGAGCCGGTGAAAGTCGACGGCGCCGATGAACGAACAAGAACGCGCTTATAACCTAACAGAATTCGCCGCCGGGGCGAGCGTCACCAATCCGGGCGAGACTCTGCCGGCACAGGTCGGTGTCGCCGCGCCGGAGTTCGAAGCGACGGCGCTGGACGGCAAGATCGTCCGGCTGAGCGACTTTCGCGGCCGCAGTCATGTGGTGATGATGACCGGCGCTGTGACCAGCCCGATGTGCGCCTTCGAGGTGCCGGAGTTCAACCGACTGCAAACTGACTTCGCCGCCCAAGGCGTGGCGTTTTTCTTGCTTTACACGCGCGAGTCGCACCCGGCGGAGAATTACGGCGCGCACAGGAGCTTCGAGCAAAAACTTTCCTATGCCCGTGAGTTGCAGCGGCTGGAGGATATTCATTTTCCGATCATCGTCGATCACCTCGATGGCCGGATTCACCGTGCCTACGGCGTTTGGCCCAACGCGCTGTTCGTGATTCACAAAGACGGCCGGTTGGTTTTTCGCAGCAACATGGCGAATCACCGTGAGCTGCGCCAATTCCTGGAAGATATGGTCGCGGCGGAACAAGCCGTTGCCGCTGGCCGAGTGGTGCACTTGCAATACTCCGAGCGGGTGGTGGCGCACGAAGCCGATCAAGCGACCCATCGGCGCGTCTACCAGCGCGCCGGGCCGAAAGCGTTCGAAGACTACTGGGCCAAGCGGCCGCAGCAGCGAAACCGGTGGCCGTGATGATGAAGGATCTTTTTAAGATGGGATCGGACGGATCAACCGGATTAGATCGATCGGTCCGATCCATACTGCTGATTCTTGCCTTGTTTTGCGGCGTCCCGGCGCTTGCCGACGCGGCGACGCCGAGACTTGGAGCGAGTGCGCATCGGCTACTCGGTGGGCGGGCTGATTCCGTTCCCATTGATCGTCGCCAAGGAGAACCGCTTCTTCGAGCAGGCCGGCCTCGACGTCGAGCTGATCAATATTCCGCCGACCATCGCGGTGACGGCGTTGATCTCGGGCGACATTCAATACGTGATCTTCGCCGGCACCACGCTCAACGCGGCGGTGCGCGGTCTGCCGGTCAAGCTGGTGATGGTTTACAACGACCGGCCGTTGTTTTCCTTGATGTCGCGTGCCGGATATTCGCTCGATCAAGGAGCTCAAAGGCAAAGTGTTGGGAGTCGCGACCCTGACATCGGGAGAATCGTTTTTGTCGCGCCGGCTTGCTCAAAGATGCCGGCATCGATGCCGACAAAGAGATGACGTTGCGGGTCATCGGCAATACTCCGGATCGCTTTCAGGCGCTGCGCGCCGGCGCGGTGGACGCCACCACGCTGACGACGCCGGTGGATATCCACGCCGAGCGCACGGGGCTGAGAAGACTGGCGTTCATGGGCGACACTTTGGAGAGCATCAACGGCGGCTACGGCGTTTCCGACCGCTGGCTGCAACAACGGCCCGATCAGATTAAGAAAATGATCGCCGTGGCTTTTCGCGGCATGGCCCATGCCCGCGCCCAGCGCCAGGAATCCATCGCGCTGATCGCGTCGAAGTGGAAACTCGAACGAGAGGTGGCCGAGAAAGCCTTCGAACTGACGATCAAGACTTGGTCGGACAACGGCATCTCCTCGGACCAGGCGCTGCAAATGGGCATCGAAGAAAGTTTGAGACTTTCCAACAGCAAACAATCCGTGCCGATCTCGCGGGTGGCGGATTTCAGCTTGGCGCGAGAAGTCTATCGCGAGTTGAAGGGGAAGTGACGGGAATTAGCCGCAAAGAACGCAAAGTCCGCAAAATAGATTCAGATTATTTCCGCAAAGGCGCGAAGGCGCAAAGGTGACGGGATCTCCGTTATCCCGAGCGAGGCGAGGGATCTAGCGAGAGATCTTCCGGAGTCGCCGATTGCGAGGTCGAAATGACAACGATTCCGAACTTGGCGTCTTTGCGCCTTTGCGGGAGGAATCTCCGAGTCTTGGTAGAACCCATATGAGCGATAACGAATTTACTTTGAAGCCGACGCGGATGCTGACCCATCCGCATACGACGCGCTCGCGCTTGATGCTGGAGGTCGCTTCGGCGCTGGTCAACCGGCGCGATTGGCCGCTGCTCCAGGCGCGCGTCAGTTTGCGCGAGCAAGGGTCGGACGACTGGCCGCTGACTCTGTTCGGCAGCGACAGCCCGGCGACGATCCATGAAGTGGCCGCGGGCAAGGTCCAATTCGCCATGATCAATCCGGGCATGATTCTCAAACTGGCGGCTCTGGGCAGCGCGCCGTTCAGAGCGCCGATTCCGCTGCGAATCATCGCCGTGCTGCCGGCGTTGGATCAAATGGTCTTCGCCGTCAAACAAGCGACCGGTTTGAGATCGATCGCCGACATTCGCGACCGCAAGTTTCCCCTCAAGCTTTCGCTGCGCGGCCAGCCCGACCACTCCTTGCAGGTCATCATCAACCATGTCTGCGCCGCCGCCGGCTTTACTCTCGACGATATCGTCTCCTGGGGCGGCGAGGTGCAATTCGACGCCGGCATGCCCTATGGCCAGAACCGCATCGGCGCGGTGCATCGCGGCGAGATCGACGCGATCTTCGATGAAGGCGCCAGCGCCTGGGGCAATATGGCCCTGGATTTGGGCATGACATTTTCTGTCGTTGCCGGAAGCGCTTTTGCAACGCTTGGAAGCGGTCGGATTGCGGCGCGGCTTGATTGAAAAAAAGAGCTTTCCCAAACTCAGCGCCGATGTGCCGACTCTCGATTTCAGCGGCTGGCCGATCTACACCCTCGCCTCCACGCCCGATGGCTTGGTGCGCGACTTCTGCCGTGCGCTGGAAGAAAGCAAAGCGCTGATTCCCTGGGCCAAAGCCGAGCCGCTGCCGATGGCGCAAATGGTTCGCGACAGCGCCGAAGGCCATCTTGAAGTGCCGCTCCATCGCCGCGGCGGAGGCGTTTCTGGCGCGAGCTGGGCTATCTATCCTGAATCAGCGTCGTCGCCACGCGCTTGATTTTGCCAGGATTTGAAGCTGCAGGCATGAGCCGCCCGGAAAGTTTCTAACCCAAGTCGCTTTGGCAACCCTGCCACTGACCAAATTGACTTCGCAATCCTTGCCTTATACTTCGCCGCAGCTTGCGCCAGTGGGCGCAAATCGGCGAACCATCTAAGGAAGGGAGAATATATGATGACAGTAACTGGCAGCAGGTTTTTGCAGATCGGCCTAGCGGCAATTATCCTGTTGGTATGCGGCGAGCTTGGCGTGGAGCCAGAGCGACGAGCGCGCGAAGATGGTCGAGGCGGCGAAGAAGGAAGGCAAACTGGTTTGGTACACGTCGACTAACATCACCGAGTCGAAACCGCTGCTCGACGATTTCGAAAAGGCCTACGGCATCAAAGGCGAGATCATTCGCGCCAGCGGCGAGAAGACGCTGAACCGGATCGTCACCGAAGGCCGGGCCGGCCGCTGGGATTTCGATGTCGTGACGATCAGCGAAGTGGATGCGCTCACCGATGCCAAGTTGCTCATGACTTACCGTTCGCCGGAAGCCAGGACGTTATATTCCGGAATTCAAAGATGCCAACGGTTATTGGACCGCCGTCTATGTCAACTACGCGACCATCGGCTACAACACCAAACTGGTGAGCGAGAAGGAAGCGCCCAAGCAGTGGGAAGATCTGCTCGATGCGAAATGGAAAGGTAAGATTTCCATCGACCAAGAGCAGTACTCCTGGTTCGGCACTCTGCACAAAGCCTGGGGGCGCGAACGGGCGCAGAAATATATGCGGGCGATCGCTAAACAGGACATTCAATGGCGCAAGGGGCATACCTTGATCGCCCAGCTGATGTCCGCCGGCGAGTTCCCGCTCGGCGTGGTCTATGCGCACCGCACCGAAGAGATGAAAACCCGCGGCGCGCCGATCGAGTGGGTGAATACGGTGAACCCCTTGGTGGTCACCCTCAACTCGGCGGGAATCAGCAACAAACCGCAACATCCCAACGTCGCCCGCTTGTTCGTCGACTTTCTCTTGTCGAGACCGGCCCAGCAGCGGCTTGCGCACGCTGCGGCGCATCCCGGCGCGGCCGGATATCGAACCGTTCTCGCCGCGCATGGAGCAATCGAAATTGAAACTGGTCACCAATCCGGTGGAAACCGGCGCCCAGTTCAACGCCATCGATCAAAGAGTTCCGGGAGATTTTTGGACTATTAGAAGAGCTTGATGATTGGACGCGTCACAGAGCCTTCGACGCATCGCTCCAGCCCGCGATGCGGGCGAGGCAAGAGGGGCGCAATGTTAGCATTCACATGCGACGGAGCAGTGAATAGTTGAGGTTTGCGGAGGAGTCGGTGATGGAACCGAATGGTAAAAAGCTTTTCATTGTTGCTTTGATTCTCGGTCTTCAATTGAGCATGGCGGCAGCCGTCGTTGCCCAAGAGCTGAAAAAAGTTCGCTTCGGTTATCCCTCCCTCGGGTTTTCGCCAGGGCCATATTTGGGTGGCGAAGGACGAGGGGTTTTTCAAAAAGTACGGGCTCGATGTCGAGCCGATTTTTCTCCGTGGCGGGCAGATGGCGATTCAAGCCCTGGCGAGCGGCGATCCGCCGCTCATGAGCATCGGCCAGGTGGTCCAAGCGTCGTTGGCCGGCCATGATCTGGTGCTGATCGGCGGCGTGGAGATTTACTACGATTCGACCGTTTTCGCCCGCCCGGAAATTACCCGTCTCGAACAACTGAAAGGAAAACGCATCGGCATCAGCGGCTACGGCGCGGCGACGCATTTTGCCGCGATCATTCTGGCGAATCATCTCAAGCTCGACCCTGACAAGGATTGGCAGCTCATTCCCGGCGGTCCCGACGCGGAGCGTATCGCCGCCATGTCGGCGAATAAGATCGATGCCGGGGTCTTTAACTCTTCGACGTTGCCCATCGCCAAGCGCATGGGGCTGGTCGAGTTGGTGACGAATTCCCGATCTTAAAGTCGAAGTCCAAGGCAACGGCATGGCGACGACGCGGGCTTATATCAAGAGCAACCGCGACGTCGTCAAGTCGGCGCTCAAAGGCTACATCGAAGGCATTCACTCGATATTTTATAATAAAGCCGGCGCGCTCAAAGTCTTCGGCAAATACATGCGCACCAACGATGCCGAGGTGCTGGAGACTTCTTACCAAGCTTACGTCACCACGACGCCAAAGAAACCTTACCCGACGCTGAAGGGTTTGCAGTTTCTGCTCGACCGCCTGGCGCCGCAGATGCCCCAGGCCAAGACGGCGAAACCGGAACAGTTCGTCGACCTGAGCTTCTTGCAGGAGCTGGAAAAGGAAGGCTTCTTCAACGAAATGGCCAAGCGCTATCCGGCGAAGTAGAGCACCTGAAGATTGGCCGCAAAGAACGCAAAGTTCGCAAACGGAAGACCGGTACCTCAACCGAAAGAAAGATTCGGAATCGGATAATTGACCGCAAAGGGCGCAAAGAACGCAAAAATCGGAAAGGGCAGATCACCACGAATGACATGAAGAGCACGAGGTTTTCGTAGGGGCGGGTTTTAAACCCGCCCTTATTCTATCCGAACCTTCGTGTCCTTCGTGCCTTCGTGGTGAAACCATGATTCATTAGTCCCCTGGAGATCCCATGCCGAAGAGCTTGAGCACGTTTCTCGAAGAGTGCCGCCGCGAGATTCCTAACGAAGTCGTTCACATCGGCAAGACCATCGATCCGGCGCATTATGACGCGACGGCGATCATCAAGCACCTCGGCGCGCAGAAAAAGTTTCCCATCGCGATCTTCGACAAGCCGCTCAATTTGCACGGCCAGGTGAGTGACTTCCCGCTTGTGCTCAATTGCGAGATTTCGCAGCGAAAGACCCAGATCGCTCTCGGCATGCCGCGCAGCCTGACGCGCAGTGAGATGGCTGAGGCCTGCCTGGCGCGGGAAGCCAAGCCGATTCCGCCGATCGTCATCGACAAGAAAGACGCGCCGGTGAAGCAGAACATCAAGCGCGGCGCCGATGTCGATCTGTTTCAGTTGCCGTTCATGCGCCACTACGAGATGGACGGCGGTCCCTATAGCACGCTGTCGACCATCACCAAAGACCGCAAGAGCGGTATTTACAACTGCTCGTACCACCGCATGGAGATCAAGTCACCGAACCGCACCGCGCTGTACGCCTCGCCGCGCCATCTCTGGCGCATGTACCGCGACTACGAAGAGCAGAATATGGAATGTCCGGTGGCCACGGTGATGGGCCATCATCCGGCCTATCACATCGGCGCTTGCTACACCGGACCGTTCGAGGTCAGCGAGTTCGATATCATCGGCGGCTATCTGCAAGAGCCGCTGCGGCTGACGCCATCGGAGACCTGGGGCGACGACTTGCTGATTCCCGCCGATGCCGAGATCGTCATCGAAGGCGCGTTGATTCCCGGCAAGCGGGTCGTCGAAGGGCCGTTCGGCGAAGCGCCCGGTTATCTCGGCCCGCAGCGCTATGTCCGTTGTGTCGAGTACGAAGTGCGGGCGATTAATTATCGCAAGGGCGCCATGTACCAGTCGGTCATCACGCCGGAAGGCGACAAGCCGTGGATGGATCTGCCGCGCGAGGGCGCGTATTTGCGGCGCTGCCGCGAGGCGGTGCCGGGCGTCACGGCGGTGTGCAAGCTCGGCCGGCAGGCGAACTACAATATTTTCATTGCCATGAAAAAAATGTCCGAAGGCGATCCGGGCCGGGCCGCGGCGGCGGCGCTGACCTTCGATCACGCGAAAAATGTTTTCGTCTTCGACGACGATATTGACGTTTTCAATCCGACCGATGTCTTGTGGGCGATCGCGACCCGCGTGCAACCGCACCTGCAAATCTCGATCACGCCGCCGATCTTCCGCGGCAACATGCTCGATCCGTCGCTCGACGACGAGATCAAGACTTCCTGCATGATCGTCGACGCCACCAAGCCGCTCGACCGGCCGTTCTCGCCGGTGTCGAAATGCCCCGACGAAGCGATGGCGCGAATCAAGCTGGAAGACTTCGTGCCGGGAGAAGTCTTGCAGCATATCCCCATCGATCGGACGACGTATTGGGCGTGAATTATTCGTTCAAGGTTCAAGGGTTCAATAGTTCAACTGTGCCGGAGGCGGAGGCGGACTTCCGATTGAACTTTTGAACCTTGAACTTTTGAACGAGTCCATGGTGTCGTGAGGTTGAAAACAAGGGGTCTTGCCAGCTTGACGATCGATGATTTCACCTGCTACATCGGCTGTACGCATCAGCTCTCATAGAGTTCGGCCACCGCTCAATCTAACACGGGATGCCTTAACAGGAGGATTGCGATGAAAAGTGGAAAGTTTCTCTTAGCCTTAACGCTGTCAATGTGCGGTGTGGTCTCCCTTCAGGCGCAAACTATCGACGAAGTTTATAAGCGGGCGCTCACCGAAGGCGGCACGCTGAATTTTTACGCCACCTTGGCGCAGGTCAATGCCGAGATCATTTTGCCGGCGTTCGAGAAGCGTTTTCCCGGTATCAAAGTGAACCATGTGGACGCGACGTCGGATCAGTTGGCGACGCGGATCATCGCGGAATCGCGCGGCGGACGGATCCTCGCCGATGTTTTTCAAACTTTGCTGGACGGCCTCATGCGGGTCCAAGGCCAAGGATTGTTTCTCGACCGACTCTACCCGGAAGCGGCTGCCTATCCGGATGAACTCAAAGGCACCGGGTGGCTCGCCACCGACTTGATTTACATCGTGCCGGCTTGGAATACCTCGAAGGTAAAAAAAGACGAAGAGCCCAAGCAGTTCGAAGATTTCGCCGATCCGCGTTGGAAAAATCGTTTGATCGCCGAGCCGCGAGATTTCCAATTGCTGCTCGGCCTGGCCAAGCACAAATACAAAAACGACGACAAGGCCGTGGCGCTGCTCAAGCGCATCGCCGCCAACAATCTGGAATTTCACAAAGGCCATTCGCAGTTGGCCGAACTGTTGGTCGCCGGACAGGCCGCCGCCTGTTTGACCTGCTATTCGCACCATTATCCGGTGCGCAAACGCAAAGGCGCGCCGGTGGACTATATGCTGACCGAGGGCACCGGCGACATCGACGCCACGGCGATTATGAAAAGTGCACCGCATCCCAATACCGCACTGTTGTTCGCCCGCTGGTCGGCGAGCGAAGAAGGCCAAAAAATCTACGCTCTTGGCGGCAGATTGCCGGCCCATCCGAAAGTCGAGCCGACGGAAAAAACCCGGCCGGCGAAAGTTTACCCGGTGGGCGAAGACGACATCAAAGATTATCCGAAGTATGAGAAGTTGTGGAAAGAGATTTTTGGGCTGCGCTGAGCAGATCTAGATAAATTCTGAAATTCGGAATGTCTCTCGCAAAGGCGCTAAGTTCGGAATTGTTGTCATTTCGACCCCTGGGAGAAATCTTTCTTAGATCCCTCGTGTTCCCTCGGGATGACGGGCATCGCCCGTCGCCTTGGCGTCTTTGCGCCTTTGCGAGAAAATTATATTCGTGTTCACGAACTCCGCAGTACTCTTCCGGGATAGGCGCCAGTGTGAGCGCCGTTATCCATGAGCACTTTGCCGTTAACAATCGTGTAATGAATTCCCTTGGCGCCTTGAACGAAACGAGGCGCGCCTTCGGGGAGATCATTGACTTTTGCCGGCGTGGCTAAGTCTATCCTCTCAGGATCGAAGACAAATATGTCGGCGGCAAGGCCGCGGCGCAGCAGGCCGCGGTCGTGGATGCCGAAGATCGACGCCGGCAAGAACGTCAGTTTCTTGATGGCGTCTTCGAGTGTCATGAGCTTTCGCTCGCGCACCCAATAGGCGAGCATCAAGGTTGCGTAACCGAAACCGGGATTGCCGCTGGCGACATGGGCACCGGCGTCGGACTGGCCGAGCAGGACGTTGGGGTTGCAGAAGATTTCTTTGACCGCTTGCTCGTCGCCCTGGGTCGTCGAATCTTCGAAAGTGGTTTCCAAGTCTTCCGCCAGGGCGAGATCGAGCATGGCATCGATGGGTGACTTATGCTGCGCGGTGGCGATCTCCGCGATGCTTTTGGCTTCGAGACTTTGATTTTCTTTGCGCGCTGCTTTATTGACGCCGATCAAATCCCAGCGGCGCGAGAAATCTATCGGTTTTCCATCGACGGTTTCTTCCGCCAGTTCCGCGCGCACGGCGGCATCGCGCAGTTTCTCCATTCGTTTGGCGATCGGCAACGCCGAAAGTTTTTTCCACGCCGGGATGATATCGAGACGAGCGCCGTCTTTGAGCGTCCAGCGGCGCATTGATCGGCGCGTGCTGGTCATGGCGTAGGCGGCGTAGCCCTGACGGGCACGCGCTTCGACGTCGTGCAACTGTTTGCGCCATAGCTCGGGTTCGCTCCAACGGTGGCGGATGCTTTCACCGATCAACGGCCGGCGGGTTTCCTGTAAAATCGTGTCGTACCATTGGCTGATGTGCGCGACATGCTCCGGCGTGGCGAAGGCGCCATGGGTGAATTGCACCAAGCCGCGCTGGGACTCGCCGACGACGCGGCACAGGCGGGCGATTTCTTCCAAGCTGGAGAATCGGCTTGCCACCGGCTTGCCGTCTTCGCGATAGTGGCTTTGGTTCGAGTTCGTCGAAAACCCGAAGGCGCCAGCCGCCATAGCTTGGCGGACCGATTCCTCCATCTCGGCGATTTCGCTGTCCTTGGCTTCGCGCTCGACGCTGGCTTCGCCCATGGCATGTTGGCGCACGGCGCAGTGACCGATGAGCGTCGCGACGTTCAAGCCGAGCGGCTGGCGCTCGAGCGCGTTGAGATATTCCGCATGTGTCGTCCACTGCCAGGGAATGCCCGCTTGCAGGCTCGCCCGCGGCATCGCTTCGACGCGCACGAAAGTGCCGATCAAGGCATCTCGGCTCTCCGGTTTGCACGGCGCCAGCGTCAAGCCGCAGTTGCCGGTGACCACGGTGGTGACGCCATGTTCATTCGATGATGAAGCGAGCGGGTCCCACCAAAGCTGGGCGTCGAAGTGAGTGTGAAAATCGATGACCCCGGGCGCGACCGCCAGGCCGCCAACGTCGAGCACGCGCTCCGCTGCTTCGTTGATTCTACCGATGGCGGCAATTTTGCCGTCGCGAATGGCCACGTCGCCATTGAACGACGGCAACCCCGAGCCGTCGTAAATCCGCCCGCCTTTGAGAATCAAGTCATACATTGTCGCACCTCATGTATAGGATGCTAAGACCGGTCCACACGAACAGCGCGACTATACGGCGGCGAAGTTCTCGGCGCAATTGTTAAATTCAGTCCGGCGCGGTCAGTTGCGCTGGAACAGGATCGCCACGCCGATCTGCTTTGTCGTTTTCAAGTTAATCGCCACCCAATCTTCTCGGACCTACGAGCCTCCTTACCGTTCTCCCGCTGACAAATTGCTAAAGTAGCCCATATCTGCTAATTTTACCCGAAACCATTAAAATGGGTGACAAAGATGGAAATAGTGCTAAAACTTAACGAAAAGTCACAAATCGTAATTTCCAAGCAGATGCGACAGGCCTTGGGACTAAAACCCGGCGATCAATTAGCCGCGGTGGTAGAGAGCGACAGAATAATCCTGCGGCCGAAACCCAAGAACCCGGCGGCCCGGTTGCGCGGTATCGGTAAAGGCGCCTGGGGCGATCGCACCAAGATCGACGCCTACCTCGACAAACTCCGCGATGAATGGCAACGCGCTTAACTTTCGCCGAACTATAGAAAAGCATCGGATCGTCGGGCTCGATACCGCGCCGTTGATCTATTTTATCGAAGATGTTGCGCCCTACGCGGATCTTCTCGAACCCGTGTTCGAACTTTTGGCCAACCATCGCTTGCACGCCGTCACATCAACCATCACGCTGGCGGAAATTTTGGCAAAACCTCTGGTGGAAAAAAAGTACGCCCTCGTCGATGAAATCAAATTCACCTTGAAATCTTTCTCCACGCTCACCATGTTGGCCATTGACGAGAAGCTTGCCGAAGCCGCGGCCCTGGTGCGGGCGCGCCACGGCATCCGTCTGCCCGATGCTTTGCAAGTCGCCGCGGCGATCCGAGGCGAAGCGACGCTTTTCATCACCAATGACAAGCGTCTGAAGAAAATCGACGCTTTCGAGGTGCTCGTCCCATCCGAATTTATTTCGCGCTGAAGACGTCGTACCCTAACCGCTTATTCGTTTATCTGCATTGTCTCTTCGTATTTTAGAATTTCCCGGTGGCCTTTTTCACTTTTACTTTTGCCCTACTTAATCACCCGATCAGCCCGCACCAGCACATTCGGCGGAATCGTCAGACCGATCTGCTTTGCGGTTTTCAGATTGACGACAAACTCAAACTTCATTGGCCGTTCAACAGGTAGGTCAGCGGGCTTTGAGCCCTTCAAAATTTTGTCCACCATCGAAGCAGCACGCCTGTAGTGTTCATCGCGGTCGGGTCCATATGAAATTAAGCCGCCGCTCTCGGCTAAATCCGCGCGAGGGGTCATTATCGGCAACCGATTTTTTATCGCGAGATCCGCAATCCGTTTTTGGTGAGAAATGCTCAACGGTCCCGGCGTAACTGCGACCGCAGCACTTCGAGCCTTGATTGCGTCTCTGAATGCGCTCTCGTATTTGTCGCTACTGGTGACCTCCATAGAATAGAGTTGCAAGCCCAATTCTCCTGCAGTCACTTGGCTTTCTTTCCATTGCGGCGTGGAACCAGGATCTTGCGGATACCACAACACCGCAACGCGGGTCAGCTTGGGAACAGTTTCCTTGAGCAACTCCAGTCGTTTGCCGGCGAGGACATCTGTGAAGTTGGTGAGGCCCGTAATATTGCCGCCAGGCTTCGCGAAGCTCGCAACCAGCCCCAGCGCAACAGCATCCCCGACGTTCAAACATATAATCGGGATCGTCGTGGTAGCGTTCTTTGCGGCTAGGGTTTCAGCGCTCGATGGTGTGACAAGCGCGTCAAGTTTAAGTTTTACTAATTCATCGGCGAGTGCAGGTAACCGGTCGAGGTTATCCTCAGCCGACCGATACTCGAAGTCGATGTTATTGCCCTCGATATAGCCCAGAGGCCGGAGATGTCGTCGCAATCTATCGAGCCCAGTGCCAGAAGCGGCGGATCGGGTCGCGAGCCAGCCAATCTTCGGCATCTTTGCCAACTGCTGCGCCTGGCTGGGTGGGAACGCGGTGAGGGTGAGAACGAAAGCTGCGACTATGGCCACGGTTAGTTTTGCCAGCATCGGTTCCTCCAAAAGCTGTGATCGTACTGTCTCGATCTTGTTCCATCATCGCGGTTCCCTGTCAACGATGATCTTGCTAATTACATTACAAGGGTTATGCCAGCGGAGCGGCAGCGTGGTATCGAATGAAAGGTTCTGAAATTATGGAGAAACTTGACGTTCCGGCAGGGTGGGGAAATTGCCGTGGCGAAGGCTAGGCGTAGTCGTTTTGCTACTCGGCGTAGCAGGATTGCTACTCGCTTATTAAACGTTAGGGGTGAAGGGTAAGGGGTCAGGAGTTCCCGGAACCGTAGCGCTTACTTGAAAAATATCTCGCGAAATTCCTCCACATGTTTCGCATAGCTGTCGCCCCAGCGCGGGTCGGCAGGGTAGAGTTTGAGGCCTTCCTTTAGCTCGGAGGTAACGTCGCCGCGGTCGGGAATGCGGTTGAAGCTCTTGATCAGCTCCTGGCCTTCCTTCGAGAGGGTGAGGTCGATGAATAATTTTGCCGCGTTGGGATGTTGCGTCTTGGCACTGAGGCCCAGAGGTTTTAGGCCGGTGACGATGGGCTGTGCGGTGCGCACCCAGTCCACTGGCGCGCCGCGCCGCTTCAGAGTTGCCACTTGGTGCGAGTAAACCATGCCGAGAGGAAACTCGCCGGCGGCGAGCAGTTGCATGACGATGCTTTCGCCGTCGCGAAATGCCGGCTTCTGGGCGGCGAGCTTGCGCATGAAGTCGCGGCCTTTCTCTTCGCCGAGATATTTCATGAAGCCGGTGTACCAGAGGGTGGCGCTATCGGACAGGCCAAAACCGCCTCTCCAACGCGGATGGAGGATGTCTTCCCAACTCTTCGGCGCGACATCGGGCTTGGCGAGATTGGTGTTGTAAGCGATAACCCGGGGAATCGAGTAGACACTGGTCCAATAGCCTTCTTTGTCGGTGAATCCTTCTGGATAATACTTGGCGTGGGGCGAGACGTAGCGTTGCAGGAGCTTTTTCTGCAACAACACGCGGACTTCGAAACTGCTGATCATAATCGCGTCGCCGTTGAACTTGTTGGCCGCCGATTCGGTCAAGATGCGATTCAACAGTTTTTCGTTGTCGGCGCGGAACATGTCGACCTTGACGAAGGGATACTTGGATTTGTAGAGCTGGACCAAACCGTTGGCATCGGCGAGATTGGTGGAAAGATAGAGGACGAGAGCGCCTTCTTTCTTGGCGCCGGCGATGTGATCGTCTTCTACGGTGGCGGCAAGAAGGCGCGAAGTGTAGACTGCTAAGACTAAGCGCGATGACGAGCAGCAGGGTTGGTAGGTTCATCGTGACTCCAACGTTCGATGGTCGAATTCTGAGAGAACATTGATCTCGCAAAGGCGCTAAGGCGCAAAGTGACGGGCGAAGACCGTCAGTCCGGAGGAGACCTGTCGGATTCGGGCGAGATTACTCCCCTCGGTCGCAATGACATGTCTTTACTTAACTTTGCGTCTTGGCGCCTTTGCGAGAAATACTCCCAACGATTAATCACACTTCTTGCTGCAGTGTCTCCAGTGCGCGCAGCACCAGGTCCCGCCTGAACTGTTTTTCTTTTTCCGGCGATAGTTCCGGATTGCCGGTCGGGCTGACGATGCCGCCGGCGGCGATGGCGCGCAGCGAGCCGACTTCTTTGGCCACCGGGATCATCGTGCAGATCTGCGTCACCGGGATTTCCAGCTTTTCGATTTCCTTGCTGATCGCTGCGCCGCAGCGAGTGCTGGAGCCTCAAGTGGAGGTGAGGATCACGCCGGTGACGCCGGCGGCTTTCAGCTGGTCGGCGATCTGCCGGCCGATTTGCACGGCGTTCTCCACCGCGGCGTGGGCGCCGCCGGTGGAGTGAATGAATTCATGGACGCTGCCGATGACGCCCTCGCGGGCGAGTTCGCGCATGGTGTCGAGCGGCACCAGTCGGTTGGGGTCTAGATTGGCGCTGGCGGTGTCGTAGCCCGAATGGACGGCGTCGTACTTGTCGGCGGCGAGCGTGTTGACGTTGTGAATCGGAATGGTCGTGAAGCGGGTTGGCCGTCCCGGCTCGATCTTATCCGGATTCCCTTCCAGCACTAGCCCGCCGTCGGTGACCAGTGCGATCACCGCTGATTTCAAATCGCCCAGCGGCGCGGCCGGTTTGCCACCGGCGAATTTTGGCGTGGCGATTTCGGAGTGAAATTCTTTGCCGGCCAGTTTGGCGAGCAACATATCGACGGCGCGCTCGGCGGGCGGCTTGGCGGCGAATTCGTTGCGCTTGATGCCGCGTGACAGGTAGCCTTCGTCCGCCGGTTTGCCGATCGCTTCGCGGCGCGCCAGTTTCAATCCCAAAGCTGCCATGCGTTGCAGCGTCGGCACCATGCGCGCGATGGATGCGCCTGAGTTGACGATGTAAATATTTTTGCGATACAAGCCGGCGCCGACGTTGTCTTCATCCATGCCGGCAACGCTGGCGATACCGAGTTTTTGCTGCGCCGCTTGGCAAATAGCGCCGCAGGCCACGCCGTAGCGGCCGCTCTCGAAGGCCGGGCCGGCGATCAATAGATCGGCTGTGAATTCCGCTGTGCGCCGAAGCAGTTCGGCGACGACCTGATTTTGATGCTCGGCGAAATAATTGTCGCCGCAATAAATCGTCGCGACCACTTCGGCATCTTCGCCGAGCGCTTGCTGCAGCGCGCGGCCGGCGCCGATCACCCCGGCTTTTACGGTTGGGCCGACATCGCCTTTGTCCTCGCCGCCGATCTGGGCGAAGAATTGATTCAAGTAGTGAACGACGCGGATCTTGGTACTCATGTTAATGACTCCCAAACTACGGATTCCGGAATATCTCGCGCAAAGACCGCAAAGGACGCAAAGAAAAAAGTTCCGAACTTGGCGCGCTTGGCGCGAGAACAATCCGAAGCATTTTCTTAACTCATATACGTCGTCAGTCGCGATGCGCCGGTTTGACTGATGGCGCCGACCAGGTCGCCCATCCAGACGGTAATCTCCTGCTTCGCCGGCAGCGGCACAAGGCCGGGGTTTGTATTGTCTGGGTTCGAGTTATCCAGGTGCAGCGTGTCGCCGCCGATAACGCGGTCAACGGCGGGCAGGGTGATCGGGTCGCGGGTCAGGCCGGGTGTGATCAGCGCGTTGACATTCTCCGGCACGAAAGTGATGCCAGTGTCGGGGTAGCGCTCCATGATGATCAGAGCGGCCTTCATGCCCATCTCCTCGGCGCGGGTGTAGGTCATCATCAAATCGGTGTCGACGGCGCCGCCGCCGATTTTCGTCGACAGGATGCCGTCGGCGTTCAAGACTTCTTTGGCGAGCCGGGCATTGAGAAAAGCGTTGCGTTCCTTTTCAGACACCACGGCGGGCGCGACGGTGAGGACGACGCCGGCGAACCAGAGATCTTTGCCATGGCGGCGGTAGAGCTCCAGGATCACCGGATGATTCTGCGCAAACCAGGTAAACGCCGAGTAGGAAAACATCAGCGCGCCGTCGAGAATCTCATTGGGATGGACCACGGTGGGCATGAAGCCCTGGATGTTGCTGCCGTAAAAGACCGTCTCTTTTTGCTGCGTCGGATGCTGATGCGAGTGCATCGGAAAGATGTAGGCGATGCGCGGCAGATCCTTCGGCCCTTGATTCGCCGCCACCGGCGGCAGTTCGAAGACCCGGGTTTCGTCAGGTTTTAAATCCTTCGCCGCCGCGGCGAGATAGGCGGCAGTTTTGAGACCGGCTTTCTTGACGGCAAGACGATAGTCATTTTTATCGACGTCCTTTTTCGGAAAAGGCAGCAGGACGACGTTGTGGGTATTGGCGATGGGCGAATAGTCCGCCGCCGGTCCGCTCATGTCGATCAAGTTGCGCGAGCGCGGCGCCGTCTGATCGGTTTCGACCACCGCGACATTCTTCAAAGCGCGGGTCGCGCCGTCGCCGACCAGACCGTTGCCGTCGAGGGCGCCGGGAAAATTGGGACCGTTCAAGCGATAACGCGGCTCGAGGACGTCGAGCACGCGCAGGATTCGGCAGGATTCGCCGGGATGAGCGAGTTCGATGTCGACGCGCTCGAAGAGCGGCTCTTGTTCGAGTAGAGAAATGATTTCCACGCGGTTGATTGTCAGTACGCCGCTTTCAATCGACGTCCCCGCACCGAAACGAATGTCCTTTATGTGAATGTAGCCAAGGTCTAATCGCATGAGGCGATAACTATCATCTATCGGCGAATGAGGGTAGAGATGCGGGCGGTGGAATATGCAAGCAGGGCTTGCGAATGGGATCGATAACGCAATGCGGCTAAGCCGTGGCGAACAAGCGCGCCTGGAAGGCGAGCGCTTTCGACATCAGTCTTGAGCCGCGGGTCAGACGTCGCGAACCCCTTTGCTGGCCGAGTCTGCCGGTTTCGCATCACGAGGGACGAAAAAGAACATAAGCCCCATATGGTAGTAGAGCGCAAGTATGATGGCAGATGCGACGCGAAGTCCCATGATGCGCTCGGCAGCGGCGCCGGATTCATCGCTTTGTTAGGCCGTCGTCCGGCGCGGTGGTTTTCGCCGTAGTTGAAGCAGTTTTGAAACTGCACGCAGGGTTTCGTTCACTTGCTCAGTGGTTCGGAACTCGCGTGCGACGTCGGCTTCCAGAACGACCACATTAGTACCTTCGGCGTAACTTGCGGCGTGCTTACCTCGCACCCCTTTGCTGAAGTCGTATTCCGGACGCATCGTATCACTGCTTGCCGACGGCTTCCGTCTAGTTTGTTTCTTCATAGCTTCTCCGTTCAGCCCGAGTTGGTTGTCGTGCACTTATGATTCGAATCTTATCTTGGCGTTCTGTGTACGACACCACGAGCAATTGCATACGATGAGACATGCCGATATCGATAAAGCGATCTTCAGAATCGGAGTGATCCGGGTCCGAGATGGTAATTGAAAGCGTGTCACGGAAAATTGTCGTCGCTTCGTCGAAAGAGACTCCATGTTCTTTCAGGTTGGCTTCAGCCTTAGCCGGATCCCACTCGAAATCGAGTGCCATGCAGCGACTTTACACCATGGGAAATCTCGGGTCTATCGGCATAACCTACATGCATAAAAGACCTACCTTTAGCGATATAAATGTCTGCCAATGCCAGCTGCAAGGTGAATGCCGATTCATTGCTGCAAAGCAATGGCAGCTTTACCGCTTTGCACGGAGAGCCTGAACTGAGCGGCGCTTGAACGACTTGCCTTCGATAAACTCAGGCCTTGAGCCCGCCGAAGGGAACGTTTTGAACCTGTTCAATCTATCGCCCCGGCAACGGTCCTTCGCCGGAAATTTTTTTGAACAGCTCGATGATCTCGCTCTCGCGCGGGATTTCCCGCACGACCTTCTCCTGTTCTTCGGCCATGGTCGGGGTGGCCTGCTCACCGGCGAGCTTTTTAAAATCGCTATGGAACGCCGGGTCCTCAAAAGTTTTCCGCATCGCATTGCGCAAGATTTCTACCCGATCCTTGGGCACGCCGGGAGGGAAAACGTAAGGTGAGCCTACTTGTCTGAGGCCGCGCTGCATCGCCAGGACTTTTCTCTCGCGATCCGATTTGGCAAATCCCTCGAGCTCAGGCAAGTGGGCGAAACGCGGGTGTCGATTTCCCTTGGGAACATCGATAATACTGTGGAAGTCGACGACACCCTTGTCCAACCAATCGGCGTTTCGCTGGACGAGCGTGTCGGCTAAGTTTGCTCGAGCATCGACCTCGCCGCGCAATAGGGCGATGTCGATCTCAGGGCCGCTATAGCCGACGACGAATTTCGGCTCTTTAACTCCCAATATCCAGACAAAAAGCCGGCCGGTGATGTAGATCGTATGGCCGATGGATTGAGCGCCGGTCCTCAGGCCCGACGCCGATCGGAGTTTTTCGATTGTGTTGAGGCCGGCTTCTTTCCTGGTCGCAAACACCCAGTGGACGATCGTGTCGGGGGAGCCGAGGTAGATGAATTTATCGACATCGTATTCCACCCCGGCGGCGCCGAGGACGGCGTTGGTCACCATCGACGCGCCCGGATTGCCGATGGTGAGACCGTCGGGCTTAACCTGCTTGTACATCTGATTCGCCGCGGTTCGGCCGCCAGCGCCGGCGACATGTTGCGCGACGATGTTGGGATTGCCGGGAATATACTTGCTCAGATACGGCAAGGTCGCTTTGATCCTCAAATCACCAGTGCCTCCCGGACTCAAGCCGACGATGAGGGTAATAGTCTTACCCTGGTAGAAGGGCGCTTGCGCCAAGGCGCCCGGACAAGGTTCAAGGGGTTCAAGAGTTCAACGTGCAGAACGCTGCACGCGGTCGAGAAACCCTTTAAGCCGCGTGTACCTTGCAAATTTCATGGCAAGTTCCTTATGCCTCGCGTCATGAATTACCTCCTTGACATCTTGAGTCGAGACTTTAGATTCCGACGCTCCGCTCCGTTCAAACGGTTTTGAACTGCTTGACGTTGAACTGCCACCTCAGCGCGGCGGCAGCGCCGCCGTCGAGGCGAATTTCTTGAACAGCTCGATGATCTCCGGATCGCGCGGGATGCCGCGGACGATTTTGGCTTGGTCGTCGGGCAGTAGCGGCGATGGGTCGTCGCCGCCGGTGAGGCGTTTATAGTCGGCGGCGAACTGCGGATCGGCGTAGGTTTTGCGCACGGCTTCTTTGAGAGTGTCGAGACGTTCTTTGGGCGTCCCTGGCGGGGCGGTGAGGATCGTGCCGACGACGCGAAAGCCTTCCGCCATCGTCAGGAGTTTTCGTTCCTTCTCCGACTTGGCGAAGCTGCTGAGGTCCGGCAGCTTCAGGTGTGCGAAGCGCGGGTCTTTGTAGCTGGCCGGTATTCCCAGGCCGACGTGAAAGTCGGCGAGATTTTTCGATAACAGGTCGTTTTGCGATACCGTCCCCGTTGAAGCGATGCGACCGTCGACTTCGCCGGCGGCCATGGCGACATCCAAATCTTTGCCTTCATAGCCGGGCACGATTTTGGGATCTTTCATGTCGAGCAGATAAGCGAGCATGCGGATCTGCAAGTAACCGGTGTGGCCCACCGGGCTGCTGCCGATGCGAATGCCGGGTGTGCTGCGGAGTTTTTCCAAACTATTGATGCCGGCGCCTTTGCGCGTGACTAACATATAATACAACTGATGTTCGGTGGCGCCGAGATAATTCAATTTATCGATGTCGTACTGCACACCTGGCTCGCCGAGAACGGCGTAGGGAATGATGCTGCTGGTGACGCGCAGCAGCGTGAGCCCATCGGGCTTGGAGGTATTGTAGATTTGATTGGCCGCTCGGCGCCCGCCGGCGCCACCCATGTACTGAAAAACGATCGGCGGATTACCGGGAATGTGGCGCGTCAAACCCGCCGCCAGCGCCTTGGCGCGCAGGTCGCCCATGCCGCCGGGGCCTGAGCCGACGATGAGCAGAATATGTTTGCCTTGATAAAAGGGCGTCTGGGCGTGGGCGGAGCTTAACGTCGATAAGATAAAAATTACGAGTGCGAATGTCTTTAGCATGTTTTCCCCTTAACACGTTCAAATCGTTCAAGCCGTTCAAATCGCTCAAGCCCCCTCCTCTGATCCTCCCCCGTGTCACGGGGGAGGATCGGAGGAGGGGGATTGAACGGAGCGCAGCGGTTGAACGACTTGAACGTTTTGAACTGCTTGCGCGTTAGCGCGCCGGCACTGGCCCGGCGGCGTTGAGCTTCTTAAACAGCTCGACGGTCTCCGGGTCGCGTGGCAGTTCTTTGATCACGCGCTCCATATCTTCACCCAACAGCGGCGTCGGCTCTTCACCGACCAGTTTCTTGTACTCTTTGTGAAAGTCCGGATCGCTATACATTTTCGCGGTTGCGGCGCGAAGAATTTTTACCGGTTCCGGCGGCGTGCCCGGCGGGAAGAATGACGGCGTGCCGAATTGCCGGAAAGCGCGCACCATTGCCAGCAGCCTTTTCTCGCGCTCGATTTGGCGAACTCTTCGATTTCGGGCAAGCGGTCGAAGCCCGGTTGTTTGAGGCCGCGCGGCACTTCCATGATCGCGTGGATATCGATCATGCCTTTGGCGAGCCACTCGGCGTTGCGGATCGCCAAGGTGTCGGGATTGTTGATCCGGCCGTCGATCTCGCCGCTCATCAGCGCAATGTCGAGCTCGGTGCCGGAGTAACCGACGACCATTTTGGGATCTTTGAAGCCGATCAGATGCGCGAACAAACGGCCGACGAAGTAGTTTGAGTGGCCGACGGTTTGCGCGCCGATTCTCACTCCCGTCGCCGAGCGCAGGGCTTCGATATTTTTCAGCCCCGCTTCTTTGCGCGTGATGAAAACCCAATGGTAGGTGCTGTGCGGCGAACCGAGATAAATAAACTTGCTGAGATCGTACAAGCACGCCCTTCTCGCCGAGGACGGCATTGGCGACCAGACCGCCGCCGACTGCGGCCGATGGTCAAGCCATCGGGCCGGACGCCCTTGAAAATATGATTGGCGGCTTTCATGCCGCCGCCACCGGGCATGTACTCGGAGACGATGTTGGGCTCGCCGGGAATATGTTTTTTCAGATAGGGGAGCAGCGCGCGAGTCTGAGTGTCGGAACTGCCGCCCGCTTCCGTGCCCTGAACGATGGTGAGGGTTTTGCCCTGGTAGAAGGGCGTCTGGGCGGACGCGGAATTTACCGAGAACAAAATGTAAGCGACGAGAGTGAAGCGTTTCAGCATAAACTCCTCCTTCTTACATCAAGCCTGTATCGTTCAAAACGTTCAAGCCGTTCAAATCGCTCAAGCCCCCTCCTCGATCCTCCCCCGCGTCGCGGGGGAGGAACATGAGCGTTGAAGGGATTGAACGGAGCGTAGCGTTGAACGGTTTGAACGTTTTGAACTCCTCTGTTTTAGCGCGCGGGAAGCGGCCCCTGATCGGCGATTTTTTTGTACAGCGCGACGATTTCCGGATCGCGCGGCAGCTCTTTGATCGCGGTTTCCAGTTCCTCGCCGGTGAGCGGCGTGGCGTCGGTGGCCATGAGTTTTTTGAACTCTTTGTGGAACTCGGGATCTTTCAACGCTTTGGTCATGGCGCCGCGCAGGATCGCGACGATTTCCTTGGGCGTGGCCGGCGGCAAGAGATAGGGCCAGCGCGGATAGAGAAATGTGCGAAACAGATTGATCAGCTGGCGCTCTTGATCGTTCTTGGCAAAGCTCTCCAACTCCGGCGCTTTCGGCAGGCCGACGGCGTAGCGCCCCTTGGGTATCGAGATCGACGCGTGAAATTGGTAGAAGCCTTTTTCGAGCTGCTCTTTGTTGCGCTGCAGTACCGTATCCGCGCCATTGGCGCGCACATCGATTTCTCCCTTCGCCATCGCAATGTCCATTTCCGGACCGCCGTAACCGAGCACCATTCTCGGTTCTTTCAAGCCGAGCAGATAGGCGAACAGCCTGCCGCTGACATAGACCGGATGGCCCACGGCTTGGGCGCCGATCCTGATCCCCGATGACGGCGCGCAGTTTATCGAGAGTATCGAGACCGGCGTCCTTGCGGCCGACGAAGACGTAGGGATCGCCGCTTTCGGTGGAGCCCAAGTAGATCAGCTTTTCGATGTCGTATTGCGAGCCGGCCAATTCAAGAATCTGACCGGCGACCAGGCCGGCGCCCACCGCGCCGATCGACAGCCCGTCGGGTTTCGCCGTCGAGTAAATATGGTTGGCGGCTTTGCGTCCCGCCGCACCCGGCATGTTTTCGACGATGATCGTCGGGTTGCCGGGAATATGTTTTTTCAAGAAGGGAATGACTGCGCGCGCTTGCATGTCACCGGTGCCGCCGGGCTCGCCGCCGCGAACGATCTTGATCGTCTTGCCCTGAAAATACGGGGTCTGGGCGGACGCGGCAGTCAGCGAAAGTAAGATGTAAGCGACAAGAGTGAAACACTTGAGCATTAACTACTCCTAAACAGGTTCAAAACGTTCAAGTCGTTCAAATCTGCTTCAAGCCCCCACCTCTGGTCCTCCCCCGTGTCACGGGGGAGGATCGAGCCTGCGAGGGGGCTTGACGGAACGATAGCGGTTGAACGGATTGAACGTTTTGAACCCCCAGTATCAATAGCCGAACAGTATTCCGGACGGCCAGCGGGTCTCGAGCATATATTCAAACAAACCCCAGATCAGTAAATAGGCGCAGCCGCCGATAATCAGCGATGTGAGCAACTTTTCCTTGCCTTGGAGCAGAGCGTAGAGAAAAACCAATAGCGGCAAAGCGTAGACGATGCCGATCAGCCAGATTCCCAATGCGCCGCCGATGAACCAAGCAAAGAACGCCAGCGTGCGCTTGCGTGCGGTGGCTTCGTCCAACTGATTTTCGCCGCTCTCGTCCATGTCCATGCCGGTGGCGTTGCGGCTGGTCTCCCAGCCGGTGGCCTCGCGATAGATCTGGACGATGATCATCACGAGCCCTGGCATGGCGGCGACATAGACCGGCATGATCTTGGCGATGTCGGGCCAGCCCCAACCGGACACCGTGGCGACGGCGAAGATAATGAGTAAGAATAGCGCGAAATTAATCTTCATTGTCAGACCTCGCGATGGCGCCGCTGAAGGTCGCCGTGGAATCTTTCTTGCTCGCTTTTAGTCTTGCCGCGCAGCGTCAGATAGAGCGAGCCGCCGGCGATGATGAAAAGCACGATGACGGCGGGACGGCTGAGCCAACTATAGCCGTAGCTCGCCACCGAGCGGTAAAGATATTTTTCCATCAGATCGCCCAGCACCAGACCCAGGATCATCGCCGGGCGCGGATAGCCGGCGCGGCGCATGAAGTAACCGAGGATGCCGAAGCCGACGACCACGACGAGATCGAGCGGATCGCGGTTGACGCTGAAGGCGCCCATCAGGATGAACATGAACATGATCGGAACCATGAAGGTGTAGCGCACCTCGGCGAGCTTGGCGAGCTGGCTGGCCAGGCAAAAGCCGACCAGGGTGCCGACGATGCCGGAGATGCCCTGAAGCCAGACGACGCTGTAAATGACTTCGGGATTTTTCTTGATCATCTCAGGACCGGGGACGAATCCCCAGGCCAGCAGCGCGACGATGAACAGCGCCGTGACGACGCCTTGGGGAAAGCCCAAGAGCAGGGTCGTCACCAAATCGCCGCCGTCCTTGGCGTCGTTGGCGCTCTCCGGCGCGATCACGCCGCGGACATCGCCGGTGCCGAAAGTTTCCCGGCCGCCTTTGCAAGTTTGCGCGGCATGGCCATAGGCGAGCCAGTCGACCACCTGCGAGCCCAAGCCGGGCACGATGCCGACCCAGACGCCGACGAAGCTACAGCGCAACACCAGCCACCACTCGCGCAGCGCGTCTCTGACGCCGTCGAACAGACTGCCTTTGAGCGGCA
The DNA here is from genome assembly GCA_963847445.1 of uncultured delta proteobacterium. Taxonomy (GTDB): domain Bacteria; phylum Desulfobacterota; class Binatia; order UBA9968; family UBA9968; genus DP-20. The sequence goes on along the minus strand of CAWJZV010000024.1, from coordinate 65,654 downwards.
CCGGCTGTTGCTCGACGCCCAACTTGGTCAAGGCGAGATCGAGGGCGGAGGGCACGCCGAACAAAGCCAGGGCCATGATGCTGATCGACATGCCGTCGAGCAAGTAGGGTTGGTCGTAGACGAAACGCATGACGCCGCTCTGCGCTTGCTGACCGACGGTGGCGAGCAACAGACCCAAGGCGGTGGCGATCAGTCCCTTGAGCGGCCGGCTGCCGGCGAGCACGGCGACCATGCTCAAGCCCCACAGCATGATGACGAACAGCTCCGGCGAGCCCATTAAATAAATTAACGGTTTGGCCGCCGGAATCGCGACCATCAGAGTCAGTGTCCCGATCAAGGCGCCCATGCCGCCGGCCATGAAGGACGCGCCGAGAGCGCGCCGGCCTTCGCCTTTCTTACCCATCGGATAACCGTCGAGCACGGTGGCTTGGGAGCCCGAGCCGCCGGGGATGCCGAATAGGATCGGCAGATAGGCGGCGCAGATGGCGCTCACCGAGCTGGCGCCGATCAAAAACGCGATGCCGGTCACCGGCTCCCATTTGATCACCACCGGCAATGCGATGGCATAAACCAGCGGCATGCCCAGTCCCTGCGGCGCCACGGCGGTGAAGGTGCCAATGCCAACGCCCATGGCCATGGCGAAGAACACTTTGAGCTGCAGAATGTTTAAGAAACCTTTGATGGCGGCGTCGAACAGTGAACTGTCCATGAACAATGATCCTTGTGGCGAAATTGCCGTGGTTCGCGGTCCAGCGATTTAATGCGTTTCGGTCTTTAGCTGATTCCCCAACTCCGGCGTACCGTGCGAAGTTGCAGCGCACTTATACAGTGTCACAGCCGGTTCGTGCAACTGGGATTGGGCTTTTAATCCCGCAAACTACTTGGGTGCCGTGCGCTGTGCGAAACGTTTGAACGGAGCCTGGTGGCGAGAGCCTTACCGCCATGAGGGCAATCGCAGGGCCGCGGTTGAACGATTTGAACTCGGTGCTTCACCGCGCCGGCAGCGGCCGCGCACCGGCCAGACTTCTCAATAATTCGACGACCTCAGCATCGCGCGGTATCTCGCGGATCACCTTTGCGAGTTCTTCAGGCATCATCGGTTCGGCGTCATCGCCGACCAGTTTCAGAAAGTCTTTGCGAAACTCCGTATCTCGATAGGTCTTGCGAAAGGCATCCTCCAGCACGTCGACGCGATCTTTGGGTGTTCCCGGCGGCAGCATGTAGGGCGAGCCGACGAGCCGGAACCCACGCCACATGGCGACCAGCTTTTTTTCTTTGTCGTTCTTGGCGAAGCTCTCGATCTCCGGCAGATGGCCGAGCTTGGCATGCTTGATCCCCTTGGGCACTTCCATGATGGAGTGAAAATCCATGTCCCCTTTATCGAGCCAATCCGGATTGCGCCGCAACACCGACGCGGCGTTGTTCGCCCGCGCATCGAGCTCGCCGCGCAAGAGCGCCGCGTCGACTTCCGGCGCCGTGTATCCGGCAATAAACTGCGGCTGCTTTAACCCGAAAAGATAGGCAAAAAGCCGCCCGGCGATGTAGGACACATGACCCACCGATTGGGCGCCGATGCGCATGCCGCTTAAGGCGCGCAGTTTCTCGACGTTATTGGCGCCCAGCTCCTTGCGCGTGTAGATCGTGTAATGGTTGGTGCTTTCGGGCGTGCCCAGTTGAATGAATTTGTCGATATCGTACATGACGCCGCTCTCGCGCATGACTTGCAGCCCGACGATGCCGCCGCTGAGCGCACCGATGGTCAAGCCGTCGGGCTTGGCGTTGCGATACAAATAGTTGGCCCCCTTGCGCCCGCCGCCGCCGTCCATGTACTCGATGATGATAGTGGGATTGCCGGGAATATGTTTGCGCAGCGTGGGAACCATGGCTTTAACTCGCAGGTCCCCAGTCCCTCCTGGCGCGGTGCTAGCGACCATTGTGATCGTCTTGCCTTGATAAAACGGCGTCTGGGCAAACGCCGGTGCGGCCAATAGCATGACGGCGACGACTAACGCCGAGCTATGCCGCGGCGCTGATTTATCTGGTTTCCTATCATTATTCATAAAGATTCTTTTCATCTTTTCATCTCTTGGTTGATTGCGGTCGCGGTGCCAGCGCGCGGCGCATCACAGCGGCGGCAGCGGGCCCGCACCGGCAAACTTTTTAAACAGATCGATGATCTCGGCGTCGCGCGGCAGGTCGCGGATGGCGCGCTCGTTTTCCTCCGGCATGAGCGGCGTCGGATCTTCGCCGACGACTTTGCGGTATTCCTTGACGAACTCCGGATCCTTGAAAGTCTTTGCGCAAAGCTTCTTTGATGATCTCCAGCCGGTCTTTTTGCGTCGTTGGCGGGACAATGAACGGCGAGCCGGAGAGACGGAAAAGACGGAAGAGGGAAAGCACCTTGCGGCCGCGCTCGGTTTTGGCGAAGGTCTCGACCTCGGCCAGGTGGGAAAAGAGCGGGTGCTTCAGTCCTTTGGGGATCTCCATGACGAGGTGAAAGTCGACCATTTTTTTGTCGATCCATTCGGGGTTGCGCGCGTAGAAATCGTCGGTGTTGGCGATCGCGTCGATCTCGCCGCGCAGCAACGCCACATCGCGCTCGGGAATCGAATAGCCGGTGACGTACTTGCTATCTTTGAGACCGAGCAGCGCGGCGAAGATTCTGCCGATGGTGTAATTGGTATGGCCGACGGACTGGGCGCCGATGCGCACCCCGGTGGCGGCGCGAAGTTTCTCCAGATTACTGAGCCCGGCCTCCCGGCGGGTGGCGAAGACATAATGGGTCGCGCTGTAAGGCGAGCCGATGAAGGGAAGCTTGTCGAGGTCGTACTGCACGCCCTGTTCGCCGAGCACGGCGTTGGCGACCACCCCGCCGCCGACGTTGCCGATCACCAGGCCGTCGGTACGCGCGAGCGCGAATATATGATTGGCCGCCTTGCGCCCGCCGCCGCCGTCCATGTACTCGTGCACGAAGGTGGGATTGCCGGGAATATATTTTTGCAGAAACGGCAACACCGCGCGCACGCGATAGTCGCCCGATCCACCGGGTGCTCGGCCGTGTAGGATCGTGACGGTCTTGCCCTGATAGAAGGGCGCCTGGGCGTGGGCCGCCGTCAATGAGAACAAGATGTAAGTGACAAGAGTTAATGTCTTCAGCATATTTCCTCCAAATTTGTTTCTTGAATTCCCTGTATTTATCTTTCTGGCAACGGCCCGGCCCCAGAGAATCTTTTGAGCAGCTCTAGGATCTCCGCGTCCCGCGGCATCTCCCTGATTACCTTAGTCAAGTCCGCCGCTCCCAGTGGCGACGGATCGTCGTCGACCAGTTTCCTGAAGTATTTTGGAAACTCTGGATCTTTAAAGGTCCTGCGCATCGCCTCTTCGAGAATCGCAACCCGGTCTTTGGGTGTTCCCGGAGGCAAGATGTAAGGGGAGCCGACGCCTCGGAAAGCGCGCCAAACGGCGAGAACTTTTTTTTCTCTTTCCATCTTGGCGAAACTTTCGATCTCTGGAACATGACTGAGGCGCGGATGTTTATCGCCTTTCGGGACTTCCATGATGGCGTGGAAGTTCATCACGCCTTTATCCAGCCACTCCGGATTGCGGCGCAAAACCGATATGGCCGAGTTGGCTCTGGCATCGAGCTCGCCGTTCATTAAGGCGACGTCCACTTCGGGCGAAGTATAGCCAACGACGAACTTGGGATCCTTCAAGTCCAAGAAATACGCAAACAGCCGTCCGGCAACGTAGGAAGTATGGCCGACGGTCTGACCGCCGATTCTGATACCTGGCTTGGTCTTGAGCTTTTCCAAGTTGTCGAGTCCAAGATCCTTTCTGGTATAGATGACCGCGTGATTTTCATGTTCTGGGGTACCGAGATAAATGAACCTGTCGACGTCATAGGTGACGCCTTGTTCGCGCATGATGCCCAAACCCACGATCGCCCCGCTGGCCGCGCCTATGGTGAGACCATCGGGGCGGGCCGAATGATAGAGGTGATTGGCCCCTTTCCGACCACCTCCGCCGTCCATGTAGTCGATCGCGACGGTGGGATTTCCGGGAATGTGTTTTTTCAGAAAGGGGAGAGCGGCTTTTACCCGAAGATCTGCGGAACCACCTGGTGCGTTGAACGCGATGAGTGTAACGGTCTTGCCTTCGTAAAAATTAGCTTGAGAGTAAACGTGAGTCGGTAAGAACCCCACAGAAACAAATACGGCCGCTAGAAGCATCGCTGCCGACGAAAATCTACATTGGCAACTCTTCATGATCGTCCTCCCTAGATTTTTCCTTTACCGCGGCGATAACGGTCCTGCCGCAATCAGTTTATTGAATATCTCGATGAGCTCCGGAGTTGCTTCGGTCGATTGCCTACGTCCCGTAGATCCAGGCGCACTCGCGACAGTTGAATCCTCTGGAATATGTTTCTGTAGAAATTAGCAGGAGACCATCGCTTACCGCGGCTAATTTTGCAGAAACGCTTTCATCCGCTCAATCACCTCCGCAGGCTGAGCGAGCTCTTTTACCAAATTCTCTAGTTCATCGCCACTGACCGGCGCTGGCTCCAGCCCTTTCTTGCGGGCATCGACCTGGACGTCCGGATCGCTCAGCACTTTGGTAAAAGCTGCGCGCAGTATTTTTATCCGCTCCGCGGAAATGCGCGGCGGGCCAAAAAACGGCCGGCCCATATCATCCGGTGCGAGGAGCACTCGGGTGAGCCCGCGCATGGTTGGACTCTTATTGTGTTTATCCAAAAGTTCCCAGATCGTTCTTCGTAAAAGGGGGCCTGGACATGGGCAGAACTTGGCAAAGATAAGATGAGAATTGCCAGTGCAAAGTTCTTGATCATGCCATCTCCTTGCATGTTCAAATCCGAGCGATCGAACGCATTGAACATTTTGAACGGTGTTATTTGGATTTTGGAATCGGCACCGCGGGGATCGACATCGACCTCAATGAAACCTCCGGTTCCTCGCGGTAGTGGCCGAAGGCGCTGACGATCGGCGAATCGTTGACCGAGAAAAGCAACGCTTCCTCGCTCTTTGAGCGGTTGACATGCTCATGCCACGCCCAGTTGGGCACAGCGAAACAATCGTTCTTGGTCCATTCGAGCGCTTTGTCACCGACGATCGTCGTGCCCTCGCCGCCGGCGACGAAATACACCGCGCTCGAGGTGTGGCGATGCTTCTTGGTGTGTTCGCCGGGCCGCAGCAGCTGTATCCAGCAGCTCAGCGTCGGCAAGGTTGGCCCGCCGGTCATCGGATTGACATATTCCAGGGCAACACCATCGTAGGGGCTGCCAGGTTGATCGGCCAGGGCGCGCAGCTGCGGTTCAATATCGTTCCAGGCATAGCGCAGCGGCAAGTTTTCCTTTTGCGAATTTTCCCAAACCGGCCGCACCCAACCCGCGCGCTGCTGCAAATGCTCGCTCGGCTTGTCGCGCACCGCTTGCACCTTGTCGCCCGGATAGGGCTCGTAAAACGGCTGGTTGAGGCCGAGCATGAACGGCACGTCGAGGACATCGACCCACATCGCCGTTTCCTTGGTCGGATTCTGATGATCGTGCCAGGTCCATTGCGGCGTCAGAATCAAGTCGTTCGGTTGCATCGGGCACTTCTCGCCGTTGACCACGGTGAACACCTTGCCGTCGCCTTTGGCGACGAAACGCACCGCCGCCAAAGTGTGGCGATGCGCCCATGCGATCTCGCCGGCCTTGATCATCTGAATGCCCATGAGCAGCGTATGCGTCGTGCCGCCCATCGGCACGCCGGGATTGTTGAACAACAAACTGCGCCGCGCCGTGACGCTCTCTTCGAGCACGTCGCAGGCCTCGGCAAGCTTTTCACCGACCATCTTCCAGGGCCAAAGATAAGCCTCGCCGCGCGGCTTCGGCCCGCCGATACACGCCGCCAGCAAACCTTCGTACTGCCACTGCCCGGTGATGTAGAGTTGCTTCAGCTCATCGTCGAATTGCTGCAGTGATTTTTTAGTTTCCGGCTTGGCCATAAATCTCCCAATTCCCAATTAGGGTTCAAATCGTTCAAGCCGTTCAACCGCTTCGCTCCGTTCAATCCCCCACCTCGTCCTCCCCCGCGATGCGGGGGAGGATGTGAAGAGGGGGCTTGAACGATTTGAACGGTTCTGCGACGAATCTAGCGCTTCGCTGCCGAACGCCTTATCCCTTCAAAATAAAAGCCATCAAAATAAATCTGCCACGCCATCATCGATTCCTCCGCGGCGCGCAGCGCCGCCTGCTTCTCGGCGTCGGTGGTGAGATATTTCTCGAGCAAATTGAGCGAACCGTCGCCATGGATCTGATCGACGGAGTCATGCATCCACCAGAACTCGGTGTCCTCTTTCGACAAACCCAACTGGCGCGTCCAATACTCGGATTGATGATGGGAAAAGTTGCCGCAGTTGGGATTGTTGGTGCGCTCGAGCACCGACTTGGCGGCAAGTCCCTCGTACCAGGTGCGGTTCTTGGTCAGCGCTTCCCAGCAACGCATCGACACCACGGTTGTCGGCAGCGGTGTCGCGTTGACGATCTGGTCTCGGGTCAAGCCCAACGCCATGCCCATACGCGCGAGGATTTCAAAGTGGGAATGGCCTTCCTGGGCTTCTTCCTCGTACAAGTTCTCGGTCACGACGAACTTGCGCACTTCGACATGGGGACAGTTGCCGACTACGTAAGCCCAACACTGCCGGCTATGCCGGGTGAAACTCGACCACTGTTCGATCAGCACCCGCGCCGCGTCCTTGGTCAAATTGTCCTTCGACGACTTCACCCACTCGAGCCGGTCGTTACAGTCGGCGACGATCTTATCCATCGCCGCGGCAAAAGCTGAACTCATGCAAAACCTCCCAAGCGGATTGGAGTGATGGAGTCGTTGGAGTACTGGAGTGATGGGTTTCGGATTCTTCCCAATACTCCATTACTCCTATTCCATTACTCCAGTCTTCATTCTCCATCACTCCATTCTTCAAAACCCCCTCAGACTCACTCCCAGCCCTTCGCCCTCAGGCACGGTGAGAGTGCCTTTGGTCACGGCGAGACCGAAGAACGGATCGCCGGTGATCACCTCGAATTCGCCCAACTCGCATAACGGCGCAATCCCCGGCGTGCTCGCCGCCAGATGGAGTGCCGCAGCGTCGCCGACCACGCTGCCCGCCGTATTGGATAACGCGCAGCGGATGCCGCTGGCCTCGCACAGCTCGGCGATGCGCCTGACTTCGCCGATGCTGCCGACCTTGGGAATGCCGGTGTTGATCGAATCGACCATGCGGTTTTTGATCAGCATCTGCGCGTCGGCAAAGTTGCGGCAGGATTGGTCCGCCTCGATTTTGATCGGCGAATGCTTTTTCACCTCCCACAAGGCATCGAACTGATCCCGCGGCACCGGCTGCTCAAAAATCTCGACGCCGAGGTCGGCCAAAGCTTTGGCGAGACGGATGGCAGTCTTGGCGTCGTAGGCTTCATTGGCGTCGATCTTGATAAACACATCATCGCCGACCGCCTTGCGCACGGCGGCGACCCGCGGCAGATCCTTTTCGATCCGGCCGCTGACCTTGAGCTTCAGCGACAAACCTTCGGCGACCAGCTCTTTGGCTTCCGCCGCCATCGCCTCGGGATCACCGACGCTGACCATCTTGATGACGTTGATTTCGCTGCGGCACTTGCCGCCGAGCATCACCGACAGCGGCATATGATAGCTGCGTGCCAGGGCATCATACAGCGCCCCTTCCAAAGCCGACTTCGCCCGCGGATGGCCGGTCAGATGCATGATCCATATCGGCGCGAATGCGCCCCAAGTCTTCCAACTCCCTGCCCATCGCCTTGGCTTTCAACACAGTCTCGATGACATGCTGCGCTGTCTCGGGGGTCTCCCCCGCGCGCGGAAACAGATCGGCGTAGCCGTAACCTTCCACCCCGCCATTGGTCCCCACCGTCACCAACAAACCGCGCGCCACCGTGAAGTTGTTGGTCGCCGTCACCAAGGGCTTGGTGTAGGGCATCTCGAGCTTGCGGGTTTCGATTTTTTCGATCTTCATGGCCGTCGCACCTCAACGGAATTGGCATTGGAGCATTATTGGACGATGCTTAACAAAAATCCGTCATAGCCGCCAGTGATCGTAGGTCCGCCGGCACACCCAAAGGAGCGCGGACATTCTTGTCCGCCCATTTCATTCGGCGGGTTAGAAAACCCGCGCTCCTTTGATGAACCGATCATAAGTCACTGTTCGTATAGCGTTCGACCAAGCCCATGCTATAGTCGAATTTCTCAGTAGAAAATAGCTTTCAAGAATAATGCGAGTTTTGCTCATCCAACCGCCGGTCGAAGATTTCTACGACACCGACGTGCGCCTGCAACCCATCGGTCTTTGCTACCTCAAAGCCGCGGTCAACAAACATCTCCCGGACATTGACAGTTATCGTTAAGGACTATCACAGCGGCGCCGGCCGCAGGACCGTGCCGATCCCAAAGGAACTCCGCTACCTGACCGAGTATTATGGGGTCGCGGATAAGTCGCCGTTCTCGACCTTTCATCGCTACTATCACTTCGGCAAGTCCTTCGAGGCGATTGAGGAAGAAATCGCGCTGCTAAAACCGGACATCGTCGGCATCTCGTCGCTGTTCACACCCTATTTTCGCGAAGCTCTCGCAGTGGCCGCGCGGATAAAGAAGGCTTCGAATGCCATCGTCGTCATGGGCGGCTCTCACGCCTCGGCGGTGCCGGAATCGCTGCTGGCGTCGGCCGCATGTCGATTACGTCATTCGCGGCGAAGGTGAGAGGCCGTTCGTCGAATTTCTCCGTTGTCTAAAGAACCACAAGCCCGTCGAGACTGTTGCCAATCTGGCCTACAAACGAAATGGCGAGGTCGTTCTCAATCCAATCGAAGAAAACTTTCCCATCGAAGATCTGCCGATGCCGGATCTGAGCGACTTCTCACCGGCAAGCTACACACTCGCCGGCAAGCCGCTGACCTTCATGATCACGTCGCGCAGCTGCCCGCATAAATGCTCGTTCTGTTCGGTGCACACGACCTTCGGCACCGACTATCGCCGGCGCTCGCTCGAACAGGTGCTGGAAGAAATCCAATTGCGCTACCGTCAGGGCTACCGCGTCATCGACTTCGAAGACGACAACCTGACCTACTACAAGCAGACGTTCAAAGAGCTGTGCCGCCGTCTGATCGCGCGCTTCCCCAACCGGGAAATGGAATTCGTCGCCATGAACGGCATCAGTTACTTGAGTCTCGACGACGAATTGCTCGAACTGATGCGCCAAGCCGGCTTCTCCCATCTCAATTTGGCGCTGGTCAGCTCGGACAAAACCGTTCGCGAGACCACCAAGCGACCGCATACCCTGGAGGCCTATCTCCGCGTCGTGCACAAGGCCGCCGCTCTGGGTTTCAAGATCGTTTCCTATCAAATCCTCGGCCTGCCCAACGAATCCTTGGACAGCATGATCCAGACCTTGGCGTTCAACGCGCGCCTGCCGGTGTTGCTCGGTGCCTCGCCCTTTTATCAAACGCCCAACTCGCCCATCGCGCGCGGCGTGAAATTCAATGAAAGCGATTTCATCAAGGCCCGCCTCACCGCTCTGGCGATCGAAACCGACCATTTCAAGCGCGCTGATATTTACACGCTGTTTGTGGCCACCCGGATTGTGAACTTTCTTAAAGGGCTGCCCGTCGACGCATCAACCAGTTTGAAAGAACTCATAAGCGTACGTTGGTCTGAGCCGCGAACTCAGATCGGTATTGATTTGCTTCAGCAACTGTCCGAAACCGGTCGCTTATACTTCGCAACCACTCAAGGTTTGCGCGAGAATCAGAAGTTTCGTACCGAGCTCTTCACGCGCGCGTTGCGTGAAATCGGAGCGATTAGATGTCAGAGCGGCGCGAAGATTTCAGTTGAGGCGTTAGGCGACAAATTGGCATCTCAAGCAACCCGGCTCGCTACGGTAGGAGTTAGTGATGTTTTCGATGGCAGCGATTTGACATCTAGTCACATCGTCTGAAAATATAACCACATGAAAACGACGGTGAATATACCCGACAGCCTCTTGAAAGCGGCAAAGAAGCTGGCTGCACGGGAAAAAACTACAGTCAGTGCACTGATTGAACAGGGTCTACGACAGCTCTTTATGGACAGAAAGCGGCCAAGCGAATTTCGACTTCGAAAGGCCACGTTCAAAGGCCAAGGGCTTCAACCAGGAGTCTCGACAAAAACTTGGGACCAGATTCGTGACATGGCTTACGACGGCTAGGGTGGATGATGATGTTGTGCGAGAACTGTGGACCGCGGATCGCGACTTCAGCCGCTTTCCGACGCTGACCACCCGCAATCCGCTTGTCACCTCGTGATCTGAATGTTTTGCCCGGCCAGTGCCCAGCCGGACTTAGCTAATTGAAGCTTGTCAATTTATTCGCCGTCTACTATACATCGTCAACTTGGTTCGAAATGAGAACCGGTCAATTGCAAGGAGGCATTATGCGTAAATGGTTTTCCAGCCTGCTCGTGGCTCTGACTGTTGCAGCGACGGTCGTCGGAGCTCACGCCCAGCCTAGTCTCAAAATGATGATTCCGGCCAATCCCGGCGGCGGCTGGGATCAGACCGGGCGTAAGCTTGGCCAATGCGATGCAAAGCGCCAAGCTGGTGTCATCGGTGCAGTTCGAGAACAAGGGCGGCGCCGGCGGCACGATTGGCCTGGCGCAATTCATCAACTCGGCCAAGGGCGACCCTAACGCGGTCATAATCGGCGGTATGGTCATGGTCGGCGCCATTCTCCTCGAAGGGTCGCCGGTGAACGTGGGCATGGTCACGCCGTTGGCGCGCTTGACCGGCGAGTACGAGATCATCGTCGTGCCGGCTAGCTCTCCGCACAAGACGATGGCGGATCTAGTCAAAGTGTTCAAAGCCAATCCTGGCAGCGTTTCCTGGGGCGGCGGTTCCGCCGGCGGCACCGATCACATCCTGGCCGGACTGATTGCCAAAGCGAGCGGCGTTGACGCCGCGAAAGTCAATTACGTGCCCTTCAAGGGCGGCGGCGAAGCGATCGCCGCTATCATCGGCGGTCATGTTACCGCCGGCGTTTCCGGCATCGGCGAGTTCGCCGAGCAGGTCAAAGGCGGCCGCATGCGCGCCCTGGCGGTCTCCAGCCCGGCGAAGATCGACGGCTACCCGACCCTGAAAGAACAGGGAATCGACGTTGAGCTTGCCAACTGGCGCGGCATCTTCGGCGCGCCCGGCATCACTCCGGCGCAGACCGACGCCTTGATCAAGATCGTGCGCGGCGCCACCGAATCGGCGTCATGGAAAGAGACCTTGATTAAACTCGGCTGGTCGCCGATCTTTCTGAGCGGCGAACCCTACAAGAAGTTCATCGATGAAGACACCAAGCGCATCGCCGGGATCATCGCTTCGCTCGGTATCAAGACCACGAAATAGGCGGTGAGATTTCCTTTTACCACGAAGGACTGCGCGGCACAGCCGCAACCGAAGTTCGCAATGGCCGCATAGAACGCAGAGGCGCAGGATCGGGATCCGGTCGGGGCGGGTTTGAAACCCGCCCTCTTGGATTTGGCGCTCGGATATATTATGCGCAAGCCGCGCACGTTATCAAGGAGGTCGCGAAGAGCACGAAGTTCGGAATATTAATTATCCGAGACCTTCGTGTCCTTCGTGCCTCCTAGAAAATACATGTAAGGGGAGGGTCTCCACAATGAAGATGTCACCTGGGTTCCGTCATACCCGCGAAAGCGGGTATCCAGGCTAATTCGGCGCAGGCTAACCTGGATTCCCGCGTGCGCGGGAATGACGCGTCAAGCAGACCGCCTATGGAGAAAATCCCATCCATTTTCATTATCCGTGGCGTGCGTAAGATCATGATTCACTTCGTGGTGAATAATGAATTTTTGACCGTGGGACCATTATCTACTAACTCATGAAAGCCAAACCCGCCGAGCTGACTCTTTCCCTGGCCATCTTGGCTTTGGGAGCAGCCACGGCCGTCGGCACGGCGCAACTACCCAGCGCCGGCGGTTACGCGCGCATCGGGCCTAACATCGCCCCTGCGGTCATCGCCGGCGGCCTCATCCTGCTGGGACTCTGGCTCCTTTACGAAACTTTCAGCGGCGGCTGGCGCAACGCCATCGCCGACGACCCGGCAGAACGCGGCGAGCATCGCTTTACCCCGAGTGCATTTATCTGGGTGAGCGCCGGTCTATTCGCGCAAATCCTTTTGATCCATCGCGCCGGCTTCGTGCTCGCGCAAGCCGCACTGTTCTGTTGCGTGGCCCGCGGTTTTGGCAGCAGCAAATGGCCGCGTGATCTGGCCGTTGGCTGCTTGCTCGGTCTGTTGGTTTTCTTCTTCTTTGTAAAATTCTTAAACGTCAATCTACCGGCGGGATGGTTGAAGCCATTGCTCGGTGGCGCCGGCATCTAGAAACGAGGAGAAAATACGGAAAAACTCGAAGCACGAAAGCGGCCCCCCGGACCGAAGCACGAAACTCGAAACAAATTCTAATGACTGAAAAACTAGTAGCAATGTTCCAAACGGGAAGGATTGAATTCACTGTTTTGGATTTTCTGATTTTGAATTTGTTTGGCCCCGGTTTGTTTCGGTCCGCGGGGCTTCTTGAGTGCTTCGAATTTCGGATTTTCCCTTGTGCGGTTTGATTCGATATTCGACTTTCGGATTTTCTTTCGCTGGCCTCTACGCGCGAATAACTGAAATGGTTCTGCTGAACATTTCTAACGGAAGAAGCTAATGGCCGAGACTTTCACCTCATTGTTACACGGCTTTAGTATCGCCCTGACGCCGCTCAATCTGCTTTGGGGTTTCATCGGCACCATGCTCGGCACTTTCATCGGCGTGCTGCCCGGCGTCGGTCCGGCTCTCACCGTCGCCATGCTGATGCCTCTGACGATTAAGCTCGATCCCACCGGTGCGCTGATCATGTTCGCAGGCATCTATTACGGTGCCATGTACGGCGGCTCGACGACGACGATCTTGTTGAATACTCCCGGCGAGTCGGCATCCATCGCCACCGCCTTGGAAGGCAACATGATGGCCAAGAACGGCCGCGCCGGCCCGGCCCTCGCCACCAGCGCCATCGGCTCCTTCGTCGCCGGCACCATCGCGACAATTCTTGTCACCTTGCTCGCGCCCATCGTCGTCGAAGTCGCGCTCAAGTTCGGCCCGGCGGAATACTTCGCCCTGATGGTGTTCGCCTTCACGACGGTTTCGGCGGTGATCGGCAGTTCCACCGTGCGCGGCTTGACCAGTCTGTTTCTCGGCTTGCTGCTGGGCCTCATCGGCATCGACAGTCAAACCGGCAAGTCGCGCTTCGCCTTCGGCGTGCCGGAACTGTTGGATGGCATCGACGTGGTCGTGCTCGCCGTCGGCCTGTTCGCCGTCGGCGAGGCGCTCTATGTCGGAGCCTACGCGAGCCGCCTCGAAGAGAAGATGGAACAGATCAAAGGTTCGCTATGGATGTCGAAGGAAGACTGGAAACGTTCCTGGCCCGCCTGGCTGCGCGCCACCGCCATCGGGTTCCCTTTCGGCTCGATTCCAGCGGGCGGCGCCGAGATTCCCACCTTCCTGTCCTATGCGACGGAAAAAAGACTGACGAAACATCCCGAAGAATTCGGCCACGGCGCCATCGAAGGCGTCGCCGGTCCCGAAGCGGCCAACAATGCCTCGGTTACCGGCGCACTGGTGCCGCTATTAACGCTTGGCATTCCGACTTCGGCCACCGCCGCGGTGTTGCTCAGCGCGTTTCAGAACTACGGCATCTCGCCGGGGCCGCTGCTGTTTCAGATGCAGCCGGATTTGGTTTGGGGACTGTTAGCCAGTTTGTATATCGGCAATGCCTTGCTGCTGATACTCAACTTGCCGCTAGTCGGCATGTGGGTGAAAGTTCTGACGATCCCGCAACCGCTGCTTTACGCCGGCATCTTAGTATTCGCCACCCTCGGCGCGTACAGTTTGCATCAATCGGTGGTGGATTTGATCACACTCTACGTCTTCGGCCTGCTCGGCTTCGCCATGCGCCGCTGGAACATCCCCGTCGCCCCCGCGGTCATCGGCCTCATCCTCGGCCCCCTGGCCGAAACCCAAGCCCGCCGCGCATTGGCGATCAGCCAAGGCGATCCGTCAGTTTTCATCACCCATCCGATCTCGGCGAGCATCCTGGCCGTCTCGTTACTGCTGCTCATCTTGCCGATCATCGTCCGAATCGCGCGCCGCAGTTGATTAGCTGACTTTTACCAGATCGCTTTTTGCGAAATACTCGCTGTCATCCCGAACAACGTGAGGGATCTTCCGAAGATTTCTCGGCTCCGCCGCGAAATGACAATCATTGGAACATTGTCATTATCCGAAAACGACTTGAACGTTTTGAACGGCTGGAACGATTGGAACAATCCCATGGCCGGTGGGCTATCTTTAGGCCAGCGACTCAAAAAGATTCAGCTACGAGGCGCGCGAAGAATCGACGAGCGGAGGCGTACTCCTGTACGTTGACGCGAGGAGATCGACGCACGGAAGTCAATGAGTTTTTAGCCGGACGCTGCAGCGCTTGGCCAGCGACTCAAAAAGATTCAGCTACGAGGCGCGCGAAGAATCGACGAGCGGAGGCGTACTCCTGTACGTTGACGCGAGGAGATCGAGCGCAACGAAGTAGATGAGTCTTTTTCAGTCGCTGGCTATGGATGCTCCATGCCGATGGAGAACATCCGTTCCAGATCATGCCGCGAGTAGACGCGGAACGCGATCAGAGTCTCCGAGCTTGTAATGCCCGGCACAGCGCGAATCCGTTCCGTGACCACTTTCGCCAGCTGATCGTTATCGCTCGCGCGCACGATCGCCGCCAGGTCATAGCGCCCCGCCACCGAGTAGACTTCCGTGACGCCGTCCAAGTCGGCGAGGGCCTCGGCAACTTTGTTGGTTTTGTCGCGATCGGTAGTGAGCAATACGATAGCGGATAGCATGGCGGTTCTCCTTCTAACATAAGTTGATGGGTACGAATCAAAGAAACACTAACCGACCCACCGCACCAACGTCAACGCCGCCTTGACCGAATCACAATCCTTCACTACTATCGCCGCCAAACGGAGGCCCGATGACGATGTCCAAAACTTGCCGACGATGTTTCCTATTTGTGTTCTTTGCGTTCTTTGCGGCCAATCCGAATCTCTCCGCCCAAGAGAAGCTCACGGTCTCCTACAGCTCCATCGACGCGCCGAGCGCCAATTGGTACATCGCCCAGGAAAAAGGCTTGTACAAAAAACATGGCCTCGACGTCGAATCGATCTTTATCCCAGCGTCGTCCACCAACGTCGCCGTGCTGGTCGCCGGGCAATTAAAATTCGGCAATGGCACCGGCGGCACCATCGCCAGCGCCGCCGTCAGCGGCGCCAACTTGGTCGCGGTCGCCTGCTTCATGAACACATTGCCCTACGAGTTGATCGTCCAGGAGTCGATCAAGACCAAGGAGCAGTTGAAAGGCAAGAGCATGGGCATCAGCCGCATCGGCAGTTCATCGGACGTGATCGCGCGGGTGTTTCTCAAATATCTCGGCTTGGAACCGGACAAAGACGTGGCGATGATCCAAGTGGGCGGCGGCGGCGAACGCGCCGCTGCGTTCCGCACCGGCCGCATCGCCGCGTTCCCCGCGCCTCCCGGAGTCTTGCACCTGACGAAAGGCATGCCGCAGCGGGTTTTGGTCAGCACCGCCGACTTTCAAAAGCCTTATCCATTTCCCTACATCTGCGGCACGACGACGAAAAATTACCTAGCAGCCAACCGTCCGACGGTTAAACGTTTGGTCATGGCGCTCAGCGAAGGCTCGCACTTTTTCAAGACCCGCAAGGAGGAGAGCAAGCAAATTCTCGCCAAGTATTCGCGCCAGAATGACCCGGCGTACCTGGAAGCCGCCTGGGAAACCAATGCGAAACTTTTAGATCGCGTGCCCTACGTCGGCAGGGAAGGCATGGATATTCAACTCAAAGACGCGCTGTCGAAAAAGCCCGGCTCGACCGTGAAGGTCGACGACATCGTCGACGACACCATCGTCGCAGAACTGGAAAAGGAAGGATTTTTCGACCGGCTGTACCGGTAATAGATCCTAGCTGAGAAACAAAGTGCAGAGCATGCTTCGACACGCTCAGCATGAACGAATTTATCGCAGTCATTTCAGTCAATCGTCCGGTCGTCATGAGCAATGTCGATACGGCACCTCGAAAAGGTTTTCGCAAACTGCGAGATCTTCGGAAACGGTTTGAACGGTTTGAACCTTTTGAACGACTTGAACAGATCGATCTTAGCGTCCCTTGAGATGCTTGGAAAAAAACCCGAAGGTCCGCGGCCACGAAGCCGTTGCCGCGTGTTCGCGGTATCCCGGCGAGCCGAAATTGGCGAAGGCATGGGCGGCGTTGGCATAGGAATGAAATTCGTGGACTTTGCCGAGCCGCGTCATCTCGGCGTCGAGCTTGCGCATATCCGCCGGTGATGGATTCTTATCGTCTTCGCCGAAGTGGCCCATGATCGGGCAGTGGATATCTTTGCCGTGCGCTCGAACGGCGACGGTCCATCGCCCCAGGCATGAAACGGATCGCTGCCGTAATACATCACGCCGGCTTTGAGGTCCGGATTCACCGCCGACATCAAATAGACCGCCCGCCCGCCCATGCAGAAGCCGACGATGCCGATCCGCGCCGGGTCGACCGACGGGATGCGACTTGAGAAAGTCCGACCGTCGCATTGACGTCCGCGATCACGGTCTGATCGGTCAAGCGCATGCGCCGCGTCGGCGCGTCGTCTTTGCAGTCCGCCGGATCGCGGTGATAGAGATCCGGCGCCGCGCCGACAAATCCTTCGCTCGCGACCATGCGGGTAAATTGAACAAAATCGTCGACGCCGGTCTGGCCCTGGACGATGACGATCGCCGGAGCTTTGCTCGAATCGTCCGGCGCGCTGACGTAAGCGCGCATGTTCGAGCCATCGACTTTGACGTTTTCCCACGATGAACTCATGATAAACCTCCGAAGTGCAGGGACACGGCCTATCGGCCCCTGGACAGATTGCCTTACTTGCCATCTTAGTTTCCCAACACTTTCCTCAATCGTTCGACAACCTCCGGCCGCTGCGACATCATCTCTTTGGCCATGGTTTCCATCTCTTCGCCGGAAGTGTACTCGGCATCGAGCTTCTTGCTTTTTACGTCTTCCAAAAACGCGTTGTCCTTCAGCGTCTTCTGAAACGCTTCGCGGAGAATTTTCACCAGCTCGGGGCGCAAGCCCGGCGGGCCCATGTAAGGGCGTTGAAAGATTTCCGATGCGGTTACCACCAACGCCACGCGACGGCTGATTTCGGGAGTCTTATATTTTTCCATCAATTCATTGAGCGTCGCCACATCAGGCAACCGGCTATCTCGCTTGTGGCCCATTTGGATAATCGCCCGCGCAAAGTTGTTTTTGCGCCAGGTATGAAAAGGCTCGCGAGCGAAGAAGGCCGTAACACTGAAGGCCCGGCACTGGATCTCCCCTCGTTCCACCGCCAAGTCAACTTCGTTGCCGCCCTTGTAACCGGTAATCACATTGAATTTCGCGCCGATGGTTTCATCCAACAGCCGCGGCACCATGAATCCGGTGGTACCGGTGCCGGTGGCACCGCATTTCGGCGGCTCCTTGGCGCTGCGCACATCTTCCATGGTTTTGAAAGGAGCGTCGGTGCGCATGTAGAGCATGTCCGTCGTGCGTTGAGCATTGCCGAGCCAGGCAAACTTTGCCCAGTCGAATTTGATCTCGGGCCGGCCGATCAGTTGATCGACGTAAAGATTGGGGTTGGGCGCGAGCAGCGTCAGACCGTCGGGTTTGGCGACGCTATAAACGAAATTCGCCGCGACGATATGGCCGGCGCCGGTCATATTCTGCACGACGATGTTAGGATTGCCGGGAATATTCTTGCCCATATGCGCCGCGATCATGCGCGCAAAGATATCGAAAACGTCGCCGGTCTGGCTGCCGGTGATGATCGTGATCGTCTTGCCTTGATAGTAAGGCGTCTGCGCCGCCGCGGTCGCAACCGTTGCCATCAGCATCAATAATGAAAGTCGAATTGCTTTTCGCATTGTTCCCTCTTTCTCCACGCGATTAATGGGCAAGCCACGACTTTGCCCCTACGATGGAACCCTTTCTGTCCTTCGTATAACTTTCCTAATGAATTAGCGTCGTCTTCGCAAATCCTGTGGCGACGCGTTCGCCTCTCCGCCACCCCAGGGCGTATGCCATACGCCCCAACGATTTCCCTTCGAAGTTTGCGCCCTTTGCGATTCTGAAATTTGCGCGCCTGGTGAATTCGCATCTGCGATTGCCGACCGCACCTCGGCGTTGCAATACGTCCGAATCCGGCTTGCGCTCTTTGTGGTCAAATCCCGATTCCGAATCCTATCTCACCCGCGGCCTTGAAACACTTCGCCGGCGCGGACGGTCCACTTGGCGGCGATGCGTTGCTTGTGCAACTTCTCGCCGCCGACGGAGTCGTGCAGCGTCACCGGATCGTCGACGATTTGCAGCACGGCGATATCCGCTTCGCGGCCGACTTCGAGACTGCCGATACGGTCTTGCCAGCCAACCGCTTGCGCGGCGTCGACCGTGCAGCTTGGCGATAATCTCATCGAAGCTCAAGCCTAGCGGCAATGAACTTAGTCAGCACCGTCGGTAAATCGCCGACGACGCCAAAGCCCGGCTGGCTCAAGCGCCCGTGCAGGTCCGAGCTGATGATATCGGGCATGATCCCCTCGCCCATGGCGCGCTCGACCAGAGCGAAATCGAAATGGCCGCCGGCATGGCCGACATCGAAGATCACGCCGCGCTCTTTGGCCTTGCGCACGAGCGGCAGCAGCTTACCCTTGTCGTCGATGATCGACGGCTTCTGCGGCGTGTAGCAGTGCGTGATGATGTCGCCCGGCCGCAACGTGTCGGCGATCTCGTCCATGCCGATCGCCGTGCTGCCGACATGGACCATGATCGGCGTGCCCGACGCTTCGCCGGCCTTGATCGCCAGGCGCAAGGCTTCGCGGCTGTTATCGCCGATGGATTTCTTGTGCAACCGGACTTTGATGCCGACGCCGATGTCGCGGTTGTCGATCACCGCTTGCGCCGAGCCGTCGCAAGTCGGCGAAGCCCAAATTAAGCAGCTCGCCCGGTTCGTTGCAGCACGCCATGCTGCGCCAACGCGACGAAACCGATCATGCGCGTCTTCGATCGCTCGTAGACGAGTTTGCGAAAGCCGAGCAGGTTCACCGGCCCGGCCGAGCCGGCATCGAGCGCGCGTGGTCACACCGGTGGCAAGACACAGCGCGTCGAGATCGCAGCCGTAGGGATTCACTCCCCAGTAACTATGCACATGGAAGTCGATCAACCCCGGCGTCACGTAGCAGCCGGTGACATCGATGACGCGCTTGACACTCGGTGCGCGGAATGCTCGCTTGAATCGCCGTGACCCGATCGCCTTTGACGCCGACGTCGAGTTTCTCATTGGTCTTGGTCGCCGGATTGACCACCGTGCCGCCGGTCAAAAGTAAATCGTAAGTATCAGCCATGATTTCACTCATCGATTTAGTTTGTCTTTCGGCTAGGGTCAATCCTCACTCGAGATGTCTTACCCCTTCTCCCTCTGGGAGAAGGCAGGGATGAGGGCAAGGGCGACCGCCGATCGCCCTACAAGAACCCTCACCCTCCTCTCCCGCAACGGGCGAGGGGAAACTCAAAGGGACAACGCAGCGCTTTCGAGCACGTCCAATCGACCACGAGCCACGATCACGAACACGATCACGTTTCTCAATCCACATCCAGCCCGTAAAACTTCGCCGGATTGTAAGTCAGAATTTTGTCGATCACTTTGGGATCGATGTCACTGGTTTCTTTCAACTTCGCCAAGGCGAGCAACTCGCTGGCATTATCGGCGTGGCCGTAGTCCGAGCCGATCATCAAGCAATTTTCGCCGGCGTACTTGAGCACGTAGGGCAGGTCGTCGTCGGTCTGGCAGGCGACGAACAACTGGCTGCTGCCGGTCAAGACGTCGGGCCGCGCTTCTTTGCCTTCGAGCTTGGGGAAACGCAGATTCAAATCGTGCACGATATACGGCACCCACTGCGCCGCCACTTCGATAGCGCCGACGCGCAGCTTGGGAAACTTTTCCAGGATGCCGTTCAAGATCATCGAGTGAAAGCCGCCGATGACGATCAGCTTGGCGACGCGAAACGGCTCGGCGCCGAGCATGTCGTTGACGGTGAAGTTGCCGATGCCGGAGTGAATGCCGATGGGCAGATTGAGCCGGCTCGCCTCCTCGTAGAGCGGGAAAAAGTACGGATCGTGCAGCACGTGATTGGTCTCGATGCCGCGCATGAACACCGCGCAGGCGCCGTTGCCCTTGGACCAGCGCAATTCATCCAAGCGCCGCGTCCATGGTCAACAGCGGCAACTGCACCGCCCAGCGCAAACGCTTCTTATCCTTCGACCAAATATCCGCCATCCAGCGGTTGTAGGACTTGCACAGCGCCAGCTCGATGCGCGGATTGTCGGTCACCGGCCGCAAGAAACAACGTCGGATAGAGCACCTGCACGCCGGTGCCGATGTCGTCCATATGTTTCAACCGCGAGTCGATGTTGGCCATCTCGCGGGATTCCTTCGAGGTGTCCTGGCCGATGTTGTCGCGCCCGCCGATCAAGCGCCCGCCGATGATCCAAAAGTTGCTCTTCTTGCCGGTCGGCATGTCGACGGCGATCGGCACCGGCCGATAGCGCTTGTCGGCGCCTTCTAAATAATCCCAAGTCTTCTCGCACTCGATCACATGCGCGTCAGCATCGATACTTAACATCTGCAACCTCCTTAAATAAATCCGAAATTCGAATATCTAAATCCGAAACAAACCGCGGCCAAAATAATTCACAAAGACGGAAAATCCAAAACTTCGAATCCGAGTCGGGCCCGTTTGGAATTTTCTGATTTTCGATCATTTGAATTTGTTTCGGAATTTCGGATTTCGTGCTTCGAATTCATTTTCTTGGCATCTTTGCGCCTTTGCGAGAGAATCCTCTTTTGATTTCATAACCCGTAAAACGCCGACGGATTATCTTGCAAGATCTTGTCGATCACCCGTCCGCTGATTTTGCCGTCGGTGCGCAGCTTGCGCAGCGCTTCGATCTCGGCGGCATTGTCGGCGTGGCCGTAGTCCGTGCCGATGACCAGGTTATCGTCGCCGGCGTAACGCAGCACCTGGTCGAGATCGTCATCGGTCTGGCAAGTCACGTAAATGCGATTTTCTTTGAGAATATTCTGCGGGAACGTCCGGCCGCGCCGGGCGAAGCGCCGCGACAGATCGTGCACCGCGTAGGGAATCCATTGGGCGCTGACTTCGATGATGCCGATCTTCAACTTGGGAAAGCGCTGCGGGATGGCGTGAAACACGAGCGAATGAAACGCGCCGATGACGGCGAGCTTGAACTTAGTAAAACCCGGATCGTCGGCGAAAAAATCGTAGGTGGTAAACGCGCCGTTGGCCGAGTGCACGCAGATCGGCAGATCGAGCGCGCTCGCCTGCTCGTACAGTGAATAGAAGTAAGGATCGCTTAGGCTGCGCTCGCACTCCAAGCCGCGCATATAGACGCCGCAGGCGCCGTTCTCCTTGCCGAACTTCAATTCCTCCGACAGATGCTCCTGGCTTTGCAGCGGCGGCACCAGCACCCAGCGAAAACGATCCGGCTGCTTTTTGACGATGTCGGCCATCCAGCGGTTGTAGCTGCGCGAAACGGCGAGATCGATGTCCGGCCGCCGGCTCACCGGCGTGATAAAAAACGTCGGATAGATCACCTGGAAGTCGATGCCCAACTCGTCCATATGCTTGATCCGCGCGCTCAGATCGCTCATCTCGCGCGACTCCACCGGCAGATCGCGGCCGACGTTGTTGCGCGGAATCACCCGCCCGTCGATCATCCAGTAGTCGAACGCATCCTTGCCATTGCTCGCGCCGACGATCTTCGGTTTGAACGCCTTCTCCGACTCCAGCATGTAATCCCAAGTCGACTCATTCTCGATCACATGGGCATCCGCATCGATAACTTTCATCTTTGACTCCCTACTGTCCTAACCCAGAAGTTAAAACAAATCGAAGCATCCATTCGATTAATCCCCCCTTTGAAAAAGCTCATCGTTACCCATCCAGGCAAGTTATCCGTTACCCCTCTTCGGGAAAGAGGGGCCAGGGGAGATTTTTTGCGTGCATGCGGCTCCATCGTCACAAATCACGGCGCGATTGCTTCAAAGAAAACCTCCCCACACAACAATCAAATCCCCCTTGATCCCACTGCCGAAACGCATCGATGAGAACCGCCATACCGGAAGCGGTGCTTACATCCAGCAAACCGATGCGGAAGATTTTCCCTGCCTGTTGCGCCTGGGCTGAAAAGGGATCAGCCAAGAGCATCGAGCAAAAATCTCGCCGAGTGATTTTCTTCGTCATCAGTTTTTCAGTTGCTTCTTCCTCTCCCTCTGGGAGAGGAAAGAGGTGAGGGCGCGCAACAAACAAATGGCACCCTGACCCATTTTCAATTCGGACGCGTGTAGGTGCCGACCTGCGTGTCGGCCCTCAGAACGGGCGGACACCCTTCGACTCGGCTCAGGGCAGGCGACGGTCCGTCCCTGCATTCCCGGCCGCCTGTTGCCGCACGCCTTCTTCTCACCCTTCCCGCACCGTTTCAGCCACCAGCTTGCCGTTCTCATAGGCGAAGCACTTGCCGCTCTGCTCCATCGGCAACTGCGCGCACAGCACGAATCCCGTGCCCAGCACTTCGGGACCGGGCAACCGTTGGATCGCTTCCGCCGGCGCGGTCTCGGTGGCGATCGGCACGCGCGGCGAAAAGGTCACGACGCAAATATTCGCGTCGCGCACTTCCTCGGCGACGTAACGCGAGAACGTGCGAATGCCGTCCTTGGTCACCATATAGGTGCCGGCGCCGCCCGGCTTCACGCCGCCGCCGCCGTACAGGTTAATGATGTGGCCGGACTTCCGCTTAACCATATGCGGGATCGCATGCTTGGTGCCGAAAAAGGTGCCGTAAAGGTTGGTTTTGACCACCCGATCCCAAAATTCCAACGGCATGTCGGCGATCAGCGGCCAGCGCGGGATGTTCCAGGCGAAGTGCGGCACGATCGCCGCGTTGTTCATCATCACATCGATCTGGCCGAAGCGGCCGATCACTTGGTCGATCAGTTTCTTGACGCTTTCTTCTTCGCGCACGTCCGCATGGACCGCCATGGTTTCCGTCAGCGCGCTCAGCTCCGTGGCTGTCTTCTTCGCCAAGTCGGCAGTTGAAGTCGGCGATCACCACTTTCGCCTTTTCCTTGGCGAAAGTCATCGCCGCATGTTTGCCGATGCCCTGGCCGCTGCCGGTAATCACCACCACTTTGTTTTCCAACACGATCTACCTCCGAAAATATGATTGTATATTCAGCGAATATCGCAATCCCACCGCCGATTCAAACCGAGCTCTTCTGGGTTTCATGTACTGAATACTCGGAATTTATCTCGCAAAGGCGCAAAGACGCTAAGTTCGGAATTCTGTCATTTCGACCGTAGGGAGAAATCTTCTTAGATCCATCGCATTCGCTCGGGATGACGGGCCTCGCCCGTCACCTTTGCGCCTTTGCGGGAGGAAATCCGAATCCAAACAACGCCCTCAGCGCTGCCCGCCGTACAGCCGGTCGATGAACCCGCTCTCGTCCAACTTGCGCACAAACCGCGCGTCAACCAAATCTTCCACCTTGAGCGTCGCGATCTTCGGATTCTGCTGGGCCATCAATCTTTGCGCGCTGCGCAGACCGTCGAGCGAGGGATAAGGCTTACGGTTGAGCGTCGACAGATGATCTTGATAGCCATCTTCGGCGACGACCGAGTCGGTGACACGCAGATGCTTCATGAGAATTTTCAGGACAACCGGCTTGTTGGCCGGCAACTGAGCGAACGCCAATCCTTCCGTCAAGGCCGTAACAACTTTTTCAAGCGTCGTCGGCTGCTGATCGAGATAATTCCGCGTCACGCCGACGCCCAAGCCAGGGAAACTTGCATTGGTCTTGGCGAGATCGACCAACTGGGAAAAGCCTTTGCCGGTGAGCCGCCGGCTGAGCGGCGGGTCGAGCACCGCGGCGTCGATACGGCCGGCTTCAAGTGAATGACCGATGGTCACGGCATCGCCGATCGGCAGAAAGGAAATGTTGTCGCGCTTCGGTTCTAATCCCAACTGCTCCAGCGCCAGCATCGCGTACATCCAGGTGCTGCCGAC
Organism: uncultured delta proteobacterium; assembly: GCA_963847445.1. Taxonomy (GTDB): domain Bacteria; phylum Desulfobacterota; class Binatia; order UBA9968; family UBA9968; genus DP-20. The sequence goes on along the minus strand of CAWJZV010000024.1, from coordinate 41,306 downwards.
GATGCTTTGCACGCCGAAGCGCTTGCCGCGCAGCTCGGCGGCGGTTTTAATCTGCGGATTGGCGACGAGCTTCCAACTCACCCGGCTCGAAATAGAAGTCAGCATTTTCACGTCGACACCCTGGGCCGCCGCACCGAGCACCGATACACCAGAGGTAAACGCCAGCTGAATCTCGCCGGTGACCAAGCTCGCCACCAGCGTCGAGCCGCCGCGAATTAAAATCAACTGCGCGTCGATGCCATGCTTGGCGAACAGCCCCTGCTCCTGCGCCGCCCACAGACTGAGCATGCTGCTGCTCACCGAAGCAGCGCCGATATTGACGCGCACCGGCGCCGCCGCGGCAGCTAGCGCAACCAACGGCGAGCAAAACAGCAAAATCAAGAACGGAATCGATCGAAGTTTCGTCATTTAGCACCACTCATCCGGCGAAAGTCGCTGCATCATATTCGAGAACTGGCGCAAGCGCCAAGTATTACCTCTCCTTTAAGAACTCATCGTTAGCCATAAGCCTCGGTTGGACACGGCGGGCGTGGGAGACACAATGAAATTTGGTTAACCGCTCAAGTCGTGGCGAGTTCTCCGTTACCCCTCTTTGGAAAAGAGGGGCAGGGGAGATTTTTTTCTTTCATGCGGCTTCACGGTCGAAGACGTTAGCCGATCCGCTGCGAAGAATCCGCCCCACACCACAATCAAATCCCCCTGAATCCCCCTTTTCCAAAGGGGGAATCGATCATCGCTCGCAATTTACTTCGTCAGCTCTGTGTCCAGCCAATGATATGTCGCCCATGATCAGATTTTTCAAATGGGGAACTCGTAAACCGCTAGAATTCAATTGACGCGAGTGCAACGGAAGCGTAAGCGTGCGCTATCCGGAACCAGCGAAGGGAGCCCTGGCCTATGCGAGTCCACAGAATCGCCGTTCTTGGTTTCCTGCTCATCGTCTTGCCATTGCACAACGCGGCCGGCGCCGACAAGCTCATCGGCATTCACTCGGCCATCGCAATTTCGCAATCCTTGCCCTGGATCGCCCGCGATGCCGGCATCTTTCGCAAGCATAATCTCGACTTCGATCTGGTGCTCATGCGCTCCGCCAGCACTGCTGCCGCAGCCATGATCGGCGGGGAAACCGACGTCGGAATAATCGGCGGCATCGGCATCCTGAGTGCCTATGTCCAAGGCGCCCAGGACTTCGTCATCGTCGGCGCGGTAAAGAATATTCTGACGCACAGCATCGTCGCCAAGCCGGAGATCAAACGGCCGGAAGATCTCAAAGGCAAAAGCATCGGCGTCAACCGCCTCGGCAGCAACAACCATTATTTCGCCATCCAAGTTTTGCAGCGTATCGGCTTGGACCCGGCCAAGGATGTGATCTTTCGCCAGACCGGCGGCGATGCCGCCGACCTGATCGCGCTGCTCAATGGCTCGGTGGACGCCTCGGCGATGCTGACCTACGGTCAAAACGCCGTCGCCCAAGGGTTTCACTATTTGATCTACGGCCCCGACCTGCGCATTCCCTACGCCGCCGCGGCTTTCGTCTCCCGGCGTTCCGTGATCGCGCGCAAACCGCAGGTGATCGGCCAGTTCATGCGCTCGATGGCCGAGGCGTCGAAGATTTTTCACGCTGAGAGGGAAACGACATTGAAGATTTTAGCCAAGTACTTGCGCGTCAGCGATCGCAAAGTCCTCGAAACCTCGTACAACAACGAACTCAAAGCCATGGAGCCGAGATTCGACGTGCGGCCAGAAGCGCTGCAAGCGATCCTCGACGAGCTCGCCATCAACGACCCGCGCGCCAAGAAAGTTCAACCCCAGCAGCTCATCGACCGCCGCTATCTCGACGAGATGGAGAAAAGCGGCTTCTTCGAAAATATTTGGAGCTCCAAAAAATAGCCCAACAAGTTGCCGGTAACTTGACGACTCTCACCCAAAACGCGAGAGGTCTTGATAATCGTCTGTTCGAGGCCGAGGCGGCGAACATCGACTAGAAGTCGACGTCATTCCCGCCTTATCATCGTCACCCCGGTGAAAACCGGGGTCCATCCATCCCCTGGATACCGTTTTCCAACGGTATGACGGACGCTGAGCGCTATCTCGACGAGATGGAGAAAAGCGGCTTCTTCGACAGCCTGTGGGGCGGGAAGACGGTGAAGAAGACTGGAATATGGAGTACTGGAGTATGGAGTCATGGGTTTTCGGAGTTCCGAGACCCAACACTCCAATACTCCATCACTCCAATCTTCACTCTCCCATGACTTTCTTCATCGACGCGATCACATCGGCCGGCTGGGTCAACACTTCCTTGGCAAGTGCTTCGATCTCTTCGGCGGGAATCAACTCAGGTTCGAGACCCTGCTTTTTGGCGTCGGCAATGAGCTCAGGGCTGGTGAGCGCTTTGGCATAACCCGCGCGCAATATTTTGGTCAGTTCCGGCGAAGTCCCCGGCGGCGCGAACATCGGCGCGGCGCCGAACTCACCCGATCCCATCATCACGGTCACCAAACGGCGATTGGCTTCCGAGACCTTGTATTGATCCATCAGTTCGCTGATTAGCGGCGTTTCGGGCAAGCGCGGATCGCGCTTCTTGCCGCCTTGAACCAGCACGCGCACCAGGTTCTTGCTGCGCCAGGTATGAAACGGCTCGCGGCCAAAAAACACCTGAATGGTAAAGGCGCGGCACTGCACCTCGCCGCGCTCCACGGCCAACTCGATACTCGCGCCGCCTTCGTAACCCAAAACGATCTGAAACTTCGCGCCGATGGTCTCTTCGAGCAATTTGGGAAGATAGTAGCCGGTGTTGCCCGTGCCGGTCGCGCCGCACTTCGGCGCCACCGACGCCGTGCGCACATCGTGAATGGTTTTGTAGGGTGTGTTCGCCCACATGTACAGGAGTGGACTCGTCGGCGTCGTGCTGCCGACCCAGGTGAACTTCGCCCAATCGAACTGAACTTCCTTCTTTTTCAGCAGCTGTTCGAAGTAAAGCGCCGCGTTGTTGACGCCGAGAGTCAAGCCATCGGGCTTGGCCACGCTGTAAACATAATTGGTCGCGGTCAACGAGCCGGCGCCGGGCATGTTTTGCACGATGGTGGCGGGATTTCCCGGAATATGTTTGGTCAACTGCGGCGCAATCAAGCGCGCCCATTGGTCATGGGCACTGGCGGTGGGATAGCCGACGACAATTCTTATGGTCTTACCCTGGAAGTAGGGAGTCTGCGCCGCAGCCTTCGGCGCCCCAAACGAGAAGTAGGATGAAGGACGCGTAGATGTTTTTCATATCGCCTCCGTTATGAATTCCAAAACGCCAAGCCAGTCGACGAAACCCGAGCGATCTGCACCATAAGGCAGATCGAATTTGAACGTCAAGGACGATCGATGGCAGATTGCGCTGAAGATATATAGACCGCCGGCGCGGTCAAAAATGAGCTCTCGGGTAGGAAGAGCATTTAACTACAGAGGCCTAACGCGGCAGAGCCGCAACCAAATTTCGGAATATCTCACGCGAAGCACGCAAAGGGCGCAAAGTTCGGATCTCTTTAGTAGGGGCGTATGGCATATGCCCTTCCTCACAGCGAAGGGTGAAGTATTGTTTTCACGACGCAGAAGCACAGCATGCGCGCGCCCTCATCCGAACCCTGGCGCGGCTTGCGCGCAATTTGTCGATGCCCCAACTCCCAGAGGGCGGGTTTGAAACCCGCCCCTACCATTTGGAAATCTTCGTTGCGCCCTTTGCGCGACTCAGTTCCTTCGCATACGCTCAGGACAGACTTTGTGGTAATCTCCCTTCTCTTCTGAGGTATAAAATGTTTGAAAAATTTCCATTCCTGTCACGCGCGTCGAAATATGCGCTGGCTTTGATCTCGGTTCTGCTCTGCGCAGCCCTAACGGCTCCAGGTCAGGCGCAAACGGAGCCCTACTACCAAGGCAAGACGATTCGGATTATCGTCGGTTTCACCGCCGGCGGTTTGTCCGATCAATGGGCGCGCATGTTCGCCCGGAGCATGCCGAAATTCATTGCCGGGCGCCCGAACATGATCGTGCAAAACATGCCCGGCGCCAGCTCGGTGGTGGCGGCCAACTACGTTTACAGCGTCGCCAAACCGGACGGCCTCACCGTCGGCATACCGAATAGCAGCCTCTATCTAACCCAACTGGTCGGACGCACCGAGGTCAAGTTCGACGTGCGCAAATTCGACTGGATCGGCAGCCAAGAAAAATGGACGCAGATGCTCTATTTTCGCGCCGACGCTCCTTTCAAAACCATCGGCGATGTCATCAAGGCGAAAGAGCCGCCGAAATGCGGCGCCTCGGGCTTTGCCAGCTCTGGCTACATTTTACCCAAGATTCTAGAGGAAACCGTCGGCGCGAAATTCAATGTCATCGTCGGTTACGCCGGCGGCAAAGAAATCGATCTTGCCGTGGAAAAGGGCGAGGTCGTCTGCCGCGGTCATGACATCTCATCTCACTTCGGCCGTGAACCGTTTAACACATGGCACGCGAAAGGTTACGACCGCCATCTGGTGCAGGACGCGCGCAGCCGCGACCCGAGGCTGCCCGAGACGCCGACGATCTGGGAGATCATGAGCGAATACAAGACCCCGCAGGTGAGCCGGAGTGTCGCCGAAACGGTGCTCACGGCGAATGATTTTGGCCGCGCGCTGATCGCCCCGCCGGGCACGCGCGCCGACCTCGTGAAGATCCTGCGCGCCGCTTATGCGCAAGCGCTCAAGGATCCCGAGTTGCTTGCCGAGGTGAAGAAGAGCAACCTGGATATCGACTACACGCCGGGAGAGCAGTTGCAAAAGCTCGCGCGCGAAGTCATGGACCAGAGCGCCGAGGTGATCGAGAGAGTGAAAAAACTTCTCGCCGAGTAAGCGCGCGAAAGCAAAAAAACGGTGGTGGTTCAGTTTGGTGAGATCCCTCTCGGAGATTATCCTGAGCCAGGTCGAAGGGACGCCACGGAAAAAATCCGAAATCCGAATATCGAAAGCGGCCCCGCGGACCGAAACAAACGCAGCCAAATAAATCTCAAACTTGGAAAATCCAAACATCGAATCTGATCCTTCCCGTTTGGAGCATTGTAGTTGTTTTTCATCGTTTTGAATTTGTTTCGGATTTCGAGCTTCGAATTTTTCCGTTTTTCGCCCAATATCTTTAGCTAGGAATCGGCCAACCGCCGTGATATTTCGGTTGTAAATAAGCGAGGAGGATTTACCTATGGCTGACAGCACTAACGCAACCCAAAACATTTCGGTGTTAAATCCGGTGGGCTATCCGCCCAAGATCACGCCCAAAGCGCTGGCGCCGCGGCTCGACAGCTTGGACGGCAAGACCGTCTATTTAGTCGATCCGCGCTTCGACGACTCGGGACTGTTTCTGCGCCAGTTGCAGAATTGGTTCACCGACAACATGCCGACGGTAAAAACCAAGTTCGTCGAGATGAACAACGTCTACACCAAGGACGATCCCAAGACCTGGGAGATAATCAAAGCGGACGGCGACGCCGCCATCGTCGGTGTCGGTCATTGAAGCACCTGTGCGCCGGCGGTCGCCGCGCATGCAATGACCCTCGATAATAAGTACGGCGTGCCCACCGTGGCGCTGCACACCCATGTGTTTGAAAAAGTCGTCGAGTCGGTGAACCGCGTCCATGGCATGCCGCGGGCGCCGCGCGCCTTCGTGCCGCAACCGGTGATGGGCAAGACCGCCGAGCAACTGCGCGCCTACATCGACGGCAAGGATCCGCTCAGCGGCCGGCCGGTGATGCAGGAAGTCATCGAAGGGCTGACCCAACCGATCGACGACAGCGGCGTTGTCAGTGAAAAATTCGCCCATGCCGCGACGCCGCGCCTGGTCGATGCCGATAGCGAAGAGAATTTGCAGCAGCTGTTTCTCGACAAAAATTGGACCGACAAGCTGCCCATCGTCCTGCCGACGGAAAAGCGCGTGGCGGCAATGCTCGCCCACACCAGCCACAAGCCCGATGAAGTGGTCGGCCATATGCGCTCGACCCATTTCAGAGAATACTGGGAATACACGGTGGAAAAAGTCGCGGTCAACGCGGTGATGGCCGGCGCCCGGCCGGAATATTTTCCGGTGATCCTGGCGCTCGCGTCCACCGGCGTCACCGCCCGCGGCAGCACGTCGAGCTCGGCGGCCGCCATGGTCGTGGTCAACGGGCCGATTCGAAACGAAATCAAAATGAACAGCGGCACCGGCGCCATGGGTCCGTTCAACCACGCCAACGCCACCATCGGCCGCGCCTACGGCCTGCTCTCGCAAAACGGCCAGGGCAGCTCGGTGCCCGGCGTCACCTACATGGGCTCCCAGGGCAACAACTACGCCTACAACAACGTGACCTTCGCCGAGAACGAAGAGCGCAGTCCGTGGACGCCGTTCCACGTCGAGCATGGCTTCAAAGCCACCGACAGCACGGTCAGCGTATTCACCGGCTGCCGCTCGACGGCGTTTACCCTCGGCGTGCGCGAGCAATATTGGCGCGAGCATGTGCGCAGCATGCTGCGCGGTCTCGACGCCCACAGCCAGCCGACCTTCCTGCTCGATCCCATCACCGCGCGCCAGTTCATCGACCGCGGCGGTTTCGATACTAAGGAGAAACTGATCGAATGGGCCTACGAAAATTCGCTCATGGCGGCGAAGGAATACTGGGATTATCAGCTGATCCAGAATTACATCTATCCGCGCGCCACCTTCGGCGAAGAACCCTACGCGTCGAAGTTGAAAGCCGCCCCGGACGAAATGATCCATATGTTCAAGCCCGAAGAAATCCACGTCGTCGTCGTCGGCGGCGAAACCAACGGCTACTGGCGCATCATGGATTGCAACTATCAAAAGACGGTGTCGGTGGATGAGTGGAGATAACGACATGCGGTCAACGTTCAACGTTACGCTCCGTTCAATCCCCACTCGTCCTCCCCCGCGTCGCGAGGGAGGTGAGGCGATCGAAACCCCTAACCCCTTAACCCTTCACCCCTTACGAAACAAATCATGGCTGATTACGACGTAATTATTGTCGGCTCCGGCCTCGCCGGCCTCACCGCCGGACTTTTTTCGGCGCGCCAAGGACTCTCGACTTTGGTTTTCGAATCGAACATTCCCGGCGGCCATCTGATCAGCATTGAAAAGATCGAAGACTTTCCCGGTTTCCCCGACGGCGTTTCCGGCTATGAAATCTGCCCCAACTTGCAGCGTCAGGCGTCAGACCATGGCGCGGAGTTTCAGCGCGCCGAAGTTTTGCGACTCGATGCGGCAGAAAAACTCTGGTCGGTGGTCACGGAGGAAGAAAGCTATCAGGCCAAGGCGGTGATCGTCGCCACCGGCTCGACGCTCAAGCATCTCGGCGTCCCGGGAGAAGAAAAACTCATGGGCCGCGGCGTCAGCCATTGCGCCAGCTGCGACGGCCCGATGTACAACGGCCAGACCGTCGGCGTCGTCGGTGGCGGCGACTCGGCGCTGCAGGAAGCGTTGACGCTGACGAACTACGCCGAGAAAGTATTGCTCTTCCATCACGGCGATTCGTTTGCCGCGCAGCAGACCTATTTGCAAAGGGTGTTGGACAACGCGAAGATCACGCCGCGCTACCAAACGGTCATCGAAGAAGTTCTCGGCGACGAAGTCGTCACCGGCGTGCGCGCCCGCGACCTTAAATCCGGCGAAACCTCTCAAGTCGAGCTCGCCGGTCTTTTCATCTACGTCGGCTTGCAGCCGAACACAGCGTTATTGCGTGATGTCGTAAAGCTGAGCGACAGCGGCCATGTCCCAACGGACAACTGGATGAAGACTGCGCGACGACGGCCTCTACGCCGTCGGCGATATCCGCGAGGACTCGGCGCGCCAAGCGATCACCTCCGCCGGCGACGGAGCCACTGCGGCCATCGCGGCGTACCGCTACATCAAGGAGACTTTTCGCTAGTGTGCTGCCTCACAAGCTCGATTAAGAAGCGGCTCTGCTTGATCCGTCATTTCCGCGCAGGCGGTAATCCAGGCGAGGGCGGGTCGCGACCCGCCCCTACATCGAATCGCACTCATTCCCGTGACAACGGGAATCCAGACCCATCATCCACCTGGATACCGTCCCCGGATCGCGTCCGGGGCAAGCTTTCAACGGTATGACGGACACGACGAAATGCTTTTTCAATTCTGAATTTTACAGAGCCGGCAAACTCTATGAGTAAAAAAATCTTTGTCTTTACGCTTGGCGCTATGCTCTTCGCGCTTAGCCTCCCCGCCGAGGCGCAGCAGCCAACGAAAATCCCTCGGATAGGATATTTAACTGCTCACCGCTTTCCGCGGTCGCAGCCCGTCATCGAGGCATTCCGTCAAGGTCTGCGCGAGCTTGGTTACGTAGAGGGGAAAAACATTGTCATTGAACAGCGATCTGCAGAGGGAAAATTTGATCGGCTGCCTGCGCTCGTGGCCGAGACTGGTGCGTCTCAAGGTCGACATCATCGTCTCGCATGGTCCGACAACAACCCGTGCCGCCAAGGAAGCAACTGTCGACGATTCCGATTGTCATGGCGCAAGATACCGATCCTATTGGCAATGGTTTCGTAGCCAGCCTTGCGCGACCTGGGCGGAAATATCACCGGGTTATCCTCCCTCGCTCCGGACTAATCTGGAAAGACGGCTGGAGCTGCTTAAAGAAATACTTCCCAAGCTCTCCCGCGTGGCAGTCTTCGGGACTTCAACCAATCCAGGCAACACACAATCGCTAAAAGAGACTGAGCTCGCCGCAGGCGGCGTTCGGGGTTAAGCTTCAATACCTAGACGTACTAGGACCCAAGGATATTGAGACCGCATTTCGAGCCGCCAGCAAGGGGCGGGCTGACGCAGTCTTCGTACTGCGCGAGTCCTGTGCTGAATTCTCAGCGAACACAGTTCACCGAGCTCGCAGTAAAGAACCGGCTTCCAGCGACATACCCGACCAGCGAGTTTGTCGAAGCCGGCGGGCTTATGAGTTACGACGTGAACTCTAACGACCTTGGCCCGGCGTGCCGCTACGTATGTGGACAAGATCCTGAAAGGTCGGACGCCCGCCGACCTTGCCCGTCGAGCAACCGATCAAGTTCGAGTTCATTATCAATCTGAAAGCGGCGAAGCAGATCGGCCTGACGATTCCGCCCAACGTGCTGGTGCGGGCGGATAAGGTGATTCGTTGAGGAGTGAAGGGTGAAGCGTAAGGTGAAAACATTTTCGGTTTTGTGAATGCCGGTCTCGCACTGAGTAGTTTTAGTTCCGTTTCGCTGTTGTCGACGGGAGGTATTTATTGAGTTGCAAGATTCTCATTCCCGGTGTGGCGGGTATTCTGCGGTCGTTGGTGAGAAACACACTGCAATTGGCTACCATCGCTGTCGCCACCTGAATAGCATCGGGAGGTTTGAGCTTAAGGTTGGCGCGAAGTTGCGCTGCGGCTTTCAGTACGGACCGGTCGATATCTACGCAACGGAGGCCTCGGCTTCTCGTCAATAATGCTTCGTAGCGATCGGCAAGCGCGGCATTGCCGTTCCGATAGGGTACGACGAGAAGCTCCATCAAAGTAAGAGCGGACGTGACTGCCGGACGGGTGCCGTGATCGATTGCTTCAAACACGGGGTTTACAAGCGGAAGGAAACGTTCATCCTCCTCGATGAAGTAGATGATACTTGAGTATCCAGAGCGACCGGTCCGGGATCAAGATCGTCGATCAATCCCACTCGCGTCGTTCCTTGTTAACATGTTTGCCAGCGTCTATCTTGGTCCAGACTTCTTTGCCAAGACCTTGGAGGTCGAGGATAGAGAGAGGCGCGGCATTTTCCGTGGCAACGCTAAGAATATGAATAACCTCTTGGGTAACTGTGCGATGTTGTTTAGTTGCTCGCGCCTGAAGTTTTCGGTACAAGCGATCCGGGATTTTTTTGATATTCAGCGTAGCCATTTATACCTCCAGAACGTTTCCATTATGGCGAAGCGAAAAGTAGTGGTCAAGCATCATGCGAGGCGAATATGAGTTAAACATGGAGCAACCGATCAAGTTCGAGTTCATCGTCAATCTGAAAGCGGCAAAGCAGATCGGTCTGACAATACCGCCCACCGTGCTGGTGCGGGCGGATCGGGTCATAAGATAAGGTAAAAGTAAAAATTAAAAAGGCAAAATACTGATTTCGGTTACCTAAACACGGAATTGGTTTTGGAATTCTCCAAGCGTCCGATGCGCTGCAGTGTTCGCACAGTCGCTCTCACGCTGCTTCGTCGCTCGACTGGTAGCGCGCGACTGGAACCCGCACGTGTTTGGTGATTTGGTTTTTCGCAGCTGCTATCTGACGCATTCTCTTGAATACTTGGGAGCGATGGTAACGCTCGCCACATTTGTTGCACACCCACGCGGGCACGTTCTCGATGATCATCATCTCGTCCCCGTGCCTAAAGTATTCACGCCCGCGCTTCGCTGCCAAGCGGCCGACACAGCACCGGGTGCAGATCTCACCGGTTAAATCACCCGCTTTTTTAGGTTCCATTAGGTAGGTGACAATTATCACAAGCTGACCCGTCTGGACACAGACCCCCATTGGAATTTGGTTTGCGGTAGGCACTTTTTTCGATAAGGTTGGGGAGAAAGGTCGGCACTCCGTTTCTCGGTCATTCAACTGTGCGCGGGAATGATGGGCGCGACAAAATGCTTTGTCGATTCTGAAGTATGCGGTAAGAGAAACTCTATGAGTAAAAAAATCTTTGTCTTAGCTCTTTGCCAGATGCTTCTGTCGCTTAGTTGCCCCGTCGAGGCACAGCAAGTGGTGAAAGTTTTCCGGATCGGCGTGCCGGCTTCCGGTTCCGCTTCGACCCACAAGAGCCGTATCGATGCTTTCCGGCAAGGTCTGCAGGAGTTGGGCTACATCGAGGGGAAAAACGTTGTGCTTGAGTACCGGTATGCGGAGGGCAAGCGGGACAGATTCGCCGATCTGGCCGCCGAGATGGTGCGGCTAAAACCTGACGTCATTGTCGTCGGAAGCGGCGGTTTCACGGCGGCCGTGAAGCAAGCGACCAGCACGATTCCCATTGTCGTGGGCGGCGCCGGTGATCCGGTTGGGAGCGGGCTAGCTGCCAGCCTGCTCGCCCGGGAGGAAATGTCACTGGGCTCCACCGACATCTCCCCAGATCTCAGTGGCAAGCGGCTCGAGCTTCTCAAAGAAGCCGTTCCAAAGGTTCGCCGGGTGGCGGTACTTTGGCATGAGTTTGCGGGCTCTTCTGGGGATGCAGATCGAGCTCAAACAAACAGAGATTGGCCGCTCGGGCGTTCGGGTTAATTCTGCGAGTTGTGTCTGTCCGAGCACCAGATCGTTTTCAAGATGCTTTTGCCGCATTCAAGAAGGCGACGCCGATGCATTGCTCGTGTTTCCCGAACGCCTTCACTAACTTTCGTACGTAAACAGGTCGCTGGAGCTCGCGGCCAAGAATCGGTTGCCGTCCATGTGTCGATGGGGCGGATTTCGTCGAAGCGGCGTGTCTCATCTCCTACGGACCCGACGAATTCGACCAGTATCGTCGCGCGGCGACTTACGTGGACAAGATTCTCAAGGGAACGAACGCCCGCCGACCTTCCCGTCGAGCAGCCGATCAAGTTCGAGTTCATCGTCAATCTGAAAGCAGCGAAGCAGATCGGCCTGACGATCCCGCCCAACGTGCTGGTGCGGGCGGATAGGGTCATAAGATGACATTTTGGATTTTCGATTTTGGATTTTGGATTAGGGGAAAATTCATGAAACAAAAACCTCTTACGATGTTGCTTGCGTTTTCAATCCGACAATCTAAAATCCAAAAGTCCAAAATCGCCCCGACAAAATGGGCGGGATTATCGGTCATCGCTTTCGTACTCGGCGTATGTGTGGGGAGATGGCCCATGCCCAGTCGAACTTTTTCCAAGGCAAGACCGTGCGCGTCATCCGCGGCGGCCAGGCCGGCGATCTTTACGATTTATGGACGCGTCACATCGCCACCTATCTGGGCAAACATATTCCCGGCAATCCCAGCGTCATGGTGCAAAACATGCCCGGCGCCGGCTCGGTGATCGCGGCGAATCACATTTATAACGTTGCCAAGCCCGACGGGCTCACTCTCGGTTCGATCAACCCGGGCCTCTATATCGACCAACTGATCGGCCGGAAGGAAGTGCAGTTCGATTGGGCGAAATTCAACTGGCTCGGCACGCCGGAGCAGACCGAATTGTTGGTTCTGTTTCGCGGCGATACTCCGTACAAAACCATCGACGATCTGCGCAAGGCAGCGGAGCCGCCTAAATGCGGCTCCACCGGCACAGGCTCGATCACTTATCACACGCCGAAGCTCATGGAAGAAATCTTCGGCGTGAAATTTAATATCATCGCGGGCTACCAAGGCGCCGCTGACATCGATCTCGCCCTGGAGCGCGGCGAGCTGCACTGTCGCGTAATCACCATCGCGGCTTTTTTTGGCCGGGAACCGCACATCGGTTGGTTCAAGAAGGGCTTCACCCGGCCCGTTCGTCCAGACCGGCCGCAAACGGGATCCGCAATTGCCGGAAACACCGACGCTTGATCGACCTGATGAACCAATATAAGACCCGCGACGCCGAACGACGCCTCGCCACGCTGGTGATGGCGCCCAATGAATTCGGCCGGCCCTGGATGGCGCCCCCGGGCATGCCGGCGGATCGATTGAAAACCCTGCGCGACGCTTGGAGCAACACGATGAAAGATCCCGAACTGCTCGCCGAGGCGAAGAAGCGCAGCTGGCCAGTGGAAGCGGTCGGCGGCGAAGCGCTTAGCGCGCTGGCGAAAGAAGTCATCGCCCAGCCGCCAGAGGTGATCGCCAGATTGAAAAAACTCTTGGCGGAATAGAGTGGATGAAGGAGACTGGAGTCGATTCGAGTATTGGAGTGCTGGAGTATCATGGGTTTCCGGATTCCCAACACTCCAATACTCCAATAGCTCCATCACGTACAGGGAGGGAGACTTCATGGCAACTATCTATCGCGCCGATCATATCGGCAGTTTGCTTCGGCCCGCGGAGCTATTGCAGGCACGCAGCGCGAATGTCGGCGGCGCAGAGCTGCGCGCGCTCGAAGACCAGCACATCCTGCGAGTGATCGAGAAGCAGCAGGAACTCGGTTTCAAGATCTTTCACCGACGGCGAGTTTCGCCGCGGCAACTTCATGAGCGACTTCAACGATGCCGTGGAAGGAATCGACGAAGGGGTGGCGGTGCCGCGTACTTGGCAAACGGCAGCAGGCGCATCGCCCCGTCCCTCGATGGTGCCCGGCACGGTTGTCGGCCAAGATCAAACAAACCCGGCGCTTGACCGAACATGAGTTCGCCTTCTTGAAGCAACAGCAGCCTGGCGACATCAAAGTCACGCTGCCCACCGCCAATCAATTTCCGGCGATCTATTTTAAGAAAGGTATCAGCGACAAGATCTATCCCAACCATTCCGCTTTGCTCTGGGACATCGTGCCGGTGATCAAGGCGGAGATTCACGCCTTGGCGACCGAGGGCGCGCGCTACATCCAAATCGACGCGCCGCGCTACAGCTACTACATCGATCCGAAGTGGCGCAGCTATGTGAAAAATGAAATGGGGCTCGATCCCGAGCAAGCCCTCGACGAAGCGATTCGCGCCGACAACGCTTGCCTGGAGGGAGCGCAGCGCGACGGGGTGATCCTGGCGATTCATCTGTGCCGCGGCAACAATCGCAGCCAATGGTACGCCGAGGGCGGCTACGACGCCATCGCCGAAAAACTGTTCGGCCAGTTGCAAGTCGACACGTTTCTCCTTGAGTACGAGTCCGAACGCGCCGGGACATTCGAACCGCTGCGCTGGGTGCCGCGCGGCAAGAGCGTGGTTCTCGGCCTGGTCAGCAGCAAGCTGGCGGCAATGGAGTCGGCGGACCAACTCGCCAGGCGCGTCGACGAAGCGGCCAAGTACGTGCCGCTGGAGAATCTCGCGCTCAGTCCGCAATGCGGCTTCGCCTCGACGATGGAAGGCAATCTGTTGACGGAAGAACAGCAGTGGCAAAAACTCAAATTGGTAGTCGATAGCGCCGTTAAAGTTTGGGGCACGGTTTAACTTTGACGCGCCGCTCCGACAGTGCTATCTATCGTCGCGGCGGGAAGCCCAAATCTTGGGAGGACAGCATGAGACGGATGATTCTCATTTCGCTTGCCATAGCGGTCGCGCTTTTTACCAGCTCCTTCGATAGCCTCGCCCAAACCATAAAAGTCGGCGCGGTGGTGCCGCTCACCGGGAGATACGCCGCGCTTGGCGGTCAGGTTAAGACCGGCTACGAGATCGCCGTGCAGCAAATCAACGCCGCGGGCGGCGTGACGGTAGGCGGCAAGAAGCTGCAGATCGAAATGACCATGTTGGACGACGAATCGGATCCGACCAAAACCGTCGCGCGCATGGAGACCCTCGCGTCCCAGGGTGTCGTAGCGTATTTGGGTGGAGCAGGCTCGGATCTGCACGCGGCGGCGGCTTCCATCGGCGATAAGAACAAGATTCCTTACCTCGGCATCGCCTTTGCGCTTCACGGCATTCACAAACAGGGCTTGCGCTATCTCTTCTCGCCTTTTCCGAAATCGCCGGACCTGACAAACGAGACCTTCGTTTTCCTCGATGGGCTGATTCCCGCCGCGCAGCGCCCGCGCAAAGTGGCGCTCTTTCTCGAACGGACGGACTGGGGAAAGGAAATGGGCTCGGGCTGGGAAAGCGCCGCCAAGAAGCATGGCTATCAGATCGCCGCGAGCGGCGAATACGCGCCGGGGTCGAAAGATTTTTCCGATTTAATTTTGAAAGCCAAATCGGCGGGCGCCGAAGCCGTCCTCGCGCTACCATCGCCGCCGGACGGCATGACCATCGTCAAACAGATGAAGGAACTGGATTTCAACCCCAAGGTCAATCTTTTCATTCGCGCCGCGGACCCGCCGGTCTGGTCGCAAAACCTTAACAAGGACGGCGATTATGTGCTCTTTTCGCCCGGCTGGCACTTCGCCGCCAAATACCCCAAAGTCGCCGAGCTGAACGAAGCGCATCAGAAACTCTTTAACCGCCCGTCCGATCCGCTTGTGGGGCCATCCTACGCTTGCTTGCAGATTCTTGCCGATGCGGTCGCGCGCGCGAAAACCCTGGACCGCGACAAGCTTCGCGACGCCATCGCAGCGACAAAAATGACCACGGTAGCCGGACCGGTTCAATTCCGCTCCGATGGCACCGGCGAGGTCAAAGTCTTTGTCCTGCAATGGCTCAAGGGCAAACAAGAGTTGGTCTGGCCCAAGGAGTTTGCCACCGCGCCGTTCAGCTATCCCGCGCCGGCGTTCGGTCAACGCTAGACCGGACGAAGATTCTCCCGCAAAGGCGCAAAGACGCCAAGTTCGGAGTGTCTGATGGGAATCTGTTCGAAAATCTTCTTAAACTTTGCGCCTTAGCGCCTTGGCGAGAGAGAATCCGGCTCCGGAAATGAATTTTCTCCGCGTGCTTGGCGCGATAAATTAATCACCCCGTGTCCCTGCTTAAGCTCGAATCCGTTTCTAAAACCTTTGGCGGCGTCGCCGCCGTTAAGAGCGTCAGCCTGACCGTTGAAGCCGGCGAAATCCTCGGCGTCATGGGCCCGAACGGATCGGGAAAGACGACGCTGTTTAATCTCGTCAGCGGCGCGCTTGTTCCTGACACGGGTGAGATTTTCTTCCAAGACGAGCGCACCATTGGTTTGCCGCCCCACCAACTTTGTCATCGCGGTCTGGCGCGAACATTTCAACTCGTACGGCCATTCCTTGGCTTGACCGCCGAGGAGAATGTTCTGGTCGGTCTTGGTTACGGTCGCGATCGGCTCAGCGGAACCATGGCGCGCAACAAAGCCGCCGAACTTTTGATTTCCGTCGGCTTGGCGGGCCAGTCGAATCGTCTTGCCAATACTCTTACGGTGATGGATCGAAAGCGTCTCGAATTGGCGCGCGCCCTGGCGACAGCGCCGCAGCTTTTATTGCTCGACGAGTTCATGGCGGGATTGACCCCCACTGAAACAGCGGCAGCGATAGACCTCATTCGCAAGCTCCAGCGCGGCGGTCTGACCGTCGTCTTGGTGGAACATATCGTCTGGGCGTTGCTCGACATTTCCCATCGTATCGTAGTACTGAGCGCCGGCGAGAAAATCGCCGAAGGCGCGCCGGCGAGCGTGGCAAAAGATCCGCACGTGATCGAAGTCTATCTCGGAGAAAGCGCAACCAATTGAAGGTTCCAATGGTTCAATAGTTTCAAGCCGTTCCAATCGTTTGATCGAGGGAACGTCTCCGGGAAACACCTGATGGAACCGATTGGAACTTTGGAACGATTGGAACGGGCTTACCTAATAAATGCTCGAAATAACAAATCTCCAAGTCGCCTACGGCCCGCTACTGGCCCTGCACGGCGTCGATTTGATCATTCGTCCCGGTGAAATGGTCGCTCTTGTCGGCCCCAACGGCGCCGGCAAGTCGACACTGCTCAAGTCTATTTCCGGGCTGCTCGCGCCGCGCGCGGGCGCGATTCGATGGCAAGATGAAAAAATCAGCGCGGCATCGCCGCAACGGATCGTCGAACACGGCATTGCGCTGGTCCCAGAGGGGCGCAGGCTCTTCGCCGCGATGACCGTGCGTGAAAATCTCGAGCTCGGCGCCTTCACCGAACGCGCGCACAAAGAAAAACACGCTCAACTGGAGCGCGTCTTCACTCTCTTCCCGCGCCTTTTCGAGCGCCAGCGCCAAAGGGCCGGATTACTATCCGGCGGCGAGCAGCAGATGCTCGCGCTCGGCCGCGCGCTCATGGGTCTTCCTCGCCTGCTCCTGCTCGACGAGCCGTCCCTCGGCCTGGCGCCGAAATTCGTCGAGTCGATCTTTGCCATTCTCACCGAGCTGCATCGCGACGGCATGAGCCTGTTGATCGTCGAGCAAAACGTGCACGCCGTCCTGGCCCTGGTCCAACGTGCCTACATACTCGAAGGCGGCAGAATCGTCGGCGAGGGCGATGGTAAAATACTGCTGGCGGACGATCGCATCCGCGCGGCTTACCTGGGGCCGCTGGCGAGGGGAGTATCTTCATGACTACAACGAGACAAAAAACAAGACACTGAAAATGACTGCGATGCCTTCGACGTCATTCCCGTGAAAACGGGAATCCAGGTTAACGATGACTAAACAGCCTGCAATTTACATTCTCGCGAGTAAGCGCAACGGAACTCTCTATGTCGGTGTAACGAGTGACGTTCAACAACGTGCGTGGACACACAAGAATGATTTTATCGAGGGCTTCACAAAAAAGTACGGTGTTCACCTTCTAGTGTATTACGAGCTACACGACGACATGGTTTCCGCCATAACAAGGGAAAGACAGATCAAAATGTGGAATCGAGCGTGGAAACTGAAGCTGATCGAGGAACTAAATCCGGATTGGAAGGACTTGTGGGACGGAAACATGTCTGAGGGAGGACGAAGCACTTGATTCCCGCGTGCGCGGGAATGACAGAAGGCGAACACCTCACCACTTACTTTTTACGCCTTACCATGTTTGATCAATGATCCTCGCCCAACAACTCATTCTCGGACTCCTCGTCGGCGGCCTCTACGGCTTGGCGGCGGCGGGACTTTCGCTGACGTTCGGCGTGCTGCGCGTCTTGAACGTCGCCCACGGCGAGCTGCTCATGCTCGGCGGCTACGGCACCTTTTGGCTGTTCACTCTTTGGCGGATCGATCCATTTGTCTCGCTGCTCGCTGTCACTCCGGCGATGTTCGTGCTCGGACTATTGCTCTACTGGGCGTTGTTTCAATTCGTCGTCAAAGCCCACGAAGAAACGCGCATCAAAAATTCGCTGCTCATCGGTTTCGGCCTTACGCTGGTTTTGCACGCCCTCGCTATTCGACTATGGACCGCGGATGAGCGCGCCGTGACCACCGCCTATGCCGGCGCCGTGTTGAGGCTCGGCGGTTTGGCAATTCCGTGGTTGCGCCTGAGCAGCCTCGTGTTTGCGTTTGCGATTCTAACCGCGCTCCATCTGTTTCTCGCCAAGGCGCGTTGGGGCCGCGCGATCCGCGCCACCGCCGAAGATTGGGAAGCTGCGGCTCTGATGGGAATCCCGGTCGGGAAAACCTACCTGCTCGCCTTCGCCCTCGGCACCGCGCTCGCCGGAATCGCCGGAGGACTCGTCAGCATTTCCTATTCGATCAGTCCGTCCATCGGCATGGAATGGACTCTCAAGGCGCTCATCGTCATCGTTCTCGCCGGTCTCGGCTCGCTCTTCGGCAGCTTCGCCGGCGGCATCATCCTCGGCCTCGCTGAAGCGATGAGCGTGGTGTTTCTCGGCGGTCCGTACCGCGAAGTCGTCGGACTGCTTCTTTTCCTCATCGTGTTAGTGGTGCGGCCCCAGGGGCTTTTCGGAGCGCGCGCGTGAAATTGCTGGGCGCGGGACTCCTGCTCGCCGCGGCGTTCGCCGCGCTGCCGCTGGTTACAATACGCGGCGATCTGCTCAATCTCGGCGTGCAAATATTTCTCGCCGTCGTCCTGGCGCAAAGCTGGAATCTTCTCGGCGGCTACGCCGGCCAGATCAATCTCGGCCACGCGGCGTTTTTCGGACTCGGCGCCCTGGTCACGCGCACCCTTTGGGTCGGCGGGACGCCGCTGATCTTGGCGCTTTTCCCCGGCGCGCTCGTGGCCATGTTATTTGGCTTGCTTATCGGCGTTCCGGCATTCCGTCTGCGCGGCGCCTATTTCGCCATCGGCACGTTGGGATTGGCCGAGATACTGCGCATCACGATCGGGAATTTATTGCCGCAGATTTCCACCATCCCCGCGGCGGAACTTACATCGTATAATATTTTGCCGCGTTATTATCTGACTTTAACCTTGGCGATGGTGAGTGTAGGAGTGGTTGCATGGCTGGTGCCCTCGCGCCTCGGCCTCGGTATCCGCGCCGTGCGCGAGGATGAAGCCGCGGCGGAAGCTACGGGCGTGAGCGCGCTGCGCCACAAGCTTCTCGCGTTGGCGCTCTCCACGGCGCTCGCCGGACTAGCCGGCGGCGCCTTCGCCTATTATCACGTCAGTTACTACCCGCAGCACACTTTTTCTCCAGCCTGGACTTTCGACGCCGTGCTGATGTCCTACATCGGCGGCGTCGGCACCGTCCATGGCCCAGTGCTCGGCGCGCTCTTTTACGTCATCTTGAAAGAATTACTGGCGGTAAAACTGGTAGAATTCCATTTGATAATCTTCGGCATTCTTTTCATGCTGGTCGTATTGTTTCTCCCCGGCGGATTGGTCGAAGCCTGGAGCCGTCTGCGTCGGGTAGTTTCTCGTCGGGCGTAGAACCTTGCAATTGAATTGTTCAACAAAACAGCGTCAGAAATTTTATCTCGCCAAGGCGCAAAGACGCCAAGTTCGGAGGAAGAAAGTCCTTGTCATTTCGACCCCTTCGATAAAGCTCAGGACACGCTCCGGGAGAAATCTTTCCTAGATCCCTCGAATTCTCTCGGGATGACGGGACTCGGCCCGTCACCTTAGCGCCTTTGCGAGAGATATTACGAGATTCGGTTGCGCTAGGCCCTTCGTGGTTAAATGTCTCCGCTCATCTTCTGAGCTGTTCGATCCAGCCGCTGGTGACCAATTTTTCCAACAGCCCATTGTCGCAAAATAGTCCGGACGATCGATGAGCGGCGCCTGCACCGTGATCAAGAGAAATGGCGTGATCGCGGCGGTCAGAAGCAAGCCCCATTCGCTCAGACCGGATAGAAAATCACCACTGGGAAAAAAGCGATGCTCGGGATCGGAAACAAGAGCCGTACGAGGGGATTGGCAGCCAGGCGCATCTCGAGCCACCAGCCCATCACCAGGCCGAGCGCAGTGCCGGGTATCACAGCCATGAGGAAAGAGGCGATCAGACGTGCTAATGTCGTCGCGATATGAAGCCACAACTCGCCACTCAAGGCCAAGCTGAAAAGGGTGTGAGCGATGTGCGTCGGCGCCGGAAAGAAGGCGGCGCGCAGCAAGCCGGCGTGGACCAGGGTTTCCCAAGCGGCGAGCATGGCCAGCGAAGTCGCCATGCGGAATCGTGACCTCGCGAGATAAGAGGCGAGTAAGCATCATGTTAGATGCTTACCCTGCGCATATTTTTTCCGGTGATCGAAGAGTCTCGGATTCGGATATGCCTCCCGCAAAGAAGACTCCAAAGCGGAAATCCGAACATAGGGGCGTATGGTATACGCCCTGGGGCGATGGGGCGGCAATCGCGTTGCAGATCCTAATCAATAGGGATAGCAGTCTGATCACGGCGGAATGGAAGGCCGATGTCTGACAATCACAACGCAAGAATCGGCTGGCTCGGACCAAGCGCGCGGTCGAGCTCGCATATCAATAAGTTTCTCAACCTGGTGCCGGCCAACGTCGAAGTCCTCTACGAGCAGCTGGTGCTGCACGACGGCGTTTTGAATGACGTCCAGGGCAAGCTGGATTTGATCGTCAGCCGCGCCGCGCAGTTCGCCGACAAGCAAAATCTCAACGGCTTGATATTCCCCGGCGCGCCGCGCGAAGTGTTGAATCCGAATTTGTCTGATGCCTTTGCCGCGGCGCTCAAGATTCCCGTCGCCACGGCGTTGCGCGCCTCGGCGGCGGCGCTGACAACTTTTGCCGCCAAACGAATTCTCCTGCTCACGCCGTTCGACCCATCGTTGAATCGACTGATTCGCGACTTTCTCGGCCGATTCGACCTGGTTGCCATTTCGCCCGGCGAAACTCTGCCGCACTACACCGACGCGCTCAAAATGACCCCCGACGATGTCATCGCCTACGCGCGCCGGGCGATGGCCGAGCAGCGCCAAGTGGACGCGATCTATTTCCAAGGTGCGGTGCTCGATCCGATGGAGTGCCTGGAACAGATGGAGCGCGAATTGAATCTGCCGGTGGTCGCGAGCAATCCGGCGATGAACTGGTACATGCTGTCCAAGCTTGGATTGAAACACCCGCTGCGCGGATTCGGCAAGCTGTTGGCCAGCTGGCCCGCTTTACCTATATTATCAAAACGACCTCTAGCGCGGACGTATAATGATCAGCTCGATCTATGCTTGGCAATTCCCCCCTTTGAAAAAGGGGGGTAAGGGGGGATTTTCTATAGCGGGATTTTCACAGGCGGAACTTACCCACGCACGCAAAAACAAATCCCCCTTAGTCCCCCTTTTCCAAAGGGGGATGGTACTGCTCGCTTCGCTTTTCAGCTGCGCCGCAATGGTGCTTTTCGCAAACATCCCCGCGTCGGCTCAAAGCGATTTCTATCGGGGCAAGACCATGACGTTCATCGTCAACATGGCGGCCGGCGATGCCAACGATCTTTGGGCGCGCGCCTTGGCGCGCAATCTGGTGAAATACATCCCGGGAAACCCGAACATCGTGGCGCAAAACATGGCCGGCGGCGGCTCGATGATCTCGGCCAATTATCTCTACAGCGTCGCCAAACCGGACGGCCTCACCATCGGCCAAACCTCGGCGAGTCTTTATTTTCAGCAGCTCACCGGCCGGCGCGAAGTCCAGTTCGATTGGCGCAAGTTCAGTTGGATCGGCTCGGCGGGCCTGGTTGAGGCGCTGCTGATGATGCGCGCCGATGCGCCGTACAAGTCGATAGAAGATATCCGCGCCGCCGGCGAGCCGCCCAAATGTTCCGCCACGGCTCCGGGGTCGAGCGGACACATCAGCCTCAAAGTCTTGGAAGATGCGCTGGGCGCGAAGTTTCGCATCGTCACCGGTTACAAGAGCGGCAGCGATCAAGACCTCGCCATCGAGAGAGGCGAAGTGCAATGTCGTTCGGTGTCCTCGGCGTCCTTCCTCGCCCGCGAACCGTTTATCAGTTGGCAAAAAAAAGGCTTCATCCGCATCCTGGTGCAGAGCGGGCGCAAGCGTAACCCTAAACTCGCCGATGTGCCGACGATCTACGAACTGATGACGCGCCATCAAACGCCCGAAGCCAAGCAGCGTCTAGCGGCGGTGCTGCTCGGCGCCGATCATTTCGGCCAATATCTCGCCGTCGCGCCGCCGGCAACGCCCGCCGAGCGCGTGAAGATTCTGCGCGAAGCCTACACGCGCGCGTTGAAAGACGCCGATCTGATCGAAGAAGCGAGAAAACGCAACTGGAGCATGGAACAAGTCAGCGGCGAAGAACTGCAAGCCTTGGCGCGGGAAGTAATCGACCAGCCGCCGCAACTGATCGGACGAGTTAAAGAACTTTTGGGCGGCGATTAGAATTTCACAGCGCGGCTGCGCGCGTTGACACAAGGCCAGCCCATCACATAGGATTCGCCGCAACAGGATCTTCCATGCGTCGATTTATTCGAACCCATCTATGGCATTATGTCGTTTCCGCTAGGATTTTCTTGCGTCAATCTATCGGCAATTGACGCGGTAGTGAACGGCTTGAACGATTTGAACTATTTGAACGGGAGAATACCATGATCCAAGAAATCGTCATTCAGCAGGTCCAAGCGGAA
Organism: uncultured delta proteobacterium; assembly: GCA_963847445.1. Classification (GTDB taxonomy): domain Bacteria; phylum Desulfobacterota; class Binatia; order UBA9968; family UBA9968; genus DP-20. The sequence goes on along the minus strand of CAWJZV010000024.1, from coordinate 18,793 downwards.
AAGCGCGACGAGTATGTCCAAGTGTTTGGCGACATTCTCAAGAAAGCCAACTTCGCCGGCTCCCATGGCATCAAGTTTTTTACCAGCGTCGAAGATCCGAGCCGGGTGATCTTGATGATCGAGTGGGACAGCGTCGAGGCGCATACCCGGCATCGCGGCACGCCGGTGCACAACGCCATGCGCGAGGCGACGTCAAAGTATCAGACGGTCAAGAGCGACGGCGCGCACTTTCTGACCCATGTGGTCAAATGAAGAAAGAGTATCTCTTGTCACCGGGCTTGGAAGAGCACAAAGACAAGATCAACTGAGTTCCGCCCTTGGTTGGAGACGCTGGATAGCGAAAAGAATCCCTCTAGCTTTATGCAATTTTTTTAGTAGAGTAGCCCGCGCAATGCTCAAGTCCTCGGAGGTGCGATGAATTGAATAAGTTTCTTCTGGCTGGTGCTCTGGGAGCTTGCTTTTCGGCGTTCACGGCTCACCGGCCCAGGCCCCGTTTTACCAAGGCAAGACCATCCGCGTGATCGTCGGCACGCCGCCGGGGAATCTCTACGATTTCTGGGCGCGGCTGATCGTCGATCATATGGGCCGGCATATTCCCGGCAATCCCAGCTTCATCGTCCAGAACATGCCCGGCGCAGGCCATGTCGTCGCGGTCAATCATCTTTACACCGGAGTCGAAACCGGACGGCCTGACGATCATCGGCTCGGTGATCCCATCGCTTTATCTTAACCAGTTCGTCGGCCGCTCCGAGATTCAGTTCGATTGGTCGAAGTTTAGCTGGATCGGCTCGCCGGCGCGCGGCAACAGCCAGATGTACATGCGCGCCGATAGTCCCTACAAAACCATCGAAGAAGTTCGCACCGCCAAGGAGCCGCCCAAATGCGGCGCCACCGGCGTCACCGGGCCGGACTCCTACTTTCCCAAACTGCTGCAAGAAACCGTCGGCGCCAAGTTTCAAATCGTCACCGGCTATCCCGGCGGCACCGATATCGATCTCGGCGTCGAGCGCGGCGAAATTCACTGCCGGGCGTTTACCATCGAAGCGTTCTTCGGCCGCGAACCCTATCACACCTGGCGCAAGACCAACTTCGTCCATCATATGTTTCAGAGCGGCAGCAAACGCGACGCGCGCCTGCCCAATACGCCGACGATTTTTGAAATCATGGACCAGCTATAAAACTCCCGAGTCCGGGCCGCCGGCTGGCGACCGTGCTCGCTCGGCGCCGACGACATGGGCCGGCCGATGTTCGGTCCGCCGGCACATGCCGGCGGATCGCTTGAAGACGCTGCGCGACGCCTTCGCCAAAACCATGACCGACGAACAGTTCCGCGCCGAAGTGAAGAAGCGCAACTACGAATTCGATCCGGTCGGCGGCGACGAACTGGAACAGGCTCGCCAAGGAAATCATCGGCCAACCGCCGGAGGTCATCGAGCGGTTGAAGAAAGTCTTGGGCAACTGAGCGCGACAATATGCCCTTGACCAAAGAGATAAATAGCGTACAAGTCCTCGGTAGTCAGTCAGGAGGTAAGCATGATGAAATCAGGTCGATATGGTTTACTGTTCTCGGCGTTCTGTTATCTGAGCCAGTTGTTTCCCAGCCTAACCTACGGCCAAGCGCCGTTTTTTCAAGGCAAGACGATCACCATCGTGCAAGGCCGCGACCCTGGCGGCACCGGCGATTTGCGGGTGCGCGCGCTCGTGCCGTTCCTGCAAAAATATATTCCCGGCAGTCCGACGATCATCATGGAATTCATGCCTGGCGGCGGCAGCCGCAAGGCGGCCAATCATGTCTTTCGCTCGTCGCGTCCCGACGGCTTGACCATCGGCAACTTTAGTTCGGCCATGGTGTCCCTCGCCATACTCGGGGAATCCGGCGTGTTGTACGACATCGACAAGTTCCATTACTTGGGTTCGCCGTACAGCACCTATCATTCGGTGTTTGTCACCCGCAAAGACGCCGGTCTCGACACCCTCGATAAGCTGCGCGCCGCCACCGGAGTCAAGATCGGCGGCCAGTCAATCGGCTTTTCCACGTACAACGAAGGGCGTCTTTTCGTCTACATGCTCGGCCTCAAGGAGGCGCTGTTTATCGCCGCCTTCGGCGGCGCCGAGCTCGATCCGGCGATGATGCGCGGCGAGATCGACGGCCGCGCCACCGGCCCGGACACCATTCTGCAACGCAATCGCGATTGGCTCGACAAGGGTTTGGTCAATATTCACGCGATCATGGAAACGCCCAAAGGCGATAAGCACACCCATCCAGTCTTCGCCAAGCTGCCCGAGATCGAGACCTTCGCCAAGAACGACCACGAGCGTAAGATGCTCGCCCTGCAGCGCGGCTTTCGCGTCACCGGCACGCCCTTCGTGCTGCCGCCGGGCACGCCGAAGGATCGCGTCGATATTTTGAAAGAGGCTTTTCGCAAGACCTATCTGGATCCCGAGTTCGCCAAATACTATCTCAAACTTATCCGGCGACGATCCGTCGCCGTTGCTGCCGGAAAACCACGAGAAGGCGATCAGAGAAGTGCCGCGCGACCCGGAGGCGATCGAGCTGTTCAAAATCATCGCCGGTCCGAAGAAACTGCCGCCGCGGTGAGCTGAAGAAAGAAGTTCAAAACGTTCCCTTCGGCATGTCTCAGGGCTTGAGTTTATCGAAGGCAAGCCGTTCAATCGCTGCCCTTCGATTGCCGTCAGGGCCGTGAGGCTCTCGAACGGCGCTCCGTTCAACTCCCCGATGACACGGTGGAGACTGAGGTGATGGCAAACGCTGCGGTAGTCCTCATCCCCGCCTACATCCAGAGGGACAAGGGATAGATTCGCCGCTGCTTAAAAGTTTCATAATTTTTCAGCGAGATAGGAATATTGGTTATGGCAGACCTACGGACATGGCTCGATGAGGTAAACAGACTCGGCCAGTTGATGAACGTCAACGACGCCCATTGGAATCTGGAGCTGTCGACGCTGACCGAACTCATCAATGAGCGCTCGAAGACCCGGCCGGCGATTGTCTTCGATAAGATCAAAGAATATCCCGCCGGTCATAGAGTAGCGGTTAACTTGCTGTCGTCGTTGCAGCGGCTCGCGCTGACCATGGGCATGGACCCGAAGTTAGCGCCCTTCGACTTCGTGCAGCAGTGGCGCCAGCAGGTTAAATCGATTCAACCCATCGAGCCGCGCTTGGTCAAAAGCGCGCCGCTGTTTGAAAACGTTCAGAAGGGCGCCGATATCGATTTATTCAAATTCCCCGTGCCGAAATGGCATGAGCTCGACGGCGGCCGCTACATCGGCACCGACGACTTGGTCGTCACCCGCGATCCGGAAGAAAAATGGGTCAACGTCGGCACCTATCGCATCATGATTCACGGCCGCGATCACATGGGGCTGCATATGTCGCCGGGCAAGCATGGGCGCGTGCACCGCGACAAGTCTCACGCCGATGGCAAGCCGCTGCCCATCGCAGTCTCCTTCGGCCATCATCCGATCAACTTTCTCGTCGCCTCCACCGACGTGCCGTACCGGGTGAACGAATACGCCTATGCCGGCGGCATCACCGGCCAGCCCCATGACATCGTCGAAGGACCGCTCACCGGACTGCCGATCCCCGCCGACTCCGAGATCGCCATCGAAGGCGAAGTGGCGCCCAACGATTTCATGCCCGAAGGGCCGTTCGGCGAGTGGACCGGTTACTACGCCAGCAACCAACCCGCCGTGCCGGTGATCCGTGTCAAAGCGGTCTATCATCGCAACGATCCGATCCTGTGCGGTTTCCCATTGCTCAAACCTTCCAGCGGCGACAACCTGCATTTCTCGTTGATGCTCTCGGCGTTGATCTGGAATTCTCTCGACGAAGCCGGCGTGCCTGACGTGCAAGCCGTTTGGTCGCATCCTTCAGGCGGCCGCTTCATGACCGTGCTGGCGATCAAGCAGCGCTATCCCGGCCACGCCCGCCAGGCGGCGATGATCGCCAGCCAGTGCCGCTCCGGCGCCTATCTTGGCCGCTACGTCATCGTCGTCGACGAAGACATCGATATTACCAATACCGAAGAAGTCATCTGGGCGATCAGCTCGCGCTCCGATCCGGTTGACTCCATCGAGATTCTCCGGCGCTGCTGGAGCGGCCCCCTCGACCCGCGCATTCCGGTCGGCGAAAAAGGCTTCAACTCGCGCGCCATCATCGACGCCACGCGGCCCTACGAATGGCGCGACAAGTTCCCCAAGTCGAGCGGCCACAGCCGCGAGCTGAAAGACAAAGTCGCCGGCGACTGGCAGGGATTTTTGAACGACAAGGTCGGCGGTAGATAATCGGCCGGAGGGATTGGCCGCACCCTTCGACAAAGCTCAGGGCGATCGGAAACGCGAAAGGGCGCAAAAAAAATCCATGAGGAAGACCGAATGTAGGGGCGCATCACGATGCGCCCTGGGGTGGCGGCGTGGCGTCAGCTGGCCGGACAATTTACGCTGACAAGGTTAAATTAAGCGACAGCAGTACCATTTGAGCGATGGCTGATGAAGCGCAAAAAATCTATTTGATCCGCCACGGCGAAACCGAATGGAGCCGCGACGGCAAACATACCGGCGTCACCGATGTGCCGCTTACCGAGCAGGGCCGGAAAATCGCGCGATTGTTGCAGCCGGTTTTGGCGCAAGAGCAATTCGTTTTGGTCCTGAGCAGTCCGCTTCAACGAGCGCGCGAAACCTGCGAGCTGGCGGGACTCGCAAAGTTCTGCAAGGTGTTGAACCGGACTTGATGGAATGGAACTACGGCGAATACGAAGGTCTCACGACCAAGCAAATTCAATCAGCGAGGCCGGGTTGGTCGGTTTTTCATCATGGCTGTCCCGGCGGCGAGACACCGGAGCAAGTCGCCGGCCGCGCCGATCGCGTGCTCGCCAAAGTCCGCGCCACCGATGGCAACGTCGCGTTATTCGCGCATGGCCATATCCTCAGAGTCATTGCGGCGCGGTGGATCAATCAGCCGCCGAGTTTCGGCGAACACTTGTTGCTCGACACAGCGACGTTAAGTGTGCTCGGTTATTACTACGACACTCCGGCGCTTAAGACTTGGAACGCGCCGGTCAGTTAGTATTTTCAAAGACCTCGCTGATATTTTGTAGTTGTCCACGCAGCGATCTTAATTTGACCCTCACGTGTTCGTTCTATAAAACGATGCTTTGATCGGTTGGCAATCGCGCCGGAACGAGGAAGGCGGACTCTATGCTATATGGGATGAAATCAGTTTTAGGACTTGCCGTTTTGCTGTTGTCTCTTTTATCGACTGCGCGATCTCCGGTGCAAGCCGCGACGGTCGCCGAAGTAGCGGCGAAGGTAAAGTCGCTCAAGGCGCCGGATCGCATCGCGTACCTTCTCAAAGGCGCGCAGGCGGAAGGGGAGCTGGCTTATTACGGCACCTTGCCGATCGATGAGTTTTTGCCGTTGGCGCGGGTATACAACTCGCGCTATCGCGCCATGGCGCTGAATCATTATTTTTCGCCGCGGGACGGCATTCTCAGCCGGACTTTGACCGAAGCGCGGGCGGGGCGGCATGCGGTGGATGTGGTGCAAGTCGACCTGAGCTATGGCTACCAGTTGATGAACGCCAATCTGGTGCAGGCGTATCAAGTGCCCGGCGCGAACCGTTACTTTGACGGCACCTTCGATCCCGGCGGCAACTGGCACAGCATGTACGCTCTAACCACGGCTTTGTTGTACAACAGCGCCGCGGTGAAGCCGGACCAGGCGCCGAAGAGCTATGAAGAATTACTCAGTCCGTCGTGGAAGGGGAAAATGCTCTTCGATCCCGAGGCGGGCTATATTCTCGCAGCCATGGAAGCGGCCTGGGGCCGCGACAAAGCGGTAAATTACTTGACGCGCCTATCGAAGCAGGACTTGAGCTACCGGCGCGGCGGCACCTTGACGACTCAAGTGGTGACCTCGGGAGAATATCCCATCGGTATCGCCATCAACGGCGAGACTTCGGCGGCGATTCGCGAGAAGGGCGCGCCGCTTGGTTTCAAAGTCCTGGCGCCGTCGATCGTCAAGCCCGAAGGATTGTTCATCGCCAAGAACGCGCCGCACCCCCATGCAGCGCTGCTGTTCGCTGAATGGGTGCTGTCGGATGAAGCGCAGGGTTTCTTGGCCGGGACCTTGGGCAAGGGCAGCGCCATGAAGGGCGTGCGCAGCAAGTTCAAAGAGTTTCAGGTGAAGCCGGACTATGTGGTGAATCCGAAGCTGGGGGCGAACTTGCAGACTTATATTCAGGACTTTCGCAAAATTATGGGGGCGCCGTAGAAATCGGTAAGGGGTAAGCGGGTAAGCGGTAAGGCGTTCGGAAATGATTCGCGTTTCAGACGTTCAAAACGTTCCAATCGTTTATTTCGGACTGCAGTCGGTCATCGATAATTATGAAACTTGAGATCGCGGAATTTCCGGTAAAGCAAATTCGCTTGAGCCATCGTTTCTCGTACGAGAACCAGCTGCTCGAGGTCGATGAAGGGCGAGCTGCTCGCGCTGGTGCGCGAGGACGCGCGGATCGAGGATGTTGCGTTGGCGGTGGCGCTGCCGGGGGAGAAGACGCGCATTACCGGCATTCGCGACATCGTCGAGCCGCGATGCAAAGTTTCCGGCGGCGGGCAGATTTTTGCCGGGGTGTTGGGCGCGGTCGAAGACCTCGGCGCGGGGCGGACTCATCGGCTATCCGGCATGACGCGTGGTCGCGGCGGCGGCGTACGAAGGGACGATCCGCGCGGGTACGACGGTGCAGCGCAGTGCGATCCTCGACATGTCGGGGCCTGGCGCGGCGGTGTCGCGTTTTAGTTCGCTCTGTCATCTGGTTATCAGCTTCAAGATTGTCGACGGTCTGGCGGAGCTCGATGCGCACACGGCGATTCAATTGGCGGAGTTCAAAGTCGCTGAGCGCTTGGCGCGAATCACCGCCGAATTGGCGCCGGCGAATGTCACTACTTATGATTTAACCGCCACCGATTCCCGCCTGCCCAATGTCATGCTGATCCAAGGCGTTATCACCGATCCGCAGCATGTTCACTCGGGCGTCGGTTATTACGGCTTGTCGCTGCGCAGTTCGCTGGCGACCTATGTTCATCCCAACGAGCTATTCGATGGCGCAGTGACCGTCGATACGACGCGCTCGGGGCGCGGCTACTATCCGACGACATGGGATTGGCAGAATCATCCGTTGGTGCTGGCGTTGTACGCGGCCCATGGCAAGACATTAAATTTTGCCGGTGTGGTGTTGCAGCGCATTCGCTTCGAAACTTCCCATGGCAAGGAAGTCGGCGCGCAAAATGCGGCGCGCCTCGCCAAGGCGATGGGAGCTAATGGCGCGCTGGTGACCTGGATCGGCGGCGGCAACGCCTTTGTCGATGTCATGTTCACGCTGCGCGCCTGCGAACGGCAGAACATCAAGGCGACGTTGGTGACCTACGAGAACGGCGGCAAGGCGGGCACGGATAGTCCGGTGCTTTTCACTGTGGCGGAGGCGGACGCGGCGGTCAGCACCGGCAGTCTGGATCGGCCCATTGAACTGCCGGCCATGGACAAAGTGATCGGGCCGTACCGGCAGATCAAGATATTTCCATTCCCCGGCGCAGCGCCGGTAGACGGGCGCGCCGCGCTGCCATTGGAAGCGCGCGATGTCATGATCGGCGGCGCCGATCTCTGGGGCCAGGGAATGTCGAAATGCGTGGAGTATTGAGTTGGTCAGGATTCGGAGAACTAGCCGCAGAGAACCTAGTGCGGCAGAGCCGCAACCAAATGGCAAAGAGTTTTCACCACGAAGTGCTTCATGGGCTTACGCTCGTCTACTGATCATGAAAATACCGGAAGCCCTCTCGCGAGGGTTCATTCCTTAGACTCGTCATGCCGGCGCAGGCCGGCATCCAGGGGCGGGAGGGGGGATGGATACCGGCCTGCGCCGGTATGACGGAACAGAGAGTCGTTATCGATGTGCATATCCATCCCCTCACAGGTATTTTCGAAGGAGCTCACGAAGGACACGAAGGGTTCGGAAAATTATTAGTCCGAACTTCGTGCTCTTCGTGTCCTTCGTGGTGAGATAGGATTTCCTCGTAGTTGTGTGGCAACAAATTCTGCGGCAGCCTGGGAAATATTTTCGTCATGCCAGAACTAGGAGGGCGGGTTTCAAACCCGCCCCTACGCTCGGACTCTGCGATTTTTTTTACGCTCTTTATGGCGAATTCTCTAACCGATTATTGCTTGCTGCCGAAAAGGCTTTTAATCGCCGCGCCGACGCCTTCGACCACGCTGCCGGCGCCCTCCATGCCCTTGCGGCCGAGGCTGCCGAGTCCTTCGGCGACATTTATGATGCTGACGCCGAGGGTGCCGGCCATGGATGCGGCGATGCGTGTGGGTAGGTTCTCGTTGAGCGAGAAGTTGGGATTGCTGGTATCGCCCTGGACAGTGAAGGCGACATCGATGGCGTTGTTGTGGTCTTTGAGAAAGCCGATAACGGCGGTGCGCGGCAGCCCCATGAAGGTGTCGAAGAAGCCCTGGGACCGGGCAAGTTCCAGCTCTTTGATGATGATCTTGCCCTTGCCGTCGAGCTGATTGTTGCGCACTTCGGAGTCGAGATTCAGATCGAGAGATCCTCTGACAATCCGCGCCTCGTGCTTTTTTACCAGATAGGGTTGGAGCGCGATCATATCGACCCCGGCGAGTGCGATGCGCGATGACGAATTCCGCGCGCTCGGACCGACCCAGCCGCTGAGTCTGGCCCGCCCGTCGCGGATGATTCCTTTGACGGTCCCGGTGAGTTCGAAGCGGGTTTTCTCCGCAGCGGGTGCGGCTACGTCACGAATCGTCGCGTCGATCCGTTCCATGGTGATTTTCAGCGGCGGTCGGCTCACCGTGGCGTCAAAAAGCTCCAGGCTGCCGTCCTTAAGCTCGATGGTCGAGATCGTCACCGCACGGCGGTTGTCCCGTCCCGGCTGTGAGGTTGTATTGTCCTCGGTCAGACTGGGAACCATGCGGAGTTTCCCCGGGGTGCGCAGCATGGAGAGATAAGGCCGCTGGACGACGATGGAGGATATGCGGATTTTATCCGACAAGAGACTGCGCAGATCGGGAACGATGGTCACCCGCTCAGCCTCCAACGTGCGCACCGCCGGCCAACCTTTGGGGGCGTCGATCCTGAGACCCAAAAGCTCGACGGTGAACCAATTGACCTTGAGCGCGCCGACGCGGCTGCGGGGACCCAGGGCTTCGACGATTTTTCCCTGGAGTAACTTTGCTCCGATGTGGTAGGCGGCACCGATGGCGACGGCGATGGTCGTGATCACGGCCAGGACGATTATTGGCCAGCGCTTCATAAATTTACCAGCGTGAAACAAAGTCAAGTTTAACATGCCGGCGGCGGCTCGGTACGAGAGTTTTTCACTGCCTCAGGCGATTCATTGCAGGCAGTGTAATTATTGCCGCTGGGATGAATTTTTTGGCAGGATCGGGAAGGATTCGGACGCGGAAGGCCGCGGAGTCGCCGGTGGAGTCGTAGCCGCAACGAGCTCGATGGTGTGAAGTTGCAGCTGAGGAGGGATAGATCGCTTGCACCACGAAGTTGCGCGGCGTGCGCAAATTTTCGCAGACTAGAGCGCCTCGGATTCGGACATTCCTCGCGCCAAGGCCGCAAAGTGACAGGCCAGAAGCCTGTCATCACGAGCAAATGCGCGGGATCTGCGAAGGATTTCTCTCTGCGTGCGAAATGACAACGCTCTTCCTTCGCGCCCTTTGCGCGCTTTGCGGAGACGTTCCGAGTTTCGGTAGCGGCGGTGCCGCGCTGAGAGCTTGGTGGTGAATTCGCAACCGCTGGTCGAGCTTATGACCCGGCTCGCTATTCTAGCGCAGTAGACCGGGCAGCCGGACGCGCAGAATTTCCTCTGCTTCGGCGACGATGTCCTGGACGACGTCGTTGACGCTTTTGATCGAGTCGATCAAGCCGGCGTCTTGGCCGAAGGATAGCGGGGCGTTGTCGATATCGCCGGCGGCGCGGGCGGCGGCGACTTGCTTGCCGACTTCCGCGGCGTCCTGGCGGATCGCCCACTCGCGGCCGGCCCAGCGTTCGATAAACCGATTGCGCTGGGCGCGCGACATGGCGCCGGGCCAGACGCGCTGGCTGGCGAGATCGGGGATTTCGGTGAGTATGGTGTCATGGCCGTCGCTTTTGACGATGGCTTGTTTGAAGTTCGCATGGATCGGCGCTTCGGGTGTGGCCATGAAGCGGGTGCCGAGCAACACGCCGTCGGCGCCGAGAGCGAGGGCGGCGGCGAGACCGCGGCCATCGGCGATGCCGCCGGCGCACAGCACCGGCAGCGGCGCCACCGCTTTGACCATCATCGGCAGCAGCGGCAACGATGCCATCCAACCGACATGGCCGCCGGCTTCGGTGCCTTGCGCGACCAGGACATCGGCGCCGGCATCGGCGGCGCGCAGCGCTTCGGCAACTTCCCCGGCCATATGCATCACTTTGCAACCGGCGTCATGGGCGCGCTGAAAATAGTCGTGGAGGTTTTGCTCTTTACGAGCCCAGGCGAAGGCGGCGACCGCCGGGCGGGCGCGCAGCGTGACCGCGAACATATCTTCCTGGGTCTGAAACAAAAGGTGATTGATGCCGAAGGGTTTGTCGGTGCGCTCATGAATGGCGGCGATCTCGTTCTCCAGCGTTGCCGCGTTGAAAGCCGAGGTGCCGAGGGTGCCGAAGCCGCCGGCGTTGGACACCGCGGCGACCAGGGTTGCGGTGGTGGCGCTGCCCATGCCGCCGAGCACGATGGGATGGTCGATGCCGAGCAGATCGCAAATGCGCGTGTGAATCATGACGTCTCCTCCTTCGATCAAGCGCTCAATATCTGTCCTATGCGAATGGCAGCGTGATGTAAATCGGCGCGCAAACTACTAGGCGTGACTACGATTGTTGGGCGTTCGAGTATAGGCTCGGTCCGTTGACTTCTTGCCCGCGAGCCACTTATATGTTGAGGGAAATTCCTTGGAGGTTTATCAAGCCATGGGCGTGACCAAGTTTGGATCGCATTATCTGCCGACCTACGTGCCGGATCTCGACGGCTCGGTGTCCGAGTTTTACCAGAAGATGTTCGGCCAAATGGAAGAGATGGACCGGCTTGGTTACGATCATATTTGGGTAACCGAGCATCACTTTGCCCACTACGGCGGCGATCTGCCCCATCCGCCGACGTTCATGTCGGCGATCGCGCGCACGACCAAGCAAATTCGCCTCGGTGTGGCGATTGGCGTATTGCCGCTGCATAACCCCATCGACCTGGCCGAGTCCTATGCGATGGTCGATGTGATCTCCAATGGACGGTTGGATTTCGGCGTCGGCAAGGGCAGCGAAGCGCACGAGTATAAAAAATACCGCGTCGATCAGAAGGAAGCGACCGGGCGCATGTATGAAGGCGTCGAGGTCATGCTGCAAGCGTGGTCGGACAAGCCGGTCAATTTCAAGGGCGAGTTTTTCAATTATGAAAACGTCCCGGTGTTTCCCAAACCGGTGCAGCGGCCGCATCCGCGCTTTTGGGTCGGCTGCGCGCGCACGGAGGATTCATTTCGCTGGGCCGGAGAAAACGGCTTTCAATTGATGACGCTGCCGTACCTCTATCGCGACCCGGGAGCGTTGCCGGCGTTTATAAAAATCTATCGCGACAATTTAGCTAAAGCCGGGCACGACGCCGGCAAAATGGACATCCTGGGCAAATTTCACATTTACGTGTCGAGCAGTCTGGAAAAAGCCATCGAAGAGGCCGCGCCTTATCTGGACAATTATCTCGTGGTTCATCAGGCCGCGGATACCGACCGCAAAGAGGTTGGCCTGCTGATCCAGCGCGACGCCAAGACGCAAATCACCGAGGGGTTTGTCCTGGCCGGCGATCCGCAACGGGTCGCGGATACGATTCGCAAATGGGCCGAGCCCAACGGGCTGACGACGATCTCCGGGACGTTTCACTTCGGCGGCATGCCGCAGGAGATGGCGCTAAAAAGCATTCGCTTGTTCGCTGACAAGGTCATGCCGCAGTTCAAGTAGGAGAAGAGTCGGATTTAGGAATTTAACCACAAAGAGCCCAGCGCGACGCAAGCGGAAGCGGAAGATGGAGAATTGGCCGCAAAGAACGCAAAGAACGCAAAATAGAATTCGAATTGGTAGGGGCGGGTTTAAACCCGCCCTTTCTTTATCCAGCGCTCGGTTGGCAATGGCTCGGAACTGTGGCATGAGTAGAAAAATTTTTTCAACTTCTGAGGGAGGCAGTATGAAAGTTAAACCCAAGCGCAAGCCGATCAAATGGCCCAACGGCGCGCGCATCGCGATCACGCCTTGCGTCGCCTTTGAAACCTGGCCGGAAGATCTCGGCGGGCCGGACACGTTACAGCAGGAGAATCGGCGCAGTTTTCCGCGCAACGCCGTCACCAAAAGAAACCTGGCGATCATCACCGACCGCGAGTTCGGCGAACGCGTCGGCATTTACCGGATGCTGAATGTTTTCGAGCAGGAAAAGATTCGCACGACTTTTTTCCCCACCGGCATCACGGTGCAAAATTATCCGGAGATTTTCCAAGAAGCCGCCCAGTATGGCCATGAGATCGGCACCGAGACCTGGACCCATGACTACAGTTACATGAAGCAGCGGGCCAAGGAAAAGAAGGATCTGCTGAAACACCGTCGCTGCCGTCAAAAAAGTCGTCGGCAACGCGCCGGTGGGCTATCTGTCTACCGGCGTGGCGCCGAGCGCTTCGACGCCGGAAGTGATCCTGGAATGCGGCTACAACTATTGGATGGACCCGCAGCATGAGGAGACGCCGTACACGCTCAAGGTCAAGAATAAGGAGCTGACGGTGCTGGCGTATTTCCAGGACCTAAACGACTATTCGAGCTACCAGCGCGCCGGCCGCACGCCGCGCGATTTGTTGCAGATGTGGAAGGATTGCTTCGATTGCCTCTACGAAGAGGGCGCCACCGATCCGAAGTTCATGATGTGGGGCAATCATCCGTTTGTCGGCGGCCGGCCGTTCCGCGCTTTACTCTTGCGCGAGTTCATCCGCTACGCCAAGAAACATAAGAAAGTCTGGTTCGCCACCGCCGGCGAGATCGTCAAATGGTACCGTGAAAATTACCACGACGCCCAGGTCGAAGAGTGGCCGAACTTCCACCACGCGGGACGGCGCGGCAAGATCAGCGATCTAGCGAAGCTGTAGGAAGAGAATTTAGCCGCGCAAGAATATTCGGAATCGGGGAATTAACCGCAAAGGGCTTAGCGCAGCATAGCCGCAACCAAATGGGAAAGAGTTTTCACCACGAAGGTCGCGAAGGACACTAAGGGTTCGGAAAATTATTACTCCGAACTTCGTGCTCTTCGTGTCTTCGTGGTGAGATGGATTTTTCAATGGAGCGCGGCTATTTACGGACCCAGGACCGAAAATTTGCGCAAGCTTCGCAAACTGTGAGCTACTGCAATGCAAAGTAAATTTCAGGACGAATTCCGCACGTAGGGGCGTATGGCATACGCCCTGGGGTGGCGGAGCGGCGACCTCAGGGGATAAAATTTGCACAGGCGTGGCAAATTCTAATGCATCACAGTGCAAAGAACGCAAAAAAGATTTCTGAATCGTAGGGGCGGGTTTTAAACCCGCCCTTTTTCTGAGATGTAGACAGACCGCGTACTTTATTTGAAATGAGTCTTTGAAGACTATTTTATTTTTTCTCCTGCGGTACGAGCCGCTCTAAGAAAGAAATCAGGGGTGCAATGTCTTTGGTTACCGTTTTCCAAACCTCATCCAAATCTACAGCATCGTACGCATGGATCAATTTATCACGCATCACCTGCGATTCTTATCCAGGGGATTCGAGAATGTTGGCCACGGAATTCCTCTGACAACCTTTTTACCGCTTCTCCGATGACGAGCAATTGATGCAAGATTGCCGATTGCGTCTTAACGTCGCGGACGAAGGCTTTCTTCGCGAGTTTCCCTTTAAACCGCACTACCAACCGGGCCGCCTTAAGCAAATCCAGTAAGGTGGCGTCATCGCGTGACATAGTAAGGCTGGGCTGTTTCCAAGATAGCCTTCCGACGAATGTAATTGTCGCTGCGCTCAATCGCCTTGCGGCTTATCAAGTCTACCTTCCTGCCGAAAATAGCTGACGCCTCCTCCTCCATGGCCATGTGGTCGAGCAAGCTCCAGTCTGCGTCTTGAGAAAAGGTTACCAGGACGTCCACGTCGCTGTCGGGTCTGAAGTCTTCCCGCAGCACCGAGCCGAATAGAGAAAGTTCTACGATTTTCCACTTTCGGCAAAAGTCAGCGATCTGTTCTTTCGGAATCTCGATGCTCATTTTTTTCACGTGCCTTTTTTGGTCGGCGACAATACCGCCGAATGTATTGTCCGAGTAATATATCATTTTCGGAGCTATTTGCACTAATACTTCGGCCGGAACGCGGTTCTATCGAACTCCGACGATGGGGGGCCAATGCACAGGAAATATCTTGAAACGAAAACCTGATTTATTGGAGCCATCTTGGTAATTCCTTCGGTTTGGAGGCGGTCGCGGATGGTGTCGGCGGCCGGCCGTTCCGCGCGTTACTCTTGCGCGAGTTCATCCGCTACGCCAAGAAACATAAGAAAGTTTGGTTCGCCACCGCCGGCGAGATCGTCAAATGGTACCGTGAGAATTACCACGATGCCCAGGTCGAAGAGTGGCCGAATTTCCACCACGCGGGACGGCGCGGCAAGATCAGCGATCTAGCGAAGCTGTAAGAAGAGAATTTAGCCGCGCAAGAATATTCGGAATCGGGGAATTAACCGCAAGGGGCTTAGCGCAGCAGAGCCGCAACCGAGTTTCGGATTGTCTCTCGCAAAGGCGCAAAGACGCAAAGGTGACGGGCCAATGCCCGTCATCCCGAGCGGATGCGAGGGTTCTAACAGAGATTTCTCCCCGTGGTCGAAATGACAGAAACTCCGAACTTGGCGCCTTTGCGCCTTGGCGAGAGGAATCTTCGAGACCGAGATATTTTCTAATCCGGCGAATTTGCGCGTCGCGCGCGAATCATGAGACATAGCAATGCAAAGAACGCAAAAAAGATTTTGGAATCGTTGGGGCGGGTTTTAAACCCGAGTCACCGCCTCCCGGCCATCCCCTGCACTATGTGAAAAACGGACTTGCACGGAGCTGTTAACCATCTTGACGGCGTAGCGACATGTATATACAGTTTGTCTATGCTCTTTGAATGGGATGAGCGCAAACGAAGTGCTAATCTCAGGATTCACAAACTCGACTTCCGTGACGCGCCGGAGGTCTTCGGCGGTTCGACAGTTACGTACGAAGATGATCGATTCAACTACGGCGAGCAGCGCTTTGTGACCTTGGGGGTTCTCAAAGGCACAGCCGTTTCCATTGTCCATACCGAAACACCGGAACAAATCCGCATTATCTCTTTTAGAAAGGCGACACGACATGAAGAAGCGTACCTCTTCAAAAGTCTCCAAAACTGATTGGAAACGATTACGCGCAATGAAAGAGCACCAAATCAAACTATCGAAAGCGCATCCGCAGCTCGTCATCACGCATGTCGCTCGGACGCTTGTGCGTAAGGGGCTTCAACCGGTTCCCCCAAAGACATCGCTGGCCCTCCGAGTCGATGCGGACGTTGTAGAGTGGTTTAAAGCCCAAGGGCGAGGGTATCAAACGCGCATGAACGCCGTTCTCCGCGCTTTTAAAGAAGCGTCGATTTGACGGCGCAATGTTTGTCGATTTACGATTTACATCAACGCCAAAGTTAGTGCTGAATTCCGCGTCTGCGGCATGAACGGACTTTGTCCCTCTAGGAAACAGCGTCCCCAGGTAGCTCATTTGTGGTGCGGGCCTTCATTCGCCTCCGCGCCACCGTTGAGCTGCAACAAGAAGTCAAACTTAAACTGGATGAGTTGGAGCGAGCGGTGACGGCGCACGACACGAGCATCAGGACGTTGTTCGCCGCGTGCGGCAACTGATAACCCCGCCGGAGCCCAAGAAGCGCAAGATCGGCTTCCTGGTTGAGGAACGCACCGCACGCTATGGAAAACGATAATTGACGTCCATTCTCACGTTCCCGGAATTCCGGAAAAGCGGAAGTCCCCGCCCGAATCTGACCTTGAACTTTTGAACGGGCCGATCTTTAAATGCCTTGAACCCTTGAACGAGTCCTAGTCAGTTAACGTTTTGAACGTGGCGAAGCGGTTGAATGATTGGAGCGATTTGAACGGGTTGATCTTTAACTGCCGTGAATCTTTGCACGGGGGCAAGACCGGAGCGAAGCGATCAGGCCTTTAGTCCGTTTCATTGATGTCACAAGGCGGCGAACCGTCGCTATTACGGGGATTGCGCCGAGTGGAGCGCTGCCATATCTTGCAACTATGAAGCTGATCAACGATTGCTTTGGCCGCTCCATTAGGCTCACCGACGAACGACTGATGCCTATCTTGGAGCATGCTGAGATGGTCGGAATGGAAGATGAAGTCGGGCGAATCTTGCAGACACCGAGCGAGGTCCGGGTATCGCGTTCCGACGATAGCGTAAAGCTCTTTTACGAGTTTTATGCGCGTACCCGGCTGGGTGGGAAATGGTTGTGCGTGGTGGTAAAGTATTTACCCAGTGATGCTTTTGTTATCACCGCGTACTTGACGGACAATGTGAAAGCAGGAGAAATCCTATGGTCGATAAAGTAAAAGTCTGGTTCGATCCCGAAGGGGACTTTTTAAAAGTACGGTTCAGCGATGCCGCCGGCTCAATGCGCGAAACTGCCCATGACGCGCTCATGGAGCGGGTCGACGAGCATGGACAAGTGGTCGGGTTCAGCATTCTCGGCGTCAGTCGGTTTCGCAAGGAGCGGCCCTTTGAAGCCGAGCTCACCGTTGGCAAATAGGCGACAGCTCTCCGAATCTGTCCTTGAACGCTTGAACCGCTGAACAGCGACTCTTCCGCGATCCCGTCCAAATCTGACATTGAACTTTTGAACCTTGAACCTTGAACGGGCCTGGCCCCGACTTCATCCCATCCGAATCTGACCTTGAACCCTTGAACCTTTGAACGATCCAAGAAGCCGCTGGAACGTTTGGAACCTGTGGAACGACTGGAACTATTGGAACGGTACGATCTTTAAATGCCTTGAACCTGGAACGGGGTTGTTTTTAAGAAACCCTTGCCACCTCCCCGGCAATTCCAGTAGAGTGACGAAAATTTGGGCCGAATCATTCCCGCGCAATTGTATGTCGCGAGCGGACCGCGTGTGAGTAGCGAAGCAAAGTCGAAAGATCTAGTGTAGTGTCTCTGAATTAATAGGAGTTAATCTACGTCTAAGGGGCAGGAGGAAGTTTTTATGCGGGTTGCCCCAGTCATAGAGTTGACCGAGAGAGAAATGAATATTCTCAAGACGTGGTCGCGAGCAGGGAAAACCCCGGCGCGGTTGATGAAGCGGGCCAAGATCATTGTGTTGGCAGTCTCCGAACAGGTGACGTTATTGACTAGCTGGACAAAGTCCTTTTGGATCAGGAAAAGAGTAGCGGAACGGTGTTGTTAAAACGTTCCCGACCTCTACTTCATGCGTGCGATGGAGACACCCAGGTCGATGGAGTGGCGAGTCTGATTGCGCTGCGCGCGAGCCCGAAACAGGACACTGCTCGCGGGCAGCGCGGATGATCAAGGTTGAGAAACGTTTCGTGCTGGGGTGCATTCGTCCCAAATTGCACTCGCGCTATCAAGCAAGGACGATCGACACCTGCCCCTGTGATTTGCGAGTTGGCTTGACGGTGATCTCAACGTCGTGGCCGAGCGCAATTAAAAAATCCATTAGGCGTTCGACGGAAAAATTGCCGGAACGGTTTCGCATCAGGGCCGAAACGTGTGGCTGCTTTATGCCGAGGAGCGCGCCCGCTTCGACCTGTGTGAGGCCGCGATTCTTGATGATGCGGAAAATTTGTAGAGTGAGATGGGCCTTGAGTTGCTCGCGTTCCGGGTGAGCGAACCCAATATCAGCAAACACGTTGCCGCTGCTTTTTTCAAAGGTAATGGTTTTTCGTCTTTTAGCTGTCATTGTTAGTTGCTCCTTTGCCGGTTAAGCCGCTGAGCTTCGGCGAGTCTGCGGCGGATGAGTTCGATGTCCTTTTTCGGTGTCGCGATGCCGCTCTTGGATTTCTTCTGGAAGGAGTGCAGAACGTAAATAACCTCGGAAAATTGCACGGTGTAGACAGCACGATAAGTATTGGTATCGTAACGGTCAACGATCTCCATTACGCTTGCCCCGCCAAGTCCCTTAAGCGGCTTGGTCGCAGGATCAGTTTCACCTAACTGGGCTGAATAAAGCGCCTGACCGATATCGGAGCGGACCTGTTTCGGGAAAGTCTTTAGGTCGCGTCTAGATGTCCCGATCCATACGATCGGCTTGGGATTGTCCGACATTATACAAATATACTTATTCCCGTATATTATGTCAAAACCGAGATGGGAAAGGGATTACCTTAATGCCCTGCCCCATTATTATAAGGGTTTTACTCTGATCAGATTCCGCGCAAAACCTACAACGCTTTTGAATCCGACCCGGCTGTTGTCTAAATGGACAAAGTCGAGAAGAACCGCACCTGCCGAAAGTTGGTCGAGCTAATCGATGGCGTCTTTTAACTCGTTTACCTCGCTACACTGGGGTTTAACGCTCTTAGGGAAAGCCGGCAAGCTACGTAGTTAGTTCACGACAACCTCCGGAGGGTTAGCTATGCGCATGGGATTGAGA
>CAWJZV010000023.1:0-204810 GCA_963847445.1 uncultured delta proteobacterium | reverse complement strand
TCGAACTAAGAAAACCCGGCACGTTCCAATCGTTCAAAACGTTCAAAACGTCGACGGGAAAGATTTGCCATCGGATGACTAACCGCAAAACATGCCCTGAGCACAACACCCTCCTCTCCCGCAAGCGGGCGAGGGTTTAGATTTTAGGAACTTATTTGTGAATAATACGGCGCGAACAATTCTACTTCTCGGCACGCTGGTTATTTCTTTTTTCTCGACGACCGCGATTAACGCTCAACCCCTAACCAACTTCCGCATCGCCAACGGCACCAGCGGCGAGAATCCCGCGGTGCTCTGGGTCGGCGTCGAGCTAGGTTTTTACCGCAAGCACGGTTTGAACGTTGAGGTGATCTACATGCGCGTTGGATCGCTCGCCGCATCGGCATTGGCGTCCGGCGATGTGAATGCGGTTCTGACCAGCTCCAACGCCGTGTTGAATCTCGCCGCCGGAGGGTTGGATGTCGTGATCATCGGCTCACTGTTCCAACGCCCCGAGGGGGACTTCATGGCGCGCCCCGAGTTCAAGAGACCGGAGGATCTCAAGGGTAAATTGGTTGCGATCCAGAGCATCGGCGGCGGCGGTTGGGCGAACAATATCCTGGCTTTGGATTACCTCGGCCTCGATCCCGACCGCGACAACATCCGTTTCATCGTGCTCGGCGATCAGCCCTCGCGCATCCAAGCACTCGAAACCGGCCGTGCCCAGGCCTCCTGGATGGGCTCGACCTTCAGCGCGCCGCTCAAGAAAAAGGGCTACACGCTGCTGGTCGACTTAAGCCGCGCGCCGATCCCCTACGTTGGCTCGTCTTTGGTGGTCAAGAAGAGCATCGCGCATCAGGAGCCGAGAACCTACGAAGCGTTGCTCAAGGGTACTATCGATTCGCTGCGGTTCTTTCAAAAACCGGAGAACAAATCGGTCGTGCTCAAGACCATGGCAAAGCATCTCAGGCTCAACCGCGTCGAAGACGCTGAAACCGGCTACCACGCGATGGTAGCGGCTTACAGCAGCGATATGAGACCTAAACCTGAAGGCCTGCAAAAGATCTACTCCATTCTGACCCGAACCAATGCCAAGCTCTCGACCTTGAAGCCTGAATCGATTCTTGACGCGACATTTATTCAGAGAATCCAGTCGAGCGGCTACTAAACTTGTCGCGGCAAAGCCGGGACCATGCAGCGAGCGGATTTCAGCATCGAGGGCACAGCGCGGCAGAACCGCAAGCGAAACTCGGATTATCGCAAGGCGCAACGACCGCAAAGGCCGGAGAACAACGCAAGTTCCGCCAACTTGCCTTTGCGCCTTGGCGGGAAAAATTCTTCGTGTTTAAGCAGAGAGGAGGATGCATGATCGCCCATGTAGGCATCATCGTCAGCGACATCGAGCGCAGTAAGAAATTTTACAGCGCGGCACTCAAACCGATCGGCTACCGGATGATCCGCGAGTATGGCGTCACGCCGACGCGGCCGGCCGCGAGCGCCGGCTTTGGCGAGCCGCCGCGCGCCGAGCTCTGGATATACCAGGGCGATCCCGGCCGCGTCACCACGCACATCGCATTGCAAGTGAACAAACGCGCCTTGGTCGATGCCTTCTACGCCGCGGCGATCGCGGCCGGCGGCAAAGACAACGGCAGGCCGGGACTCCGGCCGCAGTACAGCGCCAACTATTATGGCGCCTTTGTCCTGGACCCGGACGGTTACAATGTCGAAGCGGTATGTAGAGAGGCGGAGTGAATTGCGCCATTGGCCGGCGCGACGGTTGAAAGCGTGCCGCTATTGATCCCTCGGCGCGTACTTGCGATTGGCGTTGGAGTTTTTCGTTAGCCAGTTCTCGATCAACCGGCGTTTGAAGCGCCACTGGTTGCCGACTTTGAAAGCCGGTAGCTCCTTATCCGACAGCAGCCGATACACGGTAAACTTGTCGACGTTCAAATAGTCAGCAACCTGTTCCAGGGTCAGTAGTTGCTCGGGCATAATACGCGTCCTTGAAGGTACCTTAGACTCCTATCAAAGCCATCCAAATGTCATTTATAGTAAAGAGCGGACATTTTGCGCACCAGGTTCATATTTCAAAGCGGGGGGAATAGCAAGAGCCCCATAGCACCTGCTTTGAAGCTGGAAATGACCGCGCCATGCGGGTTAAAAGCCGGTTCTTGTCCGGCAAGAATCCACCGCGACCGTAAGACCGGATTACTTGGCCGCGCAAACGGTGATCTCGACCATAGTTCCCGGTGTCAGCACCGCGCCCACGGCGGTCCGAGTCGGCAAGTTCCCACGATCGACCCAAGCCATCCAGGCCTCGTTCATCGCGTCTTTGAGCGCCGCATCCTGCATGTAAATGGTCGCGCTCAAGATGCGCGATTTGCTGGTACCCGCCTGCGCCAACACGGCATCGATCTTTTTCAACACCTGCGCCGTCTGCCCCTTCATGTCGAGCGACTTGTCGTCGGCGACCATGCCGGAGCAAAACACTAGATCGCCGAACACCGCCGCATTGCAGTTCCATTCGCGCGGATTGATACGTTGAATGTCCATGAATCTATCCTCCCAAGCTAAGAGGGCAACCACAGGGGGTTGCCCCGCCATTGGAATTCTTTCTTGCGTCCTGTGAGTTGTTATCCATTAGAAATTGTCTTACCCACGCAATTTTTATGGCTACGCGATCCTCACCCCACCACCCAGGGCGTATGCGATACGCCCCTACATCCAGATTTCCGCTTCAATTTTATTTTGTGTTCTTTGCGTTCTTTGCGGCCATTCCTACCAATCCTAGATCGCCGGCCGCTTTTCATACCATTTCATCTGCTGCTGATAGGTGTAGCCGGCGCGCAGCACCGTGACTTCGTCAAACGGCCGGCCGACGATTTGCAGGGCAATCGGCAAATTATTTTCGGAGAAACCGCAGGGCACCGACAGGGTCGGCAGGCCGGTGAGGTTAAACGGCCCGTGGAATTCCGGCACCACATGCTTGAAGAGCGTGTCGATCGGTCCGACATCCTCGACCCGCGGCGCCGGCCCGTTTTGGTTCGGCAGGGCCAGGCAATCGATTTTCTCAAACACCTGCGCCAACTCGGCGCGGCAGCGGCTGCGTATGCGCTGTGCCTGAATGTAGTCGGAGGAATTGGTCAATAGACCGAGATAAATCCGCGCGCGCCGCTGCGCCGCGCCGGTTGCCAACACCGACGCCGCTGCGCCGCGGTTGGCCGCCCAGAATTCATTGTAATAGATCACCGCGTTGGCGATGGTGGCGAGATGCAGCGTCGGCACTTTGACTTCTTCGATGCGCGCGCCGAGGGCTTTGAGTTGGGCGATCGCTTCGTCGACGCGGCGCAAGACGATGGGATCGGTGCGCGGCGCGCATTCATCGATATAGTCGCGCGGCACGCCGATGACCATGCCCTTCACGTCGCCGCTCAAAGCGCTGGTATAATCGACCACCGGCTGGGCGCTCGATGTCGGATCGTTGCCATCGTAGCCCGCTAAGGCGTTGAGCATATGCGCCAGATCTTCCACCGCGCGCGCCATCGGCCCGCAGTGATCGAGCGACCAGCTGAGCGGCGCCAGGCCATGCCGGCTGACCCGTCCATAGGTCGCTTTGAGTCCGGCGATGCCGCAGAACGCCGACGGATTGCGGATCGAGCCGGCGGTGTCTTCGCCGAGAGAGCCCAGACACAAACCGCCGGCCACCGCGGCGCCGGAGCCGGTGCTCGACCCGCCGGTAATATGATCGGTATTCCACGGATTGCGCGGCAGCGGCAGCTCAGGTCCCGGCATGCTGCTCATATGCAACTTGCCCAACAGCACAGCGCCGGCCTCGCGCAACTTGCGCACCGGCGTGGCGTCGCCGACACCTTGGGTAAATTGCCGCACCCGAGCCGGCGCGCCCTCGACATCGAGCTGGTCTTTCACGGCGAATGGAATGCCGTGCATCGGCCCGCGCCAGTTGCCTTTGGCGATCTCCGCTTCAGCCGCGCGCGCCGCAGCCATGGCGCCGTCGGCCATTAAATTAATGTAGGCGTGCAGCCTGTCATCGACCGCGGCAATGCGATCGAGCACCGACTTGGTCAGCTCCACCGGCGAGAGCTTGCGCTCGCGAATCAGTTGTTGGGCTTCATGAATGGTTAAATAGTAAAGCGGTTTTTCAGCGACGGCCATGATGAGTCTCCCTTCTCTTTACGCGTTACTGCCAAGCGAGGACGAGATTTCTCGCTACGCTCGAAATGACAGTAGCGGCAGTTGTTCCGTCTTCGCTGTCATCCCGAGTGAAACGAGGGATCTCGGTTTAATCCTTCACTTCCACTCAGGTCGAAACACCGGAGCCAGTTCCTCGGAACCGAGATTCACCGAGTGCAGCTGCTTCAGGTTACCCATATACAGCTCGATGATCTCGCTGAACTGCTCGAGATCGCCGGCCTTCGGCTCCAAGCCTTCGCGCTGAAGCACCGCTTTCAGATTCGCTTCGATCAGTTTATCCATCTCACACTCCTCTTTACGGTTTAGCCTCGGAAGCCGGCAGCGCCCGGCAACTACCGGCAATGGCACCTGATTTTTTACCGGCGGCAGACTGCGTAGGTAAGCGAACACTGCCTGCAAATCCTCATCGGTCATTGCTTTGAAGGACTCCCACGGCATCGGCGGTAAAATATCACGGCCATTGGGTTGTCCTTGATGCTTGCCGGTGCGCATCGCTCGAACGAAGCTTTCCTCGCTCCACTCGGAGATACCGGTCTCTTTGTCCGGTGTCAAATTGGCTGCAAAGCTGACACCCCACGGCCCCGCCCATGCGGTCAACATCGGATTGGTCAACGCCAGCGCGTTGCGTTGTTTCATGTCTTCGGGTGTCCAAGTTGGATAGGCAGCCTTCTCCGGATGGCCGGACAACAAACGTTTCTCATCCAACGCCGGTTTACCGCCCGGCCCTTCAGCTTTCGGCGAGTGACAATCATGACAACCGGTAATCGTCACCAAATACTTGCCACGCTCCACCGGTGTCTGCGCGACCGGCCTTTTTTCCGCACATCCGACGAAGGAGAATAAAGCGCCGAGTAAAAGTAATATTCCGCTGCTAGTCATCGTCCCCCGTCTTGCACTGCTAATCATTAAGAGTCAGCGCCATGTGCACAAATTTTGATTCCAGAAAAAGTATTTTTTGCGCCCTTTGCGCGGCTCAGTTCCTTCGCATTCGCTCAGGACAGGCTTTGCGGCTTACTCCTTGCGAT
Organism: uncultured delta proteobacterium; assembly: GCA_963847445.1. Lineage (GTDB taxonomy): Bacteria > Desulfobacterota > Binatia > UBA9968 > UBA9968 > DP-20. The sequence continues at coordinate 199,594 of CAWJZV010000023.1, read as the reverse complement.
TCCCGGTTTTCTTCTTACTTGCCGTGCGCTCGGATTACCGCGGCTGCGTGAACACATCGACGACCACGGGCTTGCCGCTATCGACGAGCTCAATCGCCTTGTCGAGGATCGGGCCCAGCTCACCCGGCTCGGTGACCGGACCGAAGGCGTCGACGTTGAAAGCTCTGGCGATGGTCACCAGGTCCGGCACCGGATCTTCGATGCGGATGCCGATGCCTTTGTTTTCCACCGGCCGTTTGCGCGCCCGCGCCATGCGCTCTTGATGCTCCTCGTCGTTGTAGTACGAGTGATTGTTGAGCACGATCACCAGCAGCGGGATCTGATACTTCGCCGCGGTCCACAGCGCGTTGGAGGTCATGAGAAAATCGCCGTCGCCTAATATGCTCACGCACAACCGGCCGCTGCCTTTGAATCCGAGCGCCGAACCGATCGACGACGGCAGACCGTAACCGACGCCGCCGCCGCGACCGCCGCCCATGCCATGGGCCGGCTCGCTGACCTCGATGACTTCGCGCCAGCGCCGGCCATGGGCCGAAACCAGCGCCCAGGCTTTTCCCTGCACTCGTTTGTTGATCTCGCTGAAAAAGCGCGCCTGCGAGATCGGCTTTTCATCCCAGGTTTTCTTAATCCATTCTTCGCTCTTCTTGCGTGTCTCGCGATAGATCGCCTCGACCTTGGCGCGCCGTTCCGCCACCAGTTTCGCGGAGCTGGGATCGGCGGCCAAGCGCTCGCGCACCTGTTCGAGCAATGGCGGCAGCGCCACCGCCGTATCCGCCGCGATCGGCACATGCACCGGCAACAGCCACATGTTGTCGCTCACCCAGCTCTGCCGTTCGAGATCGAGCAACGTGATATGAATCACCTTGCACGACGGCGCGATGATCGGCGCGAAGTTGCCGCGCTCGCGCATTGACGGTCCCAACGGCACGCCCAGGCTCGGCACATCGAGCGCCAACACCACATCGGCGTTTTGCAGCGCCTCTTCGCGCGCGTTGGTGAGATTCAACGGATGGGTGCTCGGAAAAGCGTAGCGACCATCGGAGTCCACCACCGGTGCGCCCAGGGCTTCGGCCAAATCGAGCATCGGCGGCAAAGATTTGGCATTGCGCGCCAACTCACCGGCAACGATTACCGGCCATTGCGCCTCGGCGAGAAATCGCGCGGCGGTTTTCAACGACTCCGGATTAGCGCCTGGCCCCGCCGGCGGCCGAAACAGCTGCGCATGCGGCACCACCATCGGCTTGTCGATCTTGGCTTCCTGGACATCGCTGTCGAGACAGATATAAACCGGCCCCTTCGGTTCGGTCATGGCGAAGCGGTAGGCTTTCAAAAACGACTCGGCCACGCCGTCCACCGTCGTCGGCTGATCGTCGAACTTGACGTAATCGCGCACCGCCAGGCCTTGCACCAACGCGGTATGCACCCAGTCGGTGGAGCGCCGCTGGGTGGTATCCTGCGGCCCGCCGCCGCCGAGATTCAAGATCGGCGTGCGGTCGCACCAGGCGTTGAAGATCGCCATGCTCGCATGCTGCAAGCCGACGACGTTGTGCAAACCGGTCGCCATGATTTCGCCGGTGGCGCGCGCATAGCCATTGGCGATCGCCACGGCGATCTCTTCATGGGTGCACATGATCATCTCCGGGCCCTTTTCCGGCTCGAAGTTGACCATGGAATCATGGAAGCCGCGATAGCTCGCCCCCGGATTGAGCGCGATGTACTTGATGCCCAATTCGCGCAACACTTCGACCATCAAATCCGAACCATATTGAGCATTACTCTTCCGGCCGATGCCCGCCGACCAAACTTCTCCGCCACCTTTAGGTGCCTCTGCCATAGTTCCTCCGTTGTTGTGTCTAAATTCTGTCGGATCTTTTAACCACAAAGAGCACAAAGGACACAAAGTCGAATACGGAGGGCGGGTTTCAAACCCGCCCCTACAAATCCCATTCCCTTTTTGCGTACTCTGCGTTCTCTGCGGTAAATAATCCGCATCCGAAACTCTGCCTACTTTGTGACCTTTGTGCTCTTTGTGGTTAAATCTCTTCTCCTATCTTCCCAACCGATCCAGCGTCTCGACGTAATCCTTCACGCCCTGCTCGACGGTGTACGCCGGTTCGTAGCCGATATTGCGCTGCGCCGCCGAGATATCGAAGATGCAGTAGCTCTGCTTGCTTCGGCCGAGCTTGCTCGGCCCAGGGCCGAGCTCGATCTTGTGATTGGGAAACAGCTTGGCCGCGGCGTTCAAAAAATCTCTCGGCGTCCACGCTTTGCCGGTGCCGATGTTGAACGTCCATTCCTTCGGCGCCGGCGCTTTGAGCGCGAGGTAAACCGAGCGGCCGACATCGCCGACGTAGACGGCGTCGTTCAACTGGTCGCCGCCCTCGGCAATCACCCACTTCGCCCCTTCGCGCGCTCGCTCGATCAATTGGCCGTAGAACGACAGCGGCCCATGGCGCGCTTCTTTCCCCGGTCCGTAGATCGACACGAAGCGCAGGGCGATGAATTCGATGCCGTAGGTCTCGCGATAGTAGCGGCCCAGTTCCTCGCAACCGACTTTCATCGAGCCATATAGATCCGCCGGAAGCTTGCGGTAATCTTCGCGCAGCGGTTTGTAGTTGGGCGGCCCCTCGTCGCCGTTGATCTCGCCGTACACTGCCTTGGAACTGGTATAAACCACGCGCTTGATGCCCTTGGCGCGCGCCACTTCGAGAACATTGATGGTCCCGTCGAGACTGACTCTGACCCCGAGCCGCGGATTGGCCTCGGCCCCTTCCGGCATCAGCGCCGCCAGATGGGCGATGTGCGTGACTTTGTAATCATCGACGGCTTTTTCCAACGCCGCCTGGTCGCAGACATCGCCGGTGACGATGTCGACCTGATTCTTGATATCCTCGATCAATGTGTAGTCGACACGGTTGTCCATCAGCAGCGGGCGCAGACCGTCGCGCACCATCAAACGCGCCGTCACGGCGCCGTTGACGCCCATGCCGCCGGTGATCAAATACTTCATCGCCTCGCTCCTCCGTGCAACAACAGATTACCCGCGTCGTCCACCGACAGTTGCCAGCCCGGCTCGGCGACGACCGTCGATGTCTTCTCTTCTATTATCACCGGGCCATCTATTGCAAAGCCCGGCGGCAACTTTTCCCGCTCAAATACCGGCGTCAAATGGCTTCCGGCCAAGAACATCACGTCGCGGCGATCGCGCGGTTGGACATTGGCGACGCCGGCTGAGAGCTTAACGCTGCGCGGCTTGCCCAAAGAATACGACGCACTCACGCGCAGGTTGACGATCTCGATCTGCTCGGCATCGGCGCGGTGGCCGTAGCGCCGCTCATGCACCCGGCCGAAATCGTCGGCGATTTTTTCGATCGCCAATTCGCGAGCGGCATGAGCGATCGGCACGGTCAGTTCATAGGCCTGGCCGCGATAGCGCAGGTCGAGCAGCCAGCGCGCCTCGATGCGCTCGTCCAATGCGCCTTGGCCACAGAGTTCCCGGCGCGCTTCGCCTTCCAGCTTGGCCAACTCAGCGGTGACGGTCAAAAGATTGCGCGGATTGAGCAGCATCAATCTGGTGATCACCAAATCGTAACGCAGGTCGGACAGCAGCATGCCATAGGCGCTAAAGTTGCCGGGATTGGCCGGCACGATCACCTCGCTAATGCCCAATGCTGCGGCCACCGCGGTGCCGACCGTCGGCCCCATGCCGCCGAAAGCGACTAGACTGAACTCGCGCGGATCGTAACCGCGCTCGACGGTGAGCGTGCGCATGGTCGAGACCACGTTGGCGACCAATACGCGCTCGATGCCCAGCGCCGAGTCTTGCACCGACAAGTTCAACGGCCCGGCGATGACCGACTGAATCGCCCGCGTCGATAGCTGACGATCGATCGCCATCCCGCCGCCGAGCAGCACCGACGGATTGAGCTGGCCCAACTCGACCAGCGCATCGGTCAACGTCGGCTCGGTGCCGCCGCGCATGTAGCAGGCCGGGCCAGGATTGGCGCCGGCGCTTTGCGGACCGACTTGCAGCACGCTGCCGTAACGCACCCTGGCGATGCTACCGCCGCCGGCGCCGATGCTGTCGACTTCGACGGAATCAACGCGCACCGGGTGACGGCCGATGGCCCACTCGGAGCGAAACAGCGGCGCGCCGGGAATCAGCGAGACATCGCAACTGGTGCCGCCGACATCGAGGCCGAGCACATTCTTCCGGCCCAGACTCTGACCAAGCTCATGGGCGGCCACCACGCCGGCCACCGGCCCAGACATCAAGGTGTGAATCGGAAAGCGGCCGAGAAATGACGGCGTACCGACACCGCCGCTCGACTTCATGACCAAGGGATAAGCGCTGCGCAGGCGCTTTTTTGCCGACTGTTCCAACTGCGACAAATAGCGGCCCATTTGCGGCCCGACATAGCTATTGATCACCGTCGAACAGGTGCGTTCGTACTCGCGCCACAAGGGATTCACTTCGGAGGATAATGAGATATAGAGATTGGGAAATCGCTGGCGCACATGCTCGGCCACTTGGCGCTCATGCGCCGGATTGGCGTAGGAGTGGAGCAAGACGATCGCCAATGCTTCGATGCCTTGGCCGACCAATTCATCGATGGCGTGATCGACAGTCGATAAATCCAGCGGCACCAGCACATTGCCTTGGAAGTCCACCCGCTCGCGCACCTGGCCGATGCGCCGGCGCGGAATGAAACGGGTCGCGCCGGGATAGAGGATGTTCATCACCTCGTCACCCTTCCATTGGCGCGCCACTTCGTAAACGTCGCGAAAGCCTTCGGTCACGAGCAAGCCGGTGACCGCGCCTTTTTCTTCGAGGATCGCGTTAAGCGCATGGGTCGAGCCATGGAGCAGATAAGACACCGCCTCGGCGCCCCACTGGGAACTCAGTTCTTCAAGGACATGATCGAAGACCTCAATCTGCCGCTGCGGATTGGACGGAACCTTTTTAACCTCCCTGATCTCACCGCTCGCTTCATCGAGAACGGTGATGTCGGTAAAGGTCCCGCCAACGTCGATGCCGACACGTAAGCTCATAGCATCTCTTTAACTCATGATATCCGCGAGATTCAGCTGCTCACGACCGTAGCCGCTTGGTCTCTATCTCGTCCACTTTTGGCGGCCAGCCTTCAACGACGACACCGTAAACTCGCCGCGCCGTCTCTTTGCTGATGTAACCGTTCCAAACATCTTCCAACACCTGCTCGACCGGCCGATCATGCGGCTTGCCTCTGCCACCACCGCCGCCGTACTGCACGGAAAATACATCGCCTTTTCTCAGCAGCAGCTTGGAGACCTTCGAGCGCTGCGGTTTGGCGTTGGCTGAATCCGGATTCAACGCAGCCGATGATGGCCGCGCCGGACCGCCGCCGCCGATACCCGGCGCGGCATGGAGAAAGCGATCGCTGCGCAAATTCACCGTCGCCTCCTCGCAGAGCATCTCCCAATCGCGCCGGATGCCCATGCCGCCGCGGTACCGTCCGGCGCCGCCCGACTGCTCGTGCAGTTGGTAGCGGCGAATGCGGATCGGAAATTCCGCTTCGACCATCTCCACCGGCGTGTTCATGACGTTGACGACGAAGGAATCGAGCACGCTGACGCCGTCCGAGCGCGGCCGCGCGCCGGCGCCGCCGCGGCAGATATCGTAGAGCGAAAACCACCGGCCATCGCGGTCGTCACGGCCGGAGAAGGAACAGGAGCCGCCCGCGCCGCTGTCCGGCGCGCCGACCCGATCCGGCACCGCATCGGCCAGCACCATACCGACCACGGAGTTGAGAATCTGGCTCGGTCGCACGTACATGTTGACCGCCGCCGGGTAGCGCGGATTCAAGATCGTCCCCTCCGGCGGAAAGGCGATATGAATCGGCCGCGAGATGCCTTCGTTGAGCGGCAGCTCCGGGCAAAGCGCCGCGCTGATGAAACTATTCAGCAAATACTTCGCCACGCAGGGTCGCAAGTTGATCGGGCCGCGCGCCTGCGGCGATGCTTCGAGATCGACAAACAACTCATCGCCCCGCACCGTCATCTTGGCGGCGATGCGAAACTCGCGGTCGAATTCTATGGCGTCGTCGTCGAGAAAATCTTCGTAGGGGCCGTAGACACCATCGGGAATTTTCGCGATCTCTTTTCTCAACTCCTGCTCGCAGATATCCATCCAGCGCTGCCAGCAGCCCAGCACTTCATCCTTGCCGTAGGTTTCGAACAGTTCGCTGAGTTTTTTGCTGCCGTAGAAATTGGTCTGCGCCTGAGCCTGAATATCGCCCCAGGTCACCTCCGGCGTGCGCGTGTTGGCCCAGATGATCTCTTTGATATCTTCGTTGACCTGCTCGTCGCGATACAAGCGCAGCGCCGGCAGGAGCAAGCCTTCCTGCATCAGATCGGTGGCGTCGGGTGAATTGGTTCCCGGCACCTTGCCGCCGAGATCCGGCTTATGCGCCGTGTTGCCGACCATCGCCGCCAGCTCGCCGCGAAAAAACACCGGCGAGACGATGGTCACGTCGGTGGCGTGATTCTGACAGGCCTGGTACGGGTGATTGAGCACGTAGGCATCGCCCGGCGCCATGCGGTCTTTGAACTTACGCAGCACCTCTTGGGTCTGCGCCGAGATACCGCCGATATGCAGCGGCTGCGGCACCCCCTGGGCGACCATGCGCCCGTCAGCATCGAGGATCGAAAAGGTGAAGTCCTGGCTCTCCTTGATCACCGACGAGTAGCCGGTGCGCAGCATGTTGAGCGACAGCTCCTTGGCAATCTGTATGGTCGCCCGGTAGACCACTTCCATTTGTATCGGATCCATAATTACAACCGAAGCGGTTCAAATCGTTCAACCGCTACGCTCCGTTCAAAACGTTCAAATCGTTTTAGCTGCGATCGAAGGTCGTCGAGCTATGCCGGCGATTCTTGACCCTCGCCCATTCCGATGGGAGAGGAAAGGTGACGGGTCCCTACTTCGCGTTCTTGAAAACCCCCTCTTTGACCAACTCCGCGCGGATCGAGTCATCGACCATGCGCAGTTCCGCCAGCGTCACGGTCTTGGCCTTCTCGATGCGCACCGCCAGTTCTTTGACGACGAGATCGAGGGCGGAATTATCCGGCGGTTTTAGTTCCGGCTCCATGACTCTGACCGACGAGCGGTAGCCCGCCTCGGCAAGATCGTTGGGCAGTTTGAACTGCTTCATTTGAAAGGCGATGCCGTCCTGCGGCTGCTCGCGATATTGCTTGAACGCCAGGCCAAGGCCGCGCAGAAATCTTTTCAGCAGCGGCCGGTTCTCTTTCACGTAGGCGCGCGTGGTGATCACCGACTGCAACGGATAGGTGGTTTCGTATTCGCTCAAGTCGGCCAACTGCACCATGCCGAGGTTGCGCACCGCGCTGGTGCTGGTCGGCGGCCCGAGCAGCGTCGCCTGGGCCGCGTTGTTTTGCAGCGCCGCCAAGCGCTCGCTCTGCCCGCCGATTTGCACGATGGTCACATCTTTGTCCGGGTCCAAGCCCATCCTCGCCAACGCCAAGCGCACGAGCCATTCGGACGACGAACCAAAGCGGCTGATCGCCACGCGTTTGCCCTTGAGCAGCGCGGGATTCTTGAACTCGCCGCGGGCAACGATCTGATAGGGCAGCTTATTGATCGTGCCGGCGACGATCACCATATCGCCGCCGCTCAGATTGAACTGCGGCACCACCGCGCTGGTCGTAACGATGATCTTTACCTGCCCCGCGGCCAATGTCTGCGCCGACAAAGAGCCGCCGTTCATTAAAATATCGTCGATCTCGATGTCCTGTTTGAGCATCTGCCCCTTGGCGAAGCTGACAAACGGCGGCACGCTCGGCGAAAATCCACCGGTGGCAACGAGCAGCTTATCCGCCGCGTGGCCGGAAAGACTCGTCAGCAATGCAATCGCTAACGAGCATGCGACCGATCCGATTCTGATCCGAATAGCCATAACTCCAGCACTCCAATACTCCATTGATCCACTCCCCCGTTTCTATCCGGTTTTCCATTTCATTGTCCAGCCGCAAAAGGCTTCTAGCGTCTAGAGTTCCGCGTTGCACCATCCGTCATACCGTTGAAGAACGGTATCCAGGTGGCTGGCGGGACTGGATTCCAGCTTCGCATCAAGTCCGGGGCAGGCTCCGCGCCGGAATGACGGTATGGAGAATCGACTATCGGTCAGCAAATTCAGACACCCTCGCTTCGCGCCTTTGGATCTTCTAAAGGAGCGCGGACATTCTTGTCCGCAGCATTCAATCGCGGGTTAGAAAACCCGCGCTCCTTTTAGGGGAAATAAAGGTAGCTAAGTTCGGTAACAAGACTCCAGCTCTGGACTCTAAACAGCCCGAGCGGTTGACTTGGGCTGCCTGCGCGAGTTAATCGATGGAGCAGATGTCCATAGACAGAATTCACCGCAGAGGCACAGAGTTCGCAGAGATTAATTTCAACTCTTCCCCCTCGGCGTACTCGGCGGCTCCGCGGTGAATCGTCCGAATCTTTCTGAACGTGACACATAATAGGAGAAACCCACATGAGCCAATGGCAACCACCTGAATTCATCGCCCGCGAACAGTGCATCAAAGACACCGAAGAGGTCTTGGGCCTGCCCGACATTCCGATCACCAGCAGCGAAGATATTTTCCGCATCAACGTGCTCGGCATGGATTGGGACATGGGCATGGTCGTGCACCAACCGGCGGACCCGGGCAAAATCCCCACCGGCGCCGACGGCAAGAAGATCGGCTTTTTTCTCTTGCACGGCGGGTCCAGTGATTTTAAAGGCATCGAGCGCCACGCCAAGCTGCTCGCCAGCAAGTACGGCTGCCGCGTCGTCGCCGGGACATTTCCCGGGCGCTTTTACTTTCCCGATCCGAGCCGCGACTGGCCCGACGACACGATTCACGCCGACGGCACCGTGCGCACGCCGATCTGGAAGCAGGGCGAGCTGATCGGGCCGGATCAATACGAAGTCGTCAAAGACGGAACCAAGCGCAACCGCTACGGCACGCGCACGCTGGCGAAGGCCAAACCGGAGTCGATTTTCTGGTATCGCATGGCCGCCTGGCCGGCGGCGTTTGAAGCAGGCATGATCGAAGCCTGCAAGCGCCATTTTCCCGTCGGCGAATTTTCCATCTACGGCCAGGGCCACTCCACCGGCGGCCCGTTCATCTGCATGCTGTCGCAGCGCGTCGAGAATATGGCCGGCGTCTGCGCGACGGAACATTCGCCCGTTCGGCTATCTGTGCTCCGGCCGCGATGTCTGGGGCGGCGAGCTGGGCAAGATCACCGGCTACGAAAAACCGGAGAAGCAAGGCAAGCCGCGCAGCGACCCATTCGACGAACTCTACATCCGCACCTGGCGCGACCTCGCCCGCTATCAAGGACCGGAAGCGCTCGGCCAGGAAGGACCGAGCGCGTTGATGCGCCTGCCGGCGATCATGGAGGACGTGCTCGAAGCCTGGGAACGCGCGAAAAACCGCCCGCAGTTCAAGGCGGAATATCTCGTCACCCACGCCATCACCGGCTCGTTAGCCGAAGGCGCGAGAGTCAGCGCGGCGAGAATGAAAATGAACAAGGACGAAACCGAAGCACTAGTGCAACGGTTCATCGGCTACACGCGCGAACTGTCAGGTCCAAACGTCAAACCGCTACCGCCGTTCCTGTTCGAGATTTCGAAAGACAGCCGCGACCACAGCCCGGAAGTCTACAACGAAGTCATCATCCCCGGCTTCCGCGCCATGTCGCCCGCGCCCAAAACCGGCATCACCCGCTTCGGCGCCGGCGTGCATAGCTTCTGGAAACCGGAAAAGGATCTGCCGGCGGGCATCGTGCCGTCGGTGATTAAGAGCTGGAAGGAAGCGGTGGTGGGCGGGTATTTTGTGGCGTAGTCGTTGACAACTTAACTCACAACTCAGCGCTCATCGCGTCTTTGTTTGGGTTATTAAATAAGGCGCGTCGAACACCTTGTGTCTCTGAAGTGTTTTCCGTCGCTTCCAGCCTATACGGCGGCGACACGGCCCTGCAGGCCGCGTGGCGTCCCAATGCCCGTCAACGTGCGCATCCACAGGCCGAGATTGCACGCCGCCACATGCACGAGCAGCCGTTTGAGAATATTGCCGTGCCCGCGCAGATGAGTCCGACGCATGCCGCCGGTCTCGTAGAGATGAGCATTGGGTCGCTCTAACAACTCGCCGCGTCGCCGCATCAACTTGCTGCCCACGCTCGCCTCGAATGCGCCGCCGATTGGCATACACCGCGTCACGCTCGCGTGCTGATCGATCCAGTGCTGCCGACCGCGATCCGGTTCACTGATGTAGCTGCGTAGTCCTAGGGACTGCACATCGAGCACGGTTTGTTTGCTGTGGTAGCCCTTGTCGGTGACCAGTTCTTCGCCCGTCTTGACCTTGTCGTCGATGATCGCCGCCACCGCTTCTAACTGCTCGATTGCTTCGGGCAGCGTAGTCTGGATCGTCGTGGTGTCGCCGTGATCGGCTTCTTGCAGCGTGACGGCCACGATGGCGCCGGTCTCGAGATCCACCGCATGCTCGGCTTTGTGCGCTAAATGCGTGCGCCCGTCCTTCATCTTGGCGATCCGTGCGTCGGGGTCGTACGGATGTTCCCAGTCCTGGTTAGATCCTTTCTTCTTACGCTTGCGATCCAGCTTTGCCAGATCAGCTCGCGTCGGGGTTTCAATGCCGGAGGCCTGGCCAGCTTGGTCAAAAACTCGTTATACGTCTCCCCGGAGTCGCGCAGCTCGATGCTGCGCATGGCCGCGTTCGCTTCGAGCGCCGTGGCGTCGATCGCCGAGCGTTTTGCATTTGATTAGTCCGGCCATCCCCAGACACTGAAGCACTCACGTGAACACCTCCGATGGTTTCCAGATCGATCAATCGTCGCGTCCGCGATATCGTCGAACGATTCGGCGCATCGCCTCTGTCAGCCCCAGACCGAGCAACCCAGCGCACTCCCAACGAATCCGCCGCGCGCCACGCCATGGCACGTTCCGAGTCCAGGCATTCGAAATACCCAAGCAACATGAAACGAAAATATCTGCCCCGCGCCAACTCGCGCCCCTTCTCGCATAGAACGCCGCACTGGCCTCGACAAACTCGTCGAACCGTGCTCGACCAAAGCCATGAGTTTCTCGTAAACGGGTGCTCACTGACTTCGGTAGCTCGCTCACCGCCACCAATTCCCTCTCTCTTCTCCGTTTTCCCATCGCCGCAAAAAACTCTCACGATCTACCTTCCTGTCGACCCATCACACCGTCACCCAGTTACTCTACTCACACGGCTCTGGCTTTACAAGCCACGACTTCATTAGAAAAGCGGTCAAGATCGGCATGAGCCAACGCCTGTTAAAGAAGAAATCATCCGAAGGATCGAAAGACAGCGGTCTGCTTGAAGCTAAGAAGGCGTATGCAATACGCTACAAGAGATTTTCGGGTAAAACACCTCGTTGCAAAAGAGCTGTCACGGTCGAATGCCACCGAAGATGTCTTCGATTCCGTCCGTAGGGGCGTATTGATATACGCCCTTCTGCGGATTTTCTCGATCCAAGGTCCACTGATGCGGATTGTTAACGATGTACTCGCGAATGCGAGTTAGCTCGCTTTCATTCCGAATCACATGCTCGTAATAGTTTCTTTGCCATACGGGAGCGCCGCGAGAATTTCGCATAGAGTTAATCAACGTCGTTGTCGCTGATTTAAACCCGCGCACTATCGAGCCAAGACTCTGCGACGGTGATTGAAATCTCGGATGGGCGTATGGCAATACGCCCCTACGGGAGTCCTCGATCGCGATTATGGCGTGAAAGTGGTTTGGCATCACTACGAACTCGTCCAATGCCACATGGGGACGAATTGCAGATGTTCGACACCATTCGGACGCTACAAGCGAGCCGCACTCGTTAAGTTGCATGACACCATCTACGATCTGGCCAAATATAGAGAGTCGATCATGCACACAGAGCGTCAAGAAATACGCTCCGTCCTGGCTATAGTCGTAATGCGCCAATCGAATGGAACGGCGTTGACGATCAACGTTGTCGTCGGCCATGGCAATCTCCGATGGCTTCGTAGGGGCGTATTGCATACGCCCTTCCGACTATCCTTTCATCCCGAACAACCGCATCGCGTTGCCGCCTAAAATCTTTTCCTTATCTGCCTCCGAAATCCCCTTCATCGCCTTGATCGGCGCGATGGTATTGGGCCAGGTCGAGATCGCGTCGCCGTGGTCGAAGTCGCTGCCGATGATGATGTTGTGGTTGGGCCAGACTTCGACGATCTGCGGCAGGTAGTCCTCCCAGGCGATGGCGGCGATGTAGAGCTGATCGAAATAGTCGCTCGGCGCGCGTTTGAGTTTGTCGCGCTTGCGGAAAAAGTCGTTGACCGAAGTCGTGCCTGGCGACGCCGACAGCGTGTGGTGGTTGAGCGTCTTCATCAGCCAGGGCACCCAGCCGATGCCGCCTTCGAAAAACGAAATGCGCAGATCGGGAAAGCGGTCGAGCACGCCGCTCATGATCAAACGCGCCGCGCTGACCATGTAGGTCAACGGAAATCCGAGCGCCGTCGCGAGCATCTTGAAGCCGTCGTAACGGTCGCTGCCGACCAGCCAGGGATGGCAATCCTGCGCTTCGAAGACCCGCGTGCCGGGATGGACCAGGATCGGCACATCGAGCTTGCAGACTTCTTCGTAAAACGGCCAGAGCACCTCGGCATCGAGATCGCAGTTGGCGTGGCCGCCCATCAGCTTGACGCCTTTGAAGCCGAGCTCTTTGACCGCAGCGGCGCAGCTCGCGGATCGACTCGTCGACGTCGGGCAAGTAAACCCAGGCGATGCCGAGAAAGCGCTCGCGGCCGGCGATATCTTCGGCCACCGTGTCGTTGTAAGCGCGCGCCATGGCGACGCCGAGATCGCGCTCCACTTCGTAGATCAGCGGCCGGTTGTCGGCGATGACGACCTGATAGTCGAAACCTTCGCGCACCATGACATCGTGGTGCATGTCGAGATTCCACCGGGTCTCGCTGAACGAGTGAATCTTCTTGCCGTCGCGAAAGTAAGTCGCGGCATCGCCGGGAAAGTCGACGCCGAAGCGGATCACCGCGCCGGTGCCTTTTTGGAATTCGATATGGCCGCGCCCCGGATGATCGACCTTGTCGATAAATCGCACCGGCCAGTAGTGAGTATCGCCGTCAATGTACATCATTACACCTCGTCGTAGTTTAATCGGAGTCGGAAATTACTCCCGCAAAGGCGCAAAGTCGCTAAGTTCGCATCGGCGAAAGATGTAAAATCTCTTCGAATGCATTTCACTGCGGATTATCCGAGCTTTGCGAACTTAGCGCTGCGTCTTTGCGGGAGATAATCCGATATTCGTTGGTCGCGATTCTATGGCGCGCCGCGCCAAGAGATCAATAACGTTTGACCCACTTTAGTCGAACCGATACATTGGCGGGACGCAGAAACCTTCCGGAGCATAACCACCGAGTGAGCGAACCTTCAGATCATACCCAATCCCGCTGACACCGTAATCCGCCCCTGGTCGTCGCTGCTGATCCGCGACTACCGCTTGATCTTCACGGCGATCCTGTGCGGCAACACCTCGAACCACATGCGCAACGTGGCGACGCTTGTACCACGTCTACCAACTGTCCGGCTCATCGGTGCAGCTCGGCTTCACCGGCTTCTTTCAAGCCGCGCCGTTTATCTTTTTCGGCCTGTTCGGCGGCGTGCTCGCCGACACGCTCAATCGCAAGAAACTGATCGCCATCACCCATAGCCTCAACATCGTGCCCGGATCTGCTGCTCGCGCTGCTAACCGTCAGCGGCTCGATTCAAGTCTGGCACATCAATGTTCTGATGGTCTTCGCCGGCGCCCTCCAAGTCCTCGGCGGCCCGGCGCGCCAGGCGATCATTCCGAGTCTGATCCCGCAGTCCCATCTGCTCAACGCCGTGACCTTGTCGACCTTGATGATGCAGGGAACCCAGCTCACCGCGCCGGTGATCGCCGGCTTCATGATCGACTTCTTCGGCGTCCAGGCGTCCTACTTTGTCGACGCCTGCTTGCCGCTGCCGTCGGTGCTCGCCGCGTTAATGATTCGCGCTTCGGGCATGCCGCAGGGCCAGCGGCGCAAGATCGGCTGGCACAGCCTGATCGAAGGCGTCGAGTTTATCTGGCACACGCGGATCATTCTCTCGCTCTTCGTGCTTGATTTTTTTGCCGTGCTGTTCGGCTTCTACCGGCCGATCCTGCCGATCTTCGCCGATGAAATCTATCATGTCGGCGCGCGCGGACTCGGCATGCTCTACGCCTCGCCCGGCCATCGGCGCGCTGATCGGCTCGGGTATCCTGCTCGCCTTCGGCGACGTCAAGCGCAAGGGCGCGCTGTCGGTCATCGTCACACTGCTGTTCGCCTTGAGCTTGGGTCTGTTGGGATTGTCCCAATGGTTTTGGATGGGACTGATCGCCGTCGGGCTGCTCGGCATCAGCGACGCCATCAGCGTCGCCATGCGCCGCACCGTCGTGCAGATCCTGGCGCCCGACGACATGCGCGGCCGCGCCACCAGCTTTCTCACCGTCTTCGCCCAGACCACCAACGCCACCGGCGCGGTCATCGCCGGCGCCGGCGCCGCCCTCATCGGCGCCCCCAACGCCGCGCTGGTCGGCTGCGTGCTCTGCGCCCTTACCGTCGTCGGCACTTGCTGGGCGATCCCCCAGCTGTGGCACTATCGGTCGGAGTGAAGATCGTTTCGGGTTTAGAGAATCGGAGTATCTCCCGCAAAGACGCCAAGGCCGCAAAGGTGACGGACGAATGCCCGTCATCCCGAGCGAAGGCACGAGGGATCTAAGAAAGATTTCTCCCTTTGGTCGAAATGACAATACGGCGATTCACGAACTTGCGCGTACCTTGCGCCTTTGCGAGAGGAATATCCGAATCACTTATTTTCCGACGATCTCTTCGTAGGTCGGTGTCGGCATGCCCGGCTTCCAGGTCGGATCGCAAAGTTCGAGCATGTTGCCGCTCGGATCGAGAAAGTACAATTCACGCCCGGTGAAGTGGCCCTTCTCGCGATAGACGATCGCTTCGGCGATCTTGACGCCCTTCTCGTGCAACAGCTTGGCGCCGCGCTCCCACATGTCCGGGCTGACCATAAACGCATGATGCAGGCGGTTGTCCTGCTGCGGCGTGCGGGTCAATGACTCCTTGCGCTCGCACAGCAGAATATCGTGGCTGCCGGCTTTGAAGCAGGACATTTTCGAGCCACCCAAACGTCCCTTGGACTCCAGACCGAGAATCTCGCCGTAAAACTTTTCCGATTCCTCCAAATTATTCACCGGGATCGACCAGTGAACCACGCCTTGAACTTGCAAATCAGCCATGGAGAACCTCCACAATAGATTAGATTTTGAGCCATCAAACCATACGACCGAGGAAAAACGCAACCGAGCGTGGTGAATCAGTACTTGAACCAACAAATCCCGATATTGAGTTAGATACCCCACCGTTGAAAAAAGGGGGAAGATGGATTTTCTGATACGCACTACCTTCAAATCCCCCGCAGTTCCCCTTTTTCAAAGGGGGATGTTCGATAGCCTCGATCAAAGCTGCAGCGCCACCACCGTCTCCACCTCCGCGGTCTGCGGAAACATATCGAAAGGCTGCACCGATTGAATGCGGTAACCGGCCTGCACGAGTTTTTCCAAATCGCGCGCCAAGCTGGTCGGTTCGCAGGAGACATAAATGAGCTTCGGCGCGCGCAATTCCAGCACGGCAGCAAGAGCAGCGGCCTGGAAACCTTTGCGCGGGGGATTGGCGACGATCAGATCGAGCGCAATCAATTGCCCGCGCAGCTGCTGCACCATCGCCGCGGCGTCGCCGGCGAAGAAACGGCTGTTGCCGACGCCGTTGCGCCGGGCGTTTTGCTTCGCCGTGGTGATGCCGGCTTCGTTGTCGTCGATGCCCCAGACCTGGCGCGCTCCAGGCGCGAGATTGAGCGAGATCGGCCCGACGCCGCAGTAAAGATCGAGCACCGACTCTTTACCAGTCAGTTGCGCCAACTCGATCACATGGTCGTAGAGTTTTTGCGCAGTGTTGGGATTGGACTGGGAAAACACCCCGGCGGGATAGACCAACTTGAGGCCGCCAATTTGTTCTAACAGGGTTTCACGGCCGGAGAGCATGCGGTTGACCGCGCCCCAGATCACGTTGCCGCGGTTTTCATTGATATTGAGGATCACGCCGGTGACAAATGAGAATTTACGCTGCAATGCCCGCGCCAGCATTTCACCCTCGGGCAATACCGGATGGCGGCTGACCAACGTCACACTGACTTCCTGCCGGGCAAAGCTATAGCGAAAGTCGACGTAGCGCAGATCGCCGCTGTCGTCGCGCTCGTCGTAGGGAACGATCCCCAACTCCAGCGCGCGAAACTTCAGATACTCCAGCACTTGATTGACCCGGCGCGGGTGCACCGGGCACGACGAGATATCCATCACCCGGTGCGTCTGCGGCACGTAGAGTCCGGTCGCAATGGTTCCGCCGCTCTTGCGCACCACCAGCTTGACCCGCGCGCGATAACCCAGACGGCGCGGCGACGGCACGACTTCGGGAATCTGAATATCCTTCAGCGCGGCGAACTTGCCAAACGCCTCGCCAACCAGCGCGCGTTTACGCACCAGCTGTTCAGGATAGGGCAGATCGATAAACGGACAGCCGATACAGTTGGGATAATGGCGGCATGGCGCCTGGTAGGGGCCGCGGTCCGCCCCATCCGACGGCTCGACCCGACCGTGGCGAGCATTCTGCGGTCGCGGCTTAAAAAATCGCTTTTCCATCCGCGCACTCTATCGGTCAAGCCGGCCACCGATCAATTACGCCAAGCGTAATCACCTAAGGTCTCTCTCGGAGACGGTCGAATTCCCTCGCCTTCAAGCGGATAGTGGATTTGTCATGCCGGTGAAAGCCGGCATCCAGGTTCGATTTCAGTTCCAGTACAAAATACTGGATTCCGGCCTCCGCCGGAATGACGGACGGAAGAGTCGACTTCCAGTCGACGAATTCAGACCCCATCGGCTTAGCGCCGAAGAGCATTCGTCTATTCGCCGATAATCTTCACCAACACGCGCTTTCTGCGCCGGCCATCGAACTCGCCGTAAAAAATCTGCTCCCACGGACCGAAGTCGAGCTTGCCATCGGTGATCGCCACCACCACTTCACGGCCCATCACCTGGCGCTTGATATGCGCATCGGCATTGTCCTCGCCGGTGTCGTTGTGGCGGTATTGCTTGATCGGCTCGTGCGGCGCGAGCTTTTCCAGCCAGACGGTGTAATCGTGATGCAAACCCGCCTCGTCGTCGTTGATGAACACCGAGGCGGTGATGTGCATGGCATTGACCAGCACCATCCCCTCTTTCACCCCACTCTCGCGCAGACACGCGTCAACCTGCGCCGTGATATTGACGAACGCCACCCGCGTCGGCGTATTGAACCACAGCTCTTTGCGAAAGCTTTTCATCGACTCGTCCTCCCCGTCGTTTGATCTCTACCCAAGAATTTATACAGATACAGAAACGTCAAAGTCATCCAGATTGGAACCGATTAGACGATTGGAACAATTGGAACATCCGACCTTGAACTTTGAACCTTGAACTCTTGAACGCTATTCCGGAGGATCAATGAATAACCAAGTTCGCTTCATCGACACCACAGTCCGCGACGGCAACCAAAGCCTCTGGGCGCTGAACATGAAGATCGGCTCCATGCTGCCGGCGCTGCCGCATATGGACGAAGCCGGTTTCGAGTCCATGGAGTTTTTCTTGAGCGTCATCTTCAAGAAATATGTCCGCGAGCACAAAGAAAACCCCTGGTACTGGCTCAAGGAAGGCACCAAGCTGATCAAGAAAACCCGCCTGCGCTACCATGGCGGCATGCATAGCGCCTTCGAGAAGACGCCGCATTGTATTCTCAAACTTTTAGTCGAACGGTTGGTTTCCTACGGCCTGACCCTGACGCGCACGTCGAACTGTTGGAACGACTATGACGCCTTCGGCGAAGAGATCGCCGATTTGAAAAAACATGGCATGGACGCCGTGGCCAATCTTATCTATTCAGTGTCGCCGCGCCACACCGACGAGTACTACGCCAGGAAAGCCAAGGAAGCCGCGGCGGCCCATCCCTGGCGCATCTGCTTCAAAGACGTCGGCGGCCTGCTCACGCCCGACCGCGCGCGTACACTGATCCCGGTCGTCTTGAAAGCCGCCGGCGATATCCCGGTGGAGTTTCACGCCCACTGCAACAGCGGTCAGGCGCCGCTGAATTACTTGGAAGGCGTCAAGCTCGGCATGCGCATCCTGCACACCGCGATCCCGCCGCTGGCCAACGGCTCATCGCAGCCGTCGATCTTTAACATCGCCAGCAATCTGAAAGCGCTGGGCTACGATCCGCAGATTGACTTGAAGCCGTTGGAGCCGGTGGTGAAACATTTTACCGCGGTCGCCCAACGCGACGGCCTGCCCATCGGCAAGCCGGTTGAATATGACGAGGGCATGTATCGGCACCAAGTGCCCGGCGGCATGATCTCCAACATGCGCCATCAACTGAAGATCGTCGGCAAAGAGCATTTGATGGAAGCCGCGCTGGAAGAAGCCGGCCAGGTGCGCAAAGACTTCGGCTATCCGATCATGGTCACGCCCTTGTCGCAATTCGTCGGCACCCAGGCGGCGATCAACGTCATCGTCGGCGAGCGCTACAAAGAAGTGCCCGACCAGAATATCCAGTACGCCTTGGGCATCTGGGGCAAGGAAGCGGTCGAAGTGATGGATCCCAAGCGTGCGCGACAAGATACTCAGCCGGCCGCGCGCCAAGGAGTGGACGCATTGGGAACAGCCGGAGCCGACTTTACATGAGATTCGCCAAAAATACGGCGCCCAGCTCTCCGACGAAGACTTGATTTTGCACTACTTCGCCGGCGAAGAGTACGTCAAAGCGCTGCCCAACCACGGCAAGCCCAGGGAATACCTCGACGCCACCCAACCGCTGGTGAAAATCATCGAGCAGCTAGCGCAGCGCAAAGACTCGAATCAAGTCTATATCAAGCAGCCAGGTTTTACGGTGCGAATGGAAAAACGCGCGACGGTTTAAGCTAGGAGAACTTCTGACGTTTCGGGTTTCGAGTTCAAACAATTTGAACGACTTGAACGATTGGAACGTTTGGAACCACCGCCGCATACGCGGCGGCTATGGATCATCCCCCTCGCTGGCCGCCCCGGGTGCCAAATGACTGACATCGCCCCAGGTCAGCAGCAGCCAATTGCCGTCTTCATGGGCAAAAACGTTTAAGCCGGCGTTAACGAACTCGAAACGGCGCGGCGCTTCGAGAGCAATCTCCAAGGTGTGGCGAAAAAAACCGCTCACCACGCCGCCATGGGTGACCACCACGATCTGCTCGCCGACATGTCTGGCCGCGAGGTCGTTGAGGCAAGCCATATTGCGCTCGACCTGCTGCACCATGCTCTCGCCACCGGGAATGACATAGCCAGGCCCCTGGCTGCGCATCAGTCGCCGCTCTTCCGGATGCTTGGCGACGATCTCCTCACCGTTAAGCCCTTGGAATATCCCGAGATGACGCTCGCGCAAGCGCGCGTCGGTAACGATCGCGTGCCCCGTGACCTTTGAGACCTCTTGCGCCGTCTGCACCGCCCGTACCGAGATCGCTGCTGTACAACGCCGTGAACTTCTCCCGCGCCAAACGCTGCCCCAACGCCTTCGCCTGAGCGAGCCCCCGATCCGTCAGCGGACTGTCGAGATATCCCTGGCGAATGCCGCGAATGTTCCACTCAGTCTGGCCATGGCGGACGATGATGATTTGCGTGCGGTTCATGGACTCCATACCTCGCGATCAATGCTAAATGTCACGGTCTCAGGAATAAAGTCAAACCCACCGCCGTAAATCTGACATCATAATAGTTCAGTCATAGAAGCTGAGAGTTTGTGCTTGTCGTTACGCCGCCGCTCTGCTATCCAAAGAGCAAATTTCGCGCGCTCCGATACCCCATGTCGCAATTCCCTGCTCCGCAACAGGCCGCTCTCCGCGTCGTCGGCCAGTCAGTCACTCGCGTCGACGCCCATAGCAAGATCACCGGCGCCGCCGAGTTTTCCGGCGACCGCCTGTCGGTCGAGAATCTGCTGTACGGTAAAACCCTGCGCAGTCCCCATGCTCATGCGCAGATCGTCGCCATCGACACCGCGAAAGCCCAGGCGTTGCCCGGCGTACGCGCGGTGATCACTTATCGCGATGTGCCGGCAATCCCGTTCGAAGCCGGTGATGATTCAGGGTCTGACGGAGCGGTGGCGCCGGTTTATTTACTCAATCGAACCTTGCGTCACGTCGGCGACGAAGTCGCGGCCATCGCCGCCGACAGCGAAGAGATCGCCGAAGAAGCACTGCGTTTGATTCAAGTCGACTATCGTCCCCTGCCCTTCGTCTTGAATGAAGAGCGCGCCCTCGAAGCCGATGCGCCGTCGGTGCGTGGCGGCGCTAACCTGGCCGGCAAAGAAGCGATTGAATTCTCGCGCGGCGATATCGACCTCGGCATGCGGGAAGCCGCGCAGATCTTCGAGCAAACCTATCGCACGCAATCCACCAGTCCCCTGGCGCTGGAGCCGCGCTACGCCGTGGCGTCCTGGCAAGGCGATCGGCTCACGGTATGGAAGGCCAGTCGCAACGTCTACGGCGATCGCGACAAGCTCGCCAAGACATTCTCACTGCCGCCGGACCGCGTCCGTGTCCTCGCCACCTATCTTGGCGGCGGCTTCGGCAGCAAAGATGAAACCCGATTGGGACTCATCACCGCGCTGCTCGCGCGCCAGGCCGGCCAGCCCGTGCGCATGGGCTACAGCCGCGAGGAAGAACTCGGTTACGGCAAATGGCGCCACGCCACCACGACGCGTATTCGCATGGGCATCAAAGCGGACGGCACGATCAGCCGTCATCGACACCACCAGCGCGCTCAACACCGGCCCCTACGCGCCGGGCTACGGCGTCGCTTCCCGGCTGGGCCACGGGCTCACTTATCTTTACAGCTGCGCCAACGCGCGCTTCGTCGGCAAAGTCGCCTACACCAACAGTCCCGTGGCCGGCTCCTATCGCGGCCTCGGCGCGCCGCAGGCCCATTTCGCCCTGGAATCCTTCGCCGACGAAGTCGCGGAAAGTTTACGCATCGACCCGCTGGAGTTCCGCTTGCGCCATTGCGTGGGCGCCGAAGGCCAACCGGGAGAGCGCGTGACGGCACTTGACAGTTTAGTTCCATCACAACCGATCGAAGGCGGCGTGCCCTTTTCCAGCAATCTCTTGGCGCAATGTCTCAAAGAAGGCGCGAAGCGAATCGGTTGGCAGGCGCGCCCCAACGGTCCGCGCAAACGGCTAGTCAACGGCAAGTACCGCGGCATGGGTTTGGCCGCGTGCATTTACAAAACCGGGCAATCCCAATCGTCGGCCAGGGTCAAACTATCAGCCGACGGCAGCGCCGAACTTTTGATGAGCATCACCGAGATCGGCCAGGGCGCATGGACGATCCTCAGTCAGATCGTCGCCGAAACTCTCGGCCTGGATATGGCAAAAGTTCACGCGACCTTTGCCGACACCGACACCACGCCGTTCGCGCACAGCACTTCCGGCAGCACGACGACGTTCACGTCAGGACTGGCCGCGCAACAGGCCGCCGAAGACGCCAAGCGCCAGCTACTCGAAAGCGCCGCGAAATTGCTCGAAGTGGAGCCGGCAAAATTGCTGTGGCGCGATGAATTTGTCGTGATCGCCGACACGCCGGAAATAAAAATTCCCGTCGGTCACGTCATCCGGCGCCAGCCTGAACAGACCATCGTCGGCGAGGCCAAGCTGCGCGCCGGCAGCAAGACCCACATCATCAATTCCTTCGCCGCCCACTTCGCCGCGGTCGAAGTCGACCCCGACACCGGCTACGTGCGCGTGCTCAACTACGTCGCCGTGCATGACTCCGGCAGGATCATTCATCCCGAAGCGGCGCGCGGCCAGATCATCGGCGGCGTCGTCCAAGGCATCGGCTACGCGCTGATGGAAGAGATCCCCATGGACCCTGACACCGGCGCGCCGCTAACCCTCAACCTGGACTCGTTCAAGATCCCCAACTTGATCGATATCCCGCCCATCGAAGCAATATTCATCGAACAGCCCGACCCCATCGGCCCCTACGGCGCCAAGGCGCTCGGCGAACCGCCGCTCGTGCCCGTAGCCGCGGCGATCGCCAACGCCGTCAACGACGCCACCGGCGTGCGCATCCGTGAGTTGCCAATCACCGCGGAGAAGGTGCTGCGGGGACTGCACGGGCAGCGACCCTAGTTCGACAAACTTCAAATATGACCCAGTCGTGCGCCGCCACTTTGCCTTCGAACGAGCGGAATCATATACTTCTGCTCGATGCGACTCGAATTTGAGTGGGATGCAAATAAGGCCAGGTTAAACCTTAGAAGACATGGAATCAGTTTCGCCGAAGCAAAAACGGTTTTTAACGATCCTCTCCTCGTGACGTTTAGCGACGATGATCATTCGGACGACGAAGAACGATTCATCAGTATTGGATTATCAGGTTTCAACAAAGTTCTGCTCGTTGTTCACACGGAACATGAAATTATGGCGGATCTAGTGTCCGTCCGCATAATAAGTTGCCGCAACGCGACTGCTTCAGAACGGAGAATTTATGAAGAAGGTAAAAGTTAGCCGCAATACTTCAGCAAAGGACGACATGCGCCCGCACTATGATTTCCGCGGTAAGAATGGTGTACGCGGCAAATATTATAAAGCTTACCGGCAGGGACATTCGGTGACGATCCGTGAAACCGATGGCACCGTCACCGTGCAGCACTTTACGTTGGCCGATGGCGCCGTAATGCTCGAACCCGATGTGCGCGCCTACTTTCCGAACTCAGAAGCCGTGAACAAGGCCCTACGGTCGATCATCGCCCTCGTGCCAGCAAAGGGGAAACAACACACCAGAAGCTCCCGCTAGTCGAGCCTATGTCTTTCGTAACGCGCATCAACACCGATATTTTCCACGAAACCCACGGCAGGGGAATCCCTTTTTTGTTTTTCAGCGAAACCGCCTGCGCCGGCGACATCTGGCACACCTTCCAAGTCCCGGAATTTTCCCGCGATCACTTGGTCATCACCCACGACTATCGCGGCACCGGGAAATCGAGCCGGCCGACCGAGCAATATTCCTGCGACGATTTCGTCGACGATGCCGTGGCCATCCTCGATCACTTGAACGCCGGTCCAGCCATTCTCCTCGGACATTCGATGGGCGGGCGGGTGGCGCTACTGATGGCGCTGAAATACCCGGACAGAGTCAAGAAGATAATTGCCGCGTCGGTCGGCGCCGGAGTCGCCCATGCGCCGCCGATCCCATTCAAGATGTGCAAAGAGATGGTCGAGTGGGGCTACGAGAAATATGTCCGCGAGCACACCCTGGAAGTCGGCTGGACACAGGAATATATTAAGCAACACCCCGACCGCGTCGAACACTTTCTGAAAATTCGCATGAACAACCTGCCGACGCTGGACGACTACCTGCGCCATGTCGTCGCTCGCCAAGCCTGCGATGTTAGCGGCCGGCTTGCATGAGATTAAACAGCCGACGCTGGTTCTCGTCGGCGACCAAGATCACGGCTCGGCCACCGGCGCGTCGCATCGGCTGGCGTCCGAAGCCATGGCCAAAGCGCTGCCCAACGGCCAGTACGCCGTCATCCCGAATGAAGCTCACAACTATTTCATGACCAACCCGGACCAGGCGCACCGCATCATCAGACAGTTTCTCGCCGCGAATTCCGTAGGGTGCGCTCGCCGCACAGGAGTTCGGATCGGTGCGCAAAGCGCACCCTGCCATCGAATCCTCCATTGACGTGGCGACCCACTTCAGTGTAACTGAGAATCTGCGTCGCCAAACACTAGACTCCAGACCCTAAACTTTCGGAGGAACTTTATGTTCGCCAAAATCCGCCATATCGCCATGTACACCCATAACCACGCCGCGGTGGATAATTTTTATCAGCAGGTCTTCGGCATGCGGCGCATGACCAGCAACACGCTGGATGAGACCGGCAAACAGAATGCCAGCCGCGGCCATATCAGCGACGGCGTCATCGGCCTGGCGGTGTTGTCGCGCTACGCCGGCATGCAGTCCGGCATGGACCACTATGGTTTTGAAGTCGAGGATATCAAAGAGTTTGTCCGGCGCATGGAACAGCATTATCCGAAATCGATGATCGCCAAGGGACTGGACTACGTGCCCTTCGCAGGCCTGCGCAGCTACGATCCGGCAGGCACCCAGTTCGACATCGCCCAAGCCCATGTCGCCAACGTCCGCGAAGGTTACAACGAATCCGGTTGGGAGCAGCCGCGCTGGATCAATCACATCTCGATCCGCGCCAACGACCCCAGTCAGGTCGCCGAGTTCTACGAAAAAATATTCGAGCTGAAGGAAGCCGAAACCTACAAAGACGACGGCGCCATCTGCATGACCGATGGCAAAGTGAAGCTGCTGCTCCGCCCGCGCGACAACAGCCTGTACCGCGGCCTGCGCGAGGGGCTCGATCACTTTGGCTTCAAAGTGGAAAGCTTGGCCAAGACCCAAAGCGACCTGGCGGCGCTCGCTGAAAGCGCGCCGCCGTCCGCGAGTGGCAAATTTGTCGGCGGCAACGGCAAGAAGAACGAGGAAGACTTTCACCGCTGCTGCCTGGGCCAGCATTTTGTCGCCGACCCCGATGGTGTGTTGATCGATATGGCGGAATAAGCCAATAACCCAGTAAGGAGTGAATGTAAGGAGTCAGAAGTCCCGCTCACCACCCTTACTCCTAACTCTTTACTCCTTACTTCCCCGTGAGGAGCATTCATGCGCGACCTCGGACTTACAGATAAAGTCGTTCTGATCACCGGTGGTGGCGGCGTGCTCGGCTCGGCGTTTGCCCGCGGCTTCGCCGATTCCGGCGCAAAGGTCGCTATCGGCGACTTCGTGCTCGATAAAGCGGCGAAAGTCGCCAGCGATCTAAAATCGCGTGGCACCGATGCCATCGGCGTTGGCGCCGACGTGACCAAGGAAGATCAGGTGGCTAAGATGGTCGCCGACGTGGTCGGCCGCTTCGGCACTATCGATATTTTAGTGAATGCCGCCGCCGTGCAAATTTACCCCGGAAAAGAAATTACCGAAGTCGAGTCCAACGAGTGGGACTTTGTCTTGGGCATAGGTCTCAAGGGAATCTACCTATGTTCCAAGCAAGTTGTGCCGGTGATGAAAAGAGCCGGCCGCGGCAAGATCGTCAATATCGCTTCCATCGCCGGCCATCGCGGCCTGCCGGGCGGCTCGGCCTACAGCGCCGCTAAAGGCGGCGTCGTCAATCTCACCAGACAGATGGGCGTCGAGCTCGGCAAGTATCATATCAATGTCAATTCGATCAGTCCCGGCTTCACGCCCAACCGTTTGACCAGCGTCAATCAATACGCCGGCAAACCGGACGACAGCAGCCAAACTCTGCCCGCCGGTGTCAATCTAACCGTACCGCCGTTGGGTAGAAACGGCGACATCGAAGACTACGTCGGACCGGTGCTCTTTCTCGCCTCGGCTTGGGCGGACTACATCACCGGCGCAGATATTCCCGTCGAGGGCGGCAGGATGGCATCGCGATGACGATGGCTGCCCATGCCCGCCGTCGCACTTCGAGAAACCGACGCTAGCGCTATTGATCTTGAGTTAGTTGAGGGTTCGCGGCGCGATTTCGATGTCGCTGGTGGCCGGGCCGGCGCCGAGCTTGAGCAGATCGATGAGCATGTTTTCGCGGTCCTGGAGCGTCGCGGCTTCGAGCAGCGCCTGCTTTTCAGCGGGATGAAAGGGCAACGACACGCCGAGGAGATTGACCAACTCAAGGTCCGAGAACTTCGCCGCTTGATCGGCGTTGACCTGCATGCCATGGGCAATGCCATAGATCGATAGCGCTTCGATGATCGCCGCGCGCGCACAGTGCCAGTCTTGCTCCAGTTCCGCGTCGGCGAATTCACTATAGTCCGCTTTGACCCTGCGGTAACCGCGCTGCAACGGCAACTCTTCGGCAAAGCGAAAACGGCTAACCCCCTTGAGCTGCACGAAGAACCGTCCATCCGGCAACTTTTCACACTTTTCCATGAAACCGGCGCAGCCGACTTTGTAGAGATCCGGCGCGCTGTTCTCGGCCTCAGGCTGAGGTCCGCGATTGTCGTTCTGTGGCGCGTAAGGCTGGATCATGCCGAACATTTTGTCGCCTTGCTGGGCATCTTCGACCATGGCGCGGTAGCGCGGCTCGAAGATATGCAGCGGCAAAACCGTGCCCGGCAACAGCATCACGCCAGTCAATGGAAAAACCGGAAGAATCTCCGGACACTGCATTTGTGGGATGGTCATGGTCACAAGCTCGCCCTCTGACTTGGTTATAGGTTATGCGGTGAAACCGGTCAAGACGAAGGCAGCGTCAGCGAGCCGCGCAACCCGATTGTGCCATCGGTCATGGGTCGTTGGGCCGATGGTTCACGCCTGACAAGCGAATACTACGCGCGCGCGCTTGCAATCGATCCGGCCGGTATTCTACTTTGTCGTCCATCCGCTTGAACTAATTTTCGCAATAAGGAAATCGCACCATGGCCGAATTCATTCCGGTGGAAACCGGCAGGGCTAAAGAATTTCTCAAGAACAATCATCACGGCGTGCTCGCCACCCGGCGCAAGAACGGCGACCTGCAGATGTCGCCGGTGACCTGCGGTCTCGATGGCGCAGGCCGAGCGGTGATCAGCAGCCGCGAGACCGCGTACAAGGTCAACAATCTGCGCCGCGATCCGCGCGCCGCCCTATGCACGTTCGGCAATACGTTTCACGGCGAAGGCTGGGTCCAAGTCAGCGGCAAGGCCGAGATCGTTTCGCTACCCGAAGCCCTCGACACTCTGGTCTACTTGCAGCGCCAAGCCTACGGCGAGCACAAGAGCTGGCCGGAATTTCACCAACGCATGGCGCGCGAGCAGCGCGTGATCATTCGCATCACCATCGAAAGCGTCGGCCCTAAAGTGCGCGGCTAACCGCGCGTATCAAACGATGCAGTGTCGCGCCCGAACCTTAACAAGAGTGAAGTCCCTGAGACTGCTTTGGCTGGCTGCGTTACTGCTCGTCATTGACGTCGGCGAACGCGGGGCTCTCGGGTCTGGCAGCGCCGGCGAACCGTTTCTTAGCCGGCCAATTGCTCGTCGCCAGCAGCGAAATGAAGGACCCGCGTTTCGCCGAATCGATCATCTACCTGGTGAAACACGATGACACAGGCGCACTTGGTCTAGTCGTCAACAAGCCGGTTGCCAAGGTGCCCTTCGACGAACTGCTGAAAGGCTTTGGCATCGACGCCAAAGGCGCCAAGGGCGAAATCGTTGTGCATTACGGCGGGCCGGTAAACCGCCATCAAGGGTTTGTCCTGCATAGCGATGAATGGGTTCTCGATAGCAGCACCAAAGTCAAAGACGGCGTCGCCATGACCGCCGACGCCAAGATGGTGCAAGCGCTCGCGGTCGGCAAAGGTCCACGCCAAGCATTGCTAATCATGGGCTACGCCGGTTGGGCCGCCGGCCAGTTGGAGATGGAACTCAAGGCCAACTCCTGGTTCGCGATCGGCGCCGACAAGTCGTTAGTCTTCGGCAATGAACCGGAGAAAAAATGGCGCCGCGCCATGGACAAAAGACAGATACCTCTGTGATATGAAAGAACCGGCAGAGCTGCGAAACCGACGCCGGGACAAGCCAACATCATTTAGGAGGACTTATGAAAATCGTCAGACTCTACAGCGGCAACGATGATAAATCGCACTTTGAAGAAATCGAACTGAAATTCGGCGGCAACCAACCGATGCTCAGCACCGACATGCGCGCCGCCACCGGCGCGGTGTTTCGCTCCGCTCCCGTAGGACTTTTCTTGGAGCGCCATCCCGCGCCGCGACGGCAATATCTCGTCACCCTCTCCGGCTCCTGGGAGATCGAAGCGAGCAACGGCGTCAAGCGGGTATTTACAACCGGCGACGTCATGCTCGCCGACGACACCAGCGGCGAAGGCCACACCTCGCGCGTGCTCGGCAGCGAGCCCCATGTGTTCATGACCGTGCCGCTGGCGGACTGAATAATGGCAAGACAGCGAGCTCATGATCCGACGTTGAACCTTTCAACGATAACCGTTCAAATCAGTTCAAGGTTCAACGTCGGTAAGAAAAGTCGAATCAACTTGGAGATAATATGCTGCGCATCGCCGTACCCGATTTAGTATCGAATTCTTATTTTCCGATCATCGCGGCCGTCGAGATGGGATTTTTCACGGAAGAAGGCTTCGACGCTTCCGTCGATCTCTTGTTTCCGATTCCAAAAACTTTCGAAGCACTGCGCGACGGCGCCCTCGACTTCGTCGTCGGCTCAGCGCACGCGACGCTACTGGCCTTCCCCGAGTGGCAAGGCGCCAAGCTGCTGGCGGCCTGCGGCCAACATACTTACTGGTTTCTGGTCATCCGTAGCGATCTGAAACCGCAGCGCGGCGATTTGAGCATCGTTAAAGGCTTGCGCATCGGCGCGGCGCCGGGCGTCAATTTGAGCTTGCAGCGCCTGTTGGTCGAAGCCGGCATCGATCCCGACAAAAATAATGTTCAGATCATGCCCATTCCTGGCGCGGCAGGGCCAAACGTTTCCTTCGGCCTGTCGGCAGCCAAAGCACTCGAGGAAGGCACACTGGACGGTTTTTGGGCCAATGGCATGGGTTGCGAAGTGGCCGTGCGGCGCGGCGTCGGCACCATGGTCCTCGATGTCCGACGCGGCGACGGCCCGACGGCGGCACGCCATTACACGTTCTCTGCACTGGTGGCGACGGACAAGACGATCAAGGACAACCCGGCAGCAGACCCGTGCCGCGGTGCGCGCGCTGATGAAAGCCCACAAGGCTTTAAAGCAAGATCCCGCGCGCGCTACTGCGGTGGGCCAAAAGCGCTTTCCAGCCTCCGAAGCAGCACTCATCGCCGAACTGGTGCGCCGCGATCTGCCCTTTTACGACCCGACGATTCCACCGGAAAAGGTCGAGAGCATGAACCGCTTCGCTCAAGACATCGGCCTGCTCAAGGGCCCGGCAGCCTATGACCAGGTGGTCGCCACCGAGTACAGCAGCCTTTGGCACGAACCCGTGTAGCCTGAGCCTGCTCATGAATCCACCCTAGCGATCCGATTGACCGTAATCGGATTGCGAAATTGGCTGCTCC
This sequence comes from uncultured delta proteobacterium, assembly GCA_963847445.1. Classification (GTDB taxonomy): domain Bacteria; phylum Desulfobacterota; class Binatia; order UBA9968; family UBA9968; genus DP-20. Next base: position 170,264 of record CAWJZV010000023.1, on the reverse strand, counting down.
GCGATCCTACCGCGGGCACCCTCAAAAACTTCCGCTCAAAATGATATTAAGGTGCTAAACAGTTAAAATATAGAGGCTTTACATCACTCATAAACACCGATAGACTGCCACACAAGAGTGTTCCTTTTATATTTAACCAACGGAACTTTTTGGTGCATCCAAAGTCTAACCCCTCTGAAACAATGCAGTCAGACTCGATCAGCGACGCCGAGTATGTCCAAAAGCTACAGCGCGGGCAGGCCGACGCTTTTGAGGCATTGATCCGGCGCCATGAGAAAACCATTTTCAACCTCGTCTACCGCATGCTAGGCGATTATGATGAAGCCGCGGAAACCGCCCAAGAGGTGTTCCTTTCGGCTTACCGGGCCATCGGCCAATTTCGCGGCGACGCCAATTTTTCCACATGGCTCTATCGCATCGCGCTCAATCATGCGACGACGCGGCGCAAGACCATGAATACTCGCCATCAACGCCAAGTTCCCATCGAAAACACCGAACCCCTGAGTGATCCCCAACCCGGTCCAGCGGAATCCATGGAAAAAAAAGAAATTCGTGAAACCGTGCAAAGAGCCCTAAACAGCTTGTCCGCCGATGACGCCACAGTGATCCTGCTGCGCGATCTCCAAGATGTGTCCTACGACGAGGTCGCCCGAGTGCTCGAAGTGCCGGTGGGAACCGTTAAGTCACGCTTGCATCGCGCCCGGCAAGCACTCAAATCCGAATTAGCATCCTACTTCTACGCCGGAAGGAAGGCAGTATGAACTGCGAAGAGGTCGCAAAGCATCTGACCGAATATCTCGACAAAAACCTCGACATGGCAATGACCACGCGGGTCGCGACCCATGTGATTTCCTGCGCTCATTGCCGCGCCGAATCCAACGAGTTAACCGACTGCATCCAGCAAGTGGCAACCTTGCCGTTGATGGAACCGCCGCTCGGCTTTGCGCAGCGGGTCATGGCCCATGTGCGCGACAGCGAGCCGAAAGCGAGCCTGTGGCAGCGGCTGATTGTGCCGCTGACAAGTGGCGTTGCAGTCCGGGCAACCGCCATGGCGGCGATCGCAATCGTCGCAGTGGTTATCTATCAAAATGAACCAGCGTTAAAACAAAATCCTGATGTCAATCTGGCGTTAAAATCTGCCAGCCCAACGCCGATTAAAGAAAATGAACGAGCTGCCCCAGCCGCCGCGCGCCAAGCTTCAGAGACGGGCCAGAAAACAGTTGCTCCACTAAGGGCTCCAGCGGATCTCGCCAAGCGCAGCATCGCAGAAACTTCGCCGCGTGCGTCGTCATCGTCACCGGCTGAGTCGCCACAGCTGCAACCGGCAACGCCAGCGCCGTCACGAGCCGAAACAGAAATTGCCGCGGAAGAAAAGAAAGAAGCTCCTAGACGACCGCCGCTGCGGGTCCAAGAAGTGACCACGGCACGGGATTCCGGTTTTATTTTTGGCGATCGACGAAGTTTTATTGGGCCGCCACCCGCGCCGATTGTGTTGGAGCGACCGATTGCGCTCGGCGATCGAGTTGCCGACTTTGAGTTCGTCGTACGCCGGCGCTCGCCCCAGCGCCGCGATACTATCGAAAATTTGAGCAGCACAGAGGCAGAAGACTCGCCGGCTACGGCGCGCCGCCCATCAACCATGCCACCGACAGGGAGAGCCAGGATAGAATCTATCGCGGAAATAAGATTTTATGACGTCGCACCCGAACACTTCGAAATTTTCAAAAAAGAGCTAGCCACAGAAGCCAACATAGAGTCAGAACCGAAGGTCAGCGGCAAGGAAATCGAAGCCGCCAAACAAGCCGACCGCCAGTTATTGGTCAAAGTAACGATTTTACCGGTGGATCGGGCCACGCCAACCCGCTAACATTCCAGCCATCTTCTGAGAACTTCCAGTCGAAACTGCACTTAACTTTTTATTAAGATCGGGATATCCCGACAACGCGTTCAACCGACAAAGAGAGTAAACTTGGCGCCGTTCAGATTGCTGAGCGGTTTGGGATGCAGCAAGCGGCGGTCCGGCGCGAGGACCCGTTGGGCGATCTCCCAATTCACCGGCGGCAGTGGGCTAAGCTTGCCGATCTGTTCCAGCGAGAAAAATTCTGCATGATCGGTCTCATGGCCGTCGGGGCACGGCTCGCCGGCGATGGGGCGCAAAAGCAGGATCACGTAAACGCCATTGCCGCTGTCGGGATCGTAGCGGCTGCGCAAGCCCAGGACAGCTTCGACTTCAGCCGTCACCCCCGCTTCTTCTTGAACCTCTCGGACCACGGCCTGTTCAATGGTCTCGTCGGGTTCGATAAAACCGCCCGGCAGTTGCCAATTACCTCGCCCATGGCGCGACGACCGGCGCACGAACAGTAGTTTATCATCGCGCACCACCGCGCCACCGACGCCGATGTTGTAGCCAGTATTGTAGCGTTCAGGAATTGCCACGAGATTAAGCCTTTCGACGGTGGGCTAACCCGGTAAATGAAACAATCGCTGCGCGTTCTTGTAGCGAATCATCTCCTTGGCGTCCTCGGAGATGTGCTTGTGGTCGCGCAAGAGCCGGACATCTTCGAATTTCATCCTGCCGCCGGGATCGTCATGGGGGTAGTCGGTGGCGAAGAGAAACCGCTCGGCGCCGAGAAATTCGACCGCTTCCGATAGCTCCGGCTCTTCGGTCTCGATGGTGAAAGAGAAATTATTCTTGAAATAGTAACTCGCGGGTTTGATATTCTTTTCGAGAAATAATTGCGCCGGATTGATCGCGCGCGCGCGCCGCAACCGCTCGCCGACCTTGGTCAACGGACCTCGGGTGTTGAGCGGATCTTCCTGGTCGTCATAATCCACCGGCGGGCTGTCCAAAACCTTGTCGAGCCATTGCACCAAAGGTTTGATGAACGAAGTGCCGGCTTCGGTAAAAATAAACTGCAACTTGGGGAATTCATCGAGCAAGCCGCTGGTGATCAGCGACACCAAACTCATCTGCCCTTCTTGGGGCGCGAAGATATACAGCCCGTCGCGCTGGAAGATCGGCAGATTACTGATGCGGTGCCCATGTTGCACGTTGTGCAAGTAAATCGGCATCGACAGTTCTTCGGCGCGTTGAAAAAACGGCCAAAGCTCACGGTGGCTGCCGAGCGGCTCGCCGTAGGGATGATCCTTTACCGGATAAACTTTATCGAGAACCACCGAGCAAAAGCCGCGTTCCTTGGCCCATTCCATCTCGCCGATCGCGCCGGCCACATCTTGCAGCGGCACCAACGCCACACCAAGAATCTTGCCGGAATATTCGGTCATCAAGCGCAGTAATGACTCGTTGTGCGAGCGCGCCATGCGGCAGGCGAGTTCCGGCTCGATCAGGTAAGACCACCAGCCGGAAAACTGCGGCAGTACGATCTGCCGATCGATACCCAGCCGGCCGTCATAGTCTTTCATCCGCGCGATCGGATCCCACAGGCTCCGAAACATCGCCCCCGATCCCGGCGCCGGCAGCGGGCTAGTGCCCGTAACTTCCGATGGATAGCCGGGAAAGTCTACGTCAAAGTAGAGTTCTTGCTGGTCGAACTTAAGCGTCGGTTTTAAGGTTTCGAGAGCTCCGCCAACGCCGTTGAAGGCGTCCCGCGGCATGAAGTGGGTATCGCAATCGATGATCAATTAGAGCCTCCGAAGAATACTTATGCTTCGGTTATAAGGCTCTCCCGCGCACTATGTCAATTGGGCAAGACGAGGGCGGACCGGCAGGTCCGCCCTCTAATGAAAAGCTACTGTCACCGTTTGCTGTCGCGAAGTCTGGAGATATCCGGTCAGTCTCGCCCGCGGCCCCAACCCCACCGGTCGGCAACGCGCCCACGGCTACGATCGTCCCATCGACCCCAGCCCCAGGTATCATTGCGGCCGCGGCGGTCGCGATCGTCTCGACGGCCCCAACCCCAATCATTGGTCTCATAGCGGCTCAAGCGGTCACGTTGCCGTCCGGTGGGATCCCAGCCAGAGCCGCGGTATGAATTGCCGCTCAACGCCTCAAGATTATCGCTGACTTCACGATGATCTTGAGCCAGTTCTCTGAGATCGCGACGAATCTCCTCACGCTTGCGCTCGATTTCCTGGCGGCTCGCGCCGCTGCGGTAGAGCCGCTCCAAATCGGCGCGATCGCGCTCAAGCTCGGCTTGATTCCGGCGCAGTTCAGCGTGGTCTCGCTGCAACTCGGTTGCTCTGGAGTTGCGAGCTCTTGCCGCATTCCGGTCTAAATCCCTTTGCCGGCTGCGCGCATCGGCGCTCGCTGAGTCAGGCGTCGCGAAAGCCAACAGGGACACGATCCCGGCGGCAAATAGTGCTTTTGTAGTTATGGTCATGGTAAGAACCTCCTTGGCCGATTAGACGGCGCAGCCGCGTTAACGTTAACGATCCCCCATAGAAAAGCCTTTGCCATTACGATCACCGGCAAAGTTTTGCCACTTTCGCAACAACGGCCGCGCCCATCAGGTGCTTGGTAGACATGAAACAGTGGACCGACAAATGACACTGATTATTCCTTTTGACGCCGCTCTGGGGTAGAGTCACAGGGAACCCCACTTCGAACAATGGAGCGACCCGATGGCGAACAATCCGGCATACGACCCAACCGATCCGCGATACTTCGATATCACCGATTTGCGAGCCGAAGTTGAACGGGTCTTCAGCCTCTGCGCCGACTGCCGCATGTGCGTGAAGTATTGCGGCAGTTTCCCGAAACTGTTCGACGCCATCGATGACTACTGCGTCGAGGGCAAATACGCCGATGTCAATACGAAAAATCTCAAGACCGCGGACGTCGACAAAGTCGTCGACCTGTGCTTCCAGTGCAAGCTGTGCTACATCAAATGCCCCTACACACCCGGCGATCATGAATGGGCCATCGACTTTCCCCGCTTAATGACCCGAGCCAAGGCCCAAGGGGTCAAGAAAAACGGTGTAGCACTGGTCGACAAACTGCTTGGCAATCCAGACCTGGTTGGCAAATTGGGCACCATGACCGCGCCGCTGGCCAACTGGGGCAATGAGAACCCGCTCAATCGACAGTTGATGGAAAGCGTCGTCGGCATCCACAAAGACAAGAAGCTGCCGCCGTTTGCAGCGCAAACCTTCGCCGCGCAATTCGCCAAGAATCGCCAGACTCCCACCGGCGAGCCGGCGGCGCGCGTCGCTTTTTTCTCAACCTGTTACGTGAATTATAACCAACCCGAGATCGGCAACGACACTCTCGATGTCATGGCGCGCAACAATGTCGATGTCGCGCTGGCCTACGAGAGCTGTTGCGGCATGCCGCTATGGCACAACGGCGATATGGACGGCGCCGTCGCCGCGGCCGAGCGCAATGTCGCCTATCTGCGAGGATTTGTCGATGACGGCAGAACAGTGATCGCGACCAATCCGACCTGCTCGCAGATGATTCGTGTCGAGTATCCGCGCCTGCTCGGCAGCGAGGCAGCCAAAAAAGTTGCGGCCGTGACCATGGACCCGATGGAGTTTCTCGCCAAACTGGCGGCGGATGGCAAACTCAACAGGAAGTTTAAAACCAGCGCCGGAGCGATTAGCTATCATATCCCCTGCCACCTGCGCGCCCAAAATATCGGCTATAAAACCCGCGATGTCTTGTCGCTCTTGCCCGATACCCAGGTAAAAGTCGTCGAAGAGTGCTCCGGTCATGACGGCACTTGGGCCATGAAGAAAGAGAACTTTGAAATGTCGCTTAAATATGGCGGCCGGGCGTTTAAGGAAATGGCTGAGGGCGATCCCAAAGTTACCTGTTCCGACTGCCCGCTAGCGGCAATTCAAATCGAACAGGCCAACGGCAAAAGGCCGCTCAATCCGATGCAGATTTTGGCGATGAGTTATCGCGGCGAAGCGATCGCTTAGAATCTCGCAAGGCTCACGGGGCGACGACGATATTCCGGCTCAGCCAGCAACCGCGCTGGCGCATGACATGCCGCCCTCCTGAATGCCGCAAACTAAAGCAACTTCGTCACGGTAGAGTTGCCAAATTCTGAGCGCATCCTCCATCACCCGCACCACGGCGCCGCGGCGTAGCGGCACGACATGATCCAAGATCGCGTCCCAAGCGGCGGCTCGGTGGAGTCCTTCCACCTGCCGATGGGCTTTGGTCAGCGCTAAATGCTCCACCGAGAGTCCGTAATATTTCACCAGCGGATGTTCCTCCAGAGGCGGTGGCGGGTGATTTTTCCGGGTATCGAGCGCGGCTCTTTCAGCGCTCGATCCTTCGACAAAGATGGTCACGATTGCCGACGCGATATCCCAACCGAAGGATTCAGTCGCGGCGTCGAGAAAATCACGGTAACGCTGCGCCGCCGGCAACAACTGGATATTTTGAAATCGGCTCAGGTCCATACCGAGGCCGCGGGGATATTCGAGAAAAAGTTCGGGGTGAGGCCGGCCGGCGACCAGGCCGCCGGTTTCTTCTTCGTAGAGATTCTCCGCCAAACTGCGGCGAATCTCGGCGATCGGACAACGAATATACGATCGCCCGACGAGTATCGGAAAGTCGCGCACGTAGGTGCCATACTCTTGCTCGAAATGAAAATGCAGCCGGTCCCTGGGCACTTGGCCTGAAGTAAAAGCCGGCCAGGCCCAATGATCCTTACGTTCCATCACACCGAGAAGCTGTTCGCGAAAGGTTTCCCGATTCATCGAGACCTCCATGAGCTAACGGACTATTGTCTAACAATTCAGACGAGCAACCTTAGTGCCAGCGGATAATTACGAGAAACACTTGTTTTCCCATGCAACATACTGGCATCGGAGCGAAGCAATTGGAATGCATCGATGAATCGGGCCACAGTGCCGCAACGCTTCTGCTCTGACGTTAGCCAGGCTAAGCGACACGTCGGAACCGAAGCACATTCAGCCAATAGCGGCTCGCTCCCCGCCGAGGCAAGGGGTCAATCCGCTATCTGGCTTCACCATACCTAACAATTGGGCGAATTATTGCTGACAAATCCATTGTCTCGGTGCCAGTTTAACACTTTCGGGTTCACTGGGCCTAGCAGTAGCAGATTTTTGCCAACTATGTTAGGCAGGAATGGATGACTTCTAGTTACAGCGAAAAACTTGCTCCGGTGGCGGGCGGCACGCCCGAACATGTCGATAAGTTGCGCGTCGTGCTCAATATTTGCCGGCGCATGAGTACAATCACCGACCTGGCCTCGTTGCAGAGCTTGATTACTCGCGAAGCCAAGGAGCTGTTGCAGGCCGATCGCGTCAGCGTGTTTCTTTTCGACCGCGACAACTGTGAGTTGTGGTCGGCGATCTCCGAAGAGGGCAAGATCATGCGCTTCGACGCCCGCCTTGGTATCGCCGGCGCGGTGGCGATGACCGGACAAGCCATCAACACGGCAAACGCCTACGAGCATCCATTGTTTTACAAAGAAGTCGATATTGAAACCGGCTATCGCACCCGCAACCTGCTGGCCGTGCCGCTTCACAGTCTCGATGGCGCCGTCATCGGTGTCGGCGAAGCGACCAATAAAATTGGCGGCGTGTTTACCGACGCCGACGCCGAGATCCTGACGACGCTTGGCGGCCCAGCTTGCCGATGTGATCGAGAACTCGCCGATTGCCAGCGAGCTCAAGACTCATAAGCAGGAACCGCGGAGCTACCCCGCCGCCGAGTTCATCAGCGGCTTTGCCACCCAGAAGATCGTCGGCATGAGCCATCGCATAGGGTCGATCATCCGCTTGATCGACCAGATTCGTCCAAGTTCGGTGGACGTCTTGATTCAAGGCGAAAGCGGCACCGGCAAGGAACTGATCGCCAAAGCGCTGCACTTCAACAGCCCGCGCGCCAAGTATCCCTTCGTCGCTCTCAACTGCGCGGCACTGCCGGACAACCTGGTGGAGACCGAACTTTTTGGCATCGAAAAAGGCGTCGCCACCGGCGTCGATCGGCGCATCGGAAAATTCGAAGCGGCCCATGGCGGCACACTGTTCCTCGATGAAATTGGCGATTTGAGCCTGTCCGCGCAGGCGAAAATTCTCCGGGTGGTGCAAGAACGTTCCATCGATCGCATCGGCAGCCGAGCGCCGGTGCCGGTGGACGTGAGGATCGTCGCCGCCACCAATCGCGATCTAGAGACCGCCATGAGAGAAAAACTCTTTCGCGAGGACCTCTACTACCGGCTCAGCGTCGTGCGCATTCAGACGCCGTCCCTGCGCGAAAGCCCCGAGGACATTCCCATCCTGGCCAATCATTTCTTGCAAAAACATTGCAGCGCCAACCAGGTGGAACTCAAACACTTCACGTCCGCGGCCATCGCCAGTTTGATGGCGTACGGTTGGCCAGGGAACACGCGCCAACTGGAAAACGAAGTTAAACGCTTAGTCGCATCGGTGCGCAGCGCTGCCATCGATGCCGAGCATCTGGTGCTGGAGAGCCGTGGCAGCCACGCGACTGCCGGAGCGGCGGCCGAACCGTCGCCTTGGCAAACGCTAAGCCAAGCTATCGATGCATTGGAACGGAAGATGATTCAACAAACCCTCGATGGCTGCGATGGCAACAAAGCCAAAGCCGCGCAGAAACTCGGGGTAAGCCGCCAGGGACTGATAAAGAAACTGCGGCGGCTAAAAATCGACTAGCAGGTATGATTTCGCTTCGGCAGACCCGATGCAGTCGGCGCATCTGGCTAGCCGTCACTTCAGGTCATCCTGCGAGAAAGCGCCGCCCTGTCAAACCGCGGGCGCACCGCCCGCGCGCTTAGCCGGCAAGCTTCTTGAGATTTTCCTTCACCGCCGCCCGCAGCAGCGGATTTCGCTTGACTACAGTTGAGTAGGCTTTGCGCGCCGCCGCAGTCTTCGCAGCCGCAGATTTAGCCTTCGACGCTTTCACCAGAGCTTGGACCGCGGCATGCAAATCTTTGTTGGAGCTAATCAATTTGCGATTGGCTTTGCGCAATTTCGCCGCCGCCGCTGCCGATAATTTTACCCCTTTACCCACATTGCACCTCTTTTCCCGTTGACGTTACTCGTGCACAATACTTCAGATTAGCCGCCAAGGAAATTATTTTTTTTCGGCGCTGAATCTTTCAAACCGGACAATCCGCCCGTCCGGCATCGGGTTCGCGAAATATCGCCTGCAGTTTATCGATGTTCCCCGTCACCAGCTTGTCGGTCCGCAGCCGCGCCACGGGCAGATCCATGAACCTTTCCAAGACCACCCGCAACGACTCCGCGTAAACCGTGCGGTCACCGATAAAATTGAATGAAGCGGCATACATCGCATGGCCCGTACCGCGAAACTCGAGCAGCGCGCGCTCGCCTTTGAGACCATCGCGATAAAAATCCTCGGCTTGGCAGCCGGCGATCACGGTGTCCCGGGCGCCCTTGAGAATCAGCGTACGGACCTCATGGGGATGATTCTTCGGCGTCCAAGGGCAAATCTTTTCCGCTGCAATGGCACCGAGTTTCTTGGCTTCGCCGCGCAGCAGTTCTTTGCCCTCGCTGCCGGCGGCAAACGCCGTGACATCTTGGCCGGTGAAGCAAGCGCCACTGTCGCGTTCGATCATGCCCGGCCGCACTAAAGCACGGGCGACTCCATCATACAGACCCAGCACCCGGTTGGCGCGAATCGACTCCAGTGGTCCGTCGCGCTGGCCGGCGAGCTTTGCCGGCGCGATGATCTTGCAGTATCCAGTGGCGCATTGGGCGTTTTTTAAGAATGGCGAACTGGCCGCGCACTGGCGCGTTATTGTTGCGCTGCCGGAAGCGCTTTCCAGCGCGAGAGTTAGATAATGGCCAATCACCAACGCCGCATCGATTTGCCTAGCGAAGTCACCGGCGTAAGGCTTGACGCCGGATTCCGGCGCGCCGGTAAACTGCAGCGTTTTAATCGCCGAATAAAATTCCCGCGGGAAGCGCGGACGCGATCCGGCATCGCCCGACTTGAGCAACTGGTCATAATGATCGGTGACGAAATCCACCGAGCCGAACCGCGCCTCGATCTCACTCAGGAGCTTTTCCAAACTATCGCCGAGCCAATGGGCTTGCTCGACATCGATAAAACAAAAATTATAGCTGGCGCGAGCGTCCACTAGGGCGCTCACCTCGCCGAGCTTTTCCGTGGCTGTGCCCAAAAACGTTTGCACCGGTAACGGGAGCTTTCGATCGCGGCAGTCACAAGGCTGCCCTGGCGGCGAACGGTAAGTCGTCAAGATCAATTTCAAGTTTGCCGCGGTCATGCGTGCGCGGGCGCCGTGGGTGTCGCGATCTCGCACCACCGGCGCGGACAGGATCAGCGTTTTCACTTTATTGGAGCCGAATCGAGCCGCGTACAATTGCGCCGGCAGCGCGCCCCAACTATGCGAGTAGATCGCATCCCAGGGCCTGTGGTTGAGCACCGCTTTGCGGATTTTTTCGATGTCGTCGGCGACGTATTCAGCGCGCAGGAAACGATCGAACTTGTTGCTCGCAGGGATCACGCTGCGGCCACCGCCGCGCAGGTCGAAATAAACCACATTATGACGAGCCTCTAGATGGCCGAGCATGCGACCCATCTGGTTAACGTTGTCGACGAGTTGGCCGGGCCCGCCGGCAATGAATAAAATATTCTTGCGCTCGGGACGGGCGAGGTTAAAGCCCTTGCCGAAAAAATAATACAAGTCGAACCTACAAGGTTCGTCGTGACAATCGATGTCCTTGGGCATCGCCATGTCGTCGGGCAAGAGCCGGACAGCGGCGATTTTGCGCATCAGTTGGCCGCTGCGGCTGGCGGGCCGGGTACTCATCTCCGCCGGTGTCCAATGGTAACTCTCGCCGCTCTCGCCGGCGTAGGTTGAACCGGTGACAAGTAAAACCGCGATCACACTCAAGGCAATCCATTGCCTCATTGCAACCTCCTCGATTGTAAGCCGTCAGACACGATCTGAAAATTCGCTATATCGCCTTCAGGCCGCTCCACGGCGGCACCGAGCACCGCCATGAATCCATCGAGCAACTGCCGGGCGTAACGGTCATCGAACAAACTGCAACGATAGTTGACACTCACGGTCAACTTTGTTGCCAGCTCGCGAAACTCGAAACTCAGCTCTGCCGAGGTAAGTGCCACCTCCGGGGCCGCCGCCCGATCCCCACCCTTGGACCAGTGAGCAAATGTCAAACCAGCGACATCCTCAGGCTCATCGATCAAGCGCCGGTAATTCACCATAACCGGGTATAGGTTTGTTTGCTCAGCGCCTGCTCTCTGCAGGATACGGCTCAGCTCCGCGATGGGCAGATCCTGATGGGCAAAGGCTTCCTGCGCCACGGATCGGGTCTGTTGCAAAAGATCGACGAACGACATCCGCGGCGCCACCCGGGTTCGCAACACCACCGCATTGACGAAGTAGCCGATCAGACTCTCCGTATGAGGCTGGTGGCGATTTGCCACCAACGTTCCGATGCGAAGATCGCGGCAGCCGGTCAAGCGGTGGAGCCAAAAGTTTAACGCCGCAACCAGGACCACAAACGGTGTGGTTCTCTGCCGGCGCGCCAATTTGTGAATTGCCGCGCTCACCGCCGCGCTTATATCCATCGACAGCCGTCCGGACCGCAGCGTCAATTTTTTTCGCGGTTTGCAGACCGACGAAAAATCGATCCTTGGCAACGGACCGGCCAACTGCTTCTGCCAAAAGTTGAGTTGATCGTCAAATCCGCCGGTGTCCAACAGTCGCCGTTGCCATTGGCTAAAATCGGCAAATTGATACGGCAACGCCGCCACCGTCGCGGACTTACCTTGAGCAAAGGCTCTGTAAAACATCACAAGCTCGCTGCGAAACAACCGCATCGACCATTGATCGGCGATAATATGATGCATCGTCACGAGCAAGACATGTTCGGCCGCGGCCAATCGAATTAACGTCACCCGGAACGGTGGCCCCTTTTCCAGGTCGAAGATTGCCGTCGCGTCGGCGTGGGAGAGTCGCTCAAGCTCGGCGTGGCGCATGGGTTCTGGCTTGGAGGCCAAATCGAATCGTTTGAGCGGCAGCCGCAGTTGGCGCCGGACGACTTGAACAAGCTGGCCGCGGCGCGCTCTGAAGACCGTGCGCAACACTCCATGGCGCGCCGTGATCGCCTCGACGGCGCGCTCCAGCGCCGCCTGGTTCAATCGCCCGCTGAGCCGGTAGCCGTAGGGGAGATTCAAAAAATCCGCTCCCGACAACAAGTTGTCCATGCGCCAGAAAAGATCCTGCGCCGATGACACCGGTAACGCACCGGCATTAGGCAATGGCAGGATCGGGGGCAGGATTGGCGGTAGCGCCGCGCGCGCGCCTTTTTTTATCCGAGCAGCGACGCCGGCGACCGTCGGCGCAGCGAAAAACTCGCGCACGGAGAACTCGGCGCCGAATGCCGCGCGCAACCGCGCGACCATTTGCATCGCCAATATCGAATGGCCACCGAGTTCGAAGAAGTCATCGTCGACGCCAATCCAGTCTAAACCCAGCGCCTCGCGCCAGATCGCGGCAACTTTCTCTTCGGTTTTGCTGCGCGGCCCCACCAGCTTCGATTCAGCCTTCACTGGCGCGCCTGCGAGCTCCGGCAGCGCGCATCGATCCAATTTGCCGTTGGGCAGAAGCGGTAGGCGCTCCAAGCGAACAAACCCAGCCGGTAGCATGCAAGCCGGCAGCTTTTGCTGGAGATACTCGCGCAGCTCGCGGTCGGTCGGCGGCGTTGGTGATACAAGGTACGCCACCAAGGAATTCGCCAATGGCGCATTTCCGATCGCGCCGTTGTCATGGTCCGCCAAGTTCACAACGCAGTCGTCGATCCTTGGATGCCTGCGCAGCGCAGCTTCGATCTCGCTCAGTTCAACGCGCTGGCCGGCGATTTTGATTTGGTTATCGGCGCGGCCAAGATACTCGAGATTGCCATCGGCGCGGTAACGCGCCAAGTCGCCGGTGCGAAACAGCCGGGAGCCCGGATCGGCGCTGAAGGGATTGACGACGAATTTTTCCGCGGTCAGTTCCGGCCGGCGCCAATAGCCCCGCGCCAAGCCGTCACCGCCGACATACAGTTCGCCGATGACGCCGACCGGCACGGGCCGGCGCTGCGCATCCAGAAGATAAACCATGCTGTTCGAGATCGGCCGGCCAATCGCCACCGTCTTCCCTGAAGCCCCACCGTCATATTCAAAATAGCTTGCGTCGGCGGCGACTTCCGAGGAACCGTAGAGATTGAGCAAAAGCGCCCCAGGAAGATTTTTGCGAAACCGTTGTGCAAGTTCGACGGTCAGCGTCTCGCCGCTGCTGGTCCATAGTTTTAGCCGCGGCAACTTAACCGCCAGGTCGGCGCCATCATCAAGAAAGGCCTTTAGCAGCGATGGCACCAAGACAATCCGGCTCACCCGCCGATGGGCAAGAAACTCGATCAGCGCATGCGGATCATGGGCCGTGTCATCGTCGGCGATCGCCAGAGGAAAACCTTGCAGCAGTGGTCCAAAGATTTCCCACACCGAATCGACGAAAGCTCAACGAAGTCTTGCTGCAACAAACTTCGCCGCGGCGAAACGGATAACGCCGCCACATCCAGGCGCAACGATTCACCGCGCCGCGATGAAGCCCGACCACGCCTTTAGGAAACCCAGTGGAACCTGAAGTGTAGATGACATAAGCGGCGCTTGCCGCGCTGGACAGTCCCGTGGGATTCTCGTGACTCTGGCCGGCGAATAGATCGGCATCGTCGAGACAAACCAGCGAAATATCTGCCGGGGAAATTGTGCCGGCGAGCTTTCGCTGGGTGAGCAAAAGTTCGATCTCAGCGTCGACGACCATGAAATCCAAACGTGCCGCCGGATAACTGGGGTCGAGCGGCACATAAGCAGCGCCGGCCTTGAGAATCCCGAGCAGGCCAACAATCATCTCGAGCGAACGCGCAACCAGCAAGCCCGACGCGCCCGTCGGCGCCAACGCCACGACCGCGTAAAAAATGCGCCACCCTGTTGGCACGCCGATTGAGTTCGGCGAAGGTCAACGTTGACGATTGGAACTCTATGGCAACGCCGTCCGGCGTGCGCGCGACTTGGGCCTCGAACAGCTCGTGAATGCAGCTTTGGCTCGGATAAGCCGCCGCACTGTCGTTCCATTCGACTAACATCCGCCGCCGCTCGTTTTCACTGAGCATGGCCAAGGAAGCGATGGTTTGAGCAGGATTGGCGGCGATGTCGGTCAAGAGAATTTCAAAATGTCCAGCCAGGCGCTCGATGGTCGCGGCGTCGAACAGATCGCTGGCGTACTCGAAATAACCGAGCAGCCGGCCGCCGCGCTCGCGCAGGTAAAGCGACAGATCGTACTGCGCCGTGGCGTTCTCCACTTCCAGTGGCTCGACATCGATTCCATCCGGCACCACCCAACGATTCGGCGTGTTCTGCAAAACAAAGAAAGCTTGAAACAACGGCTGGCGATGGAACTCCCGGCGCGGCTTGAATTCTTCGACCAGTTTCTCAAACGGGATATCCTGGTGCGCGTAAGCATCGAGACATACTTCGCGCAGCCGCCGCAAATAGTCGCGAAAGCTCGGCTGGCCGCTCAGATCACCGCGCAGAATCAAAGTGTTGACGAAAAAACCTATCAGCCCCTCGCATTCGGCGCACGGCCGATCGCTAACCGCCGAACCGACAACGATATCGTCCTGGCCCGAGTAACGATGCAGCAGGAGCTGAAACGACGCCAACAGCACCATGAACGGCGTCGCGTTCTCCTGCGCAGCCAAGCGATTGAGCGACGCCGTTAACGATGGTGAAAAATTCAACGGGTAGCGTCGGCCGCGAAAACTTTGCCGCACCGGCCGGGACCGGTCGGTGGGCAGATCGAGGGCTGCCACGCCATCCAACTGTTTACGCCAGTACCGAAGCTGTTCCTGAAGCGGCGCCGTCTCCATACGGCGGCGCTGCCAAATGGCAAAGTCGCCATATTGAATCGGCAATTCGGCCAAGGGTGACGCTTGTCCGGCGACGAAGGCGCGGTAAAGCTGCCAAAGTTCGCCGACGAGAATGCCCATGGACCAAGCATCGGCGACAAGGTGATGGGTGGTTAGAAGCAAAACATGCTCGGCGTCGTCGACTTGCAGTAAGCGCGCGCGCAGCAGTCGCCCCACCGCCAGATCGAATGGAGTTTCCGCTTCCAGCATAATGCGCCGGCGCAGATCATTCTCACGTCGGATGCCGGACAGCCGGCGCAGATCTGTTACCCGCAGCAACCTCCCGGCGCCGGCAACCGGAACTTGCATCGGTCTGCCATCGATCGTGCAAAACTTCGAACGCAGCACTTCATGACGCCGGACTATCTCGTCGAGACTCGCGGCGAGAGCCTGGCGATGGAGCGGACCGCGTAGGCGGAACCCGCGACATAAGTTGTAAACGGAACTTTCCGGCGCCAGTTGCGCCAAGAACCACAGGCGCTCTTGGGCCAAAGACAAAGGCGCGCCCTCGCCGATCCCGCGAGGCGCAATGGAGCGCGCCGCGATCGCAGCGCCGGCGCGAAGCATCGCCAGCAGTTCGGCTTTACCGGCGGCGATGGCTGCGCGCAGCTCACCGGTCAGCGCGCCCTTGGGCGCGTTGATGCGCAACTTATCGCCATCGGCGCATATCGCGATATCGAGCGCACGCAACTGCGCGATAAAGTTCCCGGTATCTATAGCTCGATCTCCTCGCGCTCGCCGCCGCCAGCCGGCACCGGGTTAACAGTCAAATTGCCTAGCGAGCGCGCCAACGCCGCCACCGTCGGCGCCGCCAGAAAGGCGCGCAACTCGAGGCCGACGCCGAAGCCATTTTTAATCCGCAGCGCGACTTGCGCGGCGAGCAAAGAATGGCCGCCGAGGCGAAAGAAATTATCGTCGACGCCAATCCGCTCCCGGCCCAATACCTCGGAAAATATCTCGCACAACTTGGCTTCGACCTCAGAACGCGGCGCGAGCGCCGCAGTGCTCGACTCGGCGCAGGATTGCATCACAGGCGGCAACGCATCGTGGTCGAGCTTGCCATTGGGCCCCAGGGGCAGCCGGTCGAGAAGGACGAAATAACCCGGCACCATGTAGTCCGGCAGCTTGGCGGCAAGATAGGAACGTAAAACCTCGATCTCGCTTTCCCCTGCTTCGCTGGCGACGACGTAAGCGACTAACCGCTTATCGAATTTTGGATTTTGGTCCGCGGGGCCGCTTTTTGGTTTTGGATTGTCGGATTCAGGAGTTGGGAAGTCTCTTGCGATCACCACTGCGTCGAGCACCGTCGAATGTTGTTTGAGCGCCGTTTCGACTTCCGCCAGCTCGACGCGGAAGCCACGGATGTTGACGCGCCGGTCGGAACGGCCGGCCCAGTCGACGTTGCCGTCGGGCCGATAGCGGCCGAGTTCGCCGGTACGATAGAGCCGGTCACGTCCGTTTCCGGTGAATGGATTGACGATAAACATTTCCGCGCTGCGCTGGTCGTCGTTGACATAGCCCAACGCCAAATGCGGGCTGCGCACATAAAGTTCGCCCAACTCGCCGATGCCGCAAAGCTGCCGGCGCTTGTTCAGAACCAGTAGCTGCACATCCTTGATACCGCGCCCCAACGGCACCGGCCGCGATGAATGGTCAGCGGCGTCGAGCAACTCGCCGCCAATCTCGTAATAGCCGACGGCGCGCTGGCTCTCGGTGGCGCCGTAAAAACTGCCGATCACCGCCTTTGGCGCCAAGCGATGCATGCGCCGCACCTCTTCGCTGGTCAAGACATCGCCGCCGAAAAAAATCCGGCGCACCGCCGGCAACGAGCACTGGCCGCCGGCTAAAAGCAACTGTCCTAACGCCGGCGTGAGATGCAGAACCGTGATGCGATTATCGTCCAACCAGTTTGCCAGTAAGTCCGGCGCCCGGGCGGTGCGATCGTCAGGAATGTAAAGCGTCGCGCCGAGCGCCAGCGCGGTAAACAGGTCGCGATGCAGATGACTGTAGGCCAGGCCGGAGAGCATGGCGAAGCGATCGCTCCCGCGCAACTCGAAAGCGTCCCGCTGCCAGGGCAAAAAATGCGTCATCGGCCCATGACCGCAGAGAACGGCTTTGGGTTCTCCGCTGGAGCCGGATGTAAAGGCGATATAGGCTGGATCCTGCGCCGCTACCGGCACTGAGATACGGCCGTTCTCGCTATGCGTCAGCGCTGCGGCAATCGCGGCTTTGCCGCGCGCAAGAGTCATGTGAAACTTAGACGTCCAACGCTTTGAGACAGTCGGCCAATTCCACCGCGAGTTCGCCCGCGACCGCCGAGTTTGATCCAAGCCCTAGGCCGAGCGATTTTCAGGTAATCTATTGTGCGTGCCGCCGGGTACGCCGGATCGAGAATCAAAAAGCTTGCGCCGGTTTGCAGGATTCCCAACAGGGCCACGACCAACGACGCATCGCGCGCAGCGTAGATCGCCACCACGTCCTTCGGCATTCACGCCGCCGGCCCTGAGCGCGCCGCTAAACCGTCCGGCGGCCTGATCAAGCTCGGCGTAGCTCCAACTCTCACCGCCCTGAACTAGCGCAGTTTTTGCCGGCGCATGGCGCGCTTGCGCGGCGACCAGTTCATGGATCGCCCCCTCCCAGCGGTCATCGAGTAGCGCCGTCGGATCGGGCAGCAACCCTCGCGCCGTTTCGCCAACTAGTGAAAGTTCCTCAATCGCCAGCTCAGGACAGCGCAGCGCTTGCGCGAGGATCAGTTCGAATTGTTCGAGCACGGCAGCGATCCGCTCCGGGCGGTAAAGTTCGACATTGTAATCCACCGTGAGTTCCACGCTGCCGGCGATTTCCG
Source organism: uncultured delta proteobacterium (assembly GCA_963847445.1). Taxonomy (GTDB): domain Bacteria; phylum Desulfobacterota; class Binatia; order UBA9968; family UBA9968; genus DP-20. The sequence goes on along the minus strand of CAWJZV010000023.1, from coordinate 152,494 downwards.
GCGCCGACAGCACCAAGTCGAATTTGGCGCTGGGGGCGCTTGCCATGATCTTGTCGATCTTGCAGCCAGCCAGCGAAAACTTGCGCTCCGACAGGTCGGCGACATTGAAGAGAATATCGAACAGCGGATTGCGGCTGGGAGCGCGCGCCGGATTGATCTCTTCGACCAATTTCTCGAAGGGCAACTCCTGATTGCTGTACGCGTCCAAGCAAACTTCGCGAACTCGGCGCAGCAAGCCAATGAAAGTCGGATTGTCGCCAAGTTGAAGCCGAAGCGGCAGGACGTTGATAAAGAAACCGATCACCCCTTCCATCGCCGCATGGTTGCGGCCAGCGACGGTGGAGCCAATAACAACATCCGTCTGGCCGCCGATCCGCGCAAGCAAAACGCTGAACGCCGCAAGCAAAGTCATGAACGAGGTCACGCCCTGTTGGCGGGTGAAACGGTTCAGCGCCGCACTGAGTTCCACAGGCAGGCGCCGTACCGATCTGGCGCCGCGGTAGCTGCGCGCCGCCGGACGGGGAAAATCCGTCGGCATCGATGCCGGCGCCGACAAACCGGCGAGATTACGCTTCCAGTAATCCAGCTCGGCAGCACAGGCCGGTGAGGCTAGCCACTGCTGCTGCCAACCGGCGTAGTCGGCATAGGACAACGGCAATGGCGCGAAAGACGCGACCTCCTTGCGGCGATAGGCCTCATAGCTTGATGCAAGTTCGCGATAAAAGATCGCCAGCGAAGCGCCATCGGCGATGATGTGATGGAAATTCAAGATCAGCAGATGCTCCTGCTCGGCCAACTTGACTAACTGGGCGCGCCACAGCGGCGCCCGCGCCAAATCATAGGGCGTAAGGTGAACCAGGTTTGCCAGCCGACGCCATTCCGATTCCAGCTTGGTCATTCGGCAAACCGGACAAATCGGTGATCGGCAGCGCAATCGTTAACTGCGCGACAATTTCCTGGCAGGGTTCGCCGCCAACTTCTCTAATGGCGGTGCGCAGCGCCTCGTGGCGCGCAGTGACCAGATTCAACGCCTGCGCCAACGCCGCACCATCGAGCAGCGCCGTCGATGCGAAATAGCGCCGGTATATGGTAAGCAGCGAGATCGCCGTCAAGTTTTTGCAAGAACCACAAACGGCGCTGGGAAAATGACAGCGGCAATTTGCCGCCACGCGCGATTCGCATCATCGGCATCACGCCGGTCCCGCTCTGATTACGGCGCAATATGGCAATTTCCTCGGCGAGCCCGGCGACGGTGGGCCGTTCAAAGATTTTCCGCAGCGCCAGATCGACGTTAAAGTGGCCACGCAAGCGCGCCACCACGCGGGTCGCGAGCAGCGAGTGGCCGCCGAGCTGGAAAAAGTTTTCCTGCACGCCGAGCCGGTCGAGTTTCAACACCTCGCGCCACACCTGCGCCACCAGCTCTTCGATCTCGTCGCGCGGCTCGATAATCTCACGTGCCGCGCTGGTTCGCGGTCCATCCGGAGCAGGCAATGCCCGGCGGTCGACTTTGCCGTTGGGCGTCAGCGGCAAGGCTGGTAAAGAGATGAAAACAGCCGGCACCATGCAGTTGGGCAACTTACCGCTCAGGTAGCCACGCAATTGATTTTCCGCCAACGTCACGCCGTCTCGGGGCACCAAGTAGGCGACCAACTCACTCTCGCCCTCGCCGCCGGTGGCCCCGGCGACGACTGCCGCATCCCGCACCGCTGGATGGAGTCGGAGAACGCTCTCAATCTCGGCCAATTCGATGCGGTAACCGCGCAGCTTCACCTGGTTGTCGGTGCGGCCAAGGAACTCCACGGTGCCGTCGATCTGATACCGAGCCAGGTCTCCAGTGCGATAAATCCGTGCACCGGGTTCACGGCTAAAGGGATTCGCGATAAAGCGTTCCGCGGTCAAGTCCGGCCGATTCAAATAGCCGCGCGCCACGCCGGCGCCGCCGATGTAAAGCTCGCCAACCACGCCGATCGGCACCGGCTGCCTAACGCCGTCAAGAATATAGAGCTGGGTATTCGCCAGGGGCCGGCCGATGGGAACGGTATCGCCGACAGCCTCGACGCGATGCAGCGCCGACCAGATGGTTGTTTCGGTGGGGCCATAGAGATTCCACAGCCGGCCGCAAGCCAACAAGCGATCAGCCAAAGCGCGCGGCAACGCCTCGCCGCCGCAGAGTATCTTGAACTCGCCATCGCCATGCCAGCCGGCTTCGAGCAGCAGACGCCAAGTCGACGGCGTCGCCTGCATCGTCGTCGCGCCGGAACTCTTCAATCGTTGCGCCAAACGCTCGCCATCGCGCGCCTCGTCAGGGCTGGCGACCACTAATTTCCCGCCGGTGATCAACGGCAGAAAGATTTCCGCCGCGGCGATGTCAAAAGAAACGGTCGTCACCGCCAGCCAGACATCGGCTTTGGCGATCTTCAGATGGCGCTGCATTGACAGCAGGCAATTGACCCACGAGCGCTGTTCGATCTCGACGCCTTTAGGATGGCCGGTCGATCCCGAAGTGTAAATTACGTAGGCGAGATCGCGCGGTGAAGACCCGCTCCTAATATTCTCGCTGCTATGGGTTTCAATCTTTCGTCGCTCACGATCTAATAATATGAGATGGGGTCGAGGATGGAGGATTGAGGATCGAGGATCGCTATCATCCATGCTCCATCCTCGATCGTCGGCGATACTCTTCTGGCTAATCAGCACCGACACCTGGGCGTCGTCTAAAATAAAATCCAGCCGTTCTCTCGGATATTCCGGGTCGAGGGGTAAATAGGCCGCGCCGGCTTTGAGCACGGCGAGCAGGGCAACGACCATATCGACCGAGCGCTCCAGGCATACGGCGACGACGCAGTTTCGCCCGACGCCAAGTTTTGTTAAATAGCGCGCCACGCGGTTGGCGCGCCGATTCAGTCGGCCGTAGGTCAAACGCTCCGGGCCGCACTCAAGCGCCAGCGCGCTCGGCGTGCGCCGCGCTTGGCGTTCGAACAGTTGATGCACACAAGCCTTGGGTAGAACCGCGCGCGTCTGGTTCCACTCTACCAGCAAAAGGCGGCGCTGCCGTTGATTCATCATCGGCAGACGCGCGATCGGCCGGTCCGGGTCGGCGACGATCGCTTTCAGCAGCGTGAGGAAATGTTGCAGCATGCGTGCGATGGTGTCGTCGGCGAATAGTGATCTGCGATATTCAAAAAAGCCGCTGAGCCGGCCGTCGCGTTCGCCCAACGCCAGGCTGAGATCGTATTTGGCCCCGCCGCTGTCGCAGTCGATGGCCTCGCTGCGAATGCCAGGCAAGCTCAACTCGGCGGGCAACTGGTTTTGAAACGTGAACAGCGCCTGAAAAATCGCCGTGCGGTTGGCATCGCGCGTTTGCTTCAACTCATCGACCAGCCGCTCGAACGGCAACTCCTGATGCGCCAGCGCCTCTTGCAAGTTAGCGCGCAGCCTTGCCAGCAGTTGGGTAAATGTCGGATCGCCGGCGAGATCGCTGCGCAGCGCCAGGGTATTGACGAACGAGCCGATGAGATTCTCCAGCGCCGGATGGCCGCGATTGGCCACCGGGAAACCAACAACGAGATCGTCCTGCCGCGTATAGCGCCAGAGCAGGACGTTAAACGCCGCCATCAAGGTGACGAACAGCGTATTCGATGCCCTGGCGCTAAGTTTTTTGAGCCCGGCGGTGAGCGCTTGGTCGAGTATGATTTTCTGCCGCGCGCCTTTTAAGCTCCCGGCTGCCGCCCGCGGCTTATCCGCCGGCAGATCGAGAACCGGCAACACGCCGCCCAACTGTTTTTTCCAATAGGCCAGTGGCGCCGCCATGGCTGCATCGTCGAACGCCCGGCGCTGCCAAAGCGCATAATCGCCATACTGCAGCGGCAACTCGGCGAGGGCCGCGGCTTCGGCTGCGCCGCCGTTGGCGTAAAGCGCTTCGAGTTCACGGTAAAACAGATCGAGCGAGCGGCCATCGCACACCGCCTGGTGCGCGACAAAAACGAAAACATGCTCTTGGCGATCGAGTCGGAGCAGGGTAACGCGCAGTAGCGCTTCGGCGGCAAGATTGAAACAATGGCCGGCTTCGGCGCCAACCCGCAGGCGGATTTCCTCGTCACGGCGATGACGCGCGATGTGGCGTAAATCTATCATTTGCAGCGCTGGCGCGGTCAACGGCAAGAGCCGCTGCATCGGCCCATCGCTCTCGTTGGTCAACACCGTGCGCAGAACTTCATGGCGCTGTACGATACGCTGCACGCAACGGTCAAGCAGCGCAACGTCGAGCGCCCCCTTGAGACGCCAAGCACGGGCGACGTTGTAAACCGCACTGGCCGGCTCCCACTGCTGCAAAAACCACAAGCGCTCCTGAGCGAATGACAGCGGCACGGCTGCGCCGCGGGGACGCGGCGTGATTGCGCTCGCGCCACCGGCGCCTGAATCAGTATTTTTATCCCGCAGCTGCGCCAGTAAACGCAGCTTGGCAGCGGCCAGCGCGGCGCCAGAGTGGGGCTTCGAGTGGCGAGGCATGTTCATTCGATTAATCGTCGCCCAGCGCTCGGTAAATCTGCTCGGGCGCCATGCCATCGATCTCGAGCATGAGTCGTGCGCTTTCCGCCGCTGCGCCTGGAAAACGTTCTTGCGCCGTGATCCATGCCGCGAGCTGCGCCACGGTCGGCGTGGCAAATAGCGTTTTCAATGGCTGGGTCAAGGCAAACAGTTGGTTCACCCGTGCGACAATTGCGTTGGCCAGTAACGAGTCGCCGCCAAGGGCGAAGAAATCGTCAGCGCTGCCCAGTTTCTCCAACTGCAAGACCTCGCACCAAAACCGCCCCAGGACGGTCTCCAGTTGGTTCTGCGGCGCGGCATAGGGAACATCGAGGGCGTCGCGCGAATGGCGCGCCTCCGGCAACCCACGCCGGTCGATCTTGCCGCTGCTGGTCATCGGCAGCCGTGCCAATTGAACAAACGCGGCGGGAATCATGTAATCGGGTAATTTTTCTTGCAACGCGCCGCGGATTTGACTCACGTTCAGAGCGCTCCCGGCCCGCAAGACGACGTAGGCCAATAACCGCGCGCTGCCATCGCGCTGCTGGCCGTGCCGCCACCGCCGCTTGTTCGACGCCGGCGATCTCGAGCAAGGCGATCTCAACTTCGGCAAGCTCGACCCGGTGGCCTCTAACTTTGGTTTGTAAATCATTTCTGCCGACATGAACGAGACAACCATCCGGCCGCAAATAACCTCGGTCGCCGGAATGAAAAATGCGCGCGTCGCTGCCGGCAGGATCGGTTAAGAACTTGGCTTGGGTCAACTCCGGACGACGCCAATAGCCGCTGGCGAGAAAGCGGCTCTTCACCGCGATCGCACCGACCGTGTTTGGCGCCACCGGCTTTCCCGCTTCGTCGAGCACGGCGATTTCGTAACCGTCTAGAGCAAAGCCAACCGGCACCACCGGTTCTTCGACGATGCTATTCCTGTCGATGAAAAAATAGCTGACGGTCTTGGTCTCGCTGATGCCAAGCCGGTTGACCAATCGGCAACCGTCGATGAAATGTTGCTTGAACAGCGCGATGTCGGATTGAAACAGCGCCTCGCCGCCGAGATGCACCAAACGAACACCAGGGAATGTGACGTTCTGGTCGAGGCTGCGTAGGGCGTGGCGAAACACACTGGCGACACAAGTGAAGACCGTGACCTGCTCACCGATCAGCCAGTCGGCCAAACCGGCCAGTCCCGCTTCCTTGAGTTCCAAAAGACACAGAGCCGCGCCATTGAGCAATCCCAGCAGCGCATCGGAAGTGGCGCCGACGTTGTGCGAGCGCAGCAGGCTGATGCGATCCGACGGGGTAATTGCCAACGCTTTGGCCTTGACCAGAATGCTATGCAACTCGCTGCCATGGTCCGACATGACACCTTTGGGCTCGCCGGTGGAGCCGGAAGTGTAGTTGATATAGGCGATGGCGCTGGGCGCGATCGCTAACCCGAGATTGCTATCGGCGAGATCGTCCTTGAGCGCGTCGAGATTGACCACGATAACATCGCTGCCGGCAAGCTCACGGGCGCAGCGATAGTGCTCGCTGTCGGTGACGATCGCGCGCGCCCCGGCGTCTGCAATCAGCCGGGCGGCCCGCGCTGGCGGTAGTTTGTCATCGATCTGGACAAACGGCCGGCCGGTCTTGAGCACCGCCAGGTTCGCCGTGATCAGCGCGCTTCCGTGTTTGAAGAGCAACGCAATCGGTTCGTCGCCTGCCGGCGATTCATTGAAGATGGCACGGCCCAATCGGTTCGCCGCGCGATTCAGTTGATCGTAGGTCAACGCCTGATTTAGGGTTTTCAGGGCGAGGCGCGCGCCATGGAGCGCCACCTGCTGTTCGAACCGGCCGGTGAGCGATTGCGCCGCCCCATCGATAGAGAGTGAATGATTCTCAGACGATCGTTTGCGTTGTGATTTGGCCAGCCGTCGAGTCATGATCGCTAAAAAAATCTTGCGGGATTTCTTTCCGGCGGCGACGGCTAACTAAACCGAGTTGAATCACCTTCGACCATCGTCAGGAAGCCATTCATCGCCAGAGCGGCGAAAAGATTCCCGCGCGGCGCTCGACTCTTGGCGCGCCTGCTCAAGGTTTCCCGCCACCCCATAGACTTGGGCAAGCGCCGCATGACAATGGGCCTGGAGCGGCCGCATCGCCATATCACTGGCGAGACTCAACGCTTCGCGATAGTGCCCCTCGGCCTGCTCGATTTGTCTAACGGTTAGGCGCATGGCGATATCGCCGCGCAGCTTGAGCGCCAAAGCGCCATGACCCGGCTCCTTGTGTTGTCTGGATAACTCACAGGCGCGATCCGCCAAGACCATCGCTTCGTCGACGCGATTGGCGCTCAAGTAGGCGTCGCTCAGCCAAGCGAGATTAAGCGCCAAGAACCCAGCCCGGCCCACCGCGGCGGAATCTTCGATGCTTTGCTCGAGTAGCCGCAACCCTTCGGCCTGACGGCCGGCACGGACATAAGCGTAACCCAGCCGCGGCGCAACCAAGGGCACATAAATCGCGATAAGTTTCTCCTCGCACAGAGTCATAGCCCGCTCCAAGACCGGTATCGCTTCGTGAAAGTCACCCTTGAAAATATACAGAAAGCCGAGACTGGCATTGACGTGAATCTGGCTAACCGGATGATTCGCCTCATCGGCGATCTGCACGCCCTCGGCGCCGCGCGCCAGCCCTTCGGCAAAATCCCCGGTCATCGCCAGGGATTGCAACAAGTGGCTGCGAAAGATCACCGAAAGAATCACCGTGGTGCCGAAACGTTGGTGGCGCAAAGCCCCCTCGACGCTTTGCATGCCGCTGCGCAGCACCGTCGCCGCGCGCTCATACTGGGCGATCTTGTTATACGCCACGCCGGTGTAGTAACTGGTCACCGCCCGCAGCGCGGTATCCTGCTGCGTCGCCGGCATCGCCAAGGCGCGCTGGCCGGCTTCGATGGCCCGCTCGGGATCGCCGACCAAGCCGTAATAACTATTTTGAAAATTGAGCACCCGCGCCAAGCGCCGGCTGTCGCCGATCCGTTCGGCGAGCGCCTCGGCTTGCGCCAGATGGTCGCCGACCCGCGGCAAATCGCCGCGCAAGAACAGCACGTTGCGACAGTCCAGGTGCAGATCGATGCGCTGCTCAAGCCGCGCCGCGGTTTCCGGCAGATGGCCGAGCGCTTCGAAGGCGCGGGTATAGCTGTCCAACGCCTCGCCGAAAGCCGAATGGCTCATCGCCTTGCCGCCCGCTTGGCTCATATAGTCGGCGGCTTTTTCCCACAACTCGCCGCGAAACGCGTGGTCCGCGAGCGCTTCGATCTCGTCGAGCGGATTGCCGCCGCTTAGCCGCTCGATCGCCGCCACCGTCTGCGCATGCAAGGCGGTCTTGCGCTCGTGCAACAACGCGCCGTAGACCACTTCGTTGATCAACGCATGGGTGAACTTATATTCCAACTTGGGATACAAGTTGCTTTCGTAAAGAAACTCACCGGTTTGTAAATGGCTCAGGGCGCCGCGCAGTTCTGCTTCCGGCAATCCCGTGACGCCCTGGAGCAGCCGCTCGGGAACGATCATGCCGATGACCGAGGCGGTTTGCAGCAGCTGTTTCTCCAGCGCCGGCAAGCGATCGACGCGCTCCGCGAGAACTGTCTGCACGGTGTTGGGAATGCGAATGTTCTCGACTTGCACCCCCGGCCGATAGTTTCCCTTGGAGCCAACCAGAACTCCCGAAGCGGTCAGCGAGCGCACACTTTCTTCGACGAAGAACGGATTGCCATCCGCCCGGCTAATCAGCAGCTGTTTGACCGTCGCCAGATCGCCATGATCGCCCATCAGCGCGTCGAGCAACTCTTCAGCGCCGGCCGCCGTCAATGGGTTGAGTCGCAAGCGGCTGTAGTGCTCTTTATTGGCCCATGCGTGGCTGTAGCCCGGCCGGTAGTTGACCAACAAGCAGACCCGCCCGACCGGCAGACTATCGACCAAAGCGTCGAGAAACGCTTGGGTCTCGCTGTCGATCCAGTGCAGGTCTTCGAAGACTAGAAGCAGCGGTTTCAAGCTGCTCGCTCGCAAGAGCAAACGCACTAAAACCGCCAGAGTCGATGCGCGCCGTCCCGGCAAATCCATGGCACGGTAATTCGCCGTTGCGACCGCGACAGCGGGGAACGCCTCGAGCCACCGCGACAGCGAATGGGTCGGTTCGGTTGACCCATCCGGCAGCGCCTCGAGCAGCGCCAGTATCGGCGCCACGGCGTCGCTCAAACTTGGGTCAAGAGTCAGCACCTCTTCAGCGACCCGCGAGCGCACGGCATCGGCGTCGTCGCTTTCGTGCAAGTTAAAAAATCCCCGCAGCAATTCGATCACCGGGAAATAGGGCGTCGCCTTGCCATAGGACACCGACGGCGCTGCGACCACGCGCCACTCGGAGGAGACGTGATGATCGAGAAACTGGCGCAGCAAACGAGATTTGCCCATGCCGGCTTCGCCGACCACCGCCAAGATCCGGCCATGGCCGGCGGCAGTTTGCGCCAACATTTGCCGGGCAAACGCAATCTCCGTCCGGCGCCCGACGAAGGGCGACAGTCCGCGCGCCTCCGCCGCTTGCAAGCGATTGCGCGCCGCGGTCGCCCCGGTCAGTTCAAAGGCATCGATGGCAGTGGAGAAGCCCTTGACTTGGAGCGCACCCAACGGCCGCACCTCAACGAAGCCTTCTACTTCGCGCAAGGTGTCGGCGGTGATCGCGATCGATCCCGGCCCCGCCAGCGATTCCATGCGCGCGGCGAGATGGGTAGTTTGCCCGAGCGCCGAGTAGTCGATGTTGAGATCGTTGGTCAGAGAGCGGACGACCACTTCGCCAGAGTTGATACCGATGCCGATCTGCAACCGCGACGACTGGGGTAACGCGCCGTCCGTGCCGCCGCCACGGCGCAATTCCGCTTGCATCGCCAGCGCCGCATAGCAGGCCCGCAGGGCGTGATCTTCATGCGCCAGGGGTGCGCCGAACAGCGCCATGATGCCATCGCCCAAAACTTGATTGACCGTGCCGTCGTACCGATGCACCGCGGCCATCATGACCCGCAGCACCGGATCGAAATGCTTGCGCACCTCTTCCGGATCGAGTTTCTCGATGAAACTGGTCGAACCGCGGATGTCGGCGAACAAGACCGTCACTCTTTTACGTTCGCCTTCCATGAAGCGGCGCGACGCGAGCATGCGATCCGCAACGTTATCGGCTGGAACGGATGAAGCCGCAGGACTCGGCGCCGCCGCGCTTGCGGCATCACCAAGCCGGGCGCCGCACTTTTTGCAAAATTTCGCGCCAGTGCGGTTGCTTTCGCCGCATCGCCCGCAGTTGGCATTGAACGACGCGCCGCATTCGTCGCAAAACTGCGCGTCCGCCGCGTTGGTATGCTGACAGGCGCGGCAAATTGTGCTTGGCTCATCCGCCATGCTTGCGTATTTAACGCAATTCCAGCGACGGCGCAAAGAGATTTGCCGGTATTAAGAGACTCGCCGCGAATTTAGGATTCTTCGCGGTACAGATGGATCGCATCGAACAAGGGCCGGTCGGAGACTGAGAAAAGAATCGCGTCGTCAGAACTGGATGTGTTGAGAAAACGATGCCAGTGCCAGGTCGGCACATTGAAACAGTCCCGGTCGTTCCACGCCAAGTCGCTTGTAGCGGCGCGGCTCTTGCCGATCCTGGCAACGCCTTGGCCGCGCACCACATGGTAGACGGTATTGCCGGTGTGACGATGGGGCTGCGTCTGTTCGCCGGGACCGAGCAGTTGAATTCGACAGCTCATCGTCGCCGTCGTCGGACCGCCGTCTTGCGGATTGCGGAATTCTACAACGGCGCCATCGAATGGATCGCGCTCACCCGACGCCGCCAGATCTTTCAACGCACTAAAAGTCTCCGCCCAGCGGTATTTCACCGGAAACGGCCCAGGCCCATCGAGGGCGCGATGCGCCCGAAGCGGGCCTAAGCATTTCATGTGAAAACCGTCGGGCTTGGTAATCGGCTGAGAAAACACCTCCGGGTATCGCTGATTTTCCCAGTTATCGAGATACTGCATCAACGCGGTATCCATGGCGGTAAACCAAATCGCCGGCTCGCTCCCAGTATTGGTCGTGCCATGCCAAGTCCAACTCGGCTGCGTCAGCAAATCCCCCGGCTCCATGAACTGCTGCTCGCCTTCCGCCGTCGTATAAATGCCGCTGCCTTGAATCGCGAAGTAAACTGAAGTCGCCGTATGGCGGTGCGAGTCGGTCACTTCACCGCCGTTGACATGCTGCAACATCGCGGCGAAGGTGCGCGAAACCCCGAGCGGAATGGTATCGCCGGAATTGGTCATGTGCAGCGTGCGCATGCGCATGACATCGTCGAGCGGCGCCAGCTCGCCAGCTTCGAGCAACAGCGGCGCCATCTCGTTCCAGCGCCATACCGACGGGCGAATCTCTTCCTGCTTCGGCGTGCCGCGATCGCGCTGCCATGCGCCGCGCAGCGAACCCTGCTGGATTTTCGCATTAAGCTCCTGGAGCCGCTGCGAGTCTGGTGGTTTAGTCGATGGCATCAGAATGTTTCAACACTAAAAATACAGGGTATCGGTTTGTAGGATGTGGTGACCAAAGGGAACCGCATCGTTGGAAAGTCGCGCTCGCTCGATGCGGTTCGCGGACTCACCACATCCTACGGGTTTCGCGATTTTCATTTTCTTTAGGCGTGCGTAAGATCATGTTTCACTTCGTGGTGAAATCAAAAGTTAATTCAGGTGGAAAAAACTCACCGCGTTGTCGACCAACATCTTCTGTTTCTCGTCTTCAGGCACGGCAGAAAAGAGATCCGCAATCACGCGCTTCGAGTTCGGCCAGTCGCCGGCCGAATGGGGGAAATCGTTGCCCCACATAATTTTGTCGACGCCGACGTCATAGCGCAGGCGCACACCGATGCGGTCATAGATAAATCCCCAATAAAACTGTTCGCGGAAATAGGCGCTCGGCTCTTTGGCCAACGGTTTCAGGTCAAAGTAACGCTGCATCCAGTGCTTGCTGCGTTTGTAAACATCGTCGAGCTGATCGTAATAATACGGCAGCCAGCCCATCTGCGTTTCGGCCCAGTAGATTCTCAGGCTGGGAAAGCGATCGAAGACGCCGGATAGCAATAACTGCACAGCGTTCAAACCGCTATTGCCGCCGAAGCGCGTCAGGACCCGGATCGGGTCGCCGCCGAAGGCAACCTCGCCCGGGTCTTTGTCGTACTTGAACAACGGCCCATCCGGCAGTCCCATCGCCACGTGCACCGACAGCGGCATGTTCAAGTCCAGCGCCGCGGCGTAGAATCGGTCATCTGCCAACGTGGGATAGGACAGGCCGCTCGGAAAAGTGTTGAGCATCATGCCCTTCAACCCGGCCTTGGCGCAGTACTCCATTTCTTTGACCGCAGCGTCGACCGAATGAGTCGGGATCGCCCCGAGGGCGACCAAACGGTGGCGATTCGACCGTGCAATACTCTTCGGCAAGAAAAGTGTTGTAGGCGTGCACCGTCGCCAGATAGGCGTCGTCATTCTTGATACCGCGCCAAAAACTCAGGTTGCTCGCCGAGGTGTAGAGAATTTCGCCGTCGACGCCGTCCTTGTCCTGCTCTTTCAAACGTTGCTCCGGCGATCCAGCCCCTTCCGATCCTTCGTAGCTAACCCCCCTAAGCTCATGCCGCTCATAGGGCTTACCGGCAATCGCCAAGCCGACCACGTAAAGCGGCCGCCCTTCGATAATAATCCCATCCCCGCCGTTGGCGAGTTTGACCAGCCTGGGCGCGCGATCGCGATACTTCTCCGGTACCCGATCCGTCCAACGCGACGGTGCAATTTCCAAATGTGAGTCGGCTGAGAACAAGCGATACTTACTGGGCATGATCTATCTCCCTATGGCTCTGAGAGAACCTTGAACCGTTGAACCTTGAACCTTGAACGAGTCAGCGCGGCGTCTGCAACCATTTCTCCGGCTCCAATCCCGGCCGGTCTTTATATTTCTCGGCGATGGCGCGCACCTTCGGATGATCGGCAGTAGTGATTCTCCCATCTTTATAGACGTAGTTCTCGCCGACCTTGAGATTGCCGCCGCGCAATTCGGCGGAGATATGCATCAAGTAAGGAAACGTCTTGCTGCGCCGGCTGTTGCCCATGTGGAAGTGGAAGCTGCTCCAGTGATGGTGCTCGATGAAGTGGCGGTACGGCGCGTTGGGGCACTGGTGCGGCTCCAGGATCGCCGACGGATGGACGCCGCCGTGGAAACCGCGCACTTCGTAGGCCGCGTCGCCTAAGTATTTTGCAATGAATTGGTAGAAGCGCGTCAGCGTCTCCGCTTCGGCGCCGCCTTCGAATTTTTTGATCTGGCCTTTTTCGATGAACACTTTTACCGGCTGCTTGAACGGACAAGGCACGCCGATATGGCGCGCCCAGATCACGCCGATCTCGTTGATGATGCCGACCCCCTCTGCGTCTCTGGCTCTAATAGAAGACCAGACGCCTTCGGGGAATGGCCGGTAGACGCCGATGTCGCGGTAGTGCGCGTAGTCGTCCATATCTTCCGGCTTGACGACGTAACCTTCGATATGCGAGCCATTGGGATGAGTCATCACCCACTTGGCGCCCGGCACTGCCAGCGCGCAAGCCTGGACGCGGATCTCAGAGACCAATTCGTAAGGCGTCAAGCCCCAATTGCTCGTCAGCAGCGAGCCGGTCGTCGCCATGTTGCGCGCGTACGGAATATTATGCTCTTCGAGAATATCCGCAGTCTCGCGCAGCTCTTCTTCGAAAGTCAGATCGACGGCATTGCTGATGATGCAGTCGGCGCCCTTCATAGCGGCGGCGACGATCTTCGGCACGCGCCACGCTTTACCGGGATCGGCGCCCTCGCCCCAAAGCACCATCGGCCGATAAGGAATATCACACCACACCACCGTCGCATCGGCGCCGCGCTGGACGATCGCCGAGTGCAGCCACGAGATGGTTTCCGAGTCGACGATATTGACGCCGCCATACATGCCATCGTTGCCCGCGACCAACAGCACATTCATCCCCGGCTTCACCTTGGCGCAGTTGTCGACCATGTCGCCGACGGCGATCGCCGCTTGTTTGGGAATCAATGGAACAGAGCTCATAGGTTTCTCCGTTCAAAAACTCGTTCAAATGTTCAAGGTTCAAACGTTCAACGTTAATCCCTCGGACTGGGATCCGACCTTGAACGTTTGAACCTTGAACCTTTGAACGGAATTTATGCGACTTTCGCTTGCCGCCGCTCCGCCTCAACCAATGGTTTATACTTGGCACACAGCGCCTTCCAGCCCTCGGCCTTTTTCTTCGCCCGTTCGATGGCGGTGTCGGAAAATTTCACGATCGGCGTGCGTGCCGGGCCGGGATTGACGTAGCCGGCGAATTCAATGGGCAACTTCGCCGTGGCGCCTTCGTTGCCGCCCGGGCGCTCGCCGCCGGCGGCGTTCATGATGTCGCTGGTGACCGCCACCGCTTCCTGATCCTTGCCGGCGCGAACCAGATTGCGCAAATGCAGCACCGGCCATGGCCCCATCCAGGAGTCGATCGACCAGCAGCCCGCCGAGCCCATGCGATAGTAGGGAACCATCTGCGCCTGATTGGTCATGACGCTGATCTTACCGCGGATGATCTCCATCAGCCGGAGGAACTCGCGGGTGTCGCGATGGCTGTCCTTCATGCCGACGATGTTCGAACATTTCACCAAGCGCGGAAACACCGACACGGGAATCTTGACCTTGTGGTTGACCGGGTTGTGATAGATCAGAAACGCCAGCTTGGGAAACATCTCGGCGATCTGGCTGTAGAAGTCCGCCATATACTCCGGTGACTGGGCGTCATAGTAAGGCACGCCGAGCAGCGATCCATCGGCGCCGATGTCTTGGACGAATTTCAGGCGCTCCACCACTTCGCGCACGTTCGGGCTGGTGGCGCCGACAAATAAAGGCACGCGCTTCTTCACCGCGTCGACGGCGGCCGCCGCCAGGGTCTTGTACTCGTCCCAGCTCAGGTTGTAACACTCGCCGAAACTTCCCGTGGTGGTAATGACATCGATGCCGTCGCCGATCATCTTGTCGACGCCGGCTTTGAGATTGTCGACATCGATCGTATTTTTCGCCGTCAATTCACCGGCATCCTTGGTTGAAAACGACGGCATCATCGCCATCACGCCTTGGACATCTTTTGCGCTAACCATTACGAACCTCCTTGGAATTGGAGAATATTTCTTAAAGTCATAGCTGGAAACCGTCGCCGTTGTAAAGTCCTGAGTTGCGCCCGGATTCGTGAATTTGCTACAACCTTAGCGAGCTAACGTTTTGAACGGTTTGAACGATTTGAACGATTTGAACCCCGGAGGATAAAAATGTCCAAGCCCGCTATCAAAGAACCGATGGACCGCGAACATCTGCACAAACGATTCGCCGAATTGGGGCTGCGCGGCTACTGGCAGAACGAGCGCAATCAGCAGCGCATGGAGCCGCGGCTGTGGCGTTGGAAAGAAATCCATCCTGCGTTGATGGAGGCCACCGAGGTCATCAGGATCGGCCCCGACGCCTTTCGCCGCAACATTGGATTACAAACCGGCAGCAAGACGTTGGCCATGGGCTTTCAGATCGTGTTGCCGGGCGAAGCCGCCGCCGCGCATCGTCACACCAACACCGCGCTGCGCTTCGTCGTCTCCGGCGGCGGCGCCTATACGACGTCGAACGGCGAACCGATGGTGATGGAGCCCGGCGATTTGCTGATCCAGCCCAACTGGGTGTGGCACGATCATGTGAACACTTCCAAGGAACCGATCATCTGGATCGATGCCTTGGACGCCGGCCTGGTCAATTATCTCGACGCCCATGTTTTTCGCGAAGAATGGGCCGAGGGCAAACAACAACCGCTGACCCGCGGCCACGGCGCAGCGCGCCGCCTCTACGGCCCGGCGCGCCAGCCGAAGGTGGACTACGAGGGTGCCGCCGGCGTTCCCTATCACTACAAATGGCAGGAAGCGTTGGACGCATTGAAAGAACTCGGCGAGCAAGGCCTCCAAGACCCCTACGATGGTTTGTACATCGAGTACAAAAATCCCATCGACGGCGGCCACACCTTTCTCACCATGACCTGCTACTTGCAGCTGCTCCAACCCGGACAAGAAACCCGCTTCCACCGCCACACCGGCACGGCGATGTACCACGCCGTCCAAGGCCGCGGCGTCACCCTGGTAGACAAGACAGACTCCGTGGAACTTCAATGGGATGATCACGACAGCTACACCGTCCCCCCCTGGCGCTGGCACGCGCACAAAAACCTGTCCCAGACCGAACCGGCGATCCTGTTCTCGTTCACCGACCGGCCGCTGCTAGAGATGACCGGGTTGGATCGGGAGGAGAACGGCTAGGCTGCTCCCTTTGACGCGATTTCTAGGAATCTCTTCATCGAAGGGCTATACTCGCATTCCATCTGGAGGTTGGAATGAGCAATATAACCGTCACAGTTTCCGACGACCGATTGGCAAAACTCAAAGAGATTGCCGGTCGTTATAGCATCTCACCCGAGGACCTTGTACGAGTCAGCATCGATGAACTTCTGGCCCGGCCCGATGAGACCTTCGAGAAAGCTGCCGAGTACGTCTTGAACAAGAACTCTGAACTCTATCGCCGGCTTGCCTAGTGCGTTACCTCACTCTCGATGAAGTGCTCGGAATCTACCGCAACGTTATCCTTCAAAGCGGCGGCAGCTTCGGCATACGCGACCTCCATGCACTGGAATCGGCGCTAGCCCAGCCCCGAGTTACGTTCGGCGCCGCAGACTTATATCCGACAGTTACCGAAAAGGCTTCGGCTCTCGGATTCTCGCTCATACAGAATCATCCCTTCGTCGACGGCAACAAACGCATCGGCCACGCGGCGATGGAAGTGTTTCTTGTCCTTAACGGGCATAACATTGACGCATCCGTTGATGACCAAGAGCAGATTATTCTGATGGTCGCATCAGGGAAAATGAAACGTGAGGAATTCGCAACCTGGTTACAAAACCACGTCGCCGCAATAGCTCAAACATAGCCTGCCAAGTTTAGCTCCCAATCGGAGGCTCGATTTCGACGACCACTAACTCGTTTTGACCGAACTAAGACTCGCCCATAGACCTGAAAGGGCAAAATGAATCCTCACATTATCGACGTTGCAGGGTGGCTCCCAGCGATCATCTTCCCTGTCGCAACGTTGATCCAGCTCATCGCCCTTCTGCGAAGTAACAGTCTTAAAGGTATCAGTCCGACGACCTGGATGTTGTTCGGCATCGCGAACATTTCGATCTACATCTACACCGAGAAATATCTCGCGCTTCAAACGATTGTCGGCTTCTTGGGTACCGCTCTCTTGGACTTCGGTATCGCCGGGATGGCGATCAAAGCGCGAGCTTCGCAGAAGTCTTGAACGGAGCAATCCTCGTCGCGGCCTGCAATGCGACGATCAATGCCTCGACAAAGAATTACCCGACCGTAATCAAACAGCCGCTCGTAGTGAAGCAAGGTCCATTTAATATCCGGCAGAAAGTCAGCGATCGTCGGTATTTAGATACTCCGAAAGGTGGCAAAAAGGAGCACGGCGAAGGGCAGAACAATCATACACAAATTCACTTCCTCTTATCCGACCTTGGCGCCTTGGCGTCTTTGCGAGAAATCTTCCCAATCTGGACGTTCTCCTACCCGTCCAAATGAAAAAACCTTATCACATTGCCAGCCAGCATCGCGTAGCACTCATCCTCCGGCACGCCGGCGAAGCTGTCGGCGATGGTCTTCTTCGAGTTGGGCCAGTCGCTCGCCGCGTGGGCGAAGTCGCTGCCCCAGATCACTTTGTCGCTACCGATCGCCTGGCGCGTGCCGACGCCGATCTTGTCGTAAAGAAAACCCCAGAGCGAGTGCTCGCGAATGTATTCGCTCGGTTTGCGCTTGAGGAAGTCGAGACCGAACATCCCTTTCGCCAAATGGCGATAGCGCTCGTAGTGATCGTCGACCTGCCAGAGCGCGTAGGGCAGCCAGCCGATTTGCGTCTCGGCCCAGTAGAGCTGCAACTTCGGGAATCGTTCGTAAACGCCGGCAAACGCCATCTGCAAAACCGCGAACGCCGCGTCGCCGCAGAAGCGAAAAATCTGTTCGATGGGATCGCCCTTGTAGCCGCCCTTGGGATACTGAAAAAATGGCCCCTTGTCGGCGAAGCGCGTCGTGCCGGCGCGGGTATGCGATGCGATGGCGATGTGGTGATCGAGCGCCGCCGCCCAGAAACGATCGTCGGCCGGCGTCGGAAACTGTTTGCCGTTGGGAAACATATCGAGCTGCACGCCCTTTAGCCCCGCCTTGGCGCAGTATTCCAACTCTTTCACCGCATCGTCGATGCCCGTGGTCGGAATGATTCCCATCGGAAACAACCGCTCCGGCGCCGCCTTGGCATACTCCTCGGCCAAGTACTCATTGTAAGCGTGATTGAGCGCGACATAACCTTCGTCTTCCTTGATGCCGCGAATGATCGAGATGCGCGAAAACAGAATCTCGGCGTCGATGCCATCCTGATCCTGCTCGCGTACGCGCTGCTCCGGCTGTCCCGTCCCGGCGCTGTTGTCGAAGGTGGGAACCTGCAAATGCAACTGATCGTGCGGCACGCCGACGCTGCGCGTCAGCCCGATGGGCGCGATCGGCCGCCCTTCCATGGCGATCGCTTCTTCGCCGTTGGGCAGCTGCACCCGCCGCGGCGCCCGATCTTTCCACTTGGCCGGCACCCGATGGGTCCAGCGATCCGGCGGCAAATCCAAATGCGAATCGCCGGAAATAATCTTATACTGTCTCGCCATTACTTTCACTCCTCCGAATCCGAAACGATTTGGAACGGCTTGAACGTTTTGAACGATTTGAACGCGTTAAATTTTAAGTCGTCAGCTTCTTATACAACTGCGGCAAGCGCCGCGGCAACAAACTCACATCGGCCAATACTTCGTAGCTAAAGTCATCCATCATGGTGCGCAAATAATCGTTGCCGTCCTTATCCACGGTCAGACAAAACGGATGAATGCCCTCGCGCCGCGCCTCGATCATCGCCATGCGCGTGTCCTGCACCGCGTGGGCCTTCTCGGCGCCCTCTTGAGAATAGCCGCGATCCTGCGGCCGGCCGTCGCTGATCAAGAACAGAAATTTCGAATGGCTCTGCTGTCTGCGCAGCTTCGCCGTGGTATGGCGGATCGCCGGACCCATGCGCGTGGCGTGGAGCGGACCGATGCGGCCGAAGCGTTTGGCGATGTCGATGGAAAACGACTCTTCCATATCCTTGATCACGTAGAACTCGACGTTGTCGCGGCCATGGCCGGAGAAACCGTAAACCCCGTAGCGGTCGCCGATGGCTTCGAGGGAATCCATCATCAAAACAATCGCCTCCTTCTCGACGTCGATGATGCGCCGCTGCGAGCGCTCCGCGCCTGGCGCGTTGCCGGGCAGCGGTTTATCGCTGGCAGTCTTGATCGCCTCACCCGTCGAGCCGCTCATGTCGATCAAGAAAGCCACCGCGACATCGCGCTCGATCTTGTGATGGCGCCAAAAGATTTTTTCCGACGGGCTGATGCCGATGCGGAAGTCGGTCAGCGCCTCGATGGCCAGGTCGAGATCGTGATCCGAACCTTCCGGCAAGCGTTTTTCCTTGTGATAGAGTTCCGGCACCACCTGCTCGAACTCGCGGCGAATCTGCTGCAACAAACCGGCGTGGCTCAACAACGTCTCGCGGTAAAACGTCAGATCGCCGCTGCCCAGGCTTTTCTCGTAAACCTTGCACCAGCGTTCGCGATATTTACGCGCCGCGGCATCCCATTCGTCGTAGATAAAAGTATTCGGCTGCGTCGCCGACAACGGCCCGGAGTCGTCGTCGTTACTGGGCGACGGCCGGCGCGTCACGCTCTGCATGCGCGGATCGCGCTGGTCGAGTTCCTTTAAGAGGTTCTGCACCATCTGGCTGGTCTGCGGATCCTGCTCGTCGCCGTCATCTTCGCCGTCGCGCGGTTTGGGCGCGCGCTGGCTGCGCAGCAAATCCGCCAATTCTTCCGGCGTCAGAGATTTGCGCTGCTCGCGCGAATTGGCCTGCGCCTTGGTCAGCAACTGCGCCAGCTCGGGGCGAAACTCGCCGCGGTAATCGACCCCCTGCGGCGCCAGATACTCCCGCTCACGCCCATTCAGTTCCGGCAGCACCGCGATTCTCATCTTGATCCTCCCAACGATTTGAACCTGGAACTTTGGAACGTTTTGAACCAGTCGCTTGCTTGAACTCTTCTCTTCCAGCTCCAGAAAGATGAACTGCATCTTCATCCAAATAGTCATTCTTAACCCGCGCCAAGCGCGCATAGATCCGTAATGTCGCTTCCGCGGCGTCTTCGACCGTGGCGCGTTTGGCCGCCGACGAGCTGCATCATCGCTCGGATATCGCGGGCAACGGCCGCCTGCTTCTTGGGGACTTTGATGCCATCGGCGCGGCCGAGACTGAGCCGAATCATAAATTCCAGCAGCGCTTCGCGGGCCGGCAGATAGATCGATTCCTGGCGCAGCGCCAGCGTGCGCCCGCGCATCGCGCTGTAAGCGACGGCGATGCCGCGGTATTCCAGCATGATGCGCGCTTCGACGCGCGCGCTCTCGACGATGGAGAAAATGTCCAGCGCCAGCCGTTTGTTGGGGAATAGGCGAAAAAACCGCGTCAGCTCGGTGACCGCGGCCTGCTCGTGATGCCCTTCATGGCCATGATCGTGGTCGTGATATGCCGCCGGCGCGTTGAACTTCGGCCGCAGATCGGTGAACTGCGTCGACGGCCGCTCGAACTCGAACTCGAAGCTGCCGAACTCGAGATGGCCGGCCTGCTGGGTGAGCATGACTTTGAGATAATCATAGTTGTCCGCCCGCGCGTCGAAGCGCTCGACGATAGCCGGCAGAAAAATCGCCGCCCCATCGCTGGTGGCGACATCGCTCTTCGACCAACCGATGTTCTTATCGATAAGCTGCTGCAAATCCTGCAGCTCGACGCGCCGCTCGGTCAACGCATGGCAATAAAATCCCAACATCTCACGGATCGGCGCCAGCTCAACGGCAGGTGAATCAGGAGGGAGACATGGGAAGATTAACCGCAAAGAACGCAGAGAACGCAAAGTAGGAACGGATTGCCAATCCTTCGCGTTAAATCTCTTCCTTCGTGCTCTTCGTGTCCTTCGATGACTGAAGTACTAAGTCTCAGCTAGTCTTTGCAAACGGCCTGGTCTTGCGCTGCATGAACGAGTTCTTCTTTTGCGTACCTTTGCGTTCTTTGCGGTCAAAATTCCGAATCTCTCACGGGAAGATTGCCGTGACGACTTCTTCCAGGCTCCGCTGCACTTGCGGGTCGTCGGTGATGCCCCAGGTGACCGCGACCTGGCAGGCGCGGCGCGGCGCGATGCCTTCCTTGATCAAGCGGCCGGCGTAGATCAATACCCGCGTGCTCGCGCCCTCTTTCAAACCATGCTCGCGCAGATTGCGCACCTTGTGGCCGAGCTTGGCCAGCTGCACGGCGTTCTGCTCGTCGACGCCCGATTCATGCTCGATGATTTTCGCCTCGCGCTCGGTATCCGGGAACTGAAAGTCGAGAGCGACGAAGCGCTGGCGCGTGCTATGTTTCAAATCCTTGAGCACGTTTTGATAGCCGGGGTTGTACGACACCACCAGCAAGAAATTATCCGCCGCTTCAATGACTTCGCCCAACTTATCGATGGTCAACAGCCGGCGATGATCGGTCAACGGATGAATGATCACGGTGGTGTCTTTGCGCGCCTCGACGATTTCGTCGAGATAGCAAATGCCGCCGACCCGAACCGCCCGCGTCAGCGGCCCGTCGATCCAGCGCGTGCCCTTGGCGTCGAGCAAATAGCGCCCGACCAGATCGCTGGCGGTCAAGTCCTCATGGCAGGCCACGGTGACCAGAGGCACCGCGCCGTTGCCAGCGACGTCGCCATTCTTCGCGCCTTTGGCGCCGTCTTTGACGATGCTCAACGGCTGGCCCAGTTTCCACGCCATGTATTCGACGAAGCGTGTCTTGCCGGTGCCGGTGGGGCCTTTGAGTAGCACCGGCACGCGCTGGCGGTACGCCGCTTCGAAGATCTCCACCTCATCGGAGCTCGCCACGTAAAATGGCTGCTCCTTGACGATATACTCTTCAATCCGGTACTGCGGCGCTGATGGCTGGGTCGACATTCGATAGTTTCACTCTCAAAAATTTGATTTCAAAAACCGTAACCGATGGCCCAAGCCGTGTCAAACCACCGACCGCCGTGACAACCACAGGCGGGTTTGAAACCCGCCCCTACACAAGTAAATACAGCGCGTTGACACTCCGCTCGATCTAACGATAGATTAGCGACAAATTCGCATGAGGAGAAAATTATGGCCGACGCACATGCCGTCCCGGAAACACCTGAAGTCATCGCCCTACACAATCGCTTGGCGGAATATTCCCTGGGCGGCCACTGGCAGCCGCGCGAGAAGAATCCCGACCTGGTGCCCATCTCTGGCCCTGGTCGGTGATCCACTCCTGCCTGATGGAGTCCGGCGAAGTGATCAAGTTGGGCGGCATCGACGACGCCGCCAAACGGCGCACCGTGCAGCTGGTCAATCCTGCGTTGACCAATAAGAAAGCCACCACGCGCACGATTGCAAATGTCGATCCAGCTGGTCAAACCCGGCGAGCGCGCCGAGTGCCATCGCCACACCGCGGCGGCGTTGCGCTTCGTCGTCGAAGGCGACGGCACCGGCTACACCAACGTCGAAGGCGAGCAGATGCTGATGGAACCCGGCGATCTCGTGCTCACGCCCAACTGGACCTGGCATGACCATTTTAACTGCGGCAAGAAAAATCTCGTCTGGCTCGACGTCCTCGACGCCCAACTGACCAACCACCTCGACGCCACACTTTCACGAAAACTTCGCCGAAGGGCCGGCCCAGCCGATCGTCAAGCCCGACGGCTACGGCAAGCAACAATACGGCGCGATTCGCCCGCGCATGACCAACGTCGAGCAACGCCGCGCTGCCGTACAATTACAAATGGCGCGACACTGAGCGCGCGCTTGAACGAGATCGCCGCCTCCGGCCAGCGCGACGCTCACGACGGCGTGCTGTTGGAATACTCGCACCCGATCACCGGCGGCCCGACCATGCCGACCATCGGCTGCTGGGTGCAAATGATTCCGCCGGGCGAATCGACCAAACCGCACCGCCACACCAGCAGCACCATCTACCATGTCGTCCAAGGCAGCGGCGTCACCACCGTCGGCCAAACAAAAGGGCGACGGCAAACAACTCGCCTGGGGCGCCCATGACTGCTTCTTCGTGCCGTCCTGGAACTGGCACTCGCTTCGAAAACAAATCGTCGAAAGAACCGGCGATTATTTTCTCCGTCACCGACCGGCCGGTGCTGGAAAGCTTGGGCTTGTTCAGAGAAGAAGCGGCGTGAGAAGATATGGAGTGATGGAGTATTGGAATGTTGGAGTGATGGGAATGAAAGGAGCGCGGGCTTTCTAGCCCGCGGGAATCGGCGGACAAGAATGTCCGCGCTCCCATCGAGAATCGGATTACCCACTCCAGAGGCAAGTCATGATAGTTTGGGCTCTATTCGGCTCTCAGAACGGAACAACCTTCGGCTCCAGATCTGGGGTTCTAATCTACCGACACGAAGTCGACTTCCCTTCCGTCATTCCCGCGCACGCGGGAATCCAGGTGACGGACAGCGTCCGTCATACCGTTGAAAAACGGTATCCAGGTTAAGGCGATGGGGATGGATGCCGGTTTGCACCGGCATGACGGAAATTAATTTCGTTTGAAGCATACTCCCGATTGGCCTCTCAGACTTCTTAGAATCTGCACTAGCGTGCCCGCGGTTTGAGATCCCAGCCGTAGACGTCCTCGCCGGGATTCGCCTTGAAGTCGAACTTGTTGCTCACGCCTTGCAGGCCTTGATACTGGTAGAGCCAAGCCACCGGCGCTTCGTCCATCAGCACCGACATCGCCTTTTGCAGGAGCTTCACGCGCTGGGCCGGATCGAAGCTCGCCTGTTCCGCTTCCAGCGCGGCGTCCACCGCCGGGTTGGAGAACTCCAGCCGCTTGGTGACTCCGGTGCGAAAGTACTGGTGCAGGTATTCACTGGGGTCGACGACCGCGCCGCGCCCGAAAATATACATGCCGGCTTTGCCATTTTGGATGGCGGCAAAACCGCTGTCTTGATCTTGCGTGCGCAGCTTGGCGCGTATCCCCACGTTGTTGAGCATGCCGCCGATCGCCTCGGCGACATCCTTGACCTTGTTGTATTGGCCAACGGGTACTAGGAAATCGACCTCAAAGCCGTTGGGAAAGCCGGCTTGGGCCAGTAACTTCTTCGCCCTCGCCGGATCATGGGTGTACTTGGGACTGATCTCGCGACCGTATCCGTACTGGTCCGGTCCCACCGGCGCGTCCATCGGATAGGCATAGCCCTTGAGCACGTTTTGCGTCAGCGCCTTGCGATCGATGGCATAGTTCACCGCCTGGCGCACCAGTTTGTTTTGGAACTGCGGCACCGAGCTGTGCATGCCGAGAAACATGATGTTGATCGTGCGCGCGCTCTCGATCCGCGCCAGGCCCGTCACTCGCGCCGCGCTCTCAGGCGGAACGTTGGAGATGATGTCGACTTCTTTGTTTAACAGCGAGGTGATCGCCACCTCCGACTCGGGAATGTTGCGAAAAACGATCTCATCAACCGTCGGCCTGTGATCGCTATGGGTGTAGCCTGGGTTCTTTTCCACGACGAACCACTGGCCGCGCACCCACTCCTTGAACTTATAAGGCCCTGTGCCGAGCGCCAGCTTGTCGGCAGCCGCCGCGCCCAAGCGATCGTAAGCCGCCTTGTTGGTGATAAAGCGCTGCCCGAGGCGAAACAGCAGCGCGGCATCCGGTTTCTTGGTGTGCAATCGGACCGTTAAAGGATCCACCGCCTCAATCGCATCGACGTGGGCGATCGAGGTGACCTGTTTGCTATCGGGGTCCTTCTGGATGCGCGTCAAAGAGTGCACGACATCGGCCGAGGTAAACTCGCTGCCGTCGTGGAACTTGATGCCCTTCTTCAGCTTGAACAGCCATGTGCTCGGGTCCGGATTGCTCCACGACTCGGCGAGAATCGGCACGATGCGTTTCTTGCTCCAATTCCACTCGATCAGCGGCTCGATGACATGTTTCCAAGTCGGATAGACCTGCGTGGTCGAGTGACCGTAAGGATTCAGGGTCTCCACCTGCACGCCGGGCAGGGCGACGACTGCGCTAACCTTCTGATCGGTCTTCGCCGCCGCCATTACCGAAGTTGGCCCATAGTTGGGACCCGGTCCAATTGGAAAAACAACACAGACAAAGCCACAACTCTGAATTTTAGCATGGCACTCTACCCCCCAATACTTTTCAGTCTTACGAGTCGGTGTAATCCCACAGCGAAAACAACTCCAGCGACGGACGAGCTAACTATTAGCCGGAGGAATTACGGCTAATCCGTGCCGCTGAGCAACTTCGACAAGTTTCCCTAGATCTGGCTTGTCCGGCGAAATCTCGCGATCGAGATCGGTGAACATAAGCGAGGCGCCTTCGCGCGAAGTCATCGATATCATTTCGCCACCGCCTTTGCCGAAGCGGAACCAGTGCGTGGTCCCGGCAGGTAGATGCACGAGCGTGCCTGGCAAGGCAGTGGTCTCGCTGCCGTCAATGCCGAACGCGATCTCGCCCTTGATGACATAAAACGATTCATCCCAAGGATGGTTATGCGGCGGCGGGCCGCTGCTTTCGGGCCCCTGTTGCAGGAAGATTTCATAACTGCCGGTCTGTGCACCCGAGGCGAGCACAGTGATTTGCTCGCCCACCAGCTTTAACGGGCTCGGTGCGTTTCCGGGCGTGACGACGAATGGTTTAGGCATAGGGAACCTCCATGATTAATTGAGCGTATTTTGCGCAAGTGGCACTTTGTCCGATGTTACCAGAAACTTCGACTCGCGCCGCGAGCCTGCATATCACTGCACACCTTCTCTGATAAAGGTAAAATTATATCTCTCACAACGTGGCAGGGAGTCAAGTTCAATTCGGATCGAGCTGGTACTAACCTAATTCACCAATCGATTTAAATCGACCTGTGAGAGAAATCAGTTCGATCCCAGCAGCGCCGTTGCTAGTCTGTTGGGATGGGGTCCATAAGTGCATGCCCCGTGAACGATATTCTCCCTGCCGCCACACTTCCAGGGATGCTCTCAGGCATCAGGAAAGGTTTCACACCCTAACCGTCGCCCTTTCCCATGCCTGAATAAGAGCCGATGAGATTTTTCGCACTCGCGACAATTTTTAGAGGTTCCCGCTACACAATAAGAGACTTTCGCCTAGTTAGTCGTGGCCTACGCTTTGCGCATTCTAGATATGCACGCTGGAGGACAATATCACTTATTTGATTGATCGTCCGTTAGAGCGAGAGTCAGAGTTTGTAGCGGCGCGGGAAGATGCGGCGAAAACATCAATATATCAATACAACGGAAGAGAAAGGAGCAATGGACATGCGCAATTTAAGAATCGGGCTTCTGGTGCTTCTTTGCGTGTTGTGGGCGGGAGCGGTTTGGGCTGTTCAGGCACCTGTGCCACAGACGGGTCAGGTGATCAGCTATGACGCCGAGGAACCCAGATCGACTGCGCAGGACGGGGCAAGACGGAGCGCTACAGAAAGGCGTAGAGTTGCCGACACCGCGTTTTAAAGACAACAAGAGACGGGACGATTAAGGACAAGCTGACAGGTTTGATCTGGTTGAAGAATGCCAATTGTCCGGGGGCGACTAGAATCTGGCAAACAGCCCTCAGTGATGTTGCAAGTCTCAACTGCGGCTGGCAAGATGAACAGCAACAACTGCGGTGACACGAGCGGCAGAAGAGGAGATCATAGAACGGACTGGCGACTGCCGAACATACGGGAGCTTTATAGCCTAGTAGATTTTGCATTTTTTGACCCCGCAATTTCGAATGCCGAGGGTACCGGGCAAGCAATTGAGGGCGATCCGTTCTCGAATTTCGTTGCGTCCAGCTACTGGTCGTCTACTTCTATCGCGTTCAACTCGAATATCTCGTGGGTTGTGGACTTCCCCGTCGGCATCGTGGGACTCGACAGTAAGTCGATCCCCTTCTCTGTCATTGCCGTGCGTGGCAGGTCTTAAGCTTGGTTAGTCAATGCTTTGATCGGGGATCTGGAGCGGCAATGCCTCCCCAGACTCGCGGCTCGATAGCACTAACCAATGTGCTTGTTATTGGTTGACTGGTAGCGACTGCCGCCGCATCGGCCCATGCGCCCGCATCAGTACCTCCGGCGGTTTCGTCCATCGCATCTAGTCGCACTTGACGCCGTCCGCACGTAATCCGTGGCTCTGACGCCAGTAAGCTGCAACGCAGATCCTTCATCATAGTTCTCATTCGCCGATCGCCATTGCATTCCGATAATAGAAAAGATCGACATACTTCTGCACCGGCGGAACGGGTTGGGCCATATAGCCCAGTTGGGCTCGTAACTCGATCGTGGTCAGAACTCCCGGCAGATTGACGGCCGCTCTGGGGTACAGGCCGTGCCGTGGATCGAGCAGCGCATCGAGTGTGCGTTCGGCTACGCTTCCCTGAATATCGTTGTGGCGCGCGAGCATGTCGATGCAAGCCAGGCGATTCGCGCTCGCGAAACACCACTCGGTCGCTTCCACGTAGGCGCGGATGTAACGAATCATGCGATCAGGATTTCGCTCTGCCCAACTCCGGCTCGCCGCCCCGCAGGTGCCTTGGTAAGTGGGGATCATCTCGAAATCTCGCGCCAGCAGATGACCGCCGGCACTCAGGGAATTCGCGACGAAAGGCTCGGTTAACAGAGTCGCACTGATTTTACCGTCCATTAAGGACTCATAGCGGCCTTGCCAACCGCCGACCTCGATCAATTCATAATCGTCTCTCGCAAAGCCTCGGTCCTGAAGCAATTTTACCAGCACTAAGACCAGGCCGCTGGTTTTGGCATCGACGCCAATGAATTTGCCGCGCAGTGAATTGACGCTTGGGCAGTCCGGCGCGCCGACCAAACTGAAAAGACCCGGATGAAGCCCCATGAAGATGAACAAGTCGGAGCCCTCTGCGCTTTCGACATCGGCGATCACGTCGTCGGCGCCCGTGTGGCCGATATCGCAGCGGCCGGCTCTCAGCGCTTCGCTAAGAAACACCGAGCCCGGCGTGTAGGCGGCTTCAACGCCAAGCCCGTGGTGGGCGAAAATTCCGCTCTCGACCCCGGCATGCACCGGCAAGTTGTACGCCGCGCGAAACTGCAAAAGTTTGATGGTCTCGGGAAAGTTCATGGCGATGCGTCTTGTCCTGCTCTTATCACGGTGGGCGGGAAAGTTGAACCAATGAGCGCGGCCAACTTGACAAGGTGGGGGTTTCCCATTACTGCTCAAAAAACAATTGGAGGTGAACTCATGCCCTTAAAGGTGATGCGAATCGAAGATGCGCCGATTAGGCTGATGCGCTGGGACCGTGGCAAAGCGCTCCGTCTGGTGGACGAAGCCGACGGCGCAAAGAACGTCGACGTGCATATCAATCTGATCAACGTCGATTCGGGCCCCGGCCCGACGCACTATCACGCTAAAGCGGAAAATATTTACGTCGTCCTGGAAGGCAACGTCGAGGCGATCGTCGAGGGGAAAAAGTATCGCCTCGGCCCCGGCGAGGTGGCCTTCATCCCGCCTGGCGTACGCCACCAGGCCGGCAATTGTGGCGACAAGATTGCCCGCGTGCTGGAGATCTACGCTCCGGCCGGAGAGGATTTTCACATCGTCGATGACTCGGAGAATGAACCGCGTTAAGTGACTAACGGGGTCGTGAAAATGCAATTTGGCGTGTTATTGCCGCACTTCGGCAAAACCGCTTCACCGTCACGCATCATCGACGGCGGTAAGCTGTGCGAGGAATTGGGATTTGATTCCATCTGGGTGCGCGATCACTTGATCTGGAACCCGCACGGCATGGAGCGGGCCGGCTTAAGGTTCGTCGAACCCTTCGTTACGCTTTCGGCGGTCGCCGCCGTGACGAGAAAAATAACCTTAGGCACCGCGGTGCTGGTGCCAGTGCGCTGGCCGCTCAAACTCAGCCAAGACCTCGCCAGTCTCTCGTATCTTGCGGGCGGCCGGGTGATCGCCGGAATCGGTTTGGGATTCAATCCCGAGGAACTCGCCACGGTCGGCATGCGCCTTGAGGATCGCGTAGACATCATGCGCGAGACCGTCGAGATCGCGCGCTTGATCTGGAACGAAGATAACGTGTCCTATAAGGGCAAGGTGTTTTCGTTCGATCATGTCACCATCGAACCCAAGCCGGTTGAACCCATCCCGATCTTCGGCGGCGGCAGCACGCGCGCCGCGATCCGACGAGTGGCCGAGTATTGCGACGGTTGGATTCCCGGCCGCGTGCCGCTGGCGACTTTCGACGACCGGGTAAAATATTTGCGGCAGATCACCGATCGGAAAATTATTCTCGGCAATATTCCCATCACCCGTATCGAGAAGGATCGTAGGAAAGCGCGCGACAGCGTCGACGTCGCCGCCCTCGCCGAGAGTTCGGAAGGAAGCAGCCACTGGATCAAACCGCCGTCGGGAAAGTTTCAAACCATCGAAGACCTGGAAGGTTTGTTGATCGTCGGCAACCCCGATGACTGCGCCGCCGAGATCGAAAAGTACCGCGGGCGAGGCGTCGAGCATTTGGTTTTCGACCTACGACTGCAATACGATCGCTTCGAAGAGAGCTTGGAGCTGATCAGCACGGAACTTCTGCCGCGGTTTCGTTAAACCACCGGCGCCACGCAGTGCTAACGTTCACGTTCGGCGGCGCGGCGGGGGACGATGCCAGAACACAGGCGACCGCTGTTGCGCGTTCCTGGCAACATCTTGTGAGGCCCGCGATGGCGCCAATGACGTTGTCGCGGCAAGCGTTTGAACATTCAGCTAAGTGCATGACTCCTTTTCAGAAGTGCCATAAGCCTCCGCCAGCCGGTGCTTGCCAGCTCGGTCTCCGTCAGACATGCCTTCAGCTTCGCCTTGGTTGAGCGTGGCAAGGTGTCGTGAGTAACCTTCAAGAAGTGCTTGATGGCGAGACCGTGTTCCTGAAGCCTTTCCGACGATGCGGTGAACGCCGCGACGGCAACATGCTCCAGATCGTTTGCCGCATTTTCAAAGCCGGCGGCCCTTGCTTCAGCAAACGCCTCTCTGAGTAACCGCGTGAAGTCCCTGATTCTCGTATTCATACACCAGAGCCCAACGCCAAACTCAGCCGTCGCTATTGGCGATCGGTCTGAAGCGAATGGTTAGGCAAAAATGCACTGATAGAAACCTGGCACAAACCTTTAGTTTCACCGATCTGGCCTTGACCTGTTTTTAATCAACAAGGCTGACTTCATCGCCGGCGTGAATTCGTCCGCCGCCGTGACTAGGAAACATTGTCACTGCAAACGTTGGCTGCTCGTGCCCAAAAACCCTGGTCAGCGTCGTCAGAATCGGCAGGTCCCGTTCACCTGTCTTAGGGTTTGCATGCGTAGCAAGGCACCTGAGCTTCGGCTTGACCACGTCAAACTCAACCGTGCCTATGCGAACCTTTCGCCCCACCCAGCTTTGCTCCTCCCAAGCACCCAGCCTATCTACCGCGATGTTGGAGCGAAAACGAAGCTCGCTGACTTCGGCGTCCCTAAACGTAGCCGCAAGCGCATGGAGACTCCCGCGTCCTGGAGCGCACCTGGCCATTCTCTCGTCCTGTATCGCGGTGTGATGCCGTTGCCAATGACTCGTAGCGGGAGCCGCTCCGGGTGGCCGGAAAGCGGATTCTCATCGAGCTTGAGCGCATAATCCGCCACTGCAGCGGCGATCCGCTTTCTACCGTCATTGTTAAGCACCTCATCCACCAAGACGGTGCTGGCTAAGCTGATGCGTAACCGAAGCGCCTCTTCCTCAAACCGAATGTGCAGACGTGCCTGCCCGCTGTCTTCAAGGGCCACCATTCCCGTTTTCTTGCTCCAGGCATCATCGGCCGCTTCGGTGTCAGCAAACCGTATGCCGAGGACACGGTCGCCGGCAATTTTCCCTTCGTCGAGAACCGTCAACGTTTCGCACTCTTCGGGAGTGAAGCCCTTCACAGGGTAACGAAACAGGGCAGCGACACGCGGCATTCGTACTATCCTCCGTAGTCACTTGCGAGAGTAAGCCTAACCGTTGATTATAATGACCAGTATATTAGGGAATCCCAAACCTACCGTGTCCAGACTCTTATCTTTTCGATCAACAACTTGTCAATCAGTTTTCATCCGCGGTTATTCCAATATACCTGGTCAGTAGATTACCAACATACCTGCACAGCACACTTGCACTCCGCAGCATTGACCTGTAGGTCGCTACAGACAAATCTTATAGGATTCGGTCGTCGAAAAATGAATTCAGTCCTAAGCCCGCTGATTGGCAAGAAAGTCCCGTAGCTCGGGTTACGCTGCGCTTTACCGATCGGCAAAGTCTGAATCCGACCCTGCTCAACGTGTGCAGTCGACGATAACAGTGCCAAGCTTGGTGCCAGCTTCGACCGCCAGGTGAGCTTCGAGCAGCTGTTGGGCCAGGCCTCGCAATCTAAACAATTTACGTACCACTCATTGATCGAATAAATGTTTAAGGAACAAATTCCAACTTCTACCCTTCCGGCGACACGGTCTTTTTCGCCTCTTGTTGAGAACCCACAGGACCCGCGGGCGAATCCGGTGGCCCGGCGGGAGCGGCGTGCCACTCGGACTTTGGCACAAAAACCGGCTTTTCCGGCTGTGACTCGAAGTGCGGCGACATGATCTGCGTGCCGAATTCATTGAAGGCGTCCTGAATTTGCGCATGCAAATCAGATAGAACTGCGGCGCGGTTCTTGCCCTCTTCGAGGTGCGCCAGCAACAGGTACTGCACGTAAAAGTCGGAAAGCTCTCGCTGCATGACCCGCGGCGGGGGATCCCGGCGAAGGCCACCGGTGCGCGCCGCTCCCAACTGCAAAAGCGCATGAACTTGGCGCCAGGGAACGTCGTAGCCGATCGTTACGGCAGTGGTGACGGCCATGCCATTGTCGCCGGCCAGGCTGCTGTAATTCGTCGTCGCTGTCCCGACCAGAACCGAATGCGGAATGGTGATCTCTTCCTGCCTGGCTGTGCGCAACTTGGTCGCCAAAAATCCCACGTCCAGGACTTCCCCCTCGACGTCGCCGACGCGCACGTAATCCGTGGCTCTGACGCTTTTGGAATAGACGACAAAGAGGCCGCTGATGATCTGATTGATGATACCGGTCGAGCCGAGTGTGACCATGAGTCCGATGAGCACGCTCAAGCCTTTGAACGCGTCGGTTTCCGACCCCGGGATGTAAGGGTAAGCGGCGACCAACGCGAAGAGCCATACGATCATAATGAACAGGGTCTGTGTGGTTCGCGCGGTGTCGCGCTCTAACCAGGGCAGTGAGAGCCCGCCCGATTCGACCTTATCGAAGACAATCCTGATCAAGCGCACAACCCAGCGCGCGATCAGAAAAACGATCACGACGGCGACAAGCCCAGGCACCGCCCCGAGCGCGCCCTTGGCGAAGTTCCAGAATAGCGCGAACAGGAACCCTTGGAGTTGCTCGGCCCAAGAAGCGGTTTGGGAAAATTGCCCGAGGGAGTAGACAAGCCACAAATAGAGCAGAGCAATGATCGTCGCGGTCCACAGTAGACCGATGATGGATTTTTCCGCCTGCACGATATGCGGGTGAAAATCCGTCGCCAGTCCCGGCAGCAATGTATCGGGCGGGAAAGCAATCCGTTCCAACCGCCTGAGCAGCCAAGCTTTGACGCGCCCCAGGATCCAAACGAGAACCAGCAACGCCACCGTCGCGACGGCGACATGCGTCAGACTCGTGATCACGCCTCACCTCGATTTCGCACGAACGTGCGTGCCCCGTGTGGTGCCATATTGCGTTTCCGCCCCATCTATATAAATTTTCCGCTGGCCCGTCCATCCTAAACGGCGGGGGTCGATGGTCGCTGAGGTGAACGATCGAAAAAGGAGAAGGGCTCAGGCCGTGGCCTGCTTCATGCAATTTCAAGATCACTCCCTTCGGTGGGGAATGCGCTGCGCTAACCCCACCGACAAAGCCAATCGATCTAAATCGATCTGATGGAGAAACACTTCAATCCTGGCGGTTTCTGCTTTCTCGCGTCGCTCAAAGCTCACGATAATTATTCGTAAAGCTGTCTACTATTGGACAGCAGTTCCTCCCCGTTGGCATAGGTTAAGCTCATGAATTGAATTGCGTGATGAAACCTTAGGACGGTGGCCTACCAGCTTTGGAAGGCCCACCCATTTGGAGAATCATAATGGACAGGACATGGTCAATAGAAATCGAAGCGAAGAAACACCTGATTGAAGTTGAGTATGGCAGGAACGACACCCGAACCGGCAAACTAATGGTCGACGGAAATAACGCGCAGACGTGGAATAATTCTCAGTGGTTGGACCTTCCCCAAGAGATTACTTTCGAGGTGGGAGGCAAAACTGCCGTCTTACGCGCAAAGGGCTTCTTTAAACCCAGAATAGATCTCTTTTTTGAAGGAAAATTAATAGAACAAGCTTAATCCAAAATTAGCCATGCCGGAGGGCGAGTTTCAAAACCCCTCGACTGCCTTCTTTAGGGACATGTCAGTGGTGATTACTTCTTTCTTTTGAGCCCACAGGTCTATTCGACTTTTTTTCCAAGGAGCCTGTAATCTCCCCCACTCCCTAGTTTCTCATCCACAAGCTAGAATCCGACCGCGCTCAACGCGTGCAGTCGACGATAACGGTGCCGAGCTTGGTGCCAGCTTCGACCGCAAGGTGAGCTTCGACGGTTTCCTTCAGAGCAAACTGCGCTGCGATCATATGAATTCTGCGCCCGCCTGCGAGCCACTCGGCCATTCCGGCCTGCGCCTTTCGCTGCAGCGCCGTCGGCGTCAGCGGAAGCTGCAGGAAGTAAATAGTGGCGTTCTTGCCGGTCAGCGCGCGGACCGTCACCTTGGGCGTCAGATTGCCCTTGCTGGCATAGACAGCAACGGTGGCGAACCGCGCGAGGATCTTTTCCGTGGTGGCGATGTTGCCGCCGAAGTCCACTTCGACGATGCGGTCCACACCCCTAGGACTGAATCTGCGCACCCGTTCAGCGACATCCTCCTGCTTGTAGTCGATCACAAGGTCCGCGCCGGCGGCCTCGGCGATCTTGGCCTTCTGCGGCGTGCTCACGGTCGTGATGACGCGCGCACCGCCCCATTTCGCCAACTGAATCGCGTAGTGACCGACCGCGCCGGCGCCGCCGGTGACCAGCACCGTTTGTCCGTCGATGGGACCAGCGTGAAACAGGCAGACCCACGCGGTCATGCCGGGCACACCGAGCGTTGCGCCTGCCGCGAACGACACATTGTCCGGCAGCGGCGTGACCAGGTTTTCGTCGAGCGCGATGTATTCAGCCGCGGTGCCGAAGGCGCGGCCGTTGCGCTGGCCGTTGTAGAGCCAGACTCGGTCGCCGATTTTGAAACGCTTGGCGCCTGAACCGATCTGGTCGACGAATGCCGGCGCCGTCGCTGTTGGCGATCACGCGCGGATACTCCATCGGGTCTACGGTGCCCGCGCGGCGATAGGTGTCGGACGGATTGACGCCCGACGCTTCAAGCTTGATGCGAACTTCGCCGGGGCCGGCTTCCGGCGTGGGCAGATCGCCGTAGTTGAAAGACTTCGCGCGCCGGGCCCTGCTTGTCGTACCACACTGCCTTCATATCGTGCCTCGACTGAACTGTCGTCTTTTCGCTCGGAGTCGGGAGCAAACCTTACAATCTAAAGATTTCGCACCGGAGCATCGATCGCAACGAGTTCGTGAAAACCCGCTATCCAACTTCTACAGCCGATACAGCTCCGCGGCATTTTTCCACAACACTCTTTCGCGGTCTTCCGCCGAAACTCCCTTGAAACAATGATCGATGGTTTCCCGGGTGCGCGGCCAGGTCGAGTTCGCGAGTGGAAGATTGGCCGACCAGAGAATGCGATCGGCGCCGATGTAATCGGTGAACGGCGCGACGGGATCGTACCAGGCGTTGAAGAAACATTGGCGCTTGAACATCTGCAACGGTGTCAGGTCGTAACCTTCGCGGGCGAGACCGTCATGTTCGAACTGGTGATCGGCCCATTCCAGATAAAGCATGCCCCAACTGAGGGCGCTCTCGGCAAGCACCAAGCGCAGTTTCGGATGGCGCAGCAACACCCGCGAAAACGAATAAAGCGAAATCACGAACACGCTCGACACCGGCTTGGTCGCCGCGTCCACCGCCGCGGCCAGCGCCGGCTTCATATTAGGCGGCAGCGGCGACTGTAACTCCGGCGACGCGCCGGCATGGAGACAAACCGGCACGGCTAATTGTTCGCACAGCGACCAGAGCGGGTCATACTCAGGGCCACTGATATGGGGAACGTCACGCAAATGCATGGGCAAGGACGGCAAGATCACGCCGCGATGGCCGCGGCCGACCGCGCGCTTGATCTCGGCGATCGCCGCTTCCACCGGCCAGATCGGCACCAGGCACTGCGGGATGAAACGCTCGCTGGCGCTCGCCCACTCGTCGATCAACCAATCGTTGTAAGCCTGGACGCAGGCGATCTCCAACTCGGAGTCTTGCAAGCGGCCGAAAGTCTCCCCAGCGAAGCCGGCTACCGTCGGATAGAGGACAGAATAGTCGATGCCCGCCGAGTCCATCGCCTTCAAGCGCTCCGCCGGGGTAAACGCCGGCGCCGGCACATCGGCCCAGCGTTTGGGATCTTCATTACGATCCGCCATCAACGCCCCGGCCCGCGCAGTGCGGCCGTCGAGCAAACACTTGCCCATCCAGGAACCACTGCTCGCTGCCATCTTTGGCAGTAACCAAATGAGGAACCCGGTCAGCAAACTTTTTCTGCACCCGGCTGGTCCACAGATTGGGCGTCTCCTGAACATGATCGTCGACGCTGATAAAGCCATATTTCAAATGCATGCAAACTTTCCTCTCTCGATATCACTGATTAGGTGAAATCAGACGATTTTCACCGCAGAGACACAGAGATCGCAGAGTTCGGATAACTTATTAACTCGCCCCCTCTTTACTCTGCGTACTCCGCGCCTCCGCGGTGAATGCTCCGATTAATTGCTTGGCAGCACCGCGTCGATCTTGTACAACTTGACCGCGTTTTCATATTGCATCTTGCGCCGGTCGGCCTCGGGCACGCCGGTGAGCACGCGCTCGACCTCGCGCCAGGAATGCGGATAGTACGACGCCACATGGGGGAAATCCGATTCCCACATGATGTTGTCGACGCCGATGTCGTCGCGCAGCTTGATGCCTTCGGCCTCGAACCAAAAGTTCACGTACATCTGCCGGCGCACGATCTCGCTCGGCCGCGTGGTGATGCCTTCGGTCCAGAGATGGCGGCTCTCCCACTCGTGATCGCAGGTGGCGATGACGTAGTTGAGACTGCCGACGCCGGCCTCGGGAAACACGCTGATCAAGCCGGGAAACTTTTCGGTGATGCCGGAAAAAATAAATTGCGGCACGATCTGCGCCGGCGTCACCGCCGAAGTCGCGGTCTGCGCCGAATGGGCCTGGCGATGGGAATAGCCGCTCCACTTGCGCACCGATGCGCCGGCGCTCAACCCGGCCGAGCCATGGAAATGAATCGGCAGCTCCAACGCCTGGCAAACCTCCCAAAGCGGATTCCAGTACGGATCGGTGATATGCGGCAGCCCTTTGGGCATCTGCCCCATGAGATTGACGCCGCGATGGCCCGCCGCCGCGGCGCGTTCGAGTTCTTTCTTGATCACCGCCGGCGCGCTCAAGTACGGCACGATCGCCAACGGCACGTAGCGGTCGCTGACCCGTTTCCACTCGGCCAGCGTATCGTTGTAGGCGCGCACGACGTCCAGCTCGTAGTCGACATCGCCGGGTTCGAAGAACGATCCGCCCGGCGGATTGGGAAACAGCACCTCGGCGTCGACGCCATCGGCATCGAGCATCGCCAGGCGCGCCTGCGGATCATGGTAGGCCTTGGGAATCTCTTCGTAGAGTTTCGGGTAGGTCGGAAACGGCTCGCCCATCAGAGCCGGGCAATTGGCGACATCGCCATGGCGCACTTCTCCATATACCGTCCAGCGATCGATCCGTTTGCCATCGACCTTGGTTTCGACGATCTGCGGAATCTTTTCGCCCCACTTGCTGGCGGACATGCGCTTGGTGAAATCATCGCGGTCAAACCCGGCATGGGAATCCGCGCTGATCAGTTTATGTTTAATTTCCATCGATCCTCCAAAATAAATAACTTCGAATAAGCCCGTCGCACAGCAAGGCACGACGATACTCTCACGTCGTGCCCAATCGCGCCTTCAAAGGAGCGCGGGTTTTCGAACCCGCGACTATCGGACAAAACTCGCGGACAGGAATGTCCGCGCTCCCTTACTCTCCGAATCCGCTGGGCGATCGCCGCACCGCTCCCGCAGAGCATATATCATACAAAATAAATTACGCCCCTTGCGTTCCCGATCGCCCTGAGCAGCCAGTCGAAGGGTGCGGCCAACCCTCAGATGCCGAACCCGGCCGGCCTTAATTCCAAACTTCGTGTACTGCGCATTTCTATCCAAAAACTAACCCCAACATGTTTGTCATAGCATGCGGCTTTAATATTCCGGGAGTCGAAAATTCTCGGATTCGGAAATTCCTCTCACCAAGACGCAAAGACGCCAAGTTCGGAATTGTTGTCATTTCGACCCTTGGGAGAAATCTATCTTAGATCCCTGGTGTTTCCTCGGGATGACGGGCATCGCCCGTCACCTTAGTGAGCTTAGCGCCTTTGCGAGAGATATACCGAGTTTTGATTGCAGCTGTTCGCCGACAGGCGAACCTCTTTTCTCCAGCGAAGTCTGGGAAAGCCAAGAGGCGGGTTTGAACCCGCCCCTACACCCGGATTCTTTTTTGCGACCTTTGCGTTCTTTGCGGCCATTCTTCTTTTCGATTGTCGCTTCGTCGCGCTAGGCTTTCGCGGTGCATCGACCGACTCTCACTTCGCGCCGATCGTCGCCAACAGATCGCCCCACTTGGCTTGCAGCTTCTGGCGGTCTTCGGCGCCGAAGACGTTGGTCTTGGCGAACTGCTCGCGCCAGGCGAAGGGCTTGCAGGCGTTGATCAGCATTCTGCCAACCGTCAGATCTCCCGCCGCGCGCCGCGCCGGCGAGACCCGCGGGTCCAAGTCGGCGGTCCAGGCGTCACGCAGAACATCGACCGCCGTGGCTGGGTCGACGCGTGTGCACATGGCCCACAATACTTCTTCTTGATTGGTCGGATCGATGTCGTCGTCGACGGTGACGTAATAGGTCTTCATGTCGCCGTGGCGAAACCCCGCGGCGGTGATCAAGGCTTGCTTGGCATGGCCGGCGTAGCGTTGCTTCAACGACACCACGGTGAGCAGACCGTTGTAAAAACCCCAGACGCCGTTGATGTCGGTGATGCCGGAGCGTTCGAGATGCTCCCACAGATGGACATAGTTGGTGAAGTTGCTCCAGTTGATCGGCCGCAGCGGCGGCGCGCCGGCGATGATCGGATTGTCGCGATAGTAAATCCGCTTGATGCGCACCACCGCTTCGGGTCCCTGATGAGTGTAATAGCCCGGCCATTCGCCGAACGGCCCTTCCATCGCGGTCTCTTCGCTCTCCGGCGGAATCTCGCCTTCGATGACGATCTCGGCGTGCGCCGGCACGGGCAGCTTGGTCAGCGGCAACTCGACAACGTCGACCGGACTGCCGCGATAGGCGCCGGCGAGTTCATACTCCGACGTGCCGAAGGGCGGCGACATCGACGCCGTCATCCAAGTCACCGGCTCGCAGCCGAACACCACCGCCACCGGCGCGGCCTTGCCGTCGCGCCAATATTTTTGCGCGAGAATCCGCCCATGCTTCTGCGGATTGATCCACAGGCTGACGCGGTCGCGGCGCTGCACCATGGCGCGATAGCAGCCCATGTTGACCCAGCCCTGTTCGGGATCGCGGACGATCACCATATCCTGGGTGCCGATGTAGCGGCCGCCGTCGCCGGGATGCCAACGCGGCGCGGGGAAGTTTTCAATGTTGACGGCGTCGCCTTGCTGTACGTTGGCCAGCACCGGTCC
The DNA here is from genome assembly GCA_963847445.1 of uncultured delta proteobacterium. Taxonomy (GTDB): domain Bacteria; phylum Desulfobacterota; class Binatia; order UBA9968; family UBA9968; genus DP-20. The sequence continues at coordinate 113,660 of CAWJZV010000023.1, read as the reverse complement.
GTCTTTGACCACCCGCGCGGCAATCGGTTTTGAATCCGCCCGCTTGTCGCGCCAGCGGCGCAGCAATTCCAACGGATGAATGTCGAGGGGCAAACCCATGGCCAAGGCAAAACGGCGCAGCGTGCGGTTGGCGTTGGCGGCGACGCGAAAGCCCGCCGGATAGCCGGCGAACTTGTCGAACAGCACCATCGGCCCGTTTTTTTCCGCCGTCAGTTCGGTCAATCCGCCGACATCCATCTCCAAGTCCGCGCCTTCGACATGCAACACCTCGCCGACCTGGTCCGCCGCGGTGATAAAATCACCCATCGATTCAAATGCCATGCTTCCTCCAGAAACAGTAAGGAGTGAATAGTAAGGAGTTAGGGGTGGGGACTCCTAACTCCTTACTCCTGACTCCTTACTCTTTACGGTTATTTTCTTCTACCCGTTCCACCCGCCCATCGCGCAAGTAAATCTTCCGATCGGCATATCCCGCCGCCTCCTCGCTATGGGTCACCATGACGATGGTGCAACCGTCCTGGCGATTGACCAGGCGCAACAGGTCGAGGATCGCGCTGCCGTTTTGCGAATCGAGATTGCCGGTGGGCTCGTCGGCGAGCAGTATCGGCGGGTTAAACGCCAGCGCCCGGGCGATGGCCACGCGCTGAATCTCGCCGCCGGAAAGCGCCTCGGGGAGATGCTGTTGGCGATGTTGCAAACCGACTTTGGCCAGCAGCGCGGCGGCGCGCGTATCCGCCTCGGCCTTGCTGCGGCCGTCGAGCACGAAGGGCAGCGCGATGTTCTCCGCCGCGGTTAACGTCGGCAATAGATTGAAAAACTGAAAGATGAAACCGATCTGGTTGCGGCGAAACAGCGTCACTTGATCGTCCGCCATCTGACCGATCAACCGGCCGTCGACCAGCAACTCGCCGCTGCTCGGCCGGTCCAAGCCGCCGATCAGATGCAACAGCGTGCTTTTCCCCGAACCGCTCTGCCCCATCACCGCCGCGAATGCGCCCTGGGGAATCTCCAGCGACACACCGGCGAGGGCGATAATTCGGTTTTCGCCCTGCTGATAAACTTTGCCAACGTCGGTGCAGCGAATCATGAAGCGGCAGGGTTAACAGAACAGCTGGATGGTCGGCGCACCCAAAGCGCTGGCGGTTTGCTGTTGATCTTTTTCCAACGCGGCAAGATTGGCGCTGACGCCGGCCACCAGGGCGTCGACGTTAACGCCGAGATACACCGGGCTGTAAGCCTGGAGTTTTTCCATACCCATGCGCCAGAGCTTCAACGCGCCCGCCGGCACGCCCTGTTCGAGCTTGTAATAGCCAGCGGCGATCTGAATGATGCCCTGATAAAATTTGCGCTCCTCGCCATGCTCCTCCAGCCAGATCTCTTCGAGGGTCTCGTGGCACTCGAAATACAATCCATTGTTGAACTCTTCAATGCCCTTGATGAATCGCGGATCGTCTTGTAGTTCCATAATCGCTGCACCGGTCAGAAGCGAGCACTGCAAAATCAAAAGCAGACTCGGATTATCCCTCGCAAAGACGCGAAGAGCCGCAAAGGTCGGAATAATAACGGCGAAAAAATTCTCCAAGCTAATTCGTCTCTTCCTTCCGAACTTGGCGTCTTTGCGCCTTTGCGTGGAGATATTTCCAGAATCGTTGGCGGCATTGCCGCTCCAATCCCTTTGTGGTTAAGTTGTCACACTTTGATTACCGAACACATTTCACAACCTACCCCGAAAACCGAACTAGAACTAGATATCGACAGGCTTTCCTACGGCCCCTACGGCATCGGCCGCAGCGACGGCAAGGCGATCATGATTCCCAACAGCGCTCCCGGCGACCGCGTGGTCGCCCGACTCACCGAAACCAAAGAACGTTACGCCATCGGTGAGATCGTAAGAATCATCGCGCCATCGCCGCTGCGCCAGACCCCGCCTTGCCCCTACGTCGGCGATTGCGGCGGCTGTACTTGGCAACATATCGGTTACCGAGAGCAACTCAAGGCCAAAGAGCAGAGCGTCGCAGACGCCCTGCGGCGCATCGGCAAGCTTGACGGTTTTGACCTGCGGCCGATCATCGCCTCGCCCAGCGCCGAGCACTACCGCCGGCGCATTCGGTTGCAAGTCAGCGCGGTGAAGCGCTTGGGCTTTTACAGCGGCGCGTCGCACCATGTGGTCGAAGTCGATACTTGCCTGATCGCCGCGCAGCCGCTGAACGCGGTCATCGCGCCGCTGCGCGCATGGCTCGACCGGCTCGCCGCCAACCTCGAGCATATCGAGATCGTCAGCGGCGACGAGACTGGCCAAACTGTGGTCACGGCAACAGCCAGCGAACCGCTGAGTCCAAGCGATGAGGAGCTCTGCGGCCAGCTGGTCGGAGCCGCGAACGCTTCTATCAATGGGGTCATTGTTCATGCCGGCGACTGGCGCAAAACCTGGGGCACACCCTCGATCACGGTGGCGCTGCAAGACGACCTAGCGCTCAAACTCGACGCCGACACCTTCAGCCAGGTCAACGCCGAGGCCAATCGGCTGATGCTCGCCGAACTCCTGAACGCCGGCGCCTTTGACAAACAGGATCGCGTCTTGGAACTCTACTCCGGCGCTGGGAATTTCACCTTGCCCATGGCCAAGCAAGTAGGTGAAATCACCGCGGTGGAAGGATTTCGCAACGCCGTCGCCAGCGGCAAACTCAACGGCCAGAGAAACGGCATCGACAATATCCATTGGATATGCGCCCCAGTGCCGCGGGCGCTCGCGCAACTCAAACAGCAGCGCCAAAAGTATTCCAAGATCGTCCTCGATCCACCCCGCACCGGCGCCAAGGGAATTGCCGCCGACATCAGCGCGCTGGGCGCGGCGACGATCATCTATATCTCGTGCAATCCGACGACCCTGGCGCGCGACCTGGCCGCGCTTAGCAAGCTTGGCTACAAGCTCCGATTCGTCCAACCGGTTGACTTTTTCCCCCACACCTTCCATGTAGAATCGTTAGCCATAATGACGCGCTGAGGAGGACGACTATGATGAAAATATTATTGATCGGTATGACACTTTTCGCCCTTTGCTTGGGTGACGAATCGGCAAGGGCAGCGGCGGCGCCGGACCGGCTCGTCGGTCTGCACTCGGCCCAGGTGATGTCCCAGTCAATGCCGTGGATCGCGCGGGAAGCCGGCCTGTTCAAGAAATACGATCTCGACTTCAATTTGGTTTTCATTCCCTCATCGCCGGTCGCCACCGCCGCGACCATCAGCGGCGACGCCGAGATCGGCGTCACCGGCGCCGTCGGCAACGTCCGCGCCATCGTTCAAGGCACCAACGATCTTGTCTTCATCGGCGGCATGAAGAACTTTTTGACCCATAGCATCATGGGCAAGGCGGACATCAAGAGCCCGCAAGATCTCAAAGGCAAGAAAGTCGCCGTCGGCCGCTTCGGCGGCAACACCCACTATTTTGTCATTCAGGCGCTGCGCCGCTTGGGCATGGATGCGAGCAAGGATATTCAAACCATCCAGACCGGCGGCGGACCGGAGACCGTGGCTTCGCTCCTCGGCGGCAACGTCGACGCCGCCGGCCTAGTGGCGCCCGGCGATTTCCAGGTCGCCTCGCGCGGCTACCGCTACGTCGTCAACGGTTTCGATCTCAAGATTCCCTACGCGGCCACCTGCATCGTCACCCTGCGCTCGCTGATCAACAAACGCGGCCCGGTCATCAGCCGCTTCATGCGCGCCATGGCCGAAGCGAGCAAATTGATGCACAGCGACCGCGCGCTGGTTTATAAAGTGCTCGGCAAATATCTGCGCATCACCGACCCGAAGGTTCTCGACGCATCCTACAATTCCGAGATCGCCGCCATGGAACACCGGCTGGAGATCCACGAAGCCGCGCTGCAAGCTTCGCTCGACGAGATCGCGCCCCTCGACGCGCGCGCCAAAGCGATCAAACCCGCTGACATGATCGACCGGCGTTATCTGGTCGAATTGGAAAAGAGCGGGGTGTTTGCAAAATAAGCGCGCAGCGAGAGGCAGCGAAGAGTTCAATGCCAGACAAAGCCATCGACATTCACCACCATTATGTGCCGCAGCAGCTGATCGAGGAAACTCAGAAGCACGGCAAGGCCCTCGGCGTCGAGGTTCGGCAGGACAAAGGCAGTTGGTCGCTTTCTTTCACCGGCAGCAAGCCGCACCGTTTGCAGCCGCCGATCTTCGATGTCGAAAAGCATATCGAAATAATGGATCAAGGCCAGGTCGGTTTGGCAACCCTCGAAGCCAACACCAACAGCTTGGGCTACCGATTGAACGGCAGCCAAGGCGAGGCCTGGTGCAATCTCTACAACGATTGCACCCAGCTGTTGGCAAAACAGCGGCCGGATCGCTTCATCGGCATGGCGGTGGTGCCGCTGCAAGATGCCGCGCGGGCGGCGACGAGTGTTGGAGCACGCCATCGTCGATCTCAAATTTGCCGGCGCTTTTATCGGCACCAACGTCAACGGCCAGTATTACAACGTCACCGACTTCGATCCGTTCTGGGCCAAGGCTCAAGAGCTCGACATCATGATCGTCATGCACCCCGAGCATATCGCCGGCGCCGAGCGCATGACCGAGTACGGTTTGAACGCCGTCTGCGGCAATCCCGCCGACTCGACCCTGTCGCTGGGCTATATGTTCTACAGCGGCCTGTTCGACCGTTTTCCCAATCTAAAAATCTGCGCGCTGCACGGCGGCGGCTTTCTGCCGTTTCATCTCGGCCGCTTCGACAAGGAATTCGTCACCGGCCAGAAAACCCGCCCGGCGCTGGCCAAGCAGCCGCCCAGCGCCTATCTGAAAAATCTCTACTTCGACACCCTGGTCTACGACGTCGACACCTTGGAATATTTGCAAGCCAAAGTCGGCACCGGCAAACTCATGCTCGGCACCGACTATCCCTACACCCTCGGCGACTGGATGGCCGTCGAAAAGGTCCAGGCGTTGAAATGCTCCGACGCCGACAAAGAAGCGATCTTGGTAGGTAACGCCAAGCGGCTGTTGAAGTTGTAAGGAGCGCCGCAGCTCGCCTAATCCTACTCCTTCTCCCTCTGGGAGAAGGTTGGGATGAGGGCTCACCGAAACTGCGGCCCTGCACCCTAACCTACTCTCCCAGCGTGGAGAGCGAATCGAACTGGTGTTGAACGGCTCAGTTAAGGCCGAAAAGCTTTTTCGCATTCAAATAATAAATCTTCTCCTTATCCGCCGCCGGTACATCCAGCTCTTCCATCGCTTTCAAAGTCATCGGGTAGAACTGATCGTCGCGTCCTTCCCGGCCGTGCGGATAGTCGGCGCCAAACAGGATCTGATCTGCGCCCACCGTGTCGCAGACCAGTTTTATAAACGGCGCGCGGATCGGCCCGGCGGTGTCGTAAAAGATCTTCTTGAAATAGACTTCCGGCTCCTCCTTGCACAGCGGATCGCCTTCGCGCCAGTTGAGCCGGTCGAGATAGCACAGAATCATCGCGCCCAAATGGGATGCGATCAGCTTCAAGTTGGGATAGCGGTCGAACATACCGGCATAGACGATACGCGATAACGCCAGCGTGCTGTCGGTCGGCCAGAGGATTTTCTGGTGCAGCGAGTACTTGTCCCAATTGGCCTGGCACGGTGCGTTGGCCGGATGGAGAAACAACGGCTTGCCGCCGGCGGCCAGCGCGTCCCAAAACGGTTTGAACTCCGGTTCGTCGATATACTTGCCGGCGACATTGGTCGGCATCATCACGCCATGCATCTTGAGATCTTTGTAGCAGCGCTCCAACTCGCGCACACAATCCTGCATATCGAGCATCGGCAATCGCGCGAACGCCAAAAAGCGCTGCGGATATTTGGCGTGGGCTTCGGCGAACCCATCGTTCAAGACCCTGCACAGCTCCAACGCCTTGGCGCGATCGCCGCCTTTCTCGATCCTGCCGCCGGTGTTCGACAACACGCCCATATCGATTCCGTACTTGTCCATGACATTGAGATATTCCTGATGATCGAAAGCATGGAAACCGACGCCCCGAACGTCATTCTTCGCCTCCGGCATCAGCTCGAGAAACTTTCCGGGAAAGGCGTGAAAGTGAGTATCAATGATCATGGTGCAATCCTCCGATATGTCGTACCTAGCCGAAACTGTCTAACAAAAACCTTTTCATCACCGCGCTTCGAACAAGGGCGTATGCAATACGCCCCTACGAATGCATTCCGAACTTTGCGTCTTTGCGCCTTTGCGGGAGATAATCCGATTCTTCATTTAGATCTACTTTCCCGTCTCGCCATACAGCCGCTTGACGAAGCCGCTCGCCTCGATCTCGCGCAGCAACCGGCCATCGACGAACTCGCGCGGGTCGACAGCGCGCACTTTTGGGTTGGTTTCGCTCACCTGGGTGATACCGAGCTTCATCGCTTCCAGGTCGGGATAGGGAACCCGTTCGAAGGCCGCGGCATAGACTCGATGGGTTTCCTCCAACATCGCCCGCTCGCTGGTCTGGGTATATTTGCCGATCACGTTCATGGCGAAATTGGCGTCGGTTTTAAATCGATGCGCCGCTTCGATATGCGCTTCGAGTAAGCGGCGAACCGCCGATTCATTGCTGCGCAATAGCCTTTGAGTCACGATCACCGACGATAGCGGATAGCGATATCCCGCCGTATTGTAATCGACCAAGACGCGAAACCCGGCTGCCCGAGCGTGCAACACCGCGGGAAAGCCGAATGTGCCGCCTTCGACCTGTCCGGCCTTGAGTGCGGCGACGATCTCAGGCAGTCCGCCGGCCTGGCGGATCATGACATCCTTGTCCGGCACGAGATTGTTCTGGCGCAGGTACAAGCGCGTGAAAAAGTCGGTCACCGTGCCGATGCGCGTCACGCCAATGGTCTTGCCGCGCATCTCTTCAATTTTCTGAATCTGCGGTGCCGCCACCGTGAAGACCAAAACCCGAGTGACCGGCAAAGCAACATAGATCGTATCGGCACCGGCCAGCCTGGCATCGACCCCCGCCGGCCCGCCGATCTCGGCAACGTCGACGCTACCACCCACCAGAGTCTGTACCGCGCGCGCCCCCGACGCGATATAAACCAACTCGACATCCAAACCGTGGCGCTGAAAGATGCCCGCTTCTTTAGCCATCCACGGCAGCGCAAAGGCCGCGGTGATGGCGGCGTAAGCGACGCGAAGCTTTTGCAAGCCCTTCAGCCGCGCCCGACGGTTCGCGCGGTGAAAACCAACGCCAGGCACACCGCCATGCCGAGGATTTTTCGTTTCCGAAATGAAAAGGTGGTCATACTTTTCTCCTATCCGCTAGCGTTGGCGTCTCTTCGGTCAGAACTCGGAGTCCTCTCGCAAAGGCGCTAAGCTCGCAAAGTTCGGAGGGGAGAGATTAATTATCTTGGAGAAATTCTTCGCCATGACTTTCCGACCTTAGCGTCTTTGCGCCTTTGCGAGAGAAAATCCGAGACTGACTGGTGCGTGCAGCGCACCCTACGAAACCTTCGTGTCCTTCGTACTACTATCCGTGATAATTTGCGCGGCTTGCGCAAATCTCTCGATGCGCCAAAGCCAAGAGGGCGGGTTACAAACCCGCCCCTACGACTGCCGATTCTTTTTGCGCTTTTTGCGTTCTTTGCGGCCATTCTTCTTTTCGGTTGCGGCTTCGCAGCGCTAGGCCTTCGTGGTGAAGACTCTCCTCAATAATGCCCTTCATCGCCGCCGGCGTCGCCGGGATCGGTGTCGAAGAACAATTCGTCGACGGTCATCTCTCGCTTGATCAGCCCCTGGTTGTGACAATAACGAATTATCGTTTGGAGATTTTTACGATTCGCTTCGCCCAAGCCATAAACCCAGGGATCGGCGCCCAGGACTTTGCGTTCTTCCTGCCATTGATGAGCGAACCAGGCCAACGGCACGATGCGCGGGTTGACGACGCGCTGATAGCAAAGCTGTTTCGCCTTCTCGAAAGCCTTCGCCAAACTGACCGCCGCCCAGGGATATTTGTCGACGATCTCCTGCTTGATCACGGTCACATGCATGATCGGGAAGATCCCGGTTTGCTGAAAGTACTCGCGCTCGACGTCTTTGTAGTTGGGAAACAAATAGGATACCCGCGGGTCGCCATTGACGATGGGCCGGGGAATATAGGGATTGATCATCGCCGGGATCTCGCCCTCGGCGAGCATCGTGTCCATATGTTTTCCCGCCGGGATCATCTCGATCTTCAACCCCGGCGGCGGCGTGAACTCGACGTCCTCGCTGCGATCGACCACCCAGGTGATCGACTGATGCGGCACGCCGTACTGCTCTTCGAGGATGCCGCGCAGCCAGATATTGCCGGCCGGTTGAAAGTTGGTGCCACCGACTCTTTTGCCGATCAAGTCCTTGGGCGACTTGATACCGGCGTTGACGTTGACAAAAGCAAACCCATGGCGAAATCGCCGGTGCAGAAACACCGGGATGCTGGTCACCGCCACGCCATGCTCGCGCGCCATGAAATAAGCGCCGACGTTGAACTCGCAGACATCGTATTCGAGATTGCGCGCCATGCGCCAGTGGCGCTCCCGCGGACCATGGCTGGTCAAGACCACCAGCTCAAGGCCGTCCGCCTGCACCGTGCCGTCTTTGAGCGCGCGGATGATCTCGTAATCGCCGCAGGCGACCGAAAGTTTGAGTTTCGCTGACATGATTACCCCATTCCTCCCGGTTTCGAATGCAACCGTAGGGGCGACCCTGGTGGTCGCCCGTCCGACCGGGCGGACACAGTAGGTCCGCCCCTACAACAAATTCGCCCATTCCCGCCGATCTTCACTGCCCGTACAGCTTCTGCACGAACCCTTCCTTTTCAATTTCGTCGAGCAAGCTCATGTCGACGAACTCGGTTGGGTTTCTTTGCCCGGCGTTGATCGAGAGGAGAATATTCTTGATCCCTTCCAGTTCCGTGCGCGGCGAGCGCGCCAGGCGGTCGGCGAAAAATTTGTAGGTTCCCTCCACCGCCTCGGCGTCGGTGATCTGCAAGTATTTACGGAGAATTCTCAGACTGCCCTCTTTGTTGGTCTTGACGTAGTGCATGCCCTCGATCTGCCCCTTGAGGAAGCCCTTGATCGCCCCACGGTTTTGCTGCAACTCGGCGCGCGTGACGATATTCGAAGTGTTGGTGAAAAAACCGAAGTCGCCGATGTCGGCGAGCACGTTCATGCCGAGCTTACGCGCCTGATAGATCTCGGGATAGGACTGCACCGTCGCATCGACCTTCTTGGTGAGCAGCGCCGCCATGCGCGCCGAGGTGCCGCCGGTCTGCAACATGGAAATATCCTTGGGATCCATTTTCCACGCTTTGATCGCCATCAGCACCGCCGCGTCGTTGGAGCCGCCGAAGCGATTGATGCCGATCACTTTGCCGCGCAGCTGCTGCGGTTCCTTGATCTCGGGGCGCGAGACCAACAGCATCGGCAACTTATTTTCCAAAGTCGCGACGATCACCACCGGCGCCCCCTGGTTCGCGCCGATCACCGCCGAAGAAGCCGCCGTCTGCGTCAGTTGCAAGCTGCCGCCGACCAGCGCCTGGATGTTGGGCGAGCCGGCTTGGATCAAAATCGTCTCCAGATCGACGCCATGCTTCTTGCTGAACCCCAACTCCCGATTGACCCACAACGGCAATTGATAGCCGGCGGTGCCGCCGTAGCTGACGAGGAATCGGTTCGACTCAGCGGCGGACGCGGGCCCGGTAAAAAACCGCGCGCCAAGAATAATCACAGCGAAGCTTTTCAGCAATACTTGCCATCCTGTGGAAATATTCATGGGATGCACCTCACGATCGGGTAATTCATATATTAGGAATGCGCGTTTGTAACCTATTTTTATTGGCGTCACATCCCTCTCTCGTCGCCGCCTGTTACGCCCACCCTCTTCACCGAATGATTTTGCTCGCCCGTGCCAACACCTCGGGCGGTATCGTTAGGCCGATCTGCTTGGCGGTCTTGAGGTTGATCACCAACTCAAACTTCATCGGCTGCTCCACAGGCAAATCGGCGGGCTTGGTTCCCTTCAAGATTCTGTCCACGTAATACGCGACGCGCCGGTAACTCTCCGCCTGGTCCGCACCGTAGTACATGAGCCCGCCGGCATCTACAGCTTCTCTGTCGTCGTACACTGATGGCAATCGGCTCTTTAGCGCAAGGCCCGCGATCCGTTTCTGGTTAGAACGTATGAGCGACCCCGCGGCGGGTACATAGAGTCCGTCCGGGCGCTGCTTGCCCATCGCAGCAAACACCCGGTCGAAATCGTCCGCACTGCGGATCTCCCAAGGCTGAAGACTCAACCCCAGCGCGCGCGCCGCCACCGGGAGAACGTCTTTCACGTCGATGACACTGGGCCGGAAGGCCGGGTCGTAAAAAACCGCGACCCGGGAAATTTTGGGAACGGCTTCTTTGAGCAGCTCCAGCCGCTTCCCGCCTAGTTCTCGGGAAAGGAGAGTGAGGCCGGTGACGTTGCCGCCAGGGCGGGCAAGGCTTGCAACCAGGCCCGCCTCCACAGGATCGGAACCGCGCGCCAACATAACGATGGGAATCGTCTTGGTCGCATTCTTGGCCGCCTGGATCGTAATGGTCCCTCCTGCGACAACGATGATATCGACCTTAAGACGCATCAGGTCGGCAACAAGCTCGGCACCCCGCTCGACCTTCCCATCCCCGTATCGGTACTCGAAGGCGATGTTCTGGCCTTCTATGTGGCCGCGCTCGCGCAGAGCCATTCGAATGACCTCGACTCGGTTGGTATCACCAGCTGCATCGCCCGACGACACATACCCTACAAGAGTGACCTTCTTCGGCTGCTGCGCAGCGGCGAACGATGCTATCGATATAACCAAACTCGCCAACACCGAGACCAGACATTTAAAATTCACGGCTCTCCTCGATTCTAAGCTGACTTCTGACCGCTGGCCTCTGATCTCTCTCACCCACGAGCGTGGATTCCCGTCCCTGTCACGTAGTCGTAGAGATTGGCGACGTTCAACTGCATCACCCGCGGCGCCATGCCGTCTTGCTCGACGTCCATCGGATAACGGTCCGCAAATGCGGTCAAATTGGCGATGCATTCTTGTTTCGTCATGCCGCGCCCCACCGCGCCGCGGACATATTCCACCCATTCTTCAATGAACGCCGCTTGCTCCTTGAGATAGTTTTTATCGCACACCGGCCCGTGTCCGGGAACGAAGGTGTCTTCACGCAGCGCGCGCAAAGCTTCGAGCGACTTGAGCCAGTCATCCGGTTGGCCTTCTTGAATCCATGTCTGCACTTTGCAGAAAATATTGTCGCTGGTGAAAACCACGCCTTCCTCTTCGACAATCACCGCGGCCTGATAGGGCGTATGGCCGGGCATGTGGATCATGCGAAAGGTGTGATTGCCGACATGCAGCTTCATCTCGCTCTCAAAGGTAATCACCGGCGCGTTGGCCCGGTAGTTCTCCAACAACTTCGGCTCCTCCGGCCCAAACGACGCGACCCGCGCTAAGTGCTCGGTCATGTTCGCCGCCAGCATGCGCTTCCTCACCCCTTCGTGGGCAACTACCGGAACATCGAAAAATGCGTTACCGGTCCAGTGGTCGCCATGGGGCTCGGTGTTGATGATGTAACGCAGCTTGCCGCGCCGCTCGATCTCCGACCTCAAGCGCACCGCATCGCTCGGCTTATGCGGCGTGTCGATGAGAACCAGCCCATCCGAAGTGGCCACCAGCCCGTGATTGGCGCCCTTCTGCTGGGTTTCGATGTGTACGTTACTTGTGAGCTGCTGCATAACCATCTCTCGCTCCTAATGAAAATCCCAATATCGAAATCCGAAACCAATTCAAAACGCCGAAAACCCAAAACACATAACATCCGAAACGAGCCAGTTTGGAATTTTGTGCTTTCCGATCATTCGAATTTGTTTCGGTCCGCGGGGCCGCTTTCGGATTTCGATATTCGAATTTATTTCCTTTCTTATTCCTTATGGCCGAGCTCGCGCGCGAAAACATGATTGACCAAATAAATACCAGTGGCAGTATCCGTCTCATGATTGCGCTCCACCGCAGCGTGCAAGGGCGTATTCAATACGCCCCTACAAATCCGATCCGAACTTTGCGCCTTAGCGCCTTTGCGGGAGATACTCCGATTTCTTTTTTGCGCCCTCTTATGAAAATGCCGACTAGAGGCAAAAATCCCCCGGTCCTTCGGCCCGCCCCCTTTGGCAAAGGGGGCCACTGGGGGATTTTCCGTCGTTGCTTTGAACGTGGCGCAGCTCATTTTCATTTGCTGTGTTGTACCGATTGGTACATGAATTACTTTGCGTTCTTTGCGGCTAACTCTTCTCCCCTCGCCGGCCACTCCGCAACTCCGCTGTGGCCGCCACATCCAACTCGAATTTACGACCCGATTGCCGTATCGCCACGCCATAGTCAGCGCGCGCCGCTGCGACGGATACATAGCCTGAGCGCACGTCGGCGAGCACGCGCGCGGGATTGCGTTCCATTGCGTTCCAAAAGCCGCCGCCGCCGCCGACTTCGATCAAAAAACCGTCGCCCTCCTGCAAAGCAATGATGCCGGGAGTCTTGCCGGTCTTCATGGGCTCGACTGCGCCGTCTTTGCGAACGACGGTAAAGCGATTGGCCAGCGCGTCCTGGCCGCCATACAGTCCCCAGGGCGGACAGAGCGCCCGCTCCATCGCCGACAAGACGCTGCCCGCCGAGAGCAAACGCACTTCCTGCGACACACCGAGACCGCCGCGAAACTTTCCCGGCCCGCCCGAGTCCTGGCGCAGCTTGCGGTAGGAAACAAAGATCGGCGCGCGCCCCTCGCCCGCTTCCACCGGTGTGTTATGGGTGTCGCCGTCGTTGATACAGAAGGTCGCGTTCTGGCCGTCGGTGTCGGACAGCGCGCCCCAACCGCCGCCTGACAGCATCGGCGGGAAATGAAACGAACGGCCGCTCTTGGGATCGAGACCGAAGGTGCGCGGCGCGGCTAGGTCGGCGTGATGACCGGCTAGGACGTTATCGGGACAGGCTTGCGCCAAGGCTTTGAAGATCGTGTCAGCAACGGTCATCGGCACGGTCATCCAGGTGCGCACCGGCGCCGGTTTGGTCGCGCTGACCACCCGGCCCGGCGGCAAATTGATTTTCAATGGCCGAAACGAACCTTCATTGATCGGCAGCAGCAACGGCGTGGTGAGGAATTTGAAAGCCACTTCCGAAGCGGAACGCCCCGCGGTGGCGCCGGAATTGTACGGCCCAGCCACCTGCGGGCTGACACCGCTCAGGTCGACGGTCATCTCGTCGGCTTTTACTTCGAGGCGAATTTTAATCGGGATAGGCTTGCCGATGTTGACGCCGTCGTCGTCCATGAACGATTCAGCGACATAGACGCCGTCGGGAATTTTCTCCACCGCGGCGCGCGCGAGTTTTTCGCTTTGATCGAAGATCAGCTCGATGCTCTGCTTAAACGTCGCAGCGCCGTAGCGCTCGATCAGCCGGGTCAACCGCCGCTCGCCGGTGCGGATCGCGGCGATCTGGGCGCGAAAGTCGCCCATGGCGAAGTGCGGCAGGCGGCAATTGCTGCGAATGATCTCCGTCAGCTCCATATCTTGCTTGCCGGCTTTGAAGATTTTCACGAAGGGCATCTGCAACCCCTCGGAAAAAATATCCCGGGTCACCGCGCCGAGCACGCCGCCGACGTCCTGCCAATGGCCCATGGACGAAGAGAAAGCGATCAGCGCGCCGTCGTGAAAGATCGGCAGCGAGAAGATCATGTGGTTCAAGTGGCTGCCCATCACCTGGGGATCGTTGGTCAGCAAAATATCGCCTGGATGAATATTTTCCTTGCCCCAATGCGCGAGCTTGGCCTTGATCGCATCCGACAGGCCGCGAATGAACATCGGCAGCCCGAGACCGATGGAGATCGTGTTGCCGTCGGCGTCGAACAGCCCGACGGTAAAATCCTCCGCCTCGTAGATGATCATATTGTAGGCGGTGCGCATGAGATTGGTCTTCATCTCATCGGTGATCGCCACCACTGAACTGCGGATCACCTCCGCCGTGAAGGCGTCCACATCGGCTGATTTTCGCTTGTCAGTTTCACGCCGCATAAACCAACGCTCTCACTATACCGATAGTCGATCGATCTATCGCAGCTAGTGTCCTAGACCAGAAATGTCTTGAACACCAGAAAAATTGATCCGCTTGGTCCCCCTTTGGAAAAGGCAGGAAGAGAGGATTTTCTTATGCGCACGCAGGTTAAATCCCCCCGAACCGATTTTCCCAAAGAGCGGAACGTCCTGAGCGTTCCAGTAAGAATTATGTTTCCTCACTCCATGCGGCCACGCGCCAAGCGCCGGCCAATCGCCGCCCGGGCCGGTTCCTCACCCGGAGGTGCAGAAGCGGTATGGACATGTTATAGCAATTTTCATTCAGAATGAGGAAATGGAATCCATGACCATCGACATAGCGAAACTCAAAAGCATGGCGCCTCCCAGAGGTATGGAGTTCCACATCGCCAAGGTCGGCCATGTGGTGCTGCAAGTCGCCGATCTCGAGCGCGCCACCCAATTTTACACTCACGTTCTCGGCTTCAAGGTCTCGGACGTTTATCCCGAAGAGATGATGGCTGGAGGCATGGTGTTTCTGCGCTGCAACAGCGATCATCACTGCCTCGCCCTGGTCGGCCAGGGCGACGGCAAGAACGCCATCGCGAACTGCATCACCTCGCCTTCGAAGTCCCGACCCTCGGCGAAGTGCTGCGCGCCCGCGACCGGCTGCAGCAATACGGCGCCCAGATCGACTTTGAAGGACGGCGCCGCGCCGGCTGTCAGATCGCCGTCGAGTTCCGCGACCCGGACAACAACTCCTTGGAAATCTACTGGGGTGTCGATCAAGTCGGCAGCGACGGCCATGTCCGGCCGTCGAACGAATGGCACGGCGTAAAGTCGTTGGACGAAGCCATCGCCAATCCGGTGCCGGGCCAAGATACTCATATCCCCAAATGAATTCCTCCGCTGCTTCGCTCGAAGATCTGATTCGCGACTCGAAACATGCTCTGGTGATCGGTGTCGGCGGCGGCGGCGATGTCGCCGGCGCGCTGGCCACCGCGCGCTTTCTTGAATTTTGCGGTTTGCGCTTCACCCTCGGCGGCTTGTCCTGGGAACGAAACGTTTACGATCCCGTCCCCGGCCCGCGCAAACTAAGCGAAACGAAAAATGTCCGCGCGCTGCACGAGTTTAGTTGGATGGCGAATGAGGATAGCCAAACCAGCACCGGCGTGCCCTTCGCCGAAGCCAGGATGGCGCAATGTCATCAACCGCCAAGTCTTGCTCGTCGATATCAACGGCGGCGTCAATGGAGTAGTCGACGGATTGGAAGTCGCCATGAACGCCCTCGACACCGATCTGCTCGTCGGCCTCGACGTCGGCGGCGATTCCTTGGCCCAAGGCGAGGAACCGGGACTGCGCAGTCCGCTCGCTGATTCGATCATGCTCGCCGCCTTGGCTGAGTTGGAAAAACGCGGTCATCGAACCATCTGGGGCGTCTTCGGCTACGGCAGCGACGGCGAACTGACGGTTGACGAAATCGAGCTGGCCTTGAGCAAGCTCGGCGCTGCCGGCGCTCTGCTCGGCGCCTGGTCGCTGACACCGAAGATCGCCGCCGAGCTCGAAGCAGTCATCAAGACCGTGCCGACCGAAGCCAGCGCGATCCCCGTGCAATGCTTTCGCGGCGCCTGGGGACGCCATGACATCCGCCGCGGCGAACGGCAGGTGAAGTTGACACCGCTCACCGCCCTGACTTTTTTTATCGCCACCGGCACACTCTATGATACTCTCGCCCGACCCGCTCAAGCCGTGCGCCGGAGCTCGTCCCTCGACCAAGCCAACGACGCGCTCCACGCCCTCGGTATCGCCACCGAACTGGACTACGAACGGAAATTTTATCAGGCGGCACTGACAAAGTGATTCGAAATCTCTTCGGCGACCCGCAGCGGGATGCGATTATTCTAATGATTTCGCGGGGCGTGCGCGCCTTCGCGTTCTCCTATTTGGGCGTGATCTTCACCATCTATCTGAGTCAGCTCGGCTACTCGACCATGACGGTCGGTTTCGTCGTCACCACCGCCTACGCCGCCAGCGCGGTGCTCACCGCCCTGTGGGGTTATCTGTCGGATCGCTACGGCCGCAAGAACATCTTGATGCTGCTCGCCGCGCTGACGATCGTTTCGAACCTCATCTATATGTTTTCCAGCCATTTATTCTTTATTATCGCCGCCGTCATCATCGCCAACGTCGGCGCCGGCGGTTCGGGGGCCGGCGGCCAAGGCGGCGGGCCGATGAGCCCGGTCGAGCAAGCCCTGCTCGCGGAAAAATGTTCGGCGGAGAATCGCAACAAAGTTTTCGCCGCCAACGCGTTTGTCGGCTCCATGTCGGGCTCCCTCGGCGCCCTGTTGAGCGGCCTGCCGCAGCATCTGCAAGAGCAATGGAGCTGGCCAGCGATAGATTCCTACAAGCCGCTTTTCGCTCTGACCATTTTATTCAGCATAGTTCTCATCTTCGCCTATTCGCGAATTGACGAACATCACGTCTATCGCAAGCGCGAAAAGAAAACCCTCGCCACCAAGGCGAATAAGTTCGTGCTCAAAATGTCGCTCCTCGGCATGGTCGACAATCTCGGCGGCGGTTTGATCAGCCCGCTGCTGGCCTATTGGTTTTTCTTGCGCTACGGCGTCGAACTAAAATCCTTGGGTTTCATGTTCTTTCTGTCCTACTTTCTCGCCGCCATGTCGTTTCTCACCGCGCCGATCATCGCCCGCCAGATCGGCATCGTCCGCACCATGGCATTTTCCCATGGCTTGGCTTCGCTGATCTGGCTCTGTCTGCCGTTGGCGCCGACCTTCGCCATCGCCGCCACTCTTGACGGTCATCCGTTCCTATCTGGCCTACATGGACAATCCGCTGCGCAGCTCCTTCATCATGGGCGTGGTGCGGCCGGAAGACCGCGGCGCCGCGGCCGGCTTGACGACGCTGTCGCGCCATGTGCCGGTGACCATCAGTCCGACCCTATCCGCGTACATGATGCAGGCCTTCGCCCTTCATGTGCCGATCCTGATCGGCGGCTGCTTTACAACTTTTCCACGACTGCGTGTTTCTACTACATGTTCCGCGACGTCAAACCGCCGGAAGAACAAGGAGCTCAGGCGCAAACGGCCAAAGCGTAATCTATGGGAATCCTCCGCAACCTGCACCGCGACGCCAAGCTCCTGATGGCCTCGCGCGCCATCCGCGCCTTCGCGTTCTCATACCTGAACGTCATCTTCGCCATCTATCTCGACCGGATCGGCTACACGCCGGTAACCATCGGCATCGTTTACTCCGTCGCCTACCTGAGCGGCGCGGTGCTGACCGCCTTGTGGGGTTATCTGTCGGACCGCTACGGCCGGCGCAAAATCCTCATGCTCTTGGCGCTGCTGACCATCGTCTCCAATACGATCTTCGTGTTTTTTGACAGCCTGTTTTTCATTCTGCTCGCGGTCATCATCGCCAATGTCGGCGCCGGCGGCTCGGGCGGCGGCGGCTCCGGGCGGCGGACCGTTCAATCCGGTGGAGGAAGCGTTGCTGGCGGAAAAATGTCTGCCGGAAAATCGCACGCAGATTTTCGGGCTCAACGCTTTCTTCGGTTCGGTGATGGGCTCGGTCGGCGCCTTGGCCGCCGGCGTGCCGCAGTGGCTCCAGGAGCGCTGGGGCTGGGATTCGGTGGCGTCGTACAAGCCGCTATTTCTTTTAACGATTGTTTTCAGCGTCGGCCTTTTGTTGGTTTACAGTGCGATCGACGAACGGCACCAGCCACGGCGCGCGCAAAAGAAAATCTCCAAAGCCAGCGGCGTGTTCGTCACCAAGATGTCGATCTTAGCCTTCGTCGACAACTTCGGTGCGGGCCTGGCCGGCGGGCTGCTCGCCTACTGGTTTTTCCTGCGCTTTGGCGTCGAGCTTAAATCCCTCGGCATGCTGTTTTTTATCTCCAACTTCCTCGCCGCCCTGTCGTTCCTGAGCGCGCCGATCATCGCGCGCCGGATCGGCCTGGTGAAAACCATGGCGTTTTCCCACGGGCTCGCTTCGATGATTTTCATCGCTATTCCATTGGCGCCAACGTTCTTCATCGCCGCCGCCCTGCTGGCGATTCGCTCGTTCTTCGCCTACATGGATAATCCCCTGCGGGCATCCTTCACCATGGCCATGGTCCAGTCCAACGAGCGCGGCTCCGCCGCCGGCGTCACCAGCCTGGCCCGCACCGTCCCCTTTGGCCTCAGCCCGACGATCGCGACCTATCTCATGCAAAGCGTGTCGTTGTCACTTCCATTATTCATCGGCGGCGGGCTACAATTGGTCAACGATGTGGTCTTCTACACGATGTTTCGCCATGTCCGACCGCCTGAGGAGATGAATCGGAAATGGTAACAGTTGAAGTCGGTTCCAAGCGTTCAACCGCCAATCGCTGCGACGACGATATCGACGCCACTCTCGTCGCCCGAGACGCGTTGAGACGGAGGAAGCGACTTGAACGGTTTGAACTGTTGAACGTTTTTAGCCATGGCAACTAAGACGCCCATCCCAACCCACCGGCGCCGTCGGTTTCATCGAACGGTTGGCCGAACAGCGCATCCTCGAAGCCCAGCGCAAAGGCGAGTTCGACGACCTCGCCGGCAAGGGCAAGCCGCTGGAATTGGCAGACCACAGCGACGTGCCGGAAGATTTACGCATGGCCTACCATGTCCTCAAGAACGCCAACGTCCTGCCCCCCGAAGCCGAACTGATGAAGGACATCCGCATCCTCGAAGATCTGCTCAAGCATGTCGAAGACGAGGGCGAGCGGAAATCGCTGGCCAAGAGTCTCCAGTGGAAAATGATCCGCTTGGATATCCTCAAGCGCCGCTCGATGAATCTCGCCAGCGTGCGCGATTATAGCCGCAAGATCGTCGCCAAGTTGTCGCGCCGCTAGCCAGCGTACCCGATTTAGCTTTGCCTTGGCGAATTTTCCGTGGTAGAAATCGCCTACTCTTAAATAACCGGCGTCAACTCGCCGCCTTGCAGACGAAAGGAGCACCGTTATGTCAGAGAAGTCTCCCATCAACATCAAGAAGATCGGCCATATCGTCTACACGTGCAGCGACCTCGAGCGCACCTCGAAATTCTGGACCGAGATCATGGGTTTCAAGTTTTCCGATAAGAACGAGATGCGGCATGGTGTTTTTCCGCAACGCCACCGACCATCACACCATCGCCTTGATGCAAGCGACGGAAAAGAACCAGCTGCCCAAGCGCGGCGAAGTCGGCTTCGACCACATGGCGCTGGAAGTCGCCACCGTCTCGGAGCTGTTCAAGATCCGCGATTTCCTGAAGGCCAAGGGCGTGACGATTTTCTACGAGGGCCGGCGCGGTCCCGGCGGCAATCCCGGCCTCGAGTTCTACGATCCCGATGGCTACAAGATCGAAATCTACGCCGCCATGGATCAGATCGGCACCGACGGCAAGAGCCGCCCGGCCAATGAATGGAGCCGGGCGACCACCTTGGAAGAAGCGGTGAACAATCCGCTGCCCGGCGCCGAGTATCACTAGAGACATGGCCGGTCTCGGGTTTTGAGTTTCGGGTTAACGCGAAACCCGGAACTCGAGACCCGAAACCAATCGCTTCCACTCTCGCACCGCCGTCTGACACTCGTTCACGCATGGCACCAAATTACAATCCAATGATCTCCATCCGCCGCCTGCACAAACGGTTCACCGTCAGCGACGGCGTGGTTGCGGCGATCAAGTCCCTCGATCTTGAAGTTAACGAGGGCGAGCTATTCGTCATCGTCGGCGCCAGCGGCTCGGGGAAAACCACGCTGCTGCGCTGCATCGCCGGACTCGAAGTGCCCGACGGCGGCGAGATCCGCATCGACGGTAAAATCGTTTCGTCGGATACGCCGCCCACCTGGATCGCACCGCAGCAGCGCAGGCTCGGCATGGTGTTTCAATCCTACGCCGTCTGGCCGCATCTGACGGTGTCTCAAAATATCGCCCTGCCCCTAGCTGAAGGTGCGCAAAAAATCCCGCGCAAAGAAGTCGCCGCGCGCGTCAAGGAAGCGCTGCATTTAGTGCAACTGGAAGAGCAAGCCGACCGTCCGGCGACCTTGCTCAGTGGCGGGCAGCAGCAAAGAGTCGCCTTGGCGCGCGCCATTGCCGTAAGCTCGCGATTGCTTTTAATGGACGAACCGCTCAGCAATCTCGACGCCCGCCTGCGCGAAGATGTGCGCGGCCGGATTCGTGAGTTGGCTAAGCAACTCGGCGCCACCATGCTCTACGTCACCCACGATCAAGTCGAAGCGATGGCGATCGCCGATAAAATCGCCATGATGCAAGCCGGAGAATTGTTACAGGTCGGCGCGCCGATGGAGATCTATCACAAACCGAACAACGCCGATGTCGCCGAGTTTTTCGGCTCGGTCAATTGGCTGGACGGCGAGAGTTGTCGAACCGGGCGTAGCCGAATCGCCGATTGGCAAACTGCTGATCGAGAGGCCGTCCCAAGTCGGCGAAAAAGTGCTGCTCGGCTTTCGCCCGGAGTGTCTTCATTTCGCCAATGGCGCTAATGAGTCCAATTGCTTTCACGGCAAGCTCGTCTCGAGCACTTTTCTCGGCGACCAGTTCATATTTAGCGCTACCGTTAACGGCCGCCGCTCGTCGGCAAGAACCGCAGCGTCCGCGCAAAAACCGAACGGAACGGTTGAGCGTGGGTCCCGCCAGCGGATATCATGGTATTTGCGCCACGTGAAACCAGTTCAAAATTGTCTTAGAGGAGGAAATCGTCATGGTCGCTCAAAAAATCGCCGCGTTGTTTTCCTCTCGATCATCCTTCTGATACCCGTTGTCGATGCCACGACGCTTGACGAAGTGATCGAGGGCGCAAACAAAGAAGGCGTCCTGCGCGGGCAATGGGGCCAGAAGAGCTATCGGCGGCAGCGAGGGATTTCAGGAAATCCTTGCGGGCATGAACAAAAAATACAAACTCAATCTCAAAGGCCAGTACACGCCGGGTCCCGACATGCAGCGCGCTCATGCTGCGCGTGATCCAAGAAGCCTCGGCTGGCCAACCCTCCAGCACCGATGTTTATCTGGGCAATTCGCAAGCGATGCTTCGACGGCCTCAAGGCTAATCTTTTTACCAACCGACTTATAATAAGTTCATCGAAAACAAGCCCAAACCCGAGGGGAAATTCAACGCCATCGCGCCGACGGGCACCCATGTCGCCTTCGGCACCACGGCAGTGGGGATTCAATACAACTCCAATCTGGTCAAGGGCAACGACATCCCGCGGCGCATGGCCGACGTGCTCAACCCCAAATGGAAGGGCAAGATCGCCTCAACACCCTACGCCGCCGGCCTCAGAGAGTTTGCCACGCCTGACTTTTTGGGCCGGGAGAAGATGATCGACTACACCAAAAAACTGTCGAAGCAAATTGCCGGACTGATGCGTTGCGGCGAATCGGAGCGCATCACCAGCGGCGAATTCTTGATGCTGGTCTACACCTGTGGCGGCAATGACGTCAACGTGCTCAAGCGCACCGGCGCGCCGGTGGGTCACACGGTGGTCGAAGAAGGCACGGTCCTGCACATGAGATACGCGGCCATACCGAAAAACTCCCGCGCGCCCAACATTGGCGCGCTCTTGATCAACTATCTCATGTCAGCGGAAGGACAAGAGATGCTCTGGAAGCATGACGGCATGGACCTGCACCTGTTTCCCGGCTCACAGACTAAGCGAGAGCTCGATATTTTGCGGGCGGCCAAAGGGAAGATCATCACCAGCTCGCCGGAATGGCTGGCGTCGTCTAAGAACTATGCCGAAACGCAAAAAGAGCTGGAGGGCATCTTGCGTGAAGGCGGCAAGTAGAAACACATTGTCGCAATATGTGAGACCGATCCGGAGATATCACCGCGCAGGCGCTGAGGGCCAGAGTAAAGAGTTTTCATTTAAGATCATTCCGAACTCTGCGAACTCTGTACCTCTGCGGTGAATACTTCTTCCCAGTAAACCTGAAAGAGCCATCCTTTTTTGTGATCCCAGACGAGGAGCCTAGTTCGTGACCGAAGCCGTGCTTAGATTTTCGGGATTGATACGCCGCAATGCGCCGTCCCCGCTGTTGTCCCTCGCGCTGATTCCGATGGCGGTGATTTTCGTCCTGGTCATCGTCATGTTCTGGATCAGTTTGCAGAAGGGCGCCTTCGGCACGCCCAGCGCGATCTACACGTTGGGAAATTATCGTGATGTTTTTACCGACCCGCTACTTTACCGCGTCGTTACCAACACGGTGATTTTTACCGTCACGACGACTCTTTTCGCGATGCTCTTCGGCCTACCCGTCGCATGGCTTGCGGAGCGAACCACGATCCCAGGAAAGACTTTGATCTACGTGATCATGACGTTGGGGTTGTTAATTCCTGGAATCTACACGGCGATGGGTTGGACGATGATCGCTCACCCGCGCATCGGTTTGGTCAATCGCTGGCTGGTCGAGCTGTTCAATCTCGATGACGGTCCCGTCAATATCGCCACGCCCATCGGCATGGGCTTCGTCCAGGGGCTCAGTCTGTCGGCGCTGGCATTCATCCTGACGGCGCAGATGTTCCGCGCCATGAATCCGAGCCTCGAAGAGGCGGCGCGCGTCCATGGCATGGGCTACGGCAAGATTCTCTGGCGTGTGACGTTGCCGCTGGCGCGCCCAGGAATACTCGCGGCGGTGATTTACATTTTGACCATCGGCGTCGCCACCTTCGATATCCCGGCCATCCTAGGTCTGGGCAATCGCGTCTATATGCTCAGCACGTTTATCTACCTCAAGGTTCATCCACAGGGCGCCGGGCTGCCGGAGTATGGCATCACCGGCGTCGTCGGCGCCTTTATGATCGTGATCGCCGGTCTGTTAACCCTCTGGTACGGCCAAGTATTGCGCCAGGGCCACCGCTTCGAGGTCGTCACCGGGAAAGGTTATCGGCCGGCGTTGATCCCTCTGGGCAAATGGTCCATAGCCGCATGGGGATTCATCACCGTCTACGCCCTGATCTCGAAAATCGTGCCGCTGCTGTTGATCGCCTACGCGGCTTTGACGCCGTACTTCGTGACGCCGTCCTATGCCATGATGCGCCAGCTCTCGCTCACTCATTTCTACGGTATGGATTGGCAGCTGGTCGCGCGCGGTCTGACGAACACCGCCATCTTGGTGTTTGTCGTGCCCCTGGTCGTCCTGCTTCTCGCCTTCAGCCTGTCATGGCTGATCGTGCGCTCGCGCAGCCAAATGCGCTACGCCCTGGAGTTCGGCGCATTCCTGCCCCAGGCATTGCCGGAGGTGATACTGTCCATCGGCGCATTGCTGCTCTCGCTATTTGTCCTCGGCACGGCGATCCCGCTTTATGGCACGGTTTGGCTGATCGCCATCGTCTATGTCGTAGCGCGTCTGGCGTTTGCCACCCGCGCGCTTAACGGCGCGCTTCTCCAGATTCATCGCGAGTTGGAAGAAGCCGCGTTCGTCGCCGGACTTTCCAACTTTAGGACCGCTTGGCGCATCCTATTTCCGCTAATCCGCCCGACGCTTTTTTCCGTTTGGATCTGGTCCGCGCTGCTGGTCTACCGCGAGCTGACCGCCGCGGTGTTTCTCGCCGTGCACGACAACATCACGCTGCCAGCGGTGATCTGGAGCTACTGGTACGGCGGCAATATCAACAAAGCCTCCGCCGTTACGTTAGTCATGACGCTCGTGCTGGCGCCTTTCATCTTCATCGCCTGGTGGTTCGGCCGGCGCAGCCAGGTCTCGCTCAATTGACGATTCGGAATCGGAGAGTTCACCGCAAAGGGCGCAAAACTCGCAAAGGATAGCTCACCACGAAGGCACGAAGGACACGAAGGTTCGGAAGTTAAGTCTCTTCCTTCGTGATCTTCGTGTCCTCCTTCGGAAATACCTGTGAGGGGATGATATGCACAACGAAGAGCCTGCGGGGCTCCGTCATACCCGCGAAAGCGGGTATCCATGCTAATTCGGCGCAAAACAAACCTGGATTCCCGCGTGCGCGGGAATGACGAATCGAGGAGGGGAGCATGTTCTGGGAATGCCAACCATTTTCATGCTCTGTAGGCGAGCGTGAGATCATCGACACTTCGTGGTGAAAAGCTCTTTCCCATTCGCTTGCGGCTGTGCTGCGCTAGGCCCTTCGTCGTGAATACTCGGCCACAGTAAACCTGGAAGAATAGAACTTGATCGCTGTCAAAGGATAATCATGGACACTGAAAATTTGCTCGAAATCATCCGCCACCGGCGCAGCGTGCGCGTCTACAAAACCGGCAAGGTGAGCGCGAAACAACTGGAGAATATTTTGGAAGCGGCGCGCTGGGCGCCGTCCGGCGCCAACACCCAGCCCTGGGAGTTCGTCGTTACCCGCGACCGCAAAAAGATGAAGAAAGTGCGCGAGATCTATTCCCAGGAATGGCGCGACCGTAAAAAAGAAGACCCGGTCAACTACAAGGGCTTGAAAAAAGATTATGTCGGCGATGTCAGCGTGCTCGTGCTGGTCTGCGGCGAGGCGCGCACCAAGCAAGTCTATTTGACCACGCGCCAGCCCGGCGACCGGGAAAAACTCTTCCAAGCCAGCATCGCCAACGCCGTGCAGCAAGCGATGCTCGCCGCCGCCAGCATGAACCTGGGCACGGTGTGGGTATCCGTGCGTGAAGAAGTGGAGCCGGAATTGAGAAAACTGTTCAAGGTGCCGAACGAATTGCGCTTGCTCTGGGTCATGCCCATCGGCCACGCCAGCAGCTGGCCCAAAGCCAAACCCCGGCGCCCGATTAGCGCCTTCACCCACTACGAAGTTTACGACCAAGAAGAAACTGCGCAAAGACACCGACATCCACGCCTGGCCGAAAAACTGATCCAGTAGCGGTGTATCGAAACCTTCACCACGAAGACACGAAGCTCACGAAGTTCGGAATTTCGAACCTCCGAAACCTTCGTGTCCTTCGTGTCTTCGTGCTGAATCGGAATCTTACGATTCGGAAATCTCGTACTTCTCGTGGTGCAGCTCTTGGCTCGCCTTGATGATGATCCGGTGATCGATCTCGTGCTCTAGATTTTCCAGGCTGTTGTTCTTCTCGTCGTAGAGAAAGTTGGCGACATCAGGATGCAGACGCACGACGATATTCCTGCCGTTATCCATGCCCGCGTGATGACGCTTGATCGCGCGCAGGACATCGTAGGCCACGGTCACCGGCGATTTGATCCGGCCGCGCCCGTCGCAGTGCGGGCAGGAACGCAGCAACTGGTTTTCCAGACTCTCGCGGGTGCGCTGGCGGGTCATCTCGACCAGACCGAGCTCGGAGATTTTCAAAATATTGGTGCGCGCTTTGTCTTTTTTCAGCGCTTCCTTGAGAGCTTCATAGACCTTCTTGCGGTTGGCCTCTTTCTCCATGTCGATGAAGTCGATGATGATCAGGCCGCCGGCATTTCTCAGCCGCAACTGCCGCACCACTTCCTGCACCGCCTCGAGATTGGTCTTGAGAATCGTCTCTTCTTGACTGCGCTTGCCGACGAAGCGGCCGGTGTTGACGTCCACCGCGGTCAGCGCTTCGGTGCGCTCGATGATGATGTAGCCGCCCGAGCGCAGCCAAGCGCGCGGGTCGAGCGCCTTGGTGATCTTTTCTTCGATGCCGAGCTGCTCGAACAGCGGCTCCTTGTCGGAATAGAGATTGATCTTCGACTTCAAGCGCGGCATGAAGTGGCGGACAAAATCGACGATGCGCCGGTGATCCTTGGGCGAATCGATCAACACCTGCTCGGTGTCGGCAGTGAAAAAATCGCGAATCGCCCGCGCGATCAGATCGAGATCCTGATGGATCAGCGACGGCGACGGCGCGCTTTCGGCCTTCTTCTGAATGCTTTTCCAGAGCTTCTGCAAGAAACCCAGGTCGTGCTGAATCTCGCGCTTGCTCAGCCCCTCGCAGGCCGTGCGCAGAATAAAGCCGCCTTCCTCGGTGCCCAAGGACTGGGCGATCTCCTTGAGCCGTTTGCGTTCCTCATCGCTTTCGATGCGCCGCGAGATGCCGATATGCTTATTGCCCGGCATGAAAACCATGTAACGGCCCGGCAGGGAAATATGCGACGTCACCCGCGCGCCTTTGGTGCCGAGGGGATCCTTGGCGACTTGCACGAGCACTTCTTCGCCGCGGGAAAGCTGCTTTTCCAAGGGCAGAGTGGCGCGATGGACTGGGCTTGGGCGCCGGCGCCTCTTCGAATTCGACATCGTCGCCGGCGGGGCTGATCAGATGGACGTCATCGAGGGCGGAAAAGTCCGAGGCGTGGAGAAATCCCGCCTTGTCCATGCCGATCTCGACAAAGGCCGCTTGCATGCCGGGTAAAACCCGCGCGACTTTGCCTTTGTAGATATTGCCCGCGATGCCCATCTCTTCTTTTCGTTCAACCAAGAACTCGGCCAAGCAGACCGTCTTCGACGATCGCGATGCGGCTTTCCTGGGGCGTGGAATTGATAATAATTTCTTGTTTCATAGTTTTACTGTAGACACTAAACTCTTGGCGATGCCGGTGGGTGCGGTGCGAGGCGGGCCGTGTAGGGAATAGCGCAACCGACGAATAGCAAAAGAGAAAGTAGCTGACATCGAGTTATAAAAGAAATCGCCGGTGAGATCAAGATGAAGCTGCGCGCTTGGCTACAGCGTCAAATTGACATTGGCGCAGGAGCCCGGTACTTTTCATGAGAGTACCGTCGACCCGATCGCCATCATTCTGCGATGACAAAGCTGACTATGAGTTTATTCAGCCACAGCGTCCAGGTTATTCGATCCTCAACACCAAGGTCCTGATTCTCAATCGGTCCTACTTGCCGATCCATGTCACCTCGGTCAAGCGCGCCTTCGTGCTGCTCTACCAGGGCATCGCCAAAGCGGTAAACGAACAGTATCAAACCTTCGATTTCGATAGCTGGAGCGATCTTGTCGATCTCCGCCCATGACGAGACCGTCGGCATGGTCAATCGGGTCATTCGCGTGCCCCGGGTGATCCTGCTGGTGACCTACGACCGGGTGCCTAAGCGCCAGGTGCGTTTCAGCCGCTTCAATATCTACGCCCGCGACAAATTGACCTGCCAGTACTGCCACCGGCGGCTGCCGCGCCAGGAACTCAATCTCGATCACGTCATTCCGCGTTCCCAAGGCGGCGTATCGACTTGGGAGAATGTGGTCTGCTCCTGCCATGAGTGCAATCGGCGCAAGGGCGGCCGGACACCGCAACAGGCCGGCATGCTGCTGACGCGCAATCCGGTGCGCCCGCAGTGGACGCCGTTCATGCAGGAGACCTTCAGCCTGTCGCGCTACCGGGAGTGGACACCCTTTCCTCAATACCGTCGACGCCTCCTACTGGAATACCGAACTACTTGAACGCTAGCGCCGGGTCGATCCGGCTGATCGCCAGCCGCAACTTATCCACAGGCCACCCGCCGGAAGCCGGTGCAAGCGCGTTAATTCAATATATAGTGGTAAGTTATCCACAGGCCCCACCGTATCTTGTGATTTATTCTTGACACCCCCCGACAGCTATGAAATAGTGGCGGCATATTTAGCTTCCGAGTCTTGCCAAAAAGTTACCTAAAATAGAATTAAATAATGCGCCTCAAACGCCTTGAAATGATTGGTTTTAAGTCCTTTGCCGAGAAGACTGCCGTGGAGTTCA
Organism: uncultured delta proteobacterium; assembly: GCA_963847445.1. Classification (GTDB taxonomy): domain Bacteria; phylum Desulfobacterota; class Binatia; order UBA9968; family UBA9968; genus DP-20. Next base: position 85,891 of record CAWJZV010000023.1, on the reverse strand, counting down.
ATCCGGGTGTCACGGCGGTCGTCGGCCCGAACGGCTGCGGCAAGTCCAATATCGTCGACGCCCTGCGCTGGGCCATGGGCGAGCAAAGCGCCCGCCACCTGCGCGGCCATCAAATGGAGGACGTGGTCTTCGCCGGCAGCGATAGCCTGCCCGCCCACCGGCATGGCTGAAGTATCGATCACCTTCGACAACGAAGATCGCCGCAGCCCGGCGGAGTACAGCAACTTGAGCGAGATCATGGTCACCCGCCGGCTTGTTCCGCTCCGGCGAGTCCGAATACGCCATCAACAAAATCCACTTGCCGGCTTGAAGGACGTAATCGAGCTGTTCTTGGGCAGCGGCGTCGGCAGCAAAGCCTACTCCATCGTCGAGCAGGGCAAGGTCGATGAGTTGGTCAACTGCCAAGCCGGAAGAACGGCGCGGCCTGATCGAAGAAGCGGCCGGCACCAGCATGTACAAGAGCCGCAAGCTGGTCGCCGAGAAAAAACTCGAGCGCACCCAGCAAAACCTCTTGCGCGTCAGCGATATCGTCCGCGAGATCGAACGGCAGATCCGCACCATGGAGTTGCAGGCGAAGAAGGCCGAACGCTACCGCGCCCTCAGAGCCGAACTGCGCGAAAAAGATTTCGCCTTCACCGCGATGCAGCGCGACGCTTTGCATGGCGAGATCGCCCAACAGGAACAGCGGCTCGCCGCGGTCGAAAACCGCCTGGCCGAACATCTGGCCACGCTCCATGGCAAGGAAGCGGAGAACGAATCGGTGCGGCTGTCGCTGCTCGAAGCCGACAAGGCCATCGGCGCCCAGCAAGAAGACGCGTTTTTCAACGCCGCACGCAAATCCAAACCGACGAGCAGAAATGCGAGTTCTACCGGCGCGATCTCGAACAACTGGAACAAGCGGAAAACGAAGCCAGAGATCGCCTTAACCACGGTCGACGAGCGGCTGAGAACCCTGAACCAGGAGATCGAAGAACTCACTAAAGCTAAAGACAGCTTTATCCAGCTGTCGCTTTTCGAAGAAACTTTTCTGCGCGAGCGCGAAACCGAACTGACCGGCCTGCAGGCGCAGATCCGCACCCTGCAGGAAGACATCGACCGGGAAAAAACCGCGCTCATCGACGCCGCCAACCAGATCGCTTATTTGAAAAATGACAGCCTGGCGAAAGACAAACGCCAGGCAGAAATTGCCGCCGAGCTGGCGCGCTGCCAAAGCGAATCTTCCCAGGCGACCGGCGCGTTGACCGCGTGCGCCGAACGGCGCGAGGAGACCGGCCAGGCGCTAAACTCCTGCGTCGACGAGCTGCGCGAGCGCGCGCTCGAATCGACCATGGTGACGGCGTCGATCCAGACCCTCAGCCATGCGCGCGACGAGCAACAGCAGCACATCGACGGCCTCAAATCTGAGATCCAGGAACACCGTTCACGACTCGTGTCCCTCGAAGACCTCCAGCGCAACTACGAAGGCTACCAAGAAGGCGTGCGCGCCATCATGCTCAAGAAGCAGCAGGCGATTTCGCCCAACGGCGTTTACGGCCTGGTCGCCGAGGTCATCGAAGCGCCGGAAAGCTACGAGAAGGCCTTGACCGCCGTCTTGGGCGACCGGCTGCAGTACGTCATCGTCAAGGGCCATGAAGAGGGCATCGAGTCGATCGAATTCCTCAAGCAACAGGCGTCGGGCCGCGGCAGCTTTATGCCCATGCAGTTGCGCCACCGTCAAAAAGAACCCCTGCCGCTCGGGCGAAGCCGAGGTGATCGCGCCGCTGCTCGACATGGTGTCGATAAAAGACGGCTATCGGGAAATCGCCGAATATTTGCTCTCGGACGTAATCGTCGTGCCAAACCTGACCGCCGGTTTGGCCCTATGGAACCGCAACGGTTATTACTGCACCATTGTCACACCGGACGGCGAAGTAATCGATTCCATGGGCACCGTAACCGGCGGCAGCACCACCCCGCTTGGAAGGCAATTTGCTCGCCCAGCGCCGGCGCATTCGCGAACTCGGCAGCGCCCTGGCCGATCTGCGCCGCCCGACTCCCCGATGCGGAGAGCGAGTTCGACAAAACTCAAAGCAGAACTCGATCAGGCGCAAACCCGTCAGAACTATCCTGAGCAACGAGATCCATCGCCTCGAACTCGACCGGGTGCGCTTGGAACATGAGAATCGTGCCGCCAGTCAGGAACATGAACGCTTGAGCCGCACCCTGCAGGCGCTCAGCCAGGAGCAAAGCGATCTCGCGGCGCATTACAAAATCTGCGCGACGAGCTCGCAGCGCAATTACGAAATGATCGAAGCCCGCACGGCGCAAAAACTGACCGGCGAACAAACCCTGGCGCAGCAGCAAGCGAGCTTTGGCGCATTGCGCAGTGCCGTCGAGAGCGCCGAAGCGGCGGTGACGCAGTCGCGCATACGCAATGCCGCTTTGGGGGAAAAGCGCGAGAACACCCATGCCAATCTCGCCAATCGCTTAAGCCAACGAGCAGACACCGAGCAAGAAATCGCCAGCTGGCAGACCCGCGGCGCCGATTGTCAACGCCAGCGCGGCGAAATCGCCGAGGCGCTGGGGCAAACCGAAGCGTCGCTGCGCAGGCGCCAAGGAAGCGCTTGAGAATTTGGAGCAGCGGCTTGCAGGCCGACCGGCAAAGCTATCGGGCGATCTCCATGCAGCTGGCCGAGATCGGCGAAACTATCAAGGAGCTGCGGCCCGCTGGGCGATAGCCTGCCAGGAAGAGCGCAGCCGGATTCAGCTCACGCTCGCCGAAAAGCGGCTCAACCTGCAGCATCTTGCCGACAACCTGCGCGAAAAATACGACACCGACTTGGAGTCGCTGGCCACCGACGCCGGCGAGGAAAGCCCGTCGCGCGATCAACTGCTGCTCGACATCGAAGATCTGCGCGGCCGCCTGGAACGCATGGGCGAAGTAAATCTCGCCGCCATCGGCGAGTACGAAGAGCTGACCACACGCTTCCAGTTCATGAGCCAGCAAAAGGAAGATCTGGAAAAATCCATCGCCGACTTGCAGCAGACCATCGTCAAATTGAACCGCATCTGCCGGCTGCGCTTCAAGGAAAGCTTTCGAAGCGATCAACGAGAAATTCGAAGCGATCTTCCCGCGCCTGTTCCGCGGCGGCAAAGCCAGAGCTCGTGCTCACCGACGAAAACGACTTTCTCGAAACCGGCGTCGACATCATCGTCCAACCGCCGGGGAAAAAGCTCCAGTCGATCACGCTCCTGTCCGGCGGCGAGAAGGCGCTCACCGCGGTCAGTTTGCTGTTTGCGATCTTTTTAACCAAACCGAGCCCCTTCTGCTTCCTCGACGAGGTCGACGCGCCCGCTCGACGACGCCAATCTCGACCGTTTCAATGACATGATCCACGAGATGAGCAGCCACTCGCAATTCGTCCTGGTGACCCACAACAAGAAGACCATGGAATCTGCCGAGATGCTGTACGGCATCACCATGGCCGAACCCGGCGTATCCAAAGTCGTCTCGGTACGCATGAATTGATCGCCTTCGGCTCGAAGTCGAGCGTGATTTGTCGATCGAGTTAATCCTTGTCATTTCGCGCAAGCCGGAATCCGGGTGGCGTCTGCGCCGGCATGGCGAACGTCACTTCGCTTAAAATTCTCTACCATCCTCGATCGAGACACTAATTCCACTCCACGCCAGCTTTTCGAGCCTGCCGTTTGACTCTCAGCACAGCTTCGCAGAGTATCAGCCCATGGCAGTCGGCGCTTTTTTTCAACGGCTCAAACAAGGATTGACCAAAAGTCGCGAGACCTGGGTGCAGAAGATCGGCACGATCTTGCAAAATCGCCAATGGGACGAACAGTCCCTCGACGAGATGGAAGAGAGCCTGATCACCGCCGATGTCGGCGTCAAAGCCACGGACAAGTTGATGCAGGCGCTGCGCCGTCAGTCGCCGGGCGAACAGCGAAGATCTCAGCCCAGGAAATGTCGGCCAAACTGCAAGCCGCCATGGTCGAGATGCTGCGCGGCTCGGTTGCCGCGCTCAAACGTGCGCCGCTTTCGGCGCGCCCCTGGGTGGTTATTTTTCTCGGCGTCAACGGCGTCGGCAAGACCACCACCATCGGCAAGTTGGCTGCCCAGTATCGTAACGACGGTAAGAAAGTATTGCTGGTCGCCGGCGACACCTTCCGCGCCGCCGCCATCGAGCAACTCGATGCCTGGGGCCAAGCGGGTCGGCGTCGATGTCGTCAAACATAAGGCCGGCGCCGATCCCTCGGCGGTGGTCTTCGACGGCATGCAAGCGGCCAAAAGCCGCAACATCGATGTGCTTGCTCATCGACACCGCCGGCCGCCTGCACACCAAGGTTCATCTGATCGAAGAGCTAAAGAAAATCCGCCGGGTGATCGCCCGGGAGCTGCCCGAAGCGCCGCACGAGACGCTAGCTCGTGCTCGACGCCACCACCGGGCAAAACGGCTTACAGCAAGCCCGGGTCTTCAAAGAGGCCACCGACATCAGCGGCATCGTCCTGACCAAACTCGACGGCACCGCCAAAGGCGGCGTCATCATCAGCATCCAAGAAGAACTCGGCGTCCCGGTCCAATACATCGGTGTCGGCGAAGATGTCGAAGATCTCCAGCCCTTCGAAGCCGAAAGCTTCGTTCAGGCGCTCTTCGAGAAATAGCTCGACCCATTCTGTTACCGAGTGCAGGTGATGGTGCGAGCGATCCGATCGATCCCAAACCTTGAAATCGACCTTGACTTGCCCCTTGGCGTCGGCATTACCCTTACTGACAGGTGACTTTATGGAAATGGCCAATCCCGAATTCCTGCTCGACCTGAAACTAACGGAGAGCGCTATTGAGCAGGTCAAAAAACTCTTGGCGCGCGATAATCGCACCGGGCATGGTTTGCGCGTCAGCGTGACCGACGGCGGCTGTTCCGGCCATTCCTACAAACTCGACTTCGACAGAGAACGAAAAGCCGGCGACATCGTCCTCGAACAGAACGGTGTAAAAGTCTTTGTCGATGGCGCCAGTGTGCCATTGCTCCAAGGCATGGTCATCGACTACGAATCCGGCCTCTACGGTGGTGGCTTCAAGTTCAGCAATCCCAACGCCACCGCCACTTGCGGCTGCGGCACTTCCTTCTCAGCTTAACCGTTCCTCTCATTTCAGTTCGGAATTTTACCGCAGAGACGCAGAGAACGCGGAGAAACGTAAGATTTGCTTCAACGCAGCGTCTGTCGGTGAATGCCAAATCTTCATCTCCCTTTGACTCTGATTTTCGTTCTTGCTAACGAATTGATACTTGTCTAGGAAACGGTCTTGAAAGCGATACGGATTCATCACCATGGCGGCGTCGAACAACTGCGTTTCGAAGAGACGGCCGATCCCCAATCTGCAGTCACCCGACGATGTCATCGTTCGTCTGAAAGCCGCTGCGGTCAACCACACCGACATGCAAATTCGCCAAGGTAGCGACGCCAGCGACTCTGCCTGCCGCGGATTCTCGGCAGCGACGGCGCCGGTGTGGTCGCTGCCGTTGGCAGTGGCGTCAACGACTTCAAGAACGGTGATGCCGTGTGCCTCTACCCGCAAAACGGCTGCGGCGCATGCCGCGCATGCCGCAGCGACCGACAATCCCTGTGCGAGCAGCCGCACCGGCTCGGCGAAACAGTCGACGGCACCTATGCCGAGTATCTCCGGCTGCGGTGCGCAAAACTGCTTTCGCGCTGCCGGCGGGACTTTCCTACGAGGAAGGCGCGACCATCGCCGGCGACTTCGTCTCCGCCTGGCGCATGTTGATCACCAACGCCGAGCTCAAGCCAGGTGAGCTGGTGTTGATCCGCGGCATTGGCGACGGCGTCGGCAACCGCGGCGCTGCAACTGGCGCTGCGACTGGGCGCCCACGCCATCGTCACCGCCGATAGCGCAGCGAAAATAGCCAAAGCGAAAGCTCTCGGCGCGGCACATGGCATCGACGAGCAAAGCCAAGATTTTCCATCGGAAGTGCGCCGGCTTACCGCCAAGCGCGGCGTCGATGTCGTCGTCGACTGCATCGGCGGCGAGGCTGGCCGAAGAGCTTCGCCGCTTTGGCCAGAGGAGGACGGCTGGTGACCTGCGGCGCCAGCGCCGGAGCGCAGCCGGCGACCGATCTGCGGCGAATCTTTTGGCATCATTTGAAAGTCTTCGGCTCATCTTTCGGCAGCCGCGATGAACTGCGCCAGGTGCTTAACTTCCTGGAATCCAGCGGTACCAAGCCGGTCATCGACAAAGTGTTTCCCGCTGGCACAAGCGGCCATGGCCCAGCAGCGATTTGGCGGCAGGCCGACATTTCGGCAAGATCATCTTGGACATTGATGGTAAAGGCTGAGCGAACTCTTTGACCATGAAAGTGATCGGCGGAACGGCGCGCGGCCGCAAGCTCAAAGTACCCAAAGGACTGACGGTCCGGCCGACGGCGGCGCGGGTCAAGGAGTCGCTGTTTAACATTCTGCCCCATGATTTCTCCGGTCTGCGGGTGCTCGATCTCTACGCCGGCAGCGGCAACGTCAGCATCGAAGCGCTCAGCCGCGGCGCCGTCGAAGCGGTATTGGTCGATGAGTCGGCGCGCTCGGCGGCGGTGATCCGCGCGAACTTGACCAGGTTGGAATTGCTCCAGCGGGCGCAGGTCTGGATCGTTCCGGTGGCGCGGGCGCTGCGCAAGCTCGACAAGGCCGGCGAAAAGTTCGATCTAATATTTCTCGACCCACCCTATGAACGAGGCTTGGTTACAAACGACCCTGGAAGCCATCGGCCAGTGCGCCTTGCTCAACCCCGCCGCCATCGTCGTCGTCGAACACAGCGGACGGGAAGCCGTCAGGCGCGATTACGGCGGGCTCATATTGAATGATCAACGCCGTTATGGTGATACTTTGTTGTCATTCTTCGACAAATCACAGGCTATGAATACGACCGCGTAAGGACACACACTATGGCTAACAACGATGTCGCTATCTATCCCGGCTCCTTCGATCCGATCACCAACGGCCATGTCGATCTGGTCAATCGCACCTTGCGGGTGTTCGACAAAGTCGTCGTCGCTATCGCCAGCAATCCTGACAAAGATCGCTCGCTGTTCACGGTTCAAGAGCGCTTGCAGTTGATCGAAGAGGTGTTCGCCGGCACCGATGGCCGGGTCAAGGCCGTGTCGTTTCAAGGGCTACTGGTCGACTACGCGGAGCGTCAAGGCGCGACGGTGGTGATCCGCGGCCTGCGCGCGATCTCCGACTTTGAATATGAATTTCAAATGGCGATGATGAACCACCGGCTCAAGCCCAAGCTGGAAACCTTTTTCATGATGACCGGCGAGTCGGAATTTTACACCAGCTCGCGGCTCGTCAAAGAAGTCGTCAGTCTCGGCGGCAACGTGGCCGGTCTGGTGCCCGACAATGTCCTCAAAAAACTCCAAGAGAAATTTAAAGTCTAAGGATTTTGCGCCATGACTGTTCTGGCAGAGCGAACCAAACTGATCAAACCCTCGGTGACCCTGGCGATCGCCGCCAAAGCCGGCAAACTGCGCGCGGACGGGATCGACGTCGTTAATTTCTCCGCCGGTGAACCGGACTTCGACACGCCGGAGCATATTAAAGCCGCTGCCATTGACGCGCTGCGCAAAGGCATGACCAAGTACACCGATGTCAAAGGCATCGAACCGCTGCGCGCGGCGATCGCGCAAAAATATCAAGAAGAATACGGCCTGAGCTACCGTAAGGAAGATATCATCGTCAGCTGCGGCGCCAAGCATGCGCTGTATAATTTGCTCCAAGCGGTGGTCAATCCCGGCGACGAGGTTTTGATCCCGGCGCCCTATTGGGTCAGCTACGCCGACATGGCGCTGTTGGCCGGCGGCGTGCCGAAGCTGATTGCGACGGACGAGTCTAGCGGATTTCGCATCACACCAGAGCAACTCCAAACCGCCTTGAGCCCGCGCACCAAAGTTTTTATCTTGAACAGTCCGGGTAATCCGACCGGCGCGACTTACAGTAAAGACGAACTGCTGGCCATCGGCAAAGTTTTGGCACAACACCCATGCCTGATATTCGCCGACGATATCTATGACAAGATCGTTTACGACGGCTTTGCCGTGCATAACATCGTCGCGCTCTGTCCACATCTGCGCGAGCGCACGATCATCATCAACGGCGTCTCGAAGACCTACGCCATGACCGGCTGGCGCATCGGCTACGCCATGGGCGCCGGCGATGTGATCGCTGCGGCGGGAAAAATTCAGAGCCAGAGCACGTCGAATCCGACCTCCATCGCCCAGTGGGCGGCGTTGGCAGCGCTGCGCGGCCCCCAGGACACGGTGGCGGTGATGGTGCGCGAATTCCAAAAGCGGCGCGCCGTGATTGTCGAGCTGCTCAACGCGATAGCGGGGATTCATTGCCTCAAACCGGCGGGCGCATTTTACGTCTTCCCCAACATCGCCGCCCTGATCGGCAAATCCGCCAACGGCAAGAAGCTCAATTCCCCCTGCGACGTCGCCGACTATTTGCTAGAAGAAGCCAAGGTCGCAGGCGTTCCCGGAGAAGACTTCGGCTCGCAGCAGCATATTCGCTTCTCCTATGCGACTTCGCTGCCGGATATCGAAAAGGGCTGCACGCGCATCCGCGACGCGGTCGCCAAGCTTAGCTGATTCGCCCCTCCAGAAATGACCCGGCAACGCGCAGCGGCATCCGTATATACAGCCGAAAAGACGAATGGCCGCAAAGAACTAAAGGGCGCAAAAAATATCGGGAGTCGTAGGGGCGGGTTTAAAACCCGTCCTCTTGGCATTGGCGCTTGATAATTTGCGCAGTCACGCAAATTGTCAAGGATAATAGTACGCAGAGCACGAAGGAAGAGACTTAACTTCCGAACCTTCGTGGTGAATGAAATGTTTTCTTACGCCGCTTTGTTCTGCCCGGCAGCTGACACATCGACGGCTTCCTTCTTCTTTCTAAAATACTCGCGTTTAGAAAGCCGTGTCGCTTGCCGCTTGCGGCGTTGCGAATTACGTTTGGCATTCTGGTTCATGATAGCGCCTCCATGCAATACATCGGTTTCGACAACTCGGGGTGTCTCCAAACGTCCAAGTTCCCGTCCGACTCTGTCGTTGAACTTTGAACCATTGAACTCTTGAATCGCCGCCCCGCGCCTTTCGCCCTTAGTGAACTTAAGCAGTGGCCGCCGCAGTCGCTAATGTGACCGGGGCACCGCCGTTAAGACTGAAAGCTCTGACTATGGCGTCAATCTCCGAACCATCCAGAACCTCTTTTTCAAGCAACTGCTCGGCAATGCTATGGAGCAGCAGGAGATGGGTCGTCAATAGGTCCCTGGCCTGCTGGTAGCTCTCCTGAATAATCCGCTTGATCTCAGCGTCGATCTCAATGGCCGTGTTCTTGGAATAGCCGACTTTCTGGGTAAAATCTCTTCCCATGAAGATCTCTTCCTCTTTTTTGCCGAAAGTCATTGGCCCTAACTTTTCGCTCATGCCCCACTCGCAGACCATTCGGCGCGCCAGATCCGTCGCCTTTTCGATGTCATTGCCTGCGCCCGTGGTGACCTGCTTGAGCACCAGCTCTTCGGCCACGCGGCCGCCGAACAGGATGACTAGATTATTGAGCAGATACGCCGAGGCATAGGTATATTTTTCGTCTTGGGGCAGTTGTTGCGTCAGACCCAAAGCCATGCCACGCGGGATGATCGTCACTTTGTGGATCGGATCGGCGCCCGGCAGCAATTTCGCCACCAACGCATGGCCGGCTTCATGATAGGCGGTAGTGCGCTTTTCTGCGTCGCTGATGATCATGCTGCGCCGCTCGGCGCCCATCATGACCTTGTCTTTGGCCAACTCGAGGTGGACCATGGTGACTGTTTCCTGGTCATTGCGAGCCGCCAACAAAGCCGCTTCGTTGACGAGATTCTCCAAGTCCGCGCCGGTAAGCCCGGGCGTGGATCGCGCCAGCACGTTCACATCGACATCCCCTGCCAAGGGCACCTTGCGCGAGTGCACCTGCAAGATGCCTTCCCGCCCTTTGATGTCCGGCCGCGGCACGACAACATGCCGATCGAACCGCCCCGGACGGAGCAACGCGGGATCCAATACATCGGGCCGGTTGGTCGCGGCGATCAGAATAACTCCTTCGTTGGACTCGAACCCATCCATTTCCACCAGCAGCTGGTTCAACGTCTGCTCCCGCTCGTCATTGCCGCCGCCGAAGCCAGCGCCGCGGTGACGTCCGACGGCGTCGATTTCGTCGATAAAGATGATGCAAGGGGCCTTCTTTTTGCCCTGCACGAATAGATCGCGCACGCGAGACGCGCCGACGCCGACGAACATTTCGACGAAATCGGAACCGCTGATGTTGAAGAACGGCACGCCGGCTTCACCCGCGATCGCTCGAGCCAACAGCGTCTTGCCGGTTCCCGGGGCGCCGACGAGTAAACACCCTTTAGGAATTCGGCCGCCAAGTTTGGTGAATTTCTTTGGATCCTTGAGGAATGCGATGATCTCCTGCAGATCATCCTTGGCCTCGTCGACACCGGCGACATCGCGAAAGGTGATGCGCTGTTGATTCTCCGTAAGCAGCTTTGCCCGGCTCTTGCCAAAGGACATCGCCTTGCCGCCGCCGGCCTGCATCTGGCGCATGAAAAATATCCAGACACCGATGAGCAGCAGCATGGGAAACCAATTAAGCAGCAGCAGCATGTACCACGGCGTGTCATCCTCGGGCTTCGCGGTGATTTTCACGTCCTTGCCGCGCAATGACTTCACCAGCTGCGGATCATCGGCGGTAAAAGTTCTAAACAGTCCGCCGTTCTTGTATTTGCCTTGAATATTATTCCCCTGGATCACCACCTCGCCAACGTCGCCGCGCTCCACAGCGGCGTTAAACTCGCTGAAAATAATCTCCGGTTCGCCCCGGTTTTGTTTGCTAATAACGGTGAAAATCATAAAAACCAGGAGCGCCACGCCGAGTCCAATTGCCATTTGTTTTGATGATAAAGTCAAAAAACCCTCCGTCCGGGAAAGATCCCTCTGACATCGATTCTATTGACTCTAGCTCCGCCGATACACTTGCGCAATGAAAGGGGCTTATTTGCCACGTCTAAATAAATACCATCCACCGCCTTCAGCCTGTCCCGGCTAAGACCAAAGGCAGAGGCACAGGCCGGTGCGGAGCCGCACCGCAAAGCCGGCGGGCTCACCCGCGTCGGTAAATCAATGTCGATTTGAATTCCCTCTTCGCTTTATTGTCGTTCCGCCGAGAGCAGGTGCCGGACTGTATCCGTGGTACTATTGGAAAACGCTATCCGGATGCTGGGGCTGGGATGGACCGCGGTTTTCACCGGGGTGACGACCGCGCCCCCGGTATGACAACTCTTCTCTTCGACTGAAGCATGTCCTGAGCACCGTCGAAGGAGCGAGGGATTTCACCGTTAGGTGCCGCAAATCCAAAAACCGTTGTGTGGTTGCCTGCGATCACCCTGCCCCGCTAAGCGTCTCGATCTCCGCCACCACTCGTTTTAGTTCCTCGCCTAGTTCATTGTTTTCCGCTGCGGTAAAAGCGGCTACCAATGCTCGGTAGTACCACAGCGTGCCGTCTTTTCCGCCCGTGAAACGCGGCCATAGGTCTTCTCCGTGCACACGATAGTCGCGCAAGATGGCGCGGGCGTTGTGCAGTTTGTCTGAGGCCGACACCAACCGCACTGCGGCAGACGCAGTCGCAATATGCGCAATGTAATCTGCTTTACGTTTCCGCCACTCGGGTTTAGGAACGACATCGGCGTCGGTGCAGCCGTCAACGATGTCGGCGACCTCGTCGCCGAAGCGTTGCCGAATATCTTCGATCCGGCCGCGACCGCCGGCATCTTCCCCGGCGTCGTGCAGCAACGCGCCGATCGCTTGGTCTTCGTTCGCGCCGTACTCAAGCGCGATGCTGGCCACACCCAGTAAATGGGACAAATAAGGAATTTCGGTGCCCTTGCGCAGTTGTCCGGCGTGAATCAACACCGCGTAATGCAGCGCCTGGTCGAACCGGGGTGACAGATTCATGTCTTGCTCCTTTTATCAGATAACGAGATTTGGCCCCCGGAGAGCCCCCAACGACTTCGCGGCTTCAGCGCGGCCCGCGGATCTCCATCTCTAAACCGTTGGGGTCTTTGACGAAGATCGTCGTGAGCTTGCCCGCCCCGTCGCGATTCTCGCGCAGGATTGTCGCGCCCTTTTGCTTGAACTCCAGGCACACCTGGTCGATGTCGTCGGTGACGAAGCCGTAATGATGGACGCCGACCCCGGTCGCCGATTCCATTAGTTGAATGGCCGGCGAGCCGGCGATGCGCATGAAACAAAACGCATAACCGGCATCGCCTTTTCTGACCGCCGTCGGCTGCCCGCCGAAAAACTTCTCGTAGAACTTGATCGTCGCGTGGAGATCTTTGCAGTAAATAGCCACATGTTCCAACTGATAGTTCATCGCGCCTCCTGTCGAGAAATTAACATCCAACCTATTCGGGTCGCCCGTCACCGTCAACCGGCGCAAGCGCGCTCCAGTGTTTTCTGCCTGGGGTGTTGCCGCACTTCGCTTATCAAGCGCCCAGCCGTGATACCATGATTGGTGTAAGACCCTGGGCTTTAGCCGTCATGCGGTATTTTTGAATTCGAAATACTCGCACAAGAAAGAAAGGCCAGGCCCTGCGATCTGTACTGGCGGGAAATCGGCACTGCGATCAATTGCGATTGGCGACCCTCGATGCGGCGAAAATCTCCCACACCGACATGAACATCGCGGCGATCAGCGGCCCGATGACAAAACCGTTGAGTCCGAAAATTGCCATGCCGCCGAGGGTGGAGATCAGCACGACATAGTCCGGCATTTTGGTGTCCTTACCCACCAGGATCGGCCGCAGCAGGTTGTCTACCAGGCCGATGACGAGCACGCCGAAGGCGATCAAGACGATGCCCTGCCAGATCGCGCCGGTGACCAAAAAATAGATCGCCACCGGAAGCCAGATCAGGGCGGTGCCGATGGCCGGCAGCAGCGAGAAAAAAGCCATGACAACCGCCCAGAGCACCGGCGCATGGACATTCAGTATCCAGAAGATCAGCCCGCCGAGCACTCCTTGGACGATTGCCGTGACGACGTTGCCTTTGACGGTGGCGCGAGTAACGGTGGCGAACATGTCGAAGAGCTCGCGCTGTTGATTCGGGTGCAAAGGGACAGCCGCCCTGATGCGCCGGACAAGCTTGTCGCCGTCGCACAGGAAAAAGAACAGCAGGTAGAGAACAATGCAAAGATTGACCGCCAGATCGAAGGTGTTCTGGCCAATGTCAAAAGCCTTGGTGGCAACGAACTGACTGCCCTGCATTAAATTGCCGGACAGTTTATCTTGCATCGCGCCGAGATTGCTCAAGCCAAACCGGTCCAGCAAGGCAGTTATCCATGCCGGCAGGGCGCCGAGCACCTGCTGAAAATACCGGCCGAAGTTGAGTTCTCCCGATTTGAACTTCTCGTACACACCGACCGCTTCCTGTAACAACAGCCCGCCGATCAGGATAAGCGGCAAAATGACTATCAGCAGAACGATTCCCACGGTCGCGAGTGCTGCAAGCGTGCGTCTCTGCCCCATGATTGCGCGCAGCCGGCGGTCCACAGGCGCAAACAGAATGGCCAAAATAGTTCCCCATAACACCGCACCGTAGAACGGCCAGAGGATCCATGCGAATGCCAGCGATACGGCAATGACCAGAAGCAAAAACGTCTTGTCCTCAAGGCCAGGCAGGTTGGCGGGGTTGGGCGATTTCATAGCGTCTCGAATTAAGCGCTGGCAAGGCCGGTAAGCGCGGTCTGCCGCTATGACATGACTGCACAGTTAGCGCATTAATAGAAACATGATCGCAGCGCCCGTTCCAGCGCCGAGGTGGGTATATCTTTGCCGATTTGTCTGCTCTGCAAACCCGGCCGATCCCGCGACGCTTACACTGTCGGGAGCCGTCAGTTAAATCAGCGGCGGAGGCAACACCCGGCATCGGTCGGTCCGTAAACAAGATCAGAGCCATCCGACATGGGGCGCCAATCGAACGCGGCGATGGCAACGCCCACAATTCGGAATATCCCGGTGCCAGCCGATCGGCGCATCGGTGGAATATTCATCCTGAGTCGGTTGAAGCAAGCCGCCAGGATCTATGTCTTAAACAGGATCGGACTACGCGTGCGACGGCAGAGGCGCCTATAGTGAGGTTTAAACCGCTCACCCGGCGCCTCTCGCGCAAGAGACTGTTAACGCGCAAACCTCCCCCGAGCGCAGCGAGGATCGGGGCGGGAGAAGACGACTCCGTCCTTAGAGTTTTTTCTTGACTGCGTCGGCCGCGTCTTGAGTCTTTTCGCCGGCACGTTCGACGTCTTTGCCAACTCCGTGAACCGTGTTGCAAGCCAGGTTCATGCTCAGGAATAACACCATCAGGGTCGCGTAAATTATCGGTCGCATCGTTATCTCCTCCTTCAGCTAAAATTTCTTACACAATTTAAATCTAGCATTATGTGTGCCGGATCTTAGGGCGCCGACGACTCGACAGGATGAAGCTTTCGGAGTTAATTAATGAAACCGCTAGTGAAAAACCGCACACTGACCTTAGCACAGCGTCAGAAGCCTGCGGATTACTAACCTAACACCGTCCTAATATTGAGAATGCAGTATTCCCAGCGACCCAGATTTAGGGCGCGGTTCTCCGAACAAAATCTTGGTTCGCGTAGTGCCCGCAGACTGCTCATCATCGAGTCAGTCCACACAGAGAGAAATTGCTCGCGACCGAGCAGCCGGTGGAAATAACATTGCGGCGACACCCGCGAAAGATCAAATATTCCTTAACGGAGCGAGCCGGGGCATCGTCTAAGACGCGAAAGGGCCGCCAGATTGGCGGCCCTTTCAGTCAACTGTAATCATGCCAGGTCAGAAATAACTTCTAGTCCCGATCCCATCGCCAATCACGATACCAGTCCCGATCTCGATCTGACCGATATATATCCCGCCGGTCATGTTGAATTTCTCTGCGCTGATCGCGGATTTTTTCATTATACTCTCGGGCATCCTGATAATCGCCCTGGCGGAGCTCGCGGTCACGTGCGCGTCGCAACCGTTGCAGTTCCTGGATGTCCTCGCGCAGCTCCTGGCGCTGTTCACGATTGCCTGGCGGGTCGGCGGCAAAGGCGCGTCCACTCGGAATCGCAATAGCAGCTGCCATTAAGCCGATAGATAGAATTGAAGTCGATTTTTTTCTCATCGTCTTTTCCTCCTGCCCTGAACAGGAGCAAGCTCCATACCAAGAGTGTAAATATTAGATAACTCTAGATTTGCGCAAATCTGGAGCGGAATGGAGTAAGAGAATTTCGTTCGGAGGATTATGAAAATCTCGGACGTCCCAATTAGGCGACAGCAATATCTATAGTTTTTTCAGCAAGGCCACTATCAAAGCGCGATTACGCATGGCTCTCTGCTTTAATCCACTTCGGTGTCGCTTGGCAAATCCAAAGGTCGGCCCGTTCGATTCGTTCAAGCCGTTCAATCGCTGCGCTTCGTTCAAGTCGTTAACTGCGAAGCCTCCCCCGTTCAAAGGTTCAACGGTTCCCTTCGGCGGGCTCAGGGCCTGAGTTTATCGAAGGCAAAAGTTCTACGACGGATTCTAAGTGGACGGCAGAGCAGCGACGACTGCCGGCGTGGACGGGAGGATCCTACGGGTTGGATGGCGCTCAGCCGCGGCCGGCCGACTTGACCTGCCGGCGGCAAGCATGGAGCACCGGCTCGGTATAGCCGTTGGCCGTTTCCCGTCCCTTGAAGACGAGATCCAAGGCAGCGTTAAAAGCGATGCTTAGGTCAAATGCCGGCGCCATGTTGCGATAATTCGCATCGCCGCTATTTTGCCGGTCGACGATGGCGGCCATGCGCTTGAAAGTCTCGATGACCTGTTCCCGGCTAAGGACGTTGTGATGCAGCCAGTTGGCGATGTGCTGGCTGGAGATGCGCAGTGTGGCGCGGTCTTCCATCAGCGCGGTGTCGTGAATATCCGGCACCTTCGAACAACCGATACCTTGATCCACCCAGCGCACCACATAGCCAAGTATCCCTTGGGCATTGTTATCCAGCTCGTTTTGAATTTCCTCCGCGCTGAGCTTGCGATCGAGCAGAGGCGGCGTCAGGATGGCGTCCAGGCTGGCGCGGCTGCGCTGTGCCAGTGCCGATTGTTGCTTGCGGACGTCGACTTTGTGGTAGTGCAGCGCGTGTAACGTTGCCGCTGTCGGCGAGGGCACCCATGCCGTATTCGCGCCAGCCTCCGGGTGGGCTTGCTTGGTGTCCATCATCTTGCGCATCTCGTCCGGCATGGTCCACATGCCTTTGCCGATCTGCGCCTTGCCTGGAAGACCCGTGGCAATGCCGACATCGACATTCCAATCTTCGTAAGCGCCGAGCCACGGTTGATTCTTGATGGCCATTTTCGGCAACATCGGGCCGAGCTCCATGCTCGTATGGATTTCGTCGCCGGTGCGGTCGAGAAATCCGGTGTTGATAAATACCACCCGGTCGCGCGCCGCGCGGATCGCTGGCTTGAGATTGACGGTCAGACGCCGCTCTTCGTCCATGATGCCAAGCTTGAGCGTGTTCGGTGTCAGCCCGAGCGCCTGCTCGACTCTCGCGAACAACCCCACCGTCGCCGCCACTTCGTCGCCGCTATGCTGCTTGGGTTTGACGATATAAACGCTGCCGGTTCGACTATTGATAAACTTTCCGGTGCGCAGCAAATCGTGCAAGGCGGCCAGCGCGGTCACCATGGCGTCGAGAAATCCCTCGGGAATTTCCGCGCCGTCCGCCGTGGTTACCGCATCCGTGTACATGTGCATGCCGACGTTGCGCACCAGCAACAGGCTGCGTCCGGGCAGGGTTTCAGCCTTGCCATCGGCAGCGGTGAAGCAAACGTCGGGATTCAGGCTGCGCAGCAACTCCTTCCCGCCTTTATCAACCCGCGCGGTCAAAGTCCCTTTCATGATGCCGGTCCAGTTACGATAGACGCGGACTTTGTCGGCCGCGTCCACCGCCGCCACCGAATCTTCGCAGTCCTGGATCGTCGTAACCGCCGACTCGAGGACGACATCTTT
Source organism: uncultured delta proteobacterium (assembly GCA_963847445.1). Lineage (GTDB taxonomy): Bacteria > Desulfobacterota > Binatia > UBA9968 > UBA9968 > DP-20. Next base: position 68,748 of record CAWJZV010000023.1, on the reverse strand, counting down.
CACTCCCGCTGCATGGCTCTTGCCGATGGGATGATTGCGATCGATGCGGAGCTCGATGTGCAAACCGTTATTTTTGAAAAAGAGATGGGATAACTGTCCCGCCGTTTCCCTGTAGCCGGCAAACTTGGCGACGTCCGCCAACCCTACTTCGCGCCCGTCTTGCAACCTTGCCGTCAGTTGTTTGGCGCCGCCGGCGTCCTTCAGCGCGAACTCGGCAACCTGAGAAAACTTTCCGCCGGCAAGGCCAACGGCTTCATCCAAGAAGGCTTCAGCGTAGGCGATGACTTTGGCGCCGCGCCGCGGGTTATAGACTTCGCCTTTTTCAGCGCCATTGTCTTCGGGGATCACATCCGTGCCGTAGAGCGCGTCGTAGAGACTGCCCCAGCGCGCGTTGGCGGCGTTGAGCGCATAGCGTGCGTTATCCAGCGGAACCACCAGTTGCGGGCCGGAGATCGCCGCGATTTCGCGGTCGACGTTGGCGCTGCCCGCTTGGAAATCTTCGCCCTCGGCATCGAGATAGCCGATGTCGATGAGAAAGGTCTTATATCCAGCCAAGTCGAACGGTTTAGAGCGCTGCGCTAGAGACCATTGATCGATCTGCCTTTGCAGCGCATCGCGTCGATCCAACAGCGCGCGATTGGTCGGTGCCAAATCGGCGATGATCTTGCCAAACGAAGCCCAGAAAGAGTCGGCGTCGATGCCCGTGCCGGGCGCGATCTCGTCGCGCACCAGAAGATAAAGCTGCTCGTCGACGCGTAACCCGGAGGTCTCAATATAGTCTGCCATTGGCCTATGCTTTCCTTCGCCAGTCGTTGCCACCGCTGTCAAGCGCCGCGGCCCGCCGTGCGCCGGTTGACGATCGGCCGCTCCACCGGTTTGAACTGACGCGCGATAAACTTTCTGATCGAGTCTTCATTGGCGAAGATCTTCTGGCCGCGCGCGCTGTCCACTTCCATGGCGATGATATGCGGGTCGTCGGTGCGCGACGCGCGAAACACGCCGTTTTGGATCATCCGCTGCACCGACAAGCGATTGTCATTGGTCGGCGTCACGTAATGCACCAATTCGGTTTTGTAGCGATGCAGGAGGAAAAAATGCATCAACGTCATCAGTCGCCGCGAGCGAAATTTTTTAATGGTATTCTGGTCCTTGACCGCGAGAAACTTTCGTCCTGCGCGATCCTTGTCGACGCGGAAAATGATCTCGGCGATTTTGTCGTGCGCCTCGTCGAACAGGTTGAGCATCATATCTTCGGAGCCGGCCCAGCGCTCTTTCAATTCGACGCTCAAGGCGCCGCCCTGATAAAGACCCTGGCGGTGCCAGTGCTCGGCCCACATGCCCAGCCATTTCTCTAGCACGCTGGTGGGAACCTCGACGGCTTTGCGATGCTGGGTTTCCGTCGATTTTCCGCCCATGGAGGAGCTCGTGAGCGATGCGCCGCGCGCGGCGCGGCGGAAACGGTCGGCCCAGTCGCCGCCGACAAAGCTCTGCGGAAATTGCGCCGGATCATGGGCCAGGCGCAGGGCGCGCTGAATCAATCGGACAAAGCCGAGCACGCCTTCTTCCTTTAAGGCTCGCGCCAGGCGGCCGTTCATCAACGCCTCGGTCTGGTGGCCGCCATAGGTGATGAAGTTGAAGACGTAACCCATTTTCCCCAGCTCGTTGGCAAAATTGCGAATCTGATCGTCGGTAAATCCCCAGACATCCCAATTCCAGGACGGCGATAAGTTATAAGCCAACAAGCTTTCCGGATAGGCCGCGTGAATGGCATCGGCCCAGGCTTTGTCATCCGCCAGGTCGGGCTTGGCCGTTTCGCGCCAGATCAGATCGGCAAACGGTGCGGTGGCCAAACCTCTGGCGGTGGCCATGTCGCGGCCGCCGGCGATGACGTAAAAGCCTTCCGGGGTTCTTGGCAGGTCCCAATCCCAGAAGACATCGATACCCATCGACGCCGCGCGGGCGCGCGCCTCGCCATTGGACACGGCGCCGGCAAATTTCTTCCAGCGGTCGACGGACATCGCCTGCCTGCCTTTGCTCTTGCCGCCGCCCTCGAGCACTTCCGCCACCGCTTCGGCAAAGGTCTTGAGCCGGGCTTTCTCCGCCCACTCCTGGCGGATATTAGCAATGACCTCGTCGACGGTTTCTTCGATGACCTTTTTAACGGTGAGTTCCAGTGCGGCCAGCTGCTCGCGAAAGTCGTGCTGGCCCTTGCCCGGGCGCCGCACCCGCTGGCGCAATTTTTTCAGCGCAGCGACTTCGTTGTCGATGCGCTCGATGCCCTCGGTAATGCGCTCGACGAGATGCTCCTGCTTGAGCCATTTATCCGCGTCGGCGTAGGCTTGCTCGGAAATCTTGTAGAGCAGATGGCCATTAATATCCTTGAAGCCTTTCTGGTAAAACTTGCGAATCACCGCCAGGCTGACATTCTTGAACGGAACGATATCCGGATTGGTCGCGCCGTAGACAAAGGGATGGTCGCGGTCATCGTCGACGCTGTCGATGGCCGTAGCGTCATTGGAGTCGGTGCGGGCGACGATCACGCCCGGCACCTGCATAATGTCGTATTGCAGCCGCGCGGCATTGAGACGCGAAATCATCTCGGAGGTCGACACCAAAACTTTCTGCCCCTGGTGGCCGCAAACCTTGCTGCCGGCGCGCTGGTCTTCAATATGGATCGCGCCGATGTTGTTTTCGACGAAGGTCTTAACCAGGTTGCGCGTATGGTGCTCGCCACCGTGGCCGGTATCGCCATCGGGAATAATCAGCGGCGGGCTGAACTCGATGGGGCGAGTCTTTTTGCGCTGCAGCGAAGACATGCGGATACGCCGCGAACGTTGCACTTCGTCCTGGTGCATGAGCGCGCGCACCCAGGCGCCACCCTCTTTGGGCACCCGATCCAAAGCATAGTTGGCCAAGTCGGCGCCCGGGTCTTCGGATTCGGAGCCCTTGGCTGACGTCGCCCAGCCGCCGAGATAAAGCACCTTGATGCCTTCCATGACCGCGCGCACCGCGCCGGTGGGCGAATACGGGCCATAGGTGGTCTCTTGTTTCTTGTCCCGGAACAAGCGCTGCAAGTAATCGAAGAGTTTTAGCGCCGATTGTTTGGCAATCGTATGATCGGCCTGCAAATTGCCGCGCAAGGAGACGACCTCGGCTGCCGAATGCAGACGGGTAATATGGCGGAAGCGCGAGCTGTGAAACCAGCCATCGGTTTCGCGCAGCTCCTTCGCCCATGCGATCGCCTCGACGTCCCGGCGTGAATCCAACCGAATGACTTTGTCAGCCATGTCGCAATCCTTTTTATGGTTGGGCTAAATCAACTGTTTTCTTCAATGCAACTTTCCTGACGGCTGGTTAAGCTAATAATAAAGTAATCGTCTTATCAAGCGATCGCAGATCCTGCGCCGGGCCCCTCGCGCAATTCAAATATTCTCGGACACGGATATTCCTCCCACCAAGGCGCAAAGCACGCCAAGTTCGGAGGGTAAAGATAGATAATACTACAAACTATCTTCACCATTTTTGCCGGCCTTTGCGGCCTTTGCGCCTCTTATGAAAATGCCGACTAGAGGCAAAAATCCCCCGGTCCTTCGGCCCGCCCCCTTTGGCAAAGGGGGCCACTGGGGGATTTTCCGTCGTTGCTTTGAACGTGGCGCAGCTCATTTTCATTTGCTGTGTTGTACCGATTGGTACATGAATTACTTTGCAGGAGATAATCCGAGTTTCGCTTGCGGCTGCGTCGCGCTAGTTTTTTGTGGTAAAAAACTATTTCCCAGTGGATTGCCTGGGAGCTGCGCTAGGATACGTGTGGCTCGGTGGTCAATCCTGCCGATCGAATCGCATCACGGCTTGGGCCGTTGACCGGTTTTCTTGAAGTGAAAATAATCGCGCAGAATAGCCGCGTGATCGAATGCCATCGGCGTTGGCAAATTATTTTCAGAAAATATTCTTGCCTCTCGGGCATCGTCGGCGCCGCGCGGTTTTCCCTGCGCCGTGGCGATAAACACCACCGCCAAAGTGTGGTGGCGCGGATCGCGCTTGGGATCGGAGTAGGTGTAGAACTGTTCCGTCAGATGCACGTCCAAACAAGTTTCTTCCTTGGCTTCGCGCACCGCGGCGCGCTCCACGCTCTCGCCGTAGTCGACGAATCCCCCCGGCATCGCCCAACCCGGAGGCGGATTTTTTCTCTCGATCAGGACAATGCCGTCGTCGATTTCAATAATGATATCTATAGTCGGCAAGGGGTTGCGAAAAGTTTCACTCATGCCGCTTGCCTACCTTGACTCCATGAAAAGCGCAAGGTAGAAAGATCACTCACTAATTATCGCGGGGTGGAGCAGTCTGGCAGCTCGCAAGGCTCATAACCTTGAGGTCCCGGGTTCAAATCCCGGCCCCGCAACCAAATATCTTAAGGGGTCTTCACGACCCCTTTTTTATTTTCCCCAGCCGCACCGCGCTCAATCGTCCGCGCCCATGCTGCAGGCTTGCGTCGCGGCCCAGAGCTGGTAGATTTTACCGAGCAATGCTTTGCCAACTAGGATCGTCAAATTTACCGACAACATCGATCGATGAACCACTCAACAAAGAAAAACCGCCGCACATTTGCCGCATCGCTATGCGCTTTACTACTGCTCTGCTTCAGCCAGCCGGCTTGGCCATCACGCCACTACACCGCCAAGCAAATGGAAGCCTTGGCCACCCGGGTGGGGCAAATATTTTGGAGCCAACCGGTGGACGGCAAGGGGCCGAGCTTCGCCACCGCGCCGGCAGCAAATGCCAAACTGGCTCGCGTCGATACGGTTGAATCCTTTCAGATCTCGGCCCTGGTGGGACAAGCAACCAAAAATCCCTACTACAAAATCAAGCGTGAGAACGGCCAAGAAGGATATATCAGCCCAGAGCAATTTCTCGAGGCGTTAAATCTGACGATTGTCACCACCGATCCCGCGGCCGAAGAAAAGCGAAAAATCGCCGAAGTCGCCGAGGCCGACAAAAAACGGGTCGAATGGATCCGCGCTCAGCCTTGGTCGCCAGCGGTCAAAGAGGCGGCGATTAAGCGACAGCCTGTTCCAGGATTGACCGGCGCCGAAGTGAAAAAGGTGTTGGGGGCGCCGAGCCGGGTGATAAAAGTGCAAGGTCCGATCAAGGTCGCCGAAGAGCATTGGCATTACGCTGACGGCTCGGTGCTGATATTTCACAACGGCCTATTGATCAAGGTCGAGCGCCGCGAAACCAAGTGATCCCGAGCAGACTGCTGAAAAAGCCTGTTACAGACCGCTAGCAATCTAGAGACGGAGCTTTCTAAGTTTGTCCTGGCGCTTGCGTTCCGCTTTCGACAATCGATTAGCGCCGCCTCGATCGGAAGGGCGATCTTGCCAATCGTCAAACGCATCTGCGCCACCGGGATTGTCCAACTGTTGTAAGATCTCGCTAAACTCGTGGGCGTGAATCGCCACCGCGCCGAAGCGTTCCACGGCGTTGCGAATTTCGCGATCCGACGACACCACCGCTGCGCCACTGTTTTTTTCCCGCGCCAGCCGAATGACCACGGCATCGGCTTTTTCGCCCAGGCGTGAATAGACAATCGCGATTCCATCTTGGGCGAGACGGGTTTCGCTGGCGGAACCGGAACGCCAGCCATCGAAGACAACTGTCAAATTCATCGGCTTCGCTTGCCGATAGCGCACTAAATTATTGATCAGTGAATTGCGACTCTGTTCCAGCCCGCGATCCAAACGCTTGTCGAGCGCGAGTAAGTTGTAGCCATCGATAATCAGGTCCATAGTCAACCCATCCTAACCACTTCTACCAACTATGGCAAAAACGGGAATAATCGAGACAGTTGTCAAAACGGCAAAAAACAGGTAAAACCAGTTCGATTTTCTAACGGAGGACCGCGAGCATTGTCCCTCACCATAAAAAAAGCCAAACGAATCAACGATTTACCGCCTTACCTCTTTGCTGAAATCGACCGCCGCAAGCGCGAAGCGTTGAGCCGCGGCGTCGACCTCATCGATCTTGGCATCGGCGATCCCGATATCCCGACACCGGCAACTGTCGTCGAGAAACTGTTAGAAGGCGCCAGCCGGCCGGCGAACCATCGCTATCCCAATAGCTCGGGAATGGCGGAATTCCGCCAGGCGGTTTCGACCTGGTACAAATCTCGTTTTGGCGTGACCCTGGATCCAGGCAAAGAAGTCTGCTCGTTAATCGGCTCAAAAGAAGGTATCGGCAACATGGCGGTGGCCTTCGTCGATCCCGGCGACATCGTCCTGGTCTCGAGTCCTTGTTATCCGGTCTACCATATCGGCACCGCCTTCAATGGCGGCACGAACTATTTTCTCCCACTGAGGAAAGAGAATCATTTCCTGCCGGACCTGGACGCGATCCCGGCGGACGTGGCCAAGCAGGCCAAATTGCTCTGGATCAACTATCCGAACAATCCGACTGCCGCAGTCGCCGACAAGGATTTTTATCAGCGGGTGGTCGCCTTCGCCAACAAGTATAACGTCATCGTCTGCCATGATGCCGCCTATACCGAGATGGGATTTGACGGCTATCGGCCGATGAGCTTTCTCGAAGTCGACGGCGCGCGCGAAGTCGGCATCGAATTTCACTCGCTGTCCAAGACCTTCAACATGACCGGCTGGCGCATCGGCATGGCGGTCGGCAATCCGGAAATCGTTGGCGGTTTGGCCCAGGCGAAATCCAATCTCGACTCGGGCATCTTTCAAGCCGTGCAAGAAGCCGGCATCGAAGCGCTCCGCCTGGGCGACCAGATCGTCGAGCCGTCGCGCAAGATTTACCAGGAACGTCGCGATATCCTGGTCGATGGTTTGCGAGCGGTCGGTCTCGAGTGCGACAAACCCAAGGCGACGTTTTACGTCTGGGTGAGCTGTCCCAAAGGGCTTTCGTCAGCCGATTTCACCAGCAAATTGCTCGACGAGGCCGGCGTGGTCACGACTCCCGGCAATGGTTTCGGGGAAGCCGGCGAAGGCTATGTCCGTTTTACCGTTTGTGTCGATAAAGAACGACTCCGGGAGGTAGCGGAAAGGATTCGCCGCGTCAAGCTCTAGCACGGCCTATCCCAGACGGCACTATGGCCAACGTCATCACCCATCAAGTCTACATCGGCATCGGCTCCAATGTCGGCAACAAGCGGGAGAACTTTTTTGAGGCCGTGGAGCGCGTCGGCAAACTGCCCGACACCCGGGTGATCAAGGAATCGTCGCTCTACGAAAGCGAACCGCTGGGTGATTCCAAAGACTGGTACGTCAACGGCGCCATCGAAATCGAAACCAAGTTCAAACCGGAGGCGCTGCTCGAAAAATTCAAAAACATCGAGCGCGCCATGGGCCGCAAGAAGGTGAAGAAACGCTGGGGCGCGCGAATTATCGATCTCGATATCTTGCTGTTCGATCTCGCGGTGGTGAAGAAAAAGAACCTGCGCATTCCCCACCCGGAAATGGCCAGCCGCAAGTTCGTCCTGATCCCGTTGAGCGAGATCGCGCCGCAGGTGATTCATCCAGAACTCGGGGTGACGATCTCAGAGCTGCTCATCAACGTCAAAGACGACAAAAAGATCCATCTCTACCATGCCTAAGGCAGCACTTCTGCCATCGACCTAGGAGCGACATGACTCTGCTCCGCCTGCTGGTTCTTTGCCTCGTCATCTATATCGTCTATGCGGCGCTCAAGCCGCTGCTCGCGGCGGTAAGAAAACGGCGGACCAGGCGCGCCTCGGCGAAGAGATGGTGCTCGACCCTCAATGCCAAGCCTATGTGGCGAAATCAGCAGCCGTGGCGCGCCAGGGAAAGTTTTTTTGCAGCGAGGAATGCGCTCAGCGCTATCTAACCGGCTAGGGCCTGGAGAATCTTATCATGGACGGCGTCAAAGCCGCCGTTGGACATCACCAGCAGCACGTCCCCTGCCCGGCTATGGCGCGCGACATATTCAGCGATGGCCGCCGAGTCGGCAATCGTCAGCGCCCGCCCAGCACCGCCAATGCGGTTAATTTCGCCGACCAGGTCTTGGACCGACAAGCGTTGGTCTTCCGGCACTCTCTCGGGCTGATAGACGCCGGCAACAATGGTTTGATCGGCCAGTGCCAACGCCGCGGCGAATTCATTTTCGAAAACATTGCGTTTGCTGGTATTGCTGCGCGGCTCGAAGATCGCCCAGAGCCGGCGGCCGGCGTAAGCACCGCGCACCGCGTCGATGGTTTCGCGCACCGCGGTCGGATGATGGGCGAAGTCGTCGATTACGGTTACACCGCGCTTTTCGCCGCGCACTTCTTGGCGCCGTTTGACCCCTTTGAAAGTGCGAAAGCCGTCGAGCAGTTTCGCGCGGCGATGCCCATGGTTCGGCCCATAGCGTAGACCGCCAGAGCATTTTTGACATTGTGCCGGCCGATGACCGCGGCCTCGATCACACCTTCGGATCGGCCCTTGAAACAGGGTTCGAAGAAGCTTCGCCCCTGGTCGAACTTGACATTTTGCGGCGGTCCAATCGCCGGACTCGCCATAGGTTGCCGACGGCGCTTTCGACGCGCGCGGCTCAGCGCAACCGCCGTCCGGATAATCGCTGCAAACCACCAACGATCCATCGGCGGGAATGATGTCGACCAGCTTGGCGAAACGCGCTCTTCACATGATCGAGATCGCGGTAAATATCGGCGTGGTCGAACTCGACGCTGGTCAGGATGACATGGCGCGGCCGGTAGTGGAGAAACTTCGGCCCCTTGTCGAAAAATGCCGTGTCATACTCGTCGCCTTCGAGCACCACATGCTCGCCCGTACCGGCATTCCAGCCGCTGCCGAAATTGAGCGGCACACCGCCGACAAAGAAACCCGGATCGAGTCCGGCGCTGGTCAGCACCCAGGCGGCCAACGCGCAGGTGGTGGTCTTCCCATGGGTGCCGGCGACCACCAATGAACTGCGCGCGCCGATGAGAAAGCGGCCCAGCGCCTGGGGAAACGAAATGTAATCGATGCCCTGGTCCAACACCGCTTCGGCTTCGGGATTGTTTCGCGACACCGCGTTGCCGATGACCACGAGATCGGGTCGCGGCACGAGATGCTCGGCGCGAAAGCCGGCGAGCACGTTAATGCCGATATCCGCCAGATAGGTGCTCATCGGCGGATAAATATTTTGATCCGAACCGGTGACGCGATAGCCGCGCGCCTTCAGCAGCCCCGCCAGGGAGGCCATGCCGACGCCGCAGATCGCGGTCAAATGAATATGGCTGCCGGCGGGCGGCAAATCGCTCATGGAAAAAGCGCTTTCATAATCAGGTCGTGTACCTGGGGACGGAAGTCGCGAATCTTTTCATTCTTGCGGCTTGGGTGCACCCGGTTGGTCAATAGGATGACATGACAATTTTTTTCGAGGTCCCACCACATCGAGCAGCCGGTGAAACCGAGATGGCCGACCGAACGGGGCGAAAACAGCGTGCCGCTCGACGAATTGGCCGGCGACGGCGTGTCCCAGCCCAGTGCATAGGTCGAGTTCGGCACCGAAGTATCCCTAGTGAAAAATTCCTGCACGACCGATTGCGGCAAGAAATCGTCCTTGCCGTGCAGACAGCGGTTCATGCGCAGGAGAAAAGTATGCACGTCGCGCGCCGAGGAGAAAAGCCCGGCATGGCCGCACACCCCGCCCATCGCGTAGGCGTTGTCGTCATGGACTTCGCCGCAAAGAATTTTTTTGCGCCACGGACAGTTCTCGGTGGGCGCGATCATCGCTTCGACCGGTTGCAGCCGGCGCTTGCGCAGCTCGGTAAGATCGACAAAGCCAGTGGAACGAAGTCCGAGAGGTTTAAAAATGCGCTCCTGGCAGAAACGGTCGAGCCCACTGCTGGTGATGGTCTCGACGGCTTCGGCCAACACCATGAATCCGAGATCGCTGTAGAGCGTCTGGGCGCCGGGCGCGCTCAGCGGCTTGTCGCGGTGAATTTGCTCCAACACATAATTTTTTGCGGCGCGGCTGACGACAAGAAGTTGATCCGCCCCGCCTTTTCCATTTTGACGATTTCCTCATGGTACGGCTTCCACGCCGCCAGACCGGACGAGTGGTTGAGCAGTTGGCGAAAGGTCGTCAGGCTTTTGCCGAACACGCCGAACGTCGGCAGGATGCGGGTGAGCTTATCGTCGATGCGCAGCTTGGCTTCGCGCACCAGCAACATGATCGCCACCGTAGTCGCCATCGGTTTGGTCAGCGAGGCGAGATCGAACGATGGTATCGCTCTGCATCGGGCTCTTCTGCGGCAACAACGAGCGATAGCCGAACGCTCTTCTCGAAAACCACCTGCTCGTCCTTGCATACCAGCACCACCGCGCCGGGAAAGACTCCTTGAGCCACCGCTTCGTTGAAGGCGTTCTCGACCGGTTGAAAATCCATGGCCATAAAATTTTTGATTATCGGGATATGCGCGTGGACGTCGACACGCGCCGCACGGCCGAGCGAAGCGCTGCTACAAAACCGGCGACTCAAGCATTTCCAAGGTTGCGCCGTCGCCATCCAGGCGCATCTTGACGCCAAAGGGCATGGCAAAATTCTCCTCACCGTGACCGGCTGGCAACCCCATCACCACCGGATAGGGAGCATGGCCGAATATGTCGCCGATCACCGCCCGGACATCGCGCGGCCCCTGATCCGCACAGAGTGTAAAATCACCAAACACTACGCCAGCCAGATGGTCAAGCTTGCCGGCCATCTTGAGGTGCATGAGCATGCGTTCGACGCGGTAGGGCGCTTCGCCGACATCTTCAAGAAACAGGATTTGACCGCGGCTGTCGATCTCGTAGGGGGTTCCCAGCGTGGTCACGAGCATCGATAAACAACCGCCGATCATCTCTGCCTCGACTTGGCCGCGCCGCAGGGTTTCACCCAAAGCCAATTTCCAGGCGCGCTTGCGGCCGGCTAACATGCCCCAAAAATGTTCCTGGCTCCGGTCGCTCAAGCCGCGCGCCAGGTCAGTCGCCACCATCGGACCGTGAATCGTCACCATGCCGCAGCGGCAGCGCAGCCAGTTGAGCAGTATCGTAATATCGCTGTAACCGACGAAGAGCTTTGGATGTTTTTCGAGGTCTAGGCCCAGGTATTCGAGTGTTTGGATCGAACCGAAGCCGCCACGCGCACAAAAGATCGCGGCAATATCGTCACGGCGAAAAAAGTTGACAAGGTCTCGTCCACGATCGGCGGCGGCACCGGCCAGATAACCGTTAGTTTGGTAAATTCCCGGCGCCAGTTCCACGCTGTAGCCCTGGGCTTCGATGGCGGCAACCCCGGCGAGCAGCGACGCCGGCTCGACACAGCCCGCCGGCGCGACCACGCCAATGCGCGCTCCCGGCGCCAATGGCGCCGGCTTATGCACAGGCAAGGGAGTTCTCCACAACCTGAACAGATGCGTTCGCCTGACAAACCTGCTTCCCCCTGTGGATAACTGCCGAATGACAACCTCGATGGTAGCCATTGCGATTGCTCATCTTCGCAAAAAAACTGCGTATATACAAGAATTTAACCGCGCCGACGCGCGCTTAGCGGCAATTCCGGCTAGGCAATTGACATCAAATCGCAAGCTCGGTAAAACTTTCAAGGTGTCGCGCACGAACACCGGGTTAGCCACCGATCCACGACAGGTTCCTCACAGATTATTCACAGCCCATGAAGATCAAACCCGACCAGCTCGATCGATTGGCAACGCAGCTCGTCGCTAGCTATCGAAAAAAAGAACTGATCGTCAGCAAAGCCACGCGACGCCGAGCTCAAGGCCAGAGTCGTCGAAGCCATCAGCCGCAACTTCGCCGAAGAGGAAGCGATTGAGGAAGAAGCGCGCAAGATGCTGGCCAGTTTTGCCCAAGCCAGCAAAGACATGGACCCTTACAAGATGTTCTTGCTCGCCAAACAGAAGCTCGCGGCCAAGAAAGGCTTCATCCTATGAGCCGACTTGTCGGAGAGCCGCATTTCTCACCTAGCCCATCTGGTGCTCGAGAGCCTGACGCAAAGCGAAATTGGCCGAATTCCCCAGCGACGGCCGCGCCCTCACCGAGACCAAGCTAATTCTCCAGGAGTTTTTTCACTTCGAAGACCAGCTCGACGACGTGGTGCGGCAGAAGATTGCGTCCCTATCCCGGCATGTGCCACCGGGCAGCCGCGAATGGGATGTGCTGTACCGCAAGTACCACGAGGAAGAGTCCCGGAAGCATCGCCGGTAGCGGGCCAACCGGCCGAATCCGCTTGATATCTATAAGAATTTTCTCGAACAAAAACCTTGACATCGAAAGATTGATGCTTAGATTCAGCCCGCTCTAGTTTGTCCCCGGCCCCGCGCCGGCGGCTCCAATTAGCAGCAAACTACTATTAAATCAGTCAGTTAAATTCAAACGCTTGAAAGGAGGCGCGCAGTGAAAATTAGGCCTTTACAGGACCGGGTCATTGTCAAACGCATCGAGGAGGAGGAGAAAAGCAAGGGTGGAATCATCATCCCCGACACCGCTAAAGAAAAGCCGCAGGAAGGGAAAGTGGTCGCCGTCGGCAAAGGCAAAGTGAACGACGACGGCAAGATTACCCCGCTCGATGTCAAAGTGAATGACCGCATCCTGTTCGGAAAATACTCCGGCACGGAAATCAACGTTGACGGCGAAGAGCATCTGATCATGCGCGAGGACGACATCCTCGGCGTTATCGAAAAGTAATTAAACAGATAATCTGAGGAGGAAACGATGGCAGCTAAAATAGTCAAATTTAATCGCGATGCGCGTGACGCGATCCTGAGAGGCGTGAATACTCTCGCCGATGCGGTCACGGTGACCCTGGGCCCCAAAGGCCGCAACGTCGTATTGGATAAATCCTTCGGCGCACCGACCGTCACCAAAGACGGCGTTACCGTCGCCAAAGAAGTCGAACTCGAAGACAAGTTCGAAAACATGGGCGCGCAGATGGTCAAAGAAGTCGCCAGCAAGACCTCCGACGTGGCCGGCGACGGCACCACGACCGCGACCGTGCTGGCCCGGCAGATCTTCGCCGAAGGCGTCAAACTGGTGGCCGCTGGCCATGATCCGATGACCCTGAAGCGCGGCATCGACAAGGCCGTCGCCGCCATTATCGGCGAACTCAAGACCCTTTCGAAACCGACCAAGGACCCCAAAGAAATCGCCCAAGTCGGCACCATCGCCGCCAACAACGACTCCACCATCGGCGAGATCATCGCCGAGGCGATGAACAAGGTCGGCAAGGAAGGCGTCATCACCGTCGAAGAGGCCAAGGGCTTGGAGACCACCCTCGACGTCGTCGAAGGCATGCAGTTCGACCGCGGCTACCTCTCCCCTTACTTCGTCACCGATCCCGAGAGAATGGAATGCGTCCTCGAAGACGCCTATTTGCTCATCCATGAGAAAAAAATCAGCAGCATGAAAGACATCCTGCCGATCCTTGAGCAAATCGCCAAGTCCGGCAAGCCGTTCATCATCATCGCCGAAGACATCGAAGGCGAAGCCCTGGCGACCCTGGTGGTCAACAAGATTCGTGGCACCCTGCGCTGCGTCGCGGTGAAGGCCCCGGGCTTCGGCGACCGCCGCAAAGCGATGCTCGAAGATATCGCCATCCTCACCGGCGGCAAGCTGATCGCCGAAGAGTTGGGCATCAAGCTCGACAACATCGCCTTGACCGACTTGGGCCGCGCCAAGCGGCTGGTCATCGACAAAGACAACACGACCATCGTCGACGGCGCCGGCAAGAAGACCGACCTCGAAGGCCGGATCAAGCAGATTCGCGCCCAGATCGATGAGACGACTTCCGACTACGACCGCGAGAAGCTCCAAGAGCGCTTGGCCAAGTTGATCGGCGGCGTCGCGGTGATCAACGTCGGTGCGGCCACCGAAATCGAGATGAAAGAAAAGAAGGCCCGCGTCGAAGACGCCTTGCACGCCACCCGCGCCGCGGTGGAAGAAGGCATCGTCCCCGGCGGCGGCGTTGCACTGCTCCGTTCCTCGGTCGTGCTAGAAAAGCTGCGCGTCTCCGAAGAAGAGAGCTGGGGAGTCAATATCATCAAGCGCGTCTGTGAAGAACCGCTCCGCCGCATTGCCATCAATGCCGGTGTCGAAGGCTCCATCGCGCTGCAAAAGGTTAAGGACGGCAAGGGCGCCTTCGGCTTCAATGCCGCGACCGAAGAGTACGAAGACCTGCTCAAGGCCGGCGTCATCGATTCGGCGAAGGTCGTCCGCACGGCATTACAGAATGCCGCCTCGGTGGCCAGCATGTTGCTGACCACCGAAGCCATGGTTGCGGAAAAGCCGGAAGACAAATCGGCGATGCCGCCGATGCCGGGCGGTGGTATGGGCGGCATGGGTGGTATGGGCGGAATGGGTGGAATGGGCGGCATGATGTAACTTTGGTTTGCACTGCCCAAGGCCCGTTACGTGCGTCGATTCCGATGCGCGTAACGGGCTTTTGTTTTTTCAGCGAACTTGACTCCAGAAAAGTTTTTTATTACTTTGCTTTGGTATTTCTCTTGAAAATATCGCATCTTAGCGTCCCAATACATGTTTGAATCTTTAACCGATAAGCTTGAACTGACCTTTAAGCGGCTGCGCGGTCAGGGCAAGATCACCGAGAGCAACATCGACGACGCGCTGCGCGAAGTGCGTCTCGGCCTCTTGGAAGCCGACGTCCACCTCAAAGTGGTGCGCAGTTTTCTCGACGCGGTCAAAGCCAAGGCGATGGGCCAAGAGGTGCTCCAGAGCCTCACGCCCGGAGCAACAGTTCATCGGAGTGGTGCGCGATGAGCTGGTTACACTTCTAGGCGGCGACTACAGCGAACTTGATCTCAAAGCGGCGCCGCCGGTGGTCATCATGTTGGTCGGTCTGCAAGGTTCCGGCAAAACCACCACGGTGGCCAAGCTGGCGCGCTATCTTAAGAACGAAAAGAAACGCAGCCCCTATCTGGTGCCTGCGGATATCTATCGGCCGGCCGCCATCGAGCAATTAAAGATTCTCGGTAAAGAACTTGATTTGCCGGTGTATGATTCGAACCCCGAGACTTCGCCGGTGGCCATTTGCCGGCAGGCTCTCGATGAGGCCAAGAAAAAATTCTGCGATGTGCTGCTTGATCGACACCGCCGGCCGTTTGCATATCGACGAAGAGCTGATGCAGGAACTCAGCGCCATCAAGGACGCCGTCAAGCCGCATCAGATCCTGTTCGTCGCCGACTCCATGACCGGCCAAGATGCGGTCAATCAAGCCCTGGGTTTCGACGGCAAGCTCGGTGTCAGCGGCGTGATTCTGACCAAGCTTGACGGCGACTCCCGCGGCGGCGCCGCGCTGTCGATCCGGCAAATGGTCGGCAAACCGATCCTGTTTTCCGGCGTCGGCGAAAAGCTCGATGCCCTTGAGCCCTTCTATCCCGACCGCTTAGCCTCGCGTATTCTGGGCATGGGCGATGTGCTCTCGCTGATCGACAAGGTGCAGCAGAACGTCGAGCAGAAGGAAGCCGAAAAGCTCCAGCAAGCGTTTCAGAAACAACAGTTCACCCTCGAAGAGTTTCTCGTGCAGCTGCAGCAGATAAAAAGAATGGGCTCGATGAACAGCCTGCTGGAAATGATTCCCGGCGGCAAAAAACTGGCGTCACAGGTAGACGCCGAGAAGGCCGAGAAAGAGCTCAAACGCGTCGAGGCGATCATCCACTCGATGACCATTCAAGAACGTCGTAACCCGGCGTTGCTCAACGGCAGCCGCAGAAAGCGCATCGCCAACGGCAGCGGCACCACGGTCACCGATATCAATCGTTTGATGAAACAGTTTTTAGAGATGAAAAAAATGATGCAAAGGGTTAGCAAGCAGGGCGTCCGTTCGCTCCTGAGCCAAATGCCGAACCCTTTCCACTAACAGGAGAAGGAAAGAAATAGCATGAGTGTAAGCATTCGCATGAGCCGCCATGGCGCCAAGAAAAAGCCTTTTTACCGCATCGTCGTCAGCGACCAGCGCTTCGCCCGCGACGGCCGCTACATCGAGCAGGTCGGCACCTACGATCCCCGCGCCACGACCGGCGGCGTGAAAATGGATCGCGAGAAGATCGCGGCGTGGATCAAAAAAGGCGCCAAGCCGAGCCAAACGGTTTCCGAACTGATCAAGAAGGAGCGCAAAGCGAGTTAGCGTTGCCGCGGAAAGACCTGCTCTGCATGAAGGAATTGGTTGAATATCTAGCTAAATCGTTGGTCAACGATCCCGCCGCCGTCGAGGTCAAGGAGAGCCGAGCGCGAGGACACCGCCGTCTTCGAGCTTAAAGTCGCCAAGGAAGACCTCGGCCGCGTGATCGGCCGGCAAGGGCGCACGGCGAAATCGATCCGCACCCTGCTCAACGCGGCCGCGTCCAAAACCAACCGCAAAGTCATCCTCGAAATCGTCGAAGAGAATTAATCCGCTCCCAGGCCGCGCCGATGGCAGAACAACGAGTTCCCCTCGGTGAGATCGCCACCACCCATGGCCTCGACGGCTGGTTGAAGTTGAACGCATTCAACGTCGACACCGCCATCTTGGTTGCCGGACGCTTGGTCCATCTTGATCTCGGCGATAGCCAAGTGACTTGAGAGTTGGCGGCGGATGCCAAGCCGTTCAAGAAACAGTTCTTGATCAAGTTACGCGGCGTCGATGGCATCGATGACGCACAGCGCTGGGTTGGCGCGACCCTGTCGGTGGCTGAGAATGCGCTCGAACCGCTCGAACCTGGACAGTACTATCACTACCAAGTGATCGGCTTCGAAGTGTTGCACAAAGACGGCACGCGCATCGGCACCATCGCTTCGCTGATGTCGACCGCCGGGGGCGACATCCTGGTCGTCAAGGAAGCCGAGAAAGAATATTTAATTCCAGCGGTGAAAGAAATTGTCGACAAGGTCGACTTCGACAGCCGCACGAGTGATCGTCGATCCGCCGGAAGGCCTGCTCGATTTGTAGAGCCGAACTCGCCGCTTGAGTTTTAGCCCATGCTGACCTTTACCGTCGTTACGATTTTCCCGCAGATGTTCGCCTCAACCCTAGGTCATAGCATCTTGAAGCGAGCCCAGGAAAAAAACCTGCTCAAGATCAACCTGATAGACCTGCGAGATTACACCACCGACAAGCACAAAATGACCGACGACTATCCCTACGGCGGCGGCCAAGGGATGGTGATGAAGCCCGAACCGCTGGTGGCCGCCATTGAGGATGCGCGAAAGCGCAGTCCCAAGGCCCGCGTCATTCTGCTGGCGCCCCAGGGACAGCGTCTTTAAACAGAGCGTGGCCCAGCGCATGGCCAGTGAAGATGAAATTGTCTTGCTGTGCGGCCGCTACGAAGGCGTCGACGAGCGGGTCAAGGCGTTTATCGACGAAGAGATCTCCGTCGGCGACTACACGCTCAGCGGCGGCGAACCGGCGGCCAACATCGTCATCGACGCCGTCGCCCGCCTGATACCGGGCGTCCTCGGCAACGAAAACTCGGCGGCAGATGAATCTTTCAGCGACGGCCTGCTCGAATACCCGCAATACACCCGTCCCGAAGAGTTTCGCGGCATGAAAGTCCCTGACGTGCTGTTGTCGGGAGACCATCAACGGGTCAAAAAGTGGCGCCAGGAAAAAAGCCTTGAGATCACCCGGCAGCGGCGGCCCGACATGCTGGCCGGGGCTAAACTAGCTCGCCCGGCGAGGACCGCCAAAGGGCGCCGTCAAGCACCGCTCTATCTCGCCCTGCTGCACTATCCGGTCTACGATAAGAACCGCCAGGTGGTCACCACGGCGGTGACCAACATGGATATCCACGATATCTGCCGCGCCGGCAAAACCTACGGCGTCCAAGGGTTTTATCTCGTCACGCCGGTCAAGCCGCTGCAAAAACTGGCGCTCAAGATCATCGATCACTGGGAGGTCGGCTATGGCAGCCAGTACAACGTCACGCGCAAGGATGCCCTTGCGCTGGCGCGGATTAGCGACAATCTTGACGATACGATTATCGACATCGAAAAAGAGACCGGTCAAAAGCCTTTGATCGTCGTTACTTCCGCTCGCGACACCGGAACACGCCGCGGACCTCTTTCGTCGCGCTGCAGGAAATGTTACACACTAGGACTCAGCCCTTTCTGGTCATTTTCGGCACAGGATGGGGTCTTACAGAGACAATCATTGCACAAGCAGATTACGTTTTAGAGGCGGTCGAGGGCGGCACCGACTATAACCACCTGTCGGTGCGTTCCGCCGCGGCGATCATTTTAGACCGCCTGCTAGGTGAATAATCTCGGATAGGAGCAGTCATGAATATTATTGCGCAATTGGAAGCCCAACAGCTAAAAGCCGACGCCCCGGACTTACGTCCCGGCGAAACCGTGCGTGTGCATGTCAAAGTCGTCGAAGGCGAAAAAGAGCGGACTCAGGTATTTGAAGGCGTCGTCATCGGCATGGCCGGCACCGGCAGCCGGGCCAACTTCACCGTGCGAAAAGATCTCCTACGGCGTCGGCGTCGAGCGCATTTTCCCGATCCATTCTCCGCGCATCGAAAAAGTCGAAGTGATGTCCCACGGCAAAGTCCGCCGCGCCAAACTTTATTATTTGCGGGAGCTGTCCGGCAAGGCCGCTCGCCTCACCGAGCAAGATCGCTAACACCGACGCTAGCCCGACGACTTGCTGCCAAGAATGTTTCCCGTCCCTTCGAACACCGCATCGGGGTGAAGCTTGAGTTCAGCGACCCGAGCTTCACCCTTGAAGTAACCGCCTTTTAAAATTTCGAAACAACCCATCGCCTGCACCGAGCCGATCAGCTTGCCCTCGAGGTGCACCTGGCGCGCCGACACATGGGCCTCGACCTGTGCATTGGGGCCGATCACCAAAAGTTCCGAGGATTTAATTTCGCCGGTGAAATGACCGTCGATCTTGACCGGCAGATTGTAACTCAGTTTACCCGAGATCGAAGAGTTGGCGAACAACACCGTGCGCGGCGCCGTGCCTTGAATGAACGATGGATTATCCTTGTTCGAAGCTTCTGCCATGGCTGTTTTTCCCTGCTGTAGCGTTCAACATAGCACCGACTGACAGCGAGCGAAAGTAAATTCTCGGCAACTACAATCCAACCGCGCAATTGTGCTAGCATGAACTGGCCATGGACCTTTTTGACACGGTGCCAGCCAAAGGAAATCTCGCTTCACAACCGCTCGCCGAAGCGATGCGGCCAACCTCGCTCGACGAATTTGTCGGCCAGGAACATTTACTCGGTGCCGGCAAATTGCTGCGAGGCCTGAGCGGCGCCGGCAGATTGCGTTCATTGATCCTATGGGGTCCGCCGGGCAGCGGCAAAACCACCCTGGCGCAAATTCTCGCCAGCTCCGCCGGCGCCCACTGTGTACATTTCTCCGCCGTGACTTCGGGAGTCAAAGAGTTAAAAAAAATCATTCAGGATGCCGAACAGCTCCAGCGCCTGGGCAAACCGACGGTCTTGTTCGTCGACGAGATCCATCACTTCAACAAATCGCAGCAGGATAATTTTCTCCCCCATGTCGAACGGGGTACGCTGATCCTGATCGGCGCGACGACCGAGAACCCATCCTTCGAAGTCATCGCTCCCCTGCTCTCGCGCTGTCAGGTACTGGTGCTTAAAACTCTATCGCCGGAAAACATGGCGACGATCGTCGACCGCGCGCTCAGCGATACCGAACGCGGTCTCGGCAAAATGAAACTGACGCTCTCCGCCGAAGGACGCGATTTTATCATTCAGCAATCTCAGGGCGACTGCCGGGTGGCGCTCAATGGCTTGGAAAGCGCCGCGTCGTTGGCCCAAGCCAACCGGCAAAATGAAATCAGCCTGATCCATCTGCAAGAAGCGCTTCAAAAGAAGCCCTTGCAATACGACAAAGCCGGCGACGAGCACTACAACGTCATCTCGGCGTTTATCAAAAGCCTGCGCGGCAGCGACCCCGACGCGGCGCTCTATTGGATGATGCGCATGTTAGAGGCCGGCGAAGAGCCGCTGTTCATCGCCCGGCGCATGGTGATCTTCGCCTCCGAAGACATCGGCAACGCCGATCCCCATGCCCTGCAAGTCGCCGTCGCCGCCAAGGACGCCGTTCACTTCGTCGGTCTGCCGGAAGGCAAGATTCCCTTGGCTCAAGCGGTGACCTACCTCGCCAGCGCGCCCAAATCCAACGCGTCCTACCAAGCGATGCTGGCGGCGGCCAAAGACGTCGAGACCCATGGCGCGTTGGCGGTACCCCTGCACCTGCGCAACGCTCCCACCGGCTCTGATGAAAAACTTGGGTTACGGCAAAGACTATCAATACGCCCACAACTACCAGGACCAGATTGTCGACCAGCAGCATCTGCCCGACGAACTCGCCGGCAAGAACTACTACACTCCTGGCGAATCCGGCTACGAGAAACAAATCAAAGAAAGACTGAAATACTGGGAAGAGAAAAAAAAGCAGCAGAAGCGATGAACAGCGCAGACAGCCTAGAATGGCATTGCCGCGAGCAAAGACCGAGATGTTTTCACCACGAAGGACACGAAGAGCACGAAGTTCGGAATCTGGTTTTCCGAAAACTTCGTGTTCGTGTCCTTCGTGGTGAGAGCGAAATTTCCTCTCAAGCTGGCAATTCACAAATAACTCCAGAACCCTCACAGCGCGATCGTTTCGATGCGTTGAACTTCGTCGGCGGAAAGCGTGATCCGTGCCGCGGCGAGATCCTCTGCCATATGTTGCGGGTTGGTCGTGCCGGTCAGCGGCAACATGCCGACCTGCAGCGCAAAGCGAAAGATCACCTGCGCCGGTCCAACGCCCTCGCGCGCGGCAATGGCGCGTACTTCCGGTTCAGCAAGCACGTCGCGGTTGGCCGTGAGCAACGAAAATCCTTGGTAAATTATTCCATGCTGCCGACAGATGTGGCGAACTTCTTCGTCCCAGGCCGTCACCGCGAAGCAGCGATTCTGCACCATCATCGGTTTCACCTGAGCTTGCTCGCAGAGCAATGTCAATTGCGCCGCGGTGATGTTGCTGACACCGATGGTTTTGGTTTTGCCAGCTGCATAAAACGTTTCCATCGCCGCCCACACTTGCCAATCCGCCGCGCCCAACCCACGGCGCGAAAACGGCGCGTGGAGCACGTAAGAATCCAGGTAGTCAGTGTGCAAATGTTGCAGCGAGCTAGCGAAAGACTGCTGCACCTGAGTGGTGAGATCGGCGCGAGGCATCGTAAGGAGTTCGATGGTCTTGGCCGTCGGCTGAGGTAAACTTGGTTTGCAGAAATAGACGTTTCCCGCTTCACGCCCTTTGCCGCCAACGACTGCAACGCCTCCCCCACCAGTGCTTCCTGGTAATGAATCAATTGATTGGCCGTATCGATCGCCGTGAAGCCTGACTCCACCGCCAGTTGAACCAGTCGCGCCGTCGCCTCTTTCTTCCAAGCCGTGCCATACATGAACGACGGCACCGAAACCTGATTGTAAGTTGTCATCGTCATTACTCATTCTCCTCGCCCGACCGTTGGCAATTTCTCTGTCGGCATCGCAAGGGAGTTAACCACCGAGAGTTGCTTCACTGCCAGTACGATTCCTTTTTGCGTTTTTTGCGCCCTTTGCGGTTCAAACTCTCCGAATCCTAATTTTCCTAAGGCGACTCAATTTCAGCTCAGCGCCATTCATGCTTTGGATACCTGCGCTGCAATTGCTGTTTGAGTTTCGGATACGTCTCGCGCCAAAAGACCGTGAGATTTTCAGTCACCTGCACCGGCCGGTTACTCGGCGCCAGCACTTGGATGCGCACCGGGACGCGCCGGTTGGCGATCCAAATGCCATCTTTGATATCGTACAGATCCTGAATGCGCGCCGAGATCGTCGGCGGACCGTCGGCTGAATAAACCACCTTAGCATGGCGGCCGCGCGGCAACGGGATGCGCTCCGGCGCGTATTCGTCGATCCATCTTTGTTGCTGCTGCGACAGCCAGGATTTTACCACCGGCAACACGGCGCGATCCTTGATCTGCGCATAGCTGAACGCGCCATGGCAAATATGCTCGACGATCGCGCGCGCGATCCTCGGCTCGATTGCCGGCAATTCCAATTCCGCCATCCATTCACGCAGACGATTTACGCGCAAGATCCATTGCTCGACCGCATCGTTCCAGTTCTCCAGCACGCAGCGCCCGGCGCTGACCTCGCGTGCCAAGATCGCCGCCGCTTCATCCAACGGCGGATGGTCGGTGAGACTCTCCTCTAGCAGTCAGATCGCGAAAGCGCCGCTCGACCCGAGCCACCACCCGGCGCAATGCCGGATCGTAGGTCAACGGCTCGTGCTTCCTGGAAGTCCCGCGGAAACAAGCTCGCGCAACCACTCCTCTTTCACCGCCGTGGCGAGATTGAGCATGACGTTTAAATTACGATCGCGGCCGCCGCTGCTCTCCACCTCGCGCACTTCGGACACGACAAACAACTTCGCATCGCGCACCACGCTTTCGCGCGCCAACACGCCGCGCCGGCCATGGACCAAATCGCAGCGCAGCGATTTGTCATCCAAGCGTCGCGCCAGCTGATCGGAAAAACCCGAGAGAATGCAGCGCTGCACCGCCGCGTTGTCGACGGCTTTTTCGCTGATGTCCAACCCCTCATCGCCGGCGATGCGCAGGAACTGTTCGAACAACGGCCCGACCTGGCGCGCGGCCTGAGCATGAATGCCCATGCGCCGGCAGCGCTCGGGGTCAAAGCCGTTGCGTTCGGCGTAGCGCCAGGCGCGCATAAGAAGGAAAAAATCCGACTCGCTATCACCGTCGAATAGCTCGCCGCGCCCGTCGTCGGCTGGCTTGCCCGGCTGCCGTAACAGCAAGTCACGTCCCTGGGTCAGCGCCGCGATCGCCGCCACCGGCCGCACGCAGCCATATTGCTGTGCCGCCAAGAGCATGCGCGCGTAGCGCGGATGGACCGGGAATGCCAGCATGCGCCGGCCGAGCTCGGTGATCGCGCCGGTGGTGTTATCGATCGCTCCCAGATCCGCCAACAGAGTCTCGGCCCGGTCCAACGCGCGCGCTTCGGGCGCTTCCAACCAGCGAAAGTCTTTCACATCGACGACACCGCTCGCCTTGAGCGTGAGCACGACCTCGGCAAGATCCAAACGCTTCACCTCGGCGAGTTCCTGGAACGGACGCGCCTCTTGTTCGTGGGCCGTCCACAAGCGCAAGCAATGGCCGGGCGCGGTACGGCCGGCGCGGCCGGTTCGTTGATCCGCCGCGGCACGGCTGATTTTATCGATGAGCAAGGTATTGATGCCGCGATAGGGATCGAAGCGCGGAATCCGCGCCAAGCCGCTGTCGACCACCAAGCGCACACCGTCGATGGTGAGCGAAGTTTCGGCGACGTTGGTGGCGACGACGATCTTGCGCCGCTCATAGCGCGCCACCGCCGCATCCTGATCGCTGGGCGCCAGCTCGCCATGCAGCGGGAAAGACGACAAACTGCTGGCCGAGCTTGTCGCGCGCCGCTTGTACCGTGCGGGCGATCTCGTAGGCTCCCGGCATGAAGATCAGCATGTCGCCTTCGGCATGCTCGCGCACCAGCCGTTGCGTCTCTCGCGAACCGCGAGATCCCACACCGGCGCAGTCGCCAGCGGGCTGTTGTCAGATATTCGACATCCACCGGAAAGGTCCGGCCCTCGGAGGTCAGCACCGCGCAGGGCTGCATGATACTTCTCCACCGCGCCGACATCCAAGGTCGCCGACATGACGATGACGATCAGATCGGGACGCGCGGTTTCCTGGATTTGCAGCGCGCGCGCCAGGGTGATGTCGCCGTAGAGATGGCGCTCGTGGAATTCGTCGAAGATGAGCGCGCTGACGCCTTTCAGCTTGGGGATCGGCCAACATCTGGCGCAACAGAATGCCCTCGGTGACGTAGCAGATCCGCGTGGCCGCCGAAGCGACATTGTCCAGGCGCATCCGATAGCCGACCTCGCCGCCGAGCTTGACGCCGCGCGCCTGCGCCACCCAGGAGGCCAACATGCGGGTCGCCAGGCGGCGCGGCTGCAACACCGTCACTTGGCCGGCGCCGAGCAAACCGCCGTCGAGCAGCATCTGCGGCACCTGCGTCGACTTGCCCGAGCCGGTGGGCGCGGTCAGCACCAGCCGTTTCTGCGTCGCCAAAGTATCGCGCAGCCGTTGTTCGATCTCGAAGATCGGTAAATCCACGGGTCGCATAAATCAAGGAAACTTTAACATAATTGAATGCACGGTTGCGGTCTAGGCCATTCCGCCAAAACGAAATTTCTCGGCGCCGTTTGTATAAGTCAGATTATTACGGCAAGGAATACTGTCGAGTAGGCGAAGACTGGCGCAGCTGTCTATTGCGGCCAATGCCGCCGGCACAACTGTGAAGAGAATCCCATCGATACCCATGCGTAAACGAATAATCGCCGCCTACTCTAGTCTTAACCGGCCTGCTCCTTGTCGCAGCCTTCAATGTCAACTTTATCGTCGAGCGCAACAAAGATTATTTGCTCGGCCGGCTGGCCCGGACTCTCGGCCACGCTATTACCGCCGACAAAATCGAGATCGGTTACCAACCATTCGCCGTTCGTCTGGCGAATCTCGCCATCGCCGGCGATCCCGCCGATGCCGCCAACCCGCTTGTGCTGGCTAAAGAGAGCCAAATAAATCTGCGCGTTCTGCCCCTGCTCCTGGGCCAGTTCCAGCCCGGTAAAATCACCCTCGACTCGCCGGTCGTCACGATTGTTCGCGACGCTGACGGGCGCTACAACTATGAGCCTCAAGGCAGGAAAGCGGCAGCGCGCCCGGGACGGTACCAACCGAAGCGAAAAAGTAGCCAACGTGCTCCCGTTATTTGCCATCACAGCCCTGCAAGTTACCAATGGCACGCTGCGTTACCGCGATCTGAAGAACGGCGGTGATCTCATCGTCGCCCAGATCCAATTGACAGTGAGCGACCTCGACGCACGGACGAAGCCATCGAAATCGACCTTGCCGCCGCGGTCATGACCGCCAAACCTAATCTGAAGTTTACCAGCCGCATCGGCCCGATCGCGGGAATTCGTGATTACCGAGACTATCCGATCGATGGCGCTCTCGACGCCCAACAGCTCGATTTAGGCAAAGTGAACCGCGCCCTGCCACAGTTGCGCAGGGCTACGCCGAGACATCTGCGCTTCGACGGCATCTACGACATCAAAGATCTTAAGTTCAAAGGGACATTGAATAATCCATCGCTCAAGGGCGCGGTGAGCGGCACGGATGCATCGTTTCGCTTCGAGTAGCCAACCGCCGGCCATGGGAAAAACTTAGCCCAGAAACGGGAAGCCCGGCCTCCAGTGGAAAAACAGTTTCAATGGCAAGTTTTGAGCCTAGTCATTCGACTACCTTCGGCTGCCGCTCAACGTCCAAACTTCTTGACGAATCCTTCCTGCACCAACTCTTCTAAAATCGAGTTGTCAAAAAAACTCTGCGGCTTGCGTTCGCTCGGTTTGTCGGTCGGCATTGCGTTTTCGAAGGTCGCCGCATCCGACAACGGCACCAGCGGCGTGTTCTTGACGAAATAATCGTACGACTTGGACAAGATCTCGCCGTTGTTCTGATGGGTGTATTTTTGCAACGCACGAACTGCCAGGCTCTTGCTTTGGTGGTAGACATGGAGCCCCTCGACCAGCGCCATGAGAAACCGCTTTGCCAGTGGTCGTTCCGTCGTCAGGGCGGTTTTGCGCGCCGAGATCACCGATGCCGGGTAACGAATATTAAGCGCACCGAGATCGGTAAGGAGCTTGAGTCCGCGAGCCGTCGCGCCGAATAGTCCCGGTGGCGCCAAGGCCGCGGCGGCGGCCACGCCCGATTCGACAGCGGCAATGCGCACCGGATCGGCGCCGGTTTGCACGAAGGTGACGTTACGTGCGCCGACCCCCAACTTGTCTAACGCGAATCGAATCGCAGTCTCCTCGATACCGCCTACTCGTGAGACCGCCACGCGCTTGCCCTTGAGATCGGCGGCGGTTTGAATCCCCTTGCCGGTGACAATGCCGTAAGGCATCAAACCATAAGCGGTCGCCAGAATCGTCAAATCAGCGTTCTGCGAAATCGCCTGCACCGGCGACGCCCCGCCCTGATAAACGAACGCAATCTCCCTCGCCATCAGCGCCTGGAGATTGGTTACACCGCCGGCAATCATCAACATTTCCGGATTAAGCCCATACTTCCCAAACAGCCCGGCTTCGTAAGTCACCCAGATCGCCAGGTTCTGCCCGGCGACACCGGAATAACTTATGCGTAGCGGCTGGCTCGGAGCCCTGACAACAAAACCCAGCGAAACGACCAGCCAAACGATCACCGCGAGTGGAAATCTCATCATGTCTCCTTGGTCTAATCGAGATTTCCCGTACCATGGCATAAACCCAGTTTGAGCGAAACTATATTATTCGCGCGCACGTAAGCAGCAATTCTCTCTAGAAGAAAAACCGCGGCAAAGTCTTGCAGGCCCGGAAGCCAAGCACGTCTAATAGTCATCTATTGACATATTAATACATCTAAACTAGCCTTATTCGTATGCGTACAACACTCGATATACCCTCAGAATTGATTGAAGAAGCACAGAAACTGCTGGGATTTAAGTCGAAAACCGACACGGTCATCGTTTCGCTCCGAGACCTGATTCGCCGCCGTCGAATCGACGAACTCAAGACCCTGATGGGCACGGTTCAGCTCGATATCGACCTGCCAAAATCACGTAGACGTCCCAAAAGAAAATCCGCGGCATGATCGTCGTCGACACGTCGGTCTGGGTCAACGCATTTCGCGACCAAAAAAGTCCCGAAGCCCGCCACTTAAGCGAATTGCTAGATCGTGATGCGGTCGCAATCGCTATTCCGATACGTATTGAGCTACTGTCCGGCGCTCGCCGCTCGGAGCAGCCGCGCTTGAGTCGAACTCTTTCCGCCCTCCCAACCTTTTATCCGAAGGACACAACCTGGCGTCGGATTGAAGCCTGGCTCGGGACAATCAAGAACGCAGGCGACTGGTTTGGCGTCGGGGATTTATTGATTGCAGGGATTGGCGCGGAAAATCATGCGGCAATTTGGTCGTTAGACGGCGATTTCGCACGCATGGCGAAACTCAAATTCATCGAGCTTTATCGCCCTTAGTTTGATCTGGATCGAGCATCCGTTTTACACGACACTTATACCTGCTCCAACGCCGCCGCCAGATCGGCGATCAAATCCGCCGTGTCCTCGATACCGACGGAATAGCGGATCAAATTGTCTTTGATACCGACCATCAAGCGCTCTTCCGTGCTGAGCTCGTAGAAGCTCATCAGCGCCGGCTGCTCGATCAAGCTCTCGACACCGCCCAGGGACGGCGCGATTTGCGGGATACGGCAGCCGTCGACGACCCGTGAAGTCGCGTCGAGATCGCCTTTGAATTCGAAGGACACCACGCCGCCGAAGCCGCGCATTTGCCGGCGCGCGATGGCATGCTCGGGATGGCTCGGCAAGCCGGCGTAATGCACCGCGGCGATTTTTGCATGGCCGGCGAGGAATTCCGCTAAACCTTGGGCATTGGCATTTTGCCGCTCGATGCGCAGGCCGAAGGTTTTCAAACCGCGGACGAGTAAATAGGCCGCCAACGGATCGATGATCGCGCCGGTGACATGCTGCAAAGAGCGAATGCCGTCGACTAATTCTTCGGAGCCGAGCACGGCGCCGGCGAGCAGATCGTTGTGCCCGCCCAAATATTTGGTCGCCGAGTGCAGCACCAGATCGATGCCGAACTCGAGCGGTCGCTGGTTGAACGGCGTCGCAAAAGTCGCATCGATCAAAGTTTTTACCCGGTGGCGCTTGCCGATGTCGGCGAAGCGTTCCATGTCGACGATGCGGTTGTAGGGATTGGTCGGCGACTCGCTGACCAAAAGCCGGGTCGTCGGCCGGATCGCTTCTTCGATCGCTTGGTAGTCGCCCGCCGGCACCACCGAGACTTCGATACCGTAGCGATGCAAAGTCTGGGTTAGAAACTGCCGGGTGCGCCGGTAAGAATCATCGGTGACGACGACGTGGGAATTATGCGATAGCACCGCATACAGCGCGGTGGTCACCGCCGCCATGCCGCTGGAAAACAGCAAACAGTCTGCCGCGCCTTCCAATGACGCCAGTTTTTGCTCGGCGATGCGTTGGGTTGGATTGCCGTAGCGGCCATACTCTTCGCGCTCGATCTTGCGCTGAAAGTGGTCGTGCAGTTCCTGGGTATCGGCGAAGGTGTAGGTCGCGGTTTGC
Source organism: uncultured delta proteobacterium (assembly GCA_963847445.1). Lineage (GTDB taxonomy): Bacteria > Desulfobacterota > Binatia > UBA9968 > UBA9968 > DP-20. The sequence continues at coordinate 40,485 of CAWJZV010000023.1, read as the reverse complement.
ACGATCGGCGTGGCTAGCGAATTGCCGAGCTTGGGTCGAGGCTCGCCGCCATGCACCGCCAAGGTGCTAAATCCCAGCGGTTCGCCCGCTGTATTCTTACTGGGAAAATTCTTGGTCATGTTAACTCGCCTGTCGTAGTCCGCGTGACTTCTTTTGCGTTCTTTGCGCCATCCTTCTCATCGCTCAGCTGTCCAACAAGCGCACCCGTTCGACGTAGCGCGAGATCGCGTCGCTGATCTTCTTCGGATCGGCGCTCACCTGCACCGGGCTGGTTCGCCTGGGATGCTTTGATTCCCGGCAACGCTCCCGAATGGTAAGCGATCTTTTGATCGGCGAACTTGAGTCCATGGGCGGTCGAGATCACCACCACGCGCTCATGGCCGTGGATGATCTTCTTATTAACCAACTTGCGCAACGCCGCCAACGCGACGCCGGTGTGCGGGCAATTGAACATCCCCGTGCGGTCGGCGCGGGCGACCTCTTCGGCCAACTCCTGCTCCGATGCCTGCTCGACCACACCGTCGAAGCGTTGCAGCGTCGCAGTCGCCTTGCGGATGCTCACCGGATTGCCGATTTGAATCGCGCTCGCCAAAGTCTTCTTCGCCGTCACCGGTTCGAAGTGTTCAAAGTTTTTCAGATACGACAGATAGAGCGGATTGGCGTTCTCCGCCTGGGCGACACAGATGCGCGGCAGCTTCGAGATCAAGCCGAGATCGTGCATCATCAAGAAACCCTTGCCGAGGGCGCTGACGTTGCCCAAGTTGCCGCCTGGCAGGACTACCCAATCCGGCACTTCCCAATCGAACTGTTGGACAATTTCCAAAGCAATGGTTTTCTGCCCTTCGATGCGCAGGCTGTTCATTGAGTTAGCCAGATACAAGCGCTTTTGCTGGGTGACTTCCTGCACCGCCGCCATGCAACCGTCGAAATCGGTATCGAGGGACAGCACCAATGCGCCGTTGGCAAGCGGCTGCACCAGCTGCGCCGGCGAGACTTTATCACGTGGCAAAAACACCACGGTGGGAATGCCGGCAGCGGCGCCGTAGGCTGCCAGAGCCGCCGAGGTGTCGCCGGTGGACGCGCAAGCCACCGCGTCGATCGGTTCGCCGTTGGCAATCATCTGCTGGACCACCGACACCAGCACCGTCATGCCGAGATCTTTGAACGACCCGGTATGCGAATTGCCGCATTGCTTGACCCAAAGATCTTCCAAGTGCAGTTGCTTGCCGTAGCGGTTGGCCCAGAACAGATTGGTGTTACCCTCGCAGGTCGAAACGATGTTCTCATTGTTAATGAACGGGATCACCCATTCCTTTTTCGCCCACACGCCCGGAGCCGTAGGGATAGACGTTTTGGCCGACGCGGTCGTCGAACAGTTTGATCCAACCCGCCGCCGCCCGCGTGCGCAACGCTTCCATGTCATGGCGGACTTCGAGCAAGTCGCCGCAGCTGGGACACCGATAGATAATTTCCAACAGATTATACTGTCCAGGACAGCCGTTAATGCATTGGAACCAGGCGTTATAGTTCATCGCGTCATACCTTCCGCGCCTTCGCGCTGCCAGAGTAGGCCAACAATTTTCCCGGGATCCCTACTGAGATCTCGGCTTATATTGCCTGCTTTGCCAGGGTTTTTCCAACCCGCTGCAACCCAACATTGCATGGGCAGGCGTGCTATTGTAAAAGCCAAGTCAGCCGATAGGCAATGGAGGTTCCATGGCGAAGATCAAACATATCGCGATCGCGACCCAAGATCCGGAAAAGACAGCGCAGTTCTACAAAGAAGTATTCGGTCTCAAAGAAATCGCCAAGATCAACAGTCCGGGCGCCACTGGTTTTCACCTTACCGACGGTGACATCAACTTCGCGGTGCTGAAGTTCAAAAACGACCAGACCGCCGGCGTGCCGCAAGGAAAGGCATACAGCGGCCTGCACCATATCGGCTTCGAGGTCGACAGCATCGAAGCGGTCGATAAGAAACTCGCGGACGCCGGCGCGCCGATCCGCGACGACATCAATCAAGCGCTAGGGCTTGGCCGCAACCTGGCGTCCCATGTCAACGCCGAGGTCAAATACAGCGCCCCCGACGGTGTCATCATCGACATCTCGGAGACTGGCTGGGCCGGGACGGCGAAGCATCCGAGATAAGCCGGCAACGAATTCAGTCAGCCGAAAACGCGGATATTGGAACTAAAATAGCCTTCATACGGAAAGAAGTCGATTTACCGTCGACTCTGATTCCCGTCATGTTCGCGAACGCGGGCATCCAGATTTTCTTTCCCCCAACTAAGCAACAAGAAACTGAAAACCAGGAGTGACGACGATCCCCGGAAGGTTCTACGGATTTGAATCGATCCAAGCCTTGGCCAGGTTGATGACAAAGCGCTCGGCGTCATCGCTCGACTTGAAACGGTCGGTCAAACCGCCGACGGAGTGGCTAAAGCGCTGGCCATCGTGCTTCCAGGTAATCTCAGCGCCGGCGCTCCAATCCTTGGTGCTCTGATTCATCGACGCGTAGGCGACGATCAACCGGTCGTTGTGATATAGGTTGGCCATGGTCGGCTATATCTCATTTCAGCGTACGATTCTCAAGCGCCTGCTGAGCTGAAATCGTCGGCCAAGTCAGCACGCACCGCCGCGGCTCGATCAGCCTTGCCGCTACGCCCGGCCAGCGCAACGACTGCGCCACTGCGGCTCGTCTGCAATGGCCCACTCCGGCTATCGAGCCGCTGCCACCGGGCATCTCCACCCACTCTACCTGTCCTAACTCTTCCCCGACGCTTACTTCGACTACGGCTCTTTCCCCAAAAGCGCCACTGGCTTGGTGATTGCGTTGTAACCTATCCAGACCGGCAAGTGAAGCGCAGCGAAATCGATCTTTAACCGAAGGGATAAAGCCAATGAAAGCATCGTTTACCAGCTTGCTCGACCCCACCGATGACGGCATCATCGAGCAGCTCTCACGCAAGAGCTTCCGCGAGGGCGAAGAGCGCCTGCTCTACGCCATGCTGGAAAACGCCATCGAGGATTATCAGAAATACGTCTTGGCAACCGGATAGGAAGGGCAAAGAACTATTTCAACACGCCGAAGAATGGTTTTTCGAAACCGACTCCGGCTCGGAGTTCTCCTTTGAACACATCTGCGACTACCTACAGTTAAATCCCGGCTACGTGCGCAAGGGGCTCTTGCGCTGGAAGGAAGAAAGATATTGCAGCCACGCGAAGCTAAGAGCAACGGGTTGATTGCGGCGCCATGCGCGCTAGGCGAAGTGCGCGATTAGCTTACTTTTGCGCCACTGGCAGTGTTGGCGCGAGAATTTTGTTGCGCATCCAGCCCGTACAGCCGGCGCGGATTGTCGGAGAGAGTCTTGCGCGCGAACGGCTCTGGGATTTCCTCTCGCTTTTGCAGGCTCGCGATCAGCTCTTTGTTCCGGCGATGGATCATAAACCGCACTTTAAGGACGTTCTCAAGAGCGACAATCTCAACGCAACGCCACCGGAAACTATCAAACGAAACGGGGAAAATGGATAACTAAGGACTTTTATTGCGACCATGCTTTAGAATTTTGAATCTGCGAAGTCTTTAGTTGGCTTACCGCCCAACAACCGTCACGCCTCAATCCGTCAAATACTCGCGCCAATTGATAGGCCGGCGCGGATTATTCTGATAGAAACTCTCGCTGTTGGCGACTACTGAACCACACCCTGATACCAAAGTAATCAGCAAGATCGCTGACAGACCTATTCTCATTGCAGTGAATTTCGGCACCCAAACCAGCCCACGAATAGAATCCGCGATCTTCATAACATCGCCTATTCCGATTTATTGACGTCGACTCGCGCTCAACACCCAGGCTTAATGAGCCAATAGAATGATAGCACCCGAAATAGTCGGATTGTAGATATAAGCCAATACATTCGACTGCTGAAAAAAGGTGGAGCACGTTTCGACAGGCTCAGCATGAATCGTTTTATTCAATGATTTCAACTCATCTCCGTTCGTCCAGCGCAGTCGAAGGACTCAGATAGGATTTTTAGCAACCTGCTTGGGTCTCTAAGGCCGTACCGAAATATAACTAACCGCGTATTCGCACTGCCGTACGAGGTCGGTATGGAGAGCAAACACATCGTCCGCGCCACATCTTCCATTGCGGCACTCCAGCGCCATGTCGATGGGTTTGAGATCGAGACCTTCCGGTTTTACCTCGTGCAGATACTCGACCGCGCTGTCGTTGGATGCCATCGCGAAATTATCCCAGCTGTAAATCAGCCGCGCGGCGTAGAGAATTGCTCGGATGTACGGTTTGCGGTTCGCCGGCACCAACTCAGTCAAAGCACTTAGCTCAGGCAATCGCGGTTTCCAGCTTTTTTCGATGCTGCGCAGCAACTCGTCGCGAATCGCTTGTTTTGTCGGCCGGCGAAACTGTGGCTTGTGGCCGTTGAGCAGCGGCACGCCATGGTCGAGCAAATCGAGCCGATCGAGATTTGGTAAGCGTCCCCACGTAAACTCGGGATTGCCCCAGAAGACGGAAAGCTTATTGCCGTAGTCAGCGTCCAGTGATTTCGCTTCGGCAATCAACTCTACCATCCGCGCAGGAGCTTCCGGGCAGTTCAGCAGCAGGCCAACGTCGATGTCACTGTAGACATTGCTGAAGCCGCCGTGGGCGAGACTGCCGAGCTTGTAGGCGTCGACGAGCGACGCCCCAAGCCGGCTTTCGAAATGCCGTGCTACGGTCGCGACAAAAATTTCGATGTCAGACATTAGCCGACCACATCCAAAGAGGGCGACCCGCCGGTCGCCCCTACAGAACACTCAGGAACATACCGCCTTAACTATCGAGTCCGTACAGCCGGCGCGGATTGTCGCAAAGAATTTTTTTCGCAAACGGCTCCGGGATATCTTCGCGCTTTTGCAGGCTCTCGACCAGTTTTTCCTCCGCCGAAGGATCGTTGTGGCCATAGTCCGAGCCGATCACGATGTTATCCTCGCCGATGCATTTGGCGAGATAGGGAATATCTTCATCGGCCTCGGCGGCAATGAAAATGTTGGAGGCGCGCAACAGCTCGGCGCTGTTCTTGTACTCGAACCGGTCTTTAAACAGTCGCCGCAGAATGTGCATCATGAACGGCGCCCAGCCCGCCGACGCTTCAATGAATCCGAACCTTAGACCGGGAAATTTTTCCGGAATGCGGTTCGCCAGTAAGTCGCGGAAAGCGAAGATCGGCAGCGCCCGCCCATGGGCGAAGGTGTGGTTACGCGCATGTTCGAAGTACGGCAGCATCCAAGGCGCGCCGGAGCCGGTGTGGATGCAGATAGGCATGCCAAGTTTGGCCGCCTGCTCGTAGACCGGATGAAAATAGGGATGATCGATGGTCTTGTCGCCCTCGATGCCGCGAAAGAATATCCCCACCGCGCCAAGCTCCTTGGCCCGCTGCATTTCTTTGAGCGATTCCGGGATCGAGCGCAACGGCAGCACCGCGACGAACTTCAACCGGCCGTTGGACTTGCCGCAAGCCGCGCCGAGCCAGGAATTGTAGGCTTTGGCTAACGCCGTATCCAATTCAGGATCGTCGGTGATATAGACCAAAAATAGCGTCGGATAGATCACCTGCACCGAGACGCCGAGCCGGTCCATGTCTTTGACGCGGGCCTCGACGTTAGCGACTTCGCGGCTGGCAATGGCGATATCGCCGCGCACTTTTTCCGCCTTCTGCGCCGACGGCGTGACCAGCCGATAACTACCCTTGCCCGCCGGTTTGGGAAAGATTTGGCCGTCGATCAACCACAGGGCGTTGCGGTCGCCAAACCAGGTATCCTCCGGCAGCTCCACCAACACCGGCCGGCGCGGCGCCATCTGCTCGTCAATCAACTGCCACATCGCCTCGGGCTCGGCGATATGGGTATCGGCATCGACTACTCCTTGCATACTGTTATTCCTCCGTGGGTCGCGACCATTTACCTTCCTGGGATATATACCGGCGCAATCGCGTTTTGCAATCGACGAGAACCAACTGACTGAAGCAAACGCGAAATCCGCTAGACATTTAACAGCCATTGCATTAAGTGAAAACTAAACCAACCAATAAAGGAGTTCATATGGCCTCAACACTGATCACCGGCTTAGGACTGGTCGGCACTTCCTACGCGCAGCATGCGATCAAACGCGGCGATAGCGTGGTATTTTACGACGTGGCGCCGCGCAAAGATTTTTTGGCGCACAAGCTCGGCGCCGCCAACGTCACCGTGGTCCAGCGCGATGTCCGCGATCTACCGTCGCTCATCGAAACCATTCAGAAACATAAATGCGACACCGTCATCCATACGGCGGGACTGATCGGCGGCAAGGTCGGCAACCCGATCTACGCCGGCATGCAGATCAACGTCATGGGCACGATCAACGTCGCCGAAGCCGTACGCCTCACCGGCGTCAAGCGCCTGGTGCAGATCAGCACCTTCGGCGTCTACGACCGGCGCCAGGGCGAGCCCAATCCCATCGACGAAGGATTTCGCCGCGGTCCGGGCGAAGCCTACGGCAACTCCAAAGTCGCCAAGGAACTTATGGTCGAGGCCTACCAGCGTATGTTCGGCTTTGAGTTGATCGTCCTGCGGCTGGCCAACGTTTACGGCGTCGGCCACTTCGCCGGCGGCTCCGGCGGCGGTGAGATGGTTCAGAACATGTTGCAGACCGGCATCAAAGGCGGCGTGGTCAAGATCGCCCAGGAAGTCGCCCGCGATTTCGAATATGTCTATTACAAAGATCTCGGCCGCGCCTTGGACAAGGCGGCAACCACACCGCTGAAAGAACCGGTGACGCTCAACATCGGCACCGGCGTGGTCATTCCCTTCGACGATCTGGTCGCCACCGCCGAAAAACTGCTGCCGAATTTACAAGTGGAAATCATCCCCGGCGTCAAACCGCGCTCGGCCAAACAACCGATGGTGATCGACAAAGCCAAACAAATTCTCGGCTGGACTCCCGAGTACGACATCGTCAACGGCTTCAAGGACTACATCGGCGAACTTAAAGCTCTCTAGAGATTCTGGCACCGCGACGGCCTAGCGCGGCAAAGCCGCACCTAAATGGGAAAGTTTTTTTGATCACGAAGGACACGAAGGGTTCGGCTAAAAGTAATTCCGAACTTCGTGTCCTTCGTGCCTTCGTGGTGAATATGTGGCGCTTACAAGGACTACAATACCAACTTCCCCGCCTTGCCGCTCTTGAAACCGTTATAGCGAATCGTTTCCCCATCCGTCTCCAAGATGATCGCGCCGTCCTCATAGGTTTTCAGCACCGCGGCACCGGCAGCAAGATAACGCTCGACGATTTCGTCACGCTTTGCTGCGGCGCGGCTTCTAGCGCCCGCCGATAGTATCGCCAACTTCGGTTTGACCGCGGCGATGAATTCCTGTGAACTCGCCGTCGCGCTGCCGTGGCGCGGAATCTTGACGACGGTGCTGCTCATTGCGCTTGAACTCTGAATGAGCTGGAGTTCGTCCCGTTTATCGACATCGCTGGTGAATAGAAACGACGCCTTGCCATATTCCAGCCGCACCACCACCGGGCTCTCGGCGTCACCGCCATCCGCGCCGAAAAGGACGCAAAGTCGCAGCGCATCGAAGTCGCGGCACGGCGTTGCGCCGGTCAATTCTTTGCGGGCAATTTTAAGCCGGTCCAAGGTTTCATCGAGCTCCTCGAAACGCCGGGTGCCGCCCTTGGCGGCGCCGGACCAGAACTCGCTGGGAGAAAACTCTTGAACCAGCGCGCGCATGCCGCCGTAGTGATCGATGCGCGCATGGCTGACCAGCAGATAATCGACTTTGAGAATCTTCCGCGATCGGAGATAGGGCGCGACGATGCTTTCGCCGGTATCGAAATCGCCCACGGCGGCACCGCCGGCATCGATGACCAGAACCTTGCCGCCCGGGAAATTCTACCACGGCGGCATCGCCCTGACCGACGTTCAGGTGGGTAATGCGCAGCTGATTGCTGTCAAACCGCTGGACGCGCCAATAGTAAACATCGCCGATCAGTAGAAGCAGGAAAATTCCAGCCGCAAACAATAACTGCCTGCGCTTGCGCAGAACGAATAGAGCGATCACGCCGGCGTAAAGCGCGCCGACCTCAAGCAGGTTCGGCGCGGCGACGCGAATACTCGCCAGCGGCAAACGGCCGAAGAACTCAACGATAACAATCGTCCAACCGGCGAGCCAGTCGCCGAGCCAGGCCAGCGGCCAGGCAAACTCGCTGGCGATCAGAGTCACAAGACCGACGGTCAAACCGAGGGGAACGATGACGAAACCGACCAGCGGGACGATCAACGGATTGGTGACGAAACCGGCGAGCGAGAGATTGCCGAAATAATGCGCGATCAACGGCCCGGTGCCCAAGGTCGCCAGCAGCGGCACCGCCATATGAAATGTCGCCTGCCGCGCTCGCTCCTTGATCCAACTTTTCTCCTGCGGCAACGCCTCGGTGCGTTCCCGCGCCAGCCCCTGATAGAGCCGGCTCATGCCCCAGGCGATGAACAGCACGGCGAGAAAAGAAAGTTGAAACGAGATGTCGGCGACCACACCGGGCCAGACCAGGGCGATCGCCAGCGCAGCCAAAGTTAGACTGGCGAACACCTCTTCTTCCCGATCCAACAACACCGCCAATTGGTAAACTCCGATCATGATCGCCGAGCGTACCGTCGGCACCATGCCGCCCGCGAGCGCCGTATAAAACACCACCGCCAAAAAAGAAAAAAAAGTCGCCGCTTTGAGCAGATTGAAGCGCAGCAGCAAATAACTGCTGAACGACAAGCCGTAACGGATCGCCGCGAAGATCACCACGCCCAACATGGCGACATGCAGGCCGGAAATCGACAACACATGATTGACGCCCGCCGCCGTAAAGGCGGCACGAATTTCCTTGCTGATCCCGCCCATCTCGCCCACCGTCAATGCTTTCATCAGAGCGCCGCTGTCGGGCGCGAAGTTGGCATCGATGTAGCGGCGGATCTGCCGGCGAATGTCCTCGATGGCGCCGCGGATCAGGCCCGGTTCGCGGGCGACCAGTTCGATCTCGGTATCGTTTTCTAGAAACCCTGTGACGTAGATCTGCCGTTGCGCGAGATATGTCGCATATTCGAAGCCGCCGGGATTGCCGCTGTTCTGCGGCAGGTTGGGACGGAGCCAAAAACGAATGCGGTCGCCATAACGCCAGTCGCGCCGCAGCGCGCGCAAGCTCAGTTGCAAATCGCCGCTGACTTCCTCGGCCCCGGTGGCATGCCAGATGCGTTCTGCGCGAATCGACCAACGATGACGATTGATCAGGTTCTCCGGCTCGGCTTTGAGCCGGCCCTCGATCAAGACCCGCTCATGGCGCAGCATGACCGAACGCAAATGATCATCGGAAAATCGCGGGAAAAGGATTTCCCGATGGCGCACATAGCCAACCGAGAATGCCAGGGTAATTAACAACCCGAGCATCACCCAGCGCCGCCAGCGCCGGTAAAACGGTAACAGCACGAACGGCAACACGGCCAACCCGCTGCTATCGGGCAAATCCCAGGGAGCCGCGGCGATCGCTTGGCCAAGCAGCAGAAACAGCGTCGGCACGATCAGCCAAGCCGACGGATGGAAGTCTCCGGAACGCGAACCAGCTACGTCTTGCTGTTCCGCCATGTTGGCTTTCGCTTCATGAGGAACTACACCGATTGAGACAGGCACTCATAACGATTACTTGCAAAGGACAACCACTGGAGTTGCCCCAATAATACGAATTTGTGAACTTTGCGCAGCTCCAGTTCCTTCGCTTTCGCTCTCGGCAACCGTTACGGCTAATTCTCCGAATCCGCACGGCCGCGCAGGGCGTCGAGCACTTGCTGGGCGAGCTTTTCGTTCATCGACGGCACCTTCAGGAGATCCTCCAGCGATGCGGCTTCGATGCGTTTGATGCTGCCGAAGGCGCGCAGCAAGGCGCGCTTGCGCACGCCGCCGACGCCGGGGATGCGGTCGAGAGCGGAGTAGAGCGTCTGCTGCGAGCGCAATTTCCGATGATGGGTGATGGCGAAGCGATGGGCTTCGTCGCGCACGCGCTGCAGCAGAAACAACGCGTTGGAGTTGCGCCGCAAAATCACCGGATTGGTTTGACCCGGCAGGAACACGCGCTCTTCCGAGCGCTCGATCTCGGCGCTACGCGGCGCTGCTTGAACCCGCATCTTGGCCAAGCCCACCGCCTCGACGCCGTCGATGCCGACTTCGGCCATGGCCGCCAAAGCCATGGCCAATTGCCCCTTGCCGCCATCGACGACGATCAAGTCCGGTAGATCGGCTTCTGCCTTGCCGCGGCTGAAGCGGCGCTTGAGCATCTCCAGCATCATGCCGAAGTCATCGCCGCCGGACTCCGCGCCGATGGTTTTGATGCGAAAATGGCGGTAAAGATTTTTGTCAGGTTCACCGTCGACGAACGTCACCATGGAGCCCACCGCATGGGCGCCATGGATCATCGAGATATCGAAGCACTCGACGCGATGGGGGTAATTTTTCAAACGCAGCGAGGTTTGCAACTCGCGCAGCATCTTGTCGCGGGTTTTTTCTCGATCGTGGCGGTCGGCGAAACATTGCTTGGCATTGGCCGCCGCCATGTCCACCAAGTGGCGTTTATCGCCGCGCTGGGGACAGAGAATTTTTACGTTCTTACCTTTATGCTCGGCAAGATATTCCTCGCGAACAGCGGCATCCTCGAGATCCACGGGCAAAAGAATCTCGTCGGGGACGAATCGCTGGCCTTGATAGAACTGGGTCAAGAGCGAACCCATGATCTCTTCGTCGGGAAAGTCCAAATCTGCCAACGAATAAGACTGGTTGCCGGTGAGCTTGCCCTGGCGCACCAACAGCACCTGAACTTCGATGAAGCCGCCCTCGCGGTACAAGCCGAAGATATCCTGATCGCTGCCCCAGTGCGCGACCATGCGCTGCTTCTCCAAAGTCTTTTCGACCGCTTGAATTTGATCGCGCAGCCGCGCCGCCGCCTCGAACTCTTGACCATCGGACTTTTCCCGCATGCGCTGCTTCAACTCGTCGATCAGCTCCTGCTGCCGCCCTTCGATAAACAGCATGGTCTGGCGCACTTGTTCGAGGTAAATATTTTGCGCCACCGGCAGCACACAGGGCCCCAGACAGCGCTTGATCTGATACTGCAAACAGGGACGGCTGCGGTTGCGAAAGTTGTGGTCGGTGCAGTTGCGCAGCTGAAAGTGTTTCTCAATCAAGTCGATGGTCTCGCGCGCCGCCAGCGCCGACGCAAACGGCCCGAAGTAGCGATTGCCGTCCTTGACGATCTTGCGCGTCGCCAGGATGCGCGGCCAGGCGTGCTGGGTGGTCACTTTGATGCTCAAATAACTCTTGTCGTCCTTGAGGCGGATGTTGTAGCGCGGCTTGTACTGCTTGATCAGGTTGTTTTCCAGGATTAGCGCTTCCTTGTCGTTGCTCGTCACCAGGGTTTCGATATCGGCGACGCGGCGCACTAAAAACTGGACTTGCGAGCGTTCGTCGGGATGATTGAAGTAAGCCCGTACCCGCGCCCGCAAATCCTTGGCCTTGCCGACATAAATGACCTTGCCGCCAGTTTCACGCATGAGGTAGACGCCCGGTCTGGACGGCAAACCGGTAAGTTTTTCTGCTAGCGAATTCATGCCGTGTCCAATCAATTACTTTCCAACGATCGGTTCCGGAAGCACAAGCGGGCTCTCATTAACGACAACCACGCGCGCGACCACAAACCAATGGCGGGGAATTGAATCACCGACACTGCCAAATTACGACAAGGCACGACAACAGATGCGGCGATGCATCGTTGGCATAACTCTTGAGTAGATATCCGGCTAATCACGCAGAATTCACGACAGGCCAAGGACCAAGGAGCCGCCATGTTCGAAATCGAAACACTGATGCAATTGGGTGTGTTTAACCAGCTCATTCCCATCTGGCAGGTGTTCTTTTTCATTGCCGCACTGCTGCCGTTCCTGCTCATGGACCGGGTTAAGATGTGCCTGCTGGTTACCTATCTGTTTACCTTCTATCTCGGCTTCATGGTTCAATGGGGCGAATATCTATCCTCCACCGGCTCCATGCAACCCTTTGTCCTCTATTCGCTCAGCGGTCTCGCTATCGCGGTGTTCTTCGTCGCCACCATTTTCACCGATCCCGCCCCCAGCGCCAAAGTGCGCTGGGTCCGCTACGGTCAAGCGGACGGCAACACCGCCGAAGGACCAGTCCCTAAAGCGCCCCACGATCCCATGGAAATAGCGGTCGATGTCACCCACGTCTCCGAGTACTGAACGGCACTAATTCTAAGCTTGATTAATCGCTGCCGACGCTGGAGTCGAGCGGTGAATCGCGCAGCATCAACTCCTGGCTTTGCAATTGGCGGATCTGGTCGCGCAATTCCGCCGCGCGCTCGAATTCCAACTTTTGCGCCGCCTCTTTCATTTCCTTCTGCAATTTGCGCAATTTCCGGGTAAGTTCCCCCGGGCCGTAGTGCGCCGCCCCTTCGGCTGCTAGCGGAATGTCGGCATAGTCGGCGTCGTAGATCTTCACCAGCGGCGAACTCAACGCCTTGACGATGGTTTGCGGCGTGATGCCATGCTTCTTATTGAACCCCGCCTGCAACCGCCGCCTTCGTTCGGTTTCGTCCATGGCGCGCTTCATCGAGTCCGTGACACCGTCGGCGTATAGAATCACCGTGCCGTTGACGTTGCGCGCGGCCCGGCCGATGGTCTGGATCAACGACCGCTCCGAGCGCAGAAAGCCTTCTTTGTCGGCGTCGAGAATCGCCACCAACGATACCTCCGGCAAATCCAACCCTTCGCGCAGAAGATTGATGCCGACCAAGACGTCGAACTGGCCGCTGCGCAGTTGGCGAATGATCTCGACCCGCTCGAGGGTTTCAATATCCGAGTGCAGGTAGCGGACCTTGACGTTGAGATCTTGATAAGTACTCGGTCAGATCCTCTGCCATGCGCTTGGTCAACGTCGTCACCAGTACGCGCTCCTTGCGCTCGACCCGTTTGCGGATCTCCTCCAATAGATCGTCGACCTGCGTGCGTGCCGGGCGCACGATGATCGCCGGGTCCATCAAACCCGTTGGACGAATCACTTGCTCGATCACCGCGCCGTTGCTCTCGCGCAGCTCGAAGGGCGCCGGCGTCGCCGAGACGTAAATCGTCTGATCGATCATCGCCGCGAACTCGTCGAAATTGAGCGGCCGGTTATCGAGGGCCGACGGGCAAGCGGAAGCCGTATGCAACCAAGGTTTCTTTGCGCGAGCGGTCGCCGCGGTACATGCCGCCGATCTGCGGCACGGTGACATGGCTCTCGTCGACCATCAGGAGAAAATCGTTGGGAAAGTAACTCAACAACGTCGGCGGCGGCTCGCCCGGCTGGCGCCCGGTCAAGTGGCGCGAATAATTTTCAATGCCAGGGCAGAAGCCCATCTCTTCAAGCAGCTCGAGATCGTAAAGCGTGCGCTGCTGCAAGCGCTGCGCTTCCAACGATTTGTGTTGATCCTGCAGCTCCTTTAACCGCGCTTTTAGCTCCAGGCGAATCGCCAGCACCGCCTGTTTGCGGCGCTCTTGACCGGTAACGTAATGGCTCGCCGGATAAATCGTCGCCTTGTCGACCCGCCGCAGGATCTTGCCGCGGATTGGGTCGATCTCGTTGATCGACTCGATGGTTTCGTCGAAAAACTCGATGCGCAGGGCCGAACGGTCTTCGTAGGCGGGAAATATTTCGACCATGTCGCCGCGCACGCGAAAAGTGCCGCGATGAAAATCGTAATCGCTGCGCTGGTACTGAATATCGACCAGCTTGCGCAGCATCTGGTCGCGATTGACCGTCGTGCCCTCTTCGACGTAGACCATCAGTTCAAAGTAAGCTTCCGGCGAACCCAGGCCGTAGATGCACGACACGCTGGCAACGATCAATGTGTCGCGCCGTTCGAGCAGCGCCTTGGTCGCCGAGTGGCGCAGTTTGTCGATCTCATCGTTGATCGACGAATCCTTCTCGATATAAGTATCGCTGGCGGGAAGGTAAGCCTCGGGCTGGTAGTAATCGTAGTAGCTGACGAAGTAGCGCACGGCGTTATCCGGGAACAGAGTGCGAAACTCTTCATAGAGCTGCGCCGCCAGCGTCTTGTTCGGCGCGATCACCAGAGTCGGCCGGTTCACCCGAGCAATCACGTTAGCCATCGTGAAGGTCTTGCCCGAGCCGGTAACGCCCAACAACACCTGATGGCGCCGCTTGGCCGTTAGTCCCTTAACCAGCTTATCGATCGCCTGGGGTTGATCGCCCTGCGGTTGGAACTCGGAAACCAGCTTGAACTGGCCGCTGTCTTGATCGCGTAACATCGCCGGTTGATCTTATCGCGCCTGGCCGCCGTAAAGTTTATCGATGTAACCGCTCTTGTCGATATCGCTGAGCGTGCGTGCGTCGATGAAGTCGCCGGGTTTGTACTGCGCGTACTTGGGCTGGCCTTCCGCTAGATGATCGATGCGCAGCTTGTCAGATTTAGCCTGTGCCGACGCCTCTCCGACCGAACCCGCTACTATTAGGCAAAGGCAAACAATTATCGAACCGGCAAACAACTTCAAGGTAGAGCCTCCGGTGTGTTATGGCAGAACTTAGATCATGAGAACAAGATGCTGGTGAGAAGAATAACAAGACCATAGGCACGGAGCAACGACGACCTGGAATCACCGCGCTAAGATGACCAGATTTATCGAATATTTTAAGGGACAAGCACGCGCGCTCAAACGCGAGACCCACGCCCTCTATCTCGCCGGACGCGATCCGCGCACGCCCTGGCCCGCGAAAGTGGTCATCGCCCTCGTGGTCGCGTACGCTTTGAGTCCGATTGATTTGATTCCGGACTTCATCCCGGTGTTGGGTTATCTGGATGACATCTTGTTGCTACCGCTCGGCATCTATCTGGCGCTCAAGCTTATCCCCGCCGCGGTCCTGGCTGACGCCCGGCACGCCGCTCATCAAGCTAGCTTCAATTTGTCCGCGAGCCGCGCCGCAGCCGTCGTGATTATCCTGCTTTGGATGATCAGCATGACGGTCGTCGGCGTATTGGTGCTCCGTTACTTTGACGCGGTTTGAGAACCGATCAACCATCGAGATTCGGCCGCTTGCCGAACCAGCCAGCCGCCTGCTCGTAAGCGTGGCCCACTTGAAACAGCCGCGCCTCGTCGAAAGGCGCGCCGACGATTTGCATGCCAATCGGCAGACCGCTGGCCGAAAAGCCACAGCATAAACTCATCGCCGGCAGGCCGGTGACGTTGAAGGGAATCGTACAGAGGGTTCCGGTAGTGCCGCGCTCATCTTGCAGCTCGACGCGCCGACCGTCGACGATGGCGAAACCTTGACGGCACTCGTCGATAGTTTGCGCCGGTGAGCCCACCGTCGGCGCCACCATGACGTCGACTTTGTCGAAGGCCGCTTCGAAGGCCTCGCAGATCAATCGCCGCACCCGCTGCGCCGTCACGTAAACATCGGCGGGAATCAGCAACGACTTGATATGCCGGTAGAACAGCGGCGCGCTGTAGTATCGCGGTGAGTTTTTCAAATAATCATGAGCGGTCGCGACGTTCTCGACGCGGCTGGTCGCCAACTGCACCGCAGCGATCAGGTCGGTATAGGGAATATCGAGCTTGACGACCTTCATGCCAAGGGTTTTCAACTGCCCAACCGCAGCGTCGAACGCGTCGCGCACCGTCGCGCTCATGAATTCATCGAAATAGCCATTGATCAATCCCACCCGCAAGCCTTTGACCGGTTTGCCGATCGCGCTGATATAGTTCGCCACCGGCTCTCGCGAACTCAGCGGATCTTTTAGATCATGGCCGGCGATCGCCTTGAGCATCAAGGCGCAATCCTTGACCGTCTTGGCAAACGGCCCAAAGTGATCCGTCGAAAATCCACCCGTGCCGAGCACCCCGCCGTATCGGCTGACTCGGCCAAAGGTCGCCTTCAAACCGACCACACCGCACAGCGATGCCGGATGGCGCACCGAGCCGGCGTTATCCGTACCGATGGAGCCCAGGCAGAGACTAGCCGCCACCGAAGCCGCCGAACCGCCGCTCGAGCCACCGGAGATACGATTACGATCCCAAGGATTGGCCGTCGTGCCGTAGAATGGATTGATCGTCGTGCTGCCGGACGCCCATTCGTGCATATTGGTTTTGCCAAGAATCACCGCACCGGCGGACTGCAATTTTTCCACAACGGTGGCGTCGTAATCGGGAATCCAGTTGGCAAGTTGTTTCGACCCGGCCGTGGTTTTCACCCCGCGCGTCGCCAAATTGTCTTTGATCGAGAAAGGAATGCCATGCAGCGGCCCGCGCCATTTCCCCACACGCAGGTCGCGGTCGAGCGTGCGCGCTTGCTTCAACGCATCTTCCGCCGTGACGGTCTGAAAGGCATTAAGCGCCGGGTTGTAACGGTCGATGCGATCAAGAAACCGCTTGGTCAAGTCGACAACGGAGAGTTTCTTCGCCTTGATGACCGGTGCAAGTTCGGCAATGGTCGCGCGCTCGAGGTCCAGCGCCGTCATTTTCGCCTCCGATTGGCGGGGCTCGATCGATGCGCTTTAAAGACACCCATGACTGGCCGAGTCTGCGCCAAATCTATCTGCTTTAGCCGATCGAGGACCTTTTCTTGGACCGCCGCCTCCGCGGCGATGCGGTGAATCTCATCCTCACTCAGATTCCAACCGTACTGAGCGCTTAGTCGACGTACCTGCTCTTCCATAAACATCCTCCCGCCGGCGATGGCCCAGCTATACTGCCAGCAAAATGTGAAGTCTAGAAAGAAATTCGGGTTAGCCGAAATTGACATTAACTTTCAGGAGGGAGAAAGCTCTAGCGGCCGTTGCCCTTCGAGATCCGCGCCATGCCTTCCGGACTGACCGTGACGAGTCTACCCGGTTGGCCAAACATCACCTTCGCCGCTGTCGGCGAAATCTCCCGGCCGAACAAGCACATCCGATTCGCCTTCAGGCTATCGCCATTGGCCCACTTGGCGAACTCGTCGGGCGACGGCATATGGCCGATGTCCGCCGCGCAGCGGCGCACGATGAAACCGAGCATCATCTTCGATTCATCGCTCTTGCTTTGGGGAATTCCGGCCATCGTTGGAATTTATAGAAAAACTTCATGCAGCTTGCAAGAAAGCCTACGGTTTAATTTCCAATTGCCGGACCGTCATCGGCTTGCGCCAACACCGCTGCGTGGCATAAAGCAAAGGGGGTAAGGAGGAACGATGGCAAGAATACCACTGGTGGAAAATAAACAAAGCTTGGCACCGGAATATCAAGGAATTTATGACGCCATCGTCAAAAGCCGCGGCGAGGTTCGCGGCTGCTTTCCGGCGCTGCTCCATGTCCCGACCATCGCCGACCACACCGCCAGCCTGGGCGGCTACCTGCGTTTCGACGGTAAACTCGAACCAAAGGTGCGCACCCTCGCCGCGCTGACCGCCTCGCGAGAATTGGACTGCATCCACGAATGGGCTGCCAGTGTGAAAAACGCCGAGAAGAACCGCATTAGCCGTGAAACTCTAGTTGCGGTCCACCAGCGCCAGCCCACCACCGGGCTTCCCCCGGACGAAGCTGAAATCGTCGACTACGTTCGCGCGCTCATTCATTCCCATCGCGTCACTGCACCGGCTTTTCAATCGATGCTCGCCCGCTTAGGCGTCTCCGGCATCGTCGAACTCACGGCAACCATTGGCTACTATTCGATGATCTCCTGTACGCTCAATGCTTTCGAACTTTCATCCTCGCCCAATCCGGTGGATTTCCCGATATGACCGATCGTTGAATTAAAAAAGCCTCGGCAGACTTCGGTGTGGATATGGGTCAAGTTCGATTTGTTTTGTTCACCATGAAGAGCACGAATAGTTAGACTGGTTATAGATTCCAAATTTTGTGCTCTTTCATATCCTCCTTCGAAAATACCCGTGCAGCGATGATCTGCGCATCGATAACGAGCTCTCGTGTTCCGTCATACCGGCGCAGGCCGGTATCCATGCCCATTCGCGAGAACACCCCTGGATGCCTGCCTGCGCCGGCATGACGAGTCTGAGGAGGATCCTGGCTGGGATGCCAGCCATTTTCATGATCTGCAGGCGAGCGTAAGATCATGATCACTTCGTGGTGAAACATCTTCACCGTAAACCCGGCCATAACCACAAAAACAGGCGAGCCCGACGAGTCGCCGGCTCGTCATGCAAGTGGCTCATCGGCACCGAGCTCTTGATATTTTTGTGGGTTGGATTAGCATTATGGTTTGTGCTTTTGACTGGGGGATTCTACTAAATGCGAGCGAGCGATGGACATCATCATCTATCCGCGGGAAACGTTATTTCGTTCGAAAAGCTGTCATTGCTCTTTGGCGGTACCGACGACACCGGAGTGGTCCGCGGCAGCGAAATGGTCGGTGACCGTTACCAAGACCTCCTGCAGGAAATTGCAGCCATCACCGAATATCAATGGCGCTCCGGAACGACCCGAGGCCTGGTAAAAGGGTTCATGCTCAGCGGTCCTCCCGGCACGGGCAAGACAACCCTGGCCAAACGGCTGGCCTATGAACTCGGTCGCAGGTTTGAGGCCGAGGATGAGCCGCCAGTCGCTTTAGCCTTTATCGATGGCGGTGAGATTTCGCGCTCCCGGTATGGTGAGAGCGAAGAAAGAATTCGCGATATTTTTCTCCATGCAAGATCGGGATTCACTGCGCAGGGGCAGCGCTCAGTGCTGCTGTTCGATGACGTCGAATCCATTTTCATGGCGCGCGGCAGTCAACACGCCAAAGAGTGGCATTTTTCTCAGGACAGCGTTTTTTTTCATTCCATAGACGATCTCGATACATCCCGCGCCACGATCGTTTTGACCAGCAACCGCCCCGATCTGATCGATGAAGCCATTCGCGACCGTTTCCTGAGTTATGTCGTAGACTATCCGGATCTCGACACGCTGCTTCAGATGGTTCAGCAAATACCGGCCATTGAGCAATTGTCCGGCACGCAGCAGACCACGTTGAAAAACGATTTGATCGCCGCGGTGAAGAATGGCACCGTCCGCAGCATGCGCGATGGCCAACGTTTCGCGATGCGCCACTTCGTCGCTAAGTTGCTGAAAAAGGAATCGCTGGCGCAGCAGGCCGCTGAGTAATTATTTAACACACTGACAAAGGGAATCGTTATGGCAAAGAATTTCTATGAACAATGGCTCGAAACGCCAAACAAACTCCAAGATGAACTTGAACTCGGCCGCCTGGTAGCCGCGGACAAAGACATTCCATGGGTTTCAACGCCTCATGATGTCAAAGTAAAGCTGATGGTTGCTAACCATCTCGGTTTTGCCACCATGGGCAGCAATGTGCTCAAATCGGAAATTCCGGTTGGCTGGCATACCGGCAAGCATCGGCACGGCGAAGAGTCGATGCACATCCTCGAGGGTGAAGGTTTTAGCATTATCAATGGCCAGCGTTTTAACTGGCACCAAAGCAGCACGCTGCAGATTCCATTTTGGGCTGAGCATCAACATTTCAATACCGGCAAGGTTCCGGTCTTAATCATCCACGGCATGTGTTTCGATCTCGAGTCCTACCTCCGGGTTGCGCGCATTGAGCAGATCGAGAGCTGCGGCCCCAATGAGCCCTCGATGATCGCTGCCGTGCCTGAGGAGACGTCACAGTATTACCCCGATGGCACTCGTGCGATTATCCATCTTGAGCAGGCGCCGACCAATAAAGAAAAGTTGCCTGACGGGGAAAGCTATAATCCCCAGGGGGCAATCGCCGCGACCAAAAACCAGCACGACTTCTCCAACTATCTCATTGTGCCTAAAAATGGCTTCCGTGCCATCAGCGTCGCGATTACCAATCGCTGGATTGAGCCGGGCTTCCATGAGAGCGGCAGGCACAAGCATCTTGAGGCTGTGGTTTATGCCATTGAGGGTGAGGGGTACACCGATATGCAGGGCAAGCGTATCGCTTGGCAAGCTGGCGACGTTCTTTATGTGCCGCCGGCCATGTGGGAACACCAGCACATTAACGAAAATCCAAATTCGATTACCCAGCTTCGTATCGGCTTCAATATCCGCCAGTGGATCACGTCAATCTGGCCCCAAGGTTTTACCAGCACGCGCATCTATAACGATGAAGGCGACCCGATTGAAGCAGGCCGGATCACGCGTAAACGCGAGCGCTCCTACTAATCGAAATGGTTCCGCTGTTCTCATCGACCTTGGTTTCAGGACCATCTTGATGTTCAGGCTTTGTAAGCTTGGTAATGAGCCGTCCCTGGCAAAGTCGCGTGCCCGGCTGCGCCATCTACTTGCGCCGACCGCCGTCCGTTGCTAGCCCATCATTCAATGCCTTCAGCGCGGACAATATCGTGCTCAGATCTCGCCTCAGATATTTCGCGGCCACCGTCAGGCTGATCCCGCCTATCTCACGACCCACATAGGCCGGCGCCGCTCTTAGTCGATTCTCTACTCGTCCTCGGGCTCTGCCAAGTAATTCTCTGGCTGATCAAGCGACTTGCCGTCACCTAGCCAAAGTTGCTACCCCGGAGCTGCATGAATAAGCTTTTTGGCGTGCTCGCCCTGGTCGCCGCTGTCCTTGGCGGCGCGCTCGTGATCGGCGTTCAGCGCTTTGTGCCGCGTCAGATCGACGTTGCCCCCGCAACGCCGATTCAAATCGATGTCGATGCCGCTGTGCAACGACTTAGCCGCGCGATTCGCCATCGGACGGTCTCGCCGGTCGACTCGGCATCACAGGCCGAGTTCGAGCGCTTTCATGCTTTTCTTACCGAGTCATTTCCCGCGTTGCATAAGCGCTTGGCGAGAGAAACCGTCAATCAGCACAGTCTGCTTTACACTTGGCAAGGCACTCGCACCGAACTTGAAACCGATCCTGTTGCTTGCCCATATGGACGTAGTGCCCGCCGATCCTGCCAGTGAGAAATCATGGACCTACCCGCCTTTCGCCGGACAGCTCGCCGACGGATATCATCTGGGGCCGCGGCGCCATGGATGACAAGGCAAGCGTCCTCGGCAATACTCGAAGCGGTCGAACGCCTGCTATCCGAAGGATTCCAACCTACACGCACCATCTATCTCGCCTTCGGCCACGACGAAGAGATCGGCGGTGCAAACGGCGCCGCCAAGATCGCCGCGACCTTAGCGGCGCGCAACGTGCAACTGGAATTTGTCCTCGACGAAGGGATGAATATTCTCAGCGGCGTCATCGAAGGTGTTAACACACCGGTCGCGCTAATCGGCGTCGCCGAGAAAGGCTACCTGAGTGTCCAACTGAGCGCGAACGCAGTCGGTGGCCACAGCTCGATTCCGCCCGCGATAACGCCATCGACCGCATCAGCCGAGCCTTGCAGCGACTCGATGCGACGCCATTCCCGGCGAGACTCCGCGGCCCGACCCGTGCGATGTTTGATTACCTCGGCCCCGAAATGGCGTTGGTCGCAAAAACTGGTGTTAGCCAACCTCTGGTTATTTGAACCGTTGATCTGCCAATCGGCTGTCTAAATCGCCGTTGACCAATGCGATCCTGCGCACCACCATCGCGCCGACCATTTTTCATGCTCCGGTGTCAAAGAAAACGTCCTGCCGACACAAGCCCACGCGGTGATCAATTTGCGCGTCATGCCGGGCGAAAGTACCGCCACTGCGCTGGAGCATGTGCGCAAAGCGATCGACGACCCCCAAGTCAAGCTCACACCGCTGCCGATTCGCATAGAACCGTCGGCCGTGACGGACATCGCGAGCCCAAGCTTTAAACTCGTAGAAAGCACCATACGCCAAACCGCGCCTGATGCGATCGTCGCTCCGGCACTCCTAGTCGCCGCCACCGATTCGCGCCACTACGCCGGTCTGACCAAGAATATTCTGCGATTCTTGCCGATCACAATTACGGCGGCGGACACCAAACGGTATCACGGCATCGACGAGCGAATTTCGCTCACCGACTACCTGCGCTGCATCAACTTCTACGCCCGGCTGATCAGAAACAGCCAGCCTAAACCGCGCCGTTCTTGCTTTCATTGACGCTATGCCGCCACGGTGGTAAAAATACTCCACAGACGCGAGGCTAGCATGTCCATACCGATGCGCATTCCCGAAGGCAAAATCATTCTCACCTACGAGGATTACGCGGCGATACCCAACGACGGCAACCGCTACGAGATTCTGGAAGGAGAACTCGCCGTGACGCCAGCTCCGAATCTGAAGCACCAAACTGCGTCGGGAAACCTTTTTTTCCTTCTAGCTCAACACATAAGGGCGAAAGACCTAGGTAAACTCTATCACGCCCCCATCGATCTCATCCTCGAGTCCACGTCGGTTCTACAGCCGGACCTATTGTTCGTTTCGCAAGAGCGTCAAGCCATCCTCGCAGACCGGGGGATTGTGGGCGCACCCGATCTCGTAGTCGAAATCTTGTCGCCGGCCACAAGCCGGACCGACCGCGTCACCAAAGCGCAGATTTATGCGCGCCACAAAGTACCGGCCTATTGGATCGTCGATCCGGAGCTAGAAACCGTCGATGTCTATCTTTTAAACGTGGATAGTTATCGCTTGGAAGTAACTCTTCAGGGTGAGGCCCCGTCCCTCGTGCCGCCATTTGGCGAATTCAAACTCGCCGCAAAAGACATTTTCATTTGAGCACGTCCAGCGTTGTTTATCCGCACAGGAGCGCGGGTTTTCTAACCCGCGTTTGAAAGACGCGGACAAGAATGTCCGCGCTCCCTTAGATCTTAACGGCTATAGAGTGCTTTAATAAAACCGCTGTCGTCCAACTCTTTAATAAACCGGTTATCCATGAAGTCAGACGCTTTGACGTTGGGCGTCTGCGGATTGCGCTGGCGGATGAAATCGATGACGCCCTGCAAGCCCTTTTCGCTGACGTAGGGAACCCGTGGAATGATCCGGCCGACGTAATAATCGTAACTGGCGTTGAGCACATCTTTATCATCCGTGCGCATGTATTTGCTTAGAACTTTCAAGGTAAATTCCCGATGGGTTTGGGCGTATTGGATCGCCGCCACGAAACCCTTGGTGAAGCTGCGCACCATATCGGGATTCTCCTTGATCAAAGCGCGCGTCGTGATCATCGACGCGGCTTCGTAGGGAACGTTGGCTTGGGAAAGGTCCAATATGGCATGGAAGCCCATCTTCTGCGCCGCCACATAGCCGCCGATGGTGACCACCGTGGCATCGACCACCCCTTGAGTCATCGCCGCCAGTCTTTCACTGTCGGTGCCCATGGCGATGATGGTTACGTCTTTTTCACCGAGTCCCAATTTCTGCACCGCGACCCGGGCCGCGAGATCGGAATCAGTGCCGGGCCGGCTCGCGCCGATCCGTTTGCCTTTCATGTCGGCGGCGTTGCGAATTTCTTTTTTTGTCACCAGATAGAATAACAACCCGGGTGTTGCGGTGGCGATCAGCACGGTGTCCATGCCGCCCAACTTGGCGAGCACGGAAGAGCTGGCGCCGAAGGCGCCGAAATGGGCATCCTTGGTCGCCAGCGCATTGATCGCGATCGTGCTGCCGCGGAAAAACACCACGTCGACATCCAATCCATATTGTTTATACAAACCAGCTTCGCGAGCGAGCCAGAACGTCGTCAGGTTTGGCCCGGTGGAACCGAAGGCCAGCACGGCGCGATCGAGCTTTTGCGCTGGCGCTGGCGCAGCAATGAAGCTGATCAGCATCCCCGCAACGACTAGCAAACAATGACTATAACCCATGCATCACCTCGGCATCGGAAAGTTGCTATGAAGCCATGCGCTTGAGGCGCGCGCCCAAAAACGCATAACCGACAATCGCTAGGACAACGGCGCCGGCGGCGATCGCCAACGGCGCGCTGGTCCATTCGGCGACGAAACCGGCTTGCATGCCGCCGAACTCACGCAAGCCGCCGCCGGTTAAACCGTAGAACCCGGAGACCCGGCCGCGGAACGCCTCGTCGACGCGCAGCTGAATCGACGTGTTGAGCAGCGTCTCAAATACCGTGCTCAAGGCGCCGATGGCAACCAAGAGCGCGACGGCGATGGAAAAGTTGCGGCTCACGGCAAAACCGAACAATGCCGCGGCGAAAGCAAGCAGCATGGAGACCATGAGCCAGCGCTTGGCCTCCACTCGTCCCAAACTTGCCAAGGTAAGCGAACCGAAGATCGTTCCCAGTCCCGGACCCGCGGCGAGAAAGCCGAAGCCGGAGGCACCGACACGCAGGACATCCTTGGCGAACACCGGCAGTAGCGTCGCATAGGAACGGCCGAAGATATTAAAAATCGCCGAGACCGCCAGAAAGTTGAAGATGACCGGCTCGGCGCGCACGTAACGAAATCCGCCGAGCAAGCTCTGCAGCACCGTGCCGCGCCCAGGCTCCTGGACGTTGGCCGGGACGCGTAGCCGGAGCAAGGCCGCCACTACCGCCAGGTAGCTGACAACGTTGACGTAGAAACATCCGTCGATGCCGATCGTGCCGACGGAAATCCCGACCAAGCTCGGCCCGAGCAAGCCGGCGCCGTTCCAGGTCACGGCGTTCAGCGCCAGAGCATTGACCAGGACATCGCGCGGAATCAGTTGCGGCAGCAAAGCCTGGCGCACCGGCTGCTCGAACGCCCAGGTAGTCGACGTGACCGCGCCGAGCACGAAGATATGCCAGACCTGGATCGTATGACTCGAGACCAGCAGCGCCAAAGCGAGTGAGGTGCCTGCGGCGATGAACTGAATCCAGAGCATTACTTTGCGCCGGTCGATGCGGTCCGACATGATCCCGCCGATAATAAAAAAACTCAGCAACAGCACCATGCGCAGCGAACTGAATAGGCCAAGATAGAGCGGCGACGCCGTCATATCGAAAAGCAGCCAGCCCATGGCGATGCTCTGCATCCATGAACCGACGTTGGAGACAAAATAGCTTGACCAAAACCAAAAATAGTCGGGATAGCGCAGCGCGCGAAACGCGCCGTAGGTTTTTGCATCATTCATCAAGGCTACGCCGTAGGGGCGAAAAATCTTTCACCCCTACCCATGGTCCGTCGTACCCGCGCAGGCGGGTATCCAGGCGAACTCCGCGAAGAACAAACCTGGATTCCCGCGTGCGCGGGAATGACGAGTCGAGTTGAGACGCATTGGTGGCGATTTTACTCCAATTTCACTTTCTGAAGACGACTGTCGAATCATGGGCTCGTGGAAAACATCAAGCTTACTGCAAAGCCAACGGATACATCCGCTTGGGATTCTCAAAACAAATCTTGCGCTTGGTGTCGGCGCCGACATCCTCCCGCGCCATGAATCTTTCGAGATTCTCGCGAAATTCGTTGCGTGGCTCATGGGGAAAATCGCTCGCGCAAAACAAAATATCGTCGCGCAGCGCCCCGGCCACCTGCGCAATCCCGCGATCTTCCAACTCACAGTGAATAAAAATCTGGCCGCTCTTCAAATGCTCCGACGGCGGCTTCCGGCAATCCGGCGCTTGGTTGGGGCGATGTTGGTATTCCAAATCCAAACGTTCCATCAGATAGGGCACCCAGCCGCAGCCGGCTTCGGCATAGGCAACCTTCAACTTGGGAAACCGGTCGTAAACGCCGCTGTAGATCATGCTGGTGATCTGAATCATCTGGCCGAAGCCATGGCTCAACGTGCGCACTTCGATGAGACGGTCGAAGCCGTCGACGCCGATGCCCTGGGTCGGCGCCGCGTGCACGGCCAATAACGCGTCCAACTCCTGAGCCGCCTGATAGACAGGGAAATAACGTTCATCGCCGAAAGGCTGACGCAACCCAACCGCTGGCAAGACCCCGCCGACAAAACCCAACTCTTTAACCGCACGACGCAGCTCCTTTACCGCCGCCGGAATATCTTGCAGGGGCAACAGTGCCATGCCTTTTAAACGCTTCTCCGATTTGGTGAAACTTTCGTAGAGATAATTGTTGTAGCCGGTCGCCAGCGCGCAGGCCCAGTCCTTGTCGCGAACTAGGCCGAAGGTTAGTGCGGTCGTCGGGTACAGCACCGACCAGGCGATCTCGTCTTCGTCAAGAAATTGTTGCCATTCCTTCAGGCTGGCTTTAGCGATGGAACGCCCTTTGCCATCAAGAATCCGCCGCGCTTGCCGGTGAAAGCCGTCGAGCGTCGGGAAAAATGGGAATGCCATCAGATCGTCCCGCCCTTTGAACGGTACCGGGAGAAAATCGAGCAGCTCGGAGTCTGCTTCCACCACATGGCCATCGGCATCGATGAAACCAGTTACTTTCGCCATAACGCACCTCCGTAAACCTTGATAAAATTCATGTAACAACTGCGGCGGGAAAGTTTCAACAACGACGTGAGAACCAACCCGTGAAAAACCGTTACCGTGGCCAACGACGCCGATTCGATCAATCGGTGCCGGCGTACATTAACGCAACACTGCCTTGCCGCGTAAAAATTCCTGCGCGACCTCCTTCGCCTGGCGCTTCTCGCCGTCCACCGCGTAGTTCAGCTTACGCATCTCATCGACAGTGAGAATGCCGCCGAGCTGTTTGAGCACCGCGCGCAGCGCCGGATATTTTTCCAGCGTCGCCTGGCGCACCACCGGCACGGCATCGTAGGGCGGGAAATAATGCCGGTCATCAGCCAATTGATACAAGCCGTAGCGGCTGATCAAACCGTCGGTTGAATTGCCGGCGATGAGATCCACCTGGTTCTCCGCCAACGCGCGATAGGTCAGCGACAAATCCATCTCGCGGGTGGCCTCGAAGTGCAGTCCGTAGGCTTTGGAAAAACCCGGATAGCCATCGGCACGCGACATGAAGTCCTGGCCGAAACCGGCACGCCACTGGGACGAAACTTTCGCCGCGTCGCTGACAGTCTTTAAGCCAAGCTTCTTGGCATCGTCGCCGCGGACGAGAATCGCAAAGGTATTGCTGAACCCCAGCGGTTCGGTCCATTCGAGTTTGAAGCGCGCGGCGTAGGCCGATTTCACCCGGCGCAAGACTTCCTGCGGATCGGCCAAGGGCTTTTCTTTTAAGATCGCCAAGAGCCCCGTGCCGGTATATTCGACGTAAACGTCGATCTCGCCGCCGATGAGCGCCTCATGGGCGAGATTGCCGCCCAGGTCGAAACGACGAACCACTTGCAGGCCAGCTTTAGCCTCGATCGCTTGGGCGACGATCTCGCCGAGAATGACTTGCTCGGTGAAATCTTTGGAACCGACGGCGATGCGGCCGCCGCTATTACTGTTGAAAAAGTACACCCCGCCGAGCACCGCCAAAACGACCAGAGCGCTGGCCCACAGCAAGCTCTTCGACTTGCCGCGCACCGCCGCACCGAGTTGAATGGTTTTCTCGAAATAGCCAAGCAGTAAATCGGCGGCGATGGCGATCAGCGCCGCCGGCACCGCGCCGGCCAGGATGAGCACGTTGTCGTTGGCGCGCAAACCGCGAAAGATATAGCGGCCCAAGCCGCCGGCATCGATGGCCGCGGCGATGGTCGCGGTGCCGACGCAGATCACCGTGGCGACGCGCACGCCGGCGATGATCACGCCCAACGCCAACGGCAGCTCGACTTGCAACAACAACTGGCGGTCGGTCATGCCCATGCCGCGGCCGGCGTCGCGAATCGCCGGGTCGACATTGCTGATACCGGTAAAAGTATTGCGGATGATCGGCAGCAGCGAGTAGAGCACCAAGGCGACGATCGCCGTGCGCGCGCCGATGCCGCCGACGATTTTAACCTGGAATAAATAAATATTCAGCGGGATGAGAAAACCGAACAGCGCCAGACTGGGCACCGTCTGCATGATATTGGCGAAACCTAAGATCGGCTTGCTCAGCGCCGGCCGGCGCGTCAGCAAGATGCCCAGCGGCACGCCGATCAGCACGGCGATACCGGTGGAGATGACGACGAGAAACAGATGCTCCAAGACCAGCTCGCCGAGCTCGCCGCGATTGTGGGTGAAGAATTCCAACAGTGTCACGCCGGTCTCCCGATTGCCTGGCCGTCGTGAAAGCAGGCGGCGAAGGCGCGCGCCTCCGGATGAGACGATTGGAGCAGATCGGCGGGCGCGCCGAGCAAGACCATCTCGCCGTCCTTGAGCAGCCCGATGCGGCTGCCGAGGACGAACGCCTCGGCGATATCGTGGGTGACGAACACCATGGTCTTGCCCAGGTTTTGCTGCAAGGCTTTGAACTCCTGTTGAATGCCGCGCCGGGTGATCGGATCGAGGGCGCCGAAGGGCTCGTCCAAGAGAATCACCGGCGGATCGGCGGCGAGCGCGCGTGCCACTCCGACGCGCTGGCGCTGGCCGCCGGAAAGCTCACGCGGCATGCGCCCGGCGAAAGCGCTCGGCGTCGAGACCGACCAGATTTAACAGCTCATAGGCTCGTTGCCGAATTCGTTCCGGCTGCCAACCCTCCAGCCGCGGCACCACGCCGATGTTTTGTTCGATAGTCAGGTGCGGGAACAAGCCGATCTCCTGGATCACATAGCCGATGCGCCGGCGCAGTTGGATCGGATCCCAGTCCACGGTCGGCTTGCCGTCGATGATTACTTGTCCGGCGGTCGGGTCGATCAAGCGGTTGATCAACTTCATCGTCGTGGTCTTGCCCGAGCCGCTGCGCCCAAGCAGCACCAAGGTCTCGCCCCGGCCAACCTGCAAATTGAGATGGGCCAACAGGGTCTTGCCGCCCGGCAAAACGAAGCTGACATCGCGAAACTCAATGGCGATTTCATTTATTGCTCATGGTGATGGCGCCCGGTCGCATCCGCTCTAGAAGACATTTAACTCCGCCTCTTGAGGCGGAGACAATTAAATGGAGTTTCCAAAGGGGGCGAGCATCCCCTTTGGGCGCGAGCGGGGTTCAAACCCGGCTCGCGAATTCAATTGATTTCTTTTATAGTCACCCGGGCCATGGAACAGCAAACCTTACCGACTATTTTCAGCGCCGATGAAACATCACGCTGGTCCTCCGAACCTGCGGGAATCTGGTCGCTGCGCGGCGCCGATCTCGACTCGGTGCCGACGTTGTCGATTTTGACCACGCTGTGGGACCACCCGCGCTGGCTCGAGGCCTACCACCTGTACGACGACCAAGGCTCGCAACTCTTCGAAGATATCTGCGAACTGCCGGAATACTATCTGACCCGCACCGAGAATAGCATCCTAGAAGTTCAGGCAAAAAACATCATCGCCGCCGCACCGGTAGAGTGCATCGTCGAGCTCGGCGCCGGTTACAGCAAAAAAACCATCCACCTGCTCACCGAACAATTGCGCCAGCGCGGCGGCTGCCAGTTCGCGCCCATCGATGTCAGCATCGCCGGTCTGCTCGCCTCCCAAGCGGCGGTGCGCCGCGATTTCCCGCAAATCCAGTTCCACGGCATCCACTCGCGCTACCAAGAAGGTTTCTCCGCCGTCGACAAGAATCTGCCGACGCTTTTCGTCTTTCTCGGCAGCACCATCGGCAACTTCAATCAGACCGAGTTCCCGCGCTTCTTCCGCGCCCTCGCGGACGCGATGGGAGCCAACGATTATTTGCTCCTGGGCGCCGACCGGGTCAAAGACAAGACTATTCTGGAACCCGCCTACAACGACAGCCGCGGCATCACCGCGGCATTTATTTTGAACGTGTTCGGCAACATCAACCGGCTGCTCGGCGCTAACTTCGATCGCGCCAAAATGCGCTATCACTCCTGGTTCAATCCCGAGTGGCAGCAGATCGAGATGTACGCGGTGGCCAACGAAGACCAGACCATCAGCTTCCCCAGCGCCAACGCAGCTTTTACCTGGAATCGGAATGAACGCATCTTGGTAGAAATCAGCCGCAAGTTCGAACCCAACCGCTTGCAGGAGCAATTGGGCTTCCTCGGCTTACAGCCGGTCGCCCACTACACCGATCCGCAAGAATGGTTTTCCGTGCTCTTGTTGCGCAAATCAGCTCAGAGATAAGGCCGCACACGCAGTACCGGCGCCCCCTGGGGGAGATCCTGAAGGGCGATGGGACCGCGCAGTTGGCGCAGTGCCGTGGCGAAATAGCCGCCATGGTACTTGCCCGCCTGAGCGTCGAACGCCTTGGGCAAATCGATCCACGAGATCGCCGGGTTGATATGA
This sequence comes from uncultured delta proteobacterium, assembly GCA_963847445.1. Lineage (GTDB taxonomy): Bacteria > Desulfobacterota > Binatia > UBA9968 > UBA9968 > DP-20. The sequence goes on along the minus strand of CAWJZV010000023.1, from coordinate 10,329 downwards.
TGAATGCCGTGCAAATTAAAATTTAACAACAAACCCGCTAATGGTCCGGGCAGGCTCAAATTCTTGGCAAAAAACACATCGCTCACCGGGGTCTCGTAGTGATAAACATTGTCGAGAAACGAGATTAACAAGGCGCGCGCCGCCAACGCACCAAGCAGCAACGGCCAGTGCGGACCGTATGAGTAAAATGCCAAGGCCAACCATCCCATCGTCAACGCCCCGTCGCGGCGAATCTCGCGCAGCGATTCGGCACCCAGCCAGCTCTGCATTAAAATACTGCTGAGGCTTTGCGCCGGCAGATAGCGCTGGCGGCATCGCTCGAGCCAACGCCGCGGCAAGAAAAAATAAAGCGGGCTGATGACTTCGACCAAGTACAGGCCGATAAGAATCTGAAAATAATATCCCGGCGCCGCACCAGACTTGCTGCCCTTGTCCCGATCGTAGTACTCCGTGCCTTCAACAGACATGCGGTTGAGCTTGTGGTGCAGCAAATGACTCAACCGTAGGATGCGAAACGGCGAGCCGAACATGATCGCCAGCATTCGCCCGATGACCAGGTTCACCGATTTAGTCGAATGCAGCAGGTCGTGAATCGCTTCGTGAAGCAGGCTCCAGAATGGATTGGTCAAAAGCGCCAGCGGCAAGAGCAGCCAAGCCCATCGCGGGTCACGGGGCAACAGCAATAATGGCAATAGGAAAAACTCCAAGAGATTAACGCCGAGGTAAAAGAGCGCGAGACCGCAGTTGATCGCATCCGGCCCTCCAGTGCCGCGTTGCACGGTGGTTTCAGCCTGGCGAACCATAGTCAGAAGGTAAAATTCACGGCGTGCTTCAAAGGCGACAGACTTAGCAGCACAGCAACTCCGAAACCGACGATCACGATGCCGGTGACCCGATGAACCATCGCCAAAAATCCATTACTGATATTGAGCCGGAACAAAGTCAGCCCAGCGAACAATGCTACCCACCACAGCGCCGAGCCAATGAAGACCCCGGCCATCAACAGCGCCGCCGCCGGGTAGTGGCCACGCAGACTTGGCACATGCCAACCCGCATAGATCGCGATAAACGATAGAATCGTCACCGGATTTGAAACGGTCAGAAAAAATGTCGTCGCGTAGGCGCCGAGCAACCCATTGGTAGAAATCGTCGGGACTTTCACCGCCGGTTCGATACGGTAAATCCGATACCCGAGCACGCACAGAAAGATGCCGCCGATCAAACGCAGCAAAAACTGCTGTTCAATAAGAAAATCAGAAACCAATGAAATCCCCAGCGCGGCGATGCCGGCGACAAGCGCATCCGCACTGGCGACACCCAACCCGGAGGCGAGGCCAGCGAGAGCACCGAGCATCAGCGAGCGATTGATGCAGAGTAAACCGAGCGGCCCCACCGGCACGGCGACCGCTAAACCGATGAGAATTCCTTGGATGACGTAAGAGATTGGCATTAAATATCTTCGCGCTCCGCGCGCGTTAGCGCGCACAGCGAAAGCCAATATTGTGATGACCGCCGCGCGGATTACGCGACACATGACGACCGCGGTGGGTCGTGGTCAATTCGTCGGCGCCAACGTCATGGCCGCCGCCGCGAGTGCCGCGCACCAGATCCTTGCTCAAGTCTTCCCTACCGTCTTTTGAATCGTAGGGATAGGGCAGATAGCCACTGCTCACCCACTCCCAACCGTTACCCGCCGCATCGAGAAGACCGTAAGGACTCGCCCCCTTGGGAAAGCTGCCGACCGGCTTGAGATCGTTCCAACCGCCTCCGAAGTGCGCGAGCGAGCGATCAGGAGGTTCATTTCCCCACGGATACTTTCTGGCATCGGTGCCGCGCGCGGCTTTCTCCCACTCCGCTTCCGTCGGCAAGCGCTTCCCAGTCCATCGGCAATAGGCAACGGCACCGTACCAAGATGCCTCGACCACCGGATTATTCTCGAAACCCGCATCCGCCGACCACTTACCATCACGCCGATGCACCCGCGCGTCGTTGTCGTCGATGTCGAAATAATTTTTCTCCCTGCGGACCGACCGGTCCAATGGCGTTCAAGAATAAGCCGAACTGGGAATTCGTCACCTTGGTGCGATCGATGAAAAATTCCGCCACGTCGACGCGATGCTGCGGCCGTTCGTCTTCCGGGCCGTCATTGCTGCCCATTGGGAACGACCCGGCAGGAATGCGGATCAGCTCGCTGCTCTCTCTGGACTGAGCGAACACTGCCACGACAGTCGCCAAAACAGTAACTATGGCTGGAACAAAAAGCATTATGAATCGCGGCTTCATCGCGGTAGTAAACTCTCGCCGTGATCCTACGCAAAGCCATTGGTCTTGGCAAGTAAACGATTGGCGCGACACCACTTCGTCAGCGAATACGCTCACGGGTTGCGACCGATCGACATTGAGAAAAGAAACCGTTGCCTGCAAGATCTTTAGCGGCTCCGTCCAACCGCTATTCAAAGAAATATCATGGAATTGTCGTGGACCTTGGCCGTAGCGACGCGCCCGGCGACAGGCACAGAAAGTGGCATCGTAACCAAATGTCCTTGGGCGGCTTGAGTTCCATCGCTTGTCTGTCCCTGCGCCGCAAGATCAATCGAGTCGACCCGATTGATGGCCCGTCGTGCCCACGCAACATGGCAAATCTTTCGGTACCTCCCGCGTACTCCGCTGGTGTGCGGTTTTGATCATCCAACGATACACTTGCAGCTTCTTGACATTGCCCTCCTGTGACAACCCTTCCCAGAAGTTCTTTAGATGTTCAGAATCTTGCTTGAGCGCTGCCGAATGGTCTGGTGCAGCATTTGCTTGACCAATCCGTCGAAATACCGACAGAAAGTTACAGCGAGATTCTTAAAAACGGACGGGACATGATTCGGTTCGCCTCAAGCCTTCGGGCTCGCCTGATCGCCTTTGTTCTGCTCGCGGTTCTCCCCGCTTTTGGGGTCATTTTATTTACCGATCAACGACACCGTGCCTCAATTGCCGACCAGGTACAGAAAAGCGCGCTCGGATCGGCGCGTGTCATCGCCACCGAACAGCGCCGAATTTTTGACAACGCGCACCAACTCCTAATTACTCTGGCGCGACTACCACAACTCCGCGAGGGCAATGCCGCTGCATGCGCAAAGATCCTCGCCGGCCTCCTGGAGCCGCTTTACGTCGATCTCGGCGTAGTCGATGCCAAGGGAAATCTGTTGTGCAATGCTTTAGGGTCACAAATCTTCCAAAGCCGACGCCTGAAGAACTCCTACGTTGGCCGGGTTGTCGAATCTCGGGATATCGCTGTGGGTGAGATTCAACGCGATGCATCCAACGGCAAGACGGTCGTCGAGCTGGGATTCCCCATCGGCGAATCAACCGGTAGTCTGCGCGCCATCGCTTTCGTAGTCTTAGACTATTCCTGGATCGTCAGAATCACGGCAAAGAATCATCTTCCGTCCGGGGCCTCATTTACGCTTTTCGATGACAATGGCAAGACATTTCTCAGCTACCCCGACGAAGCCGCGCCAGTTGGCAAGCGAGTTCACACGGACAGTGCCGGCAAAACCAAATTGATTCGAGGTGTCGAGGGCAATATAGAGTCCACAGGCGTCGACCGAATTGCGCAGCTCTTCACCTACCGGCAGTTAGACCACCGGATCGGCGGAAGGGTTGTGTATGCCGGCATCGACATACCGGCGCGGGCAGCGTTTGCCGAATCCGAACACATACTTCGGGAAAACCTAATCATTCTTAGCGTCCTGACGGCGTTGACTTTGATCGCAGCCTGGTTCGGCGCGGATCTCTTCGTGCTGCGCCGTGTGTCCGATCTGGTGGGTGCAACTAAGGAATTGGCCGGTGGTAACTTGAAGGCGCGGACTGGCCTACCCTATGGCGCGAGCGAGCTCGGCCATCTGGCGCGGACATTCGACGATTTAGCTAAAACCTTAGAGCAACGCGCCGCCGACGCCAAAGTGGCTGAGACTGAGATTCAAAAGCAACACCTACGTCAGAGCGCCATCCACGAAATCAGCACAGCGATGACCTCCAGTCTCGACGTCGGCAATGTTTTGACTGCTCTCTCGGAGGGAGTCGCCCCGCTGTTTCCCTCTTCCTGTGTATCAATCCGCTGGCTGGATCAGCAAAGCGGCAGGCTCGAGCCTATCGCACAGTCACCGCGAATCGACCACGTGGGCCAGTTAGCTGGCGCGGAGAGCGAAAGCGGCTTTCCTTTGGAGGTCTTCAAACTCAAATCTCCCTTGCTGATATCAAATGCTCAAAAGGATCCCCGCGCTTCCGATCCCGAATCCTTGCGCGCCGCGGGCTTGGTCACTTACCTGGGTCTACCGATGGTTGTCAAAGGCGAAGTATTGGGCGTCCTGTCCTGTTACTCCACGGCAACAATCGACTTACGGATAGAAGAAACCTTTTTAGCGGACCTCACGCACCAGGCTGCCATCGCACTTTATAATTCACACTTGTTTGAACAGACCAGAAATCAAGCGGTGGAGCTGGAGAAGTCGAATCGGATTAAAGACGAATTTCTTGGAGTCATTTCCCATGAACTGCGGACGCCGCTCAATATCATCATGAACTGCTCCGAAGCGCTGAACATGGGCGTATTCGGCGACATCACCCCGGAACATGGCAAAGGCACGGAAAAAATTCGCGTGCAGGCCAGCCATCTGCTGTCGCTGATCAACAGCATTCTGGAAATAACCAAGATTGAATCCGGCGCTATGGCCGTCAACCCGGAACCCATCAATCTTAACGAACTCGTACGCGAGCTCGAATCCGACTATATCATGGCATCCATAGAAAAAAATTTGGCGATAAACTGGCAGATAGCGGCCGATCTGCCAAACCTCGTAACCGATCGCATGAAGCTTCGCCAAGTGGCGATCAACCTGGTAAACAACGCGATCAAATTCACCGATCAAGGTTCGGTGGATATATTATTTCGCTCTGTGCCCGACGAGCCGTTTATCGAATTCTCCGTATCGGACACGGGCATTGGCATGGCCGAGGAGTTTTTGCCGCACATCTTCGACAAATTCAATCAGATCGACAGCGCCACCACGCGCGATTATTCCGGCGCCGGACTCGGGCTTTACCTGGTCAAGAGTTTCGTCGCACTGATGGGCGGTTCGGTGAACGTTTACAGCAAGCTAGGAGAAGAGGACGACGTTCACCGTACGCCTCCCCATTAGTTCGTCGATGGGCTTTCTCGAAGAGGATCGTCTCGCCGGCACTTCATCCATCGCTGTCGTTACTCCGCGCCCATCCATGGAGGTTGACCTTTGATTACGCGATCCACGCTCCACCGTTTTATTATTGGCTATTCATCGATGTTGATCCTGATGGTCGCGGTGTCGGGTTATTCGATAATTCAGCTGGGAAAGCTCAGCAATGCGGCGAACATTGCGCTCAAGGTTGACCAGCGTATGATCGACTACTCGGAAAAACTTGCCGATGCTTTCCTTTCCGAGGTCAGATACGCGGGCCAGTTCAACGTCACCCATGCCGCCCAGCATCATGAGCAATATCTCCAGTTCAGATCCGACTTCGACCGGTACATCGCTCAATTAAAACCACTCGCCGGCGCAAGCGGCACGGTGCAGCGCCTTACCCGCGCTGAGGAGTACCATACCCAATATCGTCAATTGTTCGAGAAAGAAGTCGTTTACATCAAGACCAAGCAGCCCTATGCGGAAACGCGCTATCGCGAAGAAAAGGAACGCCTCGTCGATTATTTGCTGAGGGAACATGAGGCGTTTAAGAGCGATGTCCAGAAAAGCCTGCAGGAAAGAATCGAATACATTGAACACGCGGCAATGAAAAGCCAAAAGATCACTCTAGCGGCCACTTTGGTATTGGTCGTGATGGGGATATTTTTTGCCTGCTATCTCGGCGCCAATATATCCCAAGAAGGCGGACGGTCGTGGGGCGTGGGCCGGGCCGGGATAAAGAAATTCTTGCGTTTTCAGCTTTGGCGGAAAGGTCACGGTGCCACGAAATGAAGTCGCGGGTGTCAAGCAGTGCATTGTGGTGGAGAACGCTGTTTTTGGGAGTCTGCCTGTCCGGATGCTCGTCCATCAACGACCGGCCAGTGCCGCCGCCGGTTCCCATGGTGGAACATCGGACCGACCCCTTCGAGCAAAGCAAGGCGCTATTCTCTCAGGGGCAGTACGAAGCCGCTATCCTTGAGAACCAAAAAATTATTCACGACGGCAGGGGCTCTCCCGACACAGCGCTTTTCAATATGGGAATGATTTCGGCCCATCCGACCAATCCGAAAAAAAACTATCCTCGCGCCCTTTCGTCGTTTCGCACTCTCGTCAAAGAACACCCTCAGAGTCCGATGGTAGATTCCGCCAAGACTTGGATTACGGTCCTTGAGGAACATCAAAAAATCGCCGACGAGAAGCGAAGCCTTAATAAGGAACGGGAGGCTTTGTTGCAGGAAAAAGACAAGCTCAAATACACCATCGAAAAATCACGGCAGGTTGATATTGAAATCGAAAAACGGCGGCGGGGCACGCGGCAAAAATAATCACGACTCGACGTCAACTCGGCAGTTAACGCTGTTGCTTAGAGTAAATCCTGTCGACTTCATACCAAGAACCACCTAAGCCTCCCCCTACCCCTCTCTTCCAACGCAATCGACTCGACTGTATTGGCCATCTCAGGCTACGCCAAACTTGTTCCGTTAGCGAAGCTATGGAAGATTAACCCGTCATTATCGAGGCCAAAACATTTAAGCACCACAGCATCGCCGAAAGTTTCTTCGATCCCCTCTGATAGACAGCCCATCAGCGGCAGCTGTTCGAAATCGGCGCAAGGGATAAGTACTGATCCCAACAGAAGCAAACCCGCGATTGTGACGAATCATTCTTGCGATTGACACCTTGAGGGTGTTTCCTGTAGAGATTTCCTAAACTTGAACGAGGTGGCCATGGAGCAAATACACTCGGCCTATGGCCACGCACAGGCAGATTAGAATTATATTCTAAGTTAATAGGGAGATTATGACATGACAGCCAAACCGGAAGACAAATTCGTCAGCGTCGATGGATTGAAGCTTCGTTATATCGAAGAAGGCTCGGGACCCTCTGTGCTGTTTCTGCACGGCGCATCGCTCGGGAGTTCGGCGGATGTGTTTCTGCGCAATCTCGGCCCTTTTGCCAAATCCGGATTTCGCACCGTCGCTTTCGACTATCCAGGTTTTGGCCTCTCCGACATTCCCGCCAAGCAAAGCACGGCCCAGCAACGTAATTCCATCCCGAAATTCATCGATGCCGCGGGCCTGGGCAAGACCGCGCTGATGGCGCACTCACGCTCGGGCGGCTTCGCGATTCAGCTGGCATTGGAAGACCCCAGCCGCTACTCGCACGTGGTCATTCTTGGCACCGGCTCACTACTGCCGCTGCAGACCGAAGCGCAGGTCGGCAGGTACGAAGCAGTACAGGCGCGGGTCGACAAGGAGATGGCGGAAAAGGAACCGACGCTGGAGGACGCCCGCAAACTCCTGCAGGCGGACACCTTCAACCATTCGCTGATCTCCGATGAAGACGTCGCCCTACGCCACCGCAGCATGATCGGCCGCAATTTCAAAGCACACCAGGACCGCCAGAGTCACGACGCCCCCGCGGCTCCTGCCGGGGCATCGGCGCCGGCCAAACCGTTATGGGAGAGACTCGCCGACCTAAAGATGCCGCTATTGATGATGTTTGGCCGCGAAGATCGCGCCCACGCCGGTGAACGCGCCGAATTGCTGAAAAAACAGCAACCACAGCTCAACCTCCACATTGTCAATGGCTGCAAGCACATGGTGCATTGGGATGCTTTCGACGACCTGATGCGCTTGGGCGTACCGTTTTTAAAAAGCTAGGGAGAAGCTTGGGAGAACCGCGCGTGGTCGTTTCTACTCACCTGACTCTTCGACAGCAGGTCTCCCTAGTCTCAGACCAAATCGCTAAATCATTCCTCGCCCCACGCCGATGAACAGCCGCAATCATGTTCCTCCAGCGTTTGCTGGGCAAAATTAGCGCGGCATGAAGCCCGCCGACTTCCCCCGCCGCGGCATCGTCCGAAGGCTTCTTCGGTCCACTATGGTCGATGGCGCATCGGCAGCGAATGTTCGCATTCGGCGCGGCGCGGGGGATGAATACTTATCTCTATGCCCCAAAAGACGATCCGTATCATCGAAAGTTTTGGCGACGGCCCTACCCCGATGCGCAATGGCGCGAGCTACTGCGGTTGATTGGAGCTGCGCAAAGAACTCAAATTGACTTCGTCTACGGTTTTCATCCCGGCGAGGGTTTGTACTTTGGCGACGATCGCGCCGTTCGCGTTCTTCTCCGCAAAGCGCAGCGCTTCTACGATGCCGGCGTGCGCACCTTCACAGTCCTGTTCGACGATATACCGTCGCGCTTGAGCGACCCGCGCGACCGCCGCGCATTCAAGAACAGTCTGGCGCGCGCCGAAGGAACCTGGATGGCAACCATCATCGCCGCCCAGCCGGCGAGTTGGAGCGCTGTCGAGTGGTGGATTTGTCCGAGCTATTACAGCGAAGATGCCCTGCTCGAAAGGGTCTTCGGCAAATTTGAACCGCATTTTCTAGAAACCTTGGCGCAAGATCTACCGCCAAACATCCCCTGCTTTTGGACCGGGCCGTCAGTGGTTTCAAAAAGCATCACGCTCGCCCACGTACGGCGCATCGCCAAGAAGATTAAGCGACCCCTGCTCCTGTGGGACAATTATCCGGTAAACGACCTGTCCATGAGCGACGAACTGCATATCGGGCCGCTTACCGGACGCGATCTGCGCTTGCCCGAAGCTGTTTATGGCTATCTTAACAATCCATTGCTCCAAGAACAGTTGAGCTTCGTTCCATTGGCGACTTGCTTCGACTATGCGCGGGCGCCGGCCAAATACCGCGCGGAATCGTCCTGGACGAAGATCGTTCGTCAGCGCTTCGGCGCCAAGGCGATACCCGATTGGCGTGCGCTCAGGAGGTTTGCTGAAGCGAGCATCGTCGCCAAAAAGGAGAAACGCCCGCTGCCACTGACAACAGCCGACACGCGCCGACTGCAGGCCGCGTGCGCCTACGTTGAACGAAATCGCGGTCGGCGCTGGGCGAAAGAATTAGCGCCGTGGACCAAGGCCATCGCTCAATTGGTTGCAGGTTTGTGATGCGCGGAGATATGCGTTAGATCAATACAAGAAATTCCCCGTTGTAAACTTGCTTAATTGAATCGGTCAAGAATTTTTCGCTACCAATGCCGAAGATGAGTCCAAGCCCAGCAGCCGGACCAATAGCCACCATGAGCGTCAACGAACTAGTCGCCACCATGCGCGAGTTCCGCGCGCGCCTGCTGGGTCTCGTGGCCGATCTCGACGACCAACAGATGATCGGCCCGCGCCTGGCGATCGTCAATCCGCCGCTTTGGGAAATCGGCCATGTCGCCTGGACTCAGGAATTTTGGGCGCGACGACACCTGGGCGGTGAAAAACCGCTCCTGCCGGACGGCGACCGGCTCTACAATTCCACCGAAGTTGCCCACGACACCCGTTGGGAATTACTGCTGCCAAGCCGGGAAAACACTTTGGCCTATGTTAACGAAGTGATCGAGCGCTGCGTTTCACGCATCGATGGCAAGGCCGAACTTTCACCGGAAGAATTCTATTTTTACTGGCTGACGACATTTCACGAAGCCATGCATAACGAGGCGCTCGCCTACACGCGCCAGACTCTCGGCTATCCGCCTCCGTCGTTTCTTCAACCGTCTGCTGTGGGCGAGACTAGAATCCGCGCGCTTGTCCCGGCGATGTCGAGATTCCCGGCGGCAAGTTCACCATCGGCGCGACCAGAGACATGCCGTTTATTTTCGACAACGAGAAGTGGGCGCACGAGGCTGACGTGAAACCGTTCCGTATCGCCCGCGCACCGGTGACCAACGGTGAGTTTTTGCAATTCGTCGAAGCAGGCGGTTATCGTGAGCGCCAGCACTGGAGCGACGAAGGTTGGCAATGGCTCGAATCAGGCGGCGCGCCGCAATTGGAAAAATCCTTTGCCAAGTTCTTCAACAAGAACGTCACTGAGCCGATGGAAATTGCCGCCTACAAGGAAAAACTCGATCATCCAGTTTACTGGCAACCGCTCGATAACGGCCGCTGGCAGCAGCGCGTCTACGACCGCTATGTCCCGTTGAACGAAAACCTGCCGGTGGTGCATGTGAGTTGGTTCGAAGCTGAAGCCTTCTGCCATTGGGCCGGCCGGCGCCTGCCCACGGAAGCGGAATGGGAAGTGGCAGCCGCTGGCGAACCCGCGGCAGATGGCATCGCGCT
>CAWJZV010000022.1:0-75204 GCA_963847445.1 uncultured delta proteobacterium | reverse complement strand
CGATCCACGGTCACGATCACGCGCTATTTACGACCATTGCCTGTTGCCTGGGACATCCCTGTCCCCTATATTCGCCTCATGAAAGACAGCCTGCGCCCCGGCCTCACTCGCACCGCATCCTATCAAACCACCATCGACATGCGCGCGCGCCAGCTCAAGGCCGATGTCTTCTCGACCCCGTCGATGATTAGTTTGATGGAGCGGACTTGTACCGACCTTACCGAACCCTTTTTAGACGAAAACGAACAGACCGTCGGCATTCACATCGACGTGCGCCACCTGGCATCGACCCGCATCGGCCAAAGCGTCACCATGAATGCGGCGATTATCGAAGTGAAAGGCCGAAAGATTCGCTATTCAGTGGATGCGTTCAATGACGCGGGCGTGAAGATCGGCGCGGGCACCCAATGGCGCGCGGTGGTCGACACCCAACGCTTCGCCGGTGGCATCGAGCAGGAGGTTGACCATGGGCATTAGGATTTCAACTATCGGAGTTCTCTCACTCCTACTGCTCTCAGCCATCGCGCCGGCACTGCTCCCCGCGCAAAGCGAAGAAAAACTCCTCGACGAGATCAACCAGTTAACCGAAGCCGAGCGTCAAACAAGGCTGGTCAATGGCGCCAAGAAAGAAGGCGCGGTCAACTGGTATGTGGCGATGAATCGCGTCTTCGCCAACGATCTCGTCAATGGCTTTCAAGCCGAGTACCCGTTTCTCAAGGTCAATACCTTGACCGGCAGCGGCGGTTCGCTGCTCAATCGTGTGCTCACGGAAAGCCGCGCGCGCTCCCATCAATTCGACGTCTTCAACACCCGCAGCATGACCGTCAACACGCTCAAAAAGGCCGGCGCCATCATGCGCTACAGGTCGCCCTATCGTAGCGGCCTGCGCGACGGCTTCGCCGATAAGGAGGGCTATTTGAATGGCATCTTTGCCACGCCGTTGGTGTTCCTGTTCAATACTAAGATGATTTCCCGCAAAGAGGCGCCGAGCACCATCGAAGATTTGCTCCATCCTAAGTGGGCCGGCAAGATGGCCCTCGACGACGAATCCTACGACTGGTTGGCGGCATTGATCGACCATTACGGCGAAGCCAAAGGCTTGGAGCTGGCCACCCGGCTCGGCCAACAAAAGCTGCAAGTGCGGCGCGGCCCGTCGTTGATCACGCAACTGGTCGCCGCCGGCGAATTTTCCTTGCAGATCGACAGCCATCATCAGGAAGTCATCAGTAAGAAGAAGGCCGGCGCGCCCGTCGACTATATTTTTCCCCAACCTTTCGTGCCGGCGAAATCTTTAATACCGATCTACATGTCGGCCCGTCCGCCCCATCCCTACGCGGCGGCGCTACTCGCCGACTTTCTCATGTCGCGCAAAGGCCAGGAAATCATGCATGGCCATGGCCGCTGGGTCGGGCACAAGAATATCGCGACCAAAGGGCCGGACGATGTCGGCGAGCGCAAAGTCATGATCCCATCGGCGGAAAAATGGGGCGACCGTTACAACGAACTGATCGGCTGGTACAACAAATTGCTATTGCGCCAAGGCGCCTAAGCAGCGTAGATAAGAACTATCCCGCGGCACGGCGGGCGAATCCGGTCGGAGCAAATTGGCTTACGTATTATTAGGGGGTGGAGGCGCGGAGCGCCGATACCCACCGTCGGCAGAATGATCGGTATCGCTGCTGCTCAACCCATCCTACGCCGGAATCGCAGCGCGCCCGAGCTTCGAGAAGCAGATTGTGGTAAATAACTAAATCAATCCAGGAGGTCTTCATGAAATTATTTACCTACCGGCCCTGACCCTACGCCCACAGGACAAGGATTGTCCTGGCGGAAAAAAATCTCTCGTACGAGACCATCGAGTGCGATTTGAAAAACAAATCCAAGGAACTGCTCGAGCGCAATCCCTACGGCAAAGTGCCGGTGCTCGAAGACGACGGCGCGGTGATCTACGAGTCGGCGGTCATCGATGAGTATCTCGACGAAAAATATCCGGCTGTTCGATTGATGCCCAGCGACCTAGCCGAGCGCGCCCGCGTGCGCATCTGGGTCGACTACTGCAACACCCGCTTGCAGCGCGCCGGTGGCAACGTCGCCCACGACTACAAAGTCGAACAGTCCAAGGCCGAGATCGTTGAATACTTGAAGTTTCTCGAAGGCCACCTGCGCGGGCGCGACTATATCGCCGGCGACTACTCGCTTGCCGATATCACCTTCATCCCGTTTTTCACCCGGCTGGAACGCTATCAAGCGACCATCGGCGATGATCTGCCGAACGTCAAAGCGTGGGTGAAACGGCTGTTAGATCGCCCAGCGGTGCAGCCGACGCTGTAGGCCAGGCTCAGCGAGTCATGAGAGTGCCTAAACAATAGCTCCGCGCCAACTCCGTCATGCCGGTGGAAACCGGCATCCAGGCGGGATGGGGTGTTTAGTCCGAAGTCTGGATTCCGGCCTACGCCGGAATGATGGAAACGAGATTTACTGCCATGAATGGAGAGTTATTTTGATGATGGTTCGTTCTGTTGGATTGCTCATTCTAATCTTTATTGTTGCAGCGCCGGCAAATATCCTGCATGCCGCTACCCCACTGACCAAAGTACTCCTCACCACCGGCTCGGTAAGCGAGCGCGAAGCGGCGATCTACGTCGCCCAAGAGCAGGGCTACTTCCGTAAGTACGGCATCGAGGTCCAGTTCGTCCAGGCGCGCAGCGGGCCCATCGGCATGGCGGCGCTGAGCTCCGGCGAATCGCAGTTTCATTGGGGATCGGTGTCCGGCGCCAACCTCGGCGCCATCGCCGAGGGCGCCGACCTGGTTTTCGCCGCCGGCTTTATCAATCGGCTCACCGGCATGTTCATGGCGCAACCGAAAATCAAAAGCCCGGCAGAATTGAGAGGTAAAAGCGTCGGCGTCAACAGTCTCAGCGGCGGCGGTTGGATTTTTTCCATGCTGACATTGGACCATTGGGGCCTGTCACCGGAGCGCGACAAGATCCAGTTTCGCTCCCTCGGCGATCAGACCGTCATGGTCCAAGGATTCATGGCCGGCACCGTCGACGCCGTGCTGGTCGGCTACGCCCATGGAAAGAATTTGCAAAACAAAGGCTACACGGTGCTCGCCGACGTGGAAAAGCTGCCGATCGCCTATCAGGGCTCGGGACTAATGTCGCGGCGCCAATTTATGCGCACGCAGCCGGCGGTGGCGGAAAACGTCTTTCGCGGCTTGCTCGATGCCGTCAACTTTATCCGCAACCCGGCCAACAAAGCCGAGGTGATTCGCGCCGTCGCCAAGGGGATGCGCTTGGCGAAACTGGAAGATGCCGAGGAAGGCTACAAAATCTTGCCGACTTTATACGACCAGAAAATCTATCCGAGCGTCGACGGCATTCGCAACGTCATCCGTCTGCTCGGCTTGACCAACGAAAAGATTCGCAAGTTGAAGGCGGAAGAATTAGTCGAAGACAGCGTGTTGAAGAAACTCGAGAAAGAGGGCCGCTTCTAAGCGCCGCCGAAGCAGCGAACTGAGACATTTAACGCTGCATTGAAACGCGCAACCCGAGTTCGCTAACGCTCGATTGAGTCACGGTCAACGGCGACACCGAACGCTCCCAAGAGTGACTGACCGTGAGCAGCGCCACCAAAGCCACAACCGCCAAGGCGAAACCAAAGAGTGAATCGTTAGAGTTATTCATGGGGCACCATCCTTTCCGATCTGAGCACTCAAGATAGACGCGCGCAGCGACAAAAAGTTACGGTTTGGATTGCTCGCGCGTTCACTCAGACCTAGCGCAACCCTTGGGCCGTGGGTGAGATTGCAGCATAAGCGTAGATCTTGGTAATTTTCCTGAGCTTTTGCACCCACAGGCGGCCAATATTGTGCAGCCAAAAAAATTTTAGCCGCCGGACAACCATTCACAGTTTGTCAGGAAATGGCTGCGCAATTTTAGACCGTAGGGTAAGTACGTTCTGGTTCGAGAAGCTCGCTATTTTACCTTGACGCTACCCTTCGTCCTGCCCTATCTTACGCTCAATCAATTTGCTGCCATACTCGGAGGCCAATCCCATGGGCTTTACAAAGAACAACGCGACGATCGAGAAAGTACTGACCAGCATCGTCATTGCCGGAATATTCGCGAGTTTCGTCATGCCAATTGCTGTCTGGGCGCAGTCTTCACGCCAAGGTCGGCCGTTGCGGGTAGCCTATCTGAGCACCTCGTCGACCATGGCGTCGGTGTGGATGGCCAAAGAGTCGGGAGCGTTTACCAAGGAAGGCTTGGACATCGAAGTGCTCTCCATGCAATCGACCAGCGCGATTCCGGCATTGCTCGCCAACGAGATCGATGTCGTCCAAGTCTCGGCAGCCCCCGTGCTCACCGCGGCGCTGCGCGGCATCGACGTGACTTTCATCGCCGGTCTGTTGAACACGATGATCTGGGATTTCTATGCCCGTCCGGAAATCAAAACCGTCGAGCAGTTGAAAGGCAAAATTATCGGTACCGACCGGCCGGGAACACCGGTCGCCTATGGAACGATGGTGGCATTGAAAAAAATGGGTCTCACGGCGAAAGACGTGCAGCTTCGCCCGCTCGGCAGCAGCCCGCAAATCGTCGCGGCGTTTTACGCCGGACAGATCGCCGGCGGTGTCGGCTCGCCGCCGGCAAGTTTTAGGATGGAGCGCGACGGCTTTCGTTCGCTGGTCAGCTTGATCGGCGAGCCCTATCAGAATGTCGGCTTGGTGGTGCGAAAGAGCCGCATCGACGAGCTCAGTGCCAGGCTCGTCCCACTGCTGCGCGCCGTACGCAGCGGCATCGAGCGCTACTACGCCGATAAGCCCTTCTCGATGAAGGTCATCGGCAAATACGCCTACGAAACCGATCCAGACGTTCTCGACCGCAGCTACGAGTTTTTCAAGAAAGCCGGCTTTCGCCGCGAGCTGGTAACCTCTGAAGCCGGAGTCCAAGGCGTTTTAGATTTTCTCTCCGAATCGATCCCCGAAGCGAAGACCGCCAAGCCGGCGCAATTCTTCGACGACCGCATTCTGCGCCAGGTCAACGCGACAAAATAATTTACATAATATGAATCCGCTCTTACTTACTGTTGCCTGCGGCCTATTGCCTGTTGCCTTCCCATGAAAATCATCGATGCCCAAGTCCATATCTGGCAAGCCGACTCGCCGGAACGGCCTCACATCACAGAGGACGCTTCTAAACCGCACCAGGAAAATCCGCTGACCTACGAGCGCTTGCTGGAGGAAATGAATCGTGCCGGCGTCGACCGGGTGATCCTGGTGCCGCCGTCCTGGGATGGCTACCGCAATGATTACGCGCTGGCAGCGGCGCAAAAATATTCCGACCGGTTCGCCGTCATGGGCAAGGTGCCGCTCAACGATCCGGCGAGCAAAGACAAGCTGCCCGCTTGGCTCAAACAGCCGGGCATGAAAGGCTTCCGGATTAGCTTTCGCCACAGCGGCACCCATTCATTTCTCGACGACGGCACCGCCGATTGGTTTTGGGCCGACTGCGAACGCTACGACATACCGGTGATGATCTTCGCGCCCTTCGCCGTGGCAGCCATCGGCAAGATCGCCCAGCGCCACTCCGGACTGCGCGTGATCGTCGACCACATGGGTTTGAACGTGCAGTGGCGCGGCAAAGACCTCACACCCGGAGTCGATGTGTTGCTGTCCTTCGCGCGCCTGCCCAATGTCGCGGTCAAAGCTTCCTGCCTGCCCTGTTACGTCGCCGAGAATTATCCCTATCCTGCGCTCCATCCGCAGGTGCGTAGGGTCGTCGAGGCATTCGGCGCCCAACGCGTCATGTGGGGCACCGACCTGTCGCAATCGCCGATTTCCTATCGGCAAAACGTCACCCTGTTCACCGAAGAGATGGACTTTCTCTCGGCGGATGACAAAGAATGGATCATGGGCAAGAGCCTGGCGCACTGGCTGCGCTGGCCGATCTAGCAAGGCGCGAGCTTGGCCGCATTCAGTTTCAAGCCGACGGCTCTTGACTCCATCGATGCGAAGGCGACTCCCCTTCCGTCATTCTCCCTCGACAAACTGCGCAGGTTAACTCCGGCCGAATCCAGCGATCGTACGTGACTGGCAGTATCGCGAAACCTGAGCCGGCCTGCGCCGATGACGTTTTCCGTCTCGTTGTTCTGGCACTCGTCCTTTTTCATCGCATCCTCGTGTGCAACGGTCACGCCATTCGCCAGTCACCGCGAAGAGGCCGACCACCATCGAGTTAACCTCCTGCACTCTTGCCAAACACAAGGAAGCCGCGCTCTGCGGCAAACATCAAGTCTACGAAAATCGCGCGGCACAAACCGGCCGCAAGATTGCGCTCAATATCGTTGTCCTGCCGGCAAGAAGTTTCCCAGCCAAGGCTGACCCGGTTTTCTATTTGGCCGGCGGGCCGGGACAAGCCGCGGCGCGCATCGCCAGCGCCGGTGAAGATGCGATCATGCGCGAGTTGCGCCGCGAGCGCGACCTGGTTTTCGTCGACATGCGTGGCACCGGCGATTCCAACGGGTTGCAATGCAGCTTTCCAATCGACCGCACCGCGGTGCAGAATTTCTTCCTTGAGATTTTCGACCCCGTCAAAGTTCAGGCATGCAGGGAAAAATTAGCGCAGAGCGCCGACTTAAAATATTATACCACGCCGCTAGGAATCGAAGACCTTGAAGAGATCCGATCCGCGTTGGGCTACGACAAGATTAACCTATACGGCATCTCTTATGGCTCGCTCGCCGCGTTGGAATATGTGCGGCGTTATTCCGACCATGTGCGCTCTGCGGTTCTCGCCGGCGTTGCCGCTCCCACGGCGAAACTACCGTTGCAGTTCGCCTTGGCGGCGCAACAGGCGATGACCAGGCTGTTTCACGACTGCGCTGCGGATGTCGTCTGTGCCTCGGCATACCCCAATCTCACTGACAGCTTCGGCCGGATTCTTGACGGCTTTAAACCCGGGACGGTGAATTTTGCAGTGGCCCATCCCGATAGCAAGGCGATCCAGACGGTGGCGCTTTCGCACGGTGTCTTCGCCAGACAAGTTGTCTCCTTGCTCTACAGTCATCGCACTGCCAGCCTTCTCCCGCTAATCATTGACAGCGCTGCCAAGGGCAACTGGTCTCCTTATGTGCGGGTCCTCACGAGATCGGCGCCGGCACCGGAATTTGGCGTGTTTCTCGGCGCCTATTTTAGCGCCACCTGCGCCGAGTCCATACCGTTCATCGATGAATCGGAGCTGGAACGCGCCGCCACCGGCACATTCTTGGGGGATTATCGCACGCGCCAGCACCAACAAGTTTGCGCTTACTGGCCGCGCGGCGCGATCGACCCGGGTTATCATACTCCGGTGCGCGCTGCCGCGCCGGTGCTCATGCTCTCCGGCGATATCGATCCGGTGACACCGGCGGAGTTTGGCGCCCGGGCGCTCACGAGCTTGCCCAATGGGCGCCAAGTTATTTTGCGCAGCACGCCGCACAGCTATGCATCGCCCTGTGCGCGCGATCAGATCGTCGCGTTCATCACGAACGGCTCCGCCAAAGAACTCGATGCCAGCTGCGCGGCGGGTTTGCGCCGCCCGCCGTTCGCAACCGAGCTGCCGGCGCGCTATAACCGCTGAGAGATAGCGATCCAGCTTGGCGCTCGTCGTCATTCGCTCAATGAGAAAAGTGAGTTGTCCGCCACGAACCGGAGAAATCAATCATGTTGAAACTTGCCGCGATGCTACTGTTCCTGGTCATGACCGGCGGCTGCGCCGAGCACTTCGATCATGACACCGCCCTCGCCACCAAGCGCGCCATCGAGTTTGCCGAAGCGACGTTTGTCCGCGGCAATCTCGATCAAGGGTATGCCATGCTCGCCGACAAAGCGCGCGCCTATGTGCCCTTGAACATATTCGCCGACAAGGTGAAACAGATGCACCCATCCGGCCGTCCGAGCAAGATTGCCAGCCTCACTGCCGCTCCGGTAAAGGGCGAAAAGATCGTCAATGTCACGCTGCGCGGCGAGGGCGACGGCCAGTTCATGTACGGCATCGCGCTCATCGGCACTTCGTCGGCCGATTACCGCGTTAGCACTTTCAGCGGCGGGCGCAGTCCTTAACTAACGGCCGAAGGCCTGCGCCTGGCGGCGCTGCTGTTCGTCACGAATGGACGGGCCGAAGACAGTCTCGAAATATTTCTCTTTGACCAACTGGTCGACCAGGCTGTTATCGATCATCTTGCTCAGGTCGCTGCCCTTGAGATCCGCTCCTTGGCGCTCGATCACCGCGTCGATGGAACCCTTGAGCGCGTAGGGCACCGCCTCGAGCACGCGCGCTTTGCGATATAGATCGTAGACTCGATTGGCGTCGTCGCGGTCGCGCGTGCCGCCGTACTTGATCATCACGTCAGCGGCGAAGGCCTTGTCGTCGTAAAATCGTTTGATCGCTTCCGCATGCGCCTTGATATAAGCCAAGGCCGCGGGGCGTTCCCTGCCCAGCGCATCGCGGCGAAACAAATAATAGGTCGACACATAAATATCGTCGTGATCGAGCAGCACGGCAAGCACCGGCAAGCCTGCCGCTTGCAAGCGAAAGTAAGCTGGCGCGGTGATCAACGCCGCGTCGACCAGACCGCTTTGCAGCGCCGCCGCTCTAGCCGCGGCGTCGACGCCGATGGACACCCACTGGACATCGCGCGCCGTCAGGTGAAATTTCTTAAGCAGGC
The DNA here is from genome assembly GCA_963847445.1 of uncultured delta proteobacterium. Taxonomy (GTDB): domain Bacteria; phylum Desulfobacterota; class Binatia; order UBA9968; family UBA9968; genus DP-20. Next base: position 66,495 of record CAWJZV010000022.1, on the reverse strand, counting down.
TGACCGCCATATGATAGGGCGGATCGCCGACTCTACCGACACCGATCTTTTTACCGGCCAATTGCTTCATGTCGGTGGCGCTTTTCGAGCCGATCATGGCGAATGAAGCTTTGTTCATGAAGCCGCCGAGCACCACCAAGGACGGATCCTTGGCGGCGGCGAGCAGCGCCGGATCGCCGCCCGACGAAGTCATCGCCGCATGGCCGGTAATCACCGCCGCGATGGGCGCCGGGTGGACGGCATAGACCAACTCGACATCGAGTCCATACTTGGCGTAAAGCCGCGCTTCCTTGGCGATCCACAGCGGCCAAGACGCCCCACTGCGGGCGCCGACCATGGCCACCGACTTCTGCAACGGTTGGCCATTCACTGATGGCGGAGAAAACACTGCCAACGCCGCAATCGTCATTGCGCCAGAAATTACGACGTAGAATTCCCAATAATTTAAGCTAATTAAATGGCGTGAACGTATGAAACCAATTAAGTTAACCATCGTTCTTCCCCAACCCTTCCATGACCTGATGCCAGTCGTCATCCGCCGGCAGTATCGCCTTTAGCGAACGGAGCCGCGAGAAGTCGCGCTCTCGCTCATGGCGAATCACATGCGGCGGTTGTTTGCCTTCAGCCAAATCGCTCAGCGCGCCAAGCAGCATCTTCCGTAAGGCGATGATGGTTTTATCGCTATAACCCAGATGTTCCTTACTACGATCGAAGATCGGCCCCATGGACTCGGTGGCGCAGCCGTCTTGCTCCGCCGGATTGATGGCTTCGATCCCCGAGTAAAGCCGTGTGCGCTGCAATTCGCGGTCGATGAGATAGTCGTTGTGCAGATTGCGCTTGCGCGTGTAATCGTTGGTTCAACCCAACTGCGTAAGCTTTTTCGTTCGGCTTCGTCGAACGGCTTTTTGCGCATATTCAGAATATAAAGCCAAGTGGAACTATCATCGATGGGCACCCAGAAACGAAAGCCGCGAATGTCATCTTCCTCGAACTTGGCCGTCGGCGGGCCGGGCACGATGCTGAACGACGGCATGATGTACGGGCTCGTGCGCACGTAGATTTGCTCGGCGCCGAACTTACGGATCGACACCGCCCGCATGCCGTAGCCGGTCTCCTCGGCTTCCAACGTCGGCGCGCCGTCGCGTTTCAGTCGTTCGGCGTTTTGGAGATTGTTGTTGTGCAAGAACGACGTATGCGAAGAATCGAAGTCGCCCTCGATGCCCTGGAGATAATTGCATTCGAGGAATGACTTCACCGGAAACAGCTGGCCCGGCTGTAACTCCGCCCATTCGTAGCGCGGCAGCAGCGGCATACTCTCGGGCGCGCCCATGTAGGTGAATACCATCCCGGCGATTTCCTGACAGGGATAAGCGGTATGATGAAGCTTGTTGCGAAAGTCGCTGTCGGCCGGCTCCGCCGGCGTCTCCAGCACATGGCCATCCACGTCGTACTTCCAACCATGATAAATGCAGCGCAGGCCGCAATCTTCATTGCGGCCAAAGAACAACGACGTGCCCCGATGGGCGCAATGCTCGCCAAGCAAGCCGACTCTGCCGGTGGAATCGCGAAAGGCAACCAAATCTTCGCCCAAGAGCCGCACCCGCACCGGAGGACAATCGGTCGACGGAATCTCCTCCGACAACAACGCCGGAATCCAGTAACAACGCATCAACCGCCCCATCGCCGTCCCCGGCCCGACTCGGGTCAGAAGATCATTTTCTTCATGCGATAACATAGTTTTCTATTGGCTATCTGTACTGACCGCTTCTTCAGCCTACGTGAACATTTTGAACGGCTTGACCGTATTGAACTCTTCGCCCTTTTATATCTTCAAATTGAACACCGCTTTGGCGTTATCGCAGAAGATTTTCTGCTTATCTGCCGCGCTCACGGTTTCGATATTCTCAAGCATTGGTTTAACATTGTCCATCGACCGGCCGGTGGCCGGATCGACGGATGACCCGGTGCCGGGACACTCGGTGCCGAACAGGCAACGGTCGGCGCCGACGGTTTTGATCAACAGCCGCAAGGCGTCTTCGGTGTAAAGCACGGTGTCATAATAAAGCTTGCGCAGGCCGTCGGAAAAGCGCGCGCCGGTGCCGCGGCGCAGCGACGGCGCTTCAAAGCGGCCGAGCTGATAGGGAATCGCGCCGCCGCCGTGGCTGACGATGATTTTCAGCTTGGGAAAATCCTGCAAGACCGTGGAGTTCACCAAGCCGAACACTGCGATGGTCTCTTCGTTTATAAAATGCACTGAATAAGGGCTGCGCTCCGAGCGTGATCCAGTGCCGTGCAAATGAGCCGGCACGTCCAATTCGCAAAGTTTCTCGTAAAGCGGATACCAATAGCGATCGCCCAGCGCCGGCGCCTCTTGGCCGCCGTTTTCAAAGGGATCTGGATTGAGTAAACAACCGACAAAGCCCAACTTCACGCAGCGTTCGAGCTCGGCCAAAACATTTGCAATCGGCTCGCCCGCCGCCTGGGGCAAGGCGCAGACACCGAGAAACGTCCCAGGGAACAGCTTCATCTGCCGGGCGATGATGTTGTTGCACTCCTCGGCGAACCAGTGCACCAGTTTCGCCGGCTTCTCCGATTGCATGAGCTGAAACGGCCGGGGCGAGATCAATTGCAGGTCCGTGCCGTGGTCTTTGAGATAGTCGAGATGGCCTTTAGCCCAGTTTTCTTTGCGATTCGCCGCCGCGCGAATCTCGTCGTCGGTAACATTGACGCCGCCGCGGCCATGGGAACCGCGCGCCGATAAGATATTCGCCTTGTAGGCCCACAACTCGGTGGGCGCCGATACATGTCCATGGACATCGATGATCATTGCCGGTCCTCCATCAATTTACCCATCTATTATCCTCGGCGAATCGACGAAGCAAGTAGAAATCACTGTTAGCGCCGGTTAAGATGAAGCGCAGGAACTGAATTAGGGAAAAAAGGAGAAGTCACCATGTGGTATCTCGTCATGTCGCGCTCGTTGCCGGAACGGGAAGAAGACAAGCAACGCAATTACGAGGATCATCGCCAGTGGCTCGACGATCAGCATAAGGCCGGGCGATTAATGTTTTCCGGCCCAACCACCGACGGCCGCTACGGCGTCTACGTCATGCTGGCAGCGAATCTAGAAGAGGCAAAAAACCTCGCCGCCACCGACCCGCACCACCAGCGCGGTATCCGCGAGATGGAAGTTTTGGAGTGGCGCGCCCACCGCGCTTTTCGCTTGGCTACACCGACCATCGCCGATATCGAAGCCATGGCGCGGGGAAAATAACCGCGGACCTGAGCCAAACGGCACGCTAAAGTGGCCAAAAATTCAGCTAAAATTACATCCAATCCTTCCCCGATTATGACCAAGTTACATTCAAATTGAGCTAAACGGTTTGGCAATGACATTGCTCTCAAAGAGACTGAGGTTTTTGAGTCACATCAGATTCACAGGAGGCTATATGAAAGTGATGACCCAACGATGGATGGCGCTTGGAGTGGCTGGGATGATCTTCGCCGGTTGTTCCGGCGGTTCACTGACGACTCGTGAAAAAGGCGCGGGTATCGGCGCGCTGGGTGGCGCCGCGGCGGGCGGGTTAATTGGCGCTGCGGTGGGCCGGCCCGGTACCGGCGCGGCCATCGGCGGTGCCGTCGGTTTGGGCGCCGGTGCTTTGATCGGCGATCGCATGCAGGGGCAAGAACAACAGCAACAGTACGAGGCGAACCAGCAGCAGATTCAACAGAACCAGCAGACGATCAATCGCAATAACCAACAGATCCAGCGGCCGCGCCAGACTGAATATTAGGCGCGATCGTTAGCCAGGTCGCTACGCGGAAGTCAAAGGGAGTCGGATTAATAATCCGACTCCCTTTTTCATTGAAACTTTCTAATGCCAATAAGAGCGCTGTGAGGACATCTGACATCCCCCGCTCCTTGTCAGCGAAGCGCAGCGAGATCGGTGTAAACGGTTTTTTCGTAGAACTTTAGATCGATCAGCTTACTAAGCAGGCTGAAAAACTCCGGACGATAATCGTAAAAAACTTCGATTGAGTGAAAAATCCGGTTGGGCTCGATCTCGTCCATGCCGGCGATGATCACCGGCTTTCTTGCCGCGCCGATATGGCTTTGTCCTTTGAGATCCCCCAGCTCGACTTGGCTTTCGACCTGATACAAACAGGTTTTCGCCGAACAGGCGTCGCCTGATTGTTTGCGGAGCTGGGAGTAAATCACCTTCCACTGCTGCTTATTGTTGTCGTGCAAAGTCGATGACGTGGCGGCGATAGCCGCTTTCAGAGAGCGGTTCACCTCGGTGCCACCGGAAGTCAAGTTCCCCGCTTCACGGGTGAACTGTACCAGAGTGCTGTTGACGCTGATGGCGCGCGAGACTTCCATGGCGCCGAGTGCCAACAGGAGCATCATCGGAACTGCCACTGCCAACAAAACCAGCGCTCGACCTTTTGAATTGCTGATACGACCGGTCATCATGACAAAATCTCCTTTCGGTTGTCATGCCGGTCTGTCAAAAAAAAACCGGCAACTTTGAGTTGCCGGTTTCACCACTCGCTCCCTGAACCCCTTGGTGACCACGTCGGGGATTTCAGATCACAGCGTCAACTACATCGGATATTACAGTAATCCTTAGTTAACCAAGACCACCGGTAATCGGTTGATGATTTGCTGAAAGGCAGCGCTGATATCCGTGTCATTGGGCGCCAAGTAAACATCGCCGGATGAGGACGCGATGCAGCGCGCGAGGTTCTTTGTATAACTTTGGCTTGTCACCGTGCCACTACTTAACCCAGTAACATTACAATTGGCCGGAACGGTTCCAGTTGCGTTGGGACCGTACATAATTACGAAAATTTTCACTATTTGCCCAACTGTTTGTCCGTCGGCAGTGGAGGTAGGATCTTTAATTTGCGTGGCTAGCGCGTTGGTTTTGACCCCAAGGTTTAGGTTAGCTGCATTGGTTTGCGTTGCAGGAGAGGGTACACATGCCGAATCTACGCTGCCAGTTGGGAGACCTGTCATAAAATTATTCTCGGCATCCGTGAGTATTATTAGATATCTAAGGCTATTAGGCCGCGCGACCCCAGACTGGAACAATCTCTCCCGCGCTTTTTTTAACCCAGTGCAAACGTTGGTTCCGGAACCGCCTGGCGCGCTAAGAGCGTTGATGCCGCTATGTAACCGGCTGGCATCACTCGTCAGCGAGACAGTCATGCCGCCGCTAGTTGGATACTCGTCCATGTCCACGCAGCCGCCGGTGGTATTGCTTCTGTAGCATCCCTGAAAAGGCACCATGCTGACCAGCGCGGTGGATGAAGTTCCGCTGGGCATCAATGCCGTGACTAAAGCGTTCGCCCCAATCTTAGCATTGGCTATTTTGGAGCCCGACATGGAACCAGTATTGTCCAGGTTCATGGCCAGATCGATAGTCCCGCCCCCCGCCGCCACTGCGCTAACCGAGACATTGATTACACTGCAAGTGGTGCAACCGAGCAGTTTCCCAGCGGCGACGAAAATAGTCGGCGTCGCAACGTTGGCCGTGACTTTGACGCCGCTTTTGGGATTGCCCGCGGCGTCGTTGGTAGTCACCTGGGTGACATCAAGAATCGCGCAGTTAGTGACACCGTTCATCCGCGCCGAGTCGCAGGCAGCGGTTTGAGCCGCGGTTAGTCCGCCGCTATTGATCTTTGCAGCCGCTGCGATCGCCGCGGCATCGACGACTCGTGCCATCGAGGCTCTAACCAAGTACGCCCGCCCGCCGTCGCTGGCCAAACCAACCATAAACAGCAGTATGGCGAACAATAACAAGATAAATACCAGCGCTTGGCCCTTTTCATTTTTCTGTTTCATAATTTGTTCCTCGTCATATCTCCGTGACATCACGACCTGCCAGGTTAGCCGACAACATCCATGAAAACCGTTCTGCGATAAAAAATTCCGGGTGCGAGAGCACCGATGAAAGCTTCCACCGGCGTTAACTTACTCGGGGCGTAATCAAAGAAAACTTCAACGACATGAAGCACGAGTCCCTGTGTGGATAGATTTTTGACCTCAGGCAAAAGCAGGTAGGCGCAATCTCCATCATTACCCAAATTGCTATTATGGCTCAGGGAACCATATTCCCAGGTGACATTGCCGGCCCAACCCGTGTTGCTGCGGCGAATCCGGTAGTTATCCGGCTGGCCATTGGCTATGGGATCACCGCCGCAAACACCTGGGGTGGGATTCCACTCGACCTGGGAATAGTAAATCTTATACTGATTCGGCCCTCTTGCTCCGCTGGCGGTTGGGTTAATGACTGGGCTTGCCTTGCTGATAACCGCATTCAAATCCGCGTTGACGCTCGTCGCCCATTGCGTCGAGCCCTTCGCTCCGGGCTGACGAGAGACAATGTTAGTGGCTTCACGGGTCAAATGGGTTAACACCAGATAAGAGTTAATCATGTTGCCGATCTCGATGACCCCGAAACCCAGACCTATCAACATCGGGATGCCAAATGTCATCTCGACCAGGCTTTGACCTTTTCTTGAACTCAAGTATTTGCGTAAGAATCTCATAATGATCTCCTGGGTCGGTTACATGTAGACTTCGTTTTTCCAGGTCGTGTTGGCGACAAGAGTTATGGTGGGCAGTAGATGATTGAACATCCCGGTAAACCACCCTCTCGAATACGTCGCGGTGAGAGTTACGGTCTGACCTGGACCGCCGGCCGGCTGCGCGCAACCACCGACACAGGTCAGCGTAAGATGGGAGGAAACATTTGCGCAGGAAAGACCCGTAGCGATCAGATTATTGCAGAATTTGTCTTGGACCTTTTGCAGACGAGCGTTGGGGTTGGTTCCCGTATGGTCGATCCCTTGGCCGGTGATCATGTAGCGGCCGGCCTCGGCGATCGCGTGCTGTAGAGTGGTCTTGGTATAAAACATGTGCGAGAACTCGACGACAGCCATGATAACGGTATAGAGAAGTAAAAATCCTAAGGTGAACTCCACTGCGCTCTGGCCTTTGTTTTCCTTCAAGTGGTGCAACATCGTTTCGACTCTCCCTTCGACAATTTCCGAAACCGAACAAAAAAAACCGGCAACCTTGAGTTGCCGGTTTCACCACTCGCTCCCTGAGCCCCATGGTGACCACGTCGGGGACTTCAGATCACAGCGTCAACTTCGATTGGTGTTAGAGCAGCAATGATGCCAGCGGCATTCCGGGCAAGAACGATGGGATTTCAGGTCGCAATCGGGTCCGAGTTGTCTATTGCGGGAATCAAATGGAGCAGAATTTCCACACGCGTTTCACGGGCAAACGTGTCCCCTCTGCAACGATCTCATTTGAGAGCTGGCCTGTTGGGGCATAAATCCACGGCCTTCACTGTGAGCACGGCGGCGTTGCGCTGACAGCCAGAGTAAAATTTATGCGAATTTTTTTGACGAAATTTTCCGCATAGGCAACGGCACCACCGGATCGTTAAATCGGGCAGGCAGGTCCACGGTCCGACGCTTCATCAAGTCGCCGCATGGCTTCGCCCTGTCAGAATAGTGCCGGGGAACGATTCATGATCGCTTCACCCAGGATGGCGCCTAAGGCAATTTCCCAGTTTCGACGTCATCATTTGCGCCGTCGGAAAGTTTTTGTCGCACAGGCAATCGGACGCAGTCGTTGGGAATGCTAAGAGTTAGTACCCAGCCCTAATTTTATGCTACAGAGTTACCTACGGCCTCGGGCCAAACCACCATGCGCTTCGGTATCCAACTCTATCCTCCTTGCATTGCCCCGGAAATGGCGGCCTACGCCAAGAAAGCCATGGACCTGTACGATTTCGATAAAATTTGGGTGCCCGATCACCTGACTTACGAAAACGTCTTCGTCATCCTGGCGGCGATCATCGGTCAAACCAATGCTCACGTCGGCACTTCGGTAACCCATCCTTGGGCGCGCACGCCGGTGGATCTCGCTTCGAGCTTCGCCGCGCTGGCGCACCTCGCCGGCGATCGCGGCATCACCGTCGGCATCGGCGCCGGTTCGCCGTCGTCGAACATGATCCGCAAGACCAAGCGCGTCGCCATGGCGCGGGAAACGATCTTGTTCTTGCGCGAAATGTTTGCCGGCAAGACAGTCAAGCTCGGCGCTTTTGCCCGTCTCGCCGAGTTCTTCCGCCTCGATTCCAATGCCGAAGGGTTTCTCCGGCTACCGCCGGTTCGGGTGCCGGAGATTTTCGTCGCCGCTGCCGGACCGCAGATGCTCAAGATGGCCTGGGACATCGGCGACGGATTGATCGTCAGCAATCTTTCTTTCCCAACCGCGCTGGTTCGTCAGGGCGCCATCGACCTGGCGATGGCGGAGTTGGAAAAAGCCCGGCGCGCCCGTAACGACGGGCGAAAGTTCACCAAGGTTTTGCACCTGCATATCTCTGTGTCCCGCGATGGCCCAGCGGCAAAACGTCACGCCAAACGCATGGCTGCCGGCGCGCTCATCCAAGGCCATATGCTCAAGCAGCGCATGCTGAAGCTACCCGTCCCTGCAGCAACCGCCGACGCGGTCGCCGCCGCTCATCGTTCGGGCAAGGCGGTGGACGAGATGATGGAGTTGATCAGCGACGATCTCCTGACACAGGTCGGCACGGTGATCGCCGGCACCCCGGCCGAATGCATCGATGGCATCGATGAAATGCTGCGCGCCGCCAAACCGCACGGCTTCGATATCGTTGACATGGCTTCGCCGTTGGGACCGAACTGGGACGAAGCCATCGATTTGATCTGCCAGGAAATCATTCCCGTAATCGAACGGCGCTCGGCGTCTTATTAGAAAGCTCGCCCATGATGATGCCATCGGCCTCACGAACAGGTCATCACTCCGCCGCCAGGCCTCTGCTATATCTGTTGGTGATCCTGAGTACTGTCGCGGGCTGTACGGCGACATCGTCTAACTCGCGGCAGAATGAAACGCCAAGCCGAGCCGACAACCGGCTCGACGCGATCCTATGGCAAACCACTTCAGCCGAATATCGCGTGCTTGCTCAAATGATTTACGCCACCGCCCAGACGCACTTGGAGCGCGCCCTCGCCGATCCCAACTGGACCGCCCTGTCGGCGCAGAAGGATAATTATCAAAAGCTGCCCCCGGCGGTAATCATGGATATCGACGAAACCGTGATCGACACCGGCGCCTTCCAAAGTCAGTTGGCGCGCAGCAACGCGCGCTTTTCGAGCCGCCCCTGGCGCGAATGGCAAACGCGCAACCAACCCGCGGCGGTTCCCGGTGCGCTTGAATTCATTGCCGCTGCGCAAGCGCGCGGCGTGACGATATTTTTCGTCACCAATCGCGATCATCCCACCGAGGCGGCCACCCGGCGTCAATCTCGCCACCATCGGAGTCAAACTACCGAGCGATTTAGACACCGTGCTTTGCCGCGGACGAGCGGGCGGACTGGGGCAGCGACAAGGAGAGCCGGCGCCGCTACATCGCCCAGTCCTACCGGGTGCTCATGCTATTTGGTGACGACCTGGCCGATTTCATCTCCGAGTACCGCACCCCGCCGGCGCAACGTACTGCCGCAGCGGTTAAACACAACACATGGGGCACCAAGTGGTTCATGCTGCCCAATCCGATGTACGGTTCTTGGGAAGCGTCGCTTTACGATTTTCGCAACGATCTTGGCAGCGAAGAGGTATCGCAGCGGAAATTCGACCAGCTGCGTTAGGAGAGACCATGATCGGCAAAATGTTAAGCGTCGGCTGGACATTGGTCGCTCTCACCATTCCAGCAACCGCCGTTCAAGCCCAATCGGCCAAAGCGATCGTCGACCAGGCCGCCAAAGCGATGGGCGGCATAAACGCTCTGCGCGCGCTGAAGAATGAAGTCATCGAGAGCGAAGGCAAGCAATTCGACTCGTCGTCGACACCGCAACCGCTCGGCCCGACCCGGCAGATCAGCACCTTCCGCTACACTCTCACCCGCGACCTGACCCAGCCGCGTCTGCGCCTGGAATGGGACGGCGGCAACGCTGCGCGCAATCAGAGTATCCGCTTCGTCGAAGTCATCGACGGCGGCATCGGATCGCTGCGCGAAGGCGCGGCGGACCCGGCCAAGACCACTCGCCTGCACCCCGGCAGGCTTGGCCACCCGCCTGCGCGAGGAAAAGCGCGCACCGGTAAAAATATTGCTTACGGCGGCAAGCCACAGCTCACTGCGCCGACGCGCCGACGCGGAGGTGAATGGCCAACGCAACTATGTTTTGAGTTTCATCGACAATCACGACGAGTTTCATCTTTACATCGACGCCAAGACCCATTTGCCCACCCAGGTCGACATACTCGAAGACGATCCGCTCGAAGGCGACAGCAGCTATGTTTTGCGCTACGGCGATTGGCGCAAGAGCGGCGCGGTGATGCTGCCGTTCAGTCTGCGCACCGAACTCAACGGCAAAGCCTCTGCAAGAGGAACAGATCAAATCCATCCAGCATAATCGTCACCTTCGCTGCCGACCCATTTGCCATCGCGCCAGAAGCCCGTAATGAAAAGACCGACGCCAAACCGCTCGCTTCCCAATGGATACTGCGCCGCATCGCCGGCAACGTCAGCTACTTGGATTTCGGCCGGCCACCGTCGGTTGAATGGCATCGCCTGGCCGATGGCGTTCACAAAATCCAAGGCGTCGGCCACGCTACCATCGTGGTCGAGATGGGCGATCATCTGATCGCCATCGAGGGACCGCTCTACGACCAACGCACCGCGCCCGTGGTGCAATCGATCAAAGACAAATTTCCCAACAAGCCGATTCGCTACGTGATCCCGACCCATCACCACCTCGACCATGCCGGCGGCATCCGCGCCTTCATGGCCACCGGCGCGACCCTCGTCGTTCCCTTCGCCGCCAAAGAGTTTTATCGCCGCGTCGCCATAGCGCCGCATACGCGCAAACCGGACAGCTTGGCGAAGCAGCCCACCGGCGTCGTCATCGAAGCCTTCGGCGGCGGCCCGCGCATCCTCACCGACGGCCAGCGCCGCGTCGAGGTCCATCCCCTGCCCTTGCCGCACGCCGAAGACCTGGTCGTCATTTACTTACCGGCTGAGAAAATTATTATCGAGGCCGATCACATCAGCCCGCGCAACGGCGAAGTGCGACCGGCGCGCGGCAGTTAAAGAATTTGTCCCGGCCCTCGACAAGTTGAATCTTGACGTCGTGCACCATCGTCGGCATCCACGGCGACAGTGCGATCGATTGCAGCTGCGCGCGCCGCCGCGCAAGCGGCGAAATGATTACGAAGGACGAGAATCATGAAACGCTCAGCAATCTTAATCGCCGCCCTTGTGGATCGGCGTTAATCGCCAGTGTCATGGTCTAGTCGTTCACGCCCAAGAAAAAGCGAGCCGGCGCCGGCAACCGATCGCGCGGCGCGCCCGCTGATCCGCGTGCCCACCGCGCTGCCGTTGGACGAAGCGCGCGTCATCGTCGAAGCGGCGAAAGCCGTGGTGAAAGCCGAAAACGGCCGCGCCGCCATCGCCGTGGTCGACTTCAACGGCAACCTGGTTTCGCTCGACTCCATGGACGGCACCTCGGGCTTTTGGGTCAAGTTCGCCATCGGCAAAGCGCTGGGCGCCGTCACGCTGCAACAGTCCACCGCTGAATCCGGCGATCAGATCAAAACCAATCCGCAACGTTTCCACAGCGCGCTCAGCCTGATGGAAGGACAGATCATTTTAATCCCCGGCGGCTTTCCGCTGATCGTCGACAACGTCATCGTCGGCGCCGTCGGCAGCGCCGGCCACCGCGGCGACGGCGACGTCCGCGCGGTCAAAGCCGGCATCGCCGCGTGGGAGAAGTTTCGCCAAGGCAAAAAGTCTGAATCAATGCGTTAAGAGATAGCGTCAAAAAAACCAGCAAAGGAGAAGGAATATGGCTGCTGAATTCATCGATATAATGAAGGAACCCGAACTGGAGATCGGTCACAGCAAAAAGGTGCTGTTCACCTCGGACCAATTTCACACCTGGGTGCATGGCGACTATCCGGGCACCAAGGGGCCGATGCACAAGCACACCGCCGACCAGCAGTTTTACTGCGTCCAAGGCCAGTGCACATTTCATTTTCCCGACGGCCGTCGCGTGCGCTCAATCCGGGGATGCTGGTGACGATTCCCGCCGGCCAGCTCTATCAGCTCGACAACACCGGCGACGAATACATGATCCTCCTCGGCGCCCGCGCCGAGCCGGCCGGCAATCCGCGCTTCAGCATGACCGACAGAGAAGTCGGCCATGGTGACTTTGCGCAAGACAACTTGACAAGATCAAAGCGCCGGAAGAGAAGAAAGCGCGGGCGCGGCAAGAATCGTAACGCTTCTGTCGGAATGATTAAAATCCCTTGCGATTCAGGCCGAGGTGAAAGTCCGTCATGCCCGCGCTGCGACTTGGCTCAGGAAAACTCCGGGGTATCCAGGTGACGGACAGCGTCCGTCATACCGTTGGAAAACGGTATCCAGGTTAAGGGGATGGGGATGGACCCCGGTTTTCACCGGCGTGACGATAACGCCGGAATGACGGAATGGGAGTCGACTTCGAGCCGATGTTTTTGCAACGCCTCAGTTTAATCCGATGGATGACGGGTTCGAGGACTATCGACAGTGAGTAAATTAAAATTGCTAGCGCCAACTATCAGCTTGGCTCTCATCCTATTCGCCGCCAGCTGGAGTTCTTCACTCATCGCCGCTGACCGCGTCAAACTCGCGCTGCCGGCGAAGTCGATGGGCTATCTGCCGCTCTTCGTCGCCAGCCATCGCGGTTTCTTCAAAGACGAGAACATCGAGATCGAGACGCCGATGATGCTGCCGCAACTGGCGCATAATGCGCTGCTTTCCGGCGAAGTCGACTATCACGGCGTCGCCGACTCGGCGCTGCGCCTGGCCGCCAGAGGCGCGCCGATCAAGACGATCTTTTTTGGCGCATCGCGGCCCAATTATTTCTTGATGGCCAAGCCGCAGTTCAAATCGATTCAAGAACTGCGCGGCAAATACATCGGCATCGTCCGCTTCGGCGACACCATCGAATTGGCCACCAAGATCGCGTTTAATCGCGAAGCCATGGACGCCCAGCGCGACGCCGTTCTGATCATGATCGGACTTCCCGGCACGCGGGTTGCCGCGCTCAGCGCCGGCTCGGTCGACGCCACCGTCGTCGTGCCGCCGGACAACGTGCTGCTGAAACAGAAAGGTTTTCGCGAGCTGCTTTTCCTCGGCGATGCCATCGAATTTCCGAGCAACGGCTTCTCCACCACCGAGCGCCAGTTGAACGACAAGCGCGATCTGACCAAGCGCTTGCTGCGCGCGCTCTACCGCGGTCTCACCTTCGCCCGCGAACGTGGCGACGACACGATCCAGATCCTCGAACGGGAATGGCGTGTCGATAGCGCCACCGCCAGGGAGTCCTACGCATCGCTGGCGAAGTCGTTCAGTAAAGACGGCGCTGCCAGCAACGCCGGATTGAAAGTCCATATCGAGCCAGTTTCAACGCGCCGACAAAACCATCGGCGATATTCCGATTAACAAGATCGTCGACTTCCGACCGCTTGAAGAAGTCCGGCGAGAGATGATTAAATAGCGCCAAGTTTACGACTTATTGGTTTCTGGCATGAAGGAAGATACACCACACAAGAAACAGCCGGCGTGGCTGCAATCAAGACTCGGTATTTGTCCCGCAAAGACGCTACGACCGCAAAGGTGACGGGCCAAGGCCCGTCATCCCGAGCGAAGGCGAGGGATCTAAGAGAGATTCTCCGTCTACCCTGTTCGAGGGGTCGAAATGACAACGATTTCGAACTTGGCGCCTTTGCGCCTTGGCGAGAGATATTTCCGATGAGGGGGAGACCATGAGTAAACACATACCGGCTTTTGAAAAGTTCATCGAAGATTTGCGCGCGGCCTGGAAAGAACTGCCCGACACCGAAGCGCGCATGAAGAGAGGCCAGAAGCTGCTCGAAGGATTGGTCAAAGACGATTCGCTTGCGCCAAGCATCGAAGTCATGGCCGTCCACCGAAGGCAGGAAGAATCTGCTGTTTCACGAAGACGAGGAATGCGGCTTCGCCATCAACGGTGTCGTCGCGTAATCCAGGGCGCAAAGGCAGCATCCACGATCATGCCCACGCCTGGACCGCCTACGGCGTCCTCGACGGCACGGAGAGCCTGGAGCGCTTTCGCCGGGTCGACGACCGCTCGAAAGCAGGCTACGCCAAGCTGGAACTGGAAAGCGTCACCGAAGGCAACGCTGGCAAAGTCGACCTCGTGCCGCCCTTCGACATCCATGCCGAGCAAGGCGGCCCGACGCGCTCGGTGGCCGTGATCCTGCGCTCCGAGCGGGTGGCCGGCAAAGTGCTTGCAGGGCAGCTACAGCATGGAAGGCAACCTGTACCGGCAAATCGAAGGACCGACCAACATTCCTTACGAGATCAAATAGGATCGGAGTTGCACCGCAGAGACGCTGAGGACGCAGAGTAAGATTTCTTGAATGGTTTTCCGAACTCTGCGAACTCTGTATTCTCTGCGGTGAATCTTCCCTATCGCGAGGTCGATGTCGACCGCGAAGAGACTCCCAGCTTTTGAAAAGTTCATTCAAGAATTACGGGCAGCCTGGGCGGCGCTTCCCGATACCGAAGCGCGCATGAAAAGAGGTCGCGACTTGCTTGAAGCACTGGTCAAGGACGAGTCCATGCGGCAGAGCTGCAAAACTTGGCCCGACACCGACGGCGGCCGGCGCAATCTGCTTTTCTACGAAGACCCCGACTATGGCTTTGCCATCAACGGCGTGGTCCACGGCGCCGATCGCAAAGGCAGCATCCACGATCACGCCCACTCCTGGACCGCCTACGGACTGCTCGAAGGCACGGAAACGCTTGGAGCGCTACCGCCGCGTCGACGACGGCAGCAAAGAAGGCTACGCCAAACTAGAAATCGAAAGCATCACCCAAGGCACGCCCGGCAAAGTCGACTTGGTGCCGCCCTTCGACATCCACGCCGAGCAAGGCGGCCCGGCAAAGTCCTACGGCCTGATCCTGCGCTCCGAGCGCGTCGCCGGCAAAGTCTTGCAGGGCAATTACAATTTTGAAACCGGCGCCTACCGCCGACTCGAAGGGCCGACCAACGTGCCCTACGAGATCACCGGCTGAAATACGCAGGTCATACGTTTTCTCGTCTATAAACAAAAAGACTTTCCCACCACGAAGGCACGAAGGACACGAAGGTTTCAGAGAACCAATTTTCCGAACTTCGTGATCTTCGTGTCCTTCGTGGTGAACACAATCTTCGCTTCTTCGGATACAGAATATTTTTTGCGCCCTTTGCGTTCTCTGCGGCCATTCCCCCCCGACAAAAAAACCCGCCGGGCTCGTTTGAGCCACGGCGGGTTTTGCCGACAACTGTCAACTATCTTATCGAACCTTGACCCGGAGCTGTTTCAACTTCTCGCCGGTTTCAAAGTGGCGGCCTTCGACGGCCAGCTGCGCTTCTTTATCGAGCTCATCGCTCCACTGGCCGAGCGAGTAGCCGAACCATGGCATCTGTGGACGCAGCTTGGGCAGTTCCAGCTCTTCCCAGATCTTGCGCGCGTTCTCCATATACTCGCGCTTGGGCAGCGACACCGGAGGAAACGGTTCCTTCAAGATTGCGTTGCACAGCATCGCCGACTCATCCGCCGGCAAATGGTACGACACCACGTCGGTGCCCTTGACCTCATGCTCGTACAGAAACGGTGGCGCGTGGCCCTTTTCCATGCCAGGGACGATGTGCACATCCTTGTGCGGTTTCATGCGATAGCACATCGCCCAGAAAACCGCGGCTTCGTTGGACGGGTCGATATCTTCGTCCACCGCGACGACGATCTTGCCGACGCCGGGATGAAACGAGCAGGCGGCGTGCAACGCGCGCCACACTTCCGCTTCATTGGGCTTGCGCATTTGAATGATCACCAGCTTGTACGTGTTGGTCAGCGGCTCGTGCATTTCGACCCGCAAAACCGAAGTAATGCGGCACTCGTCGCGCAGATGCACCAGCATCAAGCGGTCGTAGCCGATTTTGCGGATGACCGAGGATTCGCTCGGCGTCAATTGACTCAGCCACGAAGTGTAGATCGCGTCCTTACGATAAGTGATCGCGGTCACGTCCATGAACGGATTCAACTGGCGCGGATGCATGTAGCCGTGAGATTCGCCGAACGGCCCTTCGGGCTCGATGAACTCCGTGTTCAAATAACCCTCGATGACGATCTCGGCATCCGCCGGCACCATGATGTCGTGGGTTTTACATTTGACCATCGGGATCGGCTCGCCGGCCAGACCGCCGGCCACGCCCATCTCATCGACGCCGTAGGGAATCTTTTGCACCGAGACATAGGACACGATCGGCGGCGCGCCGATCACCAGCGCAGCGGGTAAATGAACGCCCTTCTGCACCGCCTTCTGCCAATGCAGATAAATATCCTGGCCCAAGCCCGACGGAAACACACCGACGCGCTTGCCGGCTTTGATCTCGCCGCGGTAGTTGCCGATGTTTTGAATCCCGGTGTCGAGATCCGCGGTGATCCAGTGCGAGCAAGTCGTGTAGGGTCCGTTGTCGAAACCCGGCGTCGAGATCGGCACCGGGAAGCGGTCGAGACCGTTGCCTTCTTTGTCGAGCTCATTGCCTTGGATGACGACTTCCTGGCACTTGGCGTTGGTCACGGCGATGGGATTGATCGGCTCGGCCAGAGCTTTTTTCCACATCGCGTCCATCTCTTCGCCGCTGTTGCAGCCCATGCCGAGATAATAGATCTCCGGCTTTCCCGCCAAAGCGCCGACGACGACGGGCATGTCGTACTTGCGTCCTTTGGCATCGGTGACGTTCTCAAAGAGCCAGGCTCGGCGATCTTCTTCCGCCAAGCCACGGTACTGCCAACGAACCAAGGGATGGAGTTCCGTGTCCTTGTTGATCAAGCGCGTGATGCGCCGGAGCAGTCCATGCTCTTCGAGATTCTTCAGATGCTGATGTAAATCGAAATACGGCATACGGTAAAACTCTCCTCTTGTAATCAAACAATCTGAATGGAATATCCGATCGATCCCGGCAGGTCAATAAGGTGAGAGAGTAAGGAGTGAGCATCAGGGAGTAAGGAGTTCCGGTTCGGAACCCCTAACTCCTTACTTTTTTGCTCCTTACTATTATTTGCCGTACTTGCTGGCGAGTTGGGTAAAAAATCCCTCGCGGTCGCGCTCGCTGAGGATGGATTTATCGACAACGTCGGCGAGTCTCTGTCGCGAAACTCGGCAATCTTCGATGCTATCTTTTCGATCGCGCTCCCAACGGTTCTTCCGTCGGCGATTGGTAGGCGATGATGTATGACTCCACTACACTAATAATAGCCCGCGTTTAATACAAACTTTTGAAAAACCCGCTGTCCTCGAATCTTTTGCAAAAGCTCATATCCAACTGCTCCTCGGCTTTCAGCTGCGCCGCTTTGGTGTTGATGCCATGCTGCACCATCAGCTTTACCACCGCGTTCATGCCCTCGATGGATGGACAAGGCCGTTTCGGCAATGCGCCGATCAAACCCTGGTACGCCTTCTCCATCTGATCGGGCTTGGTCAAGCGCAAATTACGCCCGAGGCTTTTGAGCACGACCTCTTTATTGGCGGGTTTGTGAACAAACGCCGTGCCTTCAACCGTCGCCTTGGTAATGTTTTCGACCAATTGTGGATTGTTCTTCATCCAGCTGCGCGAAAAGACCAGTCCCGAGGATTGGAACTGCACGTTTTCTTTTCCCAAATCGACCAACACACGATAGCCGTCGCCCAACACCTGTTGGCCAATCTCTGGAGATAAAGTGGTCGCGTCGACACTGCCGGAACGTAATGCACTCATGCGCTCGGGAACGCCGCCGACGCCGAGCAGCACAATGTTGTCGCGCCGCGGCACCAGGCCAAGATAATCCATAGAAACATAGGCCGCTAACGACGCCGAACCTGCTGGCGTGCCGATGCCGACTTTCTTACCTTTAAGATCTTCGCCGCTCTTGATGGTTGATTTCGCGATAAACCAATAATCAAGCTGGTTCTCCAAGCCGAGAACCATCGAGAAATCGCCGCCGCCGGTATTGGCGTTGACGACATGGGTGCCGCCGACCAGTCCGACGGGAACCTGTCC
Source organism: uncultured delta proteobacterium (assembly GCA_963847445.1). GTDB lineage: Bacteria > Desulfobacterota > Binatia > UBA9968 > UBA9968 > DP-20. The sequence goes on along the minus strand of CAWJZV010000022.1, from coordinate 48,343 downwards.
GGCCAACATCGCCTGCATCGCCCGCCCGGCGATGATGAACACCAGCTCTGCATCAATGCCGTATTTCCGAAAAATCCCCTGCTCCTTGGCGATCCACAGCGGCTCGACGTTATTGCTGATCGCGCCATGGGCGATCAACACTTTCGTCGGCTCGGCCGCGCTGGCTTGGCTGCTGACCAAACAGAGGAGCCCGGCAACGATGGTAACCAAGCGTGACTTTTTATCTGGCTCAAACTCTTCACGACAAAACCTTCCACGTAATCCACAATCACCTCATCACCTCGCCGTAACGTCCATGCCTACGGTTTCTCATGCTGTTTCAGCCGGAGGCTGATCAGTGTAGGGGCCGACCTGCGTGTCGGCCCTCCGAACGAGCGGACACATAAGTCCACCCTACCATTACCTGTCGCCTTCCTGATCTGATCACCCTACCCGCCCGCACCAACACATTCAGCAGTATCGTCTGACGATCTGTTTGGCCGCTGGCAAATTCTTAATGAACTCGAACTTGATCGGCTGCGCCCCGGTGGCAAAGTTCAGAGCTAGAACACAGCGCCAGTGAAAAAATTTTCACTCACGCTTGCTCTGCGCCTACTCTTGCCTGTTGCCTGCTGCGTTTTCGCTATGACTTCCAGCCATGCACCGTGACATCGACCAACTGTCCCACCGGATCATGCACGCCCATCTCGGCGAAGCGGCCGTCTTTTGGCTTCACCTCTGCGTCGGCTTTCGCGCCGGAGGCTTGAGCGCTTTTTAGCGTCCCATCCAAGTCTTCCACCTGGAAACCGAAATGATCGATGCCTTCGCGGCCGCCGCGCGCCGGCAGCACCGCCATGTTGATGTAACCGTCGGTCAAGTAAATCGCCCGATTGCCGTCGTCGCGCACCGGGCCGCGCCAGGCTTCAGTCATGCCGAAGGTCTGCTTATAAAAATTGGCCGCCTTCTCCTGATCCTCCACCTTGATCGCGATATGTCTGATCTTTCCCATGGTCCTAATCCTCCTTTTTAGTTTTTCCACAGTTTGTCTATGAACCCACTCTTTTTTAACTCGTCGAGAATACTATTGTTGATATAGCCGGCGGGGATTTGGTTTCCCGGTATGTTCATCATCTCCAGCTCAGCGCGCAGCGCCTCCTCGTCGGCATAGGGCACCGGTTTGAGGATTCCGCGCAGATCGTCGCACCACAGCGAGATATCTTCCTCGCTGGTGCCGCCCATGTATTTTTTCAAGATGCGCGCCGTCCCAGCCTTGTTGGTTTGGAAATAGTGTATCGTTTCAAGATAAGCCTGCATGAAGCGGACGACGCCGGCGCGATCGCTCTTGATCTTTCGATCGGTCGTCGTCAGCGGAGCGTCGGTGCCGCGGAAGCCCATTTCCCGCGCGCTCGCGCCTTTCAAGGGTTTGGCCCTGCCGCGAAACACCAGTAGCAAGCCTGAGTCGCCGAGCACGCCGACCTCGATTCGTCCCGACTCCAAGCCTTGAGCCACACCCGGCGTCCCGCCCATCTGAAGAATCGTCACTTCAGGTTCTTTAATGCCGGATTTGCGCAGCGCCGCGCGCAGAAAAGTATCGCCGCCCGAACCATACTGCGTGACGCCGATAATTTTGCCTTTCAATTCATTAAAGCTCGTCAACTTCGAATCCGGCCTGACGAACACGCGCTGCGAAGAATAACTCGACAGAGTCGAAAGAATCGTAACGTCGGCGCCCTGAGCGCGGGCGCGGAGCGAGGCCGGGGCGCCGGCGAGGACGTAATCCAGGTCGCCGGCGATCAGGGCTTGGATTGTCCGCGGCGTCCCCGGGATCAGCACTACATCCGCCGAAAAGCCGTATTTGGCGAGAATCCCCGAGTCCTTGGCGACATGAAACATGCTTTGCCCCGGATTGATCGCCACATGAGCCAAGAGCAGTTTCTGCGCCGACGAGAACCGCGGCAAGGTTAAGAGCAAAACCGCTGCGATGATTAATTGCGCCGTCATAGCCTTTGGATTTACTGCCGTCGTCGCGGCATGTCAATGGCGATGATTTTACCTGGCGCGGCATAGCCGCAACCGACACGATTCGGAACCGGAATATCTCCCGCAAAGGCGCCAGGACGTATGAGGATAGGCGTTGTCATTTCGAACGGACGAGAGAAATCTTTCCTAGATCCCTCGCAGTCACTTCGGAGGACAGCCTCTGGCCTGTCACTTGGCGCCTTGGCGCCTTTGCGGGAGGACTATCCGAATCCGCGAATATTCGCCCCGACAATTTGCGCGAGTAACCCAAACTTTCAGCCATACCAACGCAGAGCGCTTGACGCTCCCCCGGACTTGGCGTACCAATTCACCATCTTGAATATCTAAGGAGGCAACCATGCCGTTACATGTCAAAGCTAGCGAGATGCAGGAATACCAACGGGATCAAAGCGGTGAGGCCGGCACCGGCCAGATGGTCGTGCGCAAGGGTTACGGCAACGAGTGCAGCCTGATGATCGCCACGCGCCGCCCTGGCTATCATACCAAGCCGCATCAGCATGAGTCGGAACAGATCAATTACGTCATGGACGGCGAGATCTGGTTCTTCGTCAAAGACCACGGTTATCTCTGTAAAAAGGGCGATTTTCACCGCATCCCCGCCAACACCGTGCACTGGGCGTTCAATCGCTCGGACAAAGACGCCACGGTGGCCGAAGCCCACGCGCCCGGCCTCATCGGCGGCCGCGCCGGCGACAATGCTAATGCGTTGTTCGACGACGGCGAAAAACCCGCAATCCGCGGCCCCGGTATCAACCAGTTCGTACCCTTCGATCAAGAAGGCGCCGAAGCGAAGTGCTTTGGCAAGTAAAGCCGAGCAAAGAGGTCGAAACATGCCAGTCGGTATTCATGGAGCGTTGGTCCTGTTCGTCCTATCCGTCGGATCGGTCCTATTCTCCGAATCATCGCCAGCTCAAGAGCTGCGCCGCATCCACTACGGCACCACCGCATCCACCGCGCACCTGCCGATCTGGGTGGCCAAGGACGCTGGCTTTTTTGCCAAGCAGGGATTGAATGTCGAGCCGGTGCAGATCCGCGGCGGCGCGCTGATTACGATGGGCATCATGAGTGGGCAGTTGCAGTTCTCCGGCGCCGGCGCGGAATCGATAGTCGCCGCGCGCATCGAAGGCGGCGATGTTGTCCTGCTCGCCTGCCCGGTGGACTCCGATCCGGTCTATTTCATCACTCGGCCGGAGATAAAATCGGTCGCTGAATTAAAAGGCAAAGCCACGGCGGTGACGCGCTTGGGCTCGACGACCCATTTCTACATGCGCGCGGCCGCGCGTCATGTCGGTCTCGACCCGGAAAAGGACATGACGATTTTGCAACTGGGCACCGGCAGCGAAACCGTGTCGGCGCTGGAGAATGGCCGCATCGCGGCAGCGGCGATCACTCACCGCTACGCCTTGCCCTTCTTGCAGAAGGGCTGGCCGCTGCTCGTCGACCTGAGCACCACCGATCTGGTCTACCCGTCGTCTTGTGTTGCGAGCAGTAGAAGCTATGTCAAGTCCGAACCCAAGCTCGTCGAAAATTTTCTGCGCGCCTATGTCGCCGGCATCCAACTGATTCGCAGCGATTCTGCCTTCGCAGAAAAATCCTTGGCCAAATGGCTGCGCGAAAGAGATCTGGTGCTGGTGCGCAAGACCGTCGAAGCCTACGCCAAATTATTCAAGCCGGTGCCCAACGTCCCCGACAAAGGGCTGGAAAACGTCATCAAAGATCTGCAAGGTCGGCGTAACGTGCCCAAGGAATTTGTCGGCCGCTATGAACTATTCCGCGACCACGGACCACTGGAGCGTGCCTTAGGAAAATAATGTTGGCTCGCAGACGCAAAATTCGATTGGCCCTCGCCGCTCGTCTCCGATCCCCGCGACCTCCGGGAGAAGCCTGTCCTGAGCGAAGTCGAAGGGGCCAGGGTGAGGGCTCTTTCGGTGAGGGTTCCGAAAAAAGAAAATTTCACGCACGCCGTTCGCTCTGGTTATGGCTCGCGCTACTCAGTGCCGTGCTGAATCCGTCGCCCGCCCAATCCCAGGAGCTCCGCCGCATCCTCTACGGCACCACCGCGTCGCCAGCCCACCTGCCCATTTGGGTCACTAAGGATGCCGGCTTGTTCGAGAAAGCGGGGATGAACGTCGAGCCGGTGCAGATTCGCGGCGGCTCGCTCATCGCGCTTGCGATCATCACCGGCGACCTGCCGTTCTCGGGAGTTGGCGCGGAATCCGTGGTTGCCGCGCGGGCCGCCGGCGGCGACGTGATCCTGCTCGCTTGTCCGGTCGACACCGATCCTGTCTATTTGATCACCCGGCCGGAAATTAAGTCGCCCCAAGAACTCAAAGGCTTGTCCAGCGCCGTCACCCGCTACGGCTCGACGACGCACTTCTATCTGCGCGCCGCGCTCAAACACGTCGGTCTGAATCCCGAAAAAGACATGACAGTTTTACAAATGGGCGCAGGCCCAGAGATGGCGCTGGCGTTGGAACGCGGCGTCATCGCCGCCGCCGCGCTGACCACGCGCTATGCCATGCCGTTCTTGCAGAAAGGTTGGCCCGTGCTCGTCGACTTGAGCAACACCGACCTGGTCTATCCATCGTCCTGCGTTACCAGCAGCCGCGCCTTTATCCGCGCCGAACCCAAGCTGACAGAAGACTTTTTGCGCGCCTACGTCGCGGGAATTCAACTGATCAAGAAAGATCAACGCTTCGCTGAGAAATCCTTCGCCAAATGGATGCGCGAAAAAGACGCCGCGATCACCAAACGCACGGTGCAAGCCTACGCCAAGCTATTCAAGTCCAACCCCATCGTCCCCGACAAAGGCATCCAAAACGTCATCCTCGACCTGGTCAAAGCCCGCCCCGACTTTAAAGAATACATCGGCTGGCCCGAACCGTTCAGGGAGAATGGGCCGCTGGAGAGAGCGCTGAAGGATAGATGAGAATTGGAGTGCTGGAGTAGTGGAGTCCTGGAGTATTGCGTCCGGATTCGGAAACCCAACACTCCATTACTCCATCACTCCTTGTCTTCCTCACCGCCATTCGAGAAATTCCAACCGCACCCCCTGCGGCCCTTCGAAAAAGCAAACTCTCCTACCGTCCGGCAGCACGCGTTCTTCGAGAATCTTGATTCCCGCCGCTTTGATCTTGTTCACTTCGCCGTCGAAGTTGTTGGTATCGATGGCGACATGTTCAAGCCCCATGAACTGATCGAGCTTTTGCTCGTCGAGGAACTGCGTCACGTTGAGTTCGACGCCGTGCAGATCGAGCCGATAATTCTTGCTGCCATCCGGGCGAGTGGACTCCTTGGCGATCTTCGCGCCGGTGTACTCGACGTAGAAATCCGCGGTCTTCTTCGGATCGGGGGTTTTGAGATGCAGATGATTGATTCGAAAAGCCATGGGAACCTCCTGTGGGCTAACGTCAGATGCGCCAACTCTTACTCCGGCTGTACCGCTCATTGCAATCGCCGCGCATGATCGATCCGCTAGTTTCACGGCAGTTCGATCTGCTATAGATTAGCGCAACATCGACGTAAAGCACTCCCATGAAAGCGCAGATTTTCGCCCTCCTCACCGCCCTCGCGTTCGCCGCTTCCAATGTTGCGGTTAAACGTGGCTTCAGCTTTACGACGCCGCTTACCGCGACTTTCGTGTCGCTGGCGATCCACAGCGTCGTACTTTGGATCGCGGTGTTCGTGACTGGCGGGATTCCACCGGTCGCAACCGGCGCAATTGTCGCCATCGCCATCACCGGCCTGCTCCAGCCGGGCATTCGCCATTTCCACTACACCGGCATCCATAAGATCGGCACTTCGCGGGCGGTGACGTTGCGCAACTCCTATCCATTTCTCACGGTGATTGCCGGCATCGTGTTTCTCGGCGAGCCGCTGACGCTACTGGGCATGGCCGGGACTCTGCTCGTCGTCGGCGGCATCGTCCTGACTTCCTGGCGCATGGACCGCAACTTGCCCTCGTTCCGCTGGGTTTATCTGTTCTATCCCATCGCCACCGTGCTGCTGACCACCATCGTCCATCCGCTGCGGCGCTACGCGCTCATCCAGTCACACGAGCCGCTGCTGCTGGCGGCTCTAGTCGGTCCGATCGCGCTGTTATCCTTCGCCGCGTTTTACGCGTCGCCGGCATGCACGGACAAACTGGTCTGGGATCGCCGGGCCTTTTGGCCGCTGGTCCTTTCAGGAATATTCGAAACCCTCGCCGTGCTTTTCATGCTGATAGCCTTTGCCTCGGGACCGGTCTATATCGTGTCGCCAATTTCGGCGACCGTGCCAATCTGGACGATGATGATCGGCGCTGTCTTTCTCAGAGAAGTCGAGCGAATCAATCTTGCAACGATTGTCGGAACGATTCTGGTGGTCGCGGGAGTAATCGTAATCTCCCGGGTGGAATAGACAGCGCGATCAGCTCGGCGAACGAACACGAACCACGAGCACGATCACGTCGACGGCTTACCCCACGCCTTCAAGATCACATTAGCGATATTGCCGCCGCGGATCGCCACTAATTTCGCGCCCGTCTCCGCCGTCGCCGCTTGCGGCGAGCCGAAGTAACCACGGCCGTCGGTAATGCTCCAGTAGTCTTTGGTTTCATTGCGAAACGCCTCGACATCGTAGTCGAAGTTCGGCGTCAGCTCGCCGATAATCTCGCGCTTCACCAACTCGGGAAAGCTATGCAGCGCCACCGAAGTCTCCGATTCGCCGCCATGTCCTTCACGATCGGGACGCGGGCTCTGGTAGAATTGTTTCACGCCTTCGCGATAACAGGCGGCGGTCATTTCCGGATCGTGAGCAAAGCCAACAACCAGAACCTGCGCGGCTTTTTCCGAGACGAGAATCGCCCGCGCATCATCGAGCGCTTTCATATGGTGCAGATCGCGATGGCCGTTGAGTACCACGAGACGGTTGAGTCCATGGCGCGCCAGCGATTTGCCGATCTCGACTACCATCGAGCGTAAGGTCTCCGGTTCCAACGACAAAGTACCGGGGAAATCGATGGCCGCCCGCGCCACACCGTAGTTGATCGTCGGCGCGACGACGACTTCATAGCCCGCGCCTTCCAAATGCGGCGCCGCCGAAGCTGCGTAAATCTCCGCCGCAAAGGAATCGACTCCCAACGGCAGATGCGCGCCATGCTCCTCGACGACACCGACCGGGAGAATCGTCAGCGCCCGGCCGCCATCGGCCAACCGCTTCACTTCAGGAAAAGGGATCTTGTCTAATTCAAGCATCTGTAGCCTCGAAGCCCAACTGGAAGATTGGAGTCATGGAGTAATCGACCGAATAGCCGAATACTCCAATACTCCATTATTTCAATACTTTACTGCTGCGTTACCGAAACATTTCCCGAAACTTCTTGCTCCAATTTGTCAGCTCCTCGTTGTTTGGCAGCCGCATGACTAGGATCTGGTCGTCCTTCACATCCTTTTTGAACTTGTGATCGGCTTCGGGATGAAACACATATTCGCCGAAGTTGCCGAAGATGCGCTGGGCTTCAGGCCCGACGAAGAAATCGGCGAACAGGCGCGCCGCGTTGGCGTGCGGCGCCTGGCGATTGATCGCGATGAAACTCAAGGACGCCAAATATTTATTCATGCGCACATACTCGATGGGACCGGGATACTGAAACTTATCTTTGATGTAGCCGACGGCGACCTGGATCTCGCCCGAGGTTAACGGCTGGATATTGTCCGCTAGGCTGCGCCCTACCCGCGGCTCCTGCTGCGCCCATCCCTCGACCACCTTGAGCCACTTGGGCCCCAACAACTTGTCAAGATTCAAAACGAACTGCAGCGTCGTCACGTGAATGCCCGGATTGGCGACACCGAACTTACCTTTCCACTTCGGCTGCAACAGTTCCTCCCAATTTTTAGGCGCTTCTTCAGCCTTCAAGAGTTGGTGATTGTAATTGATGCCGTAGGGCAACACACGCCAGGGCGTCATCTTTTTGTCCGGGTCGAGAAACTGCTTCGGAAAGGCCTTCGCCGCCGGCGGTTCGAAGACGGCGAACAGGCTCTTCTCGTCGAGCGCGGCCATCACCACTTCGTTGCCCAGCGTGACGTCGAACGCCGGCTTCCCCGCCCGCGCTTCAGCCAGACTGCGATTGATCAGTTCGGTCGCGTCGCCGCGCCAGTGGCGCAGCTTGATGCCGTACTTCTTCTCGAAGGCATCGCCGACCGCTTTCGACGAGTTAACGGTGATAGCGCCGTAGAGCATCACCTCGCCTTCTTTTTTGGCGGCGTCGATCAATTCAGCCGTGATCTGCGCCGCGGCCATGCGCGGGACAAAGAAATAACTGATCGTGACGAGAGTGAGTAGCGTAAATTTTTGCAACATCAGGTGCCTCCGTAAGATAGCTGCTTTTTTAGCGCTGCCGGCAGCGCGCGTCAACGCAATGCGCAATTTTTGCTGCGGCTTGACTCCCAAGCCAATCTAAGACAACTCAAGAGGACCGACATCGTCTATCGCCGCCATCATGAATGCCAACCGAAGCGCGCCCGCCGCCAAGCGCAATCTCGCCGCCATCGGCGTCATGATGGTGATCTTTCTTTTCGCCATCGACGCGACCGTCGTCAGCACGTCGATGCCGACCATCGTCGCCAAATTGGGCGGCCTGGAACTCTATAGCTGGGTGTTTACGATTTACATGCTGACCTCGGCGCTGACCACGCCGATCTTCGGCAAGCTCGCCGACCTGTTCAGCAAGCGCCGGCTGATGCTGATCGGCATCGCGATCTTTCTGCTCGGCTCGACGCTATGCGGCGCTGGCCCAAAGCATGGAAGCGATGATCGCCTTTCGCGCCGTCCAAGGGCTGGGCGGCGGCGCCATCTATGCGCTGTCGTTTATCGTCATCGGGGTGATCTTTCCCGCTGAGCAGCGCGCCAAGATGCAAGGCATCATCAGCGGCATCTGGGGCCTCGCCTCCATCCTCGGCCCCCTGGCCGGCGGCGTCATTGTCGAGAATTGGAGTTGGCGCTGGATCTTCTTCATCAACCTGCCGCTGATCGCCATCGCCACGACACTGATCGTCGTCGGCTTGAAAGAAGAAGCAGGCACGCGCCGGGCCGCTCGACTCGATCTCGCCGGCGCATTCACGCTTGCTCGTTGGCTTGCTGTTATTATTCTACGCTCTGGCGCAAAGCGCTCACGCGCGCCACCCGCTAAACGCCGAAACCTTGAGCTACATCGGCGCCGGTTTGGTGATTTTAATCGTTTTCTATTTCATCGAGCGGCGCGCCGCCGAGCCGATCTTGCCCGTCGATCTGTTTCACATCGGCTTGTATAACTCGGCCGCCGCCGTCGCCACGATCTCGGCCATGGGCGTGTTCGGCGCGATCAGCTACATGCCGCTGTTCCTCCAGGGCGTGATCGGCCTGACCGCCACGGCCACCGGTCTGGTTATTTTGATTCTGAGCATGGGCTGGACCGCCGGCAGTTTGCTCGCCGGCCGCTGGATCAACCGGTTCGGCTATCGCTTCGCCGCGGTTACCGGCATGAGTTTGCTCGCGATCGGCTACGCCATTTTCGTCGCGCCGCAGTTTAGCGCCAGCATCGTCGCCGTCGCATTTAGCGCCGGCGCCATCGGCGTCGGCATGGGCATGGCCAATCTCACCACCCTGGTCGCGGCCCAAAGCTCGGTCGCGCCCACAGCGCATCGGCGTGGCGACATCGACGGTCATGTTGTTCCGCACCTTCGGCGCGGCGTTTGCCGTCAGCGTCATGGGCACGGTGATGCTCAGTCAAATGCAAAACTCTCTCGGCCAATTGCGCGCCGCCAATCCCACCGTTGACGCCACTGTCTGGTCCAAACTCGCCAACCCGCAAAATCTTTTGGAGCCGCTCACCCGCGCACAGATTCCCGCCGATATGCTGCCTAAGTTAATCGCCAGCCTCGGCGACGCGCTCTGGTATGCATTTTTGACCGGTTTCGTGCTGATGCTGCTCGGTCTCGCGATAAGTTTTTTCATGGCCAACTACACGCCGGCGAATACGCCGCGGGGCGGGGAAACCGTCTCGGGTTTAGAGTTACGAGTTACGCGCTGGCCCAAAACTCGAAACCCGTAACTCGAAACCATGAGTTTGACAGCAACCACTGCGGCGCTATAAACCAAACGCAGTACTAGATTATTCAACACTCCATTACTCCAAGGAATTTAGAGCCATGGCCGATCACTCCACCACAGCCGATGCCGCCGCCAACACCGGCAGCGAAACGCCGACGCTCGAAGTGACGCTGCAACAAAAGCGCCTGGCGCTCAGCCTCATCAGCGGCTGCCATGTCTTGAATCATCTCCAATACAGCATCACCTCGGTGATATTTCCGGTGATGATGACCGAGTTGGGGTTCGGATCTAGTCGGCTTGGGATTCATCTCGGCGTTGTCGAGCTTCGTCGGCCAGGGGCTGCAAGTGATCTACGGCTTCTTGTCGAATTTTTTCAAACGCAGCACCATGCTCGCCATCGGCAACTGCGTCGTCGGCATCACCGCGATGTCGCAGTTCTTCGTCAGCAGTTTTCCCCAACTGGTCGCCGCCCGCGTCGCCATCGACGCCGGCTCTAGCCCGCAGCATCCGTTGGGATCGAGCATCCTGTCGCGCTATTATCCGCAGTCGCGCGGCTGGGCGCTGACCTTTCATCACTCGGCGGGAAACCTCGGCTCGTTTATCGGCCCAGCGGCCGCGTCGTTGGCGTTGCTATATTTTACCTGGCAGACCGCCTTCGTGATCTTCGGCGCCTTCAGTCTGGTCATGGGGCTGACGCTATTTCTCGTCAAGGATCACGCCGGTGGCGCCAGTGAACAACTCGGCGGCAAGGCGAAAGCCAAAGCTGGATTCGACTGCCTATCTCCAGTGTTTGAAGAACCGCAACATCGTCCTGACCTCGTTAGTCCTGATGGTCGGCGCGGCGGGACGCGGCACCGGTGTCAACATGACCTATCTGGTGCCGTTCTTCATGCAACAAATTTGGCGTCACCGCCTCGGGCGGCGGTTTGATATTAACGCTGATGCAAGGCGCCGGCTTGGTCGGCCCACTCTTGATCGCCTGGTTCTCCGACCGCTCCGGCAAGCGGCGCGGCATCACGCAGCTCACTTTATTGCTATCGGCGGTGACCACCGTATGGCTGGTGCAACATCCATCCCTGAGCATTCTCTTCTATGTCAATCTGATTCTTTATGGCGCCTTCGTCCAGGCGCGCGGCTCGCTGACCCAAACCATGATCGGCGATTTCGCCACGCCCGAGCTCACCGACGCGGCCTTCTCGATCTACTACTTCGTCGGTTTTATCTCAGGACCGATCTGGACCTTGATCATCGGCTACGTCATGCAAAACTACGGCTTCACCCCGGCCTTCTACATCGCCGCCGCCACCTACATCGCCGGCATGCTGCTGCTCTGGTTCGTCAATGAAGAGCCCAGGCCGGCGCAAGCGGGATAAAAGAATCGGAATTTCACCGCCGAGACGCTGGCGTAGAGATAACTGATTGGATTGGGGTTGGCAGATTACTGCCGCAAAGGCGCAATGACGTTAAGGACAGGTGAGATTTAGCAGACCGGCAAAAGCAACTACAGTGTGACGGTGATTTTTTGAATGCTTTTTCGGATCGTGTCCAGTTAACCTGAGCGGCAACGACCAAGAAAGATTTTAACAACGACCCACACCTCGACGTATGTCAGAATATCGAAGCCGGTCTCAAGCGGGAGTATGAGCTGCACGCCGATCTTACCGATTCACTCTGCATCTTCGCCTTGGAAAACGCCAAAATAGCCGTTCGCAAGCAATGCGGATTCGCCAAGCACGAAAAGGTTACCAACCACCCGCTCGCCAAGGGTATTGTCGATTGGTGTGTCGTCATTGGCGCTGAACGCATCGGAAAAATAAATAATCTGACCCTTGTCGAATACCTGGCGCGAATAGAAAAAATCAGGCGCTCGGTCGTAAGGCACTCTGAGTATGGAAAGAGAGGATATTACGAATTTATTCGCCATTATGTTTGAATCGTTTTGTTTTCCCGGACCCGCAACGATAATCGCCAATCGCATAAAAGTGACCTGCCGGTTCCGAGCGGACAGTTAATTTGCGCCCTCATTAATTTTTGCGCCGCGTTTCAGCTTCGAGACGATTCGCTTGACAGTCCACAATTGCCACCTTTTGCGACAAACGCCAATCTATTCATCCTTGCGAACCGACGCCGGACCATACTACAAAGCGCTCATGGGGGTTTTCCATAACAAGTTGATCGTCGCGCTGATGATCCTCCTGGCGCTCGCCGTTGGCACAGCTCAAGAAGCCCACGCCGGCACTCCCCGCCCATTACGCATCGCCTACCTATTCACGTCGGGAACCATGGCATCGCTGTGGATGGCCAAAGAGAGCGGCGGCTTCGCTAAAGAGGGCCTGGACGTTGAGATGATTTCCATGTCCTCGGTCCTAGCCCTACCCGCCTTGATCGCCAACGAAGTCGACGTCATTCAAGTTTCCGCAGTGCCGGTGATTACGGCTTCGCTGCGCGGCTTCGATGTGGTGTTTATTTCCGGCATGCTCAACACCATGGTCTGGGATTTATACGCTCGGCCCGAAATCAAAACTGCCGAGCATTTGCGCGGGAAAATCGTCGGCACCGAACGGCCAGGCACGCCCGTGGCTTACGGCACATTGGTTGCGCTGCGTAAGTTGGGCCTAACGCCCAAGGATGTGCAGCTGCGCATCATGGGCGGCACGATCCAGATCGCGGCTTCGCTGCAAACCAACCAGATTGTCGCAGGGGCGCTGGGCCCACCGGTAAGTTTTCAAATTGAGCGCGCCGGCTTTCGCTCCCTGGCGACCACGATGGATCAGCCTTATCAAAACGTCGGGCTTGTGGTTCGGAAAAGCCGCATGGAAGAACTAGCGCCGCGCCTGGTTCCGCTCTTGCGCGCCGTGCGCAGCGGCATTGATCGCTACTACAACGACAAGCCGTTCACCATGAGAGTCATACCGAAATACACCAAGGACAGCGATCCCGATATCATCGAGCGCACCTATGAATTTTACCGCAAAGCCGGCTTCAAGCGTGAGCTGATGATTTCCGAACCGGGGATGCAAGGCATCTTGGACTTTATGTCGGAAACCGTTCCAGAAGCCAGGAAGGCTACGCCGGGGCAATTCTTCGACGACCGTTTCGTGCGGCAATTGAACAGCGCGAAATAGCGTAAACCGTCTAGAGTCTGGCGCCTCGTCTGCACGACGGCACAGACAGGCAGCGTCTAATTTCAACTTGACTTGGGGACCAAGTTTCATCTTTAATGCGCCCCATAGGTAGACAAACGAATTCAGTACCTCACCCGAGACTCTAGCCCGAAACCAAATAGGAGGAGCCTCCCATGGCCAAACTCTCACTCCGTGTAAATGGCAAGTCGCAAATCGTCGACGCTGAGCCGGAAATGCCGCTACTCTATGCGCTGCGCAACGATTTACAGTTAAATGGCCCCAAGTTTGGCTGCGGCCTAGCACAGTGCGGCGCATGCACGGTGATCATGGACGGGGTCGCCATCCGCTCTTGCGTTACGCCGGTTGGCACGGTGCAAAACAAAGCGGTGACCACGCTCGAAGGCTTGGGCAACACCAAGAAGATGCACAAGATCCAGCAGGCTTTCGTCGACGAGCAAGCGGTGCAATGCGGCTACTGCATCAACGGCATGATCATGACCAGCAAAGCCCTGCTCGATAAGAATCCGAAGCCGACGGATGCGCAGATCAAGGAAGCTCTGGCGGGCAATCTCTGCCGCTGCGGCACCCATGTAAGAATCCTGCGCGCGGTCAAACGCGCGTCGGGGCAACTAGCTTAAGGAGCCGATGATGAAATCGAAGAAAATTTCGACTCTTACTCGCCGAGAATTTCTCAAATCCTCGGGCGCGCTGGTCGTCAGTTTCAACTTGTTTCCAGCGTCGGGCGTGTGCGCCCAGTCGAATGTGGAGCCGCGCTTTGACGCCGATCCGACACAACTCGATTCCTGGCTCGCCATCGCGCCCGACGGTACGGTGACGGTCTATTCCGGTAAAGTCGATCTCGGCACCGGCGTGACAACCGCGCTGGCGCAAATCGTCGCCGAAGAATTGGACGTGCCGTTCAACCGCATCCATATGATCGAATTGGACACGGCGAAAACCATCGACCAGGGCATCACCGCCGGCAGCCGAACCATCGAACGCGGCGGCCCGCAGCTGCGCCAGGCCGCCGCCGCGGCGCGCCAGGAGTTGTTGAAACTAGCCGCCGCCCGGCTTAACACGATTGTGGAAAAGCTCACGGTCACGGACGGTATTGTCAGCGATGGAAAAACATCCGTATCCTATGGCCAGCTCATCGGCGGCAAGAAGTTCAACCTAAAAATCACCGCCGAAGGCACCGGCTGGAACATGAAAGTCGCGCCCGAGGTGCGCGCAAAAAACGTCAAAGATTATAAAATAGTCGGCACTTCGCAGAAACGGCTCGACCTACCGCCGAAGCTGACCGGTGACTTTGTCTACGCCCACGATGTCCGCATCCCTGGCATGTTGCACGGCCGCGTGGTGCGGCCGCCCACGATAACTTCCAAGCCGGCGAACATCGATGAAAGTGCCGTAAAGAACATCCCAGGTTTGGTGAAAGTCGTGCAAGAAGGAAGTTTTGTCGGCGTCGTCTGCACGACAGAATGGGCTGCGGTCAAGGCGGCGAAAGCGCTTAAAGTCACATGGTCGCAACCGGCGACGAAGATGCCGGCCAACTATGATGAACTCTTCGGCTATATCAAAAACACCAAAGCATATAACGATCAGGTCCGGGTCAATCGCGGCAATCCCGAGCAAGCACTGAAACAGGCGAGCAAAACCTACGAAGCCACCTACCGTTGGCCGTTTCAGTTGCACGGCATGATGGGTCCATCCTGCGCTGTGGCTGACGTCAACGGCGATCAAGTAACACTCTACACCGGCACTCAAGGTTCCTTCGAGACCCGCGAAGCGGTGGCGCAATTACTCGGCATCCCGGAAAAAAATGTCCGTGTCCTCTGGCGCGAAGCAGCCGGCAGCTACGGCCGCCTGGGTGCGGACGATGGCGCCGAAGACGCCGCGCTGCTGTCGCGTGCGGTCGGCAAACCGGTGCGTGTGCAATGGATGCGCGACGACGAACATGCTTGGGATCCCAAGGGCCCGGCGCAGCTGGGTCTAGCACGCGCCGGAGTTGACGCTCAGGGCAAAGTAATCGCTTGGGACTACGCCGATCGTGGCTTTCCGCTCACGGCCGCTTCCGGCCGCGGCTTGCGTCTGCTCGCTTCGCGCCAGATCGGCATGAAGGCCACCGGCACGGGTAACTCCAACGGTAGTCAAGGTGTCGGTGACATGTATACCTTCGAGAATCAAAAAGGCAGCGCCCCGTTGGTGCCGTGGATATTGCCAGCCGAAGAAACGCCACTGCGCACTGGTTACTTGCGCGCACCGGGCGACATCGCGCGTTGCTTCGGTAGCGAATGCTTCATCGATGAGATCGCCACCGATCAGAAGGTCGACCCGGTGCAATTTCGCCTGCGTTATCTTGCCGACAACAAACGCGGTATCGACGCTTTGAACGCGGTCGTCAAACAAGCGCGTTGGCAAGAGCGTCCCTCGCCCGCTCCCGCGACCACGGGAAACACAGCAAACGGACGCGGCGTGTCGATCTCGAACCGCGCTAACGCGATATGCGGGGCCGTCGCCGAAGTGGAAGTCGACAAATCCAACGGCAATGTCCGGGTCACGCGATTTGTCTTGGCTCATGACTGCGGCCTGATCATCAATCCCGACGGACTGAAGAACCAAATCGAGGGCAACATCATTCAGGGCGTCAGCCGCTCGCTCCTGGAAGAGGTCAAGTTCGACGCCTCGGGCGTCACGACGCTGGACTGGGTCAGCTATCCGGTGATCCGCTTTCCCGACGTGCCGGAGATCGAACTGGTGTTGATCAATCGCCCGGAAATGCCTGCCCTCGGCGGCGGCGAGCCCTCTAGCGCACCGATCGCCGCGGCGATTGGCAACGCCATCTTCGACGCCATCGGCGCGCGCCTGCGCGAAGCGCCATTTACACCAGCGCGCGTGTTGGCGGCGATGCAGAAGAAGGCGTGAATTGATGACCGGAGCTGGCGATTCATCGTCCTGCAAAATCGCCGGCGCGGTTTTCTGCCACAGCTGGTCAATTTTTCCTCGCGTAACCACAACATCCACTTGGTGACCATGAATCAAGTCGCGGACCGGTGCAGAGGAGCAATCTTCGGCCATGCCATCGGCGACGCCTTGGGGCTGGGCGCCGAATTCATGCCGAAAGCGACAGTAATCGCCAATTACCCCCATGGCCTCGACAGGTATTCACAAATAATTCAGGATCCTCATCGCAGACGCTGGGCCATCGGCGATTGGACCGACGATACAGACCAGATGCTGTGCATTTTTGACAGCATTCTCGAAGGACAAGATGTCAGCATCCTCGACATAGCCAAACGCATCCGTACATGGGTGGCTGAGGATGGCATGGGTATCGGCAATACGGTTTGGTCGGTGCTCCAGTCGAGATATTTTCTCTCCGCGCCCCATTTAGCCGCCCAGTACGTTTGGGAATCATCCGGACGGCACGTCGCATCCAACGGCGGGGTCATGCGCACGTCAATTCTCGGCGTGTGGAAATATGACTCCCTTGCGGAAGTCAAAACGAATGCTGCAAAGGTTTGCCGCATCACGCACTACGACCCGCGCTGTGTCGGTTCGTGCGTCGCCGTCAGCACGGCGATCGCCCTGATGCTTCAGGGCAAAGAAGAATTCTCAGAGATACTGGACATCGTCTCGCGCGAGAGTGCAGGATATTCGCCTGAGCTCGACAAATATCTAGAAATGGCGGCGACCGGTACTCTTGACGACTTTGATCTTGACGAAGGATTGACAGCCACTGAACTTGGCTCGATCGGCTATACCCTCAAAGCGATGGGCGCTGGGTTTTGGGCGCTCAAAAATGCTCAATCCTATCGCGACGGGGTTTTACAGGTGATTCATGAAGGCGGCGACGCGGATACCAATGCCGCCGTGGTCGGCGCCATACTGGGCGCCAAGTTTGGCTTCGCCAATATCCCGACAATCTGGGTCACGGAACTGCGTGACGCAAATGAGCTGGACGCGCGAGTAACCCGGATGCTCGGACTTTTGGGACTTGCGGAGTAATCCCTCTCGGCCTGAATCCGGTATTTGCCTCGTAACGTTTTTGCCTTGACGTTAAAACCTGAGCGGACGTATGCTCGGAACAATCAAGCAAGAGCCGGACGACTGCGTGTGATTATTTGCGCCTGACACGGCAGATTCATTCATCTAGGAGGACCAAGCCATGTACATCGATTGCGATTCCCATTACTTCCCGGTGAAATTTTTGGAAGGGGTGTGCGCCAAATTCCCGAACTCGCCTCGGGTCGTCAGAAATGGCGACGACGTGCGATCGGTGTTGCCGGATGGCACGTTAATCAAAAATCAAGCGCCCAAAGGACGCTGGCATCTCGACACTCGCGACCAGCATGTGGACTGGGAAGGTTTCGACATCCACGTGCTCATCCCGGAAAATCGCGAGCTGCTCTACACCTGGGATCGCGAGCTGGGCGGCGAGCTAGCGCGCCGCTACAATGACGCGGTGGCGCAGGATCTCAAAGAGTGCGCCCACCCGGAGAAATATTACGGCGTCTCCTGGGTTTTCCTTCCCGACGTTGAAGAGTCCTGCCGCGAGCTTGAGCGTTCGGTGAAGACGCTCGGTCTCAAAGCTGTAAAATTCATGGGCGGCTTCGCCGACGCCAATCTCGGCGCGGAAAAGCTCTGGCCGTTCTACCAGAAGTGCTGCGATCTCAACGTACCGATCCTCGTGCACGATACTGCATCGGACCGCGACGGCCATCCCAATCCGGCGCTGGTCGGCATCGAGCAGCTTTATCTGGAAGTCGACAACAACGCTCTGCCCTTCCTGCTCGCTTTCCCGTTTCGCTACATCGTCGACATCGGCAGTTTGATTCTGCGCGGCGCGCTGAAAGAATTTCCCAAACTGCGGGTCTGCTTTGTCGAAGGGTTCGGCGGCATTCGTGCCCTGGCTGATGGACCGCTTGGACATGGACCCGGCGGCAAAGAAAAAACTCGGTAAGAATCCCAGGGAGTTTTTCGATCAAATCTGGGTTTCGGCGTTCGCCGCGGAAAACTCTTTAAAATACGCCTGCGACTATTGGAAGGGCCACAATCTCACCGTCGGCAGCGATTATCCGCACGGCGATCCATCGGCGACCTGGAACTCGAAACAGGGCACCGTGCACATGATCAAAGAGATGGAGGGAGTTTCAGACGGCGACAAAGAAAAGATCCTAGGCGCCAACGCCATGCGCTTGTTCGGCATGGCATGAGAATTTACGTTATCGATTTTAGCCCGGACCTATTCCGGATACCGAGCGCAGGAGGCCAGGCAATGATCAAGCTCCTGATTGTTGCTCTCGGGTTGCTCATTCCGTTGAGCAACGTTCGTGCAGCCGTTAGCGCATCGGCGCCGGTAAAACTGATCATCGCCCACGCCGCTAATAACCCGCGGGTCGCGCCCCTTTGGATCACCGACGAGCAAGGCTTTTTCGCCAAGTACGGCATCAAGGCGGAAGTCATTTTCATCCGCAACAGCGCGCTCTCGATCGCCGCGCTTTACTCAAAAAGTATCGACATCAGCCAAGCCGGCGGCATCTCGGTTCTCGGGGTTGGCGACAAAGGGCCGGATCTCAAGATCGTCGCAGCGTTCACCAGCAAACTCACCCACGACCTGGTCGCCCGGCCCGGCATCAACTCGGCGAAAGATCTGCGCGGTAAACGAGTGGGCGTTCAGGTCGTTGGCGGTAGTCTGTGGATCACCGCGATGCTGGCGCTCGAACAGCTCAAAATCGATCCGACGCGCGACGATATCCGCGTCCTCACCATCGGCGACCAAACCGTGCTCGCCCAAGCCTTGGAGACCGGCGTCATCGATGCCGCGCCCCTCGATACCGCATTCAGCCAGAAGCTCAAGAAAAAGGGCTTTCCGATTCTGGTGGAACTCAACAAGACCAACAGCCGCACCGTCAGCTCCACCGTGGTGGTGCTCAATTCGTTCTTGCAGTCCCAACCGCAAATTTTGGAGAATCTCTTGAAAGCATTGATCGAAGGAGCGGCGTTTACCCTTGCGCCTGAGAACAAACCGCTGGTGGTTCGGACGATCATGAAACGGCTCAAGCTCAGCGACCCGGCCGACGCAGAAGAGGGCTACGATGGCGTGACCAAAGCCACCGACTTGAAACCGTATCCGTCCATGGAGGGCATGCGCAACATGCAGCGCTTCATGAAAACACAGAACCCGCAGGTGGCAAACATCAACCTGGAAAACCTCGTCGACTCCCGCCTGGTGAAAAAACTCGACGACAGCGGCTTCATCGACCAGATCGTAAAAACCTACGGCATCGCCAGATAGACGCCGCGGCGCTGACGAAGGCCCGGTGGGTCACGACCGTCGCTCTGGCTGAATCGGTCCACCGATAACCGCAAACGCAGGACTCAGACCGAAGGCTTACAGATAACCCTTCTCCCGATAATACTTCTCCGCCCCCGGGTGCAGTGGAAAATCCAGCGGACCCGATTCGCTGTTGGAACATAACTGCTTCATCGACGGCGTTTCCGTCGCGTCGTAGGGAATCTCCTCGCGGATTTTTTCCAGCACGCCGGCGATGTGGTAGGCCAAGTCGTCGGGGAAATTTTTGTGCACGACGATGGGCCAGCCGCTGAAATCCACCACCGTGGTCGGATCATTGATGCCGTCGATCCGTCCATGATCCAAACGCGCGCGCTGGAAGCCGTACTGTTCTAATTTTTTCAGCACCGGCTCGGAATAGGATAAAAACTTCATGCCGTGCTCGACCGCGACATCGCCCCAGGAGTCCATGCCTTCGTCGATCACCATGTCGAGTTTGCCGGAGATAATCCCCTCGCGCCGGTGCGGATTACTCGGGCGCACGACTTCGTCGACCTTGCCGCCCCATCTGACGAAATGATTTTGCGTGATGCCATGGGCCTTGAGCAAGAATTTGATGGCGAAATCGACGCAGTCGTTGACCGCGATGGACACGCGCATTTTCGGTTTCTTGGCGATCAATTCTTCCATGCTATTCACGCCCAAGCGCGGCGACACGGCGATCACCAAGCGGTCCCAGGACGGAAACACTGCCAGCGCGCGCAGCGGGCTCCTTTTCGTAAACGGCCCGACGCCGCGCACCGCCATCGACGGAATGATCGACGGATTCAACCAGACGAGATCGAGCTTGCCGTTGGCCACCAGCTTGGCGCCATTCAAGCCGCTGCACCACGCCGGGCTGACACCGATGGTAAATGGATAAGGCGGCCCCTTGCGCCCCTTCTTGCCGCCAGGCAATTCGACCATCAAGCGAATCGCGCTGGTCAACATCGTCGGCGCCTCTTCGTAAAGCCCGGCGAGAATTTTCGTCGCCACCCGCGCCCGCATCAGACTCGCGCTCATCGGTTTCACGCTGCGATCATCGTAAGCCACAATCGTTTTTCTCCTTCAGCGAAGTTGATGACACCGAAGTATTCCGAAACTTGCGCGCTGTCAACCAGCATGACCATTTTGGATTTTCGATTTTGGATTACCGTCGGACATCGGGCACCGCATACACAACTCGAATCTTGCTTCAGCTTCCTTTCCGAGATGTACCGGAAAGGCTATAAACACTAGAATCGGATATCTCTCACGAAGGCGCAAAGTCGCGAAGTTTCGGGCTTAAAATGATCTTTGATCTCGAACTTAGCGTCTTCGCGCCTTTGCGTGAGACATATCCGAATCCGAGAGTCTCAAACCGACATTACTAAGGAGCACGACACCATTCGCATCTTTCACTCTCTGCGCTACCGTGACTACGCCATCTTCTGGTCGACGGATTTGTTGGGCTCCCTCGGCCATTTCGTTCAGGAGGTCGCGTTATACTGGATCACCTACGAGATCACCGGCTCGGCGATGTCGTTGGGTATTTTGGGCCTGTGCAGCGCGTTGCCCCGTTTGATTTTTGGCGCCTTGAGCGGCGTCTACGTCGACCGCTACGATCGCAAGCTGATGTTGATCCTGGTGAATCTCGTCTCGGTCGTCCCGATAGCGATTTTTTTAGTGATCCATGCTTTCGGCACGCTGGCGTTCTGGCACCTGCTGGTGCTGGAAATCCTCTCCGGCTCGATTCGCGCGATCAATCCATCCGCTGCCCAATCGATCCTCGCCGAACTAGTGCCACGGGAACATGTCATGAACGCCGTCTCGCTCTACACCGTCGGCTTCAACATCGCTCGGACAGCGGGACCCTCCATCGGCGGCGTCTTGATTCTCCTGATCGGCATCGACGGCTGTTACGCGGTGTTCGGCGTAACTCTGATACTCGCTGGCATTGGCATGCTGTTTATTCGCACCAATAAAGAACCACCGATAAAGCGCGAAGACAACTTCCTGCGCGAGTTCAAGGAAGGCTTTAACTATGTCTGGCACGAGCCGCTGATCTTGAGCAGCGTCATCGCCGCCTACACCTTCGCCGTGTTTATCGTCACCTACCAGAGTTTTCTGCCGGTCTTCGCCAAGGATGTCTTGCAGGTCGGCCCGAGAGGGCTCGGCATATTGTTAGCGGCGCCGGGATTGGGCGGCATCGCATCGCTCAGTTTCCTCGCCTCGGTCGGCGAACGCTGGAACCGCGCCATGCTGCTCTGGGTCATGACCACGACGACGCCGATCTTTCTCATTCTATTCTGCTTCTCACCGATCTTCTGGCTTTCGGTAGCACTCTTGGCCCTGGTCGGCGCCGGCCAAGTATGCTTTCGCACGATCAGCCGGGTGATCATCCAGATCGAAGCCCCGCGCACTCTCATGGGCCGGGTGATGAGCGTATTCAACCTCGACCAAGGCATGCGCTCCGTCGGTTCCATCGTATTAGGCGCCGCGGCGACACTCTTCGGCGCATCGCTCGGCATCGCGCTGACTGCCGCCGTGTCGTTGATCATAACGACGGCGCTGTTCTATCGATTGTTGGGGAGAAAAGAGTAACGAGAAGAAAGCCGGATGTCCAGTCGTTCAAATCGATTTAAGAAAATTCGGAATCATAAAATTAGCCACGAAGCGCGCAGGACAGTAATCCGCGCGCCGTTTGACATGCCTCTTTACTGTAGCTACATTTTAACTATTCATGCGAATCGAGTTCGATCGCGCCAAGGACGTGGCGAATAGAGCCAAGCATGGCGTCTCGCTGGCCTTGGCGGGTGAACTTGATTGGGAAGCGGCGTTGGTTTGGATCGACGACCGCTTCACCTACGACGAGCCGCGGATGATTGCCCTCGCGCCGCAAACCGAGATGCCTTTACTACGTGGCATTTGTCGATCGAGGTGAGGCGCGAAGGTTCATCAGCCTACATCAAGCCAATCGGCGAGAGGTAAAATACTATGTCCGAAAACAACTAGACGCCCGTCCGTCGTCATGCCTACGGTGCGAGAAGATAAGGCCATCACGGCCGCGGCTAAGGCTGATCCCGATGCCCGCAGCCGCTCACACTCAAGCAATTGAAGACCATGGTGCCCATGAGAGCGCTGCGCGGCCGTCCCAAGTCCGGGAGAGCGAAGCAACTCGTATCTGTGCGTTATAGCCGGGAGGTCTTGGCGTACTTCAAGTCCACCGGCGAAGGGTGGCAGTCCCGCATGGATCGTGTGCTGCGCGAGTACGTCATGCGGCGCTCCCGCAGAGCATTATGATGGGATTAACCCGTTCCATCGAGCCGCAGACCAAGACTGACGATGCGTAGACACCCTGGTCCGAGTGGCAAACATCACTTGGGTGGCATCGAAATTCTCCACGAAGACCGCGACATCATCGTCGTCGACAAACCGGCGGGCCTGTTGACGATCAGCACGGAGCGAGAAAAATCGCGCACGGCCTACTTCATTCTCACCGACTACGTTCGCAAGGGAATAGCGAAATCTCGGAATCGTATCTTCATCGTGCACCGGCTCGATCGCGAGACCTCAGGGATACTCATATTCGCCAAGAACGAACAGGCGAAGTTTCGCTTGCAAAGCCAGTGGCAAGATACCCAGAAGCAATATCTCGCCGTCGTCCACGGCCGTTGCGAGAAGCGCACGGACACGATCACGACCTATCTGGCGGAAAACCAAGCGCACGGCGTCTACACAACCACCGACACGCGCAAGGGAAAGCTTTCGCACACGGCATACAAAGTTCTGAAAGAGACCAAAGACTTTTCGCTGCTCGAAGTCGATCTTTTAACCGGCCGGAAGCACCAAATCCGCGTGCACCTCGCCGGCATCGGCCACCCGGTGGTCGGTGACGAACGCTATGGCAAAGAACATAAACGTTACCAACGTCTAGCGCTGCATGCCCGCTCGATTTCCTTCAAACACCCCTTCAGCGGCGAGCCGCTGATGTTTACGACGGAAATACCAGTGTTTTTCAACACGCTCGTAGGCCACTGGATCCGGCACCGAATCCGCCGCCACCACGATCGCGCATCCCCATCTAAGCCGGTTCCGCCTGAGTTCGAGTTCCCCCTCATCTCATTATCCATTCTCAATTCTCCATTATCCATTCAAAATCATCTTGTGTTTCACCAGCAGCGCATATATAGCCAGAGACAAATCTCCCCATCGAGGTGAACCATGCAACTTCCACCCATCGCCGCCACCACCATCGGCAGTTTTCCCCGGCCCAGTTGGCTGGCGCAGAACGAGCGCAGCCGCGCCGTGTTTCGACTTGAGGGCGCGGAACTCAAGCAGGCGCAGGACGACGCCACGGCGCTGAGCATTCACAATCAAGAACGCATCGGCCTCGATCTGTTGTCCGACGGCGAGCAGCGGCGCACCGGCTTTATCAATCATGTGCTCGCGTCCTTCGACGGCATCGACCTCGAACATGAAGCGGTCAAGACCATCTATCGCCGGCGCGAGCAGCCGCGGCCGGTGCCGCGCATCGTCGGCAAGATCAAGCGGCGCAAACAGGCGATCGTCGAGGATCTCAAATTCGCCAAGGCGCAAACCGACAAACCGATCAAGATGGACGTGCCCGGACCGATGACCGTGGTCGACAGCACGCTCGACGAGTATTACAAAGGCGACGAGGCCGCCATGGCGATGGATGTCGCGGCGGCGATCAACCAAGAGCTGCGCGACCTGCAAGCCGCCGGCTGCGACGTCCTGGAGATCGACGAGCCGGCGATGACCCGCTATCACGAAAAAGTCTTCGCCTACGGCGCCAAGGCGCTCGACCGCTGTCTCGAAGGCATCACCGTGCCGACGGTGGTCCATCTCTGCTACGGCTATCCCGGCGGCGGTGGCCGGCAGCATGAGTATGAATATCCCGAACTGCTCGAAGAATTAATGAAAACCAAGATCGGCGGCTTCGGCGTCGAGTTCGCCCGTAGCGGCTACGATCCCGCAGTGCTATCGATCGCCAAAGGGCGCATCGTTATGTTTGGCTGCGTCGATCCCAGCGATGCCCCCGTGCCCTCGGTCGCGACAGTAGCCGATCGCGTGCGCCAGGCGCTCAAATACATCGAGCCGAAAAATCTCTGGCTCGCCCCAGACTGCGGCCTCATGACGATCACCCGGGAGCTGGCCGATGCCAAGGCTAAACTCTTGGTCGACGTCGCGAACGAAGTGAGAAAAACTCTCTAACCGTTCGTGGAATTACCGACTAATTGCGAGCGATAAATCCCGATGGCAGGTCGATCGGCGAAAACGAAATCCGTCAAACCGACGCCGGTCTGCCCGGAATGCGGCGCATCATCGGTCGTTGCCGTAATTCACGGCATTCCAACCGCCGCGCAGGCTGAGAGGATCAAACAGGGCCTGAGCCATCGCCGCCGACCGCGAAGAATGGGAAGGCATGAGCGAGTGGTACTGCAACGCCTGCGGCTGCGACTGGAGCCGCCACTCGCGCCGGTTCAAAAAGCCCGGCGGGGTCAACGCGACGGGGTCAAGTTAACCTCACCGATAACGCCAAAAGCGTGTTTGACGATTTTAGATTCCCTCCAGATTCACAACGCCGTTGGAAAAAGCTTAGCCGGCACCCACCGGAGATAGGCCAACATGCCGAACAGCTCTACCAGGGACTGAAAAACAATAACCACCACAGCCAGCTCGTACGAAGCCGGAAGCGCGAGCGCGAGCGGCAGGACAACGAACGAGTTGCGGGGCTTGGGGCTGTATTTTCTTCAATCTCCGCGTCATGAGCTTAACGCTCAAAACAAAAATGTCGCCGCGCCGGCGTTTGCCCTTAATCTTTTAGACGGTGGCACCTCCGCACTTCCGAGCTGAAAGGAAAATTGCAAGTTCTGAAATTCGTCGCCTCTTACTGACCGGCCTGCAGGCGGGAGGCTTCCGCCGTCGAAAAGTTGCAGCGCGAGTTCAAGGACCGAGACGTACAGTTCATCGGGATTTTCGTTCGCGACACCGACGCCGCCGTCCGGCAGTTTGTCAAAACCTACGGCTGGACCTTCCCTTTCGGTCGTGACGACGGTGTGACGATCGCCGCTCCCTATGGTTTCGTCGGCACCCCGCACAGCGTCATCGTCTCAAAAGACGGAATGATCGTCGACCGCTACGCCGGACCGCAGGGCGAAGAGGCCCTGCGTAAAAAGATCGAAAAATTTCTCAAATAAACAGCTTGGATCAGGGAGACGGTCCTTGAAAGCACATGGACATGTCCTCACCGCAGTCACGCTGAACTTTTGCAAATGCCCGCCGATCCTTGCCAGTTCTTTTACGAATGACCGGGTTGCCGCACTTTGCTCAAAACGAAGCCGGGGCACTGCTACGTCTTCTGCTCCTACGGCGACGTTCCGTGTCCCTCGATTCAGAAGTGTGACTTCCGCAAGTCCGGCTGAATCCTAGCGCGGAAAAGGATTCCGTATCCACTCGGTTTGACCCGCCCGCATAATTTAAAGCAATATTCGCATCGAATCAGATTCTTCGCTGCCCTCAGAATGACACCCCGGATTGCAGCTTTCATCCTGAACGAAGTGATGGATGTGCTTTCAAACCGAATCGCCACCAAAATTCGGAGCGCTTGACAGATTTCTTTGTGACATGATACCTAACATTATGTCTGGTATCATAGAATCACCTGAAACCTATTCACCGCATCAACCGGCGCTCGAAAACCGCCTGCGCGAAAAGCGCCAGGCCGCGGGTTTGTCGCAAAAACAACTCGCCGACATGGCCGGCATCACACGCCAGTCAGTTGCCGCCGTGGAAACGAATCAATACTCCCCGGCAACCTCAGTCGCGCTCCAGCTTGCGCGGGCGCTCCAATGCCGCGTCGAAGATTTGTTCAGCATCAAACAGGGCGGGGAAATCATCGAGGGGGAACTGATCGGCTCTCTCTCCAACACCGAAGGCCCGACGCGCGCGCAGGTGACGCAAATCGGCCACCGCGTGCTGGTGCGTCCGCTTCAGGGACTGGGGGAGCTGGCCAGTCTGAGCGTCACGGCGGACGGTCTTGATCGTCGAGTCGAGCCCCGATGAGTCGCCGCGTCAAGGTCAAGCTCCTCAAGGACCGAGAGGAGGTGCACCGCAAGATCGTTGTCGGCGGCTGCGATCCGTCGATGTTTCTGGCCGGCGAACACGTGCGCAAACACGACGAGGGACAACGTGGTGCCTTGCCTGATGGGCAGCAGCCTCGCCCTCGCGGCGCTCAAGCGCGGCGAAGTTCATGCCGCCGGCATTCATCTCGCTGAAGAGGTCTCGGGCG
The DNA here is from genome assembly GCA_963847445.1 of uncultured delta proteobacterium. Taxonomy (GTDB): domain Bacteria; phylum Desulfobacterota; class Binatia; order UBA9968; family UBA9968; genus DP-20. The sequence goes on along the minus strand of CAWJZV010000022.1, from coordinate 21,504 downwards.
CCTGGAGGCTTCCCGATTTGAGGAAGTTCGTCGGCGACATGGATTTGATCGTCGTCACCTTCGCCCATTGGGAAGAAGGCTTTATCGTGCGCCAGGGCAATCCCAAAAAACTCCGCGGCATCGCCGATATCGCAAAGCCAACGGTAAAAATCGTCAACCGCGAGACGGGATCGGGGGCGCGGCGTCTACTCGACAAACAGATGCTCGCCAATGCCATCAACCCCAAACGCGTCAGGGGTTATCGCGACGAAGTCTTTTCCCACCTCGACATCGCCTCACGAGTTAAAGCCGGCCTCGCCGACACCGGCATCAGCGTGCGCTCCGTCGCGTCTATCTGCGGCTTGGATTTCGTCCCACTGCAGCGCGAGCGCTACGACCTCATCATCCCTAAAGCTTACTACGAATCAGTCGGTGGCCTCCGAATGCTCCTCGACATCATCACCAGCAAACCGTTCCGCGACGAGCTCGAAGCCCTCGGCGGTTATGACACCCGTGAAACCGGAAAAATCGTCGTCAATTCTTGAAACAAAAGCTAACAACCAGCGTAACAAATGCGAAAACTCTTTATCACCGTGGTACTATTTTTCTCGATTTTGTGGACATCCGGTCGGGGCTTGGCCGCTGAAATCCTCGTGGCGGCAGCCGCCGATTTAAACTTTGCGATCAAGGACATCGTCGCCGAGTTCGAGAAGCAATCGCCGCACAAGGTCAAGCTGACGATTGGCTCCTCCGGCAACTTTCACTCGCAGATCAAAAATGGCGCGCCCTTCGACGTCTATTTTTCCGCCGACATCATGTACCCGGCGGAGTTGGAAAAGGCCGGGCTGACCGAACCTGGCACGCTATTTACTTACGCCATCGGCCGGATCGTCGCGTGGGTGCCGGTAAAATCTCCCATCGACGTCGAGAAACTCCAGTCGAAGGCATTCTTTCATTACTCGATCAAAAAGATCGCCATCGCCAACCCGGAGCATGCGCCGTATGGGCGGGCGGCCGCGTCGGCGCTCCAGCATTACGGTATCTACGACACGCTCAAGGACAAATTCGTCCTCGGCGAAAACATTTCCCAGACCGCTCAGTTCATCGACACCGGGGCCGCAGATATCGGCATCATCGCGCTCGCCATCGCCGTGGCGCCAAGCGTCAAGGTGAGGGGAAAGTACTGGGAGATTCCGCTCGAAACTTTTCCGCGCATGACTCAGGGCGCGGCGATATTGAAGGCGGCCCGCGACAAGGGCAACCTTGCCGCCACCCGCCAGTTCTACGAGTGGATCAAGTCCCCGTCGAGCCAAGCCATACTTAAGAAATACGGCTTCTTTCTCCCCAAAGGGCCAACGCGCAACTAGGAAGGTTTATGAACTGGGACACCGTGGCAATCACTCTCAAGCTCGCTTTAATGACAACGCTGATCCTGCTGCCGCTCAGCCTGCCGATCGCCTATTGGCTGGTTTACACGCAGAAAAAGTGGAAATTCCTGGCGGAAGCGGTGGTCGCCTTGCCCTTGGTGCTGCCGCCGACGGTTCTGGGGTTCTACGTGCTGGTGGCGATCGGCCCGTGGAGTCCGCTGGGCCGACTTTACGAGACCGTCTTCGGCAGCAGGTTGCCCTTTACGTTCGGCGGGCTCTTGTTTGCGTCCGTACTCTACAGTCTGCCGTTTGCGGTCCAGCCGCTGATGGCGGGTTTTCAAGCGGTCGATCGCCGGTTGATCGAAGCTTCGTGGACCTTGGGCATCTCCAAGCTCGGCACCTTTTTTCGCGTGATTTTACCCATGTCCGTTCCCGGCGTGATTACCGCCCTGGTGTTGAGCTTCGCCCACACCATCGGCGAATTCGGCGTCGTGGTCATGGTCGGCGGCAATATCCAGGGCGTCACGCGAACCATGTCAATCGAAATTTACGATCACGTGCAGTCATTGGACTACGCGTCCGCTGGGCAAACTAGCCTGGTGTTGCTGATTTTTTCCTTCGCGGTTTTGACATTGCTCTACTCGATTCACAATCAGATGTGGCGCGTGTTCCCGAAACCTTAGGTGGACACGTGAATAACCAAACTTCGCAGGTCATCGTTGACGTCGAAAAGGTTTTTCCCGGCGGAAGAACCATCACGGCTGCGCTTTCGTTCCCGGCAGATCGTCATCATGTGACCGTGCTTTTTGGCCCCTCCGGCGCCGGCAAGACGACGATCCTCAGGTCCTTGGCCGGATTGGAGCGTCCCAATACCGGGCGCATCAGTTTCGGCGCAGAAGCGTGGTTCGACGCCCAAGCCGGCGTCATGATACCGCCGCAGAAACGCTTCATCGGCTACGTGTTTCAAGACTACGCGCTCTTCCCCCATTTGACGGTCAATCAAAATGTTGCCTACGGGCTGAAGGAAGTAGCGCGCGAACTGCGCGCAAGTAAGCTCCAGAAGATTCTTCAACTGGTGCAACTCGACGGTCTTGAAAATCGAAAACCAAGGGAGCTTTCCGGCGGCCAGCAACAACGGGTGGCGCTCGCTCGCGCATTGGTTCGAGAGCCGCGCCTGCTCCTGCTCGACGAACCCATGTCGGCCCTGGATCTTCCTACGCGCAAGCACGTGCGCGGCGAGTTCGCCAAATTGTTGCACGACCTGGCCATACCCACCGTCCTCGTCACCCACGATTGGACTGAAGCCCTCTCACTCGGCGATCAGTTGGTCGTCATGGTCGGGGGGAAAGTGCGCCAGATCGGCCACCCACAGCAGGTGTTCAGCGCGCCGGAGGACATCGAAGTAGCTCATTCGCTGGGCGTGGAAACAATCGTCTCTGGCAAGGTAATCGCCAATGGCGACGATCTGGCAAGCGTGCGAGTCGGTGAAGTTACTCTGTCCGCCCTCTCAAATGAGCCCAGCTTGAGCGATGTCTATGTTTGCATTCGCGCCGAAGATGTCCTCCTTGAAAAGCTTCGTGACGCCGCCGGCAGCGCGCGCAACCGCCTTGCGGGAGTCATCCTGGAGATCGTGCCGTCAGGGCCATTGACGCAAATCAAAGTCGACGTAGGATTTCCACTCATTTCCTCGGTCACGCGGCAAGCAGTGGATGAGCTTGGGTTGAAACTGCAAGAGAAAATCGTAGCGGTTATCAAAGCTCCTGCGGTACGCCTTGTTCCGCGCCACTCATGACGGGGCCGCATCTCGCCGCTTTTCGATCAACGCATCCGAGGAAAAGTTGTCGCCAAACGCTGAAAGTTCACGAACGCCATTCCCATCCTTTGCGACCGGAGCCACGGTCGGCATGCTGGGCGGATTGATCGGGATGGGCGGCGCAGAATTCCGGCTTCCCCTGTTGATAACGGTCTCTGGCTACGCGACGCTTCCCGCGGTGGTCGTCAATCTTATCGTCAGCCTAGTCACAGTGTTTTTTTCGTTCATCTTTCGATTAAGGCTCATCGGTCTCAGCGTCATCGCATCGAACCTATCGATAATCGTCAATATCTTGGCGGGCTCACTTGCATTTTCTCCTGGGACGCATCTGCTCGCTTCCGCGATCGAGATAGCAATCCACTCCCCCGCTAAATGACCCTCGATTGGCTCGCGCCGCTTAGGTCAATGGGATTTCTTGACAGCACCAGCCGTCCAGGTCAGATTGGGTCATTCTGCAGCGACCTTCGTCTGCAACATCGCAGCTCGCATCAAGGAGGTTCGGATGAAATTTTTTTGCCCACAGTTAATTCGCTATCTGTTCATCGTCGCGCTTGCGCCCATGATGGGATTTGCCGGTGAAGTAAAACCCTCCTCCACACTGGAGTGGGACAAAACCCTCGAAGCCGCCAGAAGGGAAGGCAAGGTAGTCGCGGCGATTCCCGCCAGCGCCGAGTTGCGCAGGGCGATCACCGAAGTATTTCCCAAGCGCTATCCCGGCATCGAGCTCGACCTGAGCGCGTCGCGCGGCCCTAGCAATGCCGGCAAGATCTCCGCCGAACATGCTGCCGGCGTGCGTTACTTCGATCTATTGATCAGCGGCACATCGACGCCGTTCAATTTGCTAAAAGCGGGGATCCTCGAACCCATAGAACCACTGCTTATGCTGCCGGAAGTTCGCGACCCGGCGCGCTGGTACGGCGGCCATGTTTGGCTCGACCACGCCAAGAAGTATATCTACGCCTTTCAGGTCTACCAGTCGGAGAACATCTGGCATAACGCGTCGATGATGAAGCCCGAAGAGGCGCGCTCCTACGACGACCTGCTGCTTGCCGAAATTCAAAGGCAAGATCGGCATCCTCGATCCGCGCAGCCCCGGCGCCGGTACGGCGACCTGGGCCTTCTTCCTGAAAACTAAAGGCGAAGAATTTCTCCGCAAACTCGCGGCGCAGGACATGTTTCTCTCGCGCGATCAGCGCTTGCTCGCCGACAACCTGGCCAAGGGCAAGATCGCCGTCACCATCGGCCTCACCTACTACACGTTCTCACCCTTCTTGAAGGCCGGCCTGCCGGTCAAACCGCTGCCCGACATGAAAGAAGGCACCTATACCAGCTGCGGCAGCAGCGCCACCTCGATCGTGAAAAACTCGCCCCATCCCAACGCGACCAAAGTATTCGTCAACTGGCTGTTCAGCAGAGAAGGCCAGGAAATCTACGGCAAGGCGATGGGCCAAGCCACCCGCCGCCTCGACGTCGACACCAAATGGATGGCCGCCCACGGCGTGCGCGCGTCGAAGGACTATCTCACCGTCGAAGAAAATAACCGCTTGGAAAACTACGGCGAAGAAACCGTCGGCAAATATTGGGCGGCTGCGACGAAGATTGCCGAAGATGTCTTCAAATAACGCTTCGCTTTATTTGAAGACCGTTCAAAAGTTCAAGAGTGGTACAAGGTTCAAACATCGCCCTCCCCTTCTGACATTGAACTTTTGAACCCTTGAACCTTGAACAGGCGCGCGCATATGAGACACAAATGCTCAAAACCTATCTAACGATCGCAGGGCTGTGCAGCATATTGACGTTTATAATGAGCGCGCCGCGCGCCGCGCGCGCCCAGTCCGATTGGGACAAGACCGTCGAGGCGGCCAAGAAAGAAGGCAAAGTCGTCGCCGGGATTCCGGCCAGCGCGGAACTGCGCAAAGCGTTGGACGAGACATTTAGCAAGCGCTATCCCGACATCGACATCGAGCTCGCCACCGGTCGCGGCCCGGCCAACGCCAGCAAGATCGCCGCCGAACATGCCGCCGGCGTGCGCTACTTCGACCTACTCATCAGCGGCTCGTTGACGCCGTTGAATTTGCTGAACGCCGGCATTCTCGATCCCATCGAACCGTTGCTGATCCTGCCGGAAGTAAAAGATCCGAAGCGCTGGTACGGCGGCCATGTCTGGGCGGACAACGCCAAGAAATATCTCTACTCGTTTCAGGCCTACCAGTCGGAGAACTTTTGGCACAACACGCAGCTGGTGAAAGCGGACGAATACCGCGGCTTCGACGACCTGCTCAATCCGAAATGGAAAGGCAAGATCGGCATCCTCGATCCCCGCTCCGCCGGCGGCGGCACCTCGAGCTGGGCGTTCTTTTATAAAATCAAGGGCGAGGAATTTCTGCGCAAACTAGCGGCGCAGGAACTGACGCTGTCGCGCGAGCAGCGGCTGCTCGGCGAAAGTCTCGCCAAGGGGCGCTTTGCAATCACCATCGGCCTCAGCTATTACACGCTGGCGCCGTTCATCAAAGCCAACCTGCCGATCAAACCGCTGCCCGAAGCCAAGGAAGGCAGCTACACCAGCAGCGGCAGCGGCGCCTTATCGGTGGTGAAAAACTCAAGCCACCCCAACGCCACCAAAGTCTTCGTCAATTGGCTGCTCAGCAAGGAAGGCCAAGAAACCTATGGCAAGGCGATGGGCCAAGCGACGCGCCGGCTCGACGTCGACACCAAATGGCTGGCGGAATACGGCACCCGGGCGTCGAAAGATTTCTTGAGCTTCGAGGATAATCAAAAACGGGAAAACTCCAGCGAAGAAGTGCTCACCCAGCTCTGGCCCAAGGCGATCAAACTGGCTAATGAACTGCTGAAATGACGACCACCGCAACCATTATTTTCCCGCCGTGGCGTGGGATGTTGGTTGCGCTCGCGGATAAGGTCAGAAACAAATTCTTGTAAACAGGGAAACCGGTTTACGGCAAGGAGAAAACGGCGCAGCTTCTGGAAGGCTGGTGGAAAGTCAGCGAAATGTCAGAGTCCAAACTCGTGCAAGAGATCCCATCACTGGATGTTTATCGCGAATTATGCGCCGACAACTGAATCAATTCTTAATTATTTAACCGGCTCACACCTAATCCCACCGCCCTCTTCGGGCACACTGAATACATCGCAGCGATAGGATTGTCCCTCGGACGTGCGCACGGTCGAAAACGCACCCAAATCGGTGACGAGATATGGACCGACTCGGGTTGACGGTGCCTGGGCGCCGCGGGAAGCTGCGGCGGCGGAAAAATTGTCGACGGCCAAACCAAGTAGCCCCAGAGACGCGGCGTTCTCGATGCGGTCGCCTTGCTCGTAATTCGCCACCGCCGAAAGTTGCGTCTTCACCACCGGCTTGAGCGCGGCGATTTCTTCATCCATGGCGACCAGCTCGTCCTGCATCTCGCGCAACCGGTCGGGACGGAGATTGGTATCGCGTATCGTCACGGTGAATTCGCGCTTGCGCAGATCGAGATCGACCAGGCGGTAAAACTCCGGGGACGCGCCCACCGTGCCAGTGATGATAGTCTTCAACGAGCCCACGGCACGCTGCCGTTCCGGCCAGCGTGAAACGCCGTTCAGGGACTGCATATCAGCGTGATACTGGGTCAGTCCGGAGAGTAATGTACCGCTCCGGCTAATATTCGGCGTGGAACATCCAGCTAACCCGGCTACGGCAAACAGCAATGCAATGCTTAGTTTCATGCCGCTAAGAATACCACATCGGCCCAAACGGCTGAAGTTTATTTTTGACGATGGCCGGGCAGCTGCCTCATGTTCTCAGTCCCAAAGTTTTTAGTGAACTGGACGAGCCCTTTCAACGCGCAAGTAAGACGATTGGGCCGGCACCTTTCGACCTATGAGAGAAATCTCTCTTTGATTCCTCGTCCTCCCACGGGATGACGAGCATCGGTCTGTTACCTTTGCGCCTTGGCGCTTTTGCGGGAGATACGCCTAGACAAATTCGAAGGATGAATGAAGCGCAGCGATACCCATCGCTTGAATGCCTCCCGCGTAACGCCTTGCCAACAACTAAGCAGCCGCGCTAAAAGACGGATAGTTTCGATTAGCAAAGGAGTTTACCCATGAGCAAGTCCAGATTTGTCTTGAGCCTCATTTTCGCGACCGTGTTTCCTTCCTCAACTGTCTTCGGCGCCGACACCATCACCGTCGCGCTGACGGCGAAAGCTTTTCAATACACGATTCTGCCGGTAGCGCAGGAACGCGGCTACATGAAGGAAGAAGGGCTCGACATGAAGCTCACCTACATGCAGTCCGGCCCGAGCTTACAGGCGGTGATGGCCGGCAGCGCGCAGTTTTCCGGCGCCGGCAGCAGCGCGTTGGTAGGTATTTCCAAAGGCAACGCGCCGATTAAGACCGTACTCGCGCTCAACGATCAAGTTTTACAATGGGTAGTTGCCCGGCCCAATGTCGCCGGCCCTGGCGATCTGAAAGGCAAAAAAGTCGCGTCCGCCGGTATCGCTTCCCTCGGCACTTTCATGTTGCGGCAAATTCTCGCGACCAAGTACGGCGTCGACGGCAAAGACATAATCTTCATCGACCCGGGACCGCTCAACCGCTTGCCATCGCTCATGTCCGGCGCCGCCGATGCCGCGATTGTCAGCGCCGAAGAACGGTATCAGGCGGTCGAGCAAGGCATGAAAGACTTCATGTATTTGGGCAAGGAGTTAAAAAATTCCTGGGGAACCATCGCGACCTCCGACCGCTTCATCAAAGAGCAGCCCAAGCAAATGTTGGGCTTCGCCCGAGCCGTCATCAAAGCATTACGTTATTTTCGCAATGAGCGTGATGGCGCCATCGCCGCCGCGGTCAAATTCACCGAATCCGACCGCGCCCTGGTCAGCCGCATGTACGACGACATGGCGAAGTCGTTCACTAGCGCCGGCCATGTCGATGAGGAAACTCAGAAAAACGATCTGGCCATCGTCAAGCTGGTCGCCGAAGTCAACGAAGTCGTGCCCAACAACCGAGCCTACGACTTCACCTTTGCCCGCCAAGCCGAAGCCCAGCTGAATAAACAAGGGTGGAAACCATAGCGTGGGTTCAAGGTTCAAGGTTCAAGGTTCGAGGTTCAGGTTTGAGGTTCAAGGTTCAAGGTTCGAGGTTCGAGGTTCGAGGTTCGAGGTTCGAGGTTGGACATAAATTGATGCGATTTATTCATCGAAGTTCAAACAAAACTATCTCGATTGATGAATGAATCACATTAAGACGAGGCGCGAAAAATTACTGCCAAGGAGACTCAACTATTTGAATTCTCTGAAATCTGACGTTGAACTTTTGAACCTTGAACCTTTGAACGTGGCTTTGTTGCGTTTACCTTCGCCCGTTCGTTCCGCAACATTTCAAGAAACTCTTGCGTGATCGAGGAAAGCGGCCGCTTCTTCGAGTAAACGACATAGCTCTGTCCCACTAGCTCTAGTCCGGGCACTTTTAGGATCTTAAACTCGCCGGATGCGACCTCCGACTTGATAGAGTCGGCGAGGGCAACGCCGACGCCCATCTTCTGGCGCACGGCGGCCTTGATTCCGATCGGTCCCTCGCAATACATGGCGATCCTGACCTCCGCTAAGAAAAACAGCGCGTGAATTTTATGGGTGTCGGACCGGCCCTGATGACCTCAAAGTCGACAGGTGTTTTTGCGGCAACGCCCTATTCAAGGGCGCGGGCGAAAGTATCTCAGAGCATATTCTTTATTTTCCGGGTACCAGAGGTTGCCGAGATGGCCGCCGTATGGATAAAGCTTCACTTGGTCGCCCAAGGCTTCTTTGAGCGCTTCGATGGATTTCCTCTCGACCATGAAATCGTCGGCGTTGTGGATGATCTGCACTTTAGGATTGCCGCGCAGCCGGGCAAGGATGCGCTCTAAGGAGCCTCCTTGGATGTACTTTTCCCGATCGGCATCGCTGCTCCCTGCTTGTTTTTTCCACAAGGGCACAGCGATTTTTTCGGTATAATCCGTAAACGTGAAATCTTTAGCTTCCTCCAGCCGTTTTCTCTTGTCGTGTTTCAGCGCTCTAAGTACCTTCTGATCGTGAATGACCTGGGTCACGTAGACGAGCTCGGGAAGCTGGCTTTGCAAATTCTCGGCGATGAGGAATTGGAGCTCTTCCGTGGTGAAGCCGGCGAACTGCTTTGCCAATCGGTCGAAGACCGCGGGGTTGTCGCGCCTGACGTCGGCAAAGGAATCGACGATGGCAACCGCCCTCGCCACGATTTGATGGGATTTCGCCCGGCCGAATTTACTTGCCAACGCGTTCCATTCATCGATTTTTTTGACGGCGTAAGCGAGATCGACGGGCGGGTTTACGAGAAGATACTTGTCGATGCCGATCTTGCCCTCGTCGGCATCGATGACGCTTAGATAAGCGCCTTCTAGCCCGCCCAGACTGACCGCCATGAAATTGATCGTTGTGATTGTCATGTCATGCCGATCTCTTAAGACCGTCAGAGTTTTTTGCATGACCGCATATAAGTCCCGGGCGTCGTCCGGCGCGTAACCCGGCGCGCCCCTGCGGTTGGCCGATAACGCAAAATTCCAGCTCATCGGCGAGGGCAAAATGACCACATGGGAGCCTTGTTTATAGAACAGGCTCGCTAAATAGGGGCCGACCCCGAAGTACGGGTTGGAGCCAAGGCCGGCGAGGATGAAAAGCAACGGCGCCGCACGGTTTTGGCGATACAGAGCAAGGCTCACGTCGCCGCGTCCTTCGAGATCGGGCAAATTATTTCTGCCGGGCAGCCCAGGCACACGGATGATGGTCGACGTGACGCTCGCCGTGGCGCCCTCGTCGCTCAAAATAGCGGTGGTCGCAGTCGCTAAGTACGGGTCCCGATAGGGATACTTATAATCCGCAGCTTCGATGGTATGGGTCAACAGCCCCAACGTCGTCAGTGCCGCCAGTGCGAAATGAAAGCGCATTCGATAAACTCCTGTTGGCCGTCGCGGTTGAAACTTGTGCATCATCATGATCCATTCATCTGACAATGAATCGTTGCGCTTAATTTTTCCAGTATCGCCAACCCTCGATTCTCTGTGGCACATACTGCAGTCCGGGTGTTAGGCTTTGCTCGGACCCGAGTGCTCAGTATCCGGCCAATAGTCGAGGGAGTGCAGAGCGTCGCGAATCGGTTGAAGCAATTTGGCTTGCGGCCCCGGCATGCCTTCTTCCTCCGCCACTTCCATCGCCGTCGCGTCCTGTTCCCATCGCTGCAGGATTTCAATTTTTTGTTCGCGCGATAGCTCTTGGCATGAAGCGACTTCTTGAGGGTTCTTAAATCCGGCTGCGGGATTGAATTTGGCTTTTTCGATATCCATTTTACTTCCTCCTGCTTGTTCTATTCCAAGATGGCACCGACAATAAACGGTATCCCGGCCCGTGAAGCGTGACATCGCCTTTGAAATACTTTCAGATCGATCAAGACAATTTCCTAACCGTGTATTATAGGCTGAGGTCGAAGCGGACTTCTGTTCAATATGAGACAAACATAGTGGGGCATGGCCGTCACTAACAATGTAACACGCGATCCAATCGTTCCAAATACGTGCAAAAACATTATTCCGGATAGAATCTGCATCGTGATGGCTGAAGTCGTTTACTTGCTTGAGCCGAGGAAAGGCCGTACGGCGAACTAAATTCCACTGGCGCGTTTTCGTGATCTCACGCGGCGGTTTGGCGAAGCTACCGACGCATTCCATATTCAAAAAAAGAGGGAGGCATCCCGACCAGATGCCTCCCCCACTCCCAATTACTTATGTAACGAGAAAACTACCAGCGATTGCGGCCGCCGTCGCGATCACCGCCACGGCCCGCCTCCGCCACCGCCGAAGTTATCGCGCTTGGCCATCGGCTTGGCTTCATTGACCGTCAGGCTGCGTCCTTCGAATTGCGTGCCGTTGAGCGCCTGGATGGCGGCTTGCGCCTCGTTGCTCGACGACATTTCGACAAAGCCGAAACCGCGCGATTGCCCGGTAAACTTATCCGAGATCACATTGGCGGAATCCACCGTGCCATGTGCCGCGAAAAGTTCCGATAAACGCCCTTCAGTAACTGAATAAGGCAAACCACCGACATATAATTTACTACCCATGTTGTCCTCCTATGAGACAGTGTTGAAGTCTTTGATCCTGAGAATCTAACTGCTAAAGGGGCAGAACCTGGGCTCGTAAAAAACTAAAACCCCGCTCTGGTCGGATTGTCATTTAGAAATTGCTATCAGAGGATAGAGACGGAAAGAGGCCTTCATATTTTGCTGTCCTCTCAGAAGGCCATTGACTGAAGAAGATAAGTGAAGGTACGGGTTACTCCGGGTGAAGTCAACTGCCCAGCGCAAAATAAAAATAATAACAATCCTCGCGATATTTCAGCCAAGGGAACCGGCGGCGCCAATATACGTCCGCGACAAATCCATTCGCGCCTTGACACCCTCCCCCACCTATTAGAGAATCCGGCAAAATCCACTCAAGGAGACTTGCATGATTACTTCCAACGATCTCAAGGGCATCATGACCATGATGCCGGCGTTTACCAAGAAGGATGGCGATCGCATCGACGCGACGGATACGGTCGATACCGACGAACTGACGCGCACCGTCGATAAAATTATCAGCGACGGCGGTTGCAACGTACTGACGACGACCGGCAGCTTCGGCGAGTTTCATACGCTGCTGTGGGACGAGCATAAGAAGCTGATCGAGGCCACCGTAGCGGCGAACAAGAAGCGCGTGCCGTTGTTTATCGGCTGCACGAATTTGAATCCGCGCGAGGCGATCCGCCAGGCGAAGTTCGCTCAAGACGCCGGGGCTGACGGCGTGCTGCTCGGCGTGCCCTTCTATTATCAAGCGAGCGTCGACAACGCGGTGCAGTTTTACCACGACGTCGCCGACGCGCTGCCGAAGATGGGCGTGATGATTTACCACAACCCGACCCATCATCGCGTGACGATCCCGGTGAGCGCGTTTAAAAAGCTCACCGAGAAGCCCAACATCGTCGCCATGAAGGATAGCCACCGCACGCCGCTGCAATTCGTCGAGCTGACCAACATCACCAAGGGCAAGATGAGCCTCTTCGTCAACCAGACGCAGATGTATCCGTACTACCAGATGGGCGCGGCGGGCTGCTGGTCCTTCAATGTCTGGATGGGACCGTCACCGGTGATGACCCTGCGCGATGCTTGCTGTGGCGCAGAACTGGGAACTCGCCAAGCAGATTTGTCTCGATCTCGAAGGCGTCAACCGCGTCGGCCCCAACATCGGCAATCTCGTCTGGCGCGAAAACGTTTTCAAACTGGCCGTCAACGAAGCCGACTACTGCACCGCCGGACCGCTGCGCGCGCCCTGGCGCATCGTCCCCGACGAAGTCAAAGACAATAGCAAGAAGATCGCGGCGTACTGGAAGACGCTCTGTGCGAAATACCCGCTGGTCAAAGAGCCTGCGCGCAAGAGCGCGTAGGCTCTTTCGTTCAAGGTTCAAGGGTTCCCTCGGCGAGCTCAGGGCCGAGTTTTCGAAGCAAGTTCAAGGTCGGACTCGAAGCCCCTCGGTTAACACTGCGGGGCTTCTTTTTTTCAACCGATAATCAATACACAGGTTAAGTTTTGAGCTCAATCGTGATTCCGAGGGCGCAGTATTCTGCGCCCCTTTGAGTACTTTGCGTTCTTTGCGGCCAATTTCCTAATCCCATTCCCATCTGGACCTAAGCCCCCGTTTCGTTATAAAAGAAGACCATCGCAAGAAACCCACTTAAAGGGAGAAATCATGAGCACCGGACAAAAAATTATCGACGGCGACGGCCATGTGGTCGAGGACATCGCGTCGATCGTCAAGTACATGCCGCAGGAGTATGTCGCCAGAAGTTTTTCCGAAGCGCGCGGCAAGAACCCGTTTCCGCCCATCGACCATCTCCATTCGGCGAACCGCCACATCACGCCGCCGGGCGCCTTCGCCAACGTCGGCCGCGAGGGCTGGGAGCTGTTTCTTGAAGATGTCGGCATCGGCACCACGGTGCTCTACACCAGCGCCGGTCTCGCCTTCGGCAAGATCGTCAGCCGCGACTGGGCCATCGAGCTGGCGCGCGCCTATAACAATTGGCTGCACGACACCTATCTCTCGAAGAGCCCGCGCTTCAAGGCGATGGGCTTGATCCCTCTGCAAGATCCGGCGGAGGCGGTGATCGAGCTGCGCCGGATTGTCCGCGATCTCGGGTTTTCGCGGCGCCATGCTGCCCTCCATGGGCGTCAACATGCCGCACCTGGGCTCGCAGAAATATTGGCCGATTTACGGCGAGGCGGAAAGACTGGGCTGCGCCATCGCCATCCACGGCGGCGCCCATGAAAATTTGCTAATGGACGACATGAGCCCCTACGCGGTGCCCAACGCGCTCGGCCATCCGATGAGCCAGATGATCGCCTTCGCCGGCATCATCTTCAACGGCATCTTCGACAAATTCCCCGGCCTGCGCATCGGTTTCATGGAAGCCGGCTGTGCCTGGCTGCTCACCTGCATGGAACGCTTCAACGGCTCCTGGGCGAGCCATGTGCAGCATGATCCGCGCGGCCGTTTCTTGCAGTTGAAGAAAGGCGAAAAGATCATCGACTATATCAACCGTCACATCGACGACGGCCGCATCTTCGTCGGCTGCGAAGGCGAAGAGCTGAGCATCAGCGAAGCGGTGCGCATCACCGGCAACAAGCCCTATCTTTTCTCCACCGACTATCCCCATGAAGTCGATGCCGAGACCTGCAAGCACGAGCTCGAAGAGTTGCGCGAGAATCCGAATCTCAAGCAGGCGGACAAGGATGCGATCCTGTTCGGCAACTCGAAGAGGTTTTATCAGTTGGCGAATTGACCCGCTCGCCGCGTGCGGGTCATCCTGAGCGCCAGCGAAGGATCTCGACCGATAACACGAGATTCTTCGTCGCTCGCTCCTCAGAATGACGATCTTGCAAAGAGCTAGCCTTTAGGAGAGAAAGCCATGAGCAACAAGAAGCACAAAATCATCGACGGCGACGGCCATGTGGTGGAAGATCATTCCGCCATCGCCGGCCGCATGCCGGAAATCTATCGCGACCGCTTCGGCTCGAGCCGCAGCCCCTATCCGCCCAACGACCACTTGCACTCGGCCAACGCCCACACGTTACCTCCCGGCGCCTTCGCTAAAGTCGGCCGCGAAGGCTGGATCGACTTCATGGAAGATGTCGGCCTGACCAGCACCGTGCTCTACCCGACCAACGGTTTGTCCTTCGGCCGCGTCGTCAGTCTCGACTGGGCGATCGAGCTGGCGCACGCCTACAACGACTGGATGCACGACGAATATTTGAGCAAAAGCTCGCGCTTTCAGGCCTTGAGCCTGATCCCGCTGCAGGAACCGCCGGAAGCGGTGAAAGAGCTGCGCCGTAGCGTAAAAGAACTGGGCTTCTGCGGCGCCATGCTGCCCAGCACCGGCGTCGCCGGCGCGCAGAATCATCTCGGCGATGAAAAGTATTGGCCGATCTATGAAGAGGCCAATCGTCTCGGCTGCTGCATCGGCATCCACGGCGGCGTCCACGATAATATGGGACTCGACGACATGACGCCCTATGCGCCGGTCAACGCCCTGGGCCATCCCTTCGGCCAGATGGTCAATTTTTCAGGAATTCTCTTCAATGGCGTGTTCGACAAGTATCCCAAAGTCCGCTTCGGTTTCATGGAAGCCGGCGCCGGCTGGTTCGTCAACTGTATCGAGCGGCTCGAGCGCGCCTGGAACAGCCATGTGCAATATGACCCGCGCGGCCGGTTCTTGAAACTGCGAGACAAAGAGATCGATTACCGACTATATCAAGCGCCATGTCGACGAAGACCGCATCTTCGTCGGTGTCGAAGGCGACGAGCTGACCTTGCCGTTCGCCGTCAGCGTGGTCGGCAACAAACCGTTTGTCTTCTCCTCCGACTTCCCGCACGAGGTCAATAACCAAACCTGCAAGGAAGAACTGGACGAACTCGACGAAAACCCGCGGCTGACGAAAGAAGACAAAGACGGCGTGCGCTACCGCAACGCCGAGCGCTTCTACGGCCTGCCGACGAACTAAGACGAATTGGCCGCACAGTTCGCAAATCGTTCAAAACGATTCAAAACGTCGACGGGAAAGATTCGCCATCGGATGACTAACCGCAACACATGCCCTGAGCACCACACCCTCCTCTCCATCGGAATGGGCGAGGGTTATAACTTTAGGAACGATTATTTGTGAATAATACGCGCGCGATCATATCTCTACTTCTCGTCACGATCGCTATCACGATTTTCCCGACGACCACGACCAACGCCCAACCGCTCACCACCTTCCGCATCGCCAACGGCACCAGCGGCGAAAATCCCGCGGTGCTCTGGGTCGGCGTCGAGCTAGGTTTTTACCGCAAGCACGGCTTGAACGTTGAAGTCATCTACATGCGCGTTGGATCGCTCGCCGCATCGGCATTGGCGTCCGGCGATGTGAATGCGGTTCTGACCAGCTCCAACGCCGTGTTGAATCTCGCCGCCGGAGGGTTGGATGTCGTGATCATCGGCTCACTGTTCCAACGCCCCGAGGGCGACTTCATGGCGCGCCCCGAGTTCAAGAGACCGGAGGATCTCAAGGGCAAATTGGTTGCGATCCAAAGCATCGGCGGCGGCGGTTGGGCGAACAATATCCTGGCGTTGGATTACCTCGGCCTCGATCCCGACCGCGACAACATCCGTTTCATCGTGCTCGGCGATCAGCCGTCGCGCATCCAAGCACTCGAAACCGGCCGTGCCCAGGCCTCATGGATGGGCTCGACCTTCAGCGCGCCGCTCAAGAAAAAGGGCTACACGCTGCTGGTCGACTTAAGCCGCGCGCCGATCCCCTACGTTGGCTCGTCTTTGGTGGTCAAGAAGAGCATCGCGCATCAGGAGCCGAGAACCTACGAAGCGTTGCTCAAGGGTACTATCGATTCGCTGCGGTTCTTTCAAAAACCGGAAAACAAATCGGTCGTGCTCAAGACCATGGCAAAGCATCTCAGGCTCAACCGCGTCGAAGACGCTGAAACCGGCTACCACGCGATGGTCGCGGCCTACAGCAGCGATTTGAGGCCTAAACCTGAAGGCCTGCAAAAGATCTACTCCATTCTGACCCGAACCAATGCCAAGCTCCGATCCTTAAAACCTGAATCGATCCTCGACGCGACTTTGATTCAGAGAATCCACTCGAGCGGCTACTAACCTTCTGTCTTCGTGCTCTTCGTCTCCTCCTTGGAAAATACAGATGAGGGTATGATGTGCACAGAGCCTGCGGGGCTCCGTCATACCCGCGAAGGCGGAAATCCAGGTTAATTGGGCGCAGACCAAACCTGGATACCGCGTGCGCGGGAATGACGAATTGAGGAAGGGATAGATTCTGGGACTGCGAACAATTTTCATTCTCTGTAGGCGTGCGCAAGCTCATGACACTTCGTGGTGAAAACATTAATCCATGAGGGAAATGACAGATCTCATCCGTTCCCGTCACGGCGTTGACACAAATCGCGCCGGGGTGTTAAGCCAACGATAATTGTTCGATTTGTTTGGCTGGAGAAGACTCGTCATGGATGGAGTTCAAGTCATAGACGCCGACGGTCACGTTTTAGAGACCGACGCGGAGTTGGAAGAATACTTCGATGGCGACTACTCCGGCCACCGGCGCTCGGGAGTTTTTTCGATCTTTCCCTCACTCGACGGTTGGCCGCGCGGCTTCGTCCGGGGTTTAAATAAAGTCACGCGCGTTTCCGCCAAGGAGTGGATCGACTTCATCGATGGTTCGCAGATCAGCGCCGCCGTGCTCTATCCCACCGCCGGCCTCTCCCTCGGTCTTATCCAGGATCCCGACTGGGCCTGCGTGGTCGCGCGCATGTACAACAACTGGCTGGCCGATCGCTACTGCAAAGTCGATCCGCGCCTGAAAGGCGTCGCCATGCTGCCGGTGCACAACCCGCGGGAAGCGGCGAGCGAGCTTCGCCGCGCTGTCAGTGAACTCGGCATGGTCGCCGGCCTGCTGCCGGCGGTGACGATGCTCAACAAAGGTTACGGCCACCAAGACTTTCACCCGATTTACAAGGAAGCCGAAGCGCTCAACGTGCCGCTGACCGTGCACGGCGCCGTCAGCCGCGGCTTGGGGTTCGACTTTCTCCAGACCATGTCGATGATCCACACCCTCGAACATCCGCTGGCGCAGATGATCCAACTTACCAGCGTGGTCTTGGACGGCGTGTTCGATTTATTTCCCAAGCTGAGAATCGGCTTTCTCGAGGCCGGCGCCGGCTGGGTTCCCTACATGATGGACCGCATGGATGATAAATTTCACATCGACCGCAAGCGCAAACATTTCCCATTGAGCATCAAACCGAGCGAATACTTCAAACGCGGCAACATCTACGTCACCTGCGAGACCGACGAAAAGACTCTCGACGCCGTCGTCCGCGAGCTCGGCGAAGATCATGTGATGTACCCGACGGATTTTCCCCACGAACGCCAAGCGGGCGAGTTCGCCGTCGATATCCCCGAGTTCTGGCAGCGCCGGGATTTATCCGAGCAGGCCAAGCGCAAAATCCTCAGCGAAAACGCCAAACGGTTCTACACGCTGCCATGAAATAATCGCCGTCAAGGCGATACGGAACCCAGTGCAGCGGCATCGCCGCAAGTGCGAACCGCGAGTGCTTCCGAACCCGATGTATCTGGCACAGGCCGAGCGATGCCGAGGCCTTAAAGGTCGGGAAAGCACAGAAGATTTTCTCGAACGAAGTGAACTTATTAAAATTCATGATATTATACGGTTTTGGAAACTAGACACTTGGACGATGAACTAACAGCGCCGCTCGACACCGCAACCACCGCCACACCAGCGCGCGCTCGCTTCCGCACCTTTTCGTCGCTGCGCCACGCCGACTTTCGTTATCTCTGGACCGGCACGGTCATGATGAGCGCCGGCCAGTGGGTGCAGCAAGTCACGTTGGGCTGGCTGCTCTACGATCTCACTGGCAATTCGGTGCTTCTCGGCGCGCTCAACGGTCTGCGCGCGCTGCCGTTCCTAGTCACCGGACCGATGGCGGGGGTTGCCGCAGATCGCATGGACCGGAGAAAACTCTTGCTCGGCACTCAATGGGTGCTGATCGCCACCGCCGTCATCTTCGGCGGCTTGGTCTGGTCGCCTTACCTACATGTCTGGCATATTTTTGTTTTTACCCTGATCACCGGCGTCGCTTGGACCATCACCGAGCCGGTGCGCATGGGTTTGATTCCCAGTGCGGTGCCCAAAGACGAACTCGCCAACGCCGTGGCGATCAATTCCGGCGGCTTCAATATGATGAAAGTGCTAGGCCCGGCGTTGGGTGGAGCGCTGATCGCCTGGGTTGGCGCGGCGGAGAATTTTTTCGTCCAAGCTGTGGCCTATGCCGGCGTGCTGTGGATGATTTATAGAATGAATGTCCCGCCCCAGAGGGCCGAAGCCAGACACACTTCAGCTCTGGCCAATCTCAAAGAGGGTTTCGCTTACGTCTGGTCGACGCCGGCGGTGTTCGCCCTCATGGCGCTCGCTTACGTGCCGCGGATATTCGCCGTGCCCTACCAGACGCTCATGCCGGTGTTTCAAAAGGACGTGCTCAAGATCGGTCCGGAAGGATTGGGACTGCTCATGGCCGCCCCCGGTATCGGCGCCGTGATAGCAATTTTGACCTTGGCCTCGATGGGCAACCGCATCAAGCGCCAGGGGCGCTTCTTGGTCGGCAGCATTTTCGTCCTCGGCGCCGCGATTATCTTATTCTCGCAGATCACCTGGTTTCCGCTGGCCTTGGTAATGTTGGTGATCGTCGGTATATTTCAGATGTTTTTTCTCGCCAGTACCGCCACCATGCTGCAAATGATCGTGCCTGACGAGCTGCGCGGCCGTGTGCTCAGTCTATACATGCTCGACCGCGGCTTCATGCCGCTGGGCGCGTTGTTCGCCGGCACCTCCGCTCACTTTATCGGCGCGCCAACTACGGTCGCGATCATGGGCGCCATCGTCATCGTCCTCACCGCCCTGGTCGCATGGCGCATCCCGGTGATCCGACAACTAGAATCTTAGAACTCTGAGCCGGTCGGGTCGTTCAAAACGTTCAAATAGTCGGACAGCGTCCGAGGTTTCCTGGACATTCTTGTTTGCTTGGAGTATTGAGTTGGACCGTAGCAAAACGAGCTAGTGTACGAGGAGATGCCATGTCAGCGAATACTTCAGTGCGGTTAATAACGTTAATACTTTGTCTAGGTTTCAGCGCGGGACAATCTGCGCGCGCCGCGGAAGAGTTTCAGCCGCAGGTCGGCCAAGACGGCAAGGACGTCATTCGGGTGCCGACGCCGCAAGGTCTAGTCGACAAGATGCTTGACATGGCCAAAGTCACACCCAAGGATTACGTCATCGATCTCGGCTCCGGCGACGGCCGCACTGTCATCACCGCGGCCAAGCGCGGTTCCAAGGCTCTGGGCATCGAATACAACCCCGATATGGTGGAACTGTCGAAAAAGGCGGCGGCCAAGGAAGGCGTCAGCGATAAGGCGAGTTTCGTCAAAGCCGATCTTTTCGAGAGCGATTTTTCCCAGGCTCAGGTGATCACCATGTTCCTGCTCTCCAGCATAAATTTGAAGCTGCGGCCGAAGATTCTCGATCTCAAACCGGGCACGCGCATCGCCTCGAACACCTTCGACATGGGCGATTGGAAACCGGACGAGACCGCCAGTTTGCCGGGCTGCAACTCCTGGTGTACCGCCCATCTGTGGATCGTGCCGGCAAAAGTGGCGGGAACCTGGACATTAGCCCAAGGCGAATTAACCTTGAAACAGACCTTTCAGAACATTACCGGCACACTCAAGTCTGGCAGCGTTGAAACCCCGGTGAACGGGAAATTGAACGGCGAGCAGATTGCGTTCACCGCCGGCACCACCGAATACAGCGGCCGGGTCGCAGGCAATGCCATCGAAGGCATGGTAAAAAACGGCGCCAAGTGGACGGCGACACGCCGCTAGTGATTCAGCCTACGACTATCGTCGGATGATCGCGAAGCGCGGCGAGGCCCGAGTCATCCCGGCTCGGGCCTCGCTATTTTCTCAACGAAATAATTCATCGGCCTCTCCACTATTCTAATTTCGACTGCTATATTTTCCCGCTAAGGAGGATCGCAATGGATCTAAAGAAATTAACCGCTAGTGTGTTCGTCAGCGCCGCGCTGGTCACCAACGTCGCCGGCAACGTCAGCTTCGCCCAACCGGCGAAGGAATTTCAGCCGGAGGTCGGCCAGGCCGGCAAGGATGTCGTCTGGGTGCCGACGCCGCAGGCGCTGGTCGAGAAGATGTTGGAAATGGCGAAGGTCACGCCGAAAGACTACGTCATCGATCTCGGCTCCGGCGACGGCCGCACCGTCATCACCGCGGCGAAGAAGGGCTCGAATGCGCTGGGCATCGAATACAACCCCGACATGGTTGAGATCTCAAGAAAACCGCCGCGAAAGAAGGCGTCAGCGACAAAGCCACGTTCGCCAAAGCCGATATATTCGAGAGCGACTTTTCCCAGGCGCAAGTCATCACCATGTTCCTGCTGCCAAGCATCAATTGAAGCTGCGGCCGAAAATCCTCGACCTGAAACCCGGCACGCGCATCGTGTCGAACTCTTTCGACATGGAAGATTGGAAGCCGGATCAGACCGAACGGGTCGAAGGCTGCACCAACTGGTGCACCGCTCACCTGTGGATCGTCCCCGCCAAAGTCCAGGGCACCTGGAAAACCGCCGAGGGCGAGATAGCCCTCAAACAAACATTTCAGACGATCACCGGCACGATCAAGAACGGCAATGTCAGCACGCCGATCAACGGCAAGCTGAACGGTGAAGAAATCAGCTTCAGCGGCGCCGGCGTCCAATACACCGGGCATGTTCAGGGCAACAGCATGGAAGTCAATGGCGGCGGTGCCAAGCTAACCGCGACGCGCGCAGCTAAGTAATCAAGCCGAAGCAGCGCAATAAAAAAGACGCGCACTCCCAAAGAGTGCGCGTCTTTTTCGGATGGATGGCGCATCCCCATGGTCGTCACCTGGATACCGTTCTCCAACGGTATGACGGATAGTGTCCTCACCTGGGTTCCCGCGTTCACCGGAACGATGTTAGGAGGGGTACGAGGGACAGGCATTGACACATTGTAAATTGGCTCGACTTGTTTAGAAGGCAAGTCTGTCCTTAGCCCGTCAAAATTACCCGGGTGTCACCGCGCCGGCAGCGGTCCGGCGCCGACGAGTTTCTTGAATAGCTCGATTACC
>CAWJZV010000021.1:0-32843 GCA_963847445.1 uncultured delta proteobacterium | reverse complement strand
ATGACAAGAAGGAGAGATTCCTGCATTGTGACACAGTCTTTCGCGACAGAGGTTGTCACTCGGTGATCACAGTGCTGGCTTGTATTCATCGCTCCTACCGCCTGACATTCAGCAACGGTCTTCTAATAAAGATTGTCGGGATAAGGTTTGATAGGGACAAAAACCTTAAGAGCCACCCGCGGTAGTGTACAAGGCGTGTACGCTCGTCTAGGATAACGGCTATGCTAGACAACTTCCTGCAGATTCTTCCAGAGGTAATTTTCGACGCCGCCGAGAAATTGGGCGGGCGTTGCACGGGCCGTTTCTACGCGCTCAATGCGATGGAAAATCGCGTTTACGATATCGAGATGGAAGAAGGCCCCCACGTCGTCATCAAATTTTACCGCCCCGGGCGCTGGAGCCGCGCCACGATTCAGGCCGAGCACGACTTCCTGAAGGCCCTCGAAAAAAGCGAAATTCCCGTCGTCTGCCCACTCACGGACGACAAGGGACAAAGTGTTTTCGCAATCAACGAAGTGCTGTTCACGATCTTCCCGAAGCGTCCGGGACGACTGGAGCCGGAACTGAATACGGAACAGCTCACCCGCCTGGGAAGGTTCATGGCTCGCCTTCATAACGTCGGGGCGGCGGCAAAAGGCGCGCCCCGACTGCGCCTCGATCCGCAAACCTATGGGCGCGACCCGCTGAAATTCTTACGCGACGGAAACTTCATTCCCCTGCAACTCGCAAGTCGCTTTGAAATAATCGTAACGCAAATTTGCGATGCGATTACGCCTGGTTTCGAGGACGTCGAGTATGTTTTGCTCCACGGCGATTGCCACTCGGGAAATATTTTGTGGAATCGAGACGATCCCTACTTTATCGACTTCGACGACATGCTCTACGCGCCGCCCGTTCAAGACATCTGGATGCTCACCGGCGGAGACGACGACTATGGGAAAGAGCGCAGGCATATCTTGCTCGAGGCTTACGAGGAGATGAGAAGTTTCGACATGACGACCATGCAGCTCATCGAGCCGTTGCGGGCGCTGCGCATGATTCACTTTTCCGCCTGGATCGCGCGCCGCTGGGAAGACAGCGCTTTCAAAGCCGGCTTTCCTGACTTCGGCACCGAGCGCTATTGGCAGGAGCAAATCGAAGGCTTGGCACTGCAATTAGAAAAGGTGCAGCGCCAAACCAGCGGTCTTTACCATTGAACACTCCGCGGTTCTTGAAGAAAACTCCGAGCCTTTTCCCGACGTCTGTCACAACGTTTCGCGCCCCCGAAGAATTACCCAAGTAGAGCCGACGCCGGCGACTGACCGATAGCTCGGCGCAGTCAACAGCCGCGCTGCTTGGCCTCCCCCAATGATGCATTGCTTTATTCCGCCCTCCGGATGACGATCACCAAGCCGAGCAGCTCAGCGTCCGGCGGCGCGGCAACAACATGAAGCTGCACGCGGCTGCCGACCGCTTGCAGCAATCGCACCCCTGCAGCGGTGTGGACAAATCCTTTGGCGCGCAGCGCGCCGATGGCCCGAAAGCGCGCGACCAGCGACGTTTCATCGACGCCGGCCTCGACCGTGACCACCTCGCTGGTAAACCGCTCGTGCCTGTGCGGCCCCGCAGCGCCGCCACCGCGGCGGCGCTGGCCGCGCAGGGCCTTAGGGTCAGGCGGGAAAAATACTGAGGCATCCACTTGGCCATGACTGCTGCGCACCATCGGCGCTTCCGGCTCGATCGCACGCAAACAAGCTTCGATTGCCGGCAGCGCACTGTCGGGCACTAGATCGACTTTGTTGAGCACGAGCAGATCCGCAGAGGTGAGTTGGAACTCGAAGGTTCCCGCGAGATCGCGCTGCTCCAGCACTTGCTCGGCATTGACGACCACCACCGCAAGGTCGTCGGCGATCCACGACCGCACCGGCCCACGCCACAGATTCACCTGGGTGTCACCGGGGAGGGCCACCCCCGAGGTCTCGATAATAATCTGGTCGGGATTCACTTTCTGCCGCAGCATCTCCAACGTGACGACCAACTCGTCCGAGAGCTGGCAACAAACGCACCCGCCATCGAGCTGGACCACCGCCGGCCCGCCGGCACCGAGCAGCGCCTGATCAATGCCGAGCGCGCCATACTCGTTGGAGATGACCGCAACGCGCTTGCCGATGCGCTTGGCCTCGGCAAGGAGCCAGCACACCAGCGAAGTTTTTCCGGCGCCGAGATAACCGGAGACGATCAGGATCGGGATCACAGACGAAGAGTGAACGTTGACGGATTGGGATGCAAGGCGAGAAGCTCCTTTCTAAAGAGCGATGCCCGACACGGCGCTTCATCCCTTATCAGTTTGGCTCTGTCCTAACGCGAGTTATCGAAAATCATCGCCGCACAGCGCGCAGGATAGCCAAGCGAAAAGACAACGAATGCTCGCAGCAACGTATCTAGAATAGCCCCCTCTGCCGACGTCGTGGGAAAAAACTCGCTAGGGCAACAGGTTGTTAGCGTTTCGACATGGTAACGTCCCGGTGGCTCGCGCGGACAACCCCGGCCTGCTCAAGTTCGCCAATCTCGCTATCGCTACAGCCGATGCCATGGAGGACTTCGACGGTATGCTCGCCTAACACCGGCGCAAAGCGGCGAAAGGTCGGCGGCGTGTCGGACAAGCGGAACGGCGAGGAAAGTTGTCGCACTTTTCCCTCCAGCGGATGATCCAGCTCCAGCACCATGCCGCGCTCCTTGGCAAACGGTCCTTCAAGCACTTCGTCGAATTCCAGCATCGGCAGCACCGCGATCTCCTTGGGGATAAGGTCCAGCCATTCGTCGCGTGTCTTGGTCAGCATATGCGCCTTGACTTTGCGAATGCGCTCCTCGTCGCCGAACGGCATCTTATCGCGCATTTCCGGCAGCCCAACCGCGTCGCAGAAGGGCGCCCAAAAATGCGCCTGCGCCGATGCCGCGCTGCTCAAGTATTTGCCGTCTTTGCATCGAAGATTGCCGATGCTTGGGAAACCGCGCTTGCGCACGCTCTTTTTGCGGAAGTAGTCGGGTACGTTGGCATTGACGAATGCAGTGCCACATTCCACCAAGGCGATGTCGACCTGTTGACCGCGTCCGGTTTGCTCCCGCGCCCAGAGAGCGGCTTGGATCGATATCACCGCCAATGCAGCAGAATAGCTGTCCACAGGCTGGAAAAGCATGTCCGCGGGCTCGCCGTCCTGCCCTGTCGTTAACGCGCTCACCCCGGACATCCCCTGGGCGTTGCGCTCGTTGCCGGGCCATTCGGTAAAGCTGTTACCGAAGCCGTAACCGCTGAGCGTGGCGTAGATCAAGCGCGGGTTGATCTTGCTAAGCGTCTCGTAGTCGGCTCCCAAGCGCTTGTAAACACCGAGACGAAAAGAACCAAAGAAGACATCTGCATCCGCGACCAGCCGATGGAAGATCGCTTGGCCTTCCGGCTTCTGCAGATTGATAGCGATGCTGCGCTTGTTTCGGTGGGTGTGGTCCCAGGCATTGGACCGAGCCTCAACTTCCAGCGCATCCAGATCAACGGAGAGATTGCTCCTCGACGCACGGGCTGCCTGTTGATCGCGGTAGGCACTCCGGTCGGCGACGTCCTCGATTTTCAGAACATCCATGCCAAGATCGGCAAGCATCCATGTCGCCATCGGGCCTGGCACCAGTCTGGTCAGATCGAGCATGCGAAAACGTTCCAGCGGAAGCGTCATCTCGTTGTCCCCTCATTCTCTCGTCCGTTTAGCTTTGACATGGCCGCACCGAGCACCATGCCATTTGCCGCGCTAGTGGATCCATTTATTGTGTCTAACACGTAGGTTGAGACCGAACCTCATCATGATTGCGCCAGACCCCATTTCGCACCGCGATGTTAACGACACCACGCTGACTGACTCGATATCTGAAACATCATCTGTAGAGGAAACTGACAACCTTTTTTCTGTCGGGAGCTATATCGCCGCACCGGCAAGCCGTCAAACCCACGACCGTTGGGCGATGCAGCGGTCGGAAGCGCTTCAATTGCAGATGCCCGGCTTTCATTCGTGGTCGCAATCAACGTCGGAGCTCGCCTCGGCCAGCGTTTGATTCAGGTGGGCTGCGAAAAAACGGCTGCGCATTTGCGTATCCAACTCAATCGGCATCGGGTCTGGAGCCAATATCGCTTCATCGGCGAGTGATGCAGAGCTCGATTGCGCAAAGGTCGGACGAACCGTGAATTCCCGTCGATGGACGAGACCGTTCAACGCGATTCTTCCGAGTGGTTGGATGTTGATGTCGGATGGCATTTCTTGGTAGGAAACAACCGAAATCAACGGCATGGTGGGCGCCACCATGCGTTGCACCGCAGCCCGTATCTGCATCACCGTAAGGATGGCGGGCCGTTGCGAATTCTCGGGCAGTATCGCAATGGCTTGATCGATCGCATCAACAATGGCGCGCAGCTGAGTTGGCGCCAGGTCAACATAGGAGCCCGTCGGTGTATGCTTGATGGCGTTTTCGATGATGACCTCGAGCTCTGGATCGAGCAGGAATACGATGAGTTCGTTGGTGCCGCGAGTCAATCGAGCCATAATTTCGCGCTGCAGCGCGGCGCGCGCGTATTCCGTTAAATACATGGGGTCGCTTTCAACGGGTGCCCAGTCGGCAAGGGCGAGCAAAATTCTGCGCAGATTGCGAATCGAAACGCCCTCGGCGACCAAGCGCCGTAGCACATCGGAAAAGACAAACTCCGAAAGCAGTTTGGGTACCGTTTCCTCAACGAGATGCGGAAAAGCGAGGGCGAGCCTTTGCAACATCGCGCGTGCTTCATGCGTCGTGATGAAATCGGCCGCCCGGTCGCGCAGTAAAGCCGATAAATGAAGAACGAGAAAGTCCAAACTATCCCAAATGATCAGCCCGAGTTGTTGTGCCTTGTCACGGTCGCGATCAGCAATCCAAGCGCACAGGTTGTCGTTGGCCGGGTTTGTCGTTGGTAACGCATCGAATCCATTCGCGGACATCACCGCCGCACTTTCGCTGACCACCACGCGATCCAAATACAGCGGCACTGCACCCTCGGGCACATCATTGATGACGAATCGAGCGGATGTGGGCGAAAGATCGGCAGGAAACAGCCACGATCGGAATCGGAAAGGGAACCCCAGTTTCATAAAACAAGCCGTCTTGCGTCAGCAACATGGCTTGCGTCCAGCGGCTATCTTCGGTTTGCGCGAACAGGACGCTTAGCGCGTTGCCCACTTGCAGCAGGAGAGGAGTGGTCGATGGCGCCTGCTCGTCGAACGTAAGCGTTGGCTGAAATTCTTCATCTGGTAGGTCAAGGCTGCGATCGTCGGTGCGATCGGGGATCGCCTGCAGCAGACGGCGCAACTCACTGTCGTAGCCGCGATTGCAAAAATCCGCAAAACTCAAATGCTTGAGGAAGTCCGGAATATCACACCATTCACCGCGTGCCGGCAGAACGGTGATGCCCGAGGCACAGGCCGGATCGTAGACATCGCGCACCCAATCGTCGTTCAACCAGGTGCGCGCGCTCTCAGAAGGTGTGAGTAGCACCACTACAGCTTGCACCTCATCGACCTTGTTGGGCAAGGATTGGCAGGCGGGTAATCCGCCGCCACCCCGCCAAGGATCGTGATTCACCTTGACATTGGCCTTGCCGAGATCGGCGGCAATTCGCTGGGCCAAGATTCGATAGGCGCTGCTGTAGCACAGCAATACCGCCGTCGGTTTGGCATTGGCGTTAGTCATCGGGTTTCCTTAGCTAGGCACGCTGATTTCGTGAACGACTTGAATGTCCAGATCGCTCGAGCAGGTCACCGAAAGAAAGCACTTGCAGCGACGGGAATTCCAGTTCGACAAGTTTGCGCAGGTAACGGCGCAGCTTAATGGTGGTGAGAATGGGTGGCGGAAACGCCGCATGTTCGCGCGATCCCATCACACTGCGCACCGCCGCCAGGATCTCCTGGAGCAGCGTCGGATCCGCTTTGAGGTAGGGTCCGGCTAAAGTCTGCTGTATGGATTGTTCCAAGCGCTGTTCTATGTCAACCGAAAGTCGCAAAACAGAAAGAATACCGCGGTCGCCGACAAACCGTTCGGTGATTTGGGTTCTCAGCGCTTGTCGGGCTAGTTCCGAGCGAATGATCACATCCGCCGCTTGTGCTTCGTCGGTTGCGAGCGCCGCCATGATCGTGCCAATAGCGCTGATGTTGAAGCCTTCCTCAACCAGGCGCTTCAATATATTTGTCAGCTGCGGCCAGGTCATGATCGATGGAATGAGCCTTTCCGCCGCCGTCGGATCGGCAGCGAGGGCGAGATTTCTCGTGCCATCGATATCGAGAAACAAAGAAGCATGTTTGCGCACAACCGAGTGCAAGGCAGCAACGAGAAATTCTCCAGCGTCCCAGGTGTAAATCCCGTGGCTGTTCACCAGCGCCCGATCTTGCTGCGTGATTCGGGTAACGCTGTCGTTGCCGATCGCTTGTTCGCGAACTTCACCCTGAACGCCAATCGCAGCGAGTTCGTCGGCATTGGCGGCAACGACGACATCATCGATGCCGACTTGAACCCAAGACTCCTGGATTTCCTCGATCGAGATCAGCGCGGTTTGCGCAGGTAAGTCCGATTCATTGCCGCGACAGCTAACGCCGGGAAACGAAAAGCCGTACTCATTGGCTAGCGCTTCGCGCATCTGCGGCAGCAGTTGATCCAGCATCCGATTGCCACCGTCCGCGGTGGTTTCAAATAGCGGTATCAGATCGGCGCTGACTTCGATGCCAATGGGCACGACGATCGGCAGCATATTTGAGAATTCGCTCACCTCGAGCGGCGAGCTTTGGGGAATGGCGATATTGTCGTCCCGGCTGTAGTGCCGCAGCATCTCTAGGAGGCGCCGCAAGCCAAAGGGATAGCTGCCGCCGGAAATATCGGCATGACTGCGTTGCGCCAACAGATCAGGAATGATGCAACGTTCGCCGCGCACAGGAATCACACCGACGCGCTTGAACTGTGCTTCGCCCAGGATCTTGTGACGCCACTCGCGATTAACCCAATCCGAGGCAACGCTTGCGCGGGTGAGTAGAACGATCACGAATTCGGCGTTTTCGAGGCTGCGGACAATTTCTTGCTCGAAGGCTTCGCCGACTTTGAGCTGCCATTGATCGAGCCACACGCTGATGTGGGCGGACTCAAGGTCTAACGCCAAACGCCGCGCGAGGTTGGCATCCTTGCTGTTGTAAGACAAGAACGCTTTGACGTTGGATGTCGAAGGAACAGGGCGCGGCATGCGGATCACCTACACCAGTGTGCTGTCTATTTTGTAAAAACTGTACGAGGCGCTTAAACGGAGCAAAGATTCTATTCGGATTCACGCTCAGCGGGAAAGAAACGACGAAGCTCGCGGAAAGTCGGATTTAGCGCTGTCGTTTGAGCTCCAATGCGTTTTCTATGCCTTAAGGCGGTCAGGTGCGTCATCGGGGGGCGTGATATCAAACGCGTTGGCGGTGCAACAGGTCATTGAAAACGAGCCGACCCGGGCAACCAGAGCTACCAGCTCTTCAGTGCTAAAGCTTGCTTCGGCGGCTGCATAGGTGGCATCGCTAAGTTTTTTGTCGGCGAGCAGCTCGTTGGCGATCTTATGCGCGAGCAATTCGCGCTTGTCGTTGGTCGGCAGCGCGCCGCGGCCGTTGATGGCGTCGATCTCTGCCTGCGTGAGTCCAACTTTGAGACCGTTGCGGCATTGAGCCGCCCACGGGTAGTTGGCGCCCCAGAATCGTGCCACGGTCAAGGTGACGATCTGCTGTTCGCGGGCGGACAGCGTGCTGTCGGCGATAGAGTCTGCCATGTGGTGGAGGCTCTGCATCAGTTTGGGATTGCGGATATAGGCCCAGAATGGCCCGCCATGCGGCTTGCCATTGGCCTTGGACGCTGCGATCACAGCGCGCTGTTCATGGTTCATGTCGTCGAGCGTCAGAATGGCAATGCGTGTCATAATCTACCTCTCTGCTTCTATGCTGCTGAGCAGCCCTATTTACGGCAGGTCGATCATGACCTCGATTGCTGCCTTGGTCATCACGGCGCGATCGCGCACGTCGCTCATTTCCGGCTGGTCTAACTATATGCGAGCAACCACTTAGTATTGGAAATTCAAACAACCTTCGTTCCGTCGCGAGCTATATCGCCACAGCGGCGAGCCGTCAAGCGCACCCGAGCAGCATCCTCGGCTTGCGTGGGCAACAGTTTCGGCGCTTAACACAAGGCAAAACACAAAAAAGGAAATGGTCGAGGCAACCTTCACTCCGCCCGCGTTTCAAATACTAACTTTACCTGGGTGCCAGTCGTAGCTGTTGACACTATAGGCATCCGTCGGCATCAGCGTGGTCAGTCCGCGCTTGGCGAGTTCGCCTTCAAACTTCGCGCGGATCCAAGGATCTTCATCGATGTATTCGATCATGTCTTTGGCGCGGTCCTCGACCTTTTCCGCGTGGCCGCGGAACTGCCGCGGCGGGTGCAGCGCAAGATAGCGCGCCGGAGTGCCGCCGGCGTTGAAGTGCTGGTGAAACCATTTGTTGGGCGGCACGAACATGCTGCCCTCGTGCCAGGGCGCGACAATCTTTTCTTTGCCTTCCTCCCAGAGCACGGAGTAGCCTTCGCCCGCCGGAATCACGATGACCCGTCCCGGGCCGTGGCGATGGGCCTTCTTGTAAGTGCGCGTGGCAAACACCGACATATGGCAAGACATTTCCGAGCTGGGAAACATGATGATCACGCTCATGCCGCCACGCGCGTTGGTCGTGAGCTTGTCCCACGCCGCCATGTCGGGGAAAAAGTTGCCGTGCCAGTAAACTCGACTGCTGCCCCAGGCAAGCTCCGGGTCGCCGTTTTCGACGAGCTTGGCTTGGGAATAGGTATCGCTTTCTTGGGTGGAAGCAGCGGCCTTCTGATACGGGTTGTTAAAGTAGAATTGCGGTTCGGTGACCAGCGAGGTGGCCAGGGGCAGATAGCTATAGCGCAATAATCGCACCGGCTTGTCGCCGCGCATGTTGGCCAATTGCAAATTGCTGTTGGAGGCGACGTGAAACAAACTGCGATCTTGCCATTCAAAGGTTTTCTTCGGCGCGCCGTCGGCGCTCCAAACCGTGCTGACTCCGGAGCCTTGCAACACGTAAATCAGCTCGTCGAGGGCGAATTTCATCGGCGGCAACGATTTCCCCGGCGCAATCTCCATGACGATCGCGGAGGTGATGCCTTCTTGACCGGTCAGCTGGATGAACGCCGCGTCGCACTGGCGCTCGTCCCACCAGCCCAGCTCCACGGTGCGCAAATCTTCGATAAAGAAACCGCGGTGAATCGGAATCCCCACCGACTCCATCCAGCGGTCGTAGGTAAAGGCTTTAACCTCGTTCCTCTTTTGGTCAGCTTGATACGGGTTGGCAGTAAGCTCTGAATTCAAAGTGGACATAGCGCAGCTCCTTCGTAGTCTGTTTCAATACACCGAATGGTTTTTCTATCGCACAAGTCGACTTCAGAGCAAGATCAGCGGCAAAATGCCGACAGACGCGAAACGCCAGAGTATTAAAAACAACGACCCGACCATTAAAGAAGGACGAGAGTCAGGCGTGAATATTGACTGTTGATAGTCCGAACCTCAAGTCAAACCATCCAAATCCTGACTGAGTTAAAAATAGTGATGAATTTACGCGCGATACGTCACGATTCATTCTCCAGTAACTCGGAACTGCGACACCATTCTTCGTGGTGAACCACAAACGATGGGTATCGGCGCAGCGCCTCCACCCATCCTACAAAACTCCAAACCCAAGAAAGCGTCACGCTCAATCCAACTGCGCCCATTCGCTGAACTCTTCCAAGCCCAATAATTTCAATGTGTCCATGTACGGCCGGCCGGTTTTTTCGTGGCGGCCGGAGAGTTGGTAATATTCGCGGACCATTTCGGGGAGCCACTTGGCGATGGTGAAGCCTTGGTATTTGCCGTCGGGCACCGGGTCGAGAAAGCGCTGCCCCACTTGCTGCCAGTCGTGATCGGCGATCCAGCCGCGCTGGGTGCCGAAAATGCTCTGCAGGATCGCGCTGCGGTGGCCGGCCAACATCGCTTCGTCGAGATCGAAGTGCCAGCCCGTCGTCGCGTTGAACGAATCGACGATACTTTTCAGGCCGTCAGGCTTGCCGTGCATCTGGGCGAACCAGCAGCCGCCCATGATGCCGACGAACTGGCGGTACTGCTCCGCATTGACGTTGGACTGCGGCCAGCCGGTGGGATCGTCGCGGTCGAGCGGTCCCCACTTCTCGCGATACTTCAGATCCGGCGGCGGATTGGCCTGACCGCCGCCCTGCGGTTTCATGCCGCCGCTGGCGACGATCTCGCGCAGCATGTTGGAGAAATGCGGGCGCCAATCGTGCATCGCCGGCACGCCGCGCTTGGTATGGACAACCCAATTCAGCGCCTCGCCACCGATCGCTTCGGCCACTTCGAGCGGTCCGTCGGCGATCAAGTTGCCCCACTTGCCCTGGCGCCGCGCGGTCATTTCTAATAATTTATCGATAGCCTCGACGTTGCCCCACTCCAAGCGCAGCCCGTCGCAATCTTTCTCGGTGACCAAACCTTTCTCGTAAGCTTCGAACAACACGCCGGCGCCGAAGGAAAAATGGCCGCACTCGATGCCGAGATCGTTGATGCGCTCGGCCAGGTAAAGCGTCGGGTTGCCCTTGACGCCGAGATTCCAAAAAGTGTCGAGCCACTCGGCGCCGGCATTGAAATGGCCAACCTTGCCTTTGAACTCGCCTTCGCCGACTTCGACATCCCACGGACAAAGCCGCGCGCATTGAAAGCAGGGCCGCTGCACGACACGGTTCTGATCGAAGCCGCGATTGTGATCGCCGATCAGCGTGCTCTGCATGTTGTTGTTGGGCAGCGCTTCGAGATGACGCGCATGGCCGGTGGAGTATCGGTCCTTCAGCGCGTACTGTTGCAGCGTCTTGCGCCAGCGCAACCCGGCTTCGACCAGCGCAGCTTTATCGTGCAGCGGCGGCCGCTTGGTGCCGTGGACGACGATGGCCTTCAACATCTTCGAACCGAAGATCGCGCCGCCGCTGTGCGATGCCGAATGATTGAAGTCATTGCACAGCATCGCCGCGTTGACCCGATGCTCGCCGGCGGGACCGATGCCCATGACCCTGGCGTCTTTGATGCCGACCGCGGCGCGCAGCGATTCTTCGGTATCCCGCGATCCCTTGCCCCAAAATTTGCTCGCATCGCGCAGCTCAGGCTTACCGTCGTTGATGAACAGATATTGCGGCGACTTCGCCGCCCCTTGAAGAATGATGCCGTCGTAACCCGCCTGCTTGAGATAGGCGGCCCAGTAACCGCTCGCCGCGCCGCGACCGAGGGTATTGTTGGTCATTGGACTTAAGAACACCGCGCACACTTTCGTCCCGCCGGGCGTCAACCCCGTGCCGGTCAGCGGCCCGGTCATCATCACCATCTTCGCCGCCGGGTCGAAAGGCTTCACGTCCAGCGATTGTTCGCGCATGAGAATATACAGAGCCAGCGCTTGGCCGCCGATGAACCGGCGCAGATCCGGCTCTTCGGGTAAGTTCTCGTCGGTCATCGCGCCGGTGGTCATGTCGACGCGCAGAATCTTGCCCATGTAGCCGCCGGGGAGGGGCGTTGTGCGTCGCTGCGGAAATAAGTCAGATGAATTTGCCATTAAGCACCTTACGAGAATAAATGAACAAATTGGAGTACTGGAGTGATGGAGCACTGGAGTATTGGGTTTCGGATTCGCCCATCACTCCACCACTCCATTACTCCAACACTCCAATTCCGCTCACATCCTGAACGCTTCCTTGACGAACAAACTTTCCAGCGGCAGCTCTTTCTTCACCAACCCCTGCTCGATCTGATAGCGGTTGAGCGCCTGCAGCGATTTCTTATCCGCCTCGGTCAGCACACCGGCATAGGGATCGTAACCCAACAGATCGCGCTCCTTAGCGTAGCCTTCGGCCTCCCCCGGCTTGAAATATTTCACCGCCTGGCGATTAGCTTCGCGAAACGCTTCGATGACCTTCGCCGGCAGGTCGGAATACTTTTCGGCGGTTTCCTCGCGAATCGCCATGATATGGATGATCGGATAGATCTGCGTCCGTTTAACATAGCGAATGATTTCTTCGGTATCGTCGAACAAGGGCTTGACGCCGGGAAACTGTCCCATCACACCGGGCAGCGATCCACCGCCGAACAAACCCGTGTAGCCCGAGTCGCCGGCAACCAACGCCGCGCCAAGCTTGCCCTCGCTGAGCAACCGCGACAGATGCGATTTCTCCTGGCCGAAGGGCGGCGGCGGGTCAAGGCGCTCGACTTTTACCGGCAGCTCGTTGGCGATGTAAACTTCTTGACCTGACACGAACCAGCCGACGTCAGTGGTCTTGATGTCATGCTCGTCGAGCAAATAGCCGCGCGCCCACGACACCGCGGTGGCGCCGTAGCGAAACGCGCCGACCTGCTTGCCTTTGAGCTCGCTCGGATGATTCACTTTACCGGCGCAGTGAAAAATATTTCGCTGCCGCGGCCCGCGCTGGAAGAACACCGGCAACGCCAAAAAGCGTTTGCCCTTTTCCTTGGCGCGCATCAGTGTCGCAGTCGACATTTCGGCAAGATCGAACTCGCCCTGGACGAAACGATAATGCATCTCGCCCGGCGTGTACTTGTCGCCGACATACTCGAAATCGTAACCTTCGAGCGGAATCAATCCATCGATTAGCGCGCGATTGCGCGGATTCGGATTCGTCGCGAAAGTGATTTTCGGTTTATTCGCCATCGTTGCTGCCTCCTCATGCGTACGCAATGCGACAATAGTCTTTCTCACCAAGGAGGACACGAAGAGCACGAAGTTCAGATTGATAATTTTTCGAAATCTTCGTGCCCTTCGTGCCTTCGTGGTAAAATTCCTAACTCAAGTGTTTCCGCAAGAACTCCAAGCCGCGTGCCCACGACTCGCGATCGGATTTTTCCACATACCGGTCCGGATGATGCGGGTCCAAGAACGAGTGGCCGGTGTCTGGGTAAACGTAGAAATCATGCGGCTTGCCATGCTTGGTCAGCTCAGCATCGAGCTTCGCCATGTCGTCCAGCGTCGGATTCTGATCGGTGGCGCCAAAGTGGCCTTGGATCGGACAGGAAATCTGCGCCGTGCGTTCGAACGGCGTCGGCCCATCGCCCCACTGGCGAAAACAGCTGCCGCCATACCAGGTGATCGCCGCTTTGAAATCCTTGCTCGCCGCTGCCATCAAATAAGCGACGCGCCCGCCCATGCAGAAACCGAGAATCGCCACACGCTTGCCGTCAACCAGCTTGTTGCCGCGCAAGTGCGCCATGGTGGCGTTGATGTCATTGATGATGTTGGTGTCGCGCGCCCGGCCGCGCCGCGTCGGTCCGTCATCCTTGCAGTCCGGCCCATCGCGGTGATAGAGGTCCGGGCACACGGCGAAGTAACCGTCGCGCGCGAACCGCTCGGTCATCTCCTCCATGAACTTGTCCACGCCATACTGATGCTGGATCACCACCACCGCCGGCAGCGGCCCGTTGCCATCGGGCTGGGCCGAAAATAAATTCATCGCGCTGCCGTCAACGTTAATCTGCTCACGAATCGTTTTCACAGTTCACCTCGATTGTATCCAT
Source organism: uncultured delta proteobacterium (assembly GCA_963847445.1). Classification (GTDB taxonomy): domain Bacteria; phylum Desulfobacterota; class Binatia; order UBA9968; family UBA9968; genus DP-20. The sequence goes on along the minus strand of CAWJZV010000021.1, from coordinate 19,159 downwards.
CTCTCGCTTGTATCCGTATCGCTAACCGATCGGCAAATCTATATGAATCGACATCTGCCGATTTCTTATCTGCGAACTTTGCGTTCTTTGCGGCCAATCTTGCGGCTGCGAATCCTACCGCGCGATCACTTACTGCGCTGCGCAATGCTCATCTCCTCAACCAGCGTCGGCAAATACGCCGCCACTAGCGCCGGCGTGCCCTTGCGCACCTGATCGAGCGCCAGCTTGAGCGCGGGACCGACTTGCTCCGGCTCGCTGACTGTGGTGCCAAAACAGTTGGCCGCCTCGGCGAGTTTGGCGAAATCCGGCGGCGGGTCGAAAATGCCGCCTTCGTAATTTTCCGTGCGCACCGCCACGCCGTTGGGATAAGCGCGCTTGAGCCCATTGGTGCCGGTCGTATACGACCGGTTGACGAAGACTACGGCCAAAAACGGCGCCTTATAATGCGCCGCCGACCACAGCGCCGGCATCGGCGTGCCGAACATGAAATAACCGTCGCCGGTGGCAAGCACGACGTCGCGATTGGGCGCCGCCAATTTGGCGCCAAACGCCGCGCCGCTGCCCCAGCCGCCAGACGAACCGCCGCTGGCGAAATAAGTTCCCGCTTGCGACCTGCCATGATGGTCGCAGACAAATCCGGAATTGCTGATCGCGTCGTCGAGTAGAATCGTGTCCGGTTCGAGAATCTTGCCCAGCTGATAGGCGACCCAGCGCGGATGCATCGGTTTGCGCCTTCCCGCTTCCTGACCCTGCCGTTCTGCCTGGGCGATCATTTCGTGCTTACGCGCCGTCAAACGCTCGCGCCGCTCGGCGATGCGGCTCATGTCGCTCTTCGACAACAGCGCGGTGGCCGCGTCGTGAATCGCCTGCGCCGCCGCCGCCACCGACACCGGCAACCAGAGATCGGCTTGAAACTCCATCGTCTTATAGTTGGACATCACCGGATCGGCATCGACCCAAATCGTCTTGCTGCCCGGCTTGGGCGCAGCGTTGGGTGAGATATACGGCACCAATGCTTCGAGCATGAGCGATACATCGGCATCCTTGACCTCCGGCCCGGTGCCGTAAAGCGCGTGGGTGGTGGGAAAATTCAAACGGTCCAAACGGTCGGCATCGACCAGCGGCAGCCCGAGCAACTCAGCCAACTGAACGATCGCCGTCACCGCTTCCGGATTGCGCCCCGCCGCGGCGGAATAAATGCACGGATTGCGCGCATCGATCAGCCACTGGGCCGCGCGCTTGGCGTCGGCGGGATCGGGCCATGCCGGCCGGGCGACACCGAGTTCATCCCGCGTCGGAAAATAACTTTTGCCTGGCAACTTGAGCATGGCGGTCTCGCGCGGCACCGTCAAATACGCCGGCCCCTTGGGTTCGCTCATGGAGATTTGCAGCAGCCGGCTGATGAGCAATCCCGGATTGTCCTGATGTTCCAGACGATGATCGACTTTGGTGTACTGGCGCACGATGCCGCCCTGATCCCGCGGCTCTTGCACCCACTGCACCGGGCTGTTGCGCGCGCCGGCCATGGAGCCAGGATACGCCCGTGGGCCAGTGCCGGCGGTGATCAACACCGGATAGTTGCCGCGCCACGCCGTGTGAATCGCGCCGCCGTAATTGAGCGTGCCGACATCGACATGCACTGCGGTAGCCGCCGGCTGATTGCGCACCATCGCGCTTCCCAGCGCCGCGTTGAGCGCCACCGCCTCATGGGTCACGGTGATCAGCTTCGGCGCCGGCCAACCGCGCTCGTTGGCCTTGGCAATACTCTCCTGCCAAAACGCAATCTCCGAGCCCGAGACGAAAAATAAATGGTCGATGCCGCCCAGCTTCATCGACTGCACCAGCGCATCCGACCAATCCTCGCCGGGATATTCCTGCCAGCGCGCATCATGGGAAATTGCTTCAGCCATGGACAAACTCTCCTCTCGAAATCGTTCAGCAGTTCTCCGCGTTGCTCCGCATTTTAATTTTTACTACTGGTTTCTTATTCGCTCGCGACCCCAGAGACTTTCATCGAACCCGCTCTTCTCCATATCGTCCAAATATTTCTTCAGCCTGGCCGCCTCATCCCCCATCCGGGCGGATCGCGATCCGCCCCTACATTCGGAAATCTCCGTTCCTAACCTTTGTGTCCTTTGCGTTCTTTGCGGCCAGCCCTCCGCATCCGAAATTCCCCAACACTCCACGACTCACCCCACTCCCCGTCACGCCAGCGGGTTCTTACAGATGACATTTAACAGCGCCTGGCGTTTCTCCTCGCGCACCACTTTCAGCGCCTTTGCCAGAGCATCCGGCAACGCGGCGGGATCTTCCACCCGCGCCGCGTAGGCGCCGCAGGCTTGCGCGGTCAGCTCGAAGTTCGGCGACGGCGTCAGATCCGTGCCGGGAAAGTTGCGCGTTCTGGCCGCCACGCCGTCGGGATAGAGACCGCGCGCCGCGTTCAGACTCGCATTCCAGACTTGGTTATTGTAGATGACCGTCAAGAATGGAATCTGATATTTCTGCGCGGTGAAATGACATGCCGTCGGCGCGCAGAACATATACGAGCCGTCGCCTTCCGCCGCGATGACGGTCGCGTCCGGTTTTCCCAATTTCATGCCGATGGCCGCGCCCAGGCCCCAGCCAAGATGGCCGGCGAGCGGCGTGTTGAACATCGAACCGGGCCGGTTCAAATGAATCACTTCCGCCAACTTCGAGGTAATCGTCTCGTTGGCGATGATGGTCTTGTCGTCCATCGCGTCGCCGATGCACTTCGACAGCCAGTAGGGGTGGATCGGCGCTTGGTTTTTCACCGCCTCGACGCTGGCGTCCATCTCACGGATCATCGCCTGATGCTCGGCCTCGGTTTGCTTGCGCCGCTGGTCGAGTTTCGCTTGCAACACCGCGCCGCCTTTAAGCTTGTTGCGGATGATCGCGTTCAGCGCCGGCAGCGACACTTCCGAACAACCGCTCACTGGCAAGTCGGCGGGGAATCCCCAACCGGGAATGCCGGTGAACAGCGGATCGCGCTCCAGGTGTGCGATCTTGACGCCCTCGCGCAACACGTTGCGGTTGGGCGGCTCCCAGGGCACGTCGGTGTCGATGAAAAACAACACATCGGCATTGCGAACATACTTGGTCACTTGCGTGCCAAGATGCATCGGGTGGTCGGTGGGAAAATTGACATAGGTCATTTGCTGGACAACTGGGATCGCCAGCAGCTCGCTCAATTCAATCAACGACTGCACTGCTTCGGGATTGCGGCCGAGATATTTCGTGACGATCAAGGGACTTTCCGAGCCGATCAGCCAGTCGGCAATTTTTTCCAACGACGCTTGGTCGGCTTGCGTCTTGCTCGCCGGCGCCAGCGCGTCCGGCGCAAACACCTGGGTCGATTCGAGCACCTCGGCCAGCCACTCCCGCGGCAAAGTCATGTACACCGGGCCGCGCGGTTCGCTCATGGCGATCTTGTAAGCGCGCGACACCACCGCGGCGAGATTCTGATTGGTGCGAATCTCGTAATCCCACTTAACGAACTCGCGCACCACGCCGCCTTGATCGCGTGACTCTTGGCGCCAGTGAATGTTTTGGCTCTTGCCGCCGCGCAGCTCGCCCTCGGTGATCGGCGTGCGCCCGGCGCAGAGAAACAGCGGCACGTTGGCCGACGCCGCGTTGATGATACCACCCAGCGCATTGGCCGTGCCCGGCAGCGTGTGCACCAAAACCATCTGCGGCTCTTGGGTGACATTGTAATAGCCATGGGCCATCGACACCGCCGCCTGCTCGTGCGGCACGACGATGGGCCGAATGTCGCGCGGATCCTCACTCGCCGTGCGCGCCATCGCTTCGATCAACGGCCCATGGTCGGTGCCGGTGTTGGCGAACATGTAACGCACCGAGCCCAGCGCGCGCATCTGCGCGAGAAAAGCCTCGGCGCCGGTGGAAACGGCTACGGTCTTGTTTGGCGTGGTCATGAAAGAATTCCTCCTGTCGGCAAAACGGCCTCACTCTGTCAGGTGTCAAAATAGTTTGCAATGGGAAATCCGCTGAGATCGGATTCGGATTTTTCTCCCGCAAAGGCGCAAAGCTCGCAAAGGTTCGGAATTAGTTTTCGCCAAATCTTGGCGCCTTTGCGCCTTTGCGGGAAATATTCCGATTTCCTTTTTGCGTTCTTTGCGCTCTTTGCGGTTAATTCTCCGAATCCGAATCCTGTCCGGCTTAATTGACTTTGTCTCTCCCCTACCGCAATGATCGAAACTCCCCATGTCGAGCAGCGAATCAGCACCACAAGCACTACTCTCGAATCCGTGGCTCAAGGACTTTGTCCTCACCTGGCTTAGCCGCTTCGGCATTTTTCTTGCCCATCATGTCACCCGGCCGCTGCTACCGCTCTATCTGATTACCTTCGGCGCTTCGTCGACGGTCATCGGCGCGGTGATGGCGGTGTTCACGATCACCGCGACGGTGATGCGTATTCCCATCGGCCTGCTCATCGACCGCGTCGGCCGCAAACCGTTTTTGCTTTACGGCATCGCCTTTTTCACCGCCGGCAAGCTTGGGCTATCTATGGGCGCCGTCGATTTTGCTCATGCTGCCGTTTCGCGTGTTGCACGGTCTCGGTTGGTCCGGCTGCACCACCGCGGTCTCGACCATCAACGCCGATATCGTGCCGCAAGCGCGGCGCGGCGAACTGATGGGCTACGCCGGCATGGCCAGCAGCCTCGCCTCGGCGTTGGGGCCGGTGCTGGGCTTCGCGCTGTTTCATCGCTTCGACTATTCCGGCGTGTTTCTCGGCGCCAGTGCATTACTAGTCTTGAGCTTCATCTTCGCCGTTCCTGTCACCGAGCCCAAACGCGAGCTCACAGAACCCTACAAAGCCGAGCGCTGGATCGATAACATCATGGTCAAAGAGTCCCTCGACCCGGCCATCGGCGTGGCATTTCTCTCTTTTGGCCATGGCGGCATCCTGACGTTCTTGCCGATCCACGCTTTGAAAATCGGCATGGCCAATCCTGGCATCTGGTTCGGCGTCTACGCCGCCTGCATCCTTTTGAGCCGGCCCATCGCCGGACCGATCTCGGATCGGGTCAGCCGCCGCGCGGTGATCATTCCGGGATTGATCTTGAATCTCGCCGGCATCCTCTTGCTAGCGTTCGCGACAACTTCCAATGAATTAATGGCCGCAGCGATCGTCGGCGGCTTTGGCACCGGCGCGGCGCAACCGGCGCTCATGACCCAGGCGGTGGATCGCAGCGATGGCCAACGGCGCGGTCAATCGCTGGCGCAGTTTCAGTTCTTCTACGATCTGGGTATCGGCATCGGCTCCTTGACCCTCGGCGCGTTACTTGATTTGGTCAACCAAAGTTTTCTAATCATGTATCTCGCCACCGCCGGTGTGGCGTTGCTCGGCCTATGGATCAACTGGCGGGGCGGCGCCTAGAGAAGCGGCTGGATAGGCACCCTCGACTTGGAGGCACGGAGATCCATCCCGAATAACCGGTGATTGTAAACGTCGAAATTATTGGGAGCGAACGAGGACCGCGGGTTGGAGCACATTTTTCTTCGCCCATTGAGACGAAAAGACCGCTCGTGGCGATCCGAGCTCACCACGAACGGTCTTTTCGAAAAGCGGCGCGATTGCCTAATACTGTTAACGCTAACCAGGCAGGGCCGGGATGACTATGAGTCAGGTGTTTCGTCCACGGCACCAATGCTGTCGCAGGTAGTTTGCGCCGCAGCCGATGACAACAGATTGACCGTGATCAGAGGCAGATAGAACCGCCTGACGGGTTCGCGTTAACAGCGGTTACGGTAAAGGCGGTTAATCCCATCGTTGCGCCTTTAAGACTGGCAAACCCGGCGGGGATATCGACGCTGATATCGCTATCGTAGACGAGCGCGCAGACGGTTTGTCCTTGGAGGGCAAAAATATCCGCCTGCCGCAACGGGACAACGCCCCACACCTTGTCCAAATTATTCTCGTCCCTCGCGGCGCCGGTCGCGTCAATGAATTCAGGGGTCGTGAAGGTTGCGCCGTTCTGCAAGCTAATTTGCGGATCGGGTCGGGTAAACATGAATAAGCCCTCATCGCCAATTTGGCCAGTCGGTAGCACAAGGCCTTGATAGGGCGTGATATTCTTACCGCGAGTGAAGAGCAGCCGTCGCTCCGCCGGGTTGGCAATGTCGTCATTGACGCATACCGACGGTTTTCCGTTGCCACACTTGGGCGTCTTAAACGATATTCCTTCGATGCTCTTGGTGCCATTATCAATGCTATCTTCGTCAATCATTAAAAACACTTGAGCGCCAGCGGTTGCACCAGCGCCCAGCGTCATTGCCAAAATCGCTCCGAAAAATACCTTCGAAACCAACGAACCGATGATCTTTGCCATCTTAGTCACCTCCAATTCCTTTCTCCTATATAAAATTTCTCCGAGACCTTTCGATAAGAAAGTATGGAGCAACTTGCACGCCAATGGCCAACCTATGAACTCTTGCCATAATCACGCACTCTCCTGGACGAGCGGATCGGATTAGGTGGGCCATCACCCGCTTTAATGACAATATCGTGACAAATTTGGCGAGCGATATGGAAGACTCCCGGCGTAACCTGGACCCATTCATGGCGTTTCTGGCCGCCAACCATCGAGACCCTCTTGTTTAAAATAGACTCGCTCGCGGCCTCAGCGGCGCCTTGCGCGGCCTGCCGCTGCGCGTCGTCTTTGCGCCGTTGCGCCGGCCAACCTACGCGCTCTAGGCCAAGCCGGAGATTCGCGCCGTCGCCGAACTCGAAGGCAAGCGCGTCGGCATATCGAGCTACGGCAGCGGACCCGATCTCCTGCTGCGCGATGTGTTGAAGAAACGAATGAGCGACGATAGCAAAAAGGTGACGATTCTCGCCGTTGGCAGCGGCACCGAGCGTTACATCGCCCTCAAGACCAACATCGTCGATGCCGCCGTCCTATCGTCGCCAGTGACGCTGACTGCGAAGCAGGAAGGCTACCGCGAGTTGTTTTCGTTTTTCACCGACAAAGATTACGCCGACATTCCGGTGGCGACTTTTACCCGCGACGACCTGCTGCAGACCAACGCCGCGCTAGTCGAACGGGTCGTCCGCGCTCAGGTGAAAGGCTTACTGTACATGCGCGCCAACCGCGACGGCGCCGCCAACGCCTTGGCCCGCGCGCTCAAATCGAAAGAAAGCGAAACCGGCCCCGCCTTCGACGAGATCCGCCCGACCTTGACCGAGGACGGCACGATCACCCTGGACGAACAACGCAAAGCGTTCGAGTATCTGCTCTCCCCCGCCCAGCAAAAAGATCCGCCGCGGCTCGAGCGCATTTACGATTTCACCCTGGCACGAAAGGCCTATCAGGAACTCCAAGCGCGCGGCTGGAAACCGGAATAGCAGGGCAATTTTTACTTGCGTCTGATCGGCAGCAGAAATATGATCCGGCACAGTCGACTCGTTTGCGGTGGACTATGAAAACAAATGCTGCACTGGCCATTCTAATCTTTGTCCTGCACCTGCTTTGGTGCAGCCAAGCGCGCAGTCAGACCACGCGCAAATTGGAATCGATCACCCTCGGCCTGTCAGCGCGCCACGTACTCAATCTGCCGATTTATATGGCGCAGCGTCACGGCATCTTCGACAGCGAAGGCTTCGACTACAAACCGATCACGACCAAGACCAACACCGCCATTGCCGCGCTGGTCTCCGGCGATCTCGACTACATCACCGCTTTCAACTCCGGCTTGGGGGCGGCCATCGGCGGCGCACCGTTGGTGGCGGCCTACGTTTCCACCGACCGACCGCTGCTTTATTTGATCAGCCGGCCGAATATCAAAGACGCCAAGAGTCTACGCGGCGGCGTCATCGGCCATGGCGGCACCCGCGGCAGCCACTACCACGCCACTGTCACCATGGTGAAACATCTCGGCTTGGATGCCGAGAAGGACGTCCAGTTAATTTCGACCATCGATGTAACCCAGGGCATGACGGCGCTCTTCTCCGGCAACGTTGCCGCCACCACGCTATCGCCGCCCTACGATTCCATGGCTGTGCGCAAGGGTTATAATCGTCTCGTCATGGGCCCGGAAATCCTGCCGCGCTATTTGGAAAACGGCCTCGTCTTGCGCCGCGCCAAACTGCGCGACAACCCCGACCAGGTGCGCCGATTCCTACGCGCGCTGATTCGCGGTCTGCACTATGCGTTGGATCACCCAAACGAAGCCGTCGCGCTGATTCAAAAGGACTGGAACCTCGACCGCGAAACCGCGCAAAACGCCTATGACGTGGCGATGCCGACCTACAACCTGCGCGGCGACGCCAGCGATGAACTGGTCGCGGCATCGATCAAACGAGCCTTGCTCGACGCCAAGATCAGCCAATCGAATTTCGCACCGAAAGATTTCGTCGACTGGAATATCGTGCGCTCAGCGGGAGTTGAGAGATCAGCGCCGAAGCTAAACCACGGATAACGGCCGAAGGCAGAATCATATTGATATTCCGAACAGTTCATCACGGTAAAGCTTGATTGGAGGATCTATGATCATCGATGCCGACGGCCACACGCATATCCCAACGGAAGTTTTCGACAACTATTTGGACAAGGAATTCCATCGACACCGTCCCCGCTTCGTCACCTTCGACGACGGCCGGAGTTTCTACATTATTGAAGGGCGTGTCGTCACCAAGCCATTCGGTTGGGGTCCGGGCACCCCCGGGAGTATCGCAAACACAACGCCGACGCTGGCGACCAAAGATCTCGATCTCAGCAACGTTCCCGGCCGCTTGGCCGATCTCGATCTCGAAGACATCGACCTTCAAGTCATCTATCCGAACGTCTTGATGTCGATCAATAGTCTGGAGCATGCCGGGCTCGCCGGCGCCATCGCCCGCGCCTACAACACCTGGATATCCGAACGCTGCGCCCAAGCCGGCGGCCGGCTGCGCTTCGCCGCCATCGTCGCATTGCAAGATCCAAAGGCAGCGGCGGAAGAACTGAAACACGCGGTTAACTCGCTCGGCGCCGTCGGCGTCATGGTCAGCGGCACCATCGGCACGCAGACACTCGATCACCCCAATCTCTATCCATTTTGGCAGACCGTGGAACAACTCGACGTCGGCGTCGGAGTGCACACCGTGACGGGAATGTATCCAACCGTCGGTCAGGAATTATTCGATCATTTCTGGGGCGCCAAAGCAGTGTCGATGCCGCTGACGTTGACGACCGCGATGGTTTCGCTCATCGGCGGCGGCATCGTCGATCTGTTTCCTAAAATTCGTTTCGGCCTGCTTGAAACCGGCTGCGGCTGGCTGCCCTACTGGGTCGAGAGAATGGACGAAATGCACGAGCGCGGTGAAAAGAATCCGCGCATGTACGACGGCGTTTTGAAGCGCAGACGGCCGACGAGCCGGATCAAACCGAGCGAACTATTCGCCGAAGGCCGCATGGTGGTCTCCTGCGAACCCGGCGAGATCATGCTGCCTGCGGTGATCAATGCCGTCGGCGACAAGTGCATCATGTACGCCTCCGACTACCCCCACGGCGACAGCAAATGGCCCGAGACCGTCTCGCGCATCCGCAACGCCGGCTTGTCGGTGGAAACCCAAAACCGCATCTTAGGCGACAACGCGGCGCGGTTGTACAATTTAGCAAAGCCGTTGGGATAACAACTCGTCGTCGCGTTGATCCGAATCGTCGGGGCGTATTGCATACGCCCTCGGGACTTCTTCAGGAAGACGCTATGCACTGCCGCCAACTTCGCGGCGCGATTCTGAAATCGATGGGTATCGCTTCACTCCACCCATCCTACAGAGCAAAGAGGGCGGGTTTTAAACCCGCCCCTACGATCCTGAAATTTTTTTTGTGTTCTTTGCGTTCTTTGCGGCCAATCCTTCCGAATCCGACTCCCCTCAGTCGACGATTTGAACGGCTTGAACGTTTGGAACGATTGGAACGGGTTTTATCTTCACAGCGCATCGAGGTGAAAAAACTTTACGGCATTGCCCGCGAACATCGCCTGCTTTTCGTTGTCCGGCACGCCGGCAAACTGCTCGTCGGCCAAGTCGCGCGATTTCGGCCAGCGCGTGACGATGTGCGGGAAGTCGGTGGACCACATGACTTTGTCGACGCCGACCATGTGGCGCAACTGAATGCCGATGGGATCGTCGAAGACGCCCCAGTGGGCATGCTCGCGCAGGTATTCACTGGGCAGCTTTTTCAGCCGGGGCAAGCCCAAAAGTTTTTCCGCCCAGTGGCAGTTGACCTTATAGGTCTGGTCCATCTGCTGGTAGAAATAGGGAATCCAGCCGATGTTGTTCTCCGCCCAGAAAATTTGCAGTTTGGGGAAGCGGTCGAACACGCCGGTGAAAATCAACTGCGTCGCCTCCACCGCGCCACAGTGATAAATCCCCTGGCGCGCCAGGCGCTGGAGGAAATCGAAGGGCCGATCCTCGCCCTGGGGATCTTTCGGATACTTCATCAAGTAAACGTCGCGCTCGTCGGTGCGGCGCGGAAACGAAGTGTGGATCGTCACCGGCATATCGAGATCGATCGCCGCCGCCCAGAACTTGTCGTCTTCAGGACTCGGAGAATTCTTGCCGCTCGGGAAGGTGTGCAAGCGCACCGCTTTGAAGCCTTTTTCTTTGCAGCGCTTGATCTCAGCGACGTTTTCGTCAGCACCGATATCCGGCATCACCGCCACGCCGATCAAACGGTCGCGGTCGACGGCGCAATACTCCTCGATGAAATAGTCGTTGAACGCTTGAATGATACCGAGAAATGCATCGCGGTCTTTAATCTTGGTGTTGCGCGCTTCGGTGGCAAACAACAACTCGCCGTCGATGCCGTCGGCGTCTTGCTCTTTTAAGCGCTGCTTGCGGCGAACCGGCGCCGACCGAGCTTTCGAAGTCGAGACGAGTCGGATTGAAATTCTCCGGTCCCTTGCCGGCGAACAAATTGGTGCCGCGGTATTCCAGCGGCTGGCCCTCTTCGACGATGGCATCGCGCCCGTCGGCGAGCTTGATGCGGCGCGGCGCGCGGTCGCGATACTTGGCCGGCACCCGGTGCGTCCAGGTCTCCGGCAGCGATTCGTAATGACTATCGGCGGAAAAATAACGGTACTTGCGGGCCATTGAAGCAAATCCTCCTCGGGTCTCTCATCGAATGCTCACTCAAAATTTCAATCTTTACCTAGTTATGTGAATAGCCCTTGCACGACGATTTAAAGTATTCACCACGAAGGACACGAAGAGCACGAAGTTCGCAGTTTAATTATCCAAACCCTTCGTGGTCTCCTTAGAAAATACATGTAAGGGGAGGGTCTCCACAATGAAGAGGGCACCTGGGTTCCGTCATACCCGCGAAAGCGGGTATCCAGGCTAATTTGGGCGTAGACCAAACCTGGATTCCCGCGTGCGCGGGAATGACGCGTCAAGCAGACCGCCTATGGAGGGAATCCCATCCGTTTTTATATTCTGTAGACGAGCGTAAGATCATGATTCACTTCGTGGTGAGAAAATTCTCGCAACTCGCCCTTACGGCACCAAAATATCCTTCATGATTTTTTCCATCGGTTTGGACACCAACTCGGACTGCTCCGGTCCGACAATCAATAGCGGAATCCCTCGCTCTTCGAAGTTGTTGAGTTCATCGTACAGCGACTTGACGCCTTTGCGCCCGGAGATCCTGCCGGTCGACGCCAGAATCTTGGCGCCCTCCGCCGATTTCATATAGTCAAGGAACAGCGCGGCGGCATGGGGATTTTTTGTATTGGTGTAGATGCCGATGGCGCCGCTGATATGCGCCGGCGTTGGATTGGGAAACACCAGCGCGGCCGGGCAACCGCCTTGCTTCATGCGCAAGAGCCCATCCGGATAGATTTCCACGGCGACTTTGAATTCACCGGCGCACAAGAGCTGCGCTTGCAGCGTATGGCCGCGCCGCACGACGGCGCCATGTTTGATCAATCCGTCGACGAAGGCGCGGGTCTTCTGCTCGCCCCAAGCGGTCAACCATCCCATCAACGCCCGCTCCGGTTCCAAATCGATGGATAGACCGCCCTTCCACTTGGCGTCGAAGAGATCGTCGTAGCCTTTCGGCGCCTCTTCTTTCTTGACCAGCTTGGTGTTGTAGCCCAGGGTCGACACGCCCAAACTATCGGCGTGCCAAAAACCATCCTTATCCGTGTACTCTTTGCCGAAATTCACCGACTCGGGTGAATAATAGCGCGCCCATATGCCCGAGCGCTTGAGCGCCATGACATTTTCCGTGCCGACCAGCACCGCGTCGGTATCGAGCTGGCCGGCGCGGTGCTCCGTCAGGGTGCGAAACACCAGTTTGTTGCCGCTGCCACGCCAGTACTCCGCCTTGATGAACGGATAGCGCTTCATGAAGCCTGCCGTATAAGCGGCGAGCAGCGAGGCGGCGGAAATGCCGTAAAACTTGAAACCGCCTTCCTTGCGCGCGCCGTCCTCAAGGCGCTTTTGCCGCTGCGCCGGCGGCAGTTTGTTGATCTCGCTGTAAAGCGCTTCGATAGACGCGGCATGGGCGCTTGAGAACAGCGGACAAACTAACACCAATGAAATCAGCGAATAGGCCAGCAATTTCCTCGGCGCCATCTTCAATCCTCCATCGTCGCTCCTCGACCCGGATTCACTTCATCGTGCAATGCGGATGATAGTCCATCTTGCAGCGCGCGCCTGCTTTCTTCATCGCCACTTCGAACTCGGCGTGGATCTGCGGATCTTCGTCTTCGTACTCGATCTGATCGCCGCCTTCCTTGACGCTCTTGTAGACATAAGCCTTGCCGCCGGCTTTCGGCTTGTCGCTGCCCCAACCGATGGCGAGGAAGAACACCGGCTCGGCGCTGCCGTTGAAGTGCTGGTGAAACCACATTTCCGGCGGCACGAACACGCTGCCGGGGCCCCATTCGACGCGCTCCAACGGTTTGTTTTCATGCCAGAGGATCGAGTAGCCGGTGCCGCGGATGATCAAAACGTGAATGCCTGGACCATGGCGGTGCGCTTTCTTGTAAGCGCCGACGCCCCAGTGCGAGACGTGAGACTTCACCGTCTGCTTGACCATGCGAAACACCGTGCTCTTGGCGCCGCCGCCGCGATCGAAACCGCCTGAATAAGTCTCGCACACGCGCACGTCGGCGACGAAGTTGGTCGCCCACTGCTGCGCCGGGGCGGCTTGCTTGAAGTAACCTTCCTCAGAGTTGTAACGGTCTTTGAAGACAAACGGATTCTCGAAAACGAATTCGTGATTGTTGAACGTGTCGATCACCCGCGGCGCGCTGGTCATGGCGATGTAGCGCGCCGAATCCAAACCTGACGCGTTGTGATGCTCATGCCAAGCATTCATCGGGATCGCGAAATAGCTGCCCTCTTGCCATTCGAAGGTTTCTTTGCTTGGTCGGGTCGATCCACACCGAAGTCGCGCCCTGGCCTTTGAGAATGTAGATGGTTTCCTCGAACAAGTGGCGGTGCGCCTTGAGCGATTTCCCCGGCGGGATTTCCGCGATATAGGAATCGTTAAAGCCGCCGGTGCCCTCTAGATTGAGAAACGCCGCCATGCCCTCACCGCTGGACTTCCAGGGTGCTAACTCAACCGCGTTAACATCTTTAATCGCCAAACCGCGATAGGTCGGCAAGCCTTCGTCTTTTTTCCACTGTTCGTAGGGCGAAACATACGCAACCCGTTCCTTAACTTCATCTTCCGCCGTGACCGGTGTGTCTGCCATGTTTGTTTCCTCCGTTTTGATTTGACTCAGTAATTACTTATGAAAAATTACGCGATCACCTATGTGCCTATGTTCCGATCTCCCATCGATCCTCATTCCACCGCCAACATCGCATCGGCGAGGGCGCCGCGCAAGGCGCGGTCGATCAGCAAGCCATCGCGCGTCGCCGCCAACACGGCCTGCGCCGCCGCTTCGCTGTCGACGTAGCGTTGGAAGATCGGCTCGAAGATATCTGAATGATCCTCGTCAGCCACCGCGTGAACTTCGGTCTGGAAATCCTTTTCCGCGGTCTTCATTCCGAGCTCCGCCCGCTGCTTGCGCTTCCAGCGCTCGACCAAACCGCCGCCTTTGACGATGGCGTTGTTGTTGCGCCTTTCGAGGATATGCGAGTAGATCAAACCCTCCAACCAGGGCTTCTCCCGCGCACAGTAAAGCCAAGCGTAATGCGCGGCCTTGGCGCCGGGCGAGAGCTGCGACTCGTCGGCCAACTGCAAGTCGTCTTCGGTCACATGGGCGCGGCCCATGCGCTCGTCGTGGATCAGCTCGTCTTTCTCATGGGCCCAGATCGCCCGCTTGACTTCAAGCGGCGCCTTGCCGGAAACAAACGCCCAGCAGTCGCGCCGGTTGTTGGCGTAGAAGGTCATATGATTTTGGTAGACTGCTACACGGCCGGGCGTGAGCTTCACGGCGAACAGTTTTTTGAACTCAGGGGTATCGAACTGCCGGTTGACCATTGCATCGATGGTCGGGCGTATGTTGGGCCAATGAGACATGGTTAATGCTCCATAACTATTCACGATAAGAAGTCATTCACGCAACCGAGATCTTGTACAACTGCGCCGCGTTCTGCCACAGGATTTTCTGTTTATCGGCGTCCGCCACGCCGGCGAAACTTTTCGCCAGCGCCGCTTGGGTATTCGGCCAGGTTGAGGTCGCTTGCGGGAATTGGCTCGACCATAAAATATTGTCCGTGCCGATATAGTCACGCACGCGCAGGCTGGCGCGATCGTACCAGCCGACCAGGTAACATTGCCGCTTGAACAGCTCCGACGGCATGAGATCGTAGCCGTTCTGCGGCAACTGGTCGCCGGTGGCCTGAAAGTCGGTGTACTCCAGTAAATAGGCGCCCCAGCCGAGCCCGCTTTCGGCCAAGACGATTTTTAGTTTGGGGAAGCGCATTAAAATTTTTGAGATCAAAAGATTAACCAAAACCGAAACCGAACTCGCCGGCCGGGTGATCGCCTCAATCGCCGCCGCGGTCGCCGGTGCGTAACCTTCATACGCGGGAATTTGAATCTTCGCCGACGCGCCGGCATGAAAACAGATCGGCACGCCGAGCTCCTGGCACACCGCCCACACCGGATCGTAAACCGCATCGTTGATATGCGGCAATTCGCGCAACTCCATGGGAATCGATGGATAGATCACGCCGCGGTGGCCGTTGGCGACGCAGCGGCGGATTTCCGTAACCGTCGACTCGATCGGCGCCAGCGGCACGATGCACTGCGGCACGAAGCGCGGACTGACGCCCGCCCACTCTTCGAGCAGCCAGTCGTTGTAGGCTTGCACGCAAGCGAGTTCCAACTCGCCATCTTCGATGCGGCCGAAATTTTGCCCGCCAATCCCGGCCACGGTTGGATAGAGCACCGCATAGTCGATGCCCGCCGCGTCCATCGCTTTCAACCGTTCCTTGGGATCGTGACACCACCGCCGGCACGTCGGCCCAGCGCTGCGGGTTTTCCGTTCGCTGTGACATCACCGCGCCGCAATCGGCGACGCCGTCCATCGCGATCTCCCGCCCGTCGATCAACCAACGCTCCTTGCCGTTAGAATTTTTTGCCAGATGCGGCATGCGCTCGCCCCACTTGGCGCGAGATAAGCGCTTGGTCCACACCTCGGGATGTTCCTGGACATGTTCGTCGACACTGATGAATTTATTGTTGGTTGGCATGCAACTGTTTCTTTCGCCTCAATAGGGTTGCGCAATTATCGGAGTCATTCCGGCGTAGGCCGCAATCCAGCATTCGAACCAACCCCGCAACAACAACCTGGATGCCGGTTTTCACCGGCATGACGGAAAAGAACTAGCTTACTCAAACCGACCCCATACAGCCGCAGCGCATTGCCGTAACACATTTTCTTGCGCTCATCTTCCGGCACACCCATCAGCGACTCCTCGACAAAACTCCACGACCGCGGATAAGTCGCGGCGATATGCGGATAGTCCGACTCCCACATGATATTGTCGACGCCGACCCATTCGCGCAATTCGATGCCGGCCTTCTCGTACCAGAAGTCGACGTAGATTTGCCGGCGAAACACTTCGCTCGGTCGGGTCTTGAGGCCTTCCTTCCACAGCTGGCGGGTCTCCCACTCGTGATCGCTGGCTTCGAGCACATAGCTGACCCAGCCGAAGCCGGTCTCGGCGCAGGCCCAATTGAGCTGGGGATGGCGGTCGAGAATGCCGGAAAATATTAAATTGGGAATCAGCTGCGCCGGCGTCGCGCACAAGCGCGAAGTCGAGACGGTGTGGAATTCTTTTTTGTGAAACCATTCCACTTGGGCAGCGACAGCTGCTCGACCAGCCCCGACGAGCCATGCCAGTGCATCGGCACGCCCAAGTCGGCGCAGCAAGCCCAGAGCGGCTCCCAAAACGGATCGTTCATGCGCTTGAGCCCTTTCTTCGTAAACGCCGGCTCGGCCAACATGACCACGCCGCGGTGGCCGCGCTTGACCGAGCGCTCGACTTCGGCGACGACCACGTCGATCTCGCTCATGTATGGAATGATCGCCACCGGCACATAGCGGTCGCTGACTTCGCGCCATTCCGCCAGGGCATCGTTATGCGCCTGCACGCAGGCGAGCTCGAACTCGGCATCGGCCTGAAGAAACGCGAAGTTCGACACCGGCCCGTTGGGGTAGAGCACCTCGCCGTCGACCCGATCCTCGTCCAGCGCTTTTAGCCGTTCGGCGGGATCGTAGACGATCTTCGGCACTTCCTCCCAGCGCCGCGGATAATAGCCGCGCGCCACGCCGCCCGGCCATCGCCGCTGGACAGTTGCACACCCATTCGCTGCGCACTTTGCCGTTGACCATCCAGCGGTCGACCTGCTTGCCGTCCTCGTCGACCTCGACGATCTGCGGTATCCGTTCGCCCCATTTATGCTTGGACATTCTCTTCGTCCAAGCATCGCGGTCCAACTGCGCATGCGAGTCACAGCTAAACAAACCAAATTTAACTTCCATGTTTCACTCCAGCTCCGTCACCCCGGCTTGTAGGGGCAACCCCCCGTGGTTGCCCGTCCGGAGGGCAGGCACAGGGGCCTGCCCCTACGAAGACCCGATTCATTCCGCCGCTGTTACATTAATGATTCAGGTCGACGATCCTTCATCTGCCCAAAAAAATCTCGTTGAACTGCTTGATATGTTTCCCCGCGTCGCCCTCATACTTGATGACATAGGGCGCCTGCTCGATGAGCTCGGCGACCCGCTTGGAATCCGCCTCGACACCTTTGCGCAAAGGAATCTTGTCGATTTCCTTTAGCGCTCTTTGTCCTTCTTCCGATAGATAAAAGTCAACCAGTAGGCGCGCCGCGTTAGAATGGGGCGCGTTCTTCGACAGCGCCACCGAGGAGACTGTGGCGAACGACGGGTCCAGGGGTATCCAATCGACCGGTCCGTTGCGCTCGCGGATCTTTTCCAGCTTGGTCACCTGCATGAACGCGACCAAAGAAAACTCACCGGCCGCCAACAGCTGGGAAATTTTCGTATAACCGTTATGTAAGATCGGCCCCTGCTTCGAGAAGGCGCGCATGTAGGCCAGCGCCTTGTCCTCGCCCTGGAGTTCGGCCATGCCAATCAAAGGATTGTTGGTGCCGATATGAAAGGCCATCTTGTTTTTGTATTCCGGCTTCAAGTAGTCGGCATAACGGCGCGGCGCCGCCTTGACGTTGATTTGCGAAGTGTTGACACCGGTGACCAGGACATCGGTCGTGATCCCGGACCAGAACCCTTTCGGATCCATGAAACCCTTGTGAATAAACTTCGCTTCGGGACTGGTGTAGTTCGCCAGCACGCCAATATCGCGCAAATAGTTCATCGAGTCCGGGCTGACACCGTAAACATCGGCGAGATGCTTGCCGGCGCGAAACTCCGCCACCGCACGCGAAACTAAAGTCGCCGCGCCCAGACGCACATGATTCACTTTCAAAAATGGATATTTTTTGACCAACGCCTTGTGAAATACCTGGAAGTCCGACACGACCATGGTGGTGTAGAGCACCACTTCGCCTTCCTTGCGGGCGAGATCGACCTCCGCCGCCGGGGAGCCCATTGGCCATGCGACGAATAACATCAGAAGCAGTGCAATGAATAGAATCATGACACCCCCTTCATCTAATGCTTCAAGACGCCACTCACACGTAGTCCGCATGCTCGCCCTGATGCGTCAGCGACAATCCCAGATTGTCCATCGCCAACCGCGTGTTGATGCCAAGGATGCGCAACGGCTCCGTGCCAGTGTTGAAATACTGGTGCCACTGAAACACCGGGATCGATAATACATCGAGCGTGTCGAAGTCGAATGCCTTATCCTCGACGATCACCTTGCCCTTGCCACCGACGATCAGATTGATTTCGTCGTAGAGATGACGATGGGCGCCGGAGCGTTTGCCCGGCGGAATTTCCGCCATCACCACACCGAGCGCTTTGGCGTGAAAACCGATGCGCGGATCGACGACGTAGGCGAGATTGCCCATCGCCGTCGGTTCGAACACCAAGTCTTTCTGCTTGACCAACACTTTGCTGTCACGCCGCAGCTGCTCTTCATGCATGGCGAAGGCGACCTGCTCGGCATACATCTCGGCGGCCCGGTTGCTGCCGACTTTGCCGTTATCGATGGAACCGCCACCACCGGGAATCAACGTCTTGCGTGCGTCTTCGCCCTCCTGCGCATAGATCCAGAATTCCGGATACCGCTCATCCTCGTAAACCGCTTGACCCAGACCCAACGACAACGGTCCAGTGGTCGAGGCGATCCGCAGCACCGGTTCGTCGCCGTCGTTGACATGGCGGTGCCAGGAAAACATCGGTACGCTAAGTAAATCCCCAGGGCCCCAATCGTAGCGCACGCCATCGATGATGCTGTGGCCCTTGCCCTTGAGAAAATAAATGATCGCTTCCACCGTGTGGCGATGGCCGAGGCCGCGCCACTCTTGGCCCTCTTCGGTGTGCGGCGGAATCACATCGTACCACAGCCGGTGAGTGTGATTGTTCGAGCCCAGCCGGGCGTCGACGACGTAAATATGTTTGTGCTCGCCCAACTGCTTTTCGATATCGGGCCACTTGAAGAGAATCTCCTGCCCCTTGCGCCGCCCCTGTTCGTCCTTGGCGAACTTGACGCTATGCATCATCAGTTCGGTATGGGTTT
>CAWJZV010000020.1:0-57326 GCA_963847445.1 uncultured delta proteobacterium | reverse complement strand
GAAGCACGCGGAAAAGCCATTGGCCAGCGCGACTCGATGTCCTGCAGAGCGCCAGCGGTCTGCTGCTCAGCCTGTTTATGTGGGGCCACATGGCCTTCGTGTCGACCATCCTCATCAGCAAGGATGCCATGTGGTGGGTCACGAAGATGTTCGAGGGGCAATTTGTCTTTGGCAAGAGTTACCCCGCCATCGTCTCTGGCTTTGTCGTCGTGGTGGCAATTTTATTCGTGCTCCATGGCGCGCTCGCTATGCGCAAAGTTCCCGCCAATTTTCAGGAGTACACAAGGTTCACCGGCCATCGAAAAATGCTTGGCCACGAGGATACGACACTCTGGTGGGTTCAGGCCGTAACTGGTTTTGTGCTGCTCTTTTTCGCGTCAGCGCACCTTTACCAAATGCTCATGCACCCCGGCGATATCGGCCCTTACGAATCAGCGGATCGAGTGTGGACGGGGCGCTGGTGGCCGCTCTATTTGGTGCTGCTCTTTGCAGTGGAAATTCACGGCGGAGTCGGTCTCTATCGTCTTGCGATCAAGTGGGGATGGTTCGAGGGCGATGATCCCGCGCGCACGCGCGCTCTGCTCAAGCGGGCAGCGTTCGGGGTTATCTTATTTTTCTTGACTCTGGGGCTGCTCACGCTCGCGGCTGAAATGAAGGTCGGCTACGAACACCGACAGCGCGCCGGCGAGCGCTATGTTCCGGCGCAATTGCAACCCCTAGCGCCGGCCGGTGAGCGGCGCTAACCGAGATGAAAGTCTGAATCGTGAAAATCATTTACACGGACGTCCTGGTCATAGGCGGCGGGCTTGCCGGGCTGCGCATAGGGATCGGCGCCAAGCGGCGCGGTCATGACGTGATCATTCTTTCGCTGGTGCCGCCCAAACGCTCGCACTCCTGCGCCGCGCAGGGCGGCATGCAGGCGAGTCTGGGCAACGTCATCAAAGGCCAGGGCGACAACGAAGATGTGCATTTTGAAGACACGGTGCGCGGCAGCGATTGGGGCGCCGACCAGCAAGTCGTCAGGATGTTCGTCAATAGCGCGCCCAAAGCGGTTCGCGAACTTGCGGCCTGGGGCGTGCCATGGAGCCGGGTGCGCAAGGGCGATCGCGAAGTCATCATCAACGGCCAGAAGGTCACGATCACGGAGCGCGATGAAGCCCACGGCCTGGTAGCGCAGCGCGACTTCGGTGGAACCAAAAAATGGCGCACCTGTTACGTGTCCGACGGCACCGGCCACGCGATGCTCTACACCATGAGCGATCAAGCGATCGCGAATGGGATTCCGGTGCATGAACGCACTGAGGCGATCGCTTTGATCCACGACGGCGGGCGCTGTTACGGCGCGGTGGTGCGTGATCTTGTCAGCGGAGAATTAATTGCGTACGTCGCCAAGGCCACCGCCATCACGGCAGGCGGCGCGGGACGGCTTTATCGCGTGACGACCAATGCCGTGATTTCGGAGGGTATCGGCACCGCAATCGCTCTCGAGACCGGAGTCGTCGCCCTCGGCAACATGGAAGCGGTGCAGTTTCATCCGACGCCTGTGTTCCCCGCCGGCATACTTCTGACCGAAGGCGCCCGCGGCGACGGCGGGTTGCTGCGCGACGGCGATGGTCATCGCTTCATGCCCGATTATGAACCGGAGAAAAAAGAGCTGGCATCTCGAGATGTGGTTTCGCGACGCATGGAAGAGCACATCGCGAAAGGTAAAAGCGCGAGATCACGCTTCGGCGATCACCTGTGGCTCGACATTACGCTTTTGGGTGAGCAACACATCAAACACAACCTGCGCGAAGTTTTTGAGATCTGCCACTATTTTCTCGGCATCGATCCGGTGAAGGAGTGGGTGCCGGTGCGGCCGGCGCAGCACTACACGATGGGTGGCGTGCGCACGAATCACACCGGCGAAAGCCCGACGCTCAGAGGTTTGTTTTCCGCCGGCGAAGCGGCTTGTTGGGACATGCACGGTTTCAACCGGCTGGGCGGCAACTCTGTGGCCGAGACGGTGGTGGCCGGGATGATCGTCGGTGAATTCATCGCCGATTTCTGCGATCGATCGGAAAACGATGTGAGCATTCCAACCCGGTTGATTCATGAGACGCTGCAGCGGGAGCAAGCGAAGCTCGACGTGTTGATCGACGGCAGGGGCACGGAGAATCCCGCGTTGCTGATGGCGGAGATGCAGCACGTCATGACCGCGAACGTCGGCATATTCCGCAACGGCAATCGATTGGATGAAGCCGTCGGCGCGTTGCAGAAATTATTGCTGCGCAGCAGAAATATCGGCCTGCGTTGCAAGGCGCGCGGCGCCAATCCGGAGCTCGTCACCGCCTATCGCGTGCAAAAGATGCTCAAGCTGGCGCTCTGCGTCGCCTTCGGCGCGCTCGAGCGCAGCGAAAGCCGGGGAGCGCATTTCCGCGAAGACTTTCCGCGCCGCGATGACGCCCGGTGGCTGAAGCGCACCCTTGCGACCTGGAAAAGCGAAGCGGATAGCTTGCCGTCGCTCGCGTATGAGAACTTGGACGTGCAGAAAATGGAATTGCCCCCCGGCTGGCGCGGTTACGGCGCCAAGGATTATATCGATCACCCCGCTACGGCTGCGCGCCTCGCCGAAATCGACACATTGAAGAAAAACCTCGATGGCGCCGATCGCTTCACAATTCAACAGAAATTAATGCCTTATGAGGAACTTTTACCCGAGCGCTTTCGCGGCAAGAATGAACGGATCGATGAAATGATGGAAGGTGCGCGATGAAAGATGCCACTCCCGCCCGGCGCCAGCTGAAGATCAATGTGCTGCGCTTCAATCCGCAGGACCCCGGAAGCGTGCCGCGTATGCAGACCTACGAGATAGAAGAAGCGGACGGTATGACGCTGTTCATCGCCCTCAACGAAATTCGCGAGAAGCAAGATCCATCGCTCCAGTTCGACTTTGTCTGTCGCGCCGGTATCTGCGGCAGTTGCGGCATGATGATTAACGGCCGCCCGACGCTCGCCTGCCGGACACTGACAAAAGACCTGGAACCTGAAATCTCACTGGCGCCGTTGCCGGTTTTCGAACTGATTGCCGACCTCTCGGTCAATACCGGCAAGTGGATGCGCGACATGAGTGAACGGCTGGACGCTTGGGTGCACATGCAGAAAGAAGAAATCGATCTGTCCCGTCTGGAAGAAAAGATGGAGCCCGAGCTGGCGGAGAAAGTCTACGAGCTTGACCGCTGTATCGAGTGCGGCTGCTGCATCGCCGGCTGCGGCACAGTGCGCATGCGTGAGGACTTTGTCGGCGCGGTGGGATTGAACAAAATCGCCCGTTTTCGTCTCGATCCCCGCGATCGACGAGGCGATAAAGATTTTTACGAATTGATCGGCGACGATGATGGCGTGTTCGGTTGTCTGTCGCTGCTCGGCTGCCACGACGTTTGCCCGAAAAACCTGCCGCTGTCGACCCAGATTGCATTTCTGAGACGGAAGATGGCTGCGGTGGGGTGGAAGTAGCATCGTCCGGCAGTTTGATTTCTCTCTTTCGGCTGTTCCACTTTATCGGACTGCTCAGCCACACTGAGCTCCGCCTCGAATGACTCCTTCTGCTTTCCCCAATGGCGTGCCCAGGTTGCAAGTCTCGGTGCCGCTGGTGACGTTGACCCGCAATAATCACTCGTCGAGCCGATCATTTTCCGAAAACTGGTAATTCCAGTCGGATACCTTCGCAACGCTGCAAAGAAACCAGCGGCGACAATTAAAAATCGTCTGAAAATGCTCATCCAGGCGGCGGCACAACGGTTGCGTTGCGACCAAGTAGATTCGCATGGCGAGAAATAGGAGGAATGTATGAGCAAGACAATGACGACAAACCCCGGTCAGATTGCCGTTGGCAATCTGACGCGTCCGGAAAAGGAAGCTCACCCTTTGAGCAAGTACTGGAAGGCGTTGGTGCCAGTTGTGGTGGGCGCGATACTTCTGCTACTGCCGATCCCCGAAGGGCTAAAGCCGAATGCTTGGTACTACTTCGCGCTGTTTGTCGCGGTGATTATTGCTTTGATCCTCGAACCGATTCCTGCTGCGGCGGTGGGACTGATCGGAGTCACTGCTGCGACGGTTTCACTGCTGGTCGTTCCGAAGCCCGCCGACGCGATCAAGTGGGCGCTCTCAGGATTTCAGGACGGCACGGTCTGGTTGATCTTCGTCGCTTTCATGTTTGCCTTGGGCTACGAGAAGACCGGCCTGGGCCGGCGCGTCGCCTTGAACTTGGTCAGGTGGCTGGGGAAGAAGACTTTGGGTTTAGGATATGCAGTCGCCCTGGCGGATCTTGTGCTTGCGCCATTCACTCCGTCCAATACGGCTCGCAGCGGCGGCACGATCTTCCCGGTGATAAAAAATATTCCGCCGATCTACGGTTCGGAGCCGGGTCCGACGGCGCGCAAGATCGGTGCTTACCTTATGTGGACCGCTTTTGCGACGACCTGTTTAACCAGCTCGATGTTCCTGACGGGATCTGGCGCCCAACCTTTTGGCCTTGTCGCTGGTCAAGACGACCGCGAAGATCGACATCAGTTGGACGGAATGGTTCATGGGCATGGCGCCGGTGGGCGTGCTGCTGTTCATCTTTTTGCCGTGGCTCGTCTACAAAATCTATCCGCCCGAGCTGAAGAGCAGTCCCGATGTGCCAGTCTGGGCCGGAGAAGAACTTAAAAAGATGGGGCGGGTGAGCTTCAAGGAGATTTCCATGGCGCTGCTCGCGTTGCTGGCGCTGGGTCTGTGGATCTTCGGCGGCGATCTTATCAACGCTACCACCGTTGCGCTGCTGGTGCTTTCATTGATGGTCATGACCCGTATCGTTGAATGGGACGACGTGCTCGCGCACAAACAGGCGTGGAACGTTCTCGTTTGGTTCGCCACCCTGGTGACGATGGCTGACGGACTCAACAAAGTCGGGTTCCTTAAGTGGTTTGCCGTGGGTTCGGCGGGCGCGTTGAGTGGCTACTCGGTAATGACGATCGTCATCGCACTCACGGTTATCTACTTCGTCGTGCACTATATGTTTGCCAGCCTCACCGCTCACACTACCGCGTTGCTTCCTGTGCTGCTCACCGCGGCGATCGCTGTGCCCGATATGCCGGTCAAGCTGATCTCGCTGCTATTCTGCTACACCCTCGGATTGATGGGCATCATCTCTCCGTATGCCACGGGCCCCGGCCCGATTTATTACGGCAGCGGGTATGTGAGCCGGAAAGATTTTTGGCGGCTCGGATTGATCTTTGGAGCGATCTACCTGGCGGCGATACTCTTGATCGGTATTCCTTATCTTCGTTACTACCTGAGCTAGTTCGAGTCTCAGCCGCAAAAACGGGGCTCGCGCTTGATGGCGCGGGCCCCGTCACTTTTCGCTGAACCATGCGTGATGATGAAGCGGCGTGTCAATAGCCGGGATAAACCAGAAAGAACGTCAAGCATTTTTTTTCGATCAAGCGAGTTCACGCGGTTTATCTCCATGCGCTTGAGTAATCCCGGTTGGAAAGTATGCAAATTATTTTGTAAGACTTGACAAGAGTTATTAGTTGCAATATCTATGCAACTAAAAAATAACGACACTTACTAAGCGCTCCGGCCGGACGGCTTTGGCGCCGTCCGGATTGAGAGCAAAAAACAGGAGGTAAAGCAGTGGCGAATGAAGTCAAGGCAATTGTCCGCGGCCATCGGTATTCGGTGACCCTCAACCGAAGTTTACGCAAGGCATGGCCAACGAATAGCTAATAGACCTGAAGAGAGCTGAAAGGAGACAAGTTATGACTGACGAAAGCAAGTGCCCGTTCAACCACATCGCCGGCGTCGGCAGGACGAACCGCGACTGGTGGCCGAACCAGCTGCGGCTCGAACTGCTGCACCAGCATTCCGCGAAGTCCGACCCGATGGGCGAGGGTTTCGACTACGCGAAGGAATTCAAGAGCCTCGACTACAAGGCGCTGAAGAAGGACCTGGTCAAGCTGATGACCGACTCGCAGGACTGGTGGCCGGCGGACTTCGGCCACTACGGGCCGCAATTCATCCGCATGACCTGGCACGCCGCCGGGACCTACCGGATCAGCGACGGCCGCGGCGGCGGCGGCCGGGGCCAGCAGCGCTTCGCCCCGCTCGACAGCTGGCCCGACAACGTCAACATCGACAAGTCGCGCCGCCTGCTGTGGCCGATCAAGCAGAAGTACGGCCAGAAGATCTCCTGGGCCGACCTGCTGATCCTTGCCGGCAACGTTGCGCTGGAGTCGATGGGCTTCAGGACCTTCGGCTTCGGCGGCGGCCGTGCGGACGTGTGGGAGCCGGACGAAGACGTGAACTGGGGCGGCGAGATCGCCTGGCTGGGCGTCGACATGCGCTTCAGCGGCGACCGCGACCTGGTTGCGCCGTTTGGCGCCACCCACATGGGCCTGATCTACGTCAACCCGGAAGGCCCGAACGCCAGCGGCGACTACATGGCCGCCGCCAAGGACATCCGTGCCACCTTCGGCCGCATGGCGATGAACGACGAGGAGACCGTCGCCCTCATTGCCGGCGGCCACACCTTCGGCAAGGCCCATGGCGCCGCCCCGGAATCGCACAAGGGCCCGGATCCGGAAGCCGCGCCGCTTCAAGCGCAGGGCTTGGGCTGGATGAGCGACTATGGCACGGGGCACGGCGCCGACACGATTTCCAGCGGCATCGAAGTGACCTGGACCAAGACCCCGGCGCTGTGGAGCAACAACTTCTTCGAGAACCTGTTCAAGTACGAATGGGAGCTGACCAAGTCGCCGGCCGGCGCCAAGCAATGGGTGGCCAAGGACGCGCCGGAGATCATTCCCGACGCGCACATCCCGGGCAAGTTCCACAAGCCGACCATGCTGACCACCGACTGCACGCTGCGCTTCGATCCGGAATTCGGCAAGATCTCGCGCAAGTTCCACGACGACCCGCAGGCCTTCGCCGATGCCTTCGCGCGCGCCTGGTTCAAGCTGACGCACCGCGACATGGGCCCGCGTGCCCGCTACCTGGGACCGGAGGTGCCCAAGGAAGAGCTCATCTGGCAGGACCCCATCCCCGCGGTCGATCACAAGCTGATCGACGAGAAGGACATCGCCGACCTCAAGGGCAAGATGCTGGCCTCGGGCCTGTCGGTCTCGCAGCTCGTCTCGACCGCCTGGGCGTCGGCGTCCACCTTCCGTGGCTCCGACAAGCGCGGCGGCGCCAACGGCGCGCGCATTCGCCTGGCACCGCAGAAGGATTGGGAGGTCAACCAGCCTGAGCAACTTGGCGAAAGTGCTGAAAGCCCTTGAGGGCATCCAGAGCGAGTTCAACAGCGCCCAGTCCGGCGGCAAGAAGGTGTCGCTGGCGGACCTGATCGTTCTGGCCGGTTGCGCCGGCGTCGAGCAAGCTGCGAAGAATGCCGGCCACGATGTGACGGTTCCCTTCGCGCCCGGACGCATGGACGCGAGGCAGGATCAGACCGACGTCGAGTCCTTCGCGGTGCTCGAGCCGATCGCCGACGGCTTCCGCAACTACCTGAAAGGCAAGTTCACGGTCTCCGCCGAACAGCTGCTGATCGACAGGGCGCAGCTCCTGACGCTCACGGCGCCCGAGATGACGGTTCTCATGGGCGGCATGCGCATGCTGGGGACCAACGTCGGCGGCTCCAAGCACGGGGTCTTCACCAAGAAGCCGGAGGCGCTGACCAACGACTTCTTCGTCAACCTGCTCGACATGGGCACGGAGTGGAAGGCGGTCTCGAATGACGCCGACGTGTTCGAAGGGCGCGATCGCAAGACGGGCGCCGTCAAGTGGACCGGCACGCGTGTCGATCTCGTCTTCGGTTCGAACTCCCAGCTCCGCGCACAGGCGGAAGTCTACGGATGTGCGGACTCCCAAGAGAAGTTTGTCAACGACTTCGTCGCGGCCTGGAACAAGGTGATGAACCTTGACCGATTCGACATCTCCTGATCGCTACATGATCGTCTTCGAGGGCTTCTGACGGGTCGGCAAGAAAACTGCCGGCTAACAACCGGTTCCGGCGGACGGCGCACTCGGCCGTCCGCCAACCGGACCGTTTTTCGTATCCAACGGCTACTCGAGGACATGCCAAACAATATTCCGGAGCGCCAGTATTATTTCATGTCCGATCCGACCTATGGCGACGACGTCTAAAATGGCACTGGCTTTATACCCATTCCGTCGCCCGCCTTGATAGTATAAATTGTCCCTTTAAATCGAGCAGCTCGAAGAGTTGGATAGGCAAGTAGTCGGTTCCAATGGAGGATCATGAGCAAGGTCAAGTTAGATAGACTAGAGAAGATCGCCGGTCTTGAGGCCAAGTGTCGTGAGCGGGGCATACCCATGACGGTGCAACGCCGGGCGATTTTCGAGGCGTTGTTGGACCGCCAAGATCATCCGACCATCGATCAGGTCTATGAGGACGTCAAAGATCGAATCCCCGGTGTGTCGCGTACCACGGTGTACCGCACCTTAGAGACTTTTGTCGATCTCGGGGTTTCTAGAAAAACCAGTCATGTTGCGGCGATGGCGCGTTTCGACGGCAATGTGGATCATCACCACCACCTGGTATGTGTTCGGTGCAATAAGCTAATCGATTTTGACGATCCAGTTCTCAGCCGGCTGCCGCTTCCCGATGCCCGTCGGACCGGATTCGAGATCGTGGATTTCTCGGTTTATCTTGAAGGCTTGTGCCCGGACTGCAAAAAAACCGCGCCTAAAGCTAGAGGATCGAATCGACCGGCGAAGAAACATATATAGGCCAATCAAATTTCATTGAATCGCGCAGATCGCTTACGCATTGGCTCCCGCCTCAATAACAAAAAAATCGCCAAAGGCTTGTCAGCGCAGATTGGGTTGAAAGGGCCTACGCTAAAGCGACCCGTTGATGCCGAGTCTCGCTGCCGCTTCCGTCCCGCAGCCTTCGTGCATATGCAAAACCAGCCGCAGTCGTTCCCGTTCATCTAGCTGGAGCGAACGAATCTCCACCGCTTCTCCTGGCGGCGGCTCGCCGCGCAGCTCCGTCGTGACACCCTGTATGTCGACCACCTCTGCTTCCGATTATACAAGCCTGCTCGATCATGTTGCCCAGTTCCGAATATTTCCAGGCCTGGGGTAATTTTTACCGCGCGGTTTCGCGCAATTAATTAAATCCTCGGCCACCATCAAGAAATTATTTGCAGTGCTGACAGACGCGGATGGCGATTTTCTCAGTAATGAAAAAATCACCGCGTAACCGGTGCTAATGCCCGCCAAAGAGCTGGCATCGCCATTGCGTTAACGAATGTCTGTGAGTGGATAAATTATCGGAGGTGGAGCATGACTGCGGTGACAGAGGGTCAGGAAGTGGACACTGAGGAATTGGTTGCTGAAGCTTGCGTCGATGCGATGAAAGACGTGACGCCGCCCAGCGAACGTCCGGAGCGCCATTCTCCACGGCAATCTTTGCCGTGGATCGGTGACTTGGCGAATCCTCGTCTGGGACCCATGGTCGTGCTCAATGATAGCGGCTACCTGGTGCCGCTGTGGACCGCGGGCGACTTGTTGCGCGGTTGTAAATATTTTTGGCATGGGTGGCGGGACTAAGTATGAGCGCATTTCCTTTTCCCGGCATTTCCACCACAGCCGATGGTTCGGAAGCGGTGGTATGGGTGGAAACCCAGATCACCCAAGGCGCTTGTGCTTATCCGATCACCCCGTCCACGAACATGGGCGGTGGCTATCAAATGGCTGTGGCCAACGGCCAGAAAAATCTTTGGGGCGAACCCCTAGTATTTCTTGAACTGGAATCCGAGCATAGTTCGGCGAGCACCTGCGAAGGATTCGCTCTCGCTGGCGGGCGCGTCGCCAACTTCACCTCTGGGCAAGGGCTGATTCTCATGAAGGAAGTGCTCTACGTCATCGCCGGCAAGCGTTTGCCGGTGGTGTTTCATATTGGCGCGCGGGCGCTGACTTCTCAAGGCTTGAATATTCACGCCGGCCACGACGACGTCATGGGCGTGGCGGACTGCGGCTGGGGCATGCTGTTCGCGCGCAATGTCCAAGAGGCTGCGGATCTAGCGCTCATCGCCCGGCGCATCGCCGAAGAGTCCGAGACGCCGTTCTTCAATATCCAAGACGGTTTTCTGACAACCCACACCATCGAGAGCTTGCAGCTGCCCGAACCTGAGCTCATGAAACAGTTTGTCGGCGATCCCAACGGCAAACATCGGCTGCGCAACCTGATGCACCCTGGCCATCCGATCATGAGCGGCGTGGTGCAGAACCAAGACAGCTACATGAAAGGCAAGATCGCCCAGCGTTATTTCTACGACCGCATTCCCGCCGCAATGGGCCGGGTCATGGACGAGTTCTACGGGCTCACCGGCCGGCGCTACGGCACCGTCGACGGCTACGGTTTGGCTAGATGCGGAGTATGTCGTCGTCGGCTTGGGCAGTTTCTTGGAGACCGCGACGGCGACGGCGAAATATTTGCGAGAGCAGCAAGGTCTCAAAGTCGGCACCCTCAACATTACCTGTTTCCGACCGTTTCCCGGGCCGGCAATCGTCGACAGCGCTTAAATCGTCAAAGCGTTGGCGGTGATCGAGCGCATGGACAATCCCATGGCGCAGTCAAATCCGCTGACCGCGGAAATCAAGTCGGCCTTTGCCGATGCGCTGGCCGGCGCGCCAGGCTACCCGAAGGTTGCATCGATGCCGCGGATCTATTCCGCCGCGGCTGGATTGGGCAGCCGGGATGTGCGGCCCGGCGATTTTGTCGCCGCCATCGATCACATGCGCGAAAAGCGTGAGCGTAGATTTTTCGTTCTCGGCATCGAACATGAGCTGGCGCTCAACCCGGAAAAGGAACCGGATGTGCGCCCCAAGGGAGCGTTTTCCATGCGCGGCCATTCGGTGGGCGGCTATGGCTCGGTGACCACCAACAAAGTGATCGCGACCATCATCGGTGATCTGTTTGGCCTATGCGTCCAGGCATACCCGATGTACGGCTCGGAGAAAAAAGGTTTGCCGACGACTTACTTTCTGACCGTCGCCGAGGAGCCGATCCGCGCCCACGCGGAGTTGCAGCATGTCGACTTCGTGCCGCTCAATAACGTCAATGCTTTTAATCTCGGCAATCCGCTGAGTGGATTGATTCGCGGCGGCACGGTGTTCGTACAACACCAGAGCCGTAATCCGCAGCCAGGTGTGGGCATCGATCCCAGCCAACGCCAGGGATTTCATCCGGCGCCAGCAGATTCACCTGTTCGCCCTTGACGCGGTGAAGGTGGCCCAGGAGGTCACTTCCCACGCGCAGCTAAGCCAGCGCATGCAGGGCATCGTTCTGCTCGGAGTGTTTTTGCAAGTCGCACCGTTCGTCGCCGCCAGAGGCTTAGGCGATGTCGAGCTGTACGCGGCAATCGAACGGTCGCTACGCAAATTTTTTGGCAAGCGCGGCGACAAGGTGGTGCAGGAAAATTTAGCGGCGGTCAAGCGCGGGCGCAGCGAGGTATTTGAGATTCCGCGCGAAGTCATGGTGGCCGCGGCGTAAAAATAGACTGTTCAAGCTGCAAAAGTTCAATCTTCAAGGTCGGAGCGCCGATTAAACCCTTGAATTCTTGAACCTTGAACGAAGGATTTAGCATGAGCGAAAAAACTGTCCGTGACTGGATGCACCGTGGGGTGGTTACCTGCCATCCCGAGACACCGGTGGAAGAAGTGGCGCAGACCATGGACGCGCAGGATATCAGCGCGCTGGTGGTGGTTAACGATGCCGGCGAGGCGGTCGGTGTGATCTCGCGCACGGACTTGGTCAATTCGCGTTTCATCCAGCCTTACTTTAGGCACTGGCACGGCATGGGGGCGGAGCACTTGATGACCAAACCGGTGGTTAGTGTCACGGCGGACACGACCATTCGCGAAGCGGTGCTGCTGCTCAATGAAAAGCACATTCATCGGCTGCGTGGTCGCGGAGCGAGTCGACGGGCATATCAAACCGGTCGGTATATTGTCGGTGACCGATTTGGCGAAACATGTGGATGAGGACAATTAAGAATTCAAAAATTAATAAGCCCGGTTTGCTGTGAGATATCGTTATGGCGGAACAAGAAACACTGTTTAATCCCCTTGAGACGGAGAGTCAGGAGACTGCGCCGGCGCCCGGCATGAAACGGCCGGGCGACGGCGATGGAGAGCCATGAGGCGACCTACGCCGACAGCCATCTGATCGAGCTCGATCTCGATAAGTATGTCGACGACTTCAACCGGCGCGTGATCGGCGCCTATCAAGAGGGCAAGGGTTCGGCGGTGTTGCCGGCCGATCTCGGCGTGGCGCGCAGTTTGATTCCGCCCGGCACCGGCGCGTTGCGCGATTTTAGCTATATCGCGCCGGAGATTCCCGAGTTCGATTTAGCCAAGTGCGTCGGTTGCATGAGCTGCGTTACCGAATGCCCCGACACGGCGATCCTCGGCAAAGCGATTCCCGCCGCGAGAGTCGAGCGCGCTCTCGCCGAGATCGACGACGAGCAGGAACGCGCGTGGGTGGGTTCCCATTGGGCGCGCACGCAGCAAATATTTCGACCTGCCGGAGAAAAAAGGCGAGGATGGCGCGCTCTTCGGCATCTTCATCGACCCGACCAAGTGCAAAGGCTGCGCGGAGTGCGTGCAGGTGTGCGACGAACTCGACTATCACGCGCTCAAGATGGTGCCGAAGGATGAGCACAACCTTGCCGCGCTATCGCGCCGCGTTCAATCTGTTTCGCCAGATCGGCCCGACACCGAGGCGCTATATCAATGAGAAAGCGCTTGGCGGACTTCATGCTCGACGAACAGCGGCGCTGCTCTATGTCGGCGGCGCCGGCTCGTGCATGGGCTGCGGCGAGGCGACGGCGATCCGCATGATGCTGGCGGCGACCGGTTTCGTCTATCGGCCGGAGAACATCGGCATCGTCGCGTCGACCGGATGCAACACCGTTTATGGCTCGACCTATCCGTACAACCCGTATCTCGTGCCGTGGACCAATTCGCTATTTGAAAACGCGCCGGCGGACGCCATGGGCATTCGCGCGCGCTGGGATCAAATGGGCTGGCAGCAGCAGCAAGCTCTGGGTGATCGGCGGCGACGGCGCGATGTACGACATCGGTTTTCAAAGCTTGAGCCGCATGCTGGCCAGCGGCATGGACATCAACGTGCTGGTGCTCGACACCCAAGTCTATTCCAACACCGGCGGCCAGGCGTCCACGGCGTCGTTTCCCGGGCAGGACGCCAAGATGGCGTCCTTCGGCAAGGCGTCACCGGGCAAGCGCGAGCGGCGCAAGGAGCTGGCGCAGATTTGCATGATGCATCCCGATATTTTTGTCGCCCAGACCACCGCGGCGCATATCAATCATTTCTACAAAGCGATCATCGAAGCCAACGAATATCCCGGACCGGCGGTGGTCAATGTTTACACCACCTGCCAGCCCGAGCATGGCGTGCCGGACTGCAATTCTTCGCGTCAAGCCAAACTGGCGGTGGAGAGCCGCGCGTTTCCGCTGTTTATCTACGATCCGCGCAAAGGCGATAAGCTGCGCGAGCGCTTGAGCTTGGTCGGCAATCCGGCGCAGAAACAGGATTGGTGGACGCCGCCCAATGGCGACAAGCCGTTTCAATTTGTCGACTTTGCCCGCACCGAGGGACGGTTCGCCAAGCAGTTTGGCGCCGATGGCGCACCGTCGGAGACGCTGTTGCATGCCCAAGCGGACCGGGTGAAGAACTGGCGCCTGCTCCAGGAGCTGGCGGGATTGCGCTGATGACGGCAATGAGGGGGTGTTATGGCAAGTTCAAAAATATTTCTCGTGCCGGTGGATTTTTCTCGTGGCTCGGAGCGCGCCTTCGATTACGCGCGCGGGCTGGCGCGCGAAAATAGAGCCAAGCTGGTAGCGCTAAACGTCGTGCCGGCAGAGTTGATCTATCCGCCCACCGGCGGACAATTCGACTTCTACGGTCTGATGGAGCGCGATGCGCGCGATCGCTTTGCCAAGTTGGCGAAGCGCAAAGGCGTCAAACCGGCAGAGTGCCGGCTCGTCTTGGCACGCGGCACCGACTTCGCGGATGTGATCGTTCGTCAGGCCAAAAAATTACGCGCCGCGATGATCGTCATGGGTTGTCATGGCCGGACCGGCTTGCGGCGGTTTCTCTTGGGCAGTGTGGCGGAGCGGACGCTGCGCTATGCCGATTGTCCGGTGCTGATCGTGAAGTAGGGCGACCGCCGGGGCGCTCCTACTCGAATGACGAAACGCGGATGCGCGCGTCGACGATGCAACAGCCTTGGCCGGGCGGCAGGGCGATGACCGGGTTCAAATCTAATTCCGTGATCTCGGGTATTTCTTCAACGAGGCGGGCGACGCGCAGCAAAAGATCCTCGATGGCCGTGATGTCTGCCGGCGGATGGCCGCGGTAGCCTTCGAGCAAGCGAGAGCCGTGAATGGCGCGGACCATCTCCTTGGCATCGCGATCGGTGATCGGTGTGACGCGGAAGCAAACGTCCTGCAAAATCTCCACATGAATTCCGCCCAGGCCGAAGGCGATTAAGGGTCCGAAGGACGGGTCTTGGGTAATTCCAACCATAAGCTCGACACCGCCGCCGATCATCGGTTGCACCAGCACGCCGTCGAAGGCATCGAGTCGATTCGCATCGGCGAGCCGTTCGTGAATGGTCGCAAAGGCGGCGCGGACCGCTATTTCATCTTGCAGATTCAATTGTACCCCGCCGAACTCGGTTTTGTGGACGATCTGGCGCGACGCCAGTTTGAGCGCCACTGGAAAGCCGATGTCGCGCGCGGCTTGCGCGGCGGCGTCAGCGCTACGGCCGATTGCGCTGCGGCGACACCGGCAGAGAAAAGTCTTTGAGGACTTGGCGAACCTCTTCGGCGTCAAGCCAACCCGTACCGCGTTCCTTGTACAATGGACTGGCAAAGCGCGCGGGCGGCCTGTGGTTGAATATCGTCGAATTCGGGAATCATTCCCTGTGGCTGTTTGCGCCAGTCGGCATAGTTTGCCAGTTTGCCGAGCACACGGGCGGCGTTTTCCGGAAAGGCGTAATTGGGCAAGCGCTCGCCATTCAATGCGCTGGCAGCGCTCAGCTTGTCGCCATCCATGATGCAGGTGAGCACCGGTTTCCCGGCACCGCCCTGGGCGCGCGCGGCAGCAACACCGCCAGCTATGCCACGGGCGATCGCTGAGATGTCGGCGAGGCCGACGTGGATGGTCAGAACGATCAGCGAATCCACTTGATTATCGCAAAGTAAAATCTCTGTCGCCGTGGCAGAAATTTTCGGCGCTAGCCGACGCGATCATGTCGATGGGATTCATCACGCTCGCCGCCGCCGGCAAAAATTCCTTGAGATGATTTTTGGTTGCTTCGCTCAGCTCTTGAACTAGCAGACCGTTGGCTTCGCAGGTGTCGGCGCACAGGATGCCCAAGCCGCCGGCGTTGGTGAGCATGCGCGACGCGGCGGCCATTGGGCAGCGGTTGCGCGCTCAACGCCGCGGCGAGATCGAACATTTCGTCCAGAGATTCCGCGCGGATCACGCCCGTCTGATGAAACAGCGCGTCGACCGCGACATCGCTGGCGGCCAAGGCTGCGGTGTGCGAGCTGGCGGCCCGTTTGCCCGCGCCGGTTCGCCCCGCTTTGACAGCAACGATCGGTTTGTGCCGGCTGACACGGCTGGCGATGCGGGCAAAGCGTCTGGGATTGCCGAAGGATTCTAGATAGAGAAGGATGACATCGGTTTGCCCATCTTGCTCCCAGTATTGCAGCAGGTCGTTGCCCGAGACATCCGCTTTGTTGCCGACGCTAACAAACTTCGACAAGCCGAGTCCGCGCTGACGCGCCAGCGAAATGATCGCCAGCCCAAGCGCGCCGCTTTGAGATGAGAAAGCGATGCGCCCGGGCGGTGGAAAGTCGGGCGCGAACGAAGCGTTCAACCGCACCGCCGGGTCGGTATTCAACAGACCGAGACAATTCGGTCCGACCATGCGCATGCCGTGGCCGCGCACTTTATCGACGAGCTGGCGTTGCAGTTCCCGCCCCTCAGCGCCGATCTCGGCAAATCCCGCGGTGATGACGACGACAGCTCGCACGCCGCGCGCGGCGCAGTCGTCGACGACTTCCAAGACTGCATCGCGCGGCACGACAATCACCGTGAGATCCGGCGCTTCCGGGAGATCGCGCACCGACGGATAGGCGCGCAGCGAACCGATGGCCGCGGTCTTTGGATTGATCGGATAAAGTGTCCCTTGAAAGCCGGCATCGATGGCCGCTTGCAGAAGTCTCGTGCCGATGTTGGCCGGATTGCGCGAGGCGCCGACGATTGCGACGGCGTTGGGATGGAAGAACGGCCGCAGGGAAGCCGCGGTGGCAACCCGGTCGCACAATTCGGCGTGCGCGACACTTGCCGCGCTCGGAACCAGAGACAGATCGATTTCGACAACGCCCCGGTCGGTTTTAGTCCGGCAATCAAAACCTGACTCGCGAAACACGTCGAGCATCTGTTGGTTTTCGAACATCGTCATCGCCCAAAAATGGCGAATGCCGTTGGCGGCGGCGATGAGCGCTAAACGCTCGAGCATCAGCGTGCCGATGCCCTTGCCTTGGCAAGCGTCGGCGACCGCCAGGCCGATCTCTGCTGCAGTGGCGTCCCTAGCCATGTAAGTGCCAACGGCGATGACTCTCTCCACGCCTCCGGTTAGTTGTGTGACGATTAGAGTCAGCCGCTTACGCGGATCGCTGGCGTCGCAAAAGGAGCTGACCAATTTGCCATCTGGAACCGCCTGCGAAAAGAACCGATGCCGTCGCGATTCGTTCGACAGTGAAGCAAAGAACTGGGTCATCGCCGCTTCGTCGTTCGAATGGGCAACGCGAATTGAAGCCGTCGTGCCGTCGCGCAAGATCAACCGGCCGGACTCCGGCGCATCCTGGGTTGGGATCGGCACAAAATGAGGACGAACAGATGCCACCGTTTCTTACTAAGCTTCTGCAGCGGTGTTTTCAAGGAACCAGTCGGCCTACCGCTAAGCGATGGCCTCGAACCTCGCTGCCTGAGCTCAATGTTGACCGCGAGACTTTCCATGAGCACGATGTATTGACACTAAAACACTTTAGATGGACCTGATTTCGGTGGCAATTCTCAAGTGATGTTTCTGAAGCGCCAAAGTTTCAGCGCCGGATTTGACAGGGGATCTGAATTTTCGGCGCGTCGTGCATTCGACAGGAATCGAAACTGTGCTTGGGGTAAGGAAGACTCAAAAGACCGGAGAATTAATTCGGACGCAGCCGGCTATGACCTGCGCGTGACCGGCCGACGCGGGGAGCGTCAAAGTTATGGCGTTTAGTCCCTGGTTCCCTCTAGCAAGCTCTGTCGCTCTAGACCATCAAATAGGTACGCAATACATCGCGTAGCATGGGAAATTGCAGCGGTTTGTAGAGAATCTCGACCGCGCCGGCGTTGCGGGCGCGGTCGATGCGGTCTTCGATATTACAGGCGGTAGTCCAGCCGGTGTTGATCACGACAGGGATGTTGCGAGTGGCCCGATGCGACTTTAGTCGGGCGGTGACCTCGTCACCGTTTATTCCCGGCAAGCGCACGTCCATCATGATCAAATCCGGATGGATGCTGGAAGCCTTGTCGAGGGCCTCCTGGCCCGTGGCGCCTTCGAAGACCTGATGTCCCAAACCTTTGATAAAGCTCCCGAGGGATGCGCGAAAGGCGTCGTTACCGTCGACGATTAAAACTTTCTTGTTGGTGATCTGCATGGTTGATAGCTAGAGCACGAAGGGTGCCGGCTCGGAGATTCTTCGGCTTAAAGGCAGTTCCTCCCGCGTGGACGCCATCCGCAGACGTTTAGCGGTGAGTTTCGCCGGTCGCAAGGTTCCATGGGGAAAGTAGAAAACGCTCGGTACCGGTAAATTTTACGGAGCTAGGAAGAGACGCAACGTTGGAGCGATGGTTAAAGCTCGGCTCAGGAGCCGAAAGGATCGAGGATTGACAAGCTGTAACCATGGTAGATCGATTGCCAATTGTGTCCAATTTTGTAATCTCAAATCTTTCAGTTTGTTTCTTGCCGCGCCAACGACTGCAAGTTTGTCAGCCAAACTCGCCAAAACTACCGACATAGACAATAAAATATTGGCATGGGACCTGCTCTATACCCGTTCTGGAGCTTCGTACATGGCATACCGAGTTTTAGTCATCGAAGATAACACCGACTGCCGCGAGCTGTTCGCGATGATGGTGCGGCATTTGGGCTGCGAAGTCTTGCAGGCGGATGACGGCGAATTGGGCGTGCAAAAAGCGTTGAGCGAAATACCCGATCTGATATTCATGGACATCGGCATGCCCAACATGAACGGCATGGAGGCGATCTCTTGCTTGCGAGGCAGCGCCGTGACGAAAAACACGCCGATTGTTATCTGCACGGCGTGGATGGGTGAGAAGTACCGCGATGCGGCGCTGCAATGCGGCGCCCATGAGGTCGTCAACAAGCCGATCTCATTTGACGAGCTACAAAGAATTCTCCTGCGCTATATTCCGATTCCCAGCATGCCCACCGACGTGCAGTAGCCATACGGCACATTCCAGCGGCGCCGCTCGGTGCTGTTGAGCTTCACTGGCGGGCCTTGCACGGTTGCCAATCCTTCGTGCAACGGAAGAATTTTCTAGTACGTTTGTGCCGCGCTATCTTGACAACCCTTTGGCCGATCAGTTAGGTCTACAAAAGTAGCGCAATCCCATTGCACTTAAGGACTCCGCGTCGAACCCGGGCAGTCGGGCCAATGGCTGACTCGAGTAGCGAGCGGATAGGAGGAATTATCATGAATCCACAAGAATGGCGCCAGCAATTGGGCGAGTGTGTGCGCGATTTGTTTCGCTCGCCGGAGATGGAACAATTCTACTCGGTGAAGCTGTCCGAGAAGCGCGCGCAGATTTATCTTTTGCAACTGAGTCTCTACGTCCGCAAACGGCGCGATTTCTGGCCACAGGTGGCGGCGAACTGTCCGGAGTTCGACGTCAAGCAGCGCATCATGTCCCATGAATACGAAGAGTTGATCGAAGACGAACACTCCAAGCATGGCCACTTGGATCTGATCTTCCGTCAAGGCAAGGAAGTTGGCCTGAGCATCGACGATATTCTTGCCGCCGAGCCGCTACCGACAACCACGGCGTCGGTCTATGCCTGGTGGTGGATCGCGCGCACTCGCAGTTGGCAGGAGTCGGTGGCGGCTTCGACCATCGCGGAATGGACCAACGACGATCGTTTGCTCGGCGATCTGGGCGGCGGCAATTGCACCCGGCTCTATAAGAACTGGAAGCGCGATCTAAATTTGTCCGATGCGCAAATGCCGAACTTCACGGCGCATAGCAAAGCCGACGTGAAACATTCCGACATGTTCATCGATGTTTTGGAAAAATATGTCGTGCCGGGACGAGAACAGGACGTACTCAAGACCGCCAAGGAGTCCATGGATATTCATCGTGCCTACTTCGGCGGCATGGCCCAAGCGATGGAGAAAGCCAACTGAGTTGGCAGTGGCGATGAAGCTCGAAGAACTCGATAGCCAGCTGGAAAAAAATCAACTCTCCGGTTTCTGGCGCACCCGCGTACCGTCGCATGCTGCCGAGGCGCCCTATCTGTGGAAGTGGGAGCCGCTTCTCGATGGCTTGCTCAAGGCGAGCGAGACCATCGGCATCGATCAGGCCGAGCGCCGGGCGATTCGCCTGGTCAGCCCGCACCTGCCGATCAAGTCGACTTCGCATACTTTGCAGATCACGTTTTCCATCGTCAATCCCGGCGAAGTCGCCAAGGCGCACCGCCATAACATGGCGGCGATTCGTTTTGTCGTCCAAGGCAAGGGTGCCTATACGGCGGTTAACGGTGAGAAGTTCTATATGGAAGAGGGCGATCTGATTCTCACGCCCAACTGGACTTGGCATGACCACCATAACGAGTCGGAGGATCCGATCATCTGGCTCGATGGCTTGGACGGCCCGCTGATTCAATCTCTCAATGTTTTGTTCTTCGAAGATTCGGAAAAACCGGAACAGGAGATTACTCGGCAGACCGGTGAGTCGCTTGCCCGCTTGGGATTTGCCCGCACGCCCAAGCAGGAAGAGAGCTTCTCGGCGTGGTGTGCCTTTTCGCTTTACGTTTAAGGATACCTACAAGGCGCTCAAAGCGATGGGCGCTGCTGATCGCGATCGCCTATGACGGCACGTTGCTGCGCTACATCAACCCGGCTACCGGCGGCTACACGTATCCGACCATGTCGTGCGAGATTCAGCTCTTTAAAGCCAAAGAAGCGACTCAGGCCCATCGACACACCAGTACGGCGCTCTACCATGTTTTCAAAGGGCAGGGACGCACCAAAGTCGGAGAAGGGTTTCTTGAATGGAAAAAGGGCGACTCTTTCGTCGTACCGCTCTGGCAATGGCACGCCCATGAGAATCTCGGCGGTGACGAGGCAATCTTGTTCTCGATGAACGACCGGCCGGTAATGGAAGCGCTGCAGCTGTATCGGGAAGAAGCTGGCAATTAGAGTCTTCTCACATTCTTTCGCAACGTTCACTTTCATGGCTGAAACCTTAAAGATTCGCCTCGCTAGCCGCGCTTACGACGGTATCTTGCCGATCCTGCGCGGCCAGATGAGGATTCCTGGATTTGTATTCGACATCACCGAGACCGAGGACGTGCCTGGCATGTTCGCCGGCATGTACAAAGGTCTGTACGATGTTTCGGAAATGTCCCTTGGCGAATTGATTTCTTACACCTCGCGCGGCAAAGCCGAGCTTCGTCGCGATCCCGGTGTTTCCCGTCGCGGATGTTTCGTCATGGTTTCATTTTTTGCCGCAAAGATTCAGGGATAACCCAGCCGTCGCATCTGAGCGGTCGCAAGATCGGCTTTCTCCGTTGGGTGCAGACTGCGGCGATCTGGATGCGCGGCATGCTGGTCGATCGAATACGGCGTTTCGGCGACACATTCCGAGTGGCATGTCGCCTCGATGCATCATTGGGACGACCACGACCCTGATGCGACCGTGGTGCCGCGTGATGGTTCGGCGATCCGCATGATCGAAAACCGCGGCAAGAATACTTCCGAGCGCGCTTGCCTGGCTTTGTTCGACGGCCAAGTCGATGCTTTGGGCGTTACCGAATCGCAGTTGCCGACGCTGCTGGCAAACCACAATGTGAGAAGGCTCTTCGAGAATCCCCGGGAAGTCGAAGCCAGTTATTTCCGCAGCAGCAAGATCTCTGCCGATCATGCATGTGCTGGCGGTGCAGAAGCAATTGATCGATCGGCATCCCGATTTGCCGGCGCAGCTGTTTCGCCTTTACGTTGACGCCAAACGTTGGGCGCAGCGCTGGCGCCGGGCGATCCCGAGTCTTGGTCGAAGCCTGGCCCAATCAGTATCTCAGCGACGAGCAACGAAATATTTCAATTGCGATCCCTGGGCTTATGGTCTGGAGGCGAACCGTCATGTGCTCGAGAAGTTCTTCGCCTACTGCCATGCGCAGGGGATATCGGGCCGCAGCTATCGCGATCGAAGAGATTTTCCATCCGAGTACGCTCAAGCTGAGCGAGTAATTTCATCGAATCCGACCTAAAAGGAGTTCCCATGTCCACGGCGCCGCGATCAATATCAATGCGAACGGCAATATCGACCTGCGCGATTGGCTCAAAGAGGTCAAACGGCTTGAGCAGTTGGAAACCATCTCCGGCGCCCATTGGGATTTAGAGCTGGGCGCGCTGACCGAGATCATTCTCGAGCGCATCGCCACGCCGCCGGCGGTGACTTTTGACAATGTCCCCGGTTCGGAACCGAACCGCCGGGTGTTGGTCAACATGCTGGAGACTTTGGAGCGCACCGCGCTGACGCTCAACCTGCCGCTAGATCTGAAGATCATTCCATTGATCGATGCCCTGCGCGCGCGCTTGCGCGCCATGCAGCCGATTCCGGCCAACGTGGTGAAGACCGGCCCGGTGTTCGAAAATATCGCCCATGGCGATCAAATCGATCTGACCAAGTTTC
This sequence comes from uncultured delta proteobacterium, assembly GCA_963847445.1. Taxonomy (GTDB): domain Bacteria; phylum Desulfobacterota; class Binatia; order UBA9968; family UBA9968; genus DP-20. The sequence goes on along the minus strand of CAWJZV010000020.1, from coordinate 35,266 downwards.
CCGTGCCGCGCTGGCACGCCGGTGACGGTGGACGCTATCTCGGCACGGCTCATCTGGTGGTGACCCGCGATCCCGAAACCGGCGTCGAAAATATCGGCTGCTACCGGGTCATGCTCCAGGACAAAGACAAGGTCGGGCTTGTACATTTCGCCCGGCAAGCATGGCAAGATTCACTACGAGAAGGCGATGAAGGCCGGCAAAACTTTCCCGGTGGTGATGGCCTTCGGCCAGCATCCTTTGCTCTACATCGCAGCCTCGCAGGCGGTGCCCTTCGGCGTCAGCGAATATGATTGGGCCGGTGGACTGATCGGCCAGCCGGTGGAGGTGATTGAAGGGCCGGTCACCGGTTTACGCTTCCCAGCTAACTCCGAGATCGTCATCGAAGGTGAGATCGTGCCCGGCGAATCGATGCAGGAAGGTCCCTTCGGCGAATGGCCGGGATATTATGCCAGCGCCCGGCGCGCCGAACCGTTCGTCCGGGTCAAGGCGCTGTACTATCGCAACGATCCGATCATCACCGGCGCGGCGCCGTTCAAACCGACGATTCACGGCATGTACCGTTCTTGCCTGCGCGCGGCGACGGTGTGGAACGGCATGGAGCAAGCCGGAGTGCCGGATATCAAGGGCGTCTATCTGCCGCCGCCGGCGCAGCGCTTCATGATCGTCGTCGCCATCACCCAGCGTTATCCCGGTCACGCCAAGCAAGCCGCATTGGTCGCCAGCCAGTGCCATGCCGGCGCTTACCTGGGCCGTTATGTCGTCGTCGTCGACGACGACATCGATATCACCAACACCGACGAAGTGCTGTGGGCGATCTGCACCCGCATCCGATCCGGCGACCTCGGTGGATCTGTTGCGGCGCTGTTGGAGCGGTCCCCTCGATCCAATCATTCAACCGGGGCAAAAGGGTTTCAACTCGCGCATGATCATCGAGGCGGTCCGGCCCTGGGAGTGGCGCGATAAATTTCCCGCCACCAGTGCGATCACTGACGAAACCCGCAATCTTTATTCATCCAAATGGCAGAACCAGCTGGCCCAAGTCCAGGCCCGCCATACTCAGGCGCGTTATCGCGGCGATTGATCCAGCGATTCAGTGCTTCAGTGACGTCCACTTCGTGCCACTAAATATCCGCGTGACTGACTCTTTACGCGGCAATCTTTCGGTGATTCCCGCTAATTGTCAATTCTGGCTTTTTGTTGCGGCAAACGACGCCTCGAGTTGGGCGAAAAGCGCATTGATTGAGCAATATTGTCCATGATTACCGATCCCTCGTGACCCCTGGTGACTGCCGCCGCGCTGGGGAATTCTTTGGAAATATCAGGCTTTATCCGTCGTTAGCAGGGTCAAATGGCAATTGGCATAATTCGTGCTGATGCCAGACCCGTAACAGGAAGTCCATAAGGTATTTCGACAAGGAAAAAGGAGTAAATAGCGATGGAAGAAATTATGACACCGTCGGAAGTCGCTGCGCTGCTTAAGATTCATCTAAAGACGGTCTACAAGCTCGCCGAAAAGGGCGTCATCCCTGGTAACCGCATTGGCCGCAGCTGGCGCTTCAGCCGTGGTGATGTGTTGGAATTGGTGTCGACCAAATCGATGAACCTTGCCGACTCGGGCGATGGCGACATGAAAATCGCTGCAAACGACAAATAACTTCGTCCGATAGCTCAAATTTGCTCGATGGACCAAGATCCAATCAAGCAACTGCAAAGTTTTTTGGACGAACGCGGCGGGATGCTGGAGAAGATCACCAGCATTCACTCCACGCTCGGTTCGCTTCGACGGCGACCCACCATCTTCGTCGACTTTGCAGTCAGCTCCCAACGACTCGCTAGACGCCGCAGCAACGGTAGTCGACGCGCATTACCGCCGCTTGTTGCAAGCGCTGCAAGAGATGCAGACGCAAATCGAGCAACGTGTGCGTCCCGCCGTGCAGCTGGTCGTGCAAAACCAAGTCGACCAATTGCGCGGACAGTCTGATGAGAAAATGGCGGCTTTGCGCGACTGTCTGGGCCAAATAGATCGGAGCGTCTTGCAGTGCCTCGCGGGTCTGGAGGAATATCAGAATCGCTACGCCGACCTCGATACCGCTCAACCAAAACTTGACCGGCCTCGGTGTCTCACTCGAACCGCTTCCCGCTAAGATTTCCGTAGAACATCTGAGCGAAACGATCAGTGCTCGGTTGACCGACTTCAGTCACAAGGGCAGAGGATAGAGTTCCTCGACCGATTCCGCGCCGCCCTGATCAGTTTTCTTCAATCAGACAAAATCGATTGGACAAGTGAGATTTCTCGGTTAAGGGACTATGTTCGACTGCGGAGTCCCGACTGTTCAGCTTTCGCAGCCGCCGTATATCACGGTTCAATTAAACCGATTCTAATGGCGTGACGGACCAGTCCTGCAGTCTCGTGGACATCGAGTTTTTTCATCAGGTTGGAGCGATGGGACTCCACGGTTTTGACGCTCAGGTCAAGCTGCTGCGCGCATTCTTTGTTGCTCTTGCCTTCGGCGATGAGTTGTAAGATTTGTCGTTCCCGTTGCGTCAAGGGATCGGCTTTCCCGATGCCTTTGGCTAGCGCAGCGTTGACCACGCTTTCGGAGATGCCCGGGCTCAGGTAAATATCGCCTAACAAAGTTGTTCGGATCGCTTGCACCAAGTCGGCGGTGGCTTGGCTCTTCAGTACATAGCCTTTGACCCCTGAGCGCAGCGCTTCGAGCGCGTATTGTTCCTCCTTATGCTGAGTCAGAAGTATTAGTTTGGTTCGCGGACTCGCCGCGCAGATTTGCCGGGCGGCGTCGATGCCGTTGAGCAGTGGCATGGTGATGTCGAGTACCGCGACGTCGGGGCCAAGCCTATTCACCATCTCAACGGCCTCCTGGCCATTGGATGCCTCGGCGACGATTTCGAAGCCTTCGGCAACCAGCAGGCTCTTCAATCCGCTGCGAACGACTAGATGGTCGTCAGCCAACAACACCCGTGTCGACGGGTTTTTCCCCTCGGCATCGATGTTTGCCATCAGTTTACGTTGCGATGAACGCCGTCAGGCTTTAGAGTCTCTGGCAATAAACGCGTTCCGCGGTCGCGTTTTCGTGCAATCTGATGTGCTGACCGTGAACGGCAACCACCTGGCAATTTGCCTACGCGGCCTATGGTTGCCAGCTGCGATCTGAGCCGACAAAAGCCCATCGCCCGGACAGCATTGGTTGTCCATCGGTTCGGCGTCAATGATGAATAAAGACAGGGAGCGGAACCAGGCGGGCTAGACTGAACTACCGTAAGTGAAGATCGCAGTGACATTGAGTTGCCTGCACCTGCTTACTTCTGCTGACTGCCGACTCTACACATGCTCTTTGCGGTGAACCCCAGAATTGACGTCATATCTTGTCCCTTAATGGCAATCCTTGACCAAGCACGCCAAAGTCATACCATACCTGCCAGTTATTACAAAATTACAGACTGGGAGCTTTCCAAGTGACTTATTTTGCCCATGTTTTTGTCTAGGGTCAAACGTGTTGATTGCCAATCGGTGGCGATAATGCACCAAATCTGAGCTGTGGCGCGGGATGTCCGAATTGCCACTTGGTGGAGACTCAGTGATCACCCATCGGCTTCGATGGGATTATTTCGGGGATCTAGTTCCGCAAAGGGGAACGGAAAACGGTAGGAAAGCAGTCAGGTATTGAGCGGCGTGAGATTGTTTGCCTCGGTACTTCCACTTAGGGTGGCGTTTAGAACTTCGTCCCACTGCCGATTGTCGTGTTGCGTGCGCACGCGGGTAAGGAAATCGGCGATATTGACGGGTTTGGCGAGAAACTCGCTAACGCCTAAAGCCATGGCGGCAGCCCGTGTTGCCATGTCGTCCTTAGCGGTCAATAGGATGACCGGCAATGCCGGATGAAACTGTTTCAATTCACGGCACACGGTCAAGCCGTCCATTTGTGGCATCATCACGTCGAGGATGACGAGATCGACGGGCTCAAGGCGCACACCTTCAAGGCATTCCCGGCCGCTGAAAGCCGAGCGCACGGCGTAGCCGTGGTGGGCGAGCAAAAGCCTGATAAATTCGACGAAATCGCGGTTGTCGTCGACGATGAGAATCTTAAAATCAGCGGACGGCGGCTTAGTTGGTGATACGCATGATTGGGTACTCATCGTCTTCCTTCTTGGTCGACCGGTTGTGTAGTTTGGCGACCAGCGTCGTGCGCTTGATCTTTAACATCCGCGCCGCCATCGCTTTATTGCCGTTGGCAAGTCTTAGGGCTTCGTCGATCAGACGCTGTTCGAATTGCTTAAGCGCCGAGCGAAAGTCAAGGTCATTGTTGATCAGCGTCGGTTGGGGAAGTTTTTTTTCCGATACGAAAGAAGCAACATTAGCCGGTAAATCGTTGAGGCCGATTTGGCCGTTGTCGCAGAGAACCACGAGCCGTTCTACGACGTTTTCCAGTTCGCGGACGTTGCCCGGCCAGTCATATTCCCACAGATAAACGCTCGCCTCCTCCGAGATCATGGCCGAGGCAGCATACTTGCGGTTCGATTTTTCCAAAAAGTGGGCGAGCAGCAATGGCACATCGGAGCGGCGCGAACGCAGCGGCGGCAGGTGGAGGGGAATGACCTGTAGCCGGTAAAAGAGATCCTCGCGAAAAGTGCCGGCCTGAAGCTCTTTGGATAGATCTTTGTTGGTGGCGGCGATCACGCGCACATCGATCGCCGTCGTTTGATCGGAGCCTACCGGGCGTACTTCGCCGCATTGCAATACGCGCAAGAGTTTAGGCTGCAAAGTGAGTGGAATCTCGCCCACCTCGTCGAGAAAGATCGTGCCGCCCTCGGCCAATTGAAACATGCCGGCGCGGGCCGAATGGGCGCCGGTAAACGCGCCACGGGCATGGCCGAACAGCTCACTCTCCAACAACTCGTGGGGAATCGCCGCACAGTTGATTGGCACAAAGGGACGGTGCACTCGCTGGCTCAGACTGTGGATGGCCCGGGCGACGACCTCTTTCCCGGTGCCGCTTTCTCCGGTGATCAAGACGGTGGCGTCGGTGTTGGCGACCCGCGCTATCAAGGCATTGATGCGCTGCATCAAAGGATGCTCGCCAATGATAAACCCCGGGAGAGAGGCGCTTGGCACCACACTCGACCGATCCAAGCTAGCAAACTTTTCCGGTGGTTTTCTCGAAGCGTCACGCGCTTGAGCAGGATTTAGGTATGCGGGGTTTTCAATCAAATGCGCCAGATCCTCATGACTATTGTTGCTTCGTCTTAATGTGTCTGATCGATCTAATTTTGAATGTTACACTGAATGGCAGCGAACACACTATCGGGTAAAGCCTGTACCTATTTGGTGGTAATTTTCCGAGCTTTGCTGTCTGAATAGTCTCGGCTGGGGGCCGTAACCCAACTGCGTTAGCCTTCATCTGCGGACAACCACGGCGGCTACTTCTTGGGTTGCTCGATTAATCGGTCAAGGCAGTCCAGTGGATTGATTCTGCGAGAGAGGCTGGCGTTGCTGTATCCGGCCAAACTCCGAGTCCTACTAACCGCAGTGGGATTGTTGACAGTGAGCATCGGCATAGCGGCGTGGTTCTGGCGCCGCGATGGCGCGTTCGTCGATCCGCCAACCGGCACCGCTGTGGCGCTACGTCAAGATTCGTTCGATGGTTGCGTTCGCTTGTCGCCACTTGCGGCGAAATAGCGTGGTTAATTCGTATTTCCCGCTCTAACTGAACCTGATCGCAGGCCAAGCGGCGAAATCTCAGCGCCAATATTTTAACGCCAAAGCGCAAAGCGTTAATTTTTCGACGCCTGGAAAGATTTGCCCAGTGCCGTCAATTCATCGACGATTCGAACGTGATTCCAACGCGTTAGCTGCGGTTGTTCGCAGAATTGCCGAGCTGGCACTGGCATTGCTCCATGATCCAATGGAATGCGCATTCTTAACCCCAATGTTGGTCGAAGGAGAAACGATGCACTTAGAAACTAGGCTCGAGACCACGGCGGCGCCGCAAGGCTTAACTGACCTGGCCAATCAATTGATCGGTGCCAGCCCACGCATGGGTATGGCCCGGGCCTTGATCGCAAAAGTTGCGGCGAACGATTCCACCGTGTTGATCACGGGTGAGAGCGGCACGGGTAAGGAGCTCGCAGCCCGGGCGATCCATAATTTGAGCTGTCGCCGCGAGCAAGCATTCGTTCCGGTGAATTGCGGCGCGATTCCAGAAGAATTGTTGGAGAGTGAATTGTTCGGCCATGTGCGCGGCGCGTTTACCGGCGCCGTCAATGGCCGCCAGGGCCGTTTCCAACTCGCCAACGGCGGCACGCTATTTCTCGATGAGATCGGCGAGATGAGCCCTAAGCTTCAGGTCAAGCTCCTGCGCGTCTTGCAGGAACATGAGTGCGAACCCGTGGGCAGCGACCACGCGGTGCAAGTTGACGTTCGGGTGGTGACCGCGACCCATCGCGATCTGCGGCTCGCCGTGCGTGAGGGGCGGTTTCGCGAAGATTTGTTTTATCGCTTGAACGTCCTGCCCCTGGAGTTGCCTTCGCTGCGCGAACGGGAGGGCGATGTCGCTCTGTTAATCGGTTATTTCCTGGATGTGCAAGGGCGCCGGAAAAACAAAAAAATTTTGCAGGTCGAAAACACCGCCATGAGCGCGCTAGAGCGCTACAGCTGGCCGGGTAACGTCCGCGAGCTGGAAAACTTGGTCGAGCGCTTGGTAGTGCTCAACGACGATGGGGTCATCCGTCCGAGCGATCTGCCCGACTATATTCTCACTAATAGCGTGCCGCAGCATCAGCAGACGACCCAAGTCGCGTTGCCTTCGGAAGGCGTCGATCTCGACGGCGTTCTGGAGAAAATCGAGAACGGCTTTATCGAGCGGGCGCTCGAACGCGCGCGCGGCAACAAAACCATGGCCGCCGAATTGTTACGCTTGAACCGCACCACTTTCATCGAACGGCTGCGTAAGAAGGGCATGCTGCAACCGGCGCGCCCCGCCGTGATGCGCTCCGAGAGCGTCGGGAAAATGGCGGAGGCGAATATTTCATTGACCGCACCGCTCTTTCCCAACTGGAATTTGCCAGTGCCCATGCCGGCGGAAGCCTAGCAAAGTCAGCGTTGTAGCCGGGGTCAAGATACAATATCCACTGGCATAACGCTTGCGCAACGGTGAAACAATGACGCTTGGACCGATCATAGATTCTCACAGGAGTAACTCCATGGTAACGCCGCTGGCCCATCCCGCAGGCAATGTCGAATCGCTCAACAGTTTGATCGGCTGGTTCAACCACAACAGCGTCGAACTGATCGATGAGTATCGCCGGCTTGAAGAGCGACTGGATTACTTAAAAAATCAGTTGGAGGTAAAGAATCGCGAACTCGAGAAAAGTTTGCAAGCGCGTGAACAAGCGCGGGCGTACTTGCTGTCAGTACTCGAGAGTCTCAAGGGCGGGGTCGCGGTGCTCGACCACGAACTCCATCCAACCTTCGTCAATCGCCGTCTGACCGAGCTCGCCGGCAAGGTCAACGATCAGCGCATCCGCCAATGGCTGGGCGACAAATTGGTTGCAAGCCTCCAGGGCGGTGACAACCGCTTTCTGCCTTTCGAATGCGAAAAAGTAGTCCAGGGACCGGACGGTGTGATGGTGCCGGTGCATTTCTCCGTTGCCGAGGTCGCCACCGGCGATCCGGCAAGCCATTATGTGCTGGTGTTTCAAGATGTCACGACGTTGAAGCGCATGGAGGCGGAGGCGGCGCGCACGCGCCGGTTGGCATCCCTCGGCATGATGGCATCCGAGTTGGCGCATCAAGTGAAAAATCCCCTTGGCGGCATCGAGCTGTGCGCCTCGCTCTTGAAGGAAAAGTCGACCGGCGACCCGCAACGGCTCGCCGGTGAAATCCTCGGCGCTACTCGACGTCTGTCGACGACGGTGTCCAAGCTGTTAGCTTTCGCCGCGGAGCCCGCGATCGCGTCGGATGTTTTATCGGTTGCCACCCTGATGAAAGATGTCTTGCAAGAGTGCGTCGCCCTGTTCGACGATCCCGCGTGGTCCATCGTTGTCGACATCGAGCGCGAATTGCCGCCGGTGTGGGGCGATCGCGGTCTGCTCGTGCAAGCTTTGGTCAACCTGATCGTCAACGCCAAGGAAGCGATGCCCAAGGGTGGCCGGGTGTGCTTGAAGGCGCGGCTGTCACCGTTCTCGACGCTCAACGGGCAGATCCACAAGGCTGTTGAAATCAAGGTGCGCGATCACGGCGTCGGCATCGCGGCGGAAGATCGCGAGCATATTTTCGATCCGTTTTTCAGCACCAAGAGCCAGGGAACCGGCCTCGGATTGGCATTCGCTCATAAGATTATCAGCGCTCACCGCGGCTCCATTGAAATTACCTCTGCGCCCCAGGCAGGCAGCGAATTTACCATCGGTTTGGCAGCCGCCGAGGAGATTGGCACCGCATGTTGAAGCGTATCGCCGTCGTCGACGACGACCCGACCATGCGCGTGGCGCTCGGCGAGGCGCTCGGCGGGCTTGGCCATGGGGTAGAAATTTTTGCCAATGGCGACGAGGCCCAAGCGCACTTGCTCCGCGAGGGCGCCGATCTGGTCATCAGCGACGTGCGCATGCCGGGGTTGAGCGGCCTCGAGTTATTGAAGCGCTTCCACCAGCTGCGATTTATTCTCATCAGCGGTTTTGCCACCGTGCCGCAAGCCGTCGATGCCATGAAACTGGGGGCTTACGATTTCCTCGTCAAGCCGTTTTCGCACCGTGAATTGATTTCCCTGGTCGAAACGGCCCTGGAGGGCAAAACCGCCGATAACCCGAGCGGCCGCGCCGCCGACGAGTTCGTCACCGCCAACCCGCGCATGCGAGGCTTGCTCGAATTTGCCCGTCAGGTAGCCAAGTCCCAGGCTTCGATCTTGATCCAAGGTGAAAGCGGCACGGGCAAGGAACTGTTGGCGCGCTATCTGCACAGTCATAGTCGGCGCCATGCCGGCCCCTTCGTCGCGGTCAATTGCGCGGCGTTGCCCGAGGGGCTCTTGGAGTCCGAGCTGTTCGGTTACGAGCGCGGCGCCTTTACCGGCGCGGTCACCGGCAAAGCGGGAAAATTCGAACTCGCCCATGACGGCACACTGCTGCTCGACGAGATCAGCGAAATGCCGCTCGCGCTGCAGGCCAAGCTCTTGCGCGTCCTGCAGGAACGGGAGGTCGACCGCTTGGGCGGCAAGAAGCCGCTGCCGATCGATATTCGGGTGATTTCCACGACCAATCGGGAGCTCCGCGAAATGATTCGCGCCGGCAGTTTTCGCGAGGATTTGTTTTACCGCATCAACGTCGTGCCCACGCGGATTATTCCGCTGCGTGAACGGCTCGACGACATCGCGCCGCTGGCAGCTTCATTTTTCTTCAAGCGCGGCTATCCGGGGCTGTCCTTAGCGCCGTCGACTTTGGCGCGGTTACAAGAGAATCCCTGGCGCGGCAACGTGCGCGAGCTGTTTAACGTGCTCGAACGAGCCGCGATCATGGCCGAAGATGGCGCGATCTTACCGGAACACTTACTCCTCGAAGATGAACTGCCGTCGTGGAGCCGGATTGCCGCTCCGGCGGCAGCGCTGCCTGAAGCCTGGCCGGTTGCCGACAGTGCGCTGCCACGGGCGAGCCTGGATTACGCCGGCAGCCGGCAACGCTCGGTGCGCGAGATGGAAGAACAACTGATTTTTCAAACCCTCAAGCAAGCCAACAACAACCGCACGCAGGCGGCCAAGCTATTGGGCATCAGCGTGCGCACGCTGCGTAACAAATTGAAGAGTTATCGCGAACGAATCCAATTGGTGGAGGCATGAAATGGCCGGACTAAGGCTTTTCGGTACGACGCACCAGTTACTCGAGTTGTCCCTGCGCGGGCGCGCGGCACGCCATGAAGTGCTCAGTGCCAACATCGCCAACGCCGATACCCCCGGTTACCGGCCGCGCGATTTGGACTTCAACGCCGCGATGCGCTCCGCCGCGGAGAGCGGCGCCCTAGGCTCCAGCGAAACTCCCCAGCGCGGCGACGTATCGGCCACCGCCGGGCTGGACCTAGCGTCGGCGATTTACGAGCCGGAGTATCCCGATAGCCGCCACGGCGAAGACCGGCTCGACGGCAACGCCGTCAGCATCGACCGGCAAATGGCGCTGATCACCGAAAACTCACTGGCTTACGAAACCTCTCTAACTTTCTTGTCGCGGGCGCTGGCTGGGCTGCGCTACGCCATCAGCGAAGGACGAAGGTAACCATGGATCTGTTTAAAATATTCTCCATCAGCGGCTCCGGCATGGCGGCTCAGAAGAGCCGCATGACTGTTGTCGCCGGCAACTTGGCCAATAGCGAATCGACGCGCACCGTCGACGGTGGCCCCTACCGCCGCCGCGACGTGATTTTTCAGGCGGCGCCGCCCCCCGGTGAATTTACTGACGAACTCAATGACATCGCGGCAGATCGCGAGCGCGCCCAGGGCGTGGAGGTGGTTGGCGTCAAGCAAAGCAACCGGCCGCCGCGCCGAATCTTCGATCCCAGCCATCCCGATGCCAGCAGCGAGGGTTATGTCGCGATGCCGGATATCAACCCAATGGAAGAAATGGTCGACATGCTCTCGGCGGTGCGTTCCTACGAGGCCAATTTATCGGCATTCAACACCACCAAGTCATTGATTAGAAAAATCTTGGATATGGGCCGATACCAGTAATCGCGAACTGTTTGCTTAAGGAGAAACTATCGCCATGAGCATCGTCAAAAACGTCGATCTGGTCTACCGTCCGGCGCCCCTCGCCAACGTTAAGAACCTCGATGAGCCAGCCAAGGGCGACTTCAACAATGTGCTCAAGAGCGCCATGGGCGAAGTCGGCGAGTTGCAGGAGAAAGCCAATCAGTCGATTCAACAAATGGTCGGCGAGGGCAAGGGCGATCTTCAGGAAACCATGATCGCTCTCGAGAAGGCGGACGTATCATTCAAACTGATGATGCAAATCCGTAACAAAGTCCTCGACGCCTACCAGGAGATCATGCGCATGCAGGTGTGAATCGATGGCTGAAAGCCGAAAGAAAACTCGAAATCCAAAAGCGGCCCCGCGAACCGAAACAAATTTAAATGACCAAAAACCCTAATGCTCCAAACAGATCGGAGCGAATTCAGCGTTTTGGATTTTCCGAGTTTGAGTTCAATTTGACTGCGTTTGTTTCGAATTTCGGATTTCGAATTTTGTCTTTGTGACGATTGGGATGATTCGTGCCTGAACAACTGGAAAAATTTCTCGGCGATCTGCGCCAGATGCTGGCCCGTCTGCTGGCGTTTCTCACGCCGCAGCAGAAACGGCTGATCTTCATTGGCCTCCCGGTCTTTGGCGCGCTTGCCTATGCTGGCAATTTTGCTTTCGAGCAGATGAATTACGGTCCGCTCTACACCAATCTCGCGCCCCAGGACGGTTCCGCCGTGGTCAAGGAACTCGATGCCGCCAAGATTCCGTACGCGATCACCAACGGCGGCACGGTCATTGAAGTGCCGCGCGGCGTGCTCTACCAGACGCGCTTGAAGCTCGCCGGCAAAGGCATACCCGCCGGTGGCGGCGTGGGTTTTGAGATCTTCGAAAAAAACCAGTTCGGCGCCAGCGAATTTACCCAGCAGGTCAATTTTCTGCGCGCCCAGCAGGGCGAGTTATCGCGGACGATCAATTCGATCACCGCGGTGCAGTCGAGCCGGATCCACCTGGCGATCCCGTCGCGCACGAACTTCCTCGGTCCGGAAGAGAAACCGTCGGCATCGGTGGTCGTCGAACTGCGGCCGGGTTACCATCTCAGTCCCGATCAGGTTCAGGGCATCGTCAATTTGGTCGCCGGTTCGGTGCCCAAGCTCAGCAGCGACAAGGTCACGGTCATCGATGGCTCGGGACGTCCGCTCAAAGAAATCGTCGCGGCCGTGGCCAGCACCGAGGCGGAGAAAGTCGCCGCGCTCAAGCTCAAGCATGAAACCGAGTTGCAACGGCGGGTCGAAACCATGCTCGACCCGGTGCTCGGCGCCGGCAAAGTGATCGTCCGCGCCAACGTGCAGGTCAGTCTTCAGGAAACCCTGATGACTAAAGAAGAGTTCGATCCGGACAATAAAGTCGTGCGCAGCCAGCGCCAATCGAGCGACGACAATGGCGCCAAGGGAGGCAATCCCGGCGTGCAAGCTAACTTGCCCGGCGGCGACGCCACCAAAGCCAATGACGGCGGCACGAAACGCAGCAGCGAAATGACCACCTACGAAATCGGGCGCACCACCAGCCGGATCATGGAGCCGCGCGGCCAGATCCAGAAGCTCTCGGTGGCCGTCATGGTCGACGGCAAATATGACAACGAAAAGTATCTCGCGCGCAGCGCCGAAGAGATGGAAGTCATCAAGGGTATCGTCAAGCGCGCCGTCGGCTTTGACACCGAGCGTGGCGATGAGATCGAAATCGCCAATGTGCCGTTTAAGATCCAACCGGCGAGCCCGCTCAATCCGCTGGTGGCACCGACCTTGAAGGATATGGCGCAAACCCCAATGGGCATGGCCGCCGGCGGTGGCGCGCTCTTGGTATTGGGCGCCTTGGCCTTCTTCATGCTCCGGCGTAAAAAACCGGCGATGAGCGCCGCCGAACCGGCGGCGGAGGTGGCCGTGTTGCCGACCGAACCCTCCGCCAGCGCGGCGGCAATGCAGGAAGAGGTGGCGGCAGCGGCGCAAAAGATCATCGTGTCGGAAGATCCGCGCAAAGAGCAGTTGTCGCAGATCGCCCATGACTATCATGACGCCTCGGTACGGATCATTCGAACCTGGTTACAAGAGGACGCGGCGAAGGCTCGTGCGGCCGCGACTAGTGGCGGCATCATTGCCAACCCGTAAATGAAATATGGCTGACGACGGCAGAGCGAAGAAAAAACCAACTTTAACCGGTCCCGAGAAGGCGGCGATTTTCTTGGCCTTGGTCGGCGAAGAGCTCGCCGGCGCCATCGCCGGCGAGTTGCAGGAAAAAGAGATTGTCATGCTGCGCCAGGGCGTCCATCGCATGGCACAGATCGAAACCGAGCATATCGACGAGGTCTTTGAAGAAACCTGCAAGATTCTCAAGAAGGCCAATATCTTCGCTGAAGGCACCAACGATTATCTGCAGCGGGTATTGACCAAAGCAATGGGGGCGGAGAAGGCCGCGACGGTATTGAGCCGTATTTTTACCGAGGAAGGCGATGAATCCTACGGTATCGATTCGCTGCACGAGATGGACGCCAAAGTCCTTGGCCAGTTTCTCCAAGAGGAACACCCGCAGACCATCGCGTTTGTATTGGCCCACCTCTACCCGGCCCATGCCGGCGAGGTCTTCGGGACGCTTTCGGAAGACAAACAGGCGGAGGTCGCCTATCGCATTACCAGTCTCGGTAGCACCTCTCCGGGCGCCATCGAGGAGATCAGCAAAGTCCTGCGCAACGCCGTGCGTCAAGTCCAGGGCAAGCAAGTGGGCGGCGTCCGCCCGGTGGCGGAAATCTTAAACTTTGTCGACAAAGCCACCGAAGAGCGGGTGATGGCTGGGTTGGGCGAATACGAACCTCAGTTAGCCGACGGCATTCGCCAGTTGATGTTCACCTTCGAAGACTTGGGCAAAATCGACGATGCCAGCATGCAGGTGCTGGTCCGGGAAATCGAAAAAGACAAATGGGTCATGGCCATGCGCACGGCGAGTCCCGCCCTCAAAAAGAAACTTTTCGCCAACATGTCGGAGCGCGCCGGTACCTTGCTCAAAGAAGAAATCGAGAACATGGGGCCGGTGCGGCTGCGCGACGTCGAAGGCGTCCAACGCGAAGTCATCGACCGCGCGCGCCAACTCGAAGGCGAGGGAAAAGTGTTTCTCTCCAGCGGCAAGAGCAAGGAGGATCTGCTTGTCTAGGCTGGTCGCGCGCGACGACTTACGGGCGGCGGAAGTTCAACTCTACCGGCAAGCGGATCTGGACGGCGATACGATGGCGCCGGCACCGGCCGGCGACGCCGACACAGAGTATCGCGGGTTTGAGTTAGAGTCGCTCGACGCGCTCGAGCTCGCCCCATGGTGGATCCTTCAGTCCGCCCAGGAACAGGCCGTCGAGATCATCGCCCAGGCAAACGTGCAGGCGGACCAGCTGCGCCAGCAAGCGTTATGTGACAACGCCGCGGCGGGGCGCGAGCAAGCGCTGCGGGATCTCATGCCGTCGCTGGTCGCGTTTGCCAGCGCCGGCCAATCGCTGCTTGTCTTCGAGGAGCAATTGATCTCGCGTTGCGCGCCGCAGATCGTAGACTTGGCGCTGCAGATCGCGGCCAAGGTGATCGCCAAGGCGGTCGACGCTGACGCCGAGATCGTTGCTTCGGTTCTCGAGCGCGCCGAACGCGAGGCCCTCGACGCCAAACAGCTGCGCATTTGGCTCAACCCGACCGACCACCAGCTGCTCGCTGAACTCAGGCCGGACTTGGTCAAAATCGGCAACGACGGCAAGCGCACCATCGAGGTTTTCGCCAGCGCGGAGATCGCCCGCGGCGGGTGCCGGTTGGAGACCGAATCAGGCATCGTCGAAGCCACTCTACCGACTCAGATAGATGAGATTCGCCGGCAACTATTGGAAACTGAGCTGTAAGTCAGTGCCGGAGAAGCTTGGGGCTTACTGTGGATGATTTTTCACCACGGGGATCCCAACCCACGTGGCCGCAAGTGAAACTCGGAACATCTCTCGCAAAGGCGCCGAGGCCGCAAAGGTCGGAGAATAGGGGATGAAAATCATTCGTCATCGTTTTAATATTTTGTCTCCGAACTTGGCGTCTTTGCGCCTTTGCGCGAGGAAGTTCGGAATCCGAGAGTCTTCAACATGAGCGAAAATCTGCTGGCATCGTATCGCGAGCGGCTGAAGTCGATTTCGCCTTATCGTCTGTGCGGCACGGTGACCGAGATCACCGGCCTGTTGATTGTCAGCCGCGGTCCCTGGCTCCCGGTCGGCGGGGTTTGCCATATTTATCCGAGCGGCGGCGCCAAGCCGGTGCTTGCCGAAGTGGTAGGTTTTCGCGACGAACGCATCTTGTTAATGCCGCTCAGCGACCTGCGCGGCATCGGTCCGGGCAGCAAGGTCGTCGCCCTGACCAAGGAAGCGCATTTGCCGGTAAGCGAAAAACTGCTGGGCCGCGTGCTCGATGGTTTGGGACGGCCGATCGATGGCAAGGCCATAGTCGCGGCGCATTCCTATCCCATCTACGTCGCCAATTCGAATCCGCTCGATCGCCAGGAGATTAGCGAACCGCTCGACATCGGCATCCGCGCGGTCAACGGCTTGGTGACATTGGGAAGGGGCCAGCGGGTGGCGATCATGGCCGGCGCCGGCGTCGGTAAGAGCACGCTGCTGTCCATGATCGCGCGCAACACCCGCGCCGATGTGAAAATCATCGCGCTGATCGGCGAGCGCGGCCGCGAAGTCGAAGACTTCGTCACCCGCACGCTGCCGGCCGCAGAACGTGAGCGCATGATCGTGGTCGCTGCCACCTCCGAAGCGCCGGCGTTGGTGCGCGTCCGTGGCGCCTTCATCGCCACCGCCATTGCCGAATATTTTCGCGACCGCGGCCAGCATGTATTGCTGTTGCTCGACTCGCTCAGCCGTTTCGCCATGGCCCAGCGTGAAGCCGGCTTAGCCGCCGGCGAGCCGCCCTCGACTAAAGGTTACACGCCGTCGGTGTTCGCGCTCTTGCCCCGCTTGCTCGAACGCGCCGGCAGTTGGAAGGGCAAGGGCAGTATCACCGGGCTCTATACCGTACTGATGGAAGGGGATGACCCCCATGAACCGATCGCCGACGCCGTGCGCTCGCTCAGCGACGGCCATATCCATCTGTCACGCCGGCTCGCCGAACAGGGGCAATTCCCCGCCATCGACGTGCTCTCATCGGTCAGCCGCTTGCGCAATCAGGTGACCTCCGCCGAACATCAGAGTGCCGTCAACGAGTTTACGCGCATCATGGCGGCCTATCGCGATGCCGAGGATCTGATCCAGATCGGCGCCTATGCCAAAGGGCGCAACGCGGATGTCGATCGCGCCCTGGAACTGCTGCCGCGGATTCGTGCCTACTTGTGCCAGGAGCGCGGCGAAGACGCCACGCTCAACGACAGTGCCGCCGCGCTTTCCGACCTCCTGAGCTTGTAAACGATAATTTATGGCCGTGTTCAAATTTCGTCTCGAGGCGGTGCTGCGTCTGCGCCAGCGTTTCAAGGAAGAAAAGGAGGGGGAACTGCTGGCACTCAACCAAGCGAGGCATTCTCTGGAGACGGAAATCGCCGCCCTGGAACAGGAACTCCGGACTATGGACGAAGTCCTAGGCGCCGGCATCGGCGAGATTCTCTCGGTCATCGACTTAAAGCTTGCCAGCCAATATACCCAGCGCATCGACCAAGGCATTAAAGCCAAAGCCGCGACGATGACCAAGCTCGATGCGGCGATCGCCGGCAAGCGCGGCGAACTCGTCGAAGCACTGCGCGGGGTTAAGTCTCTGGAGCGGCTACGCGAACGCCAAACGAATAAATTCCGCCGTGAACAGGATAGTGCCGAGCAAAAGTTCACCGACGAAATGGCGCAGCGAAAATTCGTTGTCGGTCCAAGTCGGAAATAATTTCCCGGTTCGAGCAACATCTGCCTAGCCGCCTTGATGCCATTTCTCCGTGTCCTACTGCGTGGGTTGCCTAGGCTAAAGAGTTTTTCGTTCGTGCCGATGGTTTTACGGCGGATTTCTCTCTGGCCTCCCTCTTGCTCATGTCGCTGTCCGGCATGATCGTCCACGATACCCAATCAACATCTCTGCTGCCGCTGCCAAGTTTACCGGATGAGTCCGAGGAAGCCGCACCGGTCAATGTTTTCGCGCAACTGTTCAATATGTTTTTGGCGCCGGCGCCAGCGGCCCAAATCGCGCCGCCGGCGCCGGCAGATTCAGCCGCGAGTACTGAACCCTCGATGTTGCCAGCCGCAGCGCCGGCG
Source organism: uncultured delta proteobacterium (assembly GCA_963847445.1). Lineage (GTDB taxonomy): Bacteria > Desulfobacterota > Binatia > UBA9968 > UBA9968 > DP-20. The sequence goes on along the minus strand of CAWJZV010000020.1, from coordinate 18,249 downwards.
TCGGCAAGCGAACCGGCAAATCCTATCGGCGCCGAAGCTCATTCGCCTAGACAGAAAAATCTCTCGGTATTCGTGATTTGCCGGCGTTGCCAGCCAGCGAACCGCCGGTTTCACGATTGTTGAATCTGCCGCCGACCCTTGCCGCGCGAGCTACTCCAGCGAGATCGAAGTCGCCAGGTTGCCATTTGCCGAGTGCCACAGCGATGTCCGCACGATTGTCGAATCTGCCGCCACACGCCGACCCTTGCCGCGGTCGAACGCCAAGACGATGCTGGCAGATCAAGCGCCGAGATACGCAATCTACTGATGCCGTTGACGCTGCGCCGGTGACCATGGAGCACCGCCCGCGGCGCGATGACGAGCCGCCGGTCAATGAGTTAGCCGAGACTGGCTTGGCTGGAACGCCGCAGATGACGTTAACTCAGCCGCTGATCGGCACCGCGCTGCCAGCTATGTTCGAGGCTTCGGCCAAAAGCGACGTGGGTACTGACATGCGACAGAGCGCATCGCCACTCAATAAATCCACTGGACTCGATGGCAGTGCCATGCCGCGATCGCCGATCGTCGATATGCGGACTTCGCTCGCCAGTGAGATGGCCACAGCCGTGGAGAGACAGCCCCTAGAACTTCTCAACCAAGCAAACGATGACTTGACGACCAAGCAACAGGTTGCATTGCCGATTTCCGCAACGAAAGCTCCGTCAAGGTCGGATGATCGCGATAACCTCAAAGCGCAATCCTTGCGTAGTGAAAACCGTGTGTCGATGACCCTCAACGATTCTTTTTTGGCTAACGCTACGGCTGCGCTGAAACAGTCGGACGGGATGCACCGTTCCCCCTTCACGGAGCGGCCGCTGGAGATCGATCCCGAGGCGAATCCCGCGACCTTCGGCTTAGCGGATGCCAGCACGGTTATGCGGGATGGCGAGCACAGCCAACCCGCCATGGCCGCAGCGTCGCCTGGCGACGAACACAGCGCCGCCAAGGATGGTTGGCAAGGTCAGCCGCGCGAAGGCGATGGCCAAGCGAATCCGTCCATGGTTGCCGGCGCGGCGCCGGCGCGGCTTGACGAATCCTACCGCGGTGCAACCGCGGCACCAGCTTGGCGTCCCATGGTGGAGCGGCTGGCGCGGGATATTGGCGAGCATTTTCGCGTCGGCGAACGACAAGCGGTACTGCAATTGGATCCGCCCGAACTGGGCAAGGTGAAAATCGAACTGCGCATCGAAGACGGCCAACTGCACGTCCGCATCGCCGCCGAAGGCCAGGAATCACATGCGTTGATTGAGCATCATCTGCCCGAATTGCATCAGGCTTTGCGCGCCGGCCAGATGGACTTCGGTGAAGTGCGGGTGACCCAGGGCGAATGGAACGGTGGCGGCGCGCTGGCGCAAGACTTTAGCCAATCGCCGCACGGTCGGCAGGAATCTTCTCGAGGCGTGGCTAACTCCGGGGTCGCTGACGAGGCGATGACAGAACCTTTGGCGCAACCTGTGGGCAACTCCGATGGACGCGTCAGCATGTGGGCGTAGCAACTCTATAACTATTATAAGGATCGAACATGGCCGTACAAAATGTCAACGCCGCCGCGGCTGCCAGCACTGCGACGAATCCGCTCAAGAACCAAGTCGCCAGCCAGGACGATTTTCTCAAGCTCTTGATCACGCAATTGCAGAATCAAGATCCGCTGCAGCCGATGGACAATCAAGAATTCGCGGCGCAGTTGGCGACCTTCAACAGCCTCGGCCAGTTGATCGAAATCAATGACAAGCTCGGCGCGATGAACAATGGTCAAGGCTCGATGAATCAGTACAACGCGGCTTCCTTGATCGGCAAGCAGATCACCTCCGCCGGCAATCAAGTCGGTGTCAGCGCCGGCGCAGCGTCGAACATCGGCTATCAGTTGGGCGCCAACGCGACCAAGGTCGTCATCACTGTGTTCGACGCCAATGGCGAGATCGTCCGGCGTCTCGATGCCGGCGCGCGCAGTGCCGGCGAACAAACCTTGGTGTGGGACGGCAAAGACAGCACCGGTAAAAGCGCGCGCCCGGGCGTGTACGGCTTCGACATCAATGCAGTCGATGTCAATGGCAAGAAAATCGCCGCATCCGGCAAACTCCAGGGATTGGTTACCGGTGTGCGGCTCGACGGCACCGAGCCGGTGTTGGAAGTGAACGGTGTCGATGTGCCGCTCAGCAGTGTCATCGCGGTGCGGGCGTCACGCTAACGGAGGAAATTCGATGTCGATAATCGGACCCATGCAAGTCGCCGGCAACGCCATGGAGATGTTCAGTAACGCCATGCAGATCACCGGCGACAATATCGCCAATCTCAATACCGTGAGCTTCAGATCCAGCCGCTTCACCTTCGACGATGTCATGCCGACGGTGTGGGGTGAAATCGAAACTGGCAATGGCGCGCGCTTGGCCGATGTCGGCAAACCATTCCAACAGGGCGCCCTTGAAACCACCAATGGGGCGTTGGATCTGGCGATATCCGGCAACGGTTTTTTCGTCGTGCGCGACCCGCTGTCAAATAGCCTGCGCTATACGCGGGCCGGCGAGTTCCACCTCGACGGCGCCGGCCAGATGGTCAATCCGGGCGGGCAGATTCTTCAAGGCTCTGCCGGCGATATCGTTATCAATAGCGCGCTCGCGATCCCGGCGCAGGCCACCGGCAATCTCGCCATGCAACTCAATCTCGATGCGTCATCGACCACCCCGAGTACGCCATTTCCCGCAGGGCCCGATGCCAGTCCGGCGCAATGGGTCGCGTCGAGCAATTTCTCCACGGTGGCGACCATCTACGATAGTCAGGGCGCCAGCCATGATCTGACATTCCTGTTTCGTCTGAGCGCGCCCAATACCTGGGACTACCAGGTGGTGGCGCCGCGCAGCGAACTCGATGGCACGGCGCCGTCCAGCACCGATCTGCGCCAAGTGGGTGTGCCGGGGACTTTCGTTTTTACTGCCACCGGGCAGCTCAATGGCGCCGCCAGCACGATCGGCGACATTAGCGGACTCAACTGGACCAATGGGGCGGCCCAGACGATTCCTGCCGGCGCCATTGATTTTGCCGGCACCGTGCAATTCGCTCAGCCATCGTTTCTTTTTAGTTTCGACCAGGATGGTTACGCCGCCGGTACCTTGAATGCGGTGAGCGTCGACTCGCAAGGAAACGTCAATGGCCAATTTACCAATGGTCTCACGCAGCAACTCGCGTCAATCACCATGGCTAACTTCAACGACATTGACGATCTCGACCCGCTCGGCAATACGCTGTTCGCCCCGAACTTCGAATCCGGCGCCGCGCTAGCCGGTACTCCCGGTCAAAATGGTTTTGGCAGCCTGGTGGCGGGCAGCCTCGAGCTATCGACCGTTGAGCTAGCGCGGGAGTTTGTTTCGCTGATCAGTTTACAGCGGGCGTTTCAGGTCAATTCACGAGTGATCACCACCGCCGAGCAGATGTACAGCATCGCGGCGGAGCTGAAAGGGTAATTAAAAATTCCAAATTCAAAATGACAAATTAAGAAAGGCAGAAAACAAACAGCGCAATGATGGCGCTAAATATCCGGCAATCGAAAATCCAAAATCGAAAATCCAAAATACTTCAAGGAGGTTCTTCATGGCATTAACAGGAGCATTGTTCGCGGGCGTCAGCGGCATCAACAGCAACGGTAACGCGATGAATATCATCGGTGACAACATCGCCAACGCCAATACGATCGGTTTCAAATCGAGCCGCGCGGTGTTTTTCGATCTCTTGAGCGCCGATGTCGGCGGCACCAAGATCGGTCTGGGGTCGCGCTTGGCGGATTCCAACCGGCTGTTTGTTCAGGGCGGCGTCGAGACCACCAACAGCACCACCGATCTGGCGGTTCAAGGCAAAGGGCTGTTCGTTCTGCGCGACCTTCAGGGCGGGACCTTTTACAGCCGCGCCGGACAGTTCAGCGTCGACGCGGACGGCAATCTCGTCAACCCCGGCGGTCTGAGAGTCCAGGGAACCGAGTTGGACGCCAATGGCAATCCGATCAGCGGCCTGACCAATATCGTCATCAGTCAGTTGGTGGTGTCGCCGGTGGAAACCACCGAGATCGATCTCGCTCTCAATCTTGACGCCACCAAGACGGTGCCGACCGCGGCGCTGCCGGCAGATGCGGCCGGCACCGAGGACACCGCCGGCAATTGGTTTGCCGGCGCCAACTTTTCCACGGTGGTGACTGTATTCGATTCGCTCGGCCAGGGGCATGACCTGACTTATCTGTTTAGCAAGACCGCGACCGCGAACGAATGGGACTATCGCGTGGTCGCCAACGCCAGCGAAATTACCGGCGGCACGGCGGGAAGTCTCCAGCAGATTAACGGCGCGGGCGGCTTGTTGGCTTTCAATCCCGACGGTTCGCTGGATACGGCAAACTCGAACATCACCAATGTCGCCGCGATCGCGTGGAACAACGGCGCCAACCCGCAAACCGTCGCCGCGGTCGATATGGACTTCACCGGCACGACCCAATTTGCCCTGCCCTCCTCGGTGAGCCAAATCAATCAGAACGGCGCGCAATCAGGCATTCTCAAGGGCATCAGCATCGGCACCGACGGTGTGATCTCCGGCCAGTTTACTTCCGGCGGCAACCAACCGCTGTTTCGCGTCGCGTTAGCCGACTTCGCCAACCCCCAGGGGCTCGCCCATGTCGGCAATTCGCTTTATCTCCAGTCGCCCGAGTCCGGGCTTGCGCTCAACGGCAATCCCGGCGACGGCAGTTTCGGTACCGTCCTATCCGGCTCGCTGGAACTTTCGACCGTCGATTTGGCCACCGAGTTCGTCAAGATGGTGACCACCCAGCGCGGCTTCCAAGCCTCGTCGCGAACCATCACCGTGACCGATTCACTACTCGAGGAAGTGTCCAACCTGAAACGATAATCGACGACGCCTGACGACGATTATCATTATTATTTCTGCGCGGGAGCCTTTCGGCTCCCGCGCCTTTTTTGCGCTCGGTAAGGTTGAGCCGTCCAGTGTCTTCTCAAATGCCAGAAGGGATCTCGGTTTAACCTCGCCGCCGGTGAATTTCGGTTAAAGAACCGGCTTATCTTTCCGATGAATTTAAAGTGCACCGAGTGATTTGTTGAGCGCCCGCCGCCTGGCGATCCGCGATCGAGTACACAGTGAAACGACGGAAGACTGAAAGAGAATCGAAATGGCTGTTGATCCTGATATGGACCTGTTGATCGTCGACGACGCTTCGGCGATACGCCGCATCGGGCGCGGTTTGTTGAAGGATCTCGATTTCAAAAAGTTGCGCGACGCGGAAAAGGTGAGTTGGCGTTGGATGAACTGAAAACGCCAAAAGCCGACTTCGTGGTCTCCGACTGGAACATGCCGGGGATGACCGGGATCGAGCTGTTGAAGGCATCCGCGCCGCAGACGGCTTGAAGACCACGCTGGTGCTGATGGTGACTGCGAAAGCCAAACAGGAAAACATCCTCGGAGCGGCCCAGGCCGGGGTTAGCAATTACATCGCTAAGCCGTTCAACGCGGCGACGCTCCAGGAGTAGTTGAACAAGATATTGCCGTGAGTGGAACGCCAAGGAAGGAGAATAGCCGTGGATAAAACGACAAGTACACAAACTCAAATGCCAACAACTCTGCACGTTTCGATAAACGCTCCTGCACAGGTGGGCGACATCATGACCAAAGACGTCCGGACCATGCTGCCGGATCAAAGTTTCGCTGAGGTGGTCGGCATGATGGCGACCCGCTCCTTCCATCATATGCTGGTCGTCGATGAGGACGAACGCCTTCACGGCGTGATTTCCGATCGCGACGTGCTGCGCGCGCTGTCGCGCACGCCGGACTGGAGCAAGAGGAGCGTGGCCGAGATCATGAACCCCGATTCGATCACGACCACGCCCGAGATCGCGATTTCCGCCGCGGTGCGCTTGATGCTCGAAAAGCGCGTCAACTGCTTACCGGTGATCGGACCCGACGGCCGGGTCGCCGGCATTCTGACTTCCACGGATCTACTCAAAGCCTACGAAAAGCTTCAGGAACAGGTTGAGCAACGGTGCTTGTGAGCCGTGGCGCAACGATGGTTAAACATGAACGGTTTACCGTCCTTTCCCTGTCTCTGTTTTTTCTTATCAATCTTCATATAAGTACAGCACAAGCCCAGACCATTCGCTACGTCAACCGCACCGATCCCACTTGCGGCGGGCATACTCTCTGTTACACGACGATTCAGGCGGCGGTTAACGCCGCCGGCCCCGGCAACATCGTGCGGATTCAGTCAGGCATCTATACGGAACAGGTCAGAGTTTCTAATAAGAATAGAATCGCCAGTTCCACCGAGATGCACCGCATCGTCATCGAGTCCGACCCCAACAGCCCGGTGGGGAGTGTCATAGTTCGTGGAACAGGAGGAGGTGGCGGTGATGATGACAGCGGGTGCGGCGACGATGACGGGCCAAGCTATGGTATTAGACTGCGCAACAGCCGCTATATCACCATCCGCGATCTCATCATTACCAACGTTGCCGGACCAGCGATTTGGCTTGCCCCAAGCGGGGATGGCGACGACACTGACGGCGGCGGCAAGGTGAACAACGTGGCTATTCACATCGAGCTCAACCGGATTTACGGGAACGTTAGCAGCACCTGCAACGGTGCCGTCGTCGTGAGTGCCGGCAACCGCGAGACGCTGATCGTCAACAATTTAATTTATGCCAATGGTCTTAACGGCATTGCCTTTGAGGGCAGCGGCAGCGGTCCGCATTACGTCATAAACAACACGGTCTACGGCAATCGAAGAAATGGCATAAACGTCGCGCGCGGCCAGACGGTTCTGCTCGCCAACAATATCGTCAATGGCAACGGCACCGCATCGGGGACCACCGGTGGCCGGTTTGGAGTCAGAAGAGAAAGCTCCAGCACACCCCAACCACAAAATATCCGGCTGTTGAACAATCTTGTCTGCGGCAACACCCAGGGCCAGATCTCGACGCAATTACTCGATGCCACAGACTCCGGCAATTTCACGCCGACGGGCAGCGAAGGCGCCGGCGTTGGCGCACTGCCGGGCTGCCAGCTGCCGGCAAATCTGTTCGCCAACAAGAACGGTCACGACAAGCGGGCGAACACGGTGGACGACGATTTTAGCTTGAAGCCCAATTCCCTCGCCATCGACGCCGGCATGGACCCGCGCACTCTTGGCTTCAATCCGTCGTTCAATCCGATCTTCGAAGCTGACTTTGCCGTTGAAGGCATCCGACCGGCCGACGGCAACGCCAACCGTGTTCCAGCTTTCGATGCCGGTGCTTTCGAGTTTTCCAATGCACCGCCGGTGGCCGACGCTGGTGCCATTGAGACCGTGCCGACGGGCGAGATCGTTACACTCAATGGCACTCAGAGCAGCGATCCCGAAGGCGCGCCGCTGGGATTTCTCTGGACGATTGTCTCCCAGGCCGCTGGCAGCAACATCACGCTCACCGGCGCCAACACGGCTAACCCGACATTCACGCCGCTGGTCATAGGCGATTATATCCTTCGGTTGGTAGTCAACGACGGGCAATTCAATAGTGCGCCAGCCACGGTGACCGTTACGGCCATCAACCATCCACCCACGGCCAACAATATTAGCGCAACTACCAACGAAGACACGCCCGTCATTGTCTCGCTCAGCGCTATCGATCTCGACGATGCGACTTTGAGTTTCAACGTCGTCGCTGCTCCGAGTAACGGCACGCTAAATGCCAACAGCGGCACGCTCACCTGTTCGAGCGGTAATTGTACAGGCAGCGTTACCTACACCCCGGCGGCCAACTTCAATGGCGCGGACAGCTTCACATTCGCGGTCACTGACGGCCTCGCCACCAGCAACGTAACCACCGCCTCGATTTCGGTGGGTTCTGTCGCTGACGCGCCAACCGCTAACGGCGCCACTGTATCCACCGACGAAGATGTGCCGGTAGCTATAACGCTCGCGGCGAGCGACGTCGACAGCGCGAGCTTGAGCTTCAGTTTCGTCGCCGCTCCAACCAACGGCACACTCGGCGCTGTTTCATCGCCGAATTGTGTCGCCAGCGGCGCGGGGTCAAATTGCACCGCCACGGTGACTTATACTCCCGTGGCCAACTACAACGGCCCGGACAATTTCACCTTCAAAGCCAACGACGATCCCTTGGACTCCACCGTTGTCACGGTTTCGCTCACTGTCCTGCCAGTCAATGATGCGCCAGTCGCCAGCAACGGCACCGCGCAGACCAACGAAGACAACCCCATAGTCATCACGCTCAGCGCTATCGATATCGACAGCACCGGCCTGATGTTCAATATCGTCACCGGCCTGAGCAACGGCTCCCTCAGCGCTATCGGTGCACCTCATGTACCGCTGTGCCCAATAACACCGGCACTCCAGGAACCATCTGCACCGCCACGGTCACGTACACCCCCGGCGCCAACTCCGGTGGTTCGGATAGTTTTACATTCAGGGTCAACGACGGCGCTGTGGATTCCAATGCTGCGACGATTTCCATCGTCGTCAACGTTATCGACGATGCCCCGGTGGCCAGCGCCGATTTCTACAATACCAATGAGGTTACGGTGCTCAGCACGGGCGCGCCCGGAGTCTTGGGCAACGACAATGATATCGATACGCCGGCCGCGAACTTAAGCGCGGTTCTGGTCTCAACTCCCAGCCACGCGGCGTCTTTCACCTTCAATTCCGATGGTTCGTTCAGTTACACGCCGGCAGCCAATTATAACGGTACAGACACGTTTACCTACAAAGTTAACGACGGTAGCACCGACAGCAACGATGCGACGGTGACGATCGCAATTAACCCGGTGAACGACGCACCGGTGGCAACCAATGACATCTACAATACCGACGAAGATACCTCGCTGGAAGTCCTGGCTCGCGGCGTATTAGCCAACGACAACGATATCGATTCGCCGCAGGCCAATCTCACCGCAATTCTGGTTACCGGACCGAGTCATGCGGCATCTTTTACCCTCAATCCCGACGGTTCGTTTAGCTACGCGCCGGCAGCCACCTTCAATGGCGCGGATAGTTTTACTTACAAGGCGAACGACGGCGCGAGCGACAGCAATCTCGCGATGGTGACCATCGCGGTGAATCCAGTGAACGACGCGCCGGTGGCCAACAACGATAACTACAGTGTGGCGGAAGATAGCGTCCTGGGTATCGCCGCGCCCGGCGTGCTGGAAAACGATAGCGATCTCAATGTCGGCCAGACTCTGACCGTTGAGCTGGTCACCGGGCCGACTCACGCGACTAGTTTTAGTCTCAATGCCAACGGTTCGTTCAATTACATTCCCGAGGCCAACTTTAACGGCGTCGATACGTTTACTTATCGAGTTTTCGATGGAACCCTATACGGCAACGTGGCGATGGCGCAGGTCACGGTTGTCAATGTCAACGATCCTCCGGTGGCGCAGTCGCAGTCGATCAGCACCAATCAAAACACGCCGGTGATTGTCACCCTCAGTGCCAGCGACATCGATCACAAAGTACTAACGTTCAACATCGCCACCCCCCCGAGCAACGGAACCCTCGGCAATATAGGCGCGCCCAACTGCGCGGTTCAGGGCCAGGGTGTGACCTGCACGGCGACTGTGAGCTACACACCGGCGAGCAATTATTTCGGCGCCGATAGTTTCACGTTCAACGCAAGCGACGGCCTAAGCACCAGCGCGACCGCCACGGTTTCGATTAATGTTATTCTCGTCAATCTACCGCCCACGGCCAATGCCGGCGGTCCGTACAGCGGCAATGTCGGTACACCAATTCAATTCAATGGCACCGGCAGCGACCCGGATGGCAATCCGATTACTTACTCGTGGACATTTGGCGATGGTTCGACGCCGCTCACCACAGGCAGCGGCACGGGCACCGGAGCGAATCCGACTTACACTTACGCTGCGACCGGCATATACACCGTCACTTTGACAGTGACCGACACATTTGGCACGAGCGCGGTTTCGCAAACCACGGCGACCATCGGTTCGGCATTGGTGCTTAACCCGATCGGCAACAAGACCGCCAATCTCGGCGAGACGTTGACTTTTACCGTGAGCGCCATCAGCGCCACCGGTTCGGCAAGCTTGTTCGTCGCGCCGCTGCCGCTGATGACCCACGCGACGTTCAATGCCGCCACGGGTGTGTTCACTTTCCGGCCGAGCACGACCCAGGTGGGAAGCTATCAACTCACTTTCTCCGCTTCCGCCGGGTCAAATTCCGCCTCAGAAACCATCACCATCACCGTGCCCAATCCGCCGCCAGGCGGCACCACCGCAGTTCGCGGCAAGGTCGTCAATCTGCAAAATGTCCCGCTCAGCAACGTGCAAGTGACGCTGCGATCCAGCGGTCACACGGGAGTGACCGACGCTGACGGTATTTTCACGATCACTGGCGTTCCTTCCGCAACCCAGCAACTCATCGTTAACGGCCGCAACGCCAACCTCGGCGTGTTTGCGATCATTGCTGTGGCGGTGGAGCTAATTGACGGTGTGCTCAACGATTTGAATTCAGCGATCTCACTCCCTGACGTCGACGTGGAAGCCGAGGTCCAGGTCAGTGCGGTTTTTGAGACCGTGGTTACCAATCCCAACCTGCCGGGCGCTATGCTTGAAATCGCTGGCGGCTCGGCATTCAACGCGGATGGTACACCGTTTACCGGCAAGCTCTCGATCAATCCGGTCCCTGATTATGGCCGCCCCGAGTCGCGTCCTGAAGAATTGCGCCCTGGCATGGCGGTGACCATCCAGCCGGCAGGCATTCGCTTTAACCCACCCGCGCGGATCACATTCCCGAACGCCGATGGCGTCCCGCCAGGTAATGAGTTCAATCTCTGGTCGCTCAGCCCTGACACTGGAAAGTTCAATATCGTTGGCAAGAGCGCGGTGTCCGCCGATGGCGTGAGCGTTGTCACGGTTGAAGGCGGCGTGTCCGCCAGTGCTTGGCATTTCCCGCTCGCTTCAAGTACGACTTCGAACCCGAGTCAGGGAAACAATTTCTGCGGATCTTGCCGCACTGCCGTTGGATCAGAAGCCAACTTGGAAGAAGGTAGCTTATACCTCTCACATGGTTTGTCTTCCTATCGCTCGCTCGGACAAAGCCGGAACCTGTCACTCACTTACAGTTCTATAACTGCCGACCCCAGGCCGATTATTTCCTTAGACAGCACGTTGAGTGTCCGTGCCGCGGTACCCAATTCATTTTCAACTCGGCTCAAAGTTGGCGGCGTCCAGCAGGGTGGCGAGATTCACACTAACAGTAGTTCGTTGCCGGAAGACTCCGATTCCACCTCGCGCATGTCGGTCCAGTTCGATGCGTCGAATTTGGCGACCGGGCGCTATCCGTTTGAAGCGACGGTCTTTAGCAACTATCTCAATTCATCCGTCGGCGGGATTTCTACCGGTAGTGTGATTGTATTTAATCGAAAGAGCAGTGCCATTGGCGCCGGTTGGGCGATCAGCGATCTTCAGCAACTCCATGTCCAACCCGGCGGCGGTGTCCTCCTCACCAGTGGCGACGGCACGGCGCTGTTTTTCTCCGGAGGCCCTGATACGTTTACTTCTCCCGCGCGCGAGTTCTCGACATTAGCCAGAAACTCCGCAGACGGCACGTACACGCGAACGTACAAGGACGGAACTAAGAGTAATTTCAACACCCAGGGCCTTCAGACCTCGATCGTCGATCGAAACCTGAATACGGCAACGTTTACCTACGATGGCAGCGCTAGACTGCTTGCCGTCACTGATCCGGCTGGATTGGTGACGACTTTGACCTATAGCGGTGGCAAGCTCCAGAGCATCGCCGATCCCGCTGGACGGCAAACGATCTTCCAGCATGACTCAGCGGGCAATCTGCTTCGGATTATCAACCCAGATGCGACCTTCATGGCCTATGCCTACGACGGCAAGGGTCATGTCACACAGGCGACCGATGAGCGGGGGCAAAGCACCACATATGCGTACGACTTCGCCGGGCGATTCGCCCAGTCGACCCGTCCGACCGGCGAGACGCGCGCGCTAGTTTCCAGCAAGCTTCGCGGTCTTGTCGACACCGCAGTAGGCCAGGGTACGCCGACCAACCCGGCACCGATTGTGACAAGCCAAAACGCCACAGCGTCGCTTACCGATGGAAGAGGCAACCAGAATAGATTTGTTCTAGACGCGCTCGGACAAGTGACATCTCAAACAGACGCCCTCGGTCAAACAACGACTACAGTGCGCGACGCCAATGGCTTGCCGACACGGATCACCCGACCAAACGGCGCGGTCACGACCATGGCGTACGATGCGAACGGAAATCTGCTGACTACAACCGACCCCGTCGGCGCTACGACTATTTTTACCTACGAACCGGTTTTTAATCAGGTCAAGACGATCCGCGATCCCAAGGGCAATACCACTACGATCAACTACGACGTGAAGGGCAATCCCATTGAGATCATCGACGCGCTCAGCAATCGCACTCAAATGAGCTACGACGCGCGCGGATTGCTATTGTTAGTTACTTCCGCAGTCGGAACTGCCGTTCAAACGACGACAAGTTTCGCTTACAACGGGAACGGTAATCTGGTTACGACGACAAATCCGAAAGGCGACGTGACGACGTTGGCTTATAACAGCGCCGGCAACGTCAGTACCTCCACCGACGCCGAGAATCGTGTCACGCAGTTTACCTATGATGCGCGCAATCGGCTCATCACGGTTTTAGACGCTGATCTCAAAACCACCCAGTACGGCTACGATCCGAAGGGTAACCTAATCCAGGTCCGCGACGCCAAGAATCAGCTGTCAACTTTCGTTTACGATGGTCTAGATCGTCTCGCGTCCGCAACCAATCCGCTGGGGTTTACCGAAGCGTTTACCTACGACAGTAATGGTAATCTGACTTCCACGACAAACCGCAACAGCCAGATAATTGTATTCAACTACGACGCGTTGAACCGTCTTATCAGCAAAACGCGTCCACCGACGTCGACGGAAACTAACCCTTACGTCACGAATTTTGCCTATGATTCTGTCGGCAATCTCTTGTCCGTGATCAATCCTGCGACGGGTGTCTTCAATACCTATGACGCAGCCAACCGCTTGGCTTCCAGTAGCTCGACCCCGGAATCGGCGCTCTCCACGGCAGTCGTTCCTATAAACGTTGATACAACCATCAGCGCAACCAATTTTCAGTTTGAAGGCCAGACGTTACAAGTTAACGGCCGAACATTGACCGTCAACGGGCAACACACCTTTGCGAACGTAGTCCTGCTGAACGGCGCCGTCTTGACCCATACTCCAACGACGGAGGCCACGCTCGGAAAGCTCGATCTTGTGGTAACAGGCACGATCCAAATCGACTCCGCGAGCCGGATTGATGTGAGTGGTCGAGGCTTCTTGGCTGGTGGGCGACCGGGAAATCCCAGCACGACGAATGGAATGACGGTGGGATTCCAGGCGACAAACCAATCGGGAACTGCGGGAGGCTATGGCGGCGTGGGCGGTAACTCTTCCGGTTCAACGAATCCCGTATACGGCGACTTTAGGAATCCCAGTGAAGTTGGCAGCGGTGGTGGCGGATTCCAAGGCGCCCCTGCGGGTAATGGCGGTGGCTTAGCGCGGATCGTTGCGCAATCAATTGTGCTCAATGGATCCATTCGAGCTAACGGAGGTTCTGCGGATGGTTCCGGCGCTGGCGGGAGTGGCGGAGGTATTAGGATCGACGTTGGATCGATCTCGGGAACGGGTTCAATTGCCGCAAACGGAAGTCCGGCATTTGTGCCTGCGGGTGGAGGTGGTGGCGGTGGTGGCAGAGTGGCTATTTATTATCAGAGCGCAGCAACGTTCAATTTTGCGAATGTGACGGCCTTTGGCGCGGCCTTCAGTGGCAGTTCGATCAATGGCGGCGCGGGAACCGTATATTTGCAGGGTCCGACTAGAGAGAGCGGCGAGCTAGTTGTCGACAATAACAACCTGACGGTTCCAGTTACCTCGACGACACCGATACTAGGTGCTGCTAACACTACTTTGTCATTAACGCATTTGCGGGTTCGTCGAACAGCTCTCGCGAAGCTGGACAGTACGTTAAATATTTCAGGTGCCTTGGAAATTGCCACTAACGGCGAATTCGTGATCGGTAATGGTATTACAGCCAATACGATTGAGCTGATCACCGGGGGCAAGCTGGGACACGCATCAACAACGTCGGCCCAAACCTTCAAACTCGACATAAATGCCCAGAACATTAATATCGACGCCACGAGCCGGATTGATGTCAGTGGTCGAGGCTTCTTGGCTGGTGGGCGACCTGGAAACCCAAGCACGACTAATGGAATGACGGTAGGGTTCCAATCGACGAACCAATCGGGAACGGCGGGAAGCTATGGCGGCCTGGGCGGTAACTTTTCCGGTGCAACTAATCCCGTGTACGGCGACTTTAGGAATCCTAATGAAGTTGGTAGCGGTGGCGGTGGATTCCAAGGAGCCCCCGCCGGTAATGGCGGTGGCTTGGCGCGGATCGTTGCACAATCAATGTCGGTGAATGGGTCTATTAGGGCGAACGGTGGAACTGCAGATGGTGCTGGTGCTGGAGGGAGTGGCGGCGGAATCAGGATCGATGTTGGAACGCTGCAAGGGAGCGGGACAATTTCAGCCAACGGAAGTGCGGGATTCGTGCCGGCGGGTGGCGGCGGCGGCGGTGGTGGGCGGATAGCGATCTATTATCAAAACGGAACAAGTTTTTCCTTTAATAATGTTAACTCATTCGGAGCTCTAGGTGCCGGCTCTCCAAATGGAGGGGCGGGTACTGTTTACCTGCAAGGGCCGGCTAGTGAAAGTGGCGAGTTAGTTATTGACAATAATAATTTGACGCTGCTGGCCGCTTCGAGGACTCCAATTCAAGGTGCGTCATCGACGACACTTTCGTTCAGCCACCTCCGAATTCGGCGCAATGCTCGGGCGAAATTCGATGGAACTCTGAATCTTACGGGAACATTAGAAGTCTCGAACAATAGCGAATATGCATCGGGTGTTCGGGTTATCTCGAATAGCACTAACTTGACCAACAACTCGGTACTCACCCACGCGGCGACGACCGGGACCGCGGCGTTCAAACTTGATTTGGCGACCGAAAATTTAACAATCGACGGAACGAGTCGGATCGATGTCATTGGCATCGGGTTTTTGGGTGGTGGACGACCGGGGAACCCGAGTTCTACCAATGGTATGACTTTAGGGTTCAAGTCGGTAAATGGTTCGGGTACCGCTGGAAGCTATGGCGGATTAGGCGGTGCATTCAGCGGTTCGACAAATCCATTGTATGGTGTTGCCACGAATCCAAATGACGTGGGCAGCGGTGGAGGTGGATTTAATGGTAGTCCTGCCGGAAATGGTGGTGGTCTCGCACGCATAGCGGCACAAACATTTGTCCTCAACGGAGCTGTGCGCGCGGGTGGAGGTTTAGCCGAAGGATTCAGCGCCGGCGGTAGCGGAGGTGGAATCCGTATTGATGTCGGTACACTTTCTGGTACCGGAGTTATCGGCGCCAACGGAAGTCCCGGTACACCTTCCGGCGGTGGTGGCGGTGGGGGCGGTAGAGTTGCGGTCTATTACGGGAGCGCCACTGGTTTCAATTTTTCTAACATTACAGTAAACGGCGGAATTGGTAGCGGCGCACCGAACGGCCAGAGCGGTACGATCCATTTGCAACAGCAGATCGCCAAGCTAAGTCCGACGTTTGGTGACGCAATGCCGGTGATGACCGCGCAATGGAAGTTTGCGAGGAGTACGGCGGACTGTCAGTCCAGTCGTGTCCGGTATGGATCAAGCTAACGCTTCTCTGAGTAGTGGGAATACCGTTATCGGCAGCACTGCGGTGCAAACACCTATCGCCGACACAGATTTGCAGCAACGGAAAGTGTTTTCGTCTGAGGTCCTCGCAGTTACGGACTCGGCGTCGGATCGACAGTACGCGAACCTTTATCTCGCCATGATTGCGGCAGGAAAACTCCGACCCTTCGCAACATCCAGCGTTAATGCAGCGGGGAGTGGTATTTCCGAAATCTCGGCGTCAAATCCAAAATCGGAAATCCAAAATCCAAAGTTGGATGATCTCGACCCCGTCTACACTTACGATCTCAACGGCAACCGTACGTCAATGATCGATCCGACTGGCCTAACGACGTACGCGTACGACGCGCTGAACCGGTTGACCTCGATCACGAACAATCAGGGGCGAGTCACTTCATTTACGTACGACGCGTTAGGTCGACGAACATCAATGACGCACGCCAATGGTGTTGTCACCGAACTACACCTACGATGCGGCGTCGCAGTTATTAAACCTCACACACCAGCGAAGCGGCGTGACGATCAACGCGTTCGCTTACACGTATGACAAGGTAGGGAATCGGCAGTCGAAGGGCGACAATGCTGGCATTGCGAACTACACCTACGATGTGTTGAACCGGTTGACGCAAGCGGTGAATCCACTGCCAACGAATCCGCTCGAAACTTTTAATTACGATCCGGTCGGTAACCGGACCGACTCCAACCAGAACGGCGCGTCGATATTCAACCCGGCGAACCAGTTGTTGGAAGACGCAAACTTCACATACCAGTACGACAACAACGGGAACCTGACCCGCAAGACTGCGAAGTTGGGCGGCGCTATCACGCAGTACGAGTACGATGCGGACAACAAACTGGTTCGCGTTGTGTCACCCAGCAACACGGCGAACTATCGTTACGATGGTCTAGGCAGAAGAGTCGAGAAGGAAGTGATCGCCGGCACCGCGACGATAACCAAGTACGTCTACGACAACGAAGACATCCTCCTCGAACTGAACGGCGCCAATCCAAATCGTCGCCCGCTACACTCATGGTCCCGGCATCGATGAGCCTCTGATCATGGAGAAGAATAACCAATCGGTCTTACTATCATGCGGATGGGCTGGGCAGCATCACTGAGCTGACGAACCAGTCCGGGACGGTGGCTCAACGTTATGCCTATTCGTCGTTCGGCAAGATTGAATCGCAGTTGGATGCGAATTTTGTGCAGCTATACGGCTATACGGCAAGGGAGTCCGACTCAGAGAGTGGCTTGAATTTTTACCGATCAAGATACTACGATCCCTCAGTTGGAAGATTTATCCAACAAGACCTCATTGGCTTTTCCGGTGGTACCAACTTCTATACGTATGTCGGGAACAACCCCGTCTATTTTGTCGATCCCCTTGGTTTGGACGCTCTAGATTCGGCCGCCAATTATGCGGCTGGCTTTGGAGATATGGTGACCTTTGGAATAACGAATTATATTCGTGGGAGACTAGGAACGAATGACGTGGTTGATCAATGCTCGACCGCCTATTCTGCGGGGTGGTGGACTGGCATGTTTCATCAATTAGCGTTTAGTGGAGCTGGCGCGTTTAGCGGCGGTGCGCGGTCAGTGTTTTACTCCGGGGAGGGAGCACTCGATGCTGCCCGTGCTGGCAAAGGCGCTGGAAGACTATTAGAGGATACGTTGGGTGGCAAGCTTTTGAATTTTGTTGACAAAAACTATCCGATTCCCGAGGGTATATGGAATGGGGTTTCGAGAACTTTTTCCCTGAATGCAAAAGGTGATGCGCAAATTTTCTTACGTAATTCGGACTCAGCAAGAACGTGGAGCGCGGTAGAAAAGCCGTTACTTGATATCATGAACAAAATTCACTCCGCCATCGGTGGTAGTCCTGCAACAAAGATTGTATTGAGATGAATGGCCGAAACAGCTTAAATCCTAAATGAATGTAAGCGGAATTAAGTATCTCGGTTGTTGTGAAAATTTAGACTTGAAATCAAAATGTATCATAGCCTAAGAAATCTTGTGCTATTTTCTGGCGTTGTTTCAATTCTTGCTTTTTGTTTGCAGTTGCCCACTTGGACAGATCGTATCCTACTAGGAAGTCTCGGAGTTGTTGGTTTTTCTATCCTAGTGATCTTTCTTGGCGAGCGTTTTCGTCGTCTGATTGATGGGTACTATACATTTATTAGAGGCGGAGCTGAGGACGGCGATTTAGTTTACGTTGAAGGCAATAACGAATTGAGGCTGTATTTCAAGAGACGCCCACATACAATCTATGTCCCTTCAAATAAGACATGGGAAGATGTTATGCCTCACTGGGCGAGGCAAAACAGGGAAATAATTATGGCACGAATAATGGGGCAACTTGGTAAGCACTGTAGGTGTTGCCC
>CAWJZV010000019.1:0-34383 GCA_963847445.1 uncultured delta proteobacterium | reverse complement strand
GCCTTTGCTAACTCCGGACTGACACATGCCATTCTCCTACCGACGTTCGATCCGATGCCGCTGGGCGAAAAACCACATTAGGACTCGATTAGGAAGTCTTGCGGCGTGGAACCTGTTGCGTCAAGACTTTGCGCCGGGAAGGCGTCAAAGCCCGTTCCAGCTTCCAGCTGGCGTCAGTCGGTATCTTTTTTTTTCAGCAGTAACCACTCCTTATGCTTGCCGGTAAACCGCACCAAGGCAAACTCGCCGTTCAGGCGCCTTCCCTGCAAATGAAACGCTAACCGTCCTTGTTCCCACCCTCGCGCGGGATCAATAAACAAGCCATTTCGCGCACGGGGTCTTAACCCAGCACGCGACCAAGGGGATGCTCGCCCCCTTTGGATCCCCCAGTTGCTGGTGCCCGCAGCAAGCTGCGAGGAATGTTTAGATTTAATGGTACAAATTCACCGGCGTCCCAAATCACAACTTCGCCGGCGCCATAACTGAACTTGGGAATCATGCCCTCAAAATCCCCGTACTCGAGTGAATGGTCTGCCACGGCGATGGCCAGCCGTTTGTCGTGAGGATTCATCGATGGACCTTTGGGTATCGCCCAAGACTTTAAGACTCCGTCGATCTCCAGACGAAAATCATAGTGGAGGCGCGAGCCGTGGTGTTCATGAACCACAAACTGTCCGCACTTTCCGCGCTTCATGGTGGCGCGCCTCCCAGCGGCGTCCAGCCGCCGCCGAGAGCTTTATAGAGACTGATCAGATTAGCCATGACCTGACCTCTGCTCTGCGTGAGCTGTTCTTGCGACGTTAGCACCGATCGCTGGGCATCGAGGACGGTCTGAAAATCGATCAAGCCGGAGGCGTATTGATCACGCGACAATTCTGCAGCGCGTTGCGCCGCCTGAGTAGCTTCCAGAAGGGCATCCCGCCGCTCTTGTTCCTCCGCGAAAGCGGTCAAGCTAGTTCCCACCTCTTCGAGGGCGGTGAGTATCGTCGCCTCATACTGATATAGAAATTGTTCTTGAAGCGCGCTCTGCACTTCGATGTTTTGCCGGATGGCGCCGCCTGTGAAGATCGTCCAGGTGACGCTGCCGATCAGGCTCCACGCCCGGTTCGCCGATGAAAACAGATGGTTGGCGGAGAGCGCTTCCAGCCCAATCGAGCCAGGCAATGAGAATTTGGGATAAAGATCGGCGGTGGCGACGCCGATGCGCGCCGTTTGCGCCGCCAGTTGACGCTCGGCGCGCCTGACATCCGGGCGGCGGCGCAACATTTCCGCGGGCACACCAACCGCCACGTCCAGCGGCGCCTCCGGTATCGGTTTTCGGGCTGCAAGCTGGGCTTCGAGCGCGCCCGGGAAAGCACCGAGCAGGATCGCTAGCCGGTTTTTCGCTGCCTCTATATTCGAACGTATTCTCGGCAACTGCGCCCGGGTATTTTCCAGATTGGTCTTGGCCTGTTCGACATCGAGCTTGCTGACCAGTCCCGCGGCGAAGCGCCATTCAGTGAGTTGCAGGGTCTCGGCTTGGGTTTTGAGATTTTCTTCGGCGACCTCGAGCTGCGTCTGAAAAGTGCGGGCGTCGACGTAGTTGAGAGCAACCTCGGCAAGCAAACTTACCATCACGTCTTGAAAATCCGCGACACTCGCATCGAGATCGGCCTGCGCCGCCTCGACCGAACGGCGCACGCCGCCGAAAACATCGATTTCCCAGCTCGCATCGAAGCCGGTTCGGTAAAGCTCGCGACGCATACCGGACCCGCTGTCTTCACTGCTGCGGCTGACGCTCGCCGATCCCGCGAGATTGAACGATGGATAAAAACCGCTCTCAGCGATACCGCGCCGCCCCCGCGCTTCACGGATGCGCGCCTGGGCACTCTTGAGATCGACGTTGCCGGCGCGCGCGCTCTCGATCAGATTCGCCAAATCAGCATCGCCGAGCGTGGTCCACCATCGAACCAGCGTTTCCGCCTCGGGTGCCGTTGCGCTCAATCCGCGTCGCAACCCCTGGCTCCATTCCGCCGGTGCGGCGATGTCGGGTGGCTGGTAATCGGGTCCGACCGCACTGCAGCCGGCCATGGTTGTGACCATCCAGATGATCGTCAACGGGCGGACGATGACTCCTGCGCTGCGCGCCCATAAAGCTCGGCCTCGAACTCCGCCCTCGGCTCTGATTTTACTCATGGCGCAACGCCTCGATGGGATCGAGCCGAGCCGCCCGTCGCGCTGGCACGTAACCGAAGATGACGCCGACAGCTCCGGAAAAAAGAAACGCGAGAATCATGATGCCAGGATTCAATATCAAAGGGACCTGCAAAACCTGGGCGAGCACAGCGGAGGCGGCGAGCGCCAGTAGAATACCGAACAAGCCGCCGAACGACGCCAGCACCATCGCCTCGACGAGAAACTGGGTGAGCACATCGCGTTCAAAGGCGCCGATCGCCAGGCGAATGCCGATCTCCCGGGTTCTTTCGGTAACCGACACCAGCATGATGTTCATGATGCCGATGCCGCCGACGAGCAGGCTCACCGCCGCGACGGCGCTTAACAGCAGCGTGAGGATGCGCGTGGTGCCGGTCAGCGTCTGCGCGATCTGCCGCGTATCCATGACCGAGAAATCGTTTTCTTCGTTGGGCGCGAGATGGCGGCGCTCGCGCATCAAGCGCTCGATGGCTGACTTGACCCGGTCGATGGCGCTAAAGGTTCGGCCGGGATACCCGTCGACGGTGAAACTGGCCTGCTGGCCGAGCTTGACCTGGGCGACGTCCGCCTCGTCGACGTCGACCTGCACCTCCATTTGCGCCAAGTTCTCCGCGATGGTGAAGAGTACCGGCGTTTGCAGCGACGCCGCCACCGTTTGACCGGGCTCGACTTGCCGCTTAAGCACGACCCCGTTTATCGGCGAGCGGATGACGGCTTTGGACAAATTGGTTTGATCGATACTGAGCTTCCATTTCGCTTCCGAGATCTGGGCCGTGAGTGTCGCCTCATTCGATTGCGCGCGTTTGAGAAGCGCTGATGCGGCATCAAATTCTCTTTGCGACGGAACTTGACCGCCGCTCATCTCGCGCACCTGCTTGAAGCGCTCCAGATTGTCGCGCGTCTCGACCACAGTCGCCTGGGCGTCGGTCAACTTGGCTTGCGCCGATTCCAACGTGGATTGTGACTGCAGCACCTGCGCTTGTAACTTCTCGGTGTCGATTCGCGCTAGTACCTGACCGATCTTGACTCGATCATTGTAATCAACTTCCACCGTCCGGATGGTACCGGAAATCTCGGTGCCGACATCCACTTGATTGACCGGTTGCACGGTGCCGGTTGCCGTAACACTCACAGTGAGATCACCACGTGTGACTTCGGCGGTCCGATACTGAACCGCAGCACCGTTACGTGCCGTGGAATACCAGATCGCCAACCCCACCATCAGCAGTAGTGCCAGCGCTATCACTGCCACCCGGGCACGCCGGCGACCTTGCGGCGCCTCGCCAAGACCCAAAACCTTGCGGATATCCTCGGAAGTAGTTTCACTGCCACTCATCGATTGTTCTCACAACTGATAGGGCTACGCCGCAAGCAACATGCCAGAAGCAAGACCGCCGCACGCGGCCAGAATAAGAATCTAGTTCAGAAAAGATCAGGTGGTTTCGCAGGAATGCAACTAAACCGCGATCCAAGTCGCATTTCTGCGATGCACCCACTACCGACGGGAGTATTAGGCGGAGTAAGGGTAATCAAAAAGTTAGTCGACAGTTTGGCCCGGCAGTGATCACTCTACCCGCTGATGCAGACGGACAGACATTACCGCCGGTCTGCCTTGCAAGAAACCGACTGCCAGTAGGATTCATTGTCGATCCGATCGGCGCGCCGGGACCGACGTTATTCGATCTGGTTAGCAAGTTGCTGTAACGCCTCCCGCAGTTGCGTCAACTCCTTAGCGGCCTCAGCAAATCTGCCCTCCCCCTGCAAGCGCAAATAATTCTCGAAGGCCTGTTTCGCCTGGCGGATCTGTTCCTTAGAGATAATCTTTTCGCCCGCGAATCTTTGCCCTGGCAGCGGCGACGGGCGCTTCACGTCTTTGGTCAACAACCCCTGGAGCGCTTTATCGAAGCTTTCTGCATAACTCATATTGTCGCCGTGCATCAGCACCACCATACGGAGTTCGGGATAGGCCGCCGCCTCGGCCTGAAGGTAAATCGGTTCCACATACAGGAGGGAATTGTCTATGGGAATCACCAATGTGTTGCCGCGAATCACCCGCGATCCTTGCTGGTTCCAGAGACTCAACTGTCCGGAAAGGAAGCCGTCCTGATCGATTTTGGTTTCCACCTGTTGTGGGCCGAGAACGCGCTCCTCTTTGGGAAACTTATAGGCGATCAACCGCCCGTAATTGGCCGAATCACACATTCCCGCGATCCAGCCAATCATCACCTGACGGTCTTTAGGGGTGAACGGCAGCATCAAAATAAACTCGGCAGTTTTCGCGCCGGGCGGTTGCCACATCACATAGTACGGCTCGACCGGCTGCACCGCGGCGTAATATTTTTCCGTGGCGCGCATCCACAGGTCCTCTTGGTTATAAAATACCGCCGGGTCGGTCATGTGATACTTGGCGAAAACCAAGCCTTGGGTTAGCAGAAGGTCTCTCGGGTAGCGCACATGGGCGCGCAACCCCGCCGGCATCTTCTCCTGGGCCGTGAAGAGTTTTGGAAAGATGCGCTGCCACACCTGGATGAGAGGATCTTCCGGTTCAAAAACATAAAATGTCACCGATCCGTTGAAGGCATCGACCACGGCTTTGACAGAATTACGCACATAGTTGGCGCCGGCTAGCGATGTGGTCGAGCCATGGGTCGATTGTCGTTGGCGATCGGGTTGCCGGTTTTCCATCTGCTCGGTGCCGGCAAAGGGCTCACTATAGGGATAGTACGTCGATGTCGTATAGCCATCGATGATCCAATATATGTTGCCGTCCACCAGCACGACATAAGGATCGGTATCGAAGTTAAGAAACGGGGCGAGGGTTTTGACGCGCTCGCGAATCTCGCGATGAAACAGCACGCGGCTGTCAAAGGTCGGGTAGGTCGAGAGCAGAAACCGGGTGCCGTCGAACTTCCAGCCAAAGAGGAACTTACGCCACAGATTGGTAAGCCGTACGCCACCCGACCCTGAATAATTTGTGTAGGCGTTTTCATCGCCTTTAGGATAGTCAAACTCCGCCTCGCTGGTGTTGACGAAGACATGCGACAGTGTCCGCTCGCCAAAATAGATTTGTGGGCGCGTGACCCGGAGTTTTTCGTCATCGGTTCGCGGCGGAATGTCCTTGATCAAAAAATTCGGCAGTCCATTGGCGGTAAAGTCGCTGACCGGTGCCATGGTGAGTCCATATCCGTGGGTGTACTTAAAGCTCAGGTTGACAAATGTCCGGCTCTCTGCCGGGAGGTTGGCCGGCTCCATCTCTCGTGCCGAAACCATGACCTGGCGGTAGCCGCGACTCGTGTGGTAACGGTCGAGGTCGACATCAACGAATTCGTAGTAGAGGCGGATTTCCTGGAACTGTTTGTAGACCGCCTCGATGGCGCGCCAATCCCACAGGCGCACCTCGGATAGGAGATATTGATTATTGTTCACGGTCTCCTGGGTAAGAATGGGCGACACGGGAAACGCCCTTTCCTCGATGTTATGAAGCTTAAAAGCGCGACGGGTGAACTCAATATTGTTGGCGATATAGGGCGCTTCGAGAGTAATTTCGCTGGGCTGAACCCGTAGCCATTGCGCCAGCCTGGGCGCTGCGCCGAGCGCCACGAACCAAATCGTGAAGATACCGAGCCAGGGAGCAACGATCGCCATCAACGCCGCATGCTCGGTGAAAAGCCGCAGCCTGTGAAATCGCCGCGCCAGTCTGGAGTAAACCGCCGGAACCAGAGCCAAAAGTCCCAACAACAAAGTAGCGGCGGCAGCGATCTGATAAGCCGGTAATCGAACATGTACGTCGGTCCAGCCCGCGCCTGTGACCACGCCCCATCTGGAGTACATGAGATGATAAATGTTTAGATACTCCCCCCAAGCCACCACACCGGTGGTAGCCGCCATGGGGAGCCAGAAGATACGATATGCCAAGATTGTCCCACCGGACTCGGAGGAATTGACGGAAGACATACTTAGCAGCGGATCGAAGCCCTGCGTCCGCACTACCAAATACACAGCGGCGACCAGCGTAATCGTCGCCGTCCATAAGAGCCCCCAGTAGAGGCTGTCGTAAAACGGCAGGGTAAAGAGATAAAAGCCGGTGTCTCGTTGGAGAATAGGATCACGGATCCCGGTGGCGACGCCGTATACATAATTCAAAATAGTTCGCCAATTCCAACAGCCCCAGAGTGCGCCGCTCAGGGCACCGGCAACTGCGGGCCAAACACGCGCGACCGGAGTCTGGACAGGAATCTGTAAGGTCAGAATGAAAACCCCGACGCCGCCCAGGAGCGCGCCGAGCGCGGCAAAGCCACCGAGGGAAAGCACCACAGTCCAAAACCGCTCAGCTCTGGCCCAATTCTTCGAACCAAAGCATTTCGCCCCAGAAACTCAGTACACCGAAAAACAACCCAGTGAGCAGCAGAACGAGGCATCCGCGCCAGAGCGTTTTGGCTCTGTCACGTTGGACGCCGTTGAAAACTAGCGCGCCACCGACCGCCAGCAACAACAGGAGCAGAGCAATGTACATAACCGCCTCCGACACGATTCCTCATACGTTACGGGCAAGGCTCCTTGACGCATGAGCTACAATGCTGCTGTACACAAGAACGATGCCAGGAAAGAATAACTATCCCGAAGATGCGAGAGACCGCGGTTCACGTAGCAACAAACGCATTCCCCCACAGGAGCGCCGCGAGCATCGCGGCGGAAATGCATCGATGATCACGACCGCGAGCGCGCCGAGGAGGGCGCTAGACAAAACGCGGGTGGGGCTGCGCCCCTTGGCTGTTCGCCTGCCGGCGACCCGCGAGGAAGGGTGGACGCAACTGGCCCGGCAGATCCGTCACAAGCTGTGCGGAACTCTCACTCCGCCTAAAATCGATCTATCCCTGCTTCCAGCATGGCTTATTTATCTAGCGAAGTGAGCCCCTCTCGAACGGCATATTTGGTTAGCCCAGCAACACTGTGGATGTCCAGCTTGTCCATGATCTGCTTGCGGTGGGTCTCCACCGTTTTTACGCTGACGTTAAGCGTCGCGGCTATGTCCTTGGTGGATTTGCCCTCGGCGATGAGCTGGAGAACTTCCTGTTCGCGCTTTGACAGTTTGGCTCGCTTGGAGCTGGGTTTGGAGCCGAGGCCTCCGAGCGACTGTCTCACAACAACACCCGCTATGGCCGGGCTGAGATAAATCTGACCATTTTGGACTGCTTTAATCGCGACGGAAAGCTCCTCAAAGGCCGCATCCTTTAGCAGATATCCTGACGCCCCGGCTTCAAGAATTCCCAGCACAAAACCGCTCTCGGTATGCATGGACAAAGCAAGGACCTTTGACCGCGGCGCTTCGGCGCGCACCTGCCGGGTCGCCTCAATGCCGTTCAGATCGGGCATGGCGATATCCGTGATAACAATATCCGGCTGCAGTTTCTTGGCGAGTCTCACTGCGCTACGCCCATTATCCGCTTCTCCAACCACCTGAAAGCCATCGCGCTCAAGCAAAGCGCGCAGTCCCTCCCTTAGCAGCCGGTGATCATCGGCAATGAGAATGGTTTGCGTCATAATATTGTGCACTCGCTTAAGCAGGGACCGTCAGGGTCGCTCTAGTACCCTTTCCCGGAGCGGAATGAATCCGCAGCTCGCCGCCCAACAGCGCTACACGCTCGCGGATGCTAAACAAGCCAAACCCCCTGGTGGTGGAGTTGGCAAGTGTCACAAACGTTGGGTCGAATCCGCAGCCATCGTCGACGACCTGAATTGTCACGCGTGTTTTGTCCCCTTTTAGGACAATCGTCGCCTGTTTTGCTCGGCTATGCTTGGCAACGTTAACGAGCAGTTCGCGCGCCGCCTGAAAGAGGACCACCCGGCGGTCTTCCCGGATCGGTCTTCGTAATGGCGTTATCTCTGCGAAGCAACGCAGACCGTATTTCACCTGAGTTTGCTCCACCAGCCAGTCAATAGCCGCTTCCAACCCCAACTCGTAGAGCACCTGTGGGCAAAGCTCGCGAATCAAAGAGCGCGTGTCTTTTATGGTCTGGTCGAGGAGGGTTCGGACCTTTTCGACGGAAGCCGAGTACTGAACGGGCAGCACAGTGTTTAGCTCGCCTAACTTCATTTTCGCGAGCATTAAGTTTTGCCCGATCTGATCATGGAGTTCATCGGCGATTTGACGCCTCTCCTTTTCCTGGGTCAAGGAAACTTCTGCCGCGAGATTTCTTAAAGCCTCCCGGTGCGCCTGGAGCGCCTCCTCATAGGATTTACGCTCTGTAACGTCGACAACATTTGCGACCAGCCGATGAGGCCTGCCATCAAGTCGTATCACGGCTCCATTGACGGAAACCCAAATTATCTTGCCGTCCTTTCGGACATATCGCTTTTCTATCGACCACATGCCCGCCTTTCCCTTTACGACCTTCTGAATCTCCGCCATATCGCGGGCGCGATCCTCGGGATAGGTGATATCCCGATAGGTCATGTTGAGAAGTTCCTCTTCCGTGTAACCAGTCATGTCGCAAAACTTTTTGTTGATGCGCGTAAAACGGCTTGTTATAGGATCAGATTGAGCATTGCCCACGGCGGCGAGCTCGAACATGGAGCGAAACTCTTCTTCCCTCACCTGGAGAGCCTCATCGGCCAGCTTGCGATCGCTAATATCGATATGAATGCCGACCATGCGTAGCGCTTTTCCCTGGTGATCCTGTCCGATCAGCCGCCCCGCGCCGTGAATCCATTTGTAGGAGCCGTCCGCCATCCGCAACCGGAAATCGCAACGGTAGAATTCACTTTCGCCGGCGCAATGAGCCGCGACGAGGCGATTGACCTTTTCCACGTCATCCGGATGCAAGCTGTCAAAAAATCTCCGCACATCGGTGCCGAAGGTCCCGGGCTCGTATCCCAGCATCGTGCAAAAGCGGTCGCTCACATCGACGGAGCCGGCCGGAAGATTCCAGTCCCAAGTCCCAACATCGGCACCCGTGATGATAGTCGACAACTTATCGCGAGATTCGCGTATCTCTTCTTCACTCTGCTTGCGATCCGTCAGGTCTTGGATGAGCGCAAAAAAACCCCGTACCCGGCCATCTTGGCGATCGGGAACGTAGGTCACCCGGACATAACGCCGCCCCGCTCCCTTATAGGCTATGAACTCTTCGAACGTGACCAACTGACCCGATAATGCGGCTTCGATTCGGGGACGAATAGCCTGGTAGGCCTTCTCTCCCATAATCTGTCGTAGGTGCTTCCCTTCGACGTATTCACGTGGATGGCCAAACCAGTCCTCGTAGCCTTTGTTGTTAAAGCGGTAGCGGTGGTTATCATCCACATACGATATCAGCACCGGCAAAGCGTCGGTGAGAAGTCGCAGCCGTTCTTCGCTACTGCGGAGCGCTTGCTCGCTCCGTTTGCGGTCCGTGATATCCGAATGGATGATAACCGCGCCGGCACCAGGTTTTATTTGCCGGAGCACAGTCATTTTAAACCAGCGCTCCTGCGAAGGCGACGAACACTCGTAGTCCATGGTGAAGTGGTGCTTCCTGCCGTTCAACACGGACGCAATTGCCTTCAAGGCTTGCTCGGCTGCTCGATTCCCTGCATTTGTGGCCTGCCGGCAAACGTCTAAGTAGTTCGCCCCGACTGAGACGCGCGATGGGTCAGACGCGCCGTTTTGAATTGCAAACTTTTCCCAGGCCTCGTTGACCGCGGTGAGGGTTCCCCGTGCGTCCAAGAGAGCGACATGGTCGTCAAGGGAATCAAGAATCGCCCGGACGAATCGCGGCGATTCTTTCGATACTTTTTTTCTCTGCTTCCGTAAAGAAATATTCCACCCCCCTGGGGCCCCCCCGCCCACCGGCTCCATTCTCAAGAATCTATAGCGCGATCAATGCAAGACATATATTCGCAAGCGAACGGTTATTTTTCCACTAAACTAGCATCCCTCCGTTCCAGTTCCGGCTTAAGTTTCCCCAGAACAGAGAACGCAGGCATCCTTATTCCGTTCTTAGCGATACCAGGCAATCTTGTACAAGTTCCTGCGGTGATCGGGAACAGAGAGACGACATCCATTCACATAATTGATGACGGGATACCCGCTGGTGGATCGCCCGAATGCCCTGATGGGGATACAACTCCAATATCGAGCCTATAGTTTATTGCGATTGACAATCATCAGGGATTTCGAACACAAAATTCAGGGAATTCACCGTTACGAAAAACATGAGTTCATGTTTAATTACCCAACGGATAAGACAGGATTCTGCTCAAATCAAGCGGAGATCAGCAGGCTAAGTGAGAAAACAGCGTGGTACTGACGGCTAGACCCGCTAGTCGGCGCCGGCGGAAAGGGAGTCACCGACGGGCTCCATGTGTATCTTGCCAGTACGTGATTTGCCATGAAGACACAACTCCTAGTGGTAGAAGACAACGAAGACTTGCTCGAGCTGATGACTCGACAATTGCAATTTCTCGGCTACCAAGTCACCGCTGCGAAAAACGGTATGGAGGCGGTGGTTATGGCTCTGTCTGAGCAACCGGATGTGATCCTTATGGACATAGTGATGCCGAAAATGGATGGTTTCGAAGCGGTCTCGCAAATCAGGGCGAACCCGAAGACACGGGAAATTCCTGTTTTGGCGGTTACCGCCTGGGTGGCCCCGAATAGCCGACAAAGGTATCTGGCGAGCGGCTTCAGCGACTACATCGCCAAGCCTTTTACGCACAAAGATTTACTCCGTGCAATTGGGCAACTGCTAAGAGACACCGACAAGCGATCAGA
Source organism: uncultured delta proteobacterium (assembly GCA_963847445.1). Taxonomy (GTDB): domain Bacteria; phylum Desulfobacterota; class Binatia; order UBA9968; family UBA9968; genus DP-20. The sequence goes on along the minus strand of CAWJZV010000019.1, from coordinate 23,441 downwards.
CGCACGTGAATCTACGCCCCTTTCAACCGACAGGCCGAATTAAATCGCGTTACCAGTCTCAGCAAATGCAAACCTATAGGCCCGACGTTAGCAAAACGACTTGTCATCAAACTGTTCGTTTGCAGCGCCAGTAAAAATACCCGAATCGGAGGAAATCGTGGCCTACCTAAAACCAAGCGACTCACCGGGTTCCGCTGTTCGATGTGGAATTGTGTTATCGGCCGGGAACGGTACGCGGCTGCGAGAGTTTGTCCGTCAGCGACGGGATGATTGCTTGCCCAAACAATACATTAACTTCGTCGGCAGCCGATCCATGCTGGAGCATACCTGGGATCGCGCGGAAAGCTTGATCCCTGCGCGCAGGCTTTTTGTAGTGATTGCACAGGAACATCTCAAATTCCGCGAAGTTCACCGCCAGCTTGAATTAAAGCCGCCGCAGAGCTTGGTCATTCAGCCTGCGAATAAGGAAACCGCGCCGGGAATTTTACTTCCGCTGCTGCACATTTATAAACGCTATCCCGATGCGATTGTCGCTGTGTTTCCTTCAGATCATTTCGTTCTTGAAGAAGATCATTTTATGCGTCATGTGGACCACGCATTCCGGGTGGTCGAGTCGGACCCTTCTCGCTTGGTGCTTTTGGGCCTGGAGCCGTGTGGGCCGGACCCGGAATACGGTTATATTGTTCCGGGGCGAAAAATTGGTGCTTCCGGATCGAATTCGGCCAGGCAGGTCGAGATGTTCGTGGAAAAACCCTCCGCCGAAGTAGCAAAGAAAATTATCGCCAGCGGCGCGCTATGGAATACCATGGTTATGGTATTCGCTTGTAAAACTTTTTTGTCCGTCATCCAGCTTGCTGCACCGGAGATCTATCGTTCTTTTGAGCCTGTTCAAAAGGCAATCGGGACAGCCGATGAGCAGGAGGTGATCGAACAGATTTATCAAAAATTACCGTCGCTTAATTTTTCCAAGGGTGTTCTTGAGGCACTTCCCCTCGAGCATCGCCGGGCGCTCGTGGTTCTTCCGGTGCAGGGTGTCACCTGGAGCGACTGGGGAACGAGTGACCACCTGTCAAGCATGCTAGACCAATTGGGCGTACGGAATTATCCGCAGCGGAAACCCGTGGCTTCGGAGGGAGCAGTTTAAGTGTTGCTTGAGAAATCGTCAGCCCGTTACTAACCTGGCCGAGCTGCAAAACGCCGTGGCTCAGGTTACGGACAAGAGCCAGGTCTTGCTTTTGGTCAAACGGCGGGGCGGAAGTCTTTTCGTAATCTTGCGATTGAAATAGCCGCAGTCCCCTCTCGGAGGCTCAAATAAGCGTTTCCCAACTGGCTTCAGATGTCGTGGTCGCTCGCTCGTCACCCTGCGATTGAAGTCATCGTGACGTTGGAAAAGAAAGAGCCGCGCGCGCGGTAAGCTATATGCAGGTGAGTGCCGAAACTCAGACCCGAGATCGGCGCGACTAGAAAGTAAACAGCTATAAGATCGTACGCGCCTTGAATAAATTTGCTGTCGAGCGGTTATCGCTGATGGAGATCTTTAGACTGTTCCCCCAGATCCCAGATTAGCGTGCGAGTTACCATTTGATCTTTCAGCACTTTGAGACCTTTGAGCTGTTTCGTTTCTGCCGTAAATGTCGCGACGACCGAGTAACTGCCGGGCGGCACTTGAATAAAAAACCAAGGCCCGTTGGTAGTGATGGAAATAATCTCTCCTCCTTTTGTATCGGCAATGACCAGTTTTACATTGGACAAATAGGCACCGGTCTTCTCCGCGAAAACTAGTTTGACGTTGTAGCTCTTGCCCCGCTCCTCCATGACCTCCCGCTCGTCGCTGCTAACGCCTCCTGACAGATAAGCGAATCCTTGGATGGTCTTGCCTTCAACGATCAGAATCGCTGGCGGGAACTGTGCCGCCGGCACCTCCGGCAACCGTCCACCGCAGCGCAACGGTTCGGAGACTAAGAACGCAAACAGCAAGCTGAAATTGACTATCGTAAAAAGCCACCGCAGCTTCATGGCAAAACCTCTCTATCGTTCTTTGGTTGGCGATTTGAGTTTTTCGATCTCCTGCCGCTGACGCTGCAGCTCCATGTCATTTTCTTTGATTTGCTTGTCTAGATCCGTTTGTTTTTTTTCGACGGCCTGCAAACGATCGCCGATGAGCGCTCCGGTGCCCAAACCCAACGCCCCACCCGCCGCCGCGCCGACTCCCGGGTGACCCACTGCACTGCCGATGATTCCACCGGCGGCGGCACCACCAACCGTACCGATCACGGCGCCCGTTTCTCGCGTGGTCAGCGGTTCAGAGCAGCCCAAAAGTGCCAGCGCCAACGAACCAATGCCGATCGTAATGACGAGGGATTTCATCTCAGTCTTATCCTTCTGGGAAAAAGCTAGCGCAACTTCTGTGCCGTCTGGGATTGGCGATATTCACGCCATCCTTAATCCGCGGCAATTTGCCAACCGGCTCTATGAACATGGCGCAGCAAGCCTGCAGAACAGCTAGGAAGTGAATTCAGCAGCAAAAGCGAAGATGACATAGCGGCCCATGTGCCGCGGCACTCATTCGCGCATCTGCGAATCTCGGCCAAACCGATTCGCGAATCCTGAATTCACGGCGAGACGGCGTAAGCCAGCGTTATCATGAGCAGGATTCCCAAGAGTGTGCTGAACGTAGCCTCGCGCTGGTATCCCCGTTTGTGGCTTTCAGGGATGATTTCTTGAAACACAACAAAAAGCATCGCCCCCGCGGCGAACGCCAGCCCGACGGGTAAAATCGACTTGGCCGCTGTGACCAAGGTAACACCGACGAGACCCCAAACGGGTTCCACCAGGCCGGCTAACGTTGCATAGAGAACCGCCTGCCAACGGTTGTATCCTTCACGTATCAATGGGAATGCGATTGCTACGCCTTCCGGGATATTTTGTAAGCCAATGCCGATAGCGATTACGAGGCCAGCGCTTCGATCGTCTTCGCCGAAGCTGATGCCGACGGCGAGTCCTTCCGGGATATTATGAATTCCCATGGCCAACAACAGCAGCGAGACTCGGCGCAGATTCGCCGATGGGCCTTCTTGGCCACGCAGTCTATGAAGATGCGGTATGACCAAATTGGCGCGGTCCAAGAACGCCATACCGAGCAGGAAACCCGCCATAGAGACCCAGATACCACCGAGACGAAATGCTGGCACAAGTAACCCGAACAAAGACGCCGCGATCATGACGCCGGCGGCGAAGCCCAACATGGCATCGAGCGATCTGTCGGAGGCCTTCTTGACTAACAATGCCGGTAGCGCGCCTACGCCGGTCGCAAGACCCGCGGCAAGGCTGGCCAAGAATCCCGCAGTGATGGGCTGCACGATGCTTTACCGATCAGCGTGATGCTCTCTCACAACATGATGCGTGCCGACTCGCCCATGTCTACTGGATGGGAATATCGCCGTAGGCATCAAGCAAATGCGCGGCAGCTCCCGGAGCCGAAGATTGCAAAAGGTCGGCGATGACGAGGCTGGCAATCTCATAAGCTTCGTCTTCATCTTGAGTTGCCTCAAAGGCAGCTTCAGTAACCGCGACGATTAAATCACCGATCGTCATGTGTTTGATCTCGCGCTCAGAACCCATATTCATGTCCCATCCTCCTTCTCTCACAATCAATCCGTTCGCAAGTTGAAATCACTAACGCCCCTTTTAGCAATCAAGACCACTGGCATTTTATTGTCACCACAGTGGTATCGCCGAATCAGCCGACGCAGCGACGACTACTCCTGCTTTGGGCAATTCTTGTGCCGGAGGGAGCCCTGGGTACGGCATCAGCCGCGGCGCCGCTTATTTCACAAATGACAAATTGGCCCTGCCTTTTTGTCAGCTTTGAGATTTGTCCGAGAAACACTCGGGGAAACCGCTGGACCGTTACTCGCTGCTCTGCTGCAACATGATTCTAGAACTGGAGGTTGATCGTAAGTCTGCGCAAGCAATATCGTAAAACGGGTGGGGGTGTGCACAGTGACTTTTTCGTTGCCGAAAGCGGGTATCGCTTCGCTGCGGGCCGTGAACATCGTCGGCGACTTTAATGATTGGAGTCGAGATGGTCATCCGATGAAGAAGCAAAAGAATGGGAGCTTCGCCGCCAGCGTTACTCTTGCCCGCGCAAGAGAATATCAGTTTCGCTATTTGCTCGATGGATCGCGCTGGAAGAATGCCGGGAAAGCCGACAGATATGTGCCTAACGCATACGGTAACGAAATCTGCGTGGTTATAGTTTAGCGCCATTACGGGGCGCAATAGACAGTCTCGTGGGCCATGAACAAATTTCTCTGGATTATCTGTTCTGGAATGCTCAGGAGCGCCATCGCCTTGGTTGGTAGTGTGACGCTGGTTCTTCGGGAAGCGACTCTCAAAAAGCTACTACTGCCATTGGTGGCGCTGGCTGCGGGAAATTTTATTTACATCGCCGCGGCCGACCTGATCCCGGCGATCACACGGGAAGATATGCTGAAGCTCAACGTTCCGCATTTCGTCTCTTTTCTCATGGGTCTCATGGGATTGGGACTTCTGCTCGTAACTGGGCTTGCCTTTGAGTAGCGATAATGTCGCACACTCTTTAATCTGGCGATTGGTTGGAATAACCACGCCGGCGTCGTCTTAATCTACCGCGGCCTCCAAAACAGCTCTTTTCAATCCTCGGAATAGATAGGCCTGCTCTTGTCAATTGTGCGAGCAAAGACTTGTTGGAACCGGACAAACGGCCTGTTCCGTGACGGGAGGTTATTGGCTTAGCTTTTGCGGAGCAATCGTACAGGTTGCCTGCTCACCGCGAACTTCCACCGAAAGCATAGTCACGCACAACCTCATGGAGGCCAATTCGTATGAAAATCACAATCAGCGTAATTAAAGCCGACATCGGCTCCATCGGCGGCCATATCTGTCCGTCGCACCAGCTGCTGCAAGCGGTGAGGACTCATATCGCCGAACATGGCGCGAAACTCTTAATCGACCATTACATCAGCTTCACCGGCGACGATATCGCCATCGTCAGCACGCACAGCGTCGGGCTCAATAACCAGCAGATTCATAAACTCTGTTGGGACGCGTTCATGGCCGGCACGGCAGTGGCCAAGAGCCAAGGGCTTTACGGCGCGGGACAGGACTTGCTCAAGGACTCCTTCTCCGGCAATGTGCGCGGCATGGGACCGGCGGTCGCCGAACTGGAGTTCGAAGAACGGCCCAATGAACCTTTTCTATTTTTCGCCGCGGACAAGACCGATCCCGGCGCGTACAATCTCGCGCTGTACCTGGCCTTTGCCGATCCGATGAACACGCCGGGGTTGATGCTGTCGCCCAGCATGACCGAAGGGTTCAAGTTCGTCATCATGGATGTCGCCCACACGGAAGGCGACCGCATCATCGAGCTCAACGCCCCGGAAGACCTCTATGGCATCGCGACCCTGCTGCGCGATCCGGAGCGCTACGTAGTCGAGTCAGTCTGGTCACGCAGCAGCGGCGAACAAGCGGCCGCTGTCTCGACCTCGCGGCTGCATAACATCGCTGGCAAGTACACCGGCAAAGACGATCCGGTGATGCTGGTGCGAGTGCAAAAAGACTTTCCGGCCACTGGCGAAGTGCTCGCGCCCTATTCGATCGGTCCTTATGTCGCAGGCGCCATGCGCGGGTCGCACCAAATGCCGCTCATGCCAGTGCCGCTCAATTCCGGTATCAGCTATTTCGACGGACCGCCGATCATCAGCTGTGCGGCGTTTGCCATGCATAACGGCAAGTTGACCGAGCCGGCCGACGCCTTCGCGCATCCGTTCTGGAACACTGTGCGTGAGGACATATCGAGAAAATCAATTGACATGCGGCGCCAAGGGTTCTTCGGCGCCGCCATGTTGCCGATGTCGGAGCTCGAGTACACAGGTATCGTCGACAAGCTTAAGGTGCTCGACAAGCATTTTACTGTGCGAAACTAGCACGAACAGCCGCACTGACGGGGTATCTACTTTACACTTGCGATCCGTCAGCGCCCAAGTTTCGTCCAAGCGATTGACCGAAGGGGGTGTGAATTCATACCCGCACCCGGGCAAAGCGCTTTTACGAACAGGCTTTTGAACTCACCAGCCGGCCGAGGTTGCATTGCTATCCAAAAACTAACACCAACATGTTTGTCATAGCGTGCGGCTTTAATATTCCGAGAGTCGAAGATTCTCGGATTCGGAAATTCCTCTCGCCAAGGCGCAAAGACGCCAAGTTCGGAAAGGAAACAATAGGACTCTTAAGAAAAAGCATTGCCCTGCTCATCGATGGCGCCGATGGCGAGCTCGGCTTGTTCTGGGTGCATCAGCTTATGGACGAGCAGGACAATGGGGAATTATGCCGCTGAATTGCTGCAGCCGAAAATTAGGACAGGCCGGCCTTAGCAGACAAGGCCAAGCAATATTCTTTTGGTCTATGGGTTGCGAGAATCCTTGTTAAAAAGGAACAGTCATTGATCACCGACTCCAAGGGCATGCAATTTTTGCAATGGTGCTTACCACGACTGGGTTTGCGCTGGCCGGGGTTTCGCAAGGTGCGCAGCCGCGTCTACAAGCGCCTCAAGCGCCGGCTGCACGAGTTAGGATTGCCGAGTTTAGACGCCTATGAAAGTTATCTTACGGATCATGCGGAAGAATGGCCGCTACTCAGCTCCTTATGTTGGATGCCCATTACTCGTTTTTATCGCGACCGGAGCGTCTTTCAGCTTTTGGAGACAGATATCTTGCCACAGTTGGTGCAGCTCGTAGGCGAAGGCCGGGAAAAGCAATTGCGTTGTTGGAGCGCTGGCTGTGCCAGCGGCGAAGAGCCTCATACGCTCGCGATACTTTGGCGACATCGCTTCGCTCAACGACACCCGACGCTTGAGTTTCGTGTCGTCGCCACAGATATCGACCCACAGGCAATCCATCGGGCCCTGCGCGGCTGCTACCACTGGAGCAGCATGAAGGAGCTTCCCGCCGATTGGCAAGCCGAGGCGTTTGATGTTTCCGGAGAAGAACTTTGTCTCAAGGACGAGTATCTAACCACTGTAAGCTTTCTCGTCCAAGACCTTCGTGAGAGCGTTCCCGACGGGATATTTCAACTCATCCTTTGCCGTAACCTCGCCTTTACCTATTTTGATGAAACCTCCCAGGAAGAGACGCTGCGCAGACTTTTAGACAAGCTGGCTCCAGGTGGCGCACTGATCATCGGCAAGCTTGAAAACCTACCCAAAGGAACCACGGGACTCCAAGAATGGTTTCCCCACAGCGGCGTCTACCGAAAACCTTTAGCGCGAGCGGTCAGTTAGTCAGAGAACATTTCGCTGCCCGCAAGCGCTTGGGCAAACCGTCGCAAGATTGCGAATGACACGCCACTTTCCCGGTCCAAATTATCGCTTGCGCGAATCGGCTCGCCATTTCTCTGCTCCGATCCGTGGCATACCCCTTGCTCGATCGACTATTGGGAGCAACGTTGTGAACCTAGCGAAAATCAGCTGAAAACTGACGGGTAATACTGATGTTCGATCGAGCCTCTGCGCAGAAAGATCCGATCCGCGTACTACTCCTTGGCATCGGTCAGATGGGGTCCGGCATCGCCCGATTGATAACCGAGAAAAAGGGCTGCAAATTGTCGGTGCCTTTGGACGGCGCAAAGATCATATCGGTGTCGATCTCGGACCGGCCATCGGGCTCAATCGAGATTTGCGCATCCCCATCGGCGCCGACCTCGATAATGCCATTAGTTCCTCGAAGCCGCAGATAGCCATTCAAGCCACCTGTTCGAGACTTGCGGATGGGTTCGAAGAAATCGCCACGTTGATCCGGCACGGAGTGAGCGTCATTTCCATCGCCGAGGAGATGGCATTTCCTGCGTGCGCATCGCCAGCACGAGCCGAGGAGCTGCATAGACTAGCGATCGAGCATGACGCTGCGGTGCTCGGCACCGGCGTCAATCCGGGATTTGTCTTGGACCTTCTAGTCATCGCTCTCACCGGAGTATGCGCCAACATTGATTCCATCACGGCAACTCGGGTTAACGACCTCTCGCCCTATGGTCCGACAGTATTGCGCAGCCAGGGCGTCGGCCTCACACCGGAACAATTCCATGCGGGGCTACGGGAAGGAACGGTCGTCGGCCATATCGGCTTTCAAGAATCCATCCGCATGATCGCTGGCGCCGTCGGTTGGGAAATCGCGCGGGTCATCGAGACCCGGCAGCCGATCATCGCCCAAGTTGCGCGCCAGACACCTTTTGTCGCGGTCGTCCCTGGCAACGTGGCCGGCTGTCTGCACAAAGCGGTCGCGTACCGTGACGATAAAGCGGTGATTACCCTCGTCCATCCGCAGCAAGTACAACCAGAACTGGAAGGCATCGCGACGGGGGATACCATTGAAATTCATGGCGAACCTCATGTGCGCTTAGCGGGAAGCCCGGAAATACCGGGCGGCGCAGCGACCATCGCGCTCGCCGTAAATATGATCCCCCACGTGCTCAATGCCAGGCCCGGCCTGCACACGATGGCGGATCTGCCAGTGCCATCTGCGATGTTGGCGGATGCGCGCAAGTTTCTGCGCTACCGCGTCATGGAGGAAGCCCATGGCTGAGCATGTCTCCAGCGGCACCTGGGTGGAGATCCATTCGATCGTGCTGGCGCCGGAACAGCGCGCCAGCCATATACCGGAGGACACTAAACGCGCTCCGCTAGAGATGCGCGTGAAGGGGTTCCTTGTCGCAGACGCCGCTTTGGGTGATCAAGTTGAGATCGTCACCGTCACCGAGCGCCATGTGCGCGGCACTCTCGCTCAAGTCAATCCATCCTATGCGCATGGTTTCGGCCCGCCGATTCCTGAACTGCAGCGGATCGCCGGCGAGGTGAGAGCGCAATTGCGCGAACCACGAGGCCGCAAGTGAATCGAGACTCTAGCTACACGGCTATCATGGCCCAGCGTGATGAAATCATGCGCGCCTCGATAGGAATCGATTACGCCCGCTATGCCAGCGGCATACTCGCCTTCGATTATGAACTCCTGATGGCCGACACCGGCTATGATGTTGACAGCGCGGCGCAGGTGCAACGAAGCACGGCCGTGGGCAACACCCCCCTCATTGAGCTGCCGAACGTGACCCGACTCGCGCGCACCATTGCCGGGCCCGGAAAAGGTGCGCGGATTTTCGTAAAAGACGAAGCCAAGAATCCTTCGGGCTCGTTCAAAGACCGGCGAGCGGCGCTGTCGGTGCACGAAGCGAAGAAACGCGGCTATGTTGGCATCGTCGCCGCCACCAGCGGCAACTATGGTGCGGCAGTCGCTTCCCAGGCAGCGAAAGCCGGCCTCCAATGCATCGTCGTCCAAGAGGCCTTTGACGGCCGTGGCATCGCCCAACCGGAGATCGCCGAGAAAACCCGCGCCTGCGAGGCCTACGGCGCGGAGGTAATCCGGCTGTCCGTCGGCCCCGAGTTATTCTATGTTTTTCTGCGCACACTCAAGGAAACCGGTTATTTTAACGCGTCACTTTATACGCCCTACTCCATCGTCGGCATCGAAACCCTCGGTTATGAGCTAGCGATTCAGACGCGCGAGCAGACTGGACATTTCCCCGACGTGGTAATCGCGACCCATGCCGGCGGCGGCAATGTCACCGGTACCGCGCGCGGTCTGCGCAGCGCCTGTGCGATCGACAGCCAAATTATCGCGGCGAGTGTCGATCTCTCCGGGCTTCACATGGCCTCAGACCGGGATTTCAACCGGAAGTCGTTCACCACCGGTCACACCGGGTTTTCGATTCCTTTCACGACCTGGCCGGATCGCGCCGACGTGCCGCGCAGCGCGGCCCGCCCGCTACGCTATCTCGATCGCTTCGTTACGGTCACACAGGGCGAGGTATTTTATATCACCGAAGTGCTGGCGGCTTTGGAAGGGCTCGAACGCGGACCCGCCGGCAACACTTCGCTGGCGGCAGCATTCGTGATCGCCCAAGAACTCGATGCCGATCAGATCATCGTCGTGCAAGAAACTGAATATACGGGGGCCGGCAAACATCCCATCGCCCAGCTCAACTTAGCGAAGCAGATGGGCATCGAAGTCCGGCGCGGCGAGCCGCGCGAAAACCAGCCCGGCAAGCGCATCGTGATACCCGAAACGCCATCACAACTGGCGCTGGTCGATGTCGACCTCGACCATCTACGCCGTTCCTATCTCCGCCATGCCGTAGCGGCGATGCCAAAAGGCAGAGCCTTAACCGAACAAGACATCAGGTTTCTTGCGCTGGAGACCCGCGCCGCGACCCCGTATGTCGAGGAGATTGTCCATGGGATGCTTGGAACGACCAGATGATTTCAGCATACGCCGGCGGCGCGTCAGCGCTATGTCCGACGCAGAACTGCACGGCTATTTCTGGTCGCTTGCGGAAAAATTAGTCGCGCCGCTGATCGAAGAAGCGCGCACTCACACGACACCGTCGATTGAGCGCTCGGTTCTTTTGCGCATGGGATTTTCCAGCATCGAGGCTAAGGCGCTGGCCGAGCGCATGCACGAGCGTGGCTTGCTCGGTCACGGCGCCGGTCGATTAGTGCTGGAGCTCGCTAAGGCGAAAAGGATACCCGTGCGCAGCGCCGGCACGGAATTGCTCGCCGGACGATTCTGGCAGGAGCTGCCGCGATGAAATTGTCGGCAAGCGAAAAACTCGACCTACGCGAGGTCTTGCGCGACCTGGAGCATTACCGACCCAAGCGCAAAGGATGGCGCTGGCGGCGCAAACTGGCGAACCACCAGCTCGGACCGTTCATTTACCATAACGCCTCGGAAGATTTGCCACAGTCAATTCCGCTGCCCGCAGCCCACGCCTTCGGTAACATTGATCCGCAATGCGACTTCGTTATCACCACGGAGATCGCTTCCGGCCGTTTCGAGGACGATCTACGGCGCATGCGCATGGCCGCCTGGCATGGCGCGGATCACATCATGGTCATCCGCACCACCGGCCAATCCCATATCGACGGCCTCATCGAAGGCACGCCGGAAGGCGTCGGCGGTGTGCCGATCACGCGCAAGCAGATTCGCGCCACGCGCAAAGCGCTTGACGCCATCGAAGAGGAAGTCGGCCGGCCGATCAATTTTCATTCTTACGTCAGCGGCCTTGCCGGGCCGGAAATCGCCGTGCTGTTCGCCGAGGAAGGCGTCAATGGCGCGCACCAGGACCCGCAGTACAACGTGCTCTATCGAAATATCAACATGCACCGCTCGTTTGTCGACGCCGCAGAAGCGAAAAAGATTCTCGCTGACGCCGGCATCTTGCAGCTTGACGGCGCGCATAACGCTAACGCCACGGCCAAACAGGCGTGGAAAGTGACGCCCGAATTGTTCGTGCAGCATGCCATCAACAGCGCCTACTCGCGCGCGGTGGGCATGGCACCAGGGTTGATCGCGCTCTCCACCGTGCCGCCGACAGCGCCGCCGGCGCCGAAGCTGCGCCTCGATCTACCCTATGCCGTCGCCCTGCGTGAGTTATTTTCAGGTTTTGTCTTCCGTGCTCAGCAGAACACCCGCTACGCCGAATCAGACATGATGGAAGCGACCATCACCCATGTACTCGACACGTTGATTTCGCGTCTCACCTCGGCAGACATCCAAAGCACGATCACTCCGGACGAAGGCCGGAACATTCCTTGGCATTACAACAACGTCGCGGGTGTGAATACGGCACGGCAGGCACTCATGGGGCTCGACGGCGTGATGGACATGATCGAGCTCAAAAAGGATGGCCCGCTGCGAGAACAGGCGCGCGAGCTCAAAGAGCGCGCCGTGCTGTTTCTCGAAGAGATCCTCGAAAACGGCGGCTACTACGCAGCCGTTGAAGCAGGACAGTTCGTCGACTCCGGCCATTACCCGGAGCGCAAGGGCGACGGCATCCTGCGCGCGCCGGCGGGCGGGGATTGCGCTGGCACAGTGATCAATCGGGCCGCCGATTACGGCGCGCCGGTCTGCAGCCATTTCGGCGCTAGTGTTTACAACCAAGGCGAGAGCAAACCCTGCGCCGCATTCGGCGGTTGCACCTTATGTGATCCGGCGAAAATCCAATATATCGATGAGCTCGACCATGAAGACAATGTCGATAGGCGGCTTACTGGGCCGCTGGCTGATAAGGCGGCCGGCATATTACGCCCCGAGGTAGAAAAGCATGGCGATGGCGTCGCCTGCGTCACTCTCTTCGTGCCCGCAAGTCCACGCTTGGCCGAGGCGGCTGCGCTGGAGATGGCTAAACGCATGGCCCTCCAGAACCCGCAAATCATCAGCCGCCGGTTGCTCCATCCGGCCGAAGGAAGCGTGTTTGAAATTAAGGGCGTCCTCGATGTTGCCATCAAGCTCGATGAACTGCCCTTGACCACGCGCGCCGAAGCGCTTGCCGATGGCGCGATCGAAGCCTGGGTGCGGCCGCGCAATCTTCACGTCATCGCGGCGACGGTGGGCGAAGACGAACATTCGGTCGGCATTCGCGAGATTCTCGACATTAAACATGGCGGTATCGAGAAATACGGTTTTCACTGTCATTTCATCGGCACGTCGGCGGCGCTGGAGCAAGTGCTTGATGCCGCCGTCGAGCGCAGCGCCCATGTGATACTGATCTCGACCATCGTGACCCACGCCGAGGTGCACAAACAACATATGAGGCGCTTAGACGAACTGGCCCGGCAGCGCGGCGTGCGCCAGCGGCTCGTGCTTATCGCCGGTGGAACGCAAATCACCGACGAGCTCGCACGCGAATGCGGCATGGACGCGGGATTCGGCCGCGGCACCCAGGGGCGAGACGTGGGCAGTTTTATTGTCCGCAAGCTTCAGGAGCAGGAGCAAGCCTAGAGCCATGTCGCATCCCTATGTCACCATCGATCTCGACAAGATCGAGCATAACGCCCGAGTCATCGTTGAATTGTGCCGGGCTCATGGCATCGCCGTGGTTGGCGTGACCAAATGTACCTGTGGCCACCCCGAGATCGCCCAGGCGATGCGCCGCGGCGGCGTCAGCGCCATCGGCGAATCCCAACTGGAGAATATTCACCGGCTCAAGAGCGCCGGCGTCGATCCGCCTTATATGCTGCTGCGCTTGCCGTCGCCATCCGAGGCCGAAGAAGTCGTCGCATCGGTGGATGTCAGTCTGAACTCGGAGTTATCGGTTCTCGCCGCACTTTCCCAAGCCGCCCAGCGGCGCGGTCGGCGTCATGACGTGATCATCATGGTCGACTTGGGAGACTTGCGCGAAGGACTGTGGCCAAGAGATCTGACGAACTTCATGGGCGAAGCCCTACGGCTCCGCGGTATTCATGTCGCCGGTCTGGGCAGCCAACCTCGCCTGCTTTGGCGGTGTCATGCCGAGCGAGGAAAACATGCGCCGGCTAAGCGAACTCGCCGGTGCGGTCGAACGGAACTTTGGCTTGAAACTCGACTGGCTCTCGGCAGCCAACTCGAGCGGTCTAAACCTCATCGCCACCGGCCGGATGCCGGCGCGTGTCAATCAAGCACGCATCGGCGAGGCGATCTTGCTCGGCCGCGAGACCACCCATCGCCAGCCTTGGCCCGACACTTATCAGGATGCCTTCAGCCTGCACGCGGAAATCCTCGAGCTCAAGAGCAAACCGTCGGCGCCGGTGGGCGAACGCAGCCAAGATGCCTTCGGTCATCTGGCCGCCTTCGAAAACCGCGGCGAGATCGAGCGCGCCCTGGTCAACATCGGCCGCGAGGAAATATCCATCGAAGGGCTCACGCCCGACGATAGCCGGCTAAAGATTCTCGGCGCTTCGAGCAGTTACTTAGTCGTCGATACCAGCGCCGCCGCGGCGGCGTTCAAGGTCGGCGATGAACTGACGTTTACACTGAACTACGGTGCGCTTTTGACGGCGATGACTTCGGAGTATGTGAAGAAACAACCTTCGCGCACAGCGCTCGCCGCGCCGCTTAGCGCGGAAGCACAGATCAGCTATGGCCACCGTTGACAGCACCGCTCGTCGCCTGACGAAAGCGTTCATCCATCTCGATCATCTCACGCACAACTTCCGGTTGTTGCAAAGGCAGGTGGGCAGCGCCCAGGTTTGGCCAGTGCTCAAGGCCAATGGCTATGGACATGATGCGGCCATCGTCGCGTCCCATCTGCTGCGGCTGGGATGCCAAACCCTCTGTGTCGCCGATATCGAAGAGGCGATCGCCCTCGCGGATAAAGGGGTCGACGCGAAGTTTTGCATTCTCTCCGCCACTCTACCCCAGCACAGCGAGGCACTGGTAGCCTACAACTGCCAGCCGGTAGTCTGCACGCTCGAAATGGTCGAGGCCCTGGCAAGGGCCGCAATGAAATCCGCCAAGCGGCTCCCCGTGCACGTCAAGATCGATACCGGCATGGGTCGTGTCGGGATTCGGCTTGAGGAAGTTGTGCGCTTTCTCGACCGTTGTCGAAACTTCCCCGCCCTCGAAGTGCGCGGGCTGATGAGCCACTTTCCCCGCGCCGACGAAGCGGACCAGAGTCATTCCGTCGCCCAGCTCGATCGCTTTCGCCAGGCCGTGGGACTCACCAAAGACCGATTTGCGTTGTCAATTCCATCACGGGTTCGAGGCAAGCGTTGTCCCCAAGTCGGGCGCATCACCATGGATATGAGCCTGATCGACGTAACGGCGCTCCGCGGCCAAGTTCAATTGGGCGACGAGGCGGTGATCATCGGCAGCCAAGGAGCTGCGGCAATCAGCGCCGATGAATTGGCGTCAAAGCTCGGCACCATCAACTATGAAATCGTCACCGCCATTTCACACCGAGTGCCGCGGGTAGCCGTTGAGACGGAAGCCTAGTGAATACCCTGCGGCGCGTTATCATCATGAGTTTGGCGCTGAGTTTCTTACTTGGGTTGCTGGCATTAACGATCAGTGAAAGGTCGATGATTTCAGAAAAAGCACCGAATGTTGAAGCGGCCGTCTGCGGCTCTTTTCGTGAGCCCTTCATGTTCTGGCTGTGGCATAGCATGGCCGGCGCAGCTAGGCCGCATGGCGTCGCAAGTATTCAAGCCGTGGAACCGGTCAAATTCAAAACTCGAGACGGGATTACGCTGGCAGGCTACAAGCTCGCCGCCGAAAATCCCACGGCTTATCTCTTGGTCGCGCAAGGCAATGCCATGCTCGCCGATCAACTCGTGACGGACCTGCAACCCTTTCGCGACCGCGGCTGGGACGTTTATATTTATGACTATCGTGGCTACGGAAATTCACAAGGGAAGAGTCGGCTCGCGGCGATCGTTAACGATTACGGCGAAATCGTTGCTCATCTGAACACACTGGGCTACGCCAAGCGCTTGCTCTACGGCATCTCCATGGGCGGAGTGATCCTACTCAATGCGGTGGGAGACACGAATCTGTACACGCGCCTGGTGGTCGATTCCTCCCCCGCGCGCATCTCAAACCTCGGCTGTCCCGAACGATATGACCCCGTGACCCATTTGCCCAATGATAGCAAGCGGGTGATGATAATCTCTGGCGGGCGGGATAATGTCGTCCCGCCTGCACAAATGGACGAACTTCTCGTCATCGCGCGGTCACGCGGCGCCCGGATCCTACAGGACCCTGAATTCGCCCACCCGTATCAGGACTCCTCAGCGGCGATACACCGGCGCCGCCAACAGGAAGTAGCGACTTTCTTCCATCAAGAGTGAACAACTGGACGCCTCGCCGGCAGCTTTCTGACACGGTGACGGCCGCAATCAGCAAACCGCATACTTGCCGCTCGCCAGCTCGCCGCAGAACAGCGTCATGCGCTCCAGCTCACGCGCGACGATTTTGCGGATTGATTCTTCGATTTCGGGAAGTTTAGTTCCGACATCGAGGGCAACCTGGACCGACGTCATTTGCGGTTTGTCGACCGGATCACCAATACGGCTACACAGCCACACGAAGACCTGCTGGATGCCGGGGATTTCACAGTGAATCTGTTCCGCCAGCCGATGCGTTAAGACATTATAGATTTTACCGACATGGCTCACCGGATTCTTTCCGGCAGCAGCTTCAGAGCCGCGCGGGCGATTGAGGGCGATAATCCCGTTCACCTGATTGCCCCGTCCCACTTCGCCGGAATCGGCATCTTCAGCGGAAGTTCCCAGGACCGAAAGATACATTCCCGAAAGCCCGGCGCCGTGGCGATCCAAGGTGTTCATTGCAACGCTGATCTCATTAAGCTTGTCGAGACGAGACTGAAGATAGGAAACCAATACTTGGCGCATCTCTTCCTTGCGTCTGAAAATAAACCGATCCACTGGTCACGTATCGATCCAACAACGGCATCGCGACGGTGAGATCGAGCTGGGCTCCGCTGCGTATGCCCATGACCTTCACATCGCTGCCGCTTTCGGGAAACTTATTCTTGAAGTCCCGGCCATTGAGATATTTTTCGGCGGCTACCACCAACCGCTCGGTTTCGCTCAGCGGTGCATAGCCCACCGCCGCCGAGGTATCGTTCGCTTGATAGCTCGCTGAGCCGGGGCGAAAAATGTCAGCGAGCTCATCCGAGCCGCCTTTGAGTTCGACTTGGTAGGTCACATGGCGTTGTGGATCGACTTCGGGGAGATTTTCGCGCAACCAGCCCTTTGCCGTCTCGACGGCGAGTTCAGCTGCGTCGAACTCCTTGACTAGAGTTGCCCGGTCGCCAATGACAAGCCGCATGGGTTCGATTACCCGCCCGCCGCCATAGCGCCGCTCTACCTGTCCGGCAACCAGTAAACCCTTGTCACAATTGTGATGCAGAATTCTGCCGTGGTGTTTCAGATAAGCGTGAGAAAGCGCCTGCGAAATCTGCTCCATCACCAGATCGCAAATCGTGTCGGGATGGCCCAGTCCTTTGCGCTCGACAATCTCCACGTCGGCAGCCGCCCATGTCGGCCATTGAATCTGTTGAATATGAATTTGCTCCATCGATTTTCAGTCACGGCTCCTTGCTAACCCATCCTCCCTCGAAAGCCGACCCCTATGACGACCAGTTCATGTTCTTCAATTCGGATCTCAGCGCCTAAAACTTCGCGGCTGAGCCACGCGTTGCTTTTCAAATCACGACCCACCGCCCTCTGATGACATCTCGTTGCTTTCCTGGATATTCCTCCTAGCTAAAGTGATACGGGAACAACGGAGCAATTTGTGCGCCATGACATAAGCATATCGGTTACTCGAAATCCCGGGACGCTCACCTCGCAGCAATTCGCAATGGCTACAAAAACGATATGCGGTTTTTCGCAATGCCAATAAAGCCGGTCAATCATCTTGCGCCTGACTTTGGCCATAGTGATCAAGGCGCACGTCGGCTTTCGACATCGCTCACAGGGTTGTAATGCAAGCCCACGCGCCGACAGCGTTTGCCGACACCCTCTTGGTTTCATCTGTGCGAAAAAATTTTGACTAGTTCGCGTAGATGAGAAAAACCCGCACGATTACGGGCGATCACCCTCGCGCTTTGCGACTATCGTCCGTCCCGCAGCTTGGCATCGGGTTTGCGCAAACAATTTACATAATCTCAATCCAGTGGCGAGGAGGAAAGCCATGTACCTATCACGACTGACGTTTCATACGTTACCTGGAAAGACCCATGAGGCTGAAGAAAAGCTCATGACGCTGCTCTACTGGGTTGAGAACGCCGGTGGTTTGCGGCCCAGAGTGATGCGCACTCACTTTGTCTCCTTAGGCCCAGGGGACCTGATTTTCGAACACGAGGTCGAGGATGCGAGAACTCTAGCGTCGCAGATTAAGCAGGTGACAGAGAACAGAGAGTTTCAACAATGGGCGAAACAACTGTCGGCGCTGTTGGAGCAGTCGTCTAAGCGCGAGCTCTATCAAATCACGAGCCCCGCGTCACGGATGATTTTAGCCGCAGCATCCGCGTAAGGTTCCATCAGGATTGTTGCTTCGAAGCGGACGCGGCTAGCGGGGCGGAGAAAGAACGGAGCCAGATGATATGAAATGGGACTTTTTCGCTTCGCAGCAAGCCAGCAACCTGATGGAGCAAGCCGACAGGATTGAGAGAAACTTCCTGCAGATCGCCGCCGGCCACCACCTAGCACTAAACAGTCCCGCAGCCGCGTCGGCGCCGCTGGTGAATGTCGTCGAAACGGATCAAGCTTGCTGGGTCATTACCGCTTTACCGGGTGCCGATGCGGACCAGATCGATATTCGCCTGCAGGGCAACGAACTGATTATCGCTGGCATGCGGCGGTTGCCAACCTGCTGCTCGCAAGGCGAACTCAAAATATGGGAAATACCGCTGGGACGATTTGAGCGCCGCTTGCGCTTGACGCCGGGAGTGACATTGACGATCGGCGACACTCGTTTCGCCGACGGTCTGTTCATCGCTCAGATCAATAAGCGCCTATGACTATGGACGAGCAATTAACCAACGAAAGCGACCCCGCATCGACGGAAGCGAAACCGAGCGCGCAGATACCTGCCGGCGCGTTAGCGATTCTGCCGTTGCGCAACTCGGTGCTGTTCCCTTACACCGTCATGCCCCTCACCGTCGGCCGCCCTTCCAGCCTTCTCGCGGTCGACGCAGCCGTGCGCCAGCAGCTTCCGATCGGCGTTGTCTTGCAACGCGAGTCTGCAACCGAGGCTCCCCAGTTTAAAGATCTCTACGAAATCGGCACCACCGGCGATATTTTCCGCATGTCGCCCGCCCGCGGCGGCCAACGCGAGGTTATCGTTCAAGGCCGACAGCGATTCAAGATTCTTGAATTGCTCCAGACCGAGCCCTTCTTAATCGCGCGAACCTTGCCGTTCGACGAAAGCGTGCCGCGGAGCAAAGAGTTCGAAGCGAGAATCATGCACCTGCGCGAGCAAGCCTCAAAGGCCCTCTCGCTCCTGCCACAGCCCTCAGCGGAGTTGAAATCGATCATCGAGAGCATCGAAGATCCGGTCGCGCTCATCGATATCATCGCCCCGACCCTCGATATCACGCTCGGCGAGAAGCAAGAAATCTTGGAGACCATCGCTGTCGAGGCCCGTTTACAAAAGGTTTCCGCACAACTGACTCGCCAGATCGAGTTGCTCGAACTGAGGCAGAAGATCAGGGCCGAGACCAAAGAGTCGGTCGATAAAGCCCAGCGTGATTATTTTCTCCGTGAGCAACTCAAGGCCATCAAGAAAGAACTCGGTGAAGAAAACGGCAAGAATGTCGAGATTGCCGAGCTGCGCGAGAAGATCGAAGCGCTCAAGGCGCCGCCAGAGGTCGAAAAGGAGGCGTTGAGAGAATTATCCCGGCTCGAGCGCATGGCCGAGATGTCCGCTGAACACTCGGTAATCCGGACTTTTCTCGACTGGATCGTCGAACTGCCGTGGAGCGTCGTGACTGAAGAGCGCATCGACTTGCCCAAGGCGCGGGAGATTCTCGACATTGACCATCACGATTTGGAGAAAGTCAAAAAGCGCATCATTGAATTTCTTGCCGTGCGGAAGCTCAATCCGCACGGCAAAAGCCCGATTCTCTGTTTTGTCGGCCCACCAGGAGTCGGCAAAACCTCGCTCGGCCAAAGCATCGCGCGCGCCATGAACCGTAAATTTATCCGCCAAAGTCTTGGCGGCGTCCATGATGAGGCGGAGATTCGCGGCCACCGGCGCACCTATATTGGCGCACTTCCAGGAAACATCATTCAAGGCATTCGCAAGGCTGGCAGTCGAAATCCGGTCTTCATGTTGGATGAGATCGATAAGCTGAGCTCGAGTTTTCATGGCGATCCATCCGCAGCGTTGCTGGAAGTGCTCGATCCCTCGCAAAACTCAACTTTTCAGGATCACTACCTCGGAGTTCCTTTCGATCTAAGCCAGGTCTTGTTCATCGCCACCGCTAACGTTCTGGACACCGTTCCGCCGCCGCTGCGCGACCGCATGGAAATCTTAGAACTGCCGGGCTACATCGAAGAAGACAAGCTAGCCATCGCCAAGAGCTATCTGGTTCGTCGGCAACTGTCTGAAAACGGCCTCACGCTTAGCGAAATCAATTTTACCGACGACGCGCTACGCGAATTGATCCGCTCGTATACGCGTGAAGCCGGCGTGCGCCAACTCGAACGCGAGTTGGGCTCGGTTTGCCGGGTGGTCGCGACGCGGGTTGCGGAAGGGGACATGAAAATCGTCACCGTCGATCAGGATTTTCTGCGAAGCTGTCTCGGCCCGCCAAAATTCTTCAATGAGATCGCCCTGCGTACCAGCCTCCCTGGAGTCGCCACCGGGTTGGCTTGGACAGCCTTCGGCGGCGACATCCTATTTGTCGAAGCGACCAAGATGGCCGGCGATGGCAAGTTGCTGTTAACCGGCCAGCTCGGCGATGTCATGAAAGAAAGCGCGCAGGCGGCTTTGAGTCTGGTCAAATCGAGGGCTGGTACGCTCGGCATCGATCCTGATATCTTTAAGAAAAGCGATTTACACGTCCACCTACCCGCCGGAGCCATACCGAAAGACGGCCCCAGTGCCGGCGTCACTTTATTTGTCGCCTTGGTCTCGCTGCTCACGCAAAGGCGGATCAGTAAAGATGTGGCGATGACCGGCGAGATCAGCCTACGTGGTTTGATCCTGCCGGTGGGCGGGATCAAAGAGAAGGTCCTTGCAGCTAAGAGAGCGGGAATTTCGTCCATCCTACTGCCTGAACTTAATCGCAAAGACCTAGATGAAATACCTGCGCAGGCTCGTCAGGGCGTCCGCTTCGAGTTTCTCAGAACTGTCGACGAAGCCTTGCAGCTCGCCTTGGAGCCAGAAACCGTTCGCGAGCCATCGCCCATCGAGAGGTCAACGGCTTGGCCTAACTTTCCCAACGAACCGGGCCAATTGATTTCGCCCGGGGAAGAAATCCTGGGACATGACGTTAAAGCGACGACAACATCATCTTACGTACCCAGTCGAAGGTGAGGCGCCATGAGCCTTGAGATTCTATCCGGCTCCGCCAACGTTGCACTTGCGAACAACCTCGCCACTGCTCTTGGACTGACACCGGTACAACGCATTCTGCAACGATTTCCTGACAGCGAATTACATATTGAAATTCAAGACAGCTTGCGCGGTTGCGATGTGTTTCTGATCGAGCCAACTTGTCCGCCTGTAGACGGACATTTATTGGAGCTGTTGCTTATGGCCGACGCCTGCCGCCGCGCGGGGACGACTCATCTGACGGCGGTGATTCCCTACTTCGGCTACGCCCGCCAGGACCGCCGCGCCCATGGCCGCGAACCGGTGAGCGCGCGGCTCGTCGCCGACCTGATCGCGGCCAGCGGCATACAACGCGTGGTAGTCGTTGATTCACACAGCCGCGCGGTCGAAAGCGCCTTCGCGATTCCGCTTGAGCATGTAAGCGCCATCGCGATTTTGGCAGACGCCGTTCGACCGTCCGTGCACAAAGACGTCGTGGTGGTATCCCCCGACCTTGGCGCCGTAAAAATGGCGGAACGCTACGCTAAGCTGCTCGATTTATCGGTCGCGATGATTCACAAAAGCAGAATTAGCGGCGCAGAGGTGACCGTTCAGCGGATTGTTGGCGATGTGCGCGGCAGGGAAATACTTGTCGTCGATGACATGATCACCACTGGCTCAACGATAGAGAAAGCGATCCTGGCGCTGCTGGAAGCGGGTTGTTCATCATCGGCTATCAAGGTCGTGGCCACTCACGGTTTGTTCGTCGGCAACGCCGGCGAGCGGCTAGGCAAACTGCCTATCGAAAGGATTTACGTGTCCGACAGCGTGCCGGTGCCAGAGCGGACGGAGCTGCCGATTCAAGTCTCTTCGTTAGTACCGCTGTTGGCGGAAACGATTCAGCGCCTTCATCGCCAGGAGTCCCTCAGCGGTGTCTTGGCACCCGAATGATGGTGATTGCCGATGTGAGAGAACCTTAGAAATCCTCCCGCTCCATCGCTGCAACATCGATGCAGCGATGCCGACAACATCCCAGACGACGACCGCTCGGTTGAGCCACCCAGAAGATGCCTGATCATCACTTAACGTTTTTCCTTTGTGGCGATGTCATGACGGGCCGAGGCATCGACCAAATACTCCCCAATCCCGGCGATCCAACGCTTCACGAACCGTGCACAAAAAGCTCGCTGGAGTATGTAAAGCTCGCCGAGCAGGCCAACGGGCCGATCGGTTGGCCGGTCGACTTCAGCTACATCTGGGGCGACGCGTTGGAAGTTTTCCAGCACGAAAAACCCCAAGCCAAGATAATCAATTTAGAAACTGCCATAACCCGCAACGACGTGCATTGGCGCGGCAAGGATATTCACTACAAAATGAGTCCCGAGAATGTCGGATGTCTTACCAGCGCGGGGATCGATTGCTGTATTGTGGCGAACAATCACATGCTCGATTGGGGAATGGCCGGGTTACTGGAAACACTCCAAACTCTTGATAAGGTCGGAATCAAATATGCCGGCGCCGGCCGTAGCCTTGACGAAGCACAGCAACCCGTCATCTTGCCTGCCAGCAGAGATGCCCGGCTCATCATATTTGCTCTAGGCTCGACGACGAGCGGAATTCCGATCGAATGGTCAGCTCGGGAGGATCGGCCCGGCCTGAATGTAATCGAGAACCGGTCCCATGATGTGATCGGTGCCATGGCCAGGAAAATCGCTGAGATAAAGAAAGTTGGGGATATCGTCGTGGCTTCGATCCACTGTGGAGAGAATTGGGGCTACAAAATTCCGTCTTCCCAAAAGAACCTTGCTTACCGCCTCATCGACGAAGCTGGCGTCGACATCGTCCACGGCCACTCTTCGCACCATGTCAAAGCAATCGAGGTCTATAAAGAGCGGCTGATTCTTTATGGCTGTGGTGATTTTTTTAATGACTATGAGGGCATCAGCGGCTATGAAGACTTTCGCGGCGATCTCGCGTTAATGTATTTTGCGGAACTGAATCCGGCCACCGGCGAACTTCTTGCGCTTACGGATGATACCGACCCAAGTGCGCCGCTTTCGCGTAAAACTCGCCTGCAAAGCCGATTCCCAGTGGCTTGAAGCGTTGCTCAATCGTGAAGGAAAGCGATTTCGCACCAGCGTAACGCTAGGCGCCGAAAATATTCTGACGCTATGTTGGGAGTAGCGGCGCTAGACATTATCTGTTAGTCGGTAGCCCGCTCGTTCCAGGGCACGGCGCGTCGAATCCATAATCTAGCCAACCCACAGTGGGGGGGGGGCAAATGACGGCAGCATCTGCCGCCGCATTATTGGCCAGACAAGACTCGTCAAGAAGCCAAAACGACTGGGACGCAGCACTCGAATATCGATGGAACCAGTATCATTCCATCCGCACCTGCTGCCGCGAGTTGTTTTTAGTTAGTCTCCATCGTGGTCGCGTCGTAAAATGAGCAAGATCACCTATCAAGGGCACGATTGTGCAGTAGGATTGGGTGGTTGTTTTTCCTTATGATCATTTTGCTTTTTGCTCCCTACT
>CAWJZV010000018.1:0-155321 GCA_963847445.1 uncultured delta proteobacterium | reverse complement strand
TGCGCGGACTTTGACCCGGTTGGCGCAGCTCCCAAACCGCGCGGAGGTCCGGCGAATAGGGATAACGGATGCCATTCTCTTCGAGAATTTTGCCCGTCGCGTTCAAGAGATCGGCGCGATTGAACACCATGGTCTCGTGGGTCAACACGCCCGCACGAGGAAACTTAAAGCTCATCTGCTCGTCGCGATTGTCGCGCAGCAGTTCGACCAAGTGGCGCAGGTTGCGCACCAGAATGCCATTGACCTCGCTCAGCACGGCGCGATAGCAGCGTCGTATCCTCTGGTTATACGGTGGGGAAACAGGCGGCGAGGCAACGACGATGAGCTCTTCGTCATCAAACGCGGGCCGGTCGTATCGTCGCGTCACCAGCGGACTCGGGCTCCGGCCGATGGAACGGCGCGTTGATTGCCGAGCCGATCAAGATAGTCCTGCGTCGTTTGGGAAAAGACAAACGGACCGAAGATGAAAAACGCGGGTTGGCGTCCAGCAAGTAAGGAATGACCAATTCCCTTTGCGAACGCACCGGCAACTTGATCTCGATCAATTTGCCGCGCGATAAACCGTAAGCGGCAGCAGCCCGTTCTTGGCATACTTTCTCGACACCAGATAGGACGCCGAAAACGCAGGTCGTAACGAATCGCCACTTGCCGTCGCTGTCGACGGGCGTGTCGCCGACTGCTAGTGATGACGTCCCACTCCTTCAACGGATACGCGGAATCTTCGCGATAAGGCTGCGAGACCATGACGCCGTTGACGCCCTTGGGCAGGCCGAGGCGCGGGTCCGCAGCGCGTCGTTCTCGACGGTTTGAATCAAGTCATGGTCTGCGGTTTGCCGTCGTAGACGCCGTCTTTGATGTCGTTCAAAAACAGCTGAATCTCCTCGACTGGAATCAGATAGCCGATATTCTGCGCGTTTTGAATCAAGCTAAACACCAACCCAACCAGCTTGCCGTCTGAGTCACCGCCGGGCCGCCGCTGTTGCCGAAGTTGAGCGCGGCGTCGACTGAATCCGCAAGCCGGTGGCCTGGTAATAATAGTCGGTGTACTCGATTCGCGATATGATTCCTTGGGTCACCGAGAGCTCCGTGCCGCCGGTAGGATAGCCATAGACGTTGATGTTGTCTTTGACCCGCGGCAGTTCTTGGGCGAAGGGTAGGGCGCCGCGCTTATCGAAAAATGATTCGTCGTCCAGTTTCAGGATTGCCAGATCCATCCCTGGGGTGATCGCTTCGATCCGCGCCGAAATATGGCTCGCCGATTGGTTCGGTTGCACGTAGATTTGGCTGGCATGTTTCACCACATGGGCGTTGGTGAGAATCCGTCGGCCGTCGATAACCACGCCGGAGCCTTTCACCTGTTGAGGACTATTTTTCGCCCATGGCCGGAGCAAGTCCGGAGCATGCTGAACCGCATGAATCTTGACGACCAGATCGCGTATCTGATCCTGCGCCGAGGCGTGGCGCGAGCCAGGGCGAAGAGCAGGACGATGAATATTCCGGTAACGGTTCGGCGCATGGGTGCTCCTTGATGATATGTCGTAGAACTTAATTGGAACGGTTCGGATTATATACGAAAAGATGGGCGATAGGTAAGATGCCTGTGCTTTGTCCATCCTTTGACTGGCCGGCAAGGCTCTAGTACACCCGATGGAGCCAACCGAACATGAGCTCCGAAGTCACCGCACTACTGGCGTCGATTTCTTTTGCCCTGTTTGCCGTCTATGGCTGGCTTGGCCTGCGCCATTCGACACCGCTAACCGCCACCATCGTTTCCTTGGCCGCGCGCACGATCACCCTTGGCGCAGCGGTAGTTTTGTTCGGCGGCGTGCCCGGCTTCGCGATGGCTGCGTTGATCGTGTTTGTCATCCTCGGCGTGATGCAAACGGGGATCAGCTTGCTGACTTTTATCGGCTTGCAAAAGATCGGCACGTCGCGCAGCCAGCCGCTGCGCAATAGTTATCCACTATGGAGCGCGGTAATCGCCATCGCACTGATGGGTGAAAGCGCCGGCGTCGCGATCATGCTCGGCACACTACTAGTCGTCGCCGGCGTGGTGATGATTTCCTGGAAGCCGGAAGCGGCGCCGCCGAGCTACCGCTGGTGGCATGTGGTTTACTCCACCGTCGCCGGATTTCTCGCCGGCGTGGCGTTTCCGCTGCGGCGCTACGGATTGACCATGACCAACGAGCCGGTGTTTTTCAGTTTCGTCGTCGCGATCGTTTCATTGATCGGCGCCATCCCGTATACGCTGTGGACCAGTGGAGAGCGGAAACTGGTCTGGCATCGGCGCGCGGTCATCGACTTTTCCCTATCGGGATTCTTCGAAGCACTCGGCGCTTTGCTGACCCTGATGGCCCTCACCACCGGCCGCGTCGTCATCGTCTCGCCCATCGTTGCCACAACGCCGCTCTTCAGTCTGGTGATCTCGATGATATTTCTGCGCGGCAAAGAGAAAATCACGGCGATTACGATTCTGGGCACAATCGCCGTGGTGACGGGGACCATTGCCATCGCGCTAGGACGATGAATGACAAGGCAAACGAATCACCGTGTGAATGTATTAGGCCGATTCAGAAGATGAGATGGAGTGTTATTAAAGGAGAAACTGACTGTCCTTCCATGGTGTTATTTTCGTCCGAAGGGAACAGCGTATTGTGTATCAATTTTTTAAGGGAACGGACTACGATGAATCACGAAACACGGCCTTCAATCCCGCATAGCGGGTGTGGCGCCAGCTTCGTCTGGCGATATTGGCTCGGCATGCTAGCCTTCAGCATTCTGTTTAACTTCGGATCGCCAACATACGCAATGGCTCAAACCTATCGTGGAAAAGTGGTGGATGCGGAAACCGGACAACCGCTGGAAGGTGCTGTCTTCGTGATTGTCTGGAACGAAGACGGCGATCTCGATGAACGGCTCACGGAGCTTTCATTCCGCTAAGGAGGCGCTGACTGACGCCAAAGGCGAATTTTCTGTCAATGGCTCTCCAGGAATTGACTGGAATCCTTTCACGTATGTCGTGGATCGACCAAGCGTAGGGATATTCATGCCGGGCTATGGTCCATTCCCGACTGGTCATGTGAAAGTGAGTCCTCAAGAGGAGATGGTCAAAGCCATGACTGGGGCGGGCGCGGTAGCCCAACTGCCGAAGCTCAGGACCCAACAGGAGATGAGGCGCTACACTGGACCTGAAAGCCTCGATATTTCAAGTGGTACACCAAACGACGAAATCCCAAACGTGATCAGGCTTCTCAACATTCATAGAAAATTGGCCGGGCTTGTCTCTCAGTTCTAAACCCCTCGCATGAGGAGGTCATTCTTATGGCTGCTAAACTCGATGTGTTTTCTTCGTCCGCTCTATTGGTTGGTGTTTTTCTTCGAGCCCCTACCGGACAAGGCATCAGAATCGGTGCCAGGCTTTGGTAATTTGCTTATTGTTCCCTGTTTCCACGTAATGGGCGTTATGCACTGACGCGTCGGCTTTTTACGATCCTGCTAATTTAGTTTTGGCGTTCTGTCCTCGCCACTTTCCTCAGTTTGGCCTACGGGAGCAAATCTAACGACACTAGGATGTTTTCCTAGCGAATAAGTCATCACAACAACCCATAAATCCGCCTGCAGTGTAGGGAGGTTCAGTGCTCGCTACCGTGGGCGAAATTTTCTTGACAGCCGACCTGCCTCAGCATAACCATTGGCGCAGAAATGAGCAGCGTGAATTAGTCGAATACGTAAGATTCAGATCACTCGAGGAGGCCCCATGTGGTATTTAACTCTGCGCCAGGCTACCAAGCCGCGCGATCAGTGGACGGTGTCGTTGGATCAGCATCTTGTCTGGATGAAGCAGCAGCATGACGCCGGAAGGATACTTTTTTCCGGGCCGACTACCGACCGGAAGTATGGCATCTATGTGATTCGCGCCGATTCTAAAGACGAGGCGTCGAAGATCGCTGCCAGCGACCCCTACACGGCGGCAGGATTTTGCTCTTGCGAATTGCTCGAATGGGAAGTGCACCAGATCATGGGCGCGGGGAATTTTACCGCGGCGGGTCTTGGGCACAAGTGACGGATTGGAGTGTTGGAGTAATGGAGAGATGGGCAAGAATAAAAAAGATGACGGATGGACTTCCAGTCTACTCGCGCACGAAACCGCCGGCTTCAAGCGCTTCAACAGCCCGGCGGCCATGGGCAAACTTTACGAGCTGCTCACGGGTGAAGATTTGAGCGGGGCGACGATGAACTGCAGAAAAACCCGTTGCCGAGAAGCGCGCGCCCCAAGTGGTCTGGTTAGGCGAGTGATGTCGAGTCTTCCTGTCGACGAAGCGCGTCAATTTCGCGCGAATCGATCAGGCGAGTAACCGGCCAAAGCCGGGGACGGGCGCTTTGATACTCAGCGTTCGCATCACCCACCATAGCGACGCGGCCGTAGAGGCGACCACCGGCAGCCGGGTGTCGTTTTCCAACTCCTGCACATAGGCGACGGTGCGCCAGCGCCCCTGCAGCAGCAGGCTTTCGGCGCCGGGATTTTGCCGCCACAGTTCGCGGGCGACTTTGTAGGACGAGTAGTCCGGCAGCTTGACCTGGTCCACCGGTTTGGCAACCTCCAAGCCCTTTGATCGCCAGCACTTTGATGCCGCCATCGTCGTAGTATTTCTTAACGACTTGGTTGATAGATTCTTTATAAGCTGTCGCAATCACCGTGGATTTGACGCTCAGATGTTTGAGCGCTTCGACCGTGGCGCTCATCGCGGTGCTGACCGGCAGTCCGACCTGCTGGGACAGCTTGGCGACCACTTCTTGCTCGACGGCGTAACCGCGCTGGGTGCCGAGGGTGATGCCGCCCATGATAATCGCGTCGCACTCTTCGGCTTTGAAAATGCCGAGGCCCGCGCCCAGAGCGTCGATCGCTTTGTTGAACTCCGCCTCGGTGTGCGATTGAACGTTCAATCCGGAGGAGACGATGGTGAAGCCTTCGGGCAGGATGAGATCCCAATCCGACGGCGTTTCAAATACCGACGGCGACAGGTAGCCGATGCGCGCTTTCCAACCTGACACGTTGTTCTCCTCCCGTAATGATTCCGTGCGAACGAGAGGTGCAGCCGTTTCTTATCCCATGCGGCGGCGGATGGAAAGCGATCAATAGCGTCCAGCCGGTCTTCGCGTCCTAAGGGATGATCATTAGGATCTCTGAAGCAATTGACACATCGCCGCGGGAAAATGGTATTCTTATCGTCTAATCCACGAAAGTTTTCTATATCACGGCCGCTTGTGGCTCCCAGCATGGGAAAGGTTTGATTGAGTCTTGGTAATAAGTTATGAATTTTAAAAGGATGAATTTTCAATTGTTTACCGTACGGATGAACCTTGGTTGGCTGATCGCAGGCGCCCTGCTGGCGGCGGTTGGGACAGTAACCGCGATTGACGCGCCGCCCGCGGAATTCAATCGGCGCGCCACCGCCACGGCGCAGATCCTGGCTGGAATAACGCCGAATCCACCCGATCCAGTGTTGAATCGTTTGCTCGAGCTGGATGCTTGGAAAGAGCACCAGAAGTGGATGACGGCGCAATGGGCTGAGGTGCGCGGCCGGATCAAGACCGTCGAAGGATGGCGCGATCACGAAGTTAAAGTCGCCAATGCCCAGAAAAAGACCCTGCTCTATCCGTTCAGCGGCCCGGATTTTTTCAACGCTTACGCGTTCTTTCCGGATCATTTTCGTTATGTTTTCTTTAGTTTGGAGCGGCCCGGTGCCTTGCCCGATCTCGAATCGGTGACGACGCTACAGTTCGGCAAGCTATTGACCGACGTGCGTGGCGCCTTTCGCGATATCTTCGAGCGCAATTACTTTATTACTTCCTACATGAACAAACAGCTGACCACCCCCTGGGTGCGCGGCACCGTGCCGGTGATGGCGACGATGATGGCGTTGATGAATCGCCGCATCGTTCGTATCGAACCCATCGATTTGTTTCCGGAGCTGACCAAAGCTTATGACACACTGGAAGAGAAACGGCCGCGTGTGACCTTGCGCGGCGTGCGCATAGAGTTCTCCAATCCCAGTGCGGTGCCGGCGTCCAGCAGCTCTACTATTTTTCTTTAGATGCTACTGACAAGGCCCTGGAATACTATCCGGATTTTGTCAACTGGGTGGGTCAGAACCGTCCCGCCAGCGCGCTGATCAAATCGGCGTCGTACCTGTTGCACGATAATCAGTTTTCCAAGACCAGGACGATGTTGCTGGAGTCAGCGGATGTCTTGATCCAAGACGACACCGGCATTCCCTTTCGCTACATCAACCAATCGCCTTGGCAGGTGAAGCTCTACGGCAAATATCAAAAGCCGATCAAGCCGATGGGTTATGGTTATCAAAAAGATCTCGACAGCGCCTTTAAGGCAAAAATTCCGGCCAGTGACTTGCCCTTTCCCTTTGGTTATCATTGGCGCGCCAGCCAGGGTGGTTTGATCCTCGCGAGTAAGGAACGAAATTCAAATTAGTCTGCGACAATTGTGCTTCGTCAGCTGTCTTGTCTTGATGGCACAAGGCTGCACCACGCAAATCGCCCGCCGCTCGCTACAAACTAGCGACGGGGTGGCGCTTTCCATCCTCGAGTCGGGGCGGGAACATGGCGCGAGCGATGAGCTCAAGATCGCGCTGGTCACCGGCTGGTCGATGCCGGCCAATATCTGGCAGAATCAATTGGCAGAGTTTGGCCGCAGCTACCACACGCTGGCCATCGATCCGCGCGGCCAGGGGGAATCGCAGGTGCCCGCGGACGGTTTTACCGCCCAGCGGCGCGCTAGCGATCTTAAAGAATTCCTCGATCCGCTAAAAAACGTCCTGCTGGTGGGCTGGTCCCTCGGCGCCATCGAGTCGTTGCAATATATTCATATGTTCGGCGCCGATCGTGTTGGCGGGGCTGGTCCTGGTCGACAGCTCTGTCGGCGAGGAACCGGCGCCGGCGCCGGGCGGAACATTTTTGCAAGCGTTGCGCGACGATCGCGACAAATCTTTGGATGGCTTTGTCCGGGCGATCTTCAAGTCCGCCCGCAGCGATGCCGAAGTCGCCGCACTGGTCAGACGGCGCCAAGCGCATGTCGTTGCAGCAAAGTATCGCGCTGTTGTCTTATCCGTTCCCGCGCACGCATTGGAAGGAGATCGCTCACGCCTTCAAGAAACCGCTGCTTTATGTCGTCACGCCGCAGTTCGAGGAGCAGGCGCAGAATCTCCGGAAAAACCGCCCTGGCACAGAGGTGGAAGTCTTCAAGGACGCCGGCCACGCATTATTTGTCGACGAGCCGGAACGGTTCAACGCCCTGGTGCTGAAATTCGCCGCATCGATCTCGCGCCGCTAGTCTTCTCCATCGCTGTTCGACTACGCAATTGAAGAAAATTCGTTTTCACCACGAAGTGCCTCATGCAGCAGCGAAGCCGCAACCGAATTGAAGAATGGCCGCAAAGAACGCAAAGGAACGCAAAATAACATCCCAAGACGAATTTCGGCTGTAGGGGCGAGTTATGATTCGCCCTAGGATGTGGAGGGCGATCCCGCCCCGTCCAAACTTGTGCGCTTCGTGCCTCCTTTTAAAATACCGGGCATGGGTTTGTAGGATGTGGTGACCAAAGGGAACCGCATCGTTGGCAAGTTGCAAGCTCGATGCGTTCGCGGACTCACCACATCCTTCGTGGCTATTTTCATTATCCGTGCGCTTGCGTAAACACATGAATCACTTCGTGGTGAGAGGTCCCCGACAATTTGGCAGTAACAGTCGACCTCGCGAAACTTTACGGCGCGCCGAAAAAGCGCACGGTGTTGTCATAGAGCAGTTTGCGCTTCTGAGATTCTGCAAGATCCTGCCGTTCGAGAATTTCCAAGGCGGCGTTGTCGCGCCCTTCGCCATGGGGAAAGTCGGAGGAGAACAGCACATGATCTTCGCCGATCAAATCGAACAGTTGCTGGAGCATGCGGTCGTCGGCCTCGGCGGCCATGAAAATGCGGCCGGATTTGACGTAATCGCGGATGCTCGCGCGCGGCAGCTCGCCGGCGTTGGGCATGCTCAAACCGAACGGATGGGCGCCGCGGTCGAGCGGCAAGTAGTGATCCATGCGCGAGACCATGTAAAAAATCCACTCGGCGCCGAATTCTAAAAACGCCACTTTCAAATCTTGATAGCGGTCGAGCATGCGGTGGCCGACGATGGCCATGAAGGCCAGCTGGGCCGGCAGCGACATGCCGATGATGTGGCCGTCGTAAATGCTCCGGCCCAACTGGGCCAGCGGCGGATAGCTCATGCCCATGTGCACGCAGAGCGGCAGCTCGGTGCGGGCGAACTCATCCCAGATCGGCAGGAAGCTCGGATCGGAAAGCAGCCGTTCGCCGGCGGTGCCGAACACCACCGCGGCGCGGGCGCCGAGGCGCTGCATTTCTTCGATGGCGATCAATGCCTGGCGCGGCTCGCGCAGCGGCAGCAGGCCCGACCATTTGAGCCTCTGGCGGATTCGCCGCGCACTGTTTGGCGACGTAGCGGTTATAGGCGCGGCACAGCGCCGCTTCGAACTCCGGGTCGTTGGTCATATGGGCGTAAAGCGTGCTCGGAAAAATCATCTGGACGTCGAAGCCCATGCGATCCATATCGGCCAGCCGTGCCTGCGGATCGTTGAGCGTCATGCTGCCGACCGAACAATGCTCGCGATTCAGATTGGCGCCGAATTCGACCAAGACATTGCGCGGCGTGTTGGCTTGTTGGGCGCCGGGGCCGAGAGCGTGGGGTTCCAGCGAGCCTTCGATCAGCCAGCCGGCGTTGAAATTCCCCAGACCGTCGTCGTCATGAATCGTCACCGGGCGCGGCCGGCGGGCGCGAAACTGTTCCGGTAAATCTTCCCACATGCTGGGATTGATCGAGCCGTGAGCGTCGGCGTCAAAGACGCGGTAACCTTGGAGCATGGTCAAACTGTCCCTTTCGATTGGTTCCTTGAAGGGTGCGAGACTTTAGATGGACTTTGCCAACCGCACAGAGCCCGGGCTCGGAATATCTCCCGCAAAGACGCAAAGGCCGCAAAGGTCGGAGAATTAGGGTGGTAATTGTTCGGTAGCATTTATCGTATCTCTGTCTTTCGAACTTGGCGTCTTTGCGTCTTGGCGAGAGCAATATCCGAATGTCGTGCCCTTCGCGGTGCATGCTCCGACAGGTTCTTCTCAGAAGCCTAGTTTCCCATCTGAACGCTTCAGCGCAGTCTGCGCCGGGCATCGGCCAAAAAGCCGCTGTCTTCAAGACTTCGGACGAAGGCCGGGTTGTTGAGCTGGTTGATATCGACTTGGGCGACTTTCGGATTGATGCGCGCGACGATTTTCTGAACGATTTT
The DNA here is from genome assembly GCA_963847445.1 of uncultured delta proteobacterium. Taxonomy (GTDB): domain Bacteria; phylum Desulfobacterota; class Binatia; order UBA9968; family UBA9968; genus DP-20. The sequence goes on along the minus strand of CAWJZV010000018.1, from coordinate 145,965 downwards.
CCAGGCGGCGGGATCGGGCAACAGATCGATGGTCGCCATTTGCCCCAGCACTTTGTACGAGGCCTCGGCATCTTCCAGCCGTGGAAAGCGGAAACTCTTGCGCAGGATCTCCGTCACATCGAGTTTGGCGCCGGGGTCGTGAATCATCACGACGGAATCGACCAAGCCTTTGAGCAAGCGCTGGTGATGGTGTCGGGGTTGTGCGACGGCGAGTCGCGCAGGAAGCAGATGGTCGTGCCTTGATAGGGGATCGGCAGTTTGCCGATGTCGGCGAGGACATTGGCGCCGGCGCGTTTGGCGGCTTCGCTGAAGCTGTACGGAATCACCGTGGCGTCGACGCCGCCGGAGCCCAACGCTTGGGTGACCGTCGCGGTGTCGCCGAGGATGCGCATCTTGAGATCGTACTTATCCGGCATCGATGCCGAGGTAGATCCAGGGCGATCATCGTCTGCAGCCAAAAGCCGCCGCCGATGCTTTGCACGCCGAAGGTCTTGCCGCGCAGATCTTCTAGCGTGCGAATCTCTTTGCGCGCGACCAGCTCGCGGGGAATTTTTGCCACGGCAGAGGCGACACACTGGAGGCGCATGCCGCCGGCCGCGGCGCTGAGCGCGTTGGCCGGCGAACCGTAGTTGTATTGCACCTGGCCGGAAGCGAGGGTCGACATGCTGAGCGAGCCGTTGCGCAGCTGGACCATGCGGACGTCCAGTCCATATTTTCGGAAGGTGCCGCGCTCGACGCCGACCCACATGGGGCCGGCGGTTTCATTTTGGCCGGCGTAGGCGACCAGGATCGGCGTCAGCGGCTGTGCGTGGGCTGCAGAACGAAATGGCGAGCAGAAGACTCACCACGAAGACACGAAGGACACGAAGGTTTCGGATGGTTGTTTTCATAATTGAACCCCCCGCCTTTGCCGACATTTGCCTAGATTTTGTAATAGCGCCGCGCGTTCTCGCCCAGGATCGCGGCTTTGTGCTCGTCCTTTAGATCCTTGCGCACTTGGATTTCGTCGATCTCTTCCAAGCAATTGTCGAGGGAGATCTCATGGGGGAAGTCCGAGGCGAACATGAACGGCGCCGGGCCGACGCGCTCGATGGCGTAGGCGAGAGCTTTCTCGTTGCCTTCGCAGCTGCAAAAGATTTTGCCGCTGGTGAAATAGTCCACCGGTTTACGCTTGATCCTCAAGCCGCCGTACTCTTGCTCCCTGGCCAAGCGGTCGAGGACCATGGGAATCCAGCAGGTGCCGCCTTCCAGGAAGCCGACGCGCAAGGTCGGAAACTCATCGAACACGCCGTCGACGATCATGCCGGTGGCGGCGATGGCCAGAGGCACCGGCATGCCGAGGGCGCGGGTGGCCGGGAAAACCGTGTAGGTGTTGAAACCCAAGTCGCCGTAGCAGCCGCCATGAACCGCCAGCGCGCAGTCGAGCTTGGCGGCCTCTTCGTACACCGGCCAGAAATGTTTCGCGCTCAAGTGCGGATTGAGACCATTGGACGGCAGCATGGCGCCGACCATGCCCAGATCCTTTACCGCCCGGCGCAGTTCGGTCACCGCGGCCGGCACGTCCTGCAGCGGGATCAAAGCGACCCCTTTGAGGCGCGAGTTGTATTTTAGATACTTCGCGCGCGAGCCAGTCGTTGTAGGCTTTCGCGTAGGCGATCGCCCAAGGCGCAGAAGGCCACCTGGCCGTAGGCGAGTCCTTCGGTGGGGAACAGCGCGCTGAACTCGAGACCCATCTTGTCGAGAAACTGCACCCACTTCTCCGGGCCGACGCTGGGATCGAAGGTGCCGGGCTTGCGCTCTTCCAAGCGCGGTGTGTGGAAGCGGTCCAGGCTCGGCAAGACCCGCCGAGGATTCATATGGCCGGTGGTCTTGAACGGTTCGCCGACGAGCCGAATGATCTCGTCGGTATTTTCCATGACATGACCGTCGCAGTCGACAAACTTGTTTGGCATTGGGTTTTCCTCCGATCGTTACTCTGTCTTGAATAGTGGGGGCGATGGCCGGCTGTCAATAGGTTTATTGTTTCTTCCGGAGAAGGTTAAAACTCCTCGCCTTAAGGTAAACAGAAGGTTTGTCATGCCGGCGCAGAGCTGCCCCGTACTGGATACGGGGCCGGCATCCACTTCGCATGCGTGGCAAGGTCAAAGAAAACCTGGATTCCGGCCTACGCCGGAATGACGGAAGGAAGAGTCGACTTCCAGTCGACGAAGTCTGAATCCATCGCCTCAAAACCACGGATCATTCAATTGAGTTTCGCGGTAAGTCCTTGCAACCCGAGTGTGGTCGATTTCATGTCAATTCGCACACTTGTAAGGAAGCCTAGAGTTGGTTTATTGCTACAACTAAGGAGAGCGATTCATGCCCTACGCGAAAGCCAAAGATGGAGTCGAGATTTACTATGAGGCGACTGGCAAAGGCACGCCGCTGTTGTTTTTGAGCGAGACCGCCTGCGACGGCGCGGTGTGGAATCTTTATCAGACGCCGGAGTTTTCGCGCGATCATTGCGTCGTCACGCTGGACTATCGTGGCACAGGCCTGTCGGGAAAGCCGTCAGCGAAATATAGCACAGCCATGTTCGCGGAGGATGCCGTTGCGGTATTGGATCATCTGGGCCTCGACGGCGCCATCGTTTGCGGCCACTCCATGGGCGGGCGGGTGGCGCAACTGCTCGCCCTCGATCATCCGGGCAAGGTCAAGTAAATTGATTCTCGCTTCCAGCGGCGCGGCCCATCCGGGCGACCGCGGCATTCCGCTGCGCATCGCCAAGGAAATGGTCGAGTGGGGCTATGTGAAATATGTCCGGGATCACACCATCGTCGTCGGCTGGACCGAAGAGTACGCGCGCAATCATATGAACGAGATCGAAAAATATCTCCAGGTGCGCATGGCCAATCTGTGCCCGGTGGAATTCTATTTCCGCCATGTGCTGGCGCGCCAGGAGCATGACACCGGCGGGCGGCTGAAGGATATAAAAATTCCGACGCTGATTTTCGTCGGCGATGACGATCATTTCGTCGTCAGCGATATGTCGCATCGTAGCGGCGCCGATATCCTGGCGAAGGGGATTGCCAACTCTAAACTGATCGTCCTGCCGGGTGCGCGGCATAGTTATTTCTACACCGAGCCGGAAAAAGTCCATGGCATGATGCGTGAGTTTCTGCAAGGCAAGTTGAAAGATATTGTTCACCACGAAGGACCTGGCGCGGCGCAGTCGCAATCGCGTTGAAGAATGGCCGCAAAGAACGCAAAGGGCGCAAAGTTCGGATTTCTGTGTAGGGGCGTATTGCATACGCCCTGGGGTGGCGGCGCGGCAATCGCATGATTGCGCAGACGGAGAAAACTATCACGGATAGTAGCACCAAGTTCACGAAGGTAAGGCAAAAGATCTAGACGGAGGAAGCCATGGCTTACAGCGCAAAAGGCAGAACCAAAAACTTTCCGGTGTTCGACTGCGACAGTCATATTTACGAACCGCCGGAGATTTGGGACAAATATATTCCGCAGAAAAACCGCGACTTCGCCAAGACGCACTTCTATCGGGATTCGGACCGGTTGTTTTTGGTGCGCAACTCGCGCATCAGTTTTCGCGATCCCGACACGTGGAAATATCCCGGCGAGACCTGGCATCCGGGATTGACCAAGAAGATTATCGGCCAGACTCAGCCCGGCACTAAAGACTGGGACGAAACCATCGGCCGCAACAAGAGCGCCCGCGATCCCCATGCGCGGCTTGAAAGACATGGATGCCTCCGGCATCGACCAGGTGATGATCTTCCCGTCGACCTTCGTTTATTTGCCGCTGGTGGCAAACGCCGATGCGGCCTACATCTGCGCGCGGGCATACAACGACTGGGCCTACGATTATTGCAGTGCCGACAAGAAGCGCCTGTTTCCCGCCGCCGTGCTGCCGACGCAGAACGTCGATTTCGCCATCGAAGAGTTGCGCCGGGTCGCCAAGCGCGGCTTCAAATCGGCGTTAATCCGGCCGATCATCGCCCAGGGCAAGTATCCGACTTTTCCTGAATACGATCCGCTTTGGCGCGAGTTCGAGGAACTTGGCGTGGTGCTGGGCATGCACACCTTTCCATCGCGCGGCGAGGCGATGTCGCCGGAGCTCGACCAGCGCATGGGCGCCAACCGCAAGCGGCTATTTTCCGACGAAGACATCATGGTCTATTCGCCGGGGCAGTTCGTCGCCAACATCATGCAGATCATGGGCTCCAAACAGGCCGGCGACGCGGCCTACGGTTTCATGGCCGAGGCGATGACCTGGACCGGCGTGGTGCTGATGACCGGCTGGCTGGAAAAGTTTCCCAAGCTCAAAGTGGCGATCCTGGAGTCCAACTCCAGTTGGCTGCCGCTGGTGCTGGAAAAAGCCGAGACCTATCTCGATCTCTACAAACATATCGGTGAAAAGATCGGCGATCCGCATGAGGTGTTTTACAAACAATGCTTCATCGCCTTCGAAAGCGACGAGATGATTACCCTCCGGTTATGGGATCTGTTCGAGAACATCGCCCTGTGGTCGTCCGACATGCCCCATCTCGACGCCTCCGATGTCTGGGAAGCGATCGATCATATGGACAAGTACAAAGTGCCGCAAAGCGCGCGCGAGAAAATGCTCGGCGGCAACGCCCGCCGGCTCTACGGCATCGAGCCGGAGCTATGCGTAACCAAGGCGCCGGATGAGTATACGCCGCAGACGATGTCGCGGTTTGCGTAAATGAATTGAACACGTTCAAAACGTTCCAGTAGTTCAAAACGTTTCACCCCCGCCTAAATCCTCCCCCGCGTGAGCGGGGGAGGACCGAGGAGGGGGAGCAGACTGCCAAGATCTGCAAACTGATTCGAGCGTGTTTCCGTGAGGCGACTCGCTGGCCAATTTGAAAATCTCAAAATGGAAACACGAGCGCTACTGGCGCTCGTTTCATCTATCTCTTGTAGAGCTGCTTGACGAACCCCGTCGCTTCGACTTCTCGCACCAAGCTCGCGTCGACGAATTGTCGCGGATCGGCGCTTGCCGCTTTCGGTTCGCGCGGCGCGATGTCGTCGAGCAGGGTTTTTACACCGTCGGGGGTCGGCAACAGGTTGTCGGGATAGGCGGCGGTATAGGTCTGCCAGGCGCGCTCGAGCGCTTCTTGATCGGTGATGCGCAGGTATTTGCCCCAGATCGCTTTGGCCTCTTCTTTATGGGTCTTGTTGAAATGGGTCGCCTCGATCATGGCGCGGGTGAATTTCAGCAGCAGCGGCCGCTTGGCTTTGACGATGGCCTCGCGCGTCAGCACGCCGTTCCACCAGAACGGAATCTTCAACGAACCGATGTCGAACAGATGGCGAAAGCCCAGCTGCAGGGCTTGGCGGACAAAGGGCTCCGGCATGATGGTGAAATTGATCACGCCCTTGGTCAGAGCGGCGAATCGTTCCGGATTGCCGCCGGCGGTGATGATGCGGGTGTCTTTTTCCGGATCGATATTCAAGCGGCGCAGGGCGAAACGCAGCCCCATGTCCGACGTGCTGCCGATACGATTGACGCCGCCGATCTTGCCTTTGAGCTGCTCGATGCTGGTGATGCTTTGTTGCGCCAGGATGTGATCGACGAAGGTGCGCACCATGCCGAGGATCATCACGGTGTCGGCGCCGGCGAGGCGCGAGCTGACGAGCGTCGTCACGGAAATCGCCGAAACGTCGATCTCACCGGCGAGCAAGGTTTGCAGGACGATGGGGCTGGCGCTGATGCTGATGATCTCAGGTTCGACGCCGTACTTCTGCAGGAGCTTTTTCTCCTGCAGCACCCAGATTGCCGCGTTGGCCGGGCTGGCGCCGGCCCAGGCGATGCGGATGCGCTCCTGAGCGTCCGCGATGCTCGCTTGGCACAAGATGACGAGAAGCAGGGCACTCAAGTTTGACGATCATGCTTCCTCTTCGGCTAAGCGACTTTAGCTGAATGCTGGCGAAGCCCAGACTGTCATGCTGAGCAACGCGACGCATCCATTCTCGATAATAGGAACACTGAATCTTCGCCTTCGGCCTGAATGACATCGTGTCGCAGCTCGTAACGATCAAAATGCTCACCCCGGCATTTCAGCAAGCAACTTGCCGTAGCCCTTGATTTTATGGCGCAAGCCGAGACTGAGTTGTGTGCCCCAGGCGCGCGCCGGGCCGGCGTGGACGACGGTTAATCCCGTTTGGTTTTCCAGCCGCTCGATGATCTCGACCGACTTCCATGCCGAGCCGAGCATGTAGATGCCGTCGGCATTCTTGTGCTTGCTCGCGACGCTGAGCATGAACTCAAGAACTTTCTCCGGCGGCACTTTTGGAACGTCGGCGAAGGGGGCGCCGATGCCTTCCATGGCCAGCACTTCAAAGCCGGCATCGGTGAAGTAGCGGGCGAAGATGTTGTTCATCTTTTCCGGAAAGTAGCTGGCGCCGACGAACTTCTTCATGCCCAAAGTGCGAAAGGCTTTGACGTGATTTTGCCCCGAGGTCCACATGGGCACGTTGTATTTCTTTTCCCAGCTGGCGATGAGCTCCTGCTCCTTCTTATAGCCCAACAGCATGAACGGCGGCGCGCCGCTGGGGCGAACCAGATTGGCGCCCATCTTGGCGAACTCCGCGGACTTCGCCTCATAGCCTGGCATCGACGTGCTGAACTCTTCCTCGGTGCCGCGGGTGAAGTTCATCGTCGAGTAGAGAAACTTTATCTTGGCCGGAATCAAGGTGTCGAGATCGAGCTCTTGTCCCGCTTCCGGACGATCAGTCGGTCGGACGGTGCCGACGACGTATTCTTTTTCATCTGCCGCCATGTTGAATTCCTCCATTTAGAATTACGCTCCGAATCTAATCACTTCCGGCGTGCCGTGGTCAAGAGTAGCTTTTCTGTTGTAGCTTTGCTGGACAATTTGGCGCTGCTTACCTAATATCGGCATGCCGCTAAGCGCGCGGCGAGGGTGCGATGAATGAGCGAGTGAACAGAATTGGCTTTATCGGTTTGGGACGCATGGGCGGCCCGATTGCGCGAAATATCTTGAGCGTCGGATTCAAGCTCACGATATACGATTTACGCCCGGAGAGCACCGGCGAGTTGATCGCCCGGGGCGCAGCTTTCGCGCCATCGCCGCGCGCCGTGGCCGAACAGTCGGCGATCGTCGCGCTGGCGGTGGTGGACGACGCTCAGGTGGACGATGTGCTGACCGGCGCAGACGGCGTGTTCGCCGGCGCCGATCCAGGAACAATCGTCGTGGTTCACAGCACAGTTTTGCCGGAGTCGATAAAGCGCTGGGCCGAGATCGGCAGAGCGAAGGATGTCCATGTCATCGACGCGCCGGTTAGCGGCGGCGAGGCCGGCGCTCGGCAGAAATCGCTTTGTTACATGGTCGGCGGCGACGCCGCATTGTTGGAGCGCTGCCGGGAACTGTTTGCCACATCCGCGCAGGAGATCATTCATATGGGCGCGTTGGGCAGCGGCGCGGCGGCGAAGCTGATCGTGCAAGTCGCGACCTGTATCAATATGCTCGCGGCCAGCGAAGCGGAGCTGATGGCGGCGCACTGCGGTCTCGACTTTGGCGCCATGCAGCGCGTGCTGAAAAACAGTTCGGGACAAAGTTTTGTCGTCGATAATTGGCTCGACCGTTTCAAGCTGACGGAGGATCCGCTGGCGATCCGGCGCCGGCGCACCGAGGTGTTTCAGAAAAGCTTGATGCCGGCCCTGGAGTTGGCTCGCCAACTGGGGTTTTCTCTCGACGGCGCGACCTTGGCCGAGCGCTTGATGCCGAGAATCATGGGAGTAGAAGAATAGCCCGTAGATGATCAACCGGCGTTTCGCGATCGGGGTATCAACCCCGCTCGCGACCAAAGGGGATTTCAACCCCCTTTGGAAACCCCAGCAATTTTTGCCTGCAGCAAGCTGCGGGGAATATTAGACTCAATGGGAGAAACCGTGAGATTTGCCGCGATACTTTTAATCTTGCTGATGGCCGCCGGCATCAGCCGCGCCGAGGTCTTCAAAGTGGCGATGCCGAGCACGACTCAGGCGGTGCTGGCCTTCACCATCGCCCGCGACAAGGGCTACTACCGTGCCGAGGGACTGGATGTCGAGCTCATTCTCATGAGTGCGCCCACGGCAAGCCGCGCGCTGTTGAGCGGCGATGTCAGCGTGGCCACCGTCGGCGGCGCCGGCTTGCCGCCGGTGCTGCGCGGGTCGCCGATGAAGTTTTTGTTCACGACTTACAACCGGGCGATGTTTTGGCTCTACGCTAAAGCAGAAATCCGCGACGTCAAAGCGCTCAAGGGCAAACGAGTCGGCGTTTCCGGGATCGGCAGCGGGCCGGACTCCTTGCTGCGCGAAGTTCTGCGGCTCAACGGTCTCGATGCCAATCGCGATGTGACGATTCTGAGTCTCGGCGTCATGCCGACGATTTATGCCGGACTGCAAAGCGGCATGGTGGACGGCGCGATGCTCTCGCCGCCGGTGACTTTCAAAGCAGAAGAGGCGGGCTTTCGCGAGCTGGTCGCGTTTCCAAAACAGGATATGGTCGAACCGCAAGGCGCAATCCTAGTGCGCGATGCTCTCCTGCAATCCGATCCGGCCCAGGTCGAACGTTTCGTTCGCGGCAGTTACAAGGGATTTCTCTATCTGAGAGATAACCGCGCCGGGTCGATTCCAATCGTCGCGCGCTACTTGCAGGTGAGCGACGTTCAGGCAGGGAAAGCCTACGATCAGGTGGTGCGGCCGGCGCTGACTCAAGACGGCACTCTCAGTCCGGACTTGCAGGCCAAAGCGGTGGAGCATGTGCTCAAACGGCTCGATCTCAAGGACGCGCCGCCATTGGCGAAGGTCTTCGACTTCACGCTGACGCGCAAGGTGATGGCTGAATTGCAGAGCAAAGGCTGGAGACCCGTGCCGTAACGTCAAGAGAGTATCTTCCGCAAAGTAATTCATGTACCAATCGGTACAACACAGCAAATGAAAATGAGCTGCGCCACGTTCAAAGCAACGACGGAAAATCCCCCAATGGCCCCCTTTGCCAAAGGGGGCGGGCCGAAGGACCGGGGGATTTTTGCCTCTAGTCGGCATTTTCATAAGAGGCGCAAAGGTGACGGGCGATGCCCGTCATGCCGAGGGGCACGAAAGATCTAAGAAAGATTTCTCCCAAGGGTCGAAATGACAACGATTCCGAACGTGGCGACTTTGCGCCTTGGCGGGAGTAAATCCGAGGAAGTATTACTTAAATGGCTTTGAAACTTACCATGACTTGCGCCGAGTACGATCGCAGCCGGCCGCTGATCGACGGCACTGTGAAGGCGCCTGACATCGATTTGGCGATTCACATCAATTCCGACGACCGCAGCCGGCAGCGCGATATTCGCGAGGGCAAGTTCGACATCGGTGAGTTTTTCACCGGCATTTACCTGGCCGACCTGGAGCAGCGGACACTCGGACTGACGGCGATCCCGATCTTCGTCAAGCGCATGTTTCGCCACTCGTATATCTACGTCAACAAACACTCCGGGATTCGCGCGCCGCAAGATCTCCACGGCAAGCGTGTCGGCCTGCAGACCTGGTTCACCACCACGGCTCTATGGGCGCGCGGTATCCTGGCGGACGACTATGGCGTCGATCTGAGCAAGATTTGCTGGGTGGCCAACTGGAATGAAAAAATCGGCGACTGGCAACCGCCATCCTGGCTACAACTTGAGATTGCGCCGCCCGGTGCCAAGCTGCATGACTTGCTGATCGCAGGAAAAATCGACGCCGGCATCACCACCGAAACTTGGGCGCCCTTCGGCCATCCGGATGTCGACTTTTTGCTTCCTAATTATCCCGAGAGGAGCGCGCTTACTATCGCAAGACCGGATTCTTTCCGATCCAGCATATTCTCGTCATCAAGAACGAGGTGCTGGAAAAGCAGCCTTGGGTGGCCATGAGCATGTTCGACGCGTGGCAATCGGCGAAGATCGAGTGCTATCGCTGGCTCGAGCGGCAACGAGTTCACATGACCGGTTTGTGGTATCGCTCGCTTTGGGAAGAGGAGCGGGCTGCCGCCGGCGCCGATCCATACCTATGGGGATTTAAGCAGACTCGTGCGGAAGTGGGTAGGATGCTTGATTATGCTTTGCAACAGGGATTGGTGACTCAGAAGTTCCAGCCGGAGCAGATGTTCCATCCGAGCACGCTGGAGACATGAAAACGGTAAGGGGCAAAGGGTGAAGGGTAAGGCGTCCCACCGCCGGCCCGAAGATCAGATTGTCGAGGTTACAGATGGATTTTAGCGAATTTGTTCACACCGGACCGGAAACCCTAGCGGGGCGATTCTTGCGCCGGTTCTGGCAACCGGTTGCCTGCTCCCATGAGCTTAGCGCCGGTCAGGCGTTGCCGCTTCGCATCTTGAGCGAGGATTTTACCCTCTATCGGGGCGCCGGCGGCACGGCGCATCTGGTCGGCAACCGCTGCGCCCATCGCGGTACCCAGCTGTCGGCGGGCTGGGTCGAAGAAGATTGCATTCGTTGTTTTTACCACGGTTGGAAATACGATGGCGCGGGACAATGCGTCGAGCAGCCGGCAGAGGGTGAAAGCTTTGCGGCGAAGGTGCGCATCGCCAGTTATCCGGTTAAGGAATATCTCGGCCTGGTCTTCGCTTATCTGGGCGAGGGCGAGGCGCCGCCATTGCCGCGCTATGCGCTATTCGAAAATCCCGAGATCTCTCTCGACGTCGCCGGTCTCAAACGAATTTGCAACTACTTCAACAACGTCGACAACTCCCTAGACAACGCGCACGTGCGCTTCGTGCACCGGCGCCACCGCGACGCGGCCGAGGACCATGTCGTGCTTGGCGATCCGATTATCTCCGTCGAAGAATCCGACTGGGGCATCCGGCGCTACGTCAAATATCCCGACGGCAAGGATCTGACTTTTTTCTTCGGCATGCCCAACATTAATTTTATCAACGGCCAGGTGGTCGATCCGGTGATCAAGCGCGCTGACGTGATGGTTTTCAAAGTCCCGGTGGATGATGAAAACCATATTCACTTCGAAGTGCGCGCCATCGCGCTCTCCGGCGCGCGCGGCCGGGCGTGGATCGAGGAGCGGCGCGCGCTGCGCGCCAAGGCGGAAGAAGAGCGCCCGGAACTGGTGCGGGCGATTCTCGCCGGAAAACTGCGCCTGAGCGATATCGATCCTCAGCGCATCGACTTCGTCATGTTGGAAGATGAAATTGCCCAGACCGGCCAGGGCCGAATCGCTGTGCGCGGCAACGAACACCTGGGCCGCAGCGACCGCGGCGTGTTTCTCCTGCGCAAAATCTGGGAACGGGAATTGCGCAATCTAGCGGAAGGCCGACCGCTAAAAACTTGGACCTATCGGCCGGACATGGTGCCGACGTATCCGGAGGCGTAGAGGGGCAGCTATTCCTCGGTTGCCCCGCCTGACTTCGCCAGATCTTCGACTTTGATCTTGTCGACATTCATCTTTTCGGCGGCGGTCGTCATCCGTTCCAATACTTCATCGAAACCCAACGGCGCTGCGTCCTTGGGGCGGAAGCGGATCGGGTTGATGCGCGCGACGACGAAGCTTTTGAGGTACGGACTGGTCAAACCTTTGGCTTTGAGCGCTTCGACTTTTTCGATGACAGTTTTATCGAGATCCATCAAAGCTTTGGCCCGCGCACGGCGAATCTCGATGGCCGAGACAAGTGATTTTTTTAGAAACTGGTCCGAACGGCGCAGGATCGGATGATAGGCGCCGCCGCTGAAGCGGCCGTTTTCAAGGTAGCACAGACCGAGGGTGATCAGCGCGGCTTCTTCGAACTCCAGCGCGTAGCTTTCTTCGCTGGCGTCGTCCAATGTCGCCAGCTCCTGGTACATGCGGATGACTTCGAGGGCGCGCTCGCGCAGGTTGTGCGCCTTCTCGGTGTTCAACGCAAGAATCTGATACGCGGTCGCCGCTTCAGGGACGACGATGGCGATGATGCTCTTGGCGCCGAGGGTTTTCATCGCCTGCAGGCGATGATTGCCGTTGGGCGTCCAGTAGCGCGTCGGGCTGTCTTTCACTTCCTTGCGCACGGTGACGATGGGGTCGAGAAAGCGGCCGAGCCTGGCGATGACGCTTTCGAGCTTGCGCGCGTGGGTATCGGACAGGTTGCGCTGGTACGGCGTCGGCTCGACCTGGTCGATGGGCAGAGCGGCGATGATGAGCCAGTGATCGCCGAACGGTTCACGATAGGTGGTGAGAACGGTGCCGCCGTCCTGGTCGATGGCATCTTGCAGTGCGGCGACGCTGTTGGGCGGCGTGGCCGATAGAACTTCCTTGGCAGTTAGTCCGCTGGACTTGCCGGCAATCTTGCGCCGCTTGCGCGGACCGGCGGATTTCTTCTTGGCTTTCTTGTCAGGCATGGGTGCCACGTAAATTATTTTGTCGCCATGCGATTGCCGTCCCGCCGCGCCAGGGCGTATGCCATACGCCCCTACAATGATTTTCGAAACTTTGCGGGCTATGCGTTCTCTGCGGTTAATACTCCGATTCCGGATTGGACCGGTCCCGCCCGGCCCCTACCGCGGATTCCAACGATAGTCACTGTTGCAAGCGTCGGATGGTCGGCATCGCTACGGCGATGACAAATGCCATGCCGCCGACCATCAGACCGCCGAAGGCCACCGCGATCGGCGCGCCGGCGAATTCGGCGATGGCGCCGGCGATCAAGCCGCCGATGGGCATAAGCTCCCAGGCCAATCCATGAATACCCATGACGCGGCCGCGCAATTCGTTGGGTAAGTTCATCTGCAAGATGGCGTGGATCGTCGTCATGTAGAACTGCCCGGCCATGCCGAGAGCAAAAGCGGCGACGAGCGAGAGCGGAAACCAACTCGACATGGCGAACAAGATCAAGGTGACACCGAACACCACCGCGCCATTGATCGCCTGCAAGCCTTTGCCGGGGAAGTGGCTCAAATAGGCGGCGAGCAGGACGCCGGCCAGGGCGCCGCCGCCGCCGGCACTCTGGAGGAAGCCGAACCCCTGGGAGCCGACATGGAGCACGTTGCGGGCAAACACCGGCATCATGATGACGTAGGACATGCCGAACACGCTGTTGAAAAACGTCATGCCGATGAACACCCAATAGATTTCATTTTGACGAATGAAGCTCAGCCCTTCGGTCATATCCTTGAGCAGGCCGCGGGAGTTTGACGCCACCGGCTTGCCGGCGAGATGGATGGCGAGCCACAGCCCGATGGCCACGGCCGAAGCGAGAAAACAGACAAAATAAGTCGGTCCGATGCCGACCAAGTAAATCAGCATGCCGGCAACCGCCGGGCCGACCAGCTTGTTCAATTGCCAGATGGTGCCGCCGATGGCGACGGCGTTGGGAATATCTTCTTTGGGAACCATTTGGGGTAAGAGCGCCATGCGGCTGGGCCGGTCGAAGGCGCGCACGCAGCCGGTGAGAAACGCCAAGACCATGATATGCCAAAGGGCGACCCACTTGAGCATGACGAGCACTGTGAGAATCAGAAAGACCAATGCCGAACCGACCTGCGCCCAGATCATGATGCGACGGCGATCGGCGCGATCGGCGATGGCGCCGCCGAGGAGAGTCAGCGCCACTGTCGGGATGGTAAAGGTCAAGCCGGTGAGTCCAAGCATCAGGGGAGAATTGGTCAGCTCCAGGACCAACCAACTTTGCGCCACCGCTTCCATGTTTTGCGCCAGCACCGAGGCCAACTGGCCGAACCAGTAGAGCCGGTAGTTGCGGTGCTTGAGCGCGCTCAGCGACTGCGCCACGCGCTGGCTGCCGGAGAGCGTGTGCGTGGCGGATTGCGACAACGGCGGTGCGGAAGATTTGCTCATGAGGGAATTGCCGGCCATTGTTTCCTAATTCGGCGGAGCTGTCAAAAAGAATGGCCAGGAAATGCTCACCACCTAACCATCGATGCGAAGTCGCGACGAGGAAGAAGAGACGGCTTTCACCGCGAAGTGTTCGTGAGCTTGCGATCGCCTACAGAGCATCAAAATGGTTGGCATTCCCAGAATATGCTCCCCTCCTCGAATCGTCATTCCCGCGCATGCGGGAATCCAGGTGACGGACAGAGTCCGTCATACCGTTGAAAAACGGTATCCAGGTGGATGATGGGTCTGGATGCCGGCCTGCGCCGGCATGACGAAACCCCAGAGACTCTTCGTTGTGCATATCATCCCCTCACATGCATTTTCGAAGGAGGACACGAAGGTCACGAAGGGTCGGAAATCGAACACTCTGAACTTCGTATTACTAAAGTCGACAATTTATCCGGCTTGCGCAAATCTTCTTAGCTGAGAACGTCTTGGATTCGGATATTCCTCGCGCCAAGGACGCCAAGGTCGCAAAGTGACGCGCCGAGGCCCGTCATCCCGAGGGGATACGCGGGATAGCGGAAAGATTTCTCCCGGAGTCTACCCTGAGTTCGCCGAAGGGGTCGAGATGACATGTTTCCCTTAGCTTTGCGCCCTTTGCGTGCTTTGCGCGAGATGTTCCGAGTTTCGGTTGAAACGGTGCCGCGCTAAGACTTTCGTGGTGAGCGTCCGTCGTCCTATTCGCAATCGGCTGTTGAGGATTCTGCCGCTACCTTTTATGATCCCACGACATCTAACTTGAAAAGGCAAACTCTCATGGCTCAATTCGATTATGATCTCTTTACCATCGGCGCCGGTTCCGGCGGCGTGCGCGCGAGCCGGATGTCGGCGTCCTTCGGCGCCAAGGTAGCGGTGGCCGAAGAGCGCTATCTCGGCGGCACCTGCGTCAATGTCGGCTGCATCCCGAAAAAACTCCTGGTCTACGCGGCTCATTACGGCGAAGACTTCGACGATCTCCCGGGCTATGGCTGGACGGTGGGGCAGCGCCGTTTCGACTGGGCCAAGCTGATCGAGAACAAGAACAAAGAAATTCTCCGGCTGAACGGCATCTACCGGAAGATTCTCGCTGACGCCGGGGTGACGCTGATCGAAGGCCACGCCGAGGTGGTCGATGCCCATACCGTTGCCGTCGACGGCAAGCGCATCACGGCCAAGTATATTCTCGTTGCCGTCGGCAGCTGGCCGTCGGTGCCGAAGTTCCCCGGCTCCGAGTATGCGATTACCTCCAACGAAGCTTTTTACCTGCCGTCGCTGCCCGAGCGGGTCATCGTCGTTGGCGGCGGTTACATCGGTGTGGAGTTTGCCGGCATCTTTCACGGTCTCGGCGCGCATACCACGCAACTTTATCGCGGCGAATTGTTTCTGCGCGGCTTCGACGATGACATTCGCAAGACCCTTGCCGATGAGATGCGTAAGCGCGGCGTCGATCTTCGATTCATGTCTGACATTGATAAAATTGAAAAAAGCGGTGCGGTGCTGAAAGCGACACTGACCGATGGCAATATGCTGGAAGCCGATCAGATCCTCTACGCCACCGGACGCGGCTCCAAGACCCCGGACCTGGGCCTGGAGAAAGCCGGCGTCAAACTAAAAGACAACGGCGCGGTGGTGGTTGACGAATATTCGAAATCCACGGTCGACAGCATCTATGCCATCGGCGACTGCACCGACCGGATGATGCTGACACCGGTCGCCATCGCCGAAGGGATGGCGTTGGCTAACACTTTGTTCAACAATCAGCCGACCATGCCGTGCTATTTGAATGTCCCGACCGCGGTGTTCAGCACGCCCAGTTGCGGCACCGTCGGGCTCACCGAAGCGGAGGCGATAGAGCGCGGCCATCAAGTCGACATCTACCGGAGTACCTTCAAACCGCTCAAACACACCCTCACCGGCCGCGACGAACGCACGATGATGAAGCTGGTCGTCGATCAAACCACCGACAAAGTCCTCGGCTGCCACATGGTCGGCGCCGACGCCGGCGAGATTACCCAAGGCCTCGCCATCGCGCTGAACTGCGGCGCCACTAAAGCGCAATTCGACATGACCATCGGCATCCACCCGTCCGCCGCGGAGGAGTTTGTCACGATGCGCACCAAGGTGTCGGACTGAGCCAGACCAACGGCGTGTTTTTCCCGAGAAATGTTTAGCGAAGCGACCGGGTCCAGCGAAATCGCTGTGCCGCTGCGATCGCCGGTGTGATGCTCGTTAACTTCTCGCCCGCCCCTTTTACCGGCGCGTTCATTTTTGTTTTTTTTGTTACTTGTTTTTAGCCGCCGCCTGCTGCATGGTTAGCTCAAGGGGGAGGGGTTCACCGCTACTCGGTACTCGCCAATTCGCACCTCGGTTTCTCACACGAGCGCGGTCAGCAAGGAAGCTTGGTCTAAGGAAATCAGGTTTGGCAGCATCGGCATCAAGCTTCGAGTACCCGGAGTTCGATTCCTGTCTGACTTCTGGCGCTCGTTGAAAGACGACCGGGGGATGGACGAGTAAATGAGATGCCCCAGGTAATGCTTCGTTGTGAAGTAATATGGCCAAACGACTAAAGATTTGTATCATCAATCCCAAGTTCGAACCTTCCTACTGGGGCTTCGAATACGCCTTGCCGCTTTATCCAGGCACCAAGAAGTCGTCGATGATCACCGGCGCGCTGCCCTATCTTGCCGGTTTGGTGCCGGAGCACGACGTCCGTTTGCTCGATGAAAACGTCGAGGAGATTGTTTGGCCGGAGCTCGCCCAGTTCGACATTGTCGGTGTCACCGGCATGAACGTGCAGAAGGAGCGCATGCGGCAGATCCTCGAGCAGCTGCGCGCGATGAAGCTATTCACCGTCGTCGGCGGCGCCTACGCTTCGGTGGACGAGGGGTATTTCGACAATCTCTGCGACGTTTTGTTTACCGGCGAGGCCGACGAGACCTGGCCGGAGTTTGTCCGCTGCTTCGCCGAAGGTAGAAACTACGACACCCTCTATAAACAGGCGAATCCGACGGACATGAGCAATGTCCCCAAGTCGCGCTACGACCTGCTGAAGGTCGATCGTTATGCGTCCGGGTCGCTGCAATTCTCCCGCGGCTGTCCGTTTCAGTGCGAGTTTTGCGATATCATCGTCACCTTTGGTCGCCGGCCGCGCACCAAGCGGCCCGAGCAGGTCATCGACGAACTCGATGAAATGCGCCGGGTCGGCTTCTACTCTTGCTTTATCGTCGACGACAATTTCATCGGCAATAAGAAAGATGCCAAAGCGCTGCTCCGGCTGATCATTCCCTGGCAGCAGAAGCATGGTTATCCCTTGCGCTTGACCACCGAGGCGAGCGTCAATCTGGCCGACGACGCCGAGTTGCTCGATATGCTTTACCAGGCCAACTTCCGCTCGGTGTTTATCGGCATCGAAACCCCGCGCGAGGCGTCGCTCAACGAAACCAAGAAATATCAAAACACCCGGGGCGACTCGCTCCAAGATAAACTCGCGCGGATTCGCAACGCCGGGCTCGAAGTCAGCGCCGGCTTCATCGTCGGTTTCGACAACGACGACGCGACGATCTTTGAAGATCAGTATCGCTTCATTCAGGACAACGGCATTCTCTTAGCGATGGTCGGCATGCTCACCGCCGTGCCCAAGACGCCGCTCTATGAGCGGCTGGAAAAGGCCGGTCGCCTGCGGCTCGACGATCCCAACTGCAACATCGTGCCTGCGCAAATGACGCCGCAGGAACTGCAGCAGGGCTACTGGCAATTGCTCAAACGGCTCTACGATCCACAGGCTTTCTTCGACCGCTACTTTCAGATCACTGCCTACCCCGACTTCAAGCAACGGCGCGCCGAGATCAGCATTCGGGCCAATGAAGGCAAGGCGTTGCCGACGCTGGTTTACGGGCTGCTATTGCTGAAGACTCTCGTGCTCGCGCTGATCAAAGAGCGCAGCTTGACGACCATCGGCGCGGTGTACTTAAAGAACTTTTTTCAACGCAGCCTTAAGGTGCGCGCGGATATCATCGGTTTCGCGCAATTCATGAACCGTTGCGTGACCCACTGGCATTTCTATAAGTTTACCCAAGAAGGCACGGCCGGAAAGCTGCGCTTGTTCAATTCAGGCTGAAGCCGCGCTTGCCCGGCTCGAAGAAAAAACCAGGGCTACGTCTGAGCTGGGGCTATTCTCTCTCCTACTGTTTAGGCACGACTTCCGAGGCGCTGCGATAGTGCTGCGGCGGTGAACCCGTCCATCTTTTGAATGCGCGGTTAAACGCGCTCACTTCCGAATAGCCCAACAGGAAGGCAATTTGTGTCAGCGTGTTTTCCTGGTCCCTTAAATATTCCAGCGCAAACTGATGGCGGGTGTCGTCCACTAACTGTTTAAAGTCGAGGCCATGTTTTTCCAGTCGTCGCTGGAGTGTTCGTGGGCTCAGCGCGATTGATTTCGCCACGCGGGCGAGTTTTGGCGTGCCGTTTTTCAGTGATTCGCCGATCGCCTTTCGGATCGTGGCAATGACCCCGTTCTCAGTCGGCATTCTATTAAGCACCTCGCCGAGATAGTGGGTCAATATTCCGTATAGGCGATGATCCGCAGACGGAACCGTTTGATCGAGAAATTCGCGTTCCATGATCAGCGCATTGCTGGCGCAGCGAAAAATAACCGGAGCGCCGAAAACTCGAAGATGCTCGGTGTTCGACTCCGGCGGATCGTGGGCAAATTGAATTTCTCTCGGCGACCATTGACTGCCCGCCATGATTCTAAAAGTGTTCAGCGTGCCCGCCATGGTAAATTCACTGAACTGGCGCGGCTTTTCCACACCGATGTGAGCATAAGAGTAAGTGAATTTCGCGAGCTCATCATCAATATTTAAAGACAATTTTAAAGCTTGATTGTGCACATGGAGGTAACGCGCCGCGGTTTCGCAAGCGACGGCAATGGTCGGCGAGTTGAGAACCGCATAGACGAGCGGACCGATATTTTTGGGGTTGCTGCGCGCGCCGAAATGGAGCCCGAAGCATCTCGTCGCCGGTCGCTTGCGCGATTTCTTCCAGTAAACGAGCAAAATCCACACAAGCAATAAACCCTTCGGCATCGGACAAGGCGGTGAAGTCGAGCGCTAACGATTGCCGAACTTGATCGGGATCGGCGCCTGTAGCGGCGATGGCATCGAGCAGGCCTGTGGTTACGCTGCTGGAAATTAACGGTCGAGGCGCATGAAGTTTAGCCACGGTCTTTGGTTTGCCTGATCGGGCCCCAGCTGTCAATCGAGTGTCATGGAAAGTCAAGACAATCAGCCCTCTAGGTTTTAAACGATTATGCATGAATAATCAGGTCAACCTGTTTTGCCGGCAAAATAATGGGAATTGTCTAGACATCGTCGTCCGCGGACTCTTGGATCGGCAGGCCTTTCTGCGGCTCATGCAGGCGATTGGCGAACTCACTGAGCCTCTCAACGGTTGTAAAGTATTGCTCGATCTCCAGGATATTACGTGCGACTTCGGACTCGAAGATCTTGTCGAATTGAAGGCTGAGCTAAGCATTTTTCCGTGGACTGCCGTTGGCAAGTTGAAGCTCGCCATGGTGACAACGCCGCATCCAGAGCAATACCATGGATTGCGCCAACTAACGTTGCCGGTGTCGCAACTGGGAATTGACGTCGCGGCTTTCTGCGAGTCGAGCCGGGCGATCGAATGGTTAGCGGACGAAACCGACCTGCGCTTCTCCCAAAAACGCTTTGCCCATCGGGCTGACGCTTGATTCCCGCGGGGTGTGTTCGTAAAGTCACCGAGACCGTGGCAGCTTCCGACACTATCCTAACCAAGATCCGCCCAGGCCTATTCTTAAGGCGGTGGCTTATTTGTCTCCTGTGTATGCTTGCCGGCTTGGCCGCGGCCGGTCGCGTCCTCGGCGCAGATTCCCCCCGCGCCAAACGAGTGTTGGTGCTGTCGACCGGAAGCCGGTTCTCGCCGGGGTTTCCGATTGTCGAGCAAAGCGTGATTGACGAATTGCGCAAGCTGCACGCCGGCGACCTTGAGTTTTATTCCGAGTATCTCGATATCGTTCGCTTTCCGAGCAAAAGCTTTCATTGGCTTTTCCGCGATTACTTGCGCAATAAATACGTTGACGATGTTCCAGATGTGATCGTGCTGGTTTTTGTCGGCAACTTGGTCGTCGCGCGGCAACTGCTTAACGATATCTTTCCGGGCACTCCTGTGGTCGCCGTCGGCTTGAGCGAGGAGGAACTGTCGAGGTCGAAAGTTAGCCAAGATTTAACCGGAATCGTTCAACGCTCCGATCCCGGCGGAACAATCGAGTTGATTCTCCGGTTGCAGCCGGAAATACAGCGCATCTTGCTCATCGGCGGGGTCGCCGAGGTGGATCGTCAAGTCATGGCCCGAGCAACGCTGGCGGCGCGTTCGTTTGCCGGAAGGGTCGAGTTCGAGGTGTGGGACAAACGCTCGATGGTCGAGATCCTGCAAGCCGTGACGGTTCTGTCTCCCCGAACCGCGATTCTTTTCACCCGGATGTTTCGCGATGGCGCGGGCCGGGCCGTCAACTCATCGCAGGCGGCTCAGGCGGTCGCCAAGGTGTCCAATGTTCCCGTTTATCTCATGACAGACCCTGGTCTCGGCACAGGCGCAGTCGGCGGCTCGGTCGCAAATATCCCGGCACTAGGAAAGCGGGCCGGTGAACTGGCCGAACGATTCTGAGCGGTGCCGCGCCCAAGTCCTTGCCCTTGGAGATACTGACGAACGGCGTGCCGATCTTCGACTGGCGCGCTTTAAAACGCTGGGGCATCAGCGAAAGTCGCCTGCCGCAAAACAGTATCGTTCGCTTCCGATCCGCCTCGATATGGGAGCAACATCCCTGGTATATCGTTGGTGCGCTGGTGGTTTTCTTGCTGCAAGCCGGTTTGATTACCGGCTTGGTCTTGAATCGATTAAGCCGGCGCCGGGCCGAAAAAGAGCTTCGGGATAGCCAGGAATTGCTGGAAATGGCGACCCGCGCGGGTGGGTTGGGCTTGTGGGCGCGCGATCTCAAAGGAGACGATGTCTGGGTTAACTCGGTGCTGCGTGCGGAGCTCGGTATCAGTCCGAATGAACCCGTCCGGGCGGGCGACATACTTGCGCGCATTCATCCTGATGACAGAGTGCGAGTCGTAGCCGAAGTCGAGCGCGCCCAGGAAGCCAACGCGCCGTTTGAAGGCGAGTTTCGCACCCAACTTCGGCGACGGCAGGGAGCGCTGGGTGTTAGCGAAAGGATCGACCGTTAACGTAGTGGGCGGCCGTGGCGTGCACAGGATGGGTGTCTTATTAGACATCACCGAACGCAAAAGGATGGAAGCGGTGCTGCGCGAGAGCGAGGAGAATCTTCGTCGTTTGGTGGAAACCACCGCGGCGGTCATTTGGCAAGCCGATATGGAGAGTTGGCGGTTTACCTATGTCACTCCACAGGCGGTCAAGCTGCTCGGCTATCCGCTCGAGCAATGGTACGAGAAAGATTTTTGGATCTCGCATATCCACCCGGATGATCGGCAACGGGCGATCGACACCTGTTCGACCATGAGCCAGAGCGCTGAAGATTTCGATTTCGAGTATCGCATGGTCAGACTGTCGGGGGAGGTGCGTCTGGGTCCACGACATCGTCAACTGTCACCGTAAAGCTGGCGAGCCATTGCAGCTTCGCGGCCTTATGCTTGACGTCACCGAGCGCAAACGGAGCGAGCAGGCCATGCGCGAGAGCGAGGAACGTTTTCGCACCGTGGCCAACGCAGCGCCGGTAATGATCTGGATGTCGGGCACGGACAAGCTTTGCACCTTTTTCAACAAAGGCTGGCTCGACTTTACCGGCCGTACGCTGGAGCAGGAGCTCGGCAACGGCTGGGCGGAGGGCGTGCACCGCGAAGACTTGGACCGCTGTCTTGCCACTCTACGCTAATGCTTTCCACGCGCGGCAAGAGTTTTCGATGGAATACCGCTTGCGGAGAAACGACGGCGAGTATTGCTGGGTGCTCGATCACGGCGTGCCGCGCTTTGAAGCCGATGGCACCTTCCTCGGTTATATCGGCACTGCCATCGATATCAGCCGAGCTCAAACGCGGCGAAGAACGATTCCGACTGGCCGTTGAAGCGTCGCCGAACGCTAACGTCATGGTGAACGAGCGAGGTCGGATCGTGCTCGTCAACCGGCAGATGGAAGTGCTGTTTGGTTACTCTCGCGACGAACTGATCGGACAATCGATAGAGATGCTTGTGCCGGAGCGGTTTCGTGGCGGCCATCCGGCTCATCGGGCAGGATTCTTTGCCGCGCTGCAGACGAGAGCGATGGGCGCCGGCCGGGACTTATTTGCCCAGCGTAAAGACGGCAGTGAATTTCTCGTGGAGATCGGCTCGAATCCGATTCATACGCGAGGACGGTCTTTTCGTGCTAACGGTGATCGTCGATATCAGCGCGCGTAAGCAAGCCGAGGAGGAGTTGGAAAAGGAGCGTGCTTTTCTGCGCCAAGTCATCGATATCGATCCGAATTTTATTTTTGCCAAAGATCGCGATGGACGATTCACGCTGGTCAATCAAGCGGTCGCCGACGCCTACGGCACGACAGTGGAAGGGCTGATCGGCAAAACCGACGCGGATTTCAATCCGAACCGCGATGAAGTCGAATATTTTCACCGCATGGATCTGGAGGTGATCGACAACCTCCAAGAGCGCTTTGTGCCGGAGGAGCACTTAACCGACGCTCGCGGCGAGATTCGCTGGTTGCAAACGGTCAAGCGCCCCATAGGCGGAAAAAATGGCGTGGCGGATCAGGTCTTGGGCGCGTCGACGGACATTACCCGGCGCAAGCTGATGGAAATCGAACTGCAGCGACAGCGTGAAGACTTGGCCCACGTCACGCGCGTTTCGTTGATGGGTGAATTAACGGCTTCTTTGGCGCACGAGTTGAACCAGCCGCTCACGGCTATCTTGAGCAACGCCCAGGCAGCGCAAAGATTCCTCATGAACCCAGCTTTTAACCTCGACGAGGTGCGCGATATTCTCAAAGACATCGTCGAAGACAACAATCGCGCCGCCGAAATCATTCGCAAAATCCGCGCGCTCGTGAGGAAGGAAGAACTGACGTTCGCGCGCCTGGATCTCCCGGCGGTTATCCGCGATGTCTTATCGTTAGTGCACGGCGATGCGGATTTGCGAAACGTCCAGTTGGATTACCAACCCGGCGACGGAGTCCCCTCCGTCCGTGGTGATAGAATACAGTTGCAACAGGTCCTGCTCAATCTGCTCCTCAACGCGTTTGACGCAATGAAGGAATGTCGAACCGACGAGCGGCGGGTGTCCGTGCGACTTCACTCTGACGGCATGGGCGTGGTGGAAGTGGCCGTTCGCGACGGCGGCACCGGGTTGACGAATGACAAGCTTGACAGAATCTTTGAGCCTTTCTTTACCACTAAGAAAGAAGGGTTGGGGATGGGATTGTCGATTAGCCGGTCGATTGTTGAAGCCCACGGCGGACACTTGTGGGCGGAGAACAACCAGGATCGCGGCGCAACATTCCATCTGGTTTTGCCGGTATTTGCCGATGCTGAGAAAATCTCCGTGAGTCCCACATGACGGTCTATTTGGTCGATGACGACAATTCGGTGCGCAAAGCGCTGGCGCGGCTGATTCGCGCTGCGGGCTATGAAATCAAGACCTTCGCATCGGCGCATGAGTTTATCGCGTCAACGCCCGCAGCCCCCGGCGTCGCCTGCCTCGTGCTCGACGTGCGCATGCCGGGCCTCAACGGCTTGGAGCTTCAGAACGCCATGCGCGCGGCGAATATGCCGATCCCGATCATCTTCATCACCGGGCACGGCGATATTCCGATGAGCGTCCGGGCCATGAAAGCCGGCGCCGTCGATTTTCTGCCCAAGCCGGTGCAGAGTAAAGTGCTGCTCGGCGCCATCGATCAGGCACTGGCGCGCGCGGCACTCGAGAGCAAGGATTTGGCGGAAACAAAACAGCTGCAAGCATGCTTCGACAGCCTGACTCCACGCGAGCAAGAAGTGATGGCTCTCGTGGTGACCGGATTGCTCAATAAGCAAATCGCTCACGAGCTCGGCAC
The DNA here is from genome assembly GCA_963847445.1 of uncultured delta proteobacterium. Lineage (GTDB taxonomy): Bacteria > Desulfobacterota > Binatia > UBA9968 > UBA9968 > DP-20. Next base: position 122,010 of record CAWJZV010000018.1, on the reverse strand, counting down.
CGTGGAAAAAACCGTTAAAGTGCACCGTGCCAGGGTCATGGTCAAGATGCGGGCCGCGTCCGTGGCGGATCTGGTACGCTTTGCGGAAAAGCTCGGGATCCGGCCTAAAGAGTCTCAGCCGGTTTAATCTAATATTCCCCGCAGCTTGCTGCGGGAGCAAAATTGCAGGGGTTTCCAAAGGGGGTTAACATCCCCTTGGTCGCGACCGGGGTCCATCCCCGATCGCGAAATGCCGGTTGATTGCCACGATCGATTGATTTCCCGTCGCGACGATTCCGGCCGGCGGATCGCCAACCCGTGAGCGCCGCCAAGTCATGCACCTGCCCAAGCCTGATGTTGGACTAAGGTCCAATATACAGTTTGCTTTTGCTCCGATAGATTCGCCGCACAGAGATCAATCGCGGATTTCAAACCGTTCGCGATAGGTTTTGGATAGCGACGGTTCATGGACAAACGCAAACCTCTTATCGCGATCGTCTAGGACGACGACGTATCCGTCTGTCGCGCCATCAAGCGGTTGGTCCGATCACTCGATATGAACGCCGAAACGTTCAACTCGGGCGCACAGTTTACAAAACTCATAGAAACGGTTACCGTCGTTTCACGCCGATTGCGCGATCCTCGACGTGCAAATGCCCGGAATGACCGGCTTGGAGGTGCAGGCGTGGCTCGCGCAAGCTGGAAATGCTTTGCCGATCATCTTTATCACAGCTCATGACGAGGTCGGCGTGCGCGAGCGGGCGTTGGCATCCGGGGCGGTGGCCTTTTTTGCGCAAGCCCTTCGACGACGAATTGTTGATTAAAACATTGCGCGCGGCTCTCAATACGGGCTCGGAAGAGACATAGTCGTTCTCAATGCCCGGCCGATGATGGGAGCGAATGGCCAATTTTGCGGATGATATTTTCTTTTGAGTAGCGGGGTAACTGATCTCGCGAAAATTGTGCATAGACGCGAGGGAAATGTTTTGCAGCGCCATCATGGCTTAGCTTAAGCGACAGGGGAAGTTGCCGGCGACGATTTGTGACGAAAAACCTGCGTTCATCAGCTTCGGCTTTGCACGGCGCTTTAGAATTCGCATGACAATCGAAATAATTTGTGCTCAATTAACTTTAACCAGAGGAATCTAATAAAAGCGTCAAGTCAATTATTGCAATGCCGCCGAAGTCGCGCATTGGCAGGGGCGTGGTCATCGCGCTGTCGTCGCAAGAGTCCGGCACGCAGCTCACCGCGGGGCCGTCGGGGATCGGTTTAAAATTGACGTGAGCGCAATTTGCAGTCACGCAAACGGGTGAAGCTACACTGAGAGTCGAGTGTTCGAGTGACAGGCGATATAAGGCAAGTGACCGGGAGCGAGTTTAAATAGGTCTTAGCGCCTGGCATCCGTTCCTGATCGTCCGATAACTGAGTAGCGAAAGTGAAAGAATAAGGAGCGACCATGTTCACCAAAAACCTCTTTGTGCGGCCATTGGCCTGGGCGATGATTCTGCTCCTGGCAGCGCCGCCGACGGTCCTGACGCAGCAACCGGCAGCACCGACGCAGTCACCGGCGGCGCCGCCGACTTTCAAGCAGGAAGAATTGGATCAAATACTAGCGCCGATCGCGCTTTATCCCGATTCATTGATCGCGCAAATATTGATGGCTTCGACGTTTCCGCTCGAAGTGGTCCAGGCCGAGCGATTTGGCAAACAGAACGCAAGTCTCAAAGGCGAGGCTTTGACCAAAGCGCTCGAATCGCAAAGCTGGGATCCGAGCGTCAAATCGCTGGTCAATTTTCCCCAGGTGCTGACGATGATGAACGATAAACTGGATTGGACTCAGAAACTGGGGGAAGCTTTTCTCGGGCAACAAAAGCCGGTCTTGGATACCATCCAGCGTCTGCGCGCCAAGGCGCAAGCGGCCGGCAATCTCAAGACGACCAAAGAGCAAACCGTCATCGTCGAAGAAAAGATCATCAAGATCGAGCCTGCCAATCCCCAGGTGATCTATGTGCCGACCTATAATCCCACGGTGGTGTATGGCGCCTGGGCGTATCCTGCCTATCCGCCCTATTACTATTATCCTCCTGGATATGTGGCCACGACGACTGCATTCGCCTTTGCATCCGGAGTCGCCTTAGGCGCCGCCTGGGGTTACGCCTGGGGCAATACCAACTACAACAGCGGCAACGTCAACATCAATAATAGCCAAAACGTCAACATCAATAACAACATCAACCGGCAGAACTACAGCAACCAAACCGTCCAGCAGCGCTATAACCAAGCGACCCCTTCTCAACAGGTGCAAGCGCGGCAGGCTTACCGAGGTCACACAGGTTCAGTGCGTTGACCCCAACGGAACAGCAGCAGGCGCAACAACGCGCGCAGCAAGCGCAGCAGCAACAAACTGTGCAGCAAGGCCAGCAACAGCAAAATAGACAGCAAGCGACACAGCAGGCGGGGGAGAGCGAGTCAGTCAGGCGCGGCGATCGAGCGGCAGCAGCGGATCGTGGGGGAGCGAGTCAGGCAGGCGGTGGTGAACGGGCGGGTGCAGCGGATCGCGGCGGGGGTGGAAGTGGCGGCGGTGCCTTTGAAGGCGTCGATCGCGGTGGCAGCTCGGCGAGGAGCGCGAGCCAACGGGGCAGCGCCAGCCGGGGCGGCGGTGGCGGCGGCGGTGCCAGAGGCGGCGGTGGCGGCGGGCGACGCAGATAGCCAGAACTATTTGCCTCGAGCAAACTCGATAGCCGTAACGATCCGATGGAGGACGAAATGAAACTTCAAAATAAACAAATCGAAAAATCACCTGGGCAAAGAATTGGACCGGTATTCGCGCATGGTATTTCTGGCGCTTATCGGCTTCGCGATGAAGAGTCATGGCGGCAGCGGCGCAAAAGAGTTTTCGCCAGCGCCGACGAAGCGGTGAAAGACAGCGGTCGCCGCGGCCCGCAGCAATAATGACAAGGATCTCCTGGCGATCTTCGGCACGCAAGCGAAAGATTTGCTCTCTTCCGGCGACCCGGTCGCGGATAAAGAGCGGCGGGCGAATTTTTTGCCGCCTACGACGAGAAGAACCGGCTGGTCGCCGAAGGCGAAAGCCGGATCTCACGGTCGGCAAGCACCGATGGCCATTTCCGATTCCCGTGGTCAAAAAGAGCGAAGGATGGGTGTTCGATACCGCCAAAGGCAGAGAAGAGATTCTCAATCGCCGCATCGGCAGAACGAGCTGGACGCTACTCAAGTCTCGCTCGCCTATGTCGACGCCCAGCGCGAGTACGCCAGGAAGGATCGCGACGGCGACGGACTGGTAGAATACGCTCAGAAGTTCCGCAGCGACGCCGGGCAAGAAAAATGGTTTGTACTGGGAAGCTAAAGCGCGGCGAAGAGAGAGTCCCCTCGGCCCCTTTGCCGCGCGCGCGGTGAAGCGAAGGGTACGGGCAAAAGCAAACCCGACAAGCCCGCGCCCTACCACGGCTATTATTATCGAGATCCTTACAGGCCAGGGCAAGAACGCGCCGGGCGGCGCCTATAGCTATCTAGTTAAGGGCAACATGATCGGCGGCTTCGCGCTGGTCGCCTATCCCGCCGAATACGGCAATTCCGGCGTGATGACGTTCATCGTCAATCACCAAGGCAAGGTGTTTCAAAAGGATCTTGGGAAGGAACACCGCATCGGTTGCGCGAGGCGATGAAGGAATTCAACCCTGATAAAAGCTGGGTGGAAGTGAAGCAGTAGCGGAGCGAGAGACGAGGGGCGAGTGTCGAGGATAGAGTGTCGAGGAGCGGGAAAATTTAACAGGAGACAACGGAGAGAACAGAGATGAAGTTTGAAAAAACTCGGTATTCCTCTGTTAGCTCCTGTGAGAAAAGGACGAGTGAATTCCCCTCGACACTCGACACCTTCTTTAAGAGGCACCATGGAATCTGCATTGCCTAAGCGAGCAATCGGCTTGACGGTCGTCGCCGTGTTGGCGCTAGTTCAAAGCGCGTTGGGTGTTCTGCGCGCGCTTCACTGGTTCGATGCTGGCAGCGATCTCATGGGGCAGGGTCTATTGATTCTCCCTCTGGTTGGTGTCCTGGCGTTTTTCCGCGGCGGCCTCGTGGCGGCCATCGCGATTTTGTACGTTGTCTTCGCCTGCGGCGCATTGCTCGGCTGGGGTTGGGTGAGATGGCTCGGCATCGTGGTGGCTGCGGTGACGCTATTCATGGTCGTCAGCGTCGTCATCCAAGGCGAATCGCCGGTGCGAGCGCTGGTCTGGTCAATCGTCCCGGTGGTGATGCTGTGGTACTTGTTGTCGGCGCCGGGACGCGACGCCCTTAAAACGGTTTCTAATGTGTAAAAAAACATCGACAAGGAGGATAGGACGTGTTGAAGAGAAATACCCGGACAAAATACTTGGCGGTTTTATTCGTGGCCGCGCTCGGGAGTGCGCCGGCAATTGCGCGGTCCCAGGATAAGCCCGCTAACAATCTGGAAATCGTCCACGAGAAGCTCAAGGCGGACAAGAAGCTGATCGTGTCGAAGTATATGGAATTGACCGAGTCGGAGGCGAAAAGCTTCTGGCCGGTATACGAGGATTTCCAAAAGGATTTGCAGAAATTCCATGAGCGTCTGGGCGCGCTGTTGAAAAGCTACGCCGCGGACTACCGTGGCAAATCGCTTACCGACGAAAAAGCCAAGAAGCTGCTCGACGAATGGATCGCCCTCGAACAGGACGAAGTCAAGCAACGCAGCGCCTTTATTCCCAAGGTGACCAAGGCACTTCCAGCAAAGAAGGCCGCGCGTTATCTGCAGATCGAAAATGAGTACCGCATGCTGCTCAGGTACGATCTCGCGGCCACGGTGCCGTTGGCTCAGTAGAAAAAGTGTCGAGGGACGAGTGTCGGGAAATTTTAACAGGAGCAAACGGAGATAACAGAGAATTTTTTCGAAAACCTCTGTTTCCTCGGTTGCCTCCTGTAAAAAAGTGGCGACGGACGAGTGGCATTGCCTGCTAATAAATTGATGACAGGAGCACAGAATGAGAGCAAATATGCGAAATTCTAAGATAGGAATCTTAATCGTCGGACTGACATTGATGCTGTTTACCTTCCATGTCTGGAGTCCGGCTGCGGCGCTGGCCGCGAGCGCGAGCGAGATCGACCGTGACGCAAGGGCGGCGTTGGCGGATCTTTATAAAAAAATGCCGGGCGCTAAAGCGTTGGGCGACAAGGCGGTGGCGGTGCTGGTTTTCCCGAGCATTGTCAAGGGCGGATTCATTATTCGCCGGACAATTCGGCGACGGCGCCTTGCGCAAGGGCGGCAAGACCACCGCCTATTACCGCTCGCTGGCGGTCTCCTATGGTTTTCAAGCCGGAGTCCAAGCGTTTGGCTACGTGTTGTTTTTCATGGACGATGCCTCGCTGCAGTATCTCGACAACACTGCCGGCTTCGAAGTGGGGGTCGGGCCTAGCCTGGTCGTGTTGGACGAAGGCTTCGGCAAGAATTTGTCGACGACGACCCTGCAAAAAGGCGTGTACGCATTCATCTTTGACCAGAAGGGACTGATGGGCGGCATCGGTATCCAGGGCACGAAGATCACCAAAATTAATCCATAAGCCTAGGCGGAACCTCGGCGAAGGACTCGTTCAAGCCGTTCAAAGCGTTCAAATAGTTCAAGCCGTTACAAAGATAAGAGGAGATAAGCGATGAGAATAGACTTCGTGAAGAAATTAATCGGCGTTGCCGTAGCGATCATGCTGATGGGGCTCCCAGTCGCTTGGTTTGGCGGCGCAGGACAAGCCGGCCGACAACATGCAGATCCTGCGTGACAAGATCAAAGCCGATAAGAAATTGGTGGTGGCGTCGAACATGGAATTGACCGAGTCGGAGGCGAAGAACTTCTGGCCGATCTACGACGAGTATCAAAAGGAATTGCAGAAGATCAATCGTCGCCTCGTCAATTTGGTCGACAGCTACGCCGATGACTCCCGCAAAAAGTCGCTGACCGACGACAAGGCGAAAAAGCTGATCGACGAGGCCAACGCGATCGAGCAAGCAGAGGTTAACCTCAAGAGCACCTTCGCGCCCAAGCTCAGCAAAGCGCTGCCGACCATCAAAGTCGCGCGTTATCTGCAAATTGAAAACAAAATTCGCGCGGTGGTGAAGTACGATCTCGCCCAGGGCGTGCCGCTGGTGAAGTAAGGCAAAGTGTCGAGGGTTGAGGGACGGGAATATAACAGGAGCAAACGGAGTTAACGGAGGATTTTTTAAAAAACCTCTGTTTCCTCCGTTACCTCCTGTAAATAAATGTCGAGGGTTCCCGCAACCCCCAAGTTAGTGGAACAACAAAATTTAATTGACGAGGAGATGTTTGTGCATTATTCAAATTTATTCCGAAGCGGACTGTCACTATTAAGTATTTGCGTGATCTTGTTCGCCAGCGGCTGCGTCGCGACCCGAGACTGGGTGCAAACCTGGACCAACGAGCAACTGTTCCCGATCAACAAGAGAGTTGCCGATACAGAGGCCGGTCTGACTAAGACGGACGGCAGGGTCACTAACGTCGAAGGCCGGGTGGCCAAAGTCGACGGCCGTGTCGACACCATGGCCAAACAGATCGCCGATCTCGAAGCCCGCCTCGGTCAAACCGACGCCAAGGCGAATCTTGCGTTGGAAAGTTTGCAACGGCTCAAGCCGGAACGAAAGATGGTGCTGAATTTCACCGCGGGTCCGCACTTCGCGTCCAATTCGATTCAGTTCAGCGGCCAGGCGAAGAAAGATATCGACAGCTTCCTGAGCGACGTGAAGGGGCAGTCCGATGACGGCGGCAACCTGGTGTTTGTCGTCGCCGGGCATACCGATACCGAAGGCTCGGCAAGCTACAACTACGAGCTGTCAAAGCGGCGCGCGGAAAACATCGCGGCTTATCTCGTCGCGGAAAGAAATATCGAGCCGACCCGCGTGATGGCGGTCGGTTACGGCGAGCGCGTGCCGGTGGGGGATAACAAAACCGACGCCGGGCGGGCGAAAAACCGCCGGGTGGAAATTATGGTTTACCGGGAATCGGTCGGCGTGGGTGCAACTGCCACAGGTCCGACCGCCAAGACGCGTTAGCGCCGCGGTGGCATGCGTAGTCGCCCGGACTTAGCCAGGTTGTTGCGTTGTGCTGCCATTAATGTTCGTCAACTGCCAAGTTTCTGAAAGAGGAGGACCCACATGATGTCGAACCGGATTCGTGTGTTTGTCGGTGCGCTGCTCTGTTGTTTGGTTGCCGCTTGCGGCCAGACGGGGATTCGCCGCGCTGCCCTGGTTCCCGATACCAATCTGCCGCGGCCGACGCGAATACTTTTGTATGACTTCGCCGTGAGTGAGGGCGAAGTCAAAGAGTATCAGGGCATCATGCGCCAACAGCCAAACATAAAAGATGCGTCCGAGCGGGAACGTTTGCTCGCCAAGGAGGTGAAAGACGCCTTGGCGGAGGAAGTTGTCGACGGCTTAAAACCGCTGGGATTCGTCGTCGAACGGGTCGGCCGCGAGACCAAGGCCACGGGCAGCGACCTGCTGATCGACGGTCAATTCCTGACCGTCGACGAGGGCAATCCGCTGCGTCGTTTTGTTGTCGGCTTCGGCAATGGAGCGTCCTCGGTCGATAGCCAGGTGCAAGTCTACCAGGGGCAAGAAGCGCGTAAATTGCTCGATTTCACCACCCAATCCTACAGCGGCAACATGCCGGGCGCAGCGACCACGTTGGGTGTCGGTGCGGCCGCGGCGGGAGGGGTCAGCGCTGGGATGGTGGCTGCCAACGCTGCGGTGGCAGGCGTTAAAACATATAAATCGGAGGTCGCCCGCATGGCCGCAGGAAGCGGCGATCTAGTAGCGCGCTACCTGTCGGAGTTTTTTGCCAAGCAGGGATGGATACGCGCGGATCAGGTGCGCAAAGCGCGGATGGTTCATTGAGTTCAAGTGTCGAGAGTCGAGCGTCGAGTGGAAAACAAGCGACACGGAAATCGGCGAAGAGAATCTGCTGTTTTCCTCTGACCATCGGTGCCATACAGGAGCCCGTTGCAAGTAACTTCAACTTCGGCGCTGGATTCAATCACAACAAGATGATCTACGTCCTCAACGTCCAGCCGGTGATCCCGATCAGAGATCGCTGACGACTGGAACCTGATCACGCGCGTCATCATGCCGATCATCAACCAGCCCTCGCTGTTCCCGATCATTCGGCGGGGCGATACCGAGCACCACCGGCACCGGCTTCGGCGACTTCAATCCGACATTCTTCCTCTCGCCGGCCAAGCCCGGCGAACTAATTTGGGGCTTGGGTCCGACGTTCACATCTGCCGACGGCGACCGACCGGGATCTAGGCAGCGGCAAGTGGAGCATGGGGCCGGCGGCAGTGGCGCTGACCATGCAAGGACACTGGGTATTCGGCGCGCTGCTTAACAATCAGTGGTCGGTCGCGGCTGGGGCGACAAGTCTGTGAATGCTCTGCTCATGCAGCCGTTCGTGAACTACAACTTGCCTGACGGTTAGTATCTCACGTCCGACCAATTCTCACGGCCAACTGGAAAGCCGACAAGGCGGCGACGTCTGGACCGTGCCGCTTGGCGGCGGTGTCGGCAAGCTATTTAGGTTAGGCGAGGCAGTTTCATCGCTAAAGGGCGATCCCATCGGGAAGCTGCCGATCAACATCCAACTGGCGGCCTACGGCAACGTGGCCAAGCCGGAGTTCGGTCCGGAGTGGCAATTGCGGTTCCAGATACAGTTCCTGTTTCCGAAATGACGGATGAGCGACGAGAATAATCGTTATCGGTGTCAGTGGTCGGTTGTCAGTGAACGGGCAAGAGAGAAGGGTTCAGGTTTTTGCGAGTGACTGCCCGGCGCCAATCTCTAGACCGGGCCTTTAACATGCTGTTCATGTCTCAATATGGTTGGGCCAATCTGATTCCAAGTGGAGGTCATATGAAGATTGCAAAATGGCACAGTGGCGTATCGGGTTTGGCGCTATTTTTATTGGTCGCTTTGCTATCGGGCTGCGGCGGGGGTTTCAGACCGCCGGCGACGTAGCCCAGGGGCGACAGGCGATGTTCAGGGGCGATTATCAGGGCGCGCTCGGTTACTTTCAGGCCGCGGCGCAAACCGATCCTAACTATGTGTACGGCAGTGAGTTACGGGCCGGCGTGCTCAGTTATGTCGGCCGGGCACAGTATCTGACGGGAGATCTCGCGTCAGCGCGCCAGACGCTGGAACGCGGCCTGGCGCAACACCGGGGCGACAATGTCGCCAGGCTCTATCTCGGACTGACCTTGGCGCGACTGAATGATCAGAAGCGAGCGTTGCCGCCAACGGAAGCGGGGATGAAGGGGATACGTGATTTTCTCAACTATATCACCACGACTTTCGCCAACGAGTTCGGCCAATTTTGGGATCCCACCCAAGTCATTCGAAACGCCATTGCGAATAACCTTGCGATTATTGCCAAGGGTAATTTCGATTGGCCGACGGTCATTGCCAACGGCGAGGATATCGCTATGAAGACCGAACGAGAACAGGACGTTGCGAGACAAAATGAGCAACAGCTCATGGAAATGAACCGCAACCGTTGAAGCCGGTGTGTGGACGAATTGCTCGGCGTCGCGAGGTTTGGCGACTATCACAAAATCTTGAAGTGGAATGCAGCTCCGGCGACATGAGTGAGTTTGTCAACGCCAAGCTCACTTCGCGCCCCAATTCCCGCATGGGACGGCATGAGCGCCGATCAAATGCGGCTCTTCGAGCGCCGGATGGAAAGCTTCGCCGGCTTTGTTCATGGCGGCGAGGATACCGGAGTCGCTACGGCAACCCCGCCGGCTTTGGCAGCCCTTGCCTGAGGTATCGCGAGAACGAGGCATCTTTGTCGGCGGCCTGCGCGCGTTCGTTCACGCGCGAGAGCTTTTTCAAGTCGGCAAACGGTTTCGCCGTATCGATGCGGCCGAGTTGGTAGAGATATTCGGGCACATAGCCGCTCAGCAAGATTTTCCACGACAGCGGCGGCGACTCGGGATTGATCCGCGTGTGCATTAGAATGGTCGTCGTGCAGTTGGTCGTCAGCGTGTTGTAAAAGCGCGGATGCACGCGCATGTCGTTGATCTTCTGAATGTAGTCGAGAAAGCTCCGCCTGATGTTTCTCTGCGGCGCGCGCAAGCGATAGACGTAAACATCCTCTTGCGGCTGGCGATACGTGGTGCGGACGCCGATCGCGTCCCGCTCGTCGGCGACGACGTAGTAAAGCTCGTATTGGCGAAAGAAGCCGGCGAGGGTCGAATAGCTTTCGCCCTTTTCCTTGCGCGTCTCGATAGACACCGCCAAATAGTCCTGGTCTTGGAACCCGAAGCTGACCATGATGTGGGCGACTGCTTTGCCTGCCCAATAAACGGCGATGATATCGGCGGAATCGAGCTTGCCCAGGTCGTAGGTGCGATCCTCCCAGCGGGCGTCGAAGTCGGTTTCCGTCCGATAAGCAAAATTCCTCACGCCATGAATCGTCACCAACTCACCGTTCACCGTCGCGTGCGGCGTCACCGCAACGTCAGGCTGCCAGTCGCGATCGTTAGACGCGGGAATGCGGCGGAACAAGATCACCAAGACTGCAAAGATAGCGAGCGCGGCAATGGCCGTTCTGCCCGGGTATGGCAGCAGAGCAAAGGCTAGAATACTTGCGCTGCCGTAGCTGGCGGCGGCAAAAGCGCGCCAGCGCGCCGCCAACAGCGGCGAGAAATACAGTGCGCCAACTCCCCACAGCGTTATCGCCGTTATCGCGGTCCCAAGTAGAATGTTAAGAAAAACTCTCACGCTCGCCTAACTTTACCGAGCGGGCTTAAAAAGCACCGGATCGAGCCGGGCCAGCAGTTGTTGGATTTTCGGCACCTGAACGAGCGCGGCCTGTTGGCCGACCGCAAATAGCTCCCTTGCGCGCATGAACTCCGACAGGTCGAAGTTGATAACTTCCGGCTCGATCACTATCTCCGCCGGTCGCACGCCGATGGCGTTGAGGCTAACATTCTGCACTTCCAGGGTGCGCAGCAGCGTTTGCAGGCTTGATGGAATTCGCATGTTAAGCGTGGGCGTGTCCGGCTTATTGGCGCCAAACTGCCTTGCGATTTTGGCTGTAACGCTGACGGCGATCACGAAGTTGCAGCCCTGAGACGTAAGCACATCGGCGGGAATGTTATTCATTAACCCGCCATCGATCAGCGCCTGTCCGTTGCGGCAGATGGGCCGAAAGCATAGGCAAGTTGATGCTTTCGAGAATCGCGTGCACGGCGTCTCCGCGGTCCCTGACTACCGCTTGCCCACTCACCAAGTCGGCGGTAACGCTGAAACATGGCAGCGCCAGTTGCTCCAACTTCCAGTCGTGCAGGGTAACCTTCGCAGCTTGGTATCGAAGCCGCCGCTGCGGTAGTTGTACATTAGGTACCAGTAGCTGCCGCTGGGAAGGTGACGGAAGATCCACGAGGGTGTCAAATCGTCCGCGAACCGGCTGCTTAGATAAGCGCAATCCAGACCCGCGGAATACATGACCCCGGTCATGGCCCCTGCGCTCGTGCCGGCGATGACATCGACGACGATGCCATGCTGATCGAGGACATTGAGCACACCCAGATGCGCCATGCCGCGGGCAGCCCCGCCGCCCAGGGCCACGCCGATCCTAATGCCCCGCAGGTAGTGGATTAGGCGCTCCATGCCGGCGGCATGCGCCTTGCCCCAGGGATGCGGCAGCGGCGATTCGCAGATTTTGAATTCCCAGCTCGCGAAGTCACGCAGTTCCGGAACCACGGGCGCCACACCGCTGCCCTCCTCCAGCACCCATACGATAGCGATCTTGTCGCGCCAGCCTTGTGACACCAAGTCCAACGCACGCAACCGCTCTATGGCCGAGCTGATCTCACGCGGCCGAATGAACACCAGGGCGCAATCGGCCGGCCTTAAAAGCGCGGCCCAGTCCAATTTCTGTTCAGCGGTAATATCGACGACGATGCGTTTGGCTTGGTTCCACTCAGCAATCTGTCGGCGAATCTCTGCCACCTCGATGAGCCGGTCGCCGTTTAACAGTGAACGGAAACGCACATCGGGCATCGACCGCCAGGAGTCGGCGTCGCTGAGAACGGAGACCGCTTCCCCCAAGCCTTGCAGGCGCCCAATGATCTTCTGAGCCAGGTTGCGCGTCGCCGGGGATTCGTGGAGCATTGCCAGCACCTTTGGCGCCTGCCCGGCGGTAGGCTCCAGGAACCGCCGCCGCAGGCTGCGGGCGTAGCTCTGTAACCATTGGCGGCGCAGGTCGGGGTGCAGAAGCAGCAGCTCCATCGACTTTTCATGGTCCAAGCTCAGGATCGTTGAAGGCTCCAGCGCGAAAATTCGCAGCGGGATGGATTCGCCGAGGCCGCCGAGGATCATGCCGTACTGATCGCCGCGCTCGAATATCTGAAAGAGATGCTCCTCGCCGCGCGAGTCCACGCGCACGGATTTTAGCCGACCCCGGAGTATGAAGCAGATTGACGTGAGGGGATCGTTGAGCTCGTGAACGACCGCGGCAGCGTCGTAGTTAGCGATCGTCCCAAAGCGGGCGATTTCCCCGAGTGCGGTGTCGGGAACGTCGCGAAAGTATTCATGTGCCTTGAGTAGGTCAATAACGTCGTCGTCCATAGGTGTTTCCTTTAGATGTTTTGACGAAGGTAGTCCCGAACCGCCTTGGCCACCGTCGCGGCGCTCTTCACCTGTTGGCGGTAATGGGCGCGAGCCGTGCGTGCCTGCTTCCAACGACTTTGTCATAGCTTCGGCGAGAAAAAATCAAATCGCGAAAACTACCTCTCTGATTCTTCTTGTCCTAAATTCCTTGTAGTAAACCAAGCCTCCCCCTGCATATTGGACCAAAGACCAATATACAACCGATTCTGCGGTGGCATATTAGCTGAAAGCCGAAGGCAATTTTATTCCGGCGGTCGATCTTGTTCAAAAACATTCGCTTGAGATGCGACTAGCCGCCGTTTTGCACCAAGTCCAATATACAGATCTGTTTCTATGGCTAGTAAGAGCGGCAGGATCGCGAAAAAGTTTAGAGACTATGAATAGGTGACGGCGACGTATATCACCGAAGCTTGGCTTATTGTCGAGCATTTCAAGTTTCACGCAGCGGCGTTAGACAATTAAAGTTCCAGATGTCAATGTTCAGGTTTCAGGGCTAACACCCGGTACTCGAAACCGTTCAAACGAATTTTGTAGGAGCCACATTAGTGAAGACAACGACAATTAGCGGAACGATTCTATTTTTATTTTGCGTCGCCTTTAGCACGCAGCTCCGGGCTGGGGAAGCAACGCCTCCAGGGCCATACTCTGGGGATTTTCTGACGCGCACTACGCTGAGCGGCGACTGGGGCGGATTGCGCAACGACCTGGCTGCAAAGGGTGTGACGATCGATATGAGGTTAACCCAGTCGGCGCAGGGGATCGTTCATGGCGGCAAAGATACCGGCTGGCAATACGGCGGCGGGCGCGGCGACATTATTTTGAATCTGGACTCGCAGAAGCTCGGACTTTGGCCCGGCGGTTTTTTGAACCTGGAAGCGGAAGGAAATTTCATTCCTGACGATCGCTTGCTCAAGTCCATCAACGGCAGGCCCGGCGCCCTGATGTTTGTCAATAGCAATCAAAGCTTTCCGCTGCCCGCCGGCGACAACTTCAACCTGCCGGCGTTGAATTTCACTCAATTCCTTTCGCCTTACTTCGGTTTGACGATCGGCAAATACGCCACCGTTACGTCCAGCGCCGGCGACATGAATGAGTTTGCCCACGGCAAGGGCGACACGCAGTTCATGAACACCGCATTCAATGTCAATCCGATACTGCTGACGACAGTGCCCTATTCGACCCTGGGCACGGGGATGATCGTCTTGCCGACCAAAGACCCCCACCAGGCGATCGTCAGTTTTATGGTTCTCTCATCCACCGGCAAGGCCAGCACCAGCGGCTTTGACGATCTCGACGGCAACAATATAACGCTGATTGGCGAAGGCAGGGTGAGGACAGACTTTTTCGGACTCACCGGTCATCAGCTTTTCGGCGCGGTCTTTTCCAACCGGAACTTTACTTCCATCGATCAGAACGCGCGCTTCGTCTTCGAGAACGGCGCGTTCGAGGGCAAGAAAGGCTCCTGGAACATCCATTACAATTTCGATCAGTACCTTTACGAGCCGAAGAAAGGCTCGGGCGAAGGGATCGGCATCTTCGGCCGTTTCGGCGCTTCGGACGGCAATCCCAACTTCATGCAGTTCTTTTACAGCCTCGGAATCGGCGGCAAGGGCGTGATCCCGAACCGCCACAATGACCGCTACGGCTTGGGTTTTTACTACATCGACGCCAACAGCCCCAAGCTTCAGGGTATATTCAACAGCACCAAGTTGTTGCGCGACGAGTACGGCTTCGAAGCGTTCTACAATGTCGCCATAACGCCGTGGCTCATGGTGACGCCGGATATCCAGGTCGTCCGCGGCGCGCAGAAGAACAAATTCGCCCTTAGCCCGCTACCGGCGATCATCAGTAAAAAGAGCATCGGTCACAGCGACGATCCTCGGTCTGCGGATGCAGATGGTTTTCTAAAAAGTGCCGAGGGGGAAGTGTCGAATAGCGCGGGACGCGAGAGCAAGCAGTGTCGAGTGATTTTCCCCTCGACACCCGACCCTCGCGAATATTTTACAGGAGCTAACGGAGATAACATAAATAGTCGGTTTCCGCCGTTGCCCCCTGTGAGAAGAGGTTTGTTGACGATCTTGACGTCTCGGCAGACTCACCTATTTGCCCTCAATCTCTATTGGACCAAAGTCCAATATCTAAGCGCGACGAGTCTCGTATAGGATGAAAATTAATTTCTTGATACAAGCGCGGCGCAAGATTGTCCGCGCCAGCTGATCAAGAGCAGCAGAATCATTAGGTATAGATCAAGCGAAATCGGCACAGAAAAAGGAGCATTCATGCAAATCAAGAGAACACAATCGAGTCGTCAGTTACGCAAACCGCTTTGGGGCGGTGTTAGCGCGCTGGTGGTGGCAGCGCTATTGGGAGTTATCGTCCCCGCGTTTGCCCAGCAGGGCTACGAAGCGTTGCCGGTGTTGAGCGCTTCGCGAACATTACCGCCCGAGCTCTTGGCAGGGCCCAACCATCGAGTTCAGGAACAAGTTAAGAGCGATGGCATCGTCAACATCTACACCATCGACTCGCGTTTCGGCAGTTTCACGGCGGTCTCGACTGCGATGCTGCGCGTGCGGATTAACGAAATAGATGCGATGGATCGGATGGACAAGCTCAAGGGCACCAAAGAGTACGCCGATTCCTTGAAAGCCTCGGGACTGAGCACCTTGGTGGCGGCCAAAGACATGGTCTTGCAGCCGGTCAAGACCGTCAAGGAAGTGGCGAGCGGTGTCGGCACCATGTTTCAACGCGCCGGCGATAGTCTTTTCGGCGCCAAACGAAGCGACGCAGAGGACAGCCGGTTCAAAAACCTGATCGGTTTTTCCAATTACAAAAGGGATTACGCGTATCAGCTCGGCGTCGATGTCTACTCGCGCAACCAAGTCCTGCAAGATCGCCTTAACGAGATCGCCTGGACCGGATTCGCCGGCGGGCTTACCGTGTCGGCGGCTTTGGCGGCAGTTCCCGGCGGCGCCGGGGTGGCTATGACCGCCATCGGTGTGACTAAAGTCTCGACGCAAGTTTTTCAAAACACGCCGCCGTCCGATCTACGCCGCACGAATGCGGCGAAGCTCAAGGCCATGGGCATCGACGAGAACACCACGGATATGTTTATCAGCGACGCCGCGTTCAGTCCGCGTGAGCAGACCCTGCTGGTGTCGGCGCTCGATGAAATGAAAGGGGTGGCGGAGCGTGACCGGTTGGTGCAACTTGCCGCTCTCACCGATAAAGATGACGTGGCGTTTTTCCGTCAGCGGCAGATGGAAATGTACGCCGGCTACCATCGCGCGATCAGCCCCATCGAAAGATTTGTCGCCGTCGGGCCGGTGCCTGCGGCTCGCACCAAGAAGGGCTTCCTGGTCTTCAATCTTCCGGTGGACTATGTGACGTGGACCGCGGAAGTTGCCCGGGTGGTCACTAATGCCGACAATCTGGCCAATCAGTTGCAGGGAATTAGCGGCAAACAAATTTGGCTAACCGGCACTCTGAGCCCGCGGGCGCGCGCCGAGATGCAGCGGCTCAAATGGCAGGTTTACGAGCGCAATGAAGCGCTCATCGTCGCCACCGACAAGCCGGTCTCCTATACGCGGGAAGATCCGCGAAAGCCGTCTGGGACGGTGCAACTCAGGAGCAAATCGATCGCTCTAGGCGCCGGCGTTAGCTGGGGCGACGGCGTGCTCACCTACCAGGGCAAAGACTATCCTTTCTCGGTATCCGAGTTGAGCCTGCTCGATTTTGGCGCCTCGGCCGTGACGGGCACGGGTCGGGTGTACAATTTGAATAACCTCGCCGACTTTTCAGGAAATTTTGTCGCCACTCAGGCGACCTTCGCGGTGGGCGGAGGCAGCGGCGAATTGACCATGACCAACGCCAAAGGCGTGGTCATCTCGCTGTCGTCGCAAGAGTCGGGGACACAGCTCACGGCGGGTCCGTCGGGCATCAGTCTCAAACTACGGTAGTCCAAATTGCCAGTGACATAGCGGTCAGTCGATCGCGCTTCAGTTCAGGTCGTCGGGGTATTCTATCGCGCTGGTTGTCAGGGAAACCAAGTCGTGCATATCGTGTCGGCTCCGTGAATTAAGGGTGCGAGTTTCGGGTCAAGATAAATTCAATTCAACAGGAGCAAATGGAGCGAACAGAGATTGATTTCGCAGAAGCCTCGCCACAAATACGCCATCCTTCTCGCTGCGATGGTCGCGCGGCGCGGCCCAAGCAAGCGCAATGGTCGGTGCTTCGCAACCTGCTGTACCGGATGAAGTGAACGAACCAAGAATGAGTGCTGGAGTATGGGTAACCGGCAAAAATTTGCTACATATAAATCAAAAAAGTTAGGTTTGAAATAAATTGGCAACAGGGGAGAAGAACATGACGAATCGTAAAGTACTGTTTGGTGCGTTGTTAGCTGTATCGATCATGAGCCAAGCTGCTTCCGGTCAGGAATTGGACGGGACTCTCAAGAAGGTCAAGGAGTCGAGCACCCTGACGCTTGGTTACCTTGAGTCGGCGCCGCCATTTTCCTTTCCGGGACCGGATCGGCGGCCAGTGGGTTATTCCATCGATCTTTGCACGCAGATAGCGAGTGCCATCCAAAAGCAACTCGGGGTCAGTCTGAAACTCAATTGGGTTCCAGTCACGACCGCGAATCGCCTTGACATGGTGGCATCGGGCAAGGTGGATATCGAGTGCGGCACGACCACCGCCAGCCTTTCGCGACAGGAACGGGTTGATTTTAGTTTGATGACCTTTGTCGATGGCGGCGGCCTGCTGACCAAGTCCGACTTGAAACTTGGCGCGGTAGCCGATCTGGCCGATAAACGGATCGCCGTCATTCCGGGCACCACGACGCAGACCGCGTTGGAAAAATATCTTAAGGAGGAATTCGTTGCCGTCAAAACAATTCCCGTCAAAAATCACGTGGAAGGGGTCGCGGCGATCGAAAAGGGTTCGGCCGATGCATTCGCCTCGGATCGCGGTATCTTAATCGGACTAGCGGTGACCTCGAAAGATCCGTCGCGCTTTGCACTGCCGAGCATCATTTTCTCGTACGAGCCCTACGGCTTCATGGTGCGGCGCAACGACGCGGCGTTTAGGCTGGCGGTAAACCGGGCATTGGCTGAGATCTACCGCTCGGGCAACATCGGGTCCATCTATGAACGCTGGTTTGGCGCCTTCGGCAAACCCAGTGCGGCGATTCTGTCCATGTATCTGCTCAACGGCCTGCCGGAATAAAATACTTGAGATAAGTGGATCGCCGGTAGCGGTTTATTCACGCTAGGCTGGGCGATGCGCGCGACTTGACTCGACTGCGAAAAAAGTCATGCGTATAGCTTTGGGCCTGGTGAGAAAACTTTCCGGACCCACGGACCCCGGCGGCTTTATGCAAGGAGCAACAAAATAGCAAGGCGTAAAACATGTCGAGGAGTCTCGAAAACAATTCACTTAACAAGGGGAACAAAAATATGTCGAAGTGTCGCAAAAAGTTTTCATTGTTGGGCAGCGCGCTGCTTACGGCGCTGGCCCTATTAGCAGGGCCGGCTGCGGCGACAGAAGAAGCCCAACATCCTCATCATCTGGGGCGACGACATCGGCCAGTTCAATGTCAGCGCCTACAACATGGGCATGATGGGCTACAAGACGCCCAACATCGACAGCATCGCGCAAGGAAGGCGCGCTCTTCACCGACTGGTACGGCCAGCAGAGCTGCACCGCCGGCCGCGCGGCGTTCATCACCGGGCAGTCGCCCATCCGCACCGGCCTGACCAAGGTCGGCCTGCCGGGCGCGCCCGAGGGCATGAAGAAGGAAGACCCGACCATCGCCACCCTGCTCAAGGCGCAGGGCTACATGACCGGCCAGTTCGGCAAGAACCACCTCGGCGACCGCGACGAGATGCTGCCGACCGACCACGGCTTCGACGAGTTCTTCGGCAACCTCTACCACCTGAATGCGGAAGAGGAGCCGGAGCATCCCGACTATCCGAAGGACCCGGCGTTCAAGAAGCGGTTCGGCCCGCGCGGCGTCATCCACAGCTTCGCCGACGGCCGCATCACGGACACCGGCCCGCTGACGAAGAAGCGCATGGAGACGATCGACGAAGAAGTCACCGCCAAGGCGCTCGACTTCATGGAGCGCGCCAAGAAGGCGGACAAGCCGTTCTTCGTCTGGTGGAACTCCACCCGCATGCACATCTTCACGCACCTGAAGACCGGAGTCCGAGGGCAAGACCGGCCTCGGCATCTATGCCGACGGCATGGTCGAGCATGACGGCCATGTCGGCCAGTTGCTGGCCAAGCTCAAGGAACTGGGCCTCGAAGACAACACCATCGTGATGTACTCCACCGACAACGGCTCGGAATCGTTCTCCTGGCCCGACGGCGGCACGACGATGTTCCGCGGCGAGAAGAACACGCAGTGGGAAGGCGGCTACCGGGTCCCGACGGTGATCCGCTGGCCCGGCGTCATCAAGCCCGGCACGGTCATCAACGACGTCGGCGCGCACGAGGACATGCTGCCGACCCTGCTGGCCGCCGCGGGCGACACCACCGTCAAGGAAGACCTGCTGAAGGGCCGGACAGTCGGCGACATGACCTACAAGGTCCACCTCGACGGCTACAACCTCATGCCCGCGCTCAAGGGCGAAGGCGAGTGGCCGCGCAAGGAGTTCATCTACTGGACCGACGACGGCAGCGTCGCGGCGCTGCGCTACGGCAACTGGAAGGCCACGTTCCTGCGGCAGGACGCCCACGGCCTGCACGTCTGGCAGGAGCCGTTCGTCGCGCTGCGCGCACCGATGCTGACCAATCTGCGCATGGACCCGTTCGAACTCGCCCACGAGATCGGCATGGACTACGAGCGCTGGTTCGTCGAGCACATGTTCATGATCGCTCCGGCGGCCGGCTTACGTCGGGCAGTGGCTGCAGAGCTTCCGCGAGTTCCCGCCGCGCCAGAAGCCCGGCAGCTTCAACCTCGACCACGTGATGGAAGCGGTGACCAGCCAGCAAGGCAGCGGCAGGTAACGTCGCGCACCAGCGCTTGATGATGCGAGCAAACGGGCCGCTCGGTCTGGCGACAGATGGCAAGCCTGTGATCCTACGTCTGGCGGAAATCGATTTCATCGACGACAAGGAAGGCAAACCGGTGGCGATCAACAAATTCATCGGCCGCCGCCCGATTGCCGCCTTTGGCAACTCCGACGGCGACCTGCAGATGCTGCAGTGGACTTGCGAGGCGTCGGGCCCGCGCTTTTGTGTTTACGTCCACCACACCGATGCCGAACGCGAGTGGGCGATACGACTGGGCTTCATCGATCGGCCGGCTCGACAAGGGGCTCGATGAGGCACGGGCGAAAGGATGGACAGTTGTGGACATGAAGAAGGATTGGAGGCAGGTCTTTGTGTTCGGGAAATGAAAAACACTCGATATTATGGCTCGCAGACGAAAGAACAACCGCTCCGCGGCAAAATCTTCCAACAAGGATAAAACGGAGGCAGCACAAGAGAGTACGTCGGACAAACCGAGCGTTTCGAAAATACCAATCATCTTGCTTGGTGTCGCAAGTGTGATCGCGGTTGGACTCATTATTTATCTAGCTTTTCACAATCCTCAGCCTAAAACTGCAGACACGACAGCGCGCCCGGCGGAGACAGGTCATGGCCGCAACGT
The DNA here is from genome assembly GCA_963847445.1 of uncultured delta proteobacterium. Classification (GTDB taxonomy): domain Bacteria; phylum Desulfobacterota; class Binatia; order UBA9968; family UBA9968; genus DP-20. The sequence goes on along the minus strand of CAWJZV010000018.1, from coordinate 101,669 downwards.
ACGTGGGCCTCGCGACCTGCAAAGGCTGCCATGAAGCGCCTTACAACGCGTGGCGCGGGTCGCACCACGATCTCGCGATGCAGGAAGCGAGCGACAAGAGCGTGCTCGGAAACTTCGCCAACGCGAAATTTTCCTACGCCGGAATCGCTTCCACCTTCTTCAAGCGCGACGGAAAATTTTTCGTCAACACCGACGGTCCCGACGGCAAACTGACAGACTATGAAATCAAGTACACCTTCGGTGTCTACGCCGCTGCAGCAATACCTGATCGAGTTTCCCGATGGCCGGCTTCAGGCGCTGTCAATCGCCTGGGACGCGCGCCCGAAGCAGGCAGGCGGCCAGCGCTGGTTTCACCTCTATCCCAACGAGCGGATCACTCACGACGACGAGCTGCACTGGACGCGGTCCGGCGCAAAACTGGAACTTCATGTGCGCCGACTGTCACTCAACCGAATTGCGAAAAAATTACGATCCGCCGCCAACCGATTCCAGACGCAGTGGGCTGAGATCAACGTCGGTTGCGAAGCCTGCCATGGCCCCGGCTCGCTGCATCTTGAAGTGGGCCGAGCGCAATCCCCCCTTTGAAAAAGGGGGGCAAGGGGGGATTTAAGTCCGACGGAAATCCCCCTCAGTCCCCCTTTTTCAAAGGGGGACGAATCGATCGAAGGGTCTGAGCGCGCGCCTCGATGAACGGCGCGGCAGTCGCGTGGATGTCAATCGCAACGACCGGCAACGCGGCGCGCTCGCAGCCGCGCGCCAGCGAGCGTGAGATCGAGGTGTGCGCGCAATGCCATGCGCGGCGCGGCCAGATCGCCGAGGGCTACGAAGCCGGCAAGCCGTTTCTCGACTACTATCGCCCGGCGCTGCTCGACCAGCCCGCTGTACCATGCCGACGGCCAACAGCGCGACGAGGTCTACAACTGGGGTTCGTTCCTGCAGAGCAAGATGTACGCGAGCGGCGTCACGTGCAGCGACTGCCATGATCCGCACAGCGGCAAGCTGCGCGCCGAGGGCAACGCCCTGTGCGCCGCCTGCCACCTGCCAAGCAAGTACGACGCGGCGGCGCACCATCATCACAAGCCCGGCAGCGCCGGCGCCGCGTGCGTCGCCTGTCACATGCCGACGACGACCTACATGGTCGTCGATCCGCGCCACGATCACAGCCTGCGCGTGCCGCGGCCGGATCTGTCCGTAAAATTCGGCCACGCCGAACGCCTGCAACGGCTGTCACACCAATCGCGACGCGCGCTGGGCGGCGGCGCAGGTGAAGCAATGGTACGGCCGCGAGCCGCAGGGCTATCAACGCTTCGCCGCGGCGTTTGCCGCTGCCAACGGCGGCGCGCTCGATGCGCAGGCGCAACTGCGCGCGATCGCCGCCGACGCCAGCCATCCGGCCATCGCGCGCGCCACGGCGTTTGCGCAACTCAATGCTGCGCTACGGTAAAACCTCACTCGACACGATTGCCGCGGGCGCGCGCGATCCGCAGTCCGCTGGTCCGGCTCGCCGCTCTTCAGTCGCTGGCCGGCGCGCTCGCCGGATGCGCGCGTTCAGTTGGCCGCGCCGCTCCTCGCCGATCCGCTGAAAGCGGTGCGCATCGAAGCGGCGAGCCTGCTCGCGCCCGTGCCGGCGGAGCAACTGAACTGCGGAGCAGCGCGCCGTCATTCGAGCGCGCGAGCGCGGAATATATCGCCAGCCAACGCTACAATGCCGACCGGGCCGACGCGCGCGTCAATCTCGGAACCTTCTATGCGAATCGCGGCGATGCGGCGAAGGCGGAAGAAGAAATCAAAGCAGCGATCCGGCTCGATCCGCACTTCATTCCCGCGTACGTGAATCTTGGCTGACCTGTACCGCGCGCGCGGGCGCGACGCGGAAGGCGAGCGCATCCTGCGCGACGGACTCAAGCTCGCGCCAAAGAGCGCGATGCTGCATCACGCGCTCGGGCTGGCGTTGGTGCGGCTGAAACGCGCCGACGCGGCGCTGGGCGAGCTCGAGCGCGCGACGATCCTTGAGCCGGCGAATGCGCGTTTTGCGTATGTCTACGCCGTCGCGCTGCACTCTATGCGGCAAAGCCGACGCCGCGATCAGCAGGCTCGAAAAGACTTTGGCGGCTCATCCCAACGATCTCGATGTTCTTCAGGCGCTGGCAGCCATTCATAGTGAACGCGGCCAGACCGCGGAGGCGGAGAAGTACGCGGAGCGGCTGCGCAAGCTGGCGGACAAGTAGGGAGTGACCAGGTGAGCAATGGGAGACGAAAGTTTCGAATGTCAGACATTGCATTGCTCGTCGAGCCACCGAATAGCGCATGAGCAAACGATCCAAGAAGACTCGGCGAGCCAAGCAGCCGATCCCATCGCAAACCGCCAAACGAAAAAAGCTTCGCTTGGCGGTGGGTTTTCTGGCAACTGCGGTGGTAATCGCGCTGGGGTTTTGGTGGTGGGAAGTCAAACCGGCGGATATCTTTCTCGCCGCGAATCCGATCACCTCGGAGCGGACCTCTGAACTTCAAAAGTTCACGGGACGCTGGAAGCGACAGGACGGCGGATATGTACTAGAAATCAAATCCATCGCTGCCAACGGTTCGATGGATGCCGCGTATTTCAATCCGAAATCGATTCATGTCGGCAAAGCCGAAGTGTCGCGGGACGGCGATGCGACAAAAGTTTTCATCGAGCTGCGCGACGTAAACTATCCAGGCTCGACTTACTCCCTGACCTATGACGCAGAGAGAGATCAGCTCAAAGGAATCTATTACCAGGCCGTCGAAGGCCAGCGCTTTCCGGTAGCCTTCGCGCGCCTGAAATGAAACCGGGCGGGAGCAAAGAGATCCTGACTTGGCAACCGATTTTCGCTGCACCGCAACCCAGGTCGCCATGTTGGACCAAAGTCCAATAGGCGGCAGGACGCATCGATGCTAAGTGCTCATGTTAGATTAATGTCGAAGAAGTCCCAAAGAATTTCCAAGGGAGAGAACCATTGAATCACAAGATGCTTCAGTACCTTTTATCGTTGGTCATAGCTGCGTTTCTTGCCGGTGACGCTGCGGGGCAGGCGAAGGGCGAGCCCGACCGCAGGGTATTGCCGATTGCCGAGCCGGCATACCCGACCATTACCGAGCTGGACGCGCGCAAGGCCAAGGCGCCGCCGCGTTTCGAGGTGAAGGCGCCGGAGGGCGCGCCCAACGTCGTGATCGTGCTGATCGACGACATCGGCTTCGGCCACAGCAGCGCCTTCGGCGGTCCGATCAGCATGCCGACGCTGGAAAAGCTGGCGGCCAGCGGCCTCAAGTACAACCGCTTCCACACCACCGCGCTGTGCAGCCCGACCGCGCACGGCCCTGCTGACCGGCCACAATCATCACGCCAACAACGCCGGCGCGATCATGGAGCTCGCCACCGCTTTTCCCGGCAACACCGGCGTGCGCCCAAGACGATCACGCCCCTGGCGGAAATCCTGCGCCAGAACGGCTACAGCACCGCCGCCTTCGGCAAGTATCACGAAACCCCGCCATGGGAAGTCTCGGTCTCCGGTCCCTACGACCGCTGGCCCACGGGATCCGGCTTCGACAAGTTCTACGGCTTCATCGGCGGCGAAACCAACCAATGGGCTCCGGCGATCTATGACGGCGTGACGCGCGTCGAGCACAAGCAAACGCCCGGACTATCACTTCACCGTCGACATGACCGAACCAGGCGATCAACTGGGTCAGCGCCCAGCAGGCCCTGACGCCGGACAAGCCGTTCTACATGTACTTCGCCACCGGTGCGACGCACGCTCCGCACCATGCGCCCAAGGAGTGGATCGCAAAGTACAAGGGAGAGTTCAGCGGCGGCTGGGACAAGCTGCGCGAGGAAACCTTCGCCCGCCAGAAGAAGCTGGGCGTGATCCCGGCCGAACGCCAAGCTCACGCCTCGGCCGAAGGAAATTCCCGCCTGGGACGACATGAACGCCGATCAGAAGCGGCTGTTCGAGCGCCAGATGGAAACCTTCGCCGGCTTCGCCGAGCACACCGACCATGAAGTCGGCCGGCTGGTGGCGCAACTGGAGGCGATCGGCGCGCTGGACAACACGATCTTCTACTACATCGTGGGCGACAACGGCGCGAGCGCCGAAGGCGGTCCGGAAGGCACCTACAACGAAATGATGGCGCTGAACGGCATCATCGGCAAAGCCGATCAGATGATGGCGCACATCGACACCTGGGGCGACCCCACCACGTTCCCGCACTTCGCCATCGGCTGGGCCTGGGCCGGCAACACGCCGTTCCAGTGGACCAAGCAGGTCGCCAGCCACTTCGGCGGCACGCGCAACGGCATGGTTCTTCATTGGCCCAAGGGCATCAAGGCCAAGGGCGAAGTCCGCAGCCAGTTCCACCATCGTGATCGACGTGGCTCCCACCGCGCTGGAAGCCGCGAAACTGCCGCAGCCCAAAGTGGTGAACGGCATCAAGCAGCGGCCGATGGACGGCGTGTCGATGCTCTATTCAGCCGACAATGCCAAGGCCGCCGGATCGCCGGAAGACGCAGTACTTCGAAATGTTCGGCAATCGCGGCATCTACCATGACGGCTGGATGGCCTGCACCCGGCATTCGATCCCGTGGGATATGAGCGCGAAAATACCCGCGCTGACGGACGACGTGTGGGAGCTCTACAACGTCGATCGAGGACTTCAGCCAGGCGAACGACCTGGCCAAGAAGCATCCGGAGAAGCTGAAGGAGTTGCAGGCGGTCTTCATGAAGGAGGCGATCCGCAACAACGTGCTGCCGATCGACGATCGACGCTCCGAGCGCTTCAACCCGGCGATCGCCGGACGTCCCGACCTGATGGGCGGGCGCAAGACGCTGACAGTCTATCCCGGCATGACGGGCATGATGGAGAACGCCTTCATCAACGTGAAGGGCGTAGCACACACCGTCACGGCCGAGGTGGAGGTGAAGGACGCCAACGACGCAAGGCGTGATCATCGCCCAGGCCGGCTACTTCGGTGGGTGGGTGCTGTACATGAAGGACGGCAAGGTGCACCACGAGTACAACTGGTTCGCTCTGGAGCGCACCAACATCGCGGGTACCACGGCTCTCGCGCCCGGCAAGCACACGATCGTCTACGAGTTCATTCCCGATGCAGGCCAAGCCGGGCACGGGCGGCAAGTCGATCCTGAGCGTCAATGGCACGAAGGTCGCCGAAGGCGCATATTCCCAAGACCCAGCCGTTCGCGTTCTCGGCGGATGAAGGCGCCGACGTGGGTCTGGACGGCGAGACCAACGTGTCCCCCGACTACAAGCAGGGCGACAACGCCTTCACCGGCAAGATCGTCAAGGTGACGGTCGAGGTCAAGTGAAAGCAAGGTAAAATAACCGGTCTTGGTACTGAGAGCACTCGGAGAAGGCCGCCCTGGCCGCGCGCGCGACTCCAATCAGATCGACATTGCATTGACACGCAACACGAACCGTCCTGCCGTCGACGAAGTGTGATTTCCCTGGCACTTCAATCGGCGTAGCGGGCTGTGTTGCTGTTTAGCGAAACGTCGACGACCTCACGCTGCGCTCATACGGCAGCAGCACTCGACAGGAACTAACAGGAGCAACTCGCTTTATGCTAAAGCCGTTTCAATTTCTCGCCGCAACAGCGGCACTAATCGGTTTATTGTTTTCGCAAGCGCAGGCGCAGGACGAATCCGAGCTGGCGAAGCAAACCCAGAATCCGGTGGCGGATCTGATCAGTGTGCCGCTGCAGAACAATTTCAACTTTGGCGCCGGCAGCAAAGACAAGATGATTTACATTCTTAACGTGCAGCCGGTGATTCCGATCAAGATAGCGGAAGATTGGAACTTGATCACGCGGGTGATCATGCCGATCATCAGCCAGCCGTCGTTATTTCCAGGCGTCGATAGTGCCGCGGGATTGGGGCGACATCAACCCGACATTCTTTTTCTCACCGTCGAAGCCGAGCAGTTTGATTTGGGGTTTTGGGCCGACGTTTACTTTGCCGACGGCGAACGATCGTCTGCTTGGCAGCGGCAAGTGGAGCATGGGACCGGCGGGCGTAGCACTGACAATGCAAGGGCCGTGGGTGTTTGGCGCGCTGATGAATAATCAGTGGTCCGTCGGCGGTTGGGGCGACAAAGCCGTGAACGCGATGGTGTCGCAGCCGTTCGTCAACTACAACTTGCCGGCTGGTTGGTATCTGACCACTGCGCCGATACTCACGGCCGATTGGAAAGCGGACAAGGCAGGCGATGTCTGGACTGTGCCGATAGGCGGCGGCGTGGGAAAACTATTCCGAGTGGGTAAGCAACCGATCAACGTGCAACTTGCCGCCTACGGGAATGTCGCGAAACCTGATTTCGGCCCGGACTGGCAGTTGCGCTTTCAGGTCCAATTTTTGTTTCCGAAGTGAGCGGAGGCAGAAAAAATTGACGGGTCTGAGAAATTCTAGGAATCTAATAGTAGTACATTTATGAAACTAAACGCTCAAACTCTTTAGCAGGTGCTGGGCATTGCCATCGAGTCGGGTCCACTCGCCAATTGCGATACGAGGGATGACCCGGTCACTCAGGACGAAAAGGAGGATGCTATAGCGTGTATCCTCGGGCTTGGAGAAAAAACACCGAAGCAGTGCGTTCGCGAAATCCTTAATTCGGTTTCGCATCTCTTGAGTCTCGACATTTCGTAGATCTCTGCTGTTCACTTTGCCCCCGGATACCAGCAGTTCGGGTCAGAATAAAAATTCGCATCCCGCATCCCGCATCCTGGATCGAACCCCATTGGACCAAGGTCCAATATACACGCTCGATCGGTTCAGTCTATTTTCCCCGAAAGCGTTCCAAATGCAGCTGAAAACGTAAACGGAAACTAGTCGACGTCTTGGCCAGCATTGGCGGTTTCGGGAAAATCGTCCATAACTTCGATCCTGCCGATCGCGAACGCTCCCTGGCAGACGCGGCGGTGAAGCAGGCGTCGTGAGCAATGAGGGAAGTGATACATCTACAAGATCGAGAAGTAGGAAATGAAAGGACAACATTCGTGAAAGCCAAACGCAGATTCTTTAATGGGGTATTGAGCATACAAGGCCGAGGTCTTGCTGGGCGTGAAGGAGGGCGACGAAAAGGTGGACAAGTTTCTGGCCAGCGGAATGAAAAATGTCAAGGCTGGAGCATCGGCTCATTCTTTGGCGACCGCGCTTTCTACAAGGGCGATTGGCTCATGCGTGTAGCGCCATTCACAAGTACGAATGGCTGCTTGCGCGCCCCCGTTTCGTTTGGGTACAGTCGCTGCTTAAGCGCAGAGTAACTCGAAAATAAAAATGACGATGGACATTCCGCCGGAGATAACCACTCCCGACGCGTCGAGACGCGCTTCGGTATAAATTCTTCGGCGGCTTCCCGGGCGACGCTACAGTCATTTGTTACCGCGGTCTTTACGCTTCACCGAAGTTCACTTTGACAGGACGTGACATTGACACAAGATTCGCCAGAAAATCTGGGCAGGAACAGGTTAGGAGAAAAGATGGCAAAAAAGAAAAAACTTTTAAATTCAGCTAACGATATCAAGCGCCGTGACTTCTTGAAGATCGCGGCAACTGCGGCTGCCGCCGTCGCTGTGCCGGTGCTGGCGCAGGTGCAGACCGACATGGGCACACTCGACAAGGAAACGGCAGCCAAGGTGTTTCCGGCCAAGCCGCACTACTCGCCGTATGCGGGACGCAACTTCCCGGGGCGCCCGCTCTTCGGCGACACGCACCTGCACACCGCGATGTCTTTCGACGCCGGCATGTTCGGCTGCAAGCTCGGCCCCGTGGAGGCGTATCGCTTCGCCAAGGGCGAGGAGGTGACATCCTCCACTGGCCAGCGGGTGCGCCTCTCGCGGCCGCTCGACTTTCTCGTGGTGGCGGACCACTCGGATTTCATGGGCCTGGCGCCGGACTTCCTCGGCGGGAAGCCCGAGGTGCTGGCCGATCCGACCGCGCGCCGCTGGTTTGAACTTGTCCGCGACGGCAAGGTCTCGCAGGCCTTCGGCGAATTGCTGCCGCTTTACGGCGCCGGGAAGATGCCGGCGACGATGCAATACCTGCCGGGCAGCCCCGGCTACCGCTCGGCGTGGCAGGCGACCATTCAAGCCGCCGAACAGGCCAACGCCCCAGGGCGCTTCACGGCCTTCATCGGCTACGAGTGGACCTCGAATACCGGCGGCAATAACCTCCACCGCAACGTGATTTATCGCGACGACGGCTCGAAGGCCAGTCAGATGGAGCCTTACACGACCTTCCCGCCGCTGGGCAGCGACGACCCGCGCGATCTCTGGAAATGGATGGCCGCCTACGAGCAGAAGACCGGTGGGCGCTTGCTGGCCATCGCGCACAACGGCAATCTCTCCAACGGCCGCATGTTCCCGATCATCGAGCCGGTCTCAGGTGGCAAGCTCGACAAGGACTACGCTCTGACTCGCCTGAAATGGGAGCGCCTCTACGAAGTCACCCAGACCAAGGGCGACGGCGAAGCGCATCCCTTTCTTTCGCCCAATGACGAGTTTGCGGACTTCAACCGCTGGGACAAAGCCAACCTCGATGGCTCGGTTCCCAAGAAGCCGGAGATGCTGGAGTTCGAATACGCGCGCTCGGCCTACAAGAACGGCCTCAAGCTCGAGGCGGAGCTCGGCGCGAACCCCTTCAAGTTTGGTCTCGTCGGCTCGACCGACTCGCACATCGGCATCTCCGCGATCGAGGAGGACAATTTCTTCGGCAAGATGGCCACCTCCGAACCGAGCCCGCAACGGTGGGAGCATCCGTTCATCAAAAATGCGGCATCGGGCGTGACCATCCTGGGCTGGGAGACGCAAGCCGCCGGCTACGCCGCCGTGTGGGCTCAGGAAAACACCCGCGAGTCCATTTTCGACGCCATGCAACGTCGGGAGACTTACGCTACGACGGGGCCGCGCATGGCCGTGCGTTTCTTTGGCGGATTCGATTTCGAGGCGAAAGATGCGCAGAACCGCTTGCCGGCTAACATCGGTTACACCAAAGGCGTGCCGATGGGCGGCGATCTCACCGATGCACCGAAAGGCAAGGCGCCGACGTTTCTCGTTGCCGCGCTCAAGGATCCGATCGGCGCCAACCTGGATCGTTATCAGATCATCAAAGGCTGGCTCGATGCCAAGGGCCAACTCCACGAAAAGATCTATGACGTCGCCTGGTCGGCGGGCCGCAAACCGGATGCGAAAACCGGCAAACTGCCCTCGGTGGGCACCACGGTAGACGTCGACAACGCGACCTGGACCAATACGATCGGCGCAACCGAGTTGATCGCCGTGTGGCAAGATCCGGACTTCGATCCGGCGCAGCGCGCGTTTTACTACGGCCGCGTCATCGAGATTCCGACACCGCGCTGGACCGCCTACGACGCGAAATATTTCGGCGTCAAGATGCCGAAGGAAGTTCCCATGACCACGACCGAGCGCGCCTATACATCGCCAATCTGGTATACGCCGGGAGCCTGAGCAATGGAATCGTCGAGTGACGAGTGTCGAGGGTCAGGAAAGAGTGTCGAGTGAAGAAACCACAAGAAGGATGTAATTCAGCAACGGATCGAATTGCTCGACGGGATGATCGGGATATTGACCAGCTCGATTGAGAGGATGAGACGAAAGTGAAAAGGCACGAAACATTGTCGAGTGACGAGTACCGAGACACGGTCGGACGCTTGCTTCGCGAACCGCTGGTGCATTTCCTGTTGCTCGGCGCATTGATTTTCGCGGCGTTCAAATTCATTTCGAGCGAGACGAGCCAACCCGGCAAGATTCTCATCACCCAAGGCCGGATCGAGTCGCTCGAGACCGCTTTCAGCCGCACCTGGCGGCGGCCGCCGACTGCAAGCGAATTGGAAGGGATGCTCCGCGACTACGTTCGCGAAGAAGTTTTCGCCCGCGAAGCGGTTGCCCTCGGCCTCGACAAGGACGACACGATCATCCGCCGGCGGCTGCGCCAGAAGCTTGAGTTTGTCTCTGAAGACGTCGCCGCCCACGCTGAGCCGACCGACGAGCAGTTACGCGCATATTTGAAAGAACATGCAGACGCGTTTCGCGGCGATCGGAGATTTACTTTTAGGCAAGTCTATCTCAACCCGCAGCAGCGCGGGACAAATCTCGGACGAGACGCGACGAAGCTGCTCGCGCAGCTGCGTCGCGCCGGAACCAACGCCGATATTGCGGCGCTCGGCGATTCCCTCATGCTCGAAAATGAATTTAATGGAATAGCGGCGGCCGAAGTGGTGAAGCAATTTGGCGAACGGTTTGCAGCCGCACTCGGTGAGATGCCGGTTGGCCAATGGCAGGGGCCGACCGAGTCGGGCTTCGGCGTTCATCTGGTTATAATCGCCGAGCGGACGGATGGATCAATGCCGGCACTCGAGGATGTCCGTGCCGCGGCGCGCCGCGAGTGGACCCACGCGCGCCGCCTGGAAGCGAACGAGAAGTTCTATCGAACCTTGCTGCAGCGTTATGTCGTGACCATCGAGCGGCCGGAAACGGTTAAAGCTAGCGATGTAAAGCAAGTCGCTGAGGCGCAATGATCATGCGTTCGAATAACCGTTCCAGATTGACGACTCAGAAGCAGTGTAAAACTCATTTCGAGGAGCTGCTTTTTTTCTGTGTGTTACGCGATTTTATCGTCGCTGTTCTGCACCGCATGGCATTCTCCCATGAAGTGCGCCCGGCTTACCTGGAACTGCATCAGACCAGCGGCGATACGTACGACGTGTTGTGGAAAGTGCCGGGACAAGGAGAAGACCTGCGCCTGGGGCTTTATGTGCAACTGCCGGAGAGCTGCTCGAACCTGACCCAACCGCGCGGTGCTTTCGCCGCCAACGCATATACCGAGCGCTGGAGCATCAAATGCGCAATGGGCTTGAGCGGCGGCACGATCCGTATCGCCGGACTTTCGGCAACCTTGACCGATGTTTTGGTGCGACTGGAGCGACTCGAAGGAAGCACTCAAGTGACGCGCCTTACGCCCGCCATGCCCTCATTCGTCGTCGAGGCCGCTCCCAGCCGGATGGAAATCGTCCGCACGTATCTTGCTCTTGGAGTCGAGCACATTTTGACCGGTGTCGACCACCTGCTGTTTGTGCTCGGCCTGCTGCTGCTGGTGCGCGGATTCGGCAAGTTGGTCAAGACCGTGAGCGCATTTACCGTTGCGCACAGCGTAACGCTAGCCTTGGCCACGCTCGGCTTTGTTCACGTTCCGTCGCCGCCTGTTGAGGCGGTCATTGCCTTGAGTATCGTCTTTGTCGCCAAAGAAATTCTCCGCAGCCACGGCAGGTCTCCGTCGACCCAGCCTAGCCTCACAGAGCGTCAGCCATGGCTCGTCGCATTCTCGTTCGGATTATTGCACGGGTTGGGATTCGCCGGCGGATTGAGCGAAGTGGGATTGCCGGAAGGTCACATTCCGCTCGCTCTACTGCTGTTCAGCATCGGTGTCGAGGTCGGCCATTTCAGTTTTATCGCCGTGGTGTTCGCATTCATGGCGCTTGGCCGCTGGATGCTCCGTCGGGTGCGCTTATCGCCGCTGCGACCGCAATTTTTCGGCTGGCTGCGGCTGCTGCCCCCATATGCGATTGGCGGCACCGCCATGTTCTGGCTGATTGAACGACTAGGCGGCGTTCTGAATCGCGAAAAGAGGGTTGATTGCAGCGGTGAAGCGCTGCTGTAATCGCGATTCAGCCCACCCAGCAAGCTCTTGATCTGCCCGTGTCCGAGTTGCTGAAAAGCAAAGCTCGGCGCCGACGAGGTTGCGGTACGAGCGACCAGAACTGCCGAACGCCGATTGATCGTTGTTGTCCAGGGAATTGACGGAGCGCAATTTTTAAAGGTACCGTTAAACTAATTCTTTTATGCGTCGCAGGCAGGTTCAGGATGTCGTCATTAGCATTGCGAAGATTACTGTTTGCGATGTTGTTACCGGGTTTGTTCGCGGTTGGCGATTTTGCGACGAGCGGAGGGACCGCATCCGCCCAGGATCTTGAACCGAGGGCTTATGCCAACACGCCGGTGGGACTCAACTTCCTGATCGGCGGTTATGCATACTCTCAAGGCAATGTCGGTGTCGATCCATCGGTGCCAATTACCGATACCGAGATCAAACTTAACAGCGCAGTTCTTGCCTACGTGCGCACCTTGGACTTGTGGGGCCGGTCGGGGAAGTTCGACCTGATCGTGCCTTACACGTGGGTCGATGGCAGCGCCAAACTGGCCGGCCAAGCGCGCACGCGGAAGGTTTCCGGATTCAACGATCCGCGACTACGGCTCTCGATGTTGCTTTACGGCGCGCCGGCGCTCACGCTTGATGAATTCCGCGATTATCAGCCGGATCTCATTGTCGGTTCCAGCGTAGAGGTGACTCCGCCGCTCGGAAAATATGAATCCGATAAACTGGTGAACGTCGGCACCAATCGCTGGTCTTTCAAGCCGGAGCTAGGAGTTTCCAAAACCTGGGGCCCGGTGACGTTGGAGCTTGCTGGCGGCGTCCGTTTCTACACTGACAACAACGATTTTCTCGACGGCAAAACCCTCCAAGTCAGTCCAGTCTATTCCGTGCAAGGACATTTGATTTACTCGATCACGCCCGGGATTTGGCTCGGGTTCGATGCGCTTTACTACACGGGGGCGCGCGGGACCATCGACGGCGATAAGGGAGAAAGCCTTGAGAATGTCCGTGTCGGCCTCACCCTGGCGCTGCCGATTAATCGCTACAACTCGATCAAACTCTACGGCAGCACCAATGTCTATGCCAAGACTGGAGCGGATCTAGACGTGCTCGGCGTTGCATGGCAACTCCGATGGGGCGGCGGGCTGTAGTTGCCGGATCTCACTCCATTCTGAATACGGCTCTACTCGATGTGCCGATTGCGAGGTCTAACAAGCATGCGCGCAAGACATACTTTTGCTACGACTGTCATACTAGCGTTCTTGCTGTTGCTCTCCAGCGGCTACGGTAACGCAGCGCAGGAAAAATCCGTCGCTTTGCCGGCGCCCGCGGCTAAGGCTGCGGCGCCTGAACCGGCCGTGCCGGCGCCACCGGTGGTGATCCCACTGGGGGATATCGCGACGCGGGCCACTGAAGTATCCAACTTACTCGGTAATTTGACCGCGAGCGCGGCGCCCAGCGCGCAAATCGAAACCATCGCCAAGACCCTTCCTGAATTGAGCGAAAAGTTGGACGGGCAATTCGCCGCGACGACCAAGACCTTGGAAGCGGAGCCTACCCTCGATGTTTTGCAGAGCTTGCAGCAGGATTGGCAGCGCCACGAATTGGCAGCGAAGGGCTCCTTGAGCGCGCTCACCCTGCAGGCGACCAAACTGCAGCAGTCACTGAATCAACTTACCGATCTGCAAAAAACCTGGGGCAACACGCGCGCGGCGGCGCAGGAAGCCAAGGCTCCGGATCCGATCCTGCAACAGATCGACGCCACGCTGGCGGCGATTACGGCGGCGCAGGCTAAACTTCAAAGCGAGCGCGCGGCGCTGTTGGATCTGCAGAGCCGCGTCGCCCAAGGGGTGACCAAGTGCGACACGATTTTGGCGCAGATCGGCCAGATTCAGCAACAAGCCGTTGCCGGCATTTTCGTCGCCACCGTGCCGCCGATCTGGAGGGTGGAGTTATGGCCGGACGCGCTCAAAGCGTTGCCCGAGCATTTACGCCGGGCCGGCAGCGCCCATTGGTCGGAGATCGTTAAATACGTGCGCGAGCCGCGCCAGGGAAGCGCTCTGCATGCCGCGCTGTTCATAGTCTTGGCCGTGGTGTTCGCTGCGGCGCGGCGCAAGCTCGCTGCGTGGGAGAAGTCCGGCGTGGCTGCATCGCCGGCCATCTTGGTCTTCAAGCGACCCTACGCGGCGGCGTTGGCGACTACGTTGATCTTTGTGACTTCACCGTTTTTTCAGATGCCTACCGCGGTGCGGCAACTCCTGACAATTCTAATGCTCGTGCCGATGCTCCGCGTGGCGCGGCCGATGCTCAGCGTTTCGGTCGCGTCGGTGAGCTATACGTTCTGTTTTCTGTTGGCCGTCGATATCCTGCGCCAGGCCTTTTCGGGCATACGACTGATCGGTCTGGCGATCATTGTCGCCGAGACCCTCGCTGCGATCATCGTGCTGTTCGGGATTCGCCGCCATTATCGCCAAATCATTGCCGAGAGAGCCGAATCTTCCGGTCTGATACTCCTGAAGGCGGGTCGATTTCTGCTCATGATCGTTCTCCTTGTCGCGCTGGCGGCGGGAGCGGCAGGTTATGCGCGCCTGGCGCGTCTCTTGACGCCCGGTATTCTTGTCGGCGCCGTCCTGGTAATCCTGGCGTTTGCGATGCTGCGAGTGGTCGGGGGAGCGATCGCGCTGGCGTTGCGGCTGTGGCCGCTGCGCTTGCTCCGGATGGTTGCGCACCAAGGCGAACTTCTGGAAAGGCGGGTTTATCGGCTGCTGATTTGGGGAGCAGTCTTGGCCTGGTCGATCCGCTATCTGGCCTACCTCGGTCTTTTGGATAGCGCGTGGTCCTTAGGACAAGCCCTGCTCTCGACCAAGCTGGAGCGCGGCACCATCGCCATCTCGCTCGGCAACGTGCTGGAATTTTTTCTGATCGTTTGGTTGGCCCACCTGCTGTCGCGCTTCCTGCGCTTCGCTTTGCAAGAGGATGTCTACCCGAGAATCGATCTCGCTCCCGGCCTGTCCTACGCCGCCTCCAGTTTGCTCAATTACATTATTCTCGCCCTCGGATTTGTCGCCGCGCTCGGCGTGCTCGGGGTCGATTTCAACAAGGTGAGTGTCCTCGCCGGCGCCTTCGGTGTCGGCATCGGCTTTGGTCTGCAGAGTATCGTCAATAATTTTGTCTCCGGGCTGATCTTGTTGTTCGAGCGGCCGATCCACGTCGGCGACACCGTTGAGGTCGGCAACCTTCAGGGCACGGTGCGACGCATCGGCATCCGAGCGAGCGTGATCCACACCGGCGCAGGGGCCGATATCATCGTTCCCAATTCGCAGCTGATTACCGACCGAGTCACCAACTGGACGCTCAGCGATCGTTTGCGGCGCGTCGATCTGCCGGTCGGCGTGAACTACGGGGCCGATCCTAAAAAGGTGATCGAGCTGCTCGAGCAGGTGGCGCGGGCGCACCCGGATGTTTTGCCAGAGCCCGCGCCGCGCGCGCTCTTCATGAGCTACGGCGACAGCTCGATCAACTTTGAGCTGCGTGTATGGCCGCGGCAATTCAACCAATCCACGCAAGTCAAAAGCGATCTGGCCGCGGCCGTGTACGATGCGGTCAATGCGGCGGGCATGTCTTTTCCCTTTCCCCAGCGCGAGGTGCGGCTGGTGCGCGATTCGGCGCCCGAGGCGAGCATCGATCTCGCGGCCCCCGTCGCCAAATCATCGGATAAATAACGACACCGAAGATTTCCGTGCGGCAGCGGCAAAAAATTCAAACGCTGTCATGCAAGGGCAGGAGACGAGGGTCGAGGGAAGCGTTGAGGGACGAGTGACCAGGAATGTAATTCAACAGGAGCAAACAGAGTTCACGGAGGGTTAAAAAATCTCTGTTTCCTCCGTTGCCTCCTGTAAGGAAAACGACGAGGGAGATCTGACGATGGCGGAGGGTCGGGTGGCGAGACATACGCCACCGGCGCTGGGTTAAAGCACTGTTGTTGGAATTTCCGAGGCACGACCCAACGGGCCGAGAGAGCAGAGATGGTTTCGCAGAAAAACTCTGTTGCCGCTGTTAGCTCTTGTGAGAGAGGGACGAGTGACTTATTTCCACAGGTTGGCAGGCGGTCAACCATCTGCCGTGCCGGGGAGAACAATCGGCATGACGGCTGCCGCTGTGGCTCCCACCGGCGTATTCCGTCGTCTTGCCGCTCTACTTGAGGCAGGATCCAATCGCTTGCAATGCCACCCGGGATAGCGATAAGAGTGCGCCACGGGGAAAGGATGCACCATGCCGACCTATGACCTAACTGTTCGTTGCAAGGATTGCGGCCACGATCATTCGATTCTCATGAGGCTCCACATCGAAGAGGGCGCAGACCATAAGCAAAGCATCGCTGAGCTATATCATGGGCGTTCTGTCCCTCCACAGGTTGCTGCCATTCGCGGGCACCTCGCGTTCTGTCATAAAACGGGTAGGAAGTTCCCGCTGGAAAACAATAGCGAAATTTATTTAGTGCCGCCGACGGTTTTCCGACGATATTCGGCCATCCAATAAGCGCGCCTAAGCCTGGTTAGATAATGCCAGGGTCATTCATATAGTCGATGAGGTTTTTCCTCATAATGACCAGTCGGCCGAGCCTTGGCCTTGGTGTGGATGGATCGAAGCTTTCAATCGCCAAATTAAACTCGTGACTGTCCTGGAGTGTCCAAGCCAAGCCGAATAGACCAAACCCGATAAAGGCGGCCAACTGACTTTCCAGCTTTTTTTTCATGTGGTAAGTGTACTTGTGTGTTGAAGCTCCCGGTCTGTTTTGCAGTCCGGTAGAGGCGCGTGCGAGAGGAGATAGTTGCCATGGCGGTAGTGTCGAGCAGCGAGTTTCGTCAAAGAGATCCAGCAAATGGTCCGGGCCAAGCACTCCAAGAATCATCCGATTATCGGCATGATCGAGGACGGCAAGCTCGACCGTGACGCGCTCAAGGGATTCATCGGCCAGTTTTATTTATTTTTCCCCAAGCCCTTCCCGAAACCGATTGCCGCGATGTTGGCGCGTTGCCCGGACGATCCCGAGTTGGAAAAAATGTGGATCGAGAACGTCGTCGAAGAGGGCACGGGAGAGATCACCGGCACCGATAGCCACAAGGCGCTGTTCATCCGCTTCGCCAAAGCTTGCGGTTTCGCCGACAAGGAAGAGCTCGACCGCATCGAGCCGACGCCGGAGACCCAGGCGTTTCTCGATTGGCGCGAACTGTTGATGTCCCAACGCACTTGGCTCGAGCTTTACGCTTGCCAGGGATTCTGTCTCGAAGGCACGGCGAACGAGCGCATGACGCGCATCGTCAACGGCCTCACCCAGCATTACGGCTTTAATCGCGAGTCGGAAGACATCCGTTACTGGACGCTGCACATGGGCGTCGACGAAGAGCATATGAAAGTCGGACCGCTGGCGGTGGAGCGCTACGCCGTGACCGAACCGCAGCAAGTGGCGGTGCGCGCCTCGGTGCTGAAAACTCTGGACCAGTTCTGGCTGGCGTTCGACGGCATTGTCCGCGCCTACGTCGCCAAAGATCCGCTCTACGAGCGCTGGCGCGGCGGCAAGTAAACAAGGAGATAGGTGCTATGGAAATGATCGATTTGTCACGGGTGATTTACGACGGCATGCCGAAGATTCCGATCCTGCCGGAAGTCCACGTGACGAAGTTTTTGAGCCTGGACAAAGGCCATCCCTTGAACGTCACTGAGTTGTCGATGCCCTGTCACGCTGGCACCCATGTCGACGCGCCGATCCATATAATGCCCAACGGCAAATCGATTGACGAGTTGCCGGTGGATGCCTTCGTCGGCACCGGCGCGGTGATCAGCGTCAAGAAGAACGGCGGCGAAGAGGTGACGGCAAAAGATTTAGAAGCCTCCGGCGTCACGGTCAATCGCGGCGATATCCTCATGCTCCACACCGGCTGGGACGAGAAGTTCGACAGCCCGGATTACAATCTGCATCCTTATCTTTCCGTCGACGCCGCCGAGTGGATGGTCAAGAAGGGCATTAAAATGTTCGGCATCGACTGCATCACCGTCGACCTGCCGACGCCGCTGCGGCCCAAGGGGTTCGATTTTCCGGTGCATCGAACTTTGTTGGGTAATGACGTTCTCATCGCCGAGAACGTCACCAATTTGGCTGCGGTGCGTCGGCAAGCGCACGCGCATCATGGCGCTGCCGCTGCGGGTCAAAGGCAGCGATGCCGGCCATGCGCGCATCGTCGCGGAAGTCTTAAATTAGCAGTGTCGCAGGGTTACTGTGAAAACGATTTTACCACGAAGTGAATCATGGTCTTACGCACGCCCACAGATAATGAAAATACCGGGAAGCCATTCCTTAGACTCGTCATGCCGGCGCAGGCCGGCATCCAGGGGCGGAAGGGGATGGATACCGGCCTGCGCCGGTATGACGGAACAGAGAGTCGTTATCGATGCCCAGATCATCGCTGCACGTGTATTTTCTAAGGAGGACATAGCGTGGCAAAGCCGCAACCGACAAGAAGAATGGCCGCAATGAACGCAAGGGCGCAAAAAAGAATCGGCATGGGTAGGGGCGGGTTTAAACCCGCCCTCTTGGATTTGACGCTCGCACCATTTGCGCAAACCCCGCAAATTATCAAGGATAGTAGTACGAAGAGCACGAAGTTCAGAAATTAAATTATCGAACCCTGTGTGCCTTCGTGGTGAACAAAACAATCTGAACCCACAAAAGAACCAAATAGCTAAAGAACTCCATAAGCCTATGGCAACGACCAAACCTATCAGCGGCATCATTGGCGCCTGTTTGACGCCCTTCGACGTGAATGATCGCGTCGATTACAAGGCGCTCGAAAAGGAAATCGAATTTCTTATTCCCGACTGCGACGCGATCACGGTGGCGGCGGTGGAAGCGGCGGAATACACCATGCTGTCGCGCGATGAGCGCAAGGAAGTGCTCAAAGTCGCCACCGAAATGATCGGCGGCCGGGTGCCGGTGATCTTGGGCTGCTCCAGTCCGGCGCCGCGCGAGGTTATTGAACTCGCCGAGTATGCCGCCAAGGTGAACGGCGACTTCATTCAAGTGCTGATGCCGCTGCGTCCCTGGGGCGGCCAGCCGACCATCGCCGAGCTGATGGAGTTTTACACTCAAGTCGCCTCGGCGAGTCCGTTGCCGGTCACCTGTTATCACAATCCCGGTCCGGGCGCCGATCCGCCGCAGGATGCCTTCGTCAAGATCAGCGAGATCGATAATATTCGCTACTTCAAAGAAAGCTCCCGCGACATCACCAAGATCTCGCGTTTGATCGAGCAGATCGAGCTGGCCGGCCGCGGTCACTATTTTACCACCATGCAGCCGCTCCTGGTCACGCTCATGCTCGGCGGCTCCGGCGCCACCATGCCGCCGCCGGGGACGCGCATCGGCGCGCAGATCGTCAAGGCGTTTCGCGCCGGCGATCTGGAGACGGCCAGATTCTGGGCGCGCTGCTACGCCTTATTTCCCGGGAAATGGGGCGCCTATGGTTTGCCGCCGGTGATGAAGTCGGCGATGAAACATTTCGGTGTCGATCTCGGCCAGCCCTGCCGGCCTTATGCGCCGGTGAGCCCGCGCGACCATGAGCAGATCGGCCAGTTCTTGCGCCAGGTCGGTCTGATCGGTGAATCGGGGCCGTCGCCGCAGGGGCTACTCGCCGCCGGCGAAAAGCTCCGGCAAGAAGATACCTTCTTAAGATAAGCTCAAACGCAGTCACCAAACGCTGGGTTAAGCAAAGCCGGAGCGTGAGGCGGAGAAATGTATGGAATGGCTAAAAGATCTATCTGATACTTTAATCATCTGGTTCTTGCGGGCATCATCCGGCTTTGGCAAGGAACTCAACGCCGACGGCAGGCGCGAGCAACAACTCTGGCGCGAGCAGCGGCTGAGAAATCTCCAGGGACTGGCGCAACGCTCAAAACAGCGCTTCGGCGCTCAAGATAAATAGACTTCGCGAAACCAAGAACTCAACATGCAACTTCTATCGCGACGAAAGAAAATTGTCATTTTAGGCGGCGGCTGCGGCGGCGTGGTGGCGGCGACGCATTTGGGCCGCAAGCTCGGCGCCGATCACGATGTCATTCTAATCGACCGGCGCGCCGATCATATTTTCATGCCGGCGTTTCTGTTCATCATGATCGGCGAGCGCCAACCGCGCGATATCAGCCGGAATTTGAAAGTAATCGAGAAGCGCAACGTCAGAGTCATTCAGTCGGAGATTCTCGGCATCGATCCGATCCGCCAGGAAATTTCGCTGGAAAAAGAAAAGATCAACTACGACTACTTGATCACTTCGCTCGGCCTGCAAACCCGTCCCGACTTGGTTCCGGGCTTTGCCGAAGGGTCGCAGCACCCCTGGGAAATGGAATCAGCGCTGCGTTTGCGCGCGAGCCTGGAGTCGTTTCGCGGCGGCAGGGTAGTCGTCGGTGTGCCGCTCGGGCCATACCGATGCCCGCCGGCGCCCTATGAAGCGCAGTGGATGCTCGATGGATATTTCCGTCAAAAGGGGATTCGCGACCGGGTTCAGATCGACTACTTCACCCGCGAGGCGGAACCGACCGGCGAAGCTCACGATCCGGCGGTGTGGATGAATGCCGAAAGCAAACGGCGCGGCATCGAGCAGCACTACGAGTTTGTCGTGCGTTCCATCGAACCGGAGAAAAAGGTCGTCCAGGGTCTGTACAATTACAACATTCCCTACGATCTGCTGGTCATGGTGCCGCCGCACCGGCCGGCGCAAGTGCTGCTCGATAGCGGTCTGGCCGAGAGCGAAACCGGCATCCGCGTCGACTACGACACGCTGCAAACCAAATGGGACAATGTTTACGCCATCGGCGATTGCGCCGACCTGCCGGCGTCCAAGGCCGGCGGCGTCGCCCATCAGGAAGCGGATGTGCTGGCGCATAATCTCGCCGTCGAGATCACCGGCAAGGGCACGACCCGTAGACCTCTGGCTGCACACCATATGACTACTCGCCTTCGGCGCTGGACGCGCCGCCGCAAACCGAACGACGTATCCCACCGGCTGGCCGCCCTTCGGTGTCACCGATCCGCGCACATGGGGGCCGTCTAGGGCGATCTACTGGGCGAAGCTCGGCTTCGAGAAATGGTGGCTGTGGCGCTATTTTTAAAAGTTTAAACGACAGTAGCTGCGGTCGAAACGAATCTGCTTATTGATAACATCATTTTCCACCACGAAGTGTTTCATGAGCTTGCGCTCGCCTACAGAGCATGAAAATGGTTGGCACTCCCAGAACATGATCCCCTCATCGATTCGTCATTCCCGCGCACGCGAAGGAATCCAGGTTTGTTCTGCGCCCAATTAGCCTGGATACCCGCTTTCGCGGGTATGACGGAATCCAGGTGACCTCTTCATTGTGTGGAGACCCTCCCCTTGAATGTATTTTCTAAGGAGGCACGAAGGACACGAAGGTTTCGGATGATTAAAATTCCGAACTTCGTGCTCTTCGTGCCTTCGTGGTGACGACAATCTTTGCTTCGTCGATTGCGGCGTGATCACGCTGCTCTATTCACAATCGACCGCTCAGGACCACGCTTGCTCCGCCGCGGCATTCTGCCCGGCGATCTTCCCCGCGACGAAGCATTCGGTGATGTTGCCCGCTTCCAAATACAAATGGCCGTAAATCGAGCTGATCTCGCCGGCGACGTAGAGGCGTGGGATGGGTCGTTTCATCGGGTCTAACACGCGCTGCTTGACGTCGTGCTCGGGGCCACCCTGAGTATTATTGACGATGGGCCAGGCCTCCATGACGTAGAACGGGCCGGTCTTGATCGGCATCATGGTTTTCGGCGGCCGTTTGTGATCTTCGTCCTGGCCTTTGGCGCAGAGGTCGTTCCACCGTTCCACCGTGGCTCTGAGCACTTTGGGATTGACGTCGATCTGCGCCGCGATGTCTTCCAGCGAGTTGCCTTTTTTGATCCAGCCTTTGTCGATCTCGGCGAGATTGTCCGCGCTCCAGCTGGCGTCATAGCGCTCGTCGTTGACGATCGGGATGCCGATGGGGCCGAGCTTTCTGCCTTCCTCGTCGAAGATCAGATAGCAAGGGATGCGCGGATAGTCCTGGATGTCGGCATCGTAGTATTCCAGCGCCCGGGTGCCGGTGTCCTGAGGCGCCGGCGGGTACTCGTCCATGAAGCGCTTGCCAGATTTGTCGACGCCGATCCAAATCATCTTGCGGTTCTCGTTTCTCGGTCCGGCCCAGACATGGCGGATGGCGAAGGGCAGCTCGGCAAACTTAAAGCCGTAGCCGCCGTGAAAATGCCACATATGCCAGAGGCCGGCGCCGGCTTTTTGCGCCATCTTCAAGCCGTCGCCGGTGTTGCCGAGGTAGACCGGATAGACCGGCTGGGCTTCGAAGTATTGCAGCTTCAGGGCGTCGTCGTTTTCGTAGCCGCCGCAGCACAGAATGACGCCCTTATTCGCCTTGATACGAATCGTCTTGCCGTCATGCTCGGCGACCAGGCCGATCACTTCGCCGTCGCTATTCAAAATCAATTCTTTCGCCGGCGTCGAGAGCAGCACTTCGATGTTGCGGCTGTTGACGTTGTCGTAGACGACTTTGAACAGCCGGGCGCCGCCGCGCAGTCCTTTGGCCCAGGGGAATTCGTCGTAGGCTTGGAAGTCTTTGAGCTTGATCGAATCAATGTCGTTGGTGCCAGCAAATGGATAGGTGCCATGGCCGCGGGTCTCGGTCTTAGACGGCTCGGTGCCGCTGACTTTGGCGAGTTCGGTGACCCAGTCGATCATGCCGACCATCTCTTCGGCCATCTTGCGCAGAATGTCGTCCGGCGTGGTGCCGTTGCAGGTGCGTTTTAAATATTGAAAGGCCCCCTCGGCGTTATGCGCGAAGGCGACGCCGCCGCCGGAGAGAATCGAGATGCCGCCGGGGTGGGGCATTTTTTCGATCAATAAAACCTTCGCACCGGCGTCGTGGGCGGTGATCGCCGCGATGCCACCCGCGGCGCCGTAGCCGACAACGAGCACGTCGACTTCTTTGTCCCAATTGAGTCTTGTCCGTTGTTTGCCATTGCAATAATTCTCCTTTGCATTGACCGTTCAATCCGTTTCAAAACGTTCGAAACGTACGATGCGTTCAAGCCCCCTACCTCTGTCCTCCCCCGCGTCGCGGGGGAGGATCGGACGGGGGATTGAATCGGAACGCATCGGTTGAACTGATTTTAAACACTCTGATACTCCAATTTTCTCACAGCCGCTCTTCCAACCAATCCAACATGTACGGCAAGTTATGCGCCCAGTAGTCGTGGCTGCAGTGAATCCGCCCGCCGCCGTCGGCTTCGCCGTAAATTTTTAAGGTTTTATCAGTGGCGCCGATTTCGTTGAACAACTTCTTCGCGCCTTCGACGGACATCAGCGTGTCCTTGTCGCCGTGGGTAATCAGCGTCGGGCAGGTGATGTTCTTGGCGCATGCCGGCCATGGTGAAGTCTTTCAATTGCCGGCGCGCCTCTTCGTGGCTGACGCCGCCGAGCAGACGTTGACAGACCGGTTGGAGGTGCACACACCAGTCATAGAGATCGTCCAAGATGCTGTAGCAGCCGCTCCAGGCGACCAGTGCCCGCAGGCGCTTTTCGAAGGCCGCCACGCGCGGCGCGTAATAACCGGCCATGCTGATGCCAAGGAGCGCGACGCGGTTGGCGTCGACTTCCGGCCGCGAGACTAAATAATCGATGCAAGCCTTGCCGGGCACTTCGTAATCGGGCCGGGTCTTGATGCCTTTCAGGTACATCGACGAGCCGCGTCCCGGCGTGTCGACCAAGAGCATCGCCCAGCCGCGCTCGAGCATCTGCTTGCCGCCGAAATAAATCTCTTCGGCGTAGGCGTCGGCGCCGCCGAGAAACAGTACCGCCGGCCATTTGCCTGGCTTGGGACTCACGGGATGGCAGAAGTAACCGTCGTACTGTTCATTGCCGCAGCGCACTGAAATCACTTCGATCTTGGGCGAATTGAGTTTAGCGGCGGCGCGAAACATTGCCTGGGACTGGCGAAAGCGCTCGCCGCGTTTGCTTTCCTCGGCGCTGGTCAGGAGCACGTCGGACATCCGATAGTAATTGCTGGCGTGAAAAAAATTCTGCCGCGCCGTGCCTTGATGGCCGGCCGCCAATGCGCCGTGGGCGCGCGCTTCAGTCTTCTCAGCCATGGCCAGCCACTCGCGCTCCCAGCTGTCCTTGTCGCCGGCTTCGACGTTCTTCATCGCCCGGGCGATATCGAAGACATCGCCGCCGCCTTGCTGCGCTTGCGCAACCAGGCGCAGCGTGTGGCCGCCGAATGGATGAGTGGGGAAAAGAAAATCGAACATGCTGCCTCCGATCGCGTCAAACTGAATGAACGCTATTTTGAACGCTCGCCGCAAAGTGACAGAATTAATCCGAATCGCAGCTAAAGTACAAGAGTTCGCCGGTGGATTCCATGGTTTCGTGTAGCACCGTGGCTGCGCAGCAATACGGCAACGGTATCGGTGGTGGTGTGGACAAATTCTCCATTCCCCCTTTTTCAAAGGGGAATGGAAAGTCTCCCTTTGTAAAGGGAGATTTAGAGGGATTTGTTTTTTTAAACGTCTTTGAAGACAACCGATCGTTACAAAGAATAGCTTGACAGTGGCGAGGGGCGTTGGTAGTTGTCTCATCACAACAAGATTTCCTCAACTTTGACGATCTCTCGCGATTCAGAGCAGCAGTGCAAGGAGCGCGGCTTGATATTTAGCGGGGAAATAGGTGGCTAAAAGCCGGTTGCTTTTGCGATATGTCGCGGGAGCAGACCGGCTTTTTTATTTGGCTCGTTTTGGGTTTGCTGAGAAAGACTATTCACCACAGAGGCACAGAGTTCACAGAGTTCGGAGTAATTTCTAAGCAAATTCTCTTTACTTCGCGTCCTCCGCGCCTCGGCGGTGATTACACGGAAGCCTGAAGACTCTTTGATTAGACCAAGCGGCCGAGAGGTTTCGATGGCGACTTATGTTTCGCTGGTAAACTTTACCGAGGAAGGCGCGCGTCATATCCGCCACACCACCGAGCGCGCCAAAGGGCTAGTCAATGCGGCGGCTAATCTTGGCATCAAGGTCAAAGATATTTACTGGACCATGGGCGCATTTGACGCAGTGTTTACCGCCGATGCGCCGGACGATGAGACGATGACGGCGTTCGCCATGAGCATGGCGTCTCTCGGTAATATCCGCACGCAGACACTGAGAGCCTTTTCCGTCAGTGAAATGAGCAAGATTGTCGCAATGCTTCCGGCAACCGAGGTGACTGCGACCAAATGAAGGCTTAACAACCGGCCAGAGGAGGTCTTGAGTATGGCGAAAGTCGATCTTTCCATCGCAATCGGCGGCGCAGCCGGCCAGGGCATCGCCACGCCCGGCGATATCCTGGCGCGCATCTTCGTGCGCCGCGGGCTGCATCTAAACGCCTACAATGCTTATCAGTCGATCGTGCGCGGCGGTCATATATTTCTCACCTTGCGCACCAGCGACGCGCCGGTGCTGAGCTTCGGCGACAAGCTCGATGTTTTAATCGCGCTCAATCAAGATACCATGAATCGCCATCTCGGCTTGATGACGCCGGGCTCTTCCGTGCTTTACAACAAGGACAAGATCAAACCTGACGGCGCCGCGGCCGGGGTTCAGCTTTGCGGCTTCTCGGTGAAGGAACTGGCGCCGGCGGTCCGAGGCGACTTGGTGCAGAATACGATTGCCTTGGCCGCAGTGCTGCGGCTGATCGGCGTCGAATTCAAAATTCTCGAAGAGATACTCAGCTTGCAGTTCAAACGGAAAGGCGACGCGGTGATCGCCGAGAACGTCGGCGTGGCGCGCGCCGGTTACGATTACGCGGCGGCGCAGTTCAAAGCGCTTGCCGGTCACGCTGCCGGATACCGGCAAAAAACTGGCGTTCTTCGAAGGCAACCAGGCGTTGGCCATGGGCGGCGCGGCGGCGGGAGTGCGCTTTTACTGCGCCTATCCGATGAGCCCGTCGTCCGGCGTGCTCCACTGGATGGCGCGCCACGCGCGCCAATTGGACATCATGGTGCGCCAAGTGGAGGACGAGATCGGCGTCATCAATATGGCCATCGGCGCGGCCCACGCCGGCTGCCGCGCCATGTGCGCGACCTCCGGCGGCGGATTCGCTTTGATGACCGAGGGACTGGGCGCCGCGGCGATGATGGAAATTCCCGTGGTCTGTATCAACGTGCAGCGCGCCGGGCCGGCCACCGGCGTGCCGACGAAAACCGAACAAGGCGATCTGTGGCAGGCGATGGGCGCGGGGCAGGGCGACTATCCGCGCATCATCGTCGCGCCGACGACGATCCCGGATTGTTTTCAATACGGTGCCGCAACTGTTCAACCTGGTCGACAAGTTTCAGTGTCCCGGCATCATTCTTTCAGATTTACTGCTCTCCGAAGGCCGATCGAGCGTCGATCCGGCGGAGCTGGACTTCAACGTGCCCATCGAACGCGGCGAGGTGATCGGCCTCAACGGCGCCACGCCGCCGCTCAACGGCGGCTACAAGCGCTATGAGATCAACGACAGCGGCATCTCGCCGCGCGCGCTGCCGGGCACGCTGGGTTTCGAACATGTGGTCGCCACCGACGATCACGATGAAGACGGCGTGTTGATCAGCGACGAGTACACCAACCCGCACAAGCGCCAGGCGATGCATGAGAAACGCATGCGCAAGATGGATTCGATTTTGCCGCTGCTCGACGCGCCCAAGCTCTGGGGCGCCGCTGACGCGCAAGTCACGCTGGTCGGGTGGGGCTCCACCGAAGGGGTCGTCCAAGAGGCGATCCAGAAGCTGGCCGACGAGGAAGGCATCGCCGCTAATCTTGCTCCAGATCAAATGGCTCGTGCCGCTGCACGGCGAAGCGATCGTTTCGACTCTGGCAAAGAGCAAGAAAACCATCATCGTCGAGAACAACTATAGCGGCCAGTTCGCGCGTTATTTACGGTCGGAGACCGGCATCGTCGCCGACGGTCATATTCGCAAATATGACGGCGAACCGTTCATGCCGCATCATATCGTCGATGGTGTGAAAGCGATTTTGGCCGGCAGCAACGAAGCAATATGTGCCGGTGCATGAAATTATGGTTTGACGAACGAATGTTTCGAGTCTCGTGTATCATGTGAAGAAGGATTCACCGCAGAGGCACAGAGTTCGCAGAGTTCGGAAAATTCCTGATTCAAAATCTCTTGACTCCGCGTACTCCGCGCCTCGGCGGTGCACTTTCCGATCCGCGCTTCACGGGAACGCTTGAAGGACCAACAAGATAAAGGAGCGAATGATGACATTATCTACGGTCGAACTTGAATCTAAGGCTGCTGTGCCGCCGCGGGCGAACTTGCCGTTGACGGTCAAGGATTTCAAAGGCAAGGCCGAACCGGATTGGTGCCCGGGCTGCGGCGACTTTGGCGTGCTGGTCGCGTTGAAGCAGGCGCTCGCGGAGCTGGGTATTCGTCCGCACCAGGCGATGGTGATCAGCGGCATCGGCTGCTCATCGAATCTGCCCGGCTATATCAGCACCTACGGCATGCATACTTTGCACGGCCGCGCGCTGTCAGTCGCCACCGGCGCGCAGATGGCCAATCATGAACTCAAGATCATCGTCACCGGCGGCGACGGCGACGGCTACGGCATCGGCGGCAACCATTTCGTGCACTCGATGCGGCGCAACGTCGATCTCACTTATATCGTGATGAACAATCAGGTTTATGGGCTGACGACCGGCCAGATCTCGCCAACCAGCACCAAGGGAATGAAAACCAAGAGCACGCCGGCGGGCAGCGTGGAGAATCCGATCAATCCGATCCCGCTGGCGATCGCCGCCGGCGCGACCTATGTCGCCAGGGCGTACACCGGGCAGGTGAAACATATGGTCGAGCTCATCAAGGGCGGCATTCAACACCGCGGCTTCTCGCTGATCGACGCGTTCAGTCCCTGCGTGACCTTCAATCTCGAAAACGATCATGACTTTTTTAAACAGCGGACCTTCAAGTTGGAGGATAAGAAGCATGATCCGACCGACTTCGCCGCCGCCATGAAGTATGGTTACGAATGGGGCGATGAGATCGCCATAGGTCTATTCTGGAAACGCGACGACCTGCCCGCCTTGGATCAGCTGGAGCCGGTGCTCGACGAAGGCGGCCCGATGGCGCGGCGGCGACTGGGAATCGCGCCGGCAGTGGCACAGTCGTTGATTCGTGAGCTGATGTGACGGACCGCGTCCGTCATACCGTTGGAAAACGGTATCCAGGTTCAAGGGGATCGGGATGGACGCCCGGTTTTCACCGGGGTCACGGTCAATTCGGAATGACTGAATTAAGAGTCGATCTTTAGTCCACGAATTCAGCGCCCTTTGGAATAGAGCCAACGGACTTTAGTTTCGCCCTCGGTTTACCCGCCTCGGCAAGGGTAGGTTTTAGACCTGCCTCTACGACGATCCGCGCACCTCAACATGATCTGGCTTCCCGCATAGTTGGCATCCCGCTACCGCCTCGTGATACTCCTGAAACAAAAATTTACGGGAGCGATCACATGAAAGATGGTTTTAAGATTCTCGATTCCGACATGCACCTGCGCGAGCCGGCGGAATCTGTGGGACAAGTACATGGAGCCGGAGTGGCGCGAGCGGGCGCCGAAGATTTTAAGCTCGACGGCGCGCAGCTCGGCGATGGTGATGATCGAGGGCAAGATACTTGCAGGGTTACAAGCCGGCTTACCGCGGCGGCATCTTCGACGCCACGCGCATCGACGAGGAGATCAAAGACTACCGGGCCAACGGTTTCGATGCCAAGAGCCAGCTTCAAGCCATGGACCGCGAAGGACTCGATGTCGCGGCGCTGTATCCATCCATCGGCCTGGGCATCATGATGCGCGACGAAATGGATCCAAAGCTGGCCGCGGCCATCGCGCGGGCCTATAACAATTGGCTTTACGATTTCTGCCAGACCGATCCCAAGCGGTTGAAAGGCGTCGGCATGCTGCCGCTGCAAGATCCCAACGAGGCGGTGAAGGAAGCCCAGCGCGCCGTCGGCAAGCTGGGCTTTGTCGGCGTCTTCGCGCGGCCGGAGCCGATGCGCAATCTGCCCTGGCACTCGCGCTACTTCGATTCCGTGTGGTCGGCCTTGGAAGAACTCGGTGTGCCCATCGGTTTTCACTCGGCGACCGCGGCCGGTGAAGTGGCGCAGATCGGCGATCGCTTCGGCGACAATTTGCTGCTGCGCCATGTCGTGTCGCATCCGTTGGAAAACATGGTGGCGATGGTCGACACCATCGGCGGCGGCGTCTGCGAGCGCCATCCGAAACTGAAATTGGCCTTTCTTGAATGCTACTGCGGCTGGGTGTCTTTTTTACTTCACCGCATGGACAATGCCATGGCGAAGGGGCGTTTCCCGACTGCCGGCAAGTTGAAGCCCAGCGAATACTTCCAGCGCCAGTGCTGGATCTCCACCGAACATGAAAAAGAACTGCCGATGATCATCGATCTGATCGGTGACGATAAAATCGTTTTCTCGACCGATTATCCCCACGGCGATTCGGATTTCCCGGAGGCTGTCGAAGAGTTTCTCGAAATGAAAAACGTCTCGAAAGAGAGCCAGAAGAAAATTCTCTGGGACAATTGCGCGGAGCTGTATGGACTGAGCTTAGCGCCGGTCAACTCGATTCGATTTGACGATGACGAATATCTCGATGCGAGATTCCTCGGCGGTGCCGCGGAATGACAACAAAGACGGCTGTCATCCCGAACTTCGATCGAGCACTCGCAGTTCCGTAGATCTCGACTTGTACGAAGTTAGCAAAATTGCACCGGACCAGGTCGAGGGAAAACCAGTGAGAAATAAATATTCTTCTCTTCTGTACTTTACAGCCTTGCTTCTGGCGGTTGTCCAACTAGCTCACGCGCAGCAGGCGGAGAAAATCTTCCGCATAGGTTTCCTGGATGGAAGCACTGCTTCCGGTAGCGCGGTCCTCGTGGAGGCGTTCCGGCAAGAGCTGAGCAAGCTTGGCTGGATTGAGGGAAAGAATATCACCATCGAGTACCGATTTGCCGAGCAAAAGCCTGAGCGCGCTACCTGAGCTTGCGGCGGACCTGGTTCGTCTTAAGGTTGATCTGATCGTGGTCACAGGGGCACCACCGGCGTTGGCGGCGAAGAAAGCGACTACTACCATCCCCATCGTGATGACGAACGTTGGGGACCCCGTGGGTGCAGGTTTGGTTGCCAGTCTGGCGCGGCCGGGAGGCAATGTCACCGGGTTCTCGAGTTTAGCGGTCGAGCTAAATACCAAAAGGCTAGAGATACTCAAGGACGCGGTCCCCAAGCTCGCCCGAGTTGGACTTCTGCGGCCGCCGGGAGCGGCGCAGGAGCAGACCTCCAACTGAAAGAGCTCAGGCCTGCGGCTGTGGCACTGAAGCTCAAATTGGAGGAGATCGAGACTCAACTCGACGCCAAAGGTTTAGAGAGCGCCTTTCAAACCGCAAAGCAGAAGCAGGTGGGCGCGATTATGACGACCGCCACTCGCCGCTTTTTCGCCGAAAGAAAGCGGATCGTCGAGCTTGCCGGCAAATACCGGTTGCCGGCTATTTACTTCCAGAAGGAGTTTGTCGATGAGGGCGGTCTCATGTCCTACGGGGCGGACTACGACTGACCTCTATCGGCGCGCGGCTGTTTACGTGGACAAGATCTTGAAAGGCGCCAAACCGGCTGATTTGCCGGTGCAGCAGGCGACGAAGTTTGAGTTTGTCATCAACTTGAAGGCGGCGAAACAGATCGGACTGACACTTTCGCCGGAGTTTCTCTCGCGGGCGAATCGAGTGATTAAGTAGGCGACGGAGCACTAGGCAATAGGCAATCGACGAAAAAGCACATGGACAAAAAATCGCTAAATCCGTTTCTGGGTTCTCAATCCGACAATCGGCAATCGAAAATCCAAAAGCGGCGCCGCAGATCTAAATGGGTGGAGCTTGCTGCCCTCGTTATTGCCTTCGTAGGATTGGCCGATGGGGTTGAGTCTCAGCAGCCGAAGAAAGTCCACCGGATAGGCTACTTTAGCATCAGCAACCCTTCCGCCAACTCGGCCAGCTTAAGCGCATTCCGACAAGGCCTGCGCGAACTCGGCTACGTCGAGGGAACAAATTTCGTCATTGAATCCCCAAGCGCGGAGAAAAATGAGGCTGGCCGCGCTGCCGAACTTGTGCGTCTCAAGGTAGACGTGATCGTTACGGGAGGTGCGACAAATACCCGGGCCGCCAAGGAAGCAACCACCACGATCCCCATAGTGTTTTTCAGGATCCTGATCCCATCGGAAACGGCTTCGTGACAAGCCTTGCGCGACCGGGAGGGAATATCACTGGGTTGTCCTCGATGGTAGCGGACTTATCGGGAAAGCGGCTAGAGCTGCTCAAAGAGATTGTGCCGAAGCTCTCCCGTTTGGCGGTATTTGGGAATTCAGCCAACGCCGGTAACGGCATCCAGTTGAGAGAGACCGAACGCGCCGCGGGGGCGTTCAGAATGCAGCTTCAATTCCTAGACATTTTAAGCGCCAAGGATATCGGAGTCGCGTTCCAAGAGGCTACTAAGGCTCGGGCTGAAGCTGTTTTTGTACTGCGGGGTCCGGTGATTAGTACTCAGGCGAACCCAGCTTGCCCAACACGCGGTAAAGAGCCGTCTCCCGGCTTCTTATCCGCAAAGCAACTTTGTCGAAGATGGCGGGCTGATGAGCTACGGCGTGAACCAGAACGACTTACTACGCCGCGCCGCCGTTTTCGTCGACAAGATTTTGAAAGGCGCCAAGCCCGCCGATCTCCCAGTCGAGCAACCGATGAAGTTTGAGTTCGTCGTCAATCTGAAAGCGGCGAAGCAAATCGGCCTGACGATCCCGCCGAATGTGCTGGTCCGAGCAGACAGAGTAATCAAGTGAGCGTGGCCAGCAGTCAGTGTTCGGTGTCGGTAAGAACATCGGAGACAAGTCCATGATGAAATCCGTTCTCTTCTGGCTACTGGCAATTGTCTTTCCGATTATTGTCCCCGTTGCCGACGCGCAGCAGCCGGGGAAAATCTTCCGCATAGGTTTCCTGGATTCAAGCACTGCTTCTGGTATCGCGGTCCTCTTGGATGCGTTCCGGCAAGAGCTGCGCAAGCTTGGATGGATCGAGGGAAAGAATATCACCATCGAGTACCGTTTTGCCGAGCAAAAGACTGAGCGCCTGCCTGAGCTTGCGGCGGAGTTGGTTCGTCTTAAGGTTGATCTGATCGTGGTCGCAGGGACGCCGTCGGCGTTAGCGGCGAAGAAAGCGACTACTACCATCCCCATCGTGATGGCGAACGCTGGGGACCCCGTGGGTGCAGGTTTGGTTGCCAGTCTTGGCGCGGCCGGGAGGCAATGTCACCGGGCTCTCGAGTTTAGCGCCCGAGCTAAACACCAAAAGGCTAGAGATCCTCAAGGACGCGGTCCCCAAGCTCGCCCGAGTTGGACTTCTGCGGCCGTCGGGACATAGCATATCCTGGGACCTCCAACTGAAAGAGCTCAGGCCTGCGGCTGTGGCGCTGAAGCTGAAATTGGAGGAGATCGAGACTCAACCCGACGCCAAAGGTTTAGAGAGCGCCTTTCAAACCGCGAAGCAGAAGCAGGTGGGCGCGATTATGACGACCACCACTCGCCCCTTTTTCGCCGAAAGAAAGCGGATCGTCGAGCTTGCCGGCAAATACCGGTTGCCAGCTATTTACTTTCAGAAGGAGTTTGTCGATGACGGCGGCCTCATGTCCTATGGGGCGGACTTCGATGACCTCTATCGGCGCGCCGCGGTTTACGTGGACAAGATCTTGAAAGGCGCCAAGCCGGCTGATCTGCCGGTGCAGCAGGCGACGAAGTTTGAGTTCGTCATCAACTTGAAAGCGGCGAAGCAGATCGGACTGACGATTCCCGCCGGAGGTGCTCGCGCGGGCGAATAGGGTGATCAAGTGACAGTCTGCCAGAGATCAGAAGTCAGAGATCAGCAGTCAGTCAGAAGACAGCGGGAGAAAATCTCATGATGAAAAAAATCTATTGTCTTCAGCGCTCTGGCGCTTTGCTCCTTGCGCTTACTGCGTCCGCCGCTCACGCGCAGCAGCCAGGGAAAATCTTCCGCATCGGTTTCCTGGATGCAAGCACTGCTTCCGGTAGCGCGGTCCTCGTGGAGGCGTTCCGGCAAGAGCTGAGCAAGCTTGGATGGATTGAGGGAAAGAATATCACCATCGAGTACCGATTTGCCGAGCAAAAGCCTGAGCGCCTACCTGAGCTTGCGGCGGACCTGGTTCGTCTTAAGGTTGATCTGATCGTGGTCGCAGGGACGCCATCGGCGTTGGCGGCGAAGAAAGCGACTACTACCATCCCCATCGTGATGGCGACCGCTGGGGACCCCGTGGGTGCAGGTTTGGTTGCCAGTCTGGCGCGGCCGGGAGGCAATGTCACCGGGCTCTCGAGTTTAGCGACCGAGCTAAATACCAAAAGGCTAGAGATACTCAAGGACGCGGTCCCCAAGCTCGCCCGAGTTGGACTTCTGCGGCCGCCGGGAGGCGGCGTAGGATCAGACCTCCAACTGAAAGAGCTCAGGCCTGCGGCTCTGGCACTGAAGCTAAAATTGGAAGAGATCGAGACTCAACTCGACGCCAAAGGTTTAGAGAGCGCCTTTCAAACCGCAAAGCAGAAGCAGGTGGGCGCGATTATGACGACCGCCACTCGCCCCTTTTTCGCCGAAAGAAAGCGGATCGTCGAGCTTGCCGGCAAATACCGGTTGCCGGCTATTTACTTCCAGAAGGAGTTTGTCGATGAGGGCGGTCTCATGTCCTATGGGGCGGACTACGACTGACCTCTATCGGCGCGCGGCTGTTTACGTGGACAAGATCTTGAAAGGCGC
This sequence comes from uncultured delta proteobacterium, assembly GCA_963847445.1. Classification (GTDB taxonomy): domain Bacteria; phylum Desulfobacterota; class Binatia; order UBA9968; family UBA9968; genus DP-20. Next base: position 68,017 of record CAWJZV010000018.1, on the reverse strand, counting down.
CAAGCCGGCTGATCTGCCGGTGCAGCAGGCGACGAAGTTTGAGTTTGTCATCAACTTGAAGGCGGCGAAACAGATCGGACTGACACTCTCGCCGGAGTTTCTCTCGCGGGCGAATCGGGTGATTAAGTAGGCAGAGGCATGAGACAATAGGCATTGTAGGATTTCAGATTGGGAGTAAGACGTATCGACAGTTGATGTCTTCGAAGTAGGTTTCCGATTCTTGATCCGGCAATCCAAAATCGGCAATCTAAAATCCAAAATAGAACTGGGAGGTCATGTGGCTTATCGCACCATTGGTAAAACACTGCCCCGCATCGAAGGGTACGGCAAAGTAACCGGGCAGACCAAGTACGCGGCGGATTTGCCGTTTGAAGGGCTGCTGTGGGCGAAGGTGTTGCGCGCTTCGGTGGCCCACGCGCGCATCGTCAAAGTCGACACTTCGAAGGCCAAGGCGTTGAAGGGCGTGCGCGCGGTGCTCACCGGCGCGGACGTGAAAGACATCTTCGTCGGCACGCGGGTGAAAGACCAGCCGGTGTTGGCTTACGACAAGGTCCGGATGGCAGGGGATGCGATCGCCGCGGTGGCGGCCGACAGCGAGGCGATTGCCGATGAAGCGATCGGTTTGATCGACGTTGAGTATGAAGAGCTGCCCTACGTCGACGATCCGGTGGAAGCGCTGAAGCCGAGCGCGCCGCTGATCCACGAGGATCGCAATAAATATAAGAACACGCCGAAGCTGCCGGAAGGAATGTCCGGCCATAATCTGCAATCCTACGTGCGCTGGAAGAACGGCGATGTCGAGGCCGGTTTCGCTCAGGCGGCGCGGGTTTTCGAACACACCTTTCGCACGCCGCTGTCGCATCATGGCTACATCGAGCCGTGCGCCTGCACGGTGCAGGTTCATGCCAATGGCCAGGTCGAAGTGTGGGCGTCGAACAAGGGGCCCTGGGGCTTGCGCGAGCAGATGGCCGAAGACTTCGGCGTGCCGCAGGAGAAGATCAAGGTTCACATCGTCCATGTCGGCGGCGATTTCGGCGCCAAGGCGTCGTTGATCGACGTGCCGATCGCCTATTACCTATCGAAAGCTGTCGGCGGCAAGCCGGTAAAACTGGTGCTCGACTACAGCGAGGAAATCCTGATCGGCGGCCATCGCCATCCGTCGGTGATCACGGTGAAGACCGGCGTCGCCGCCGACGGCACGCTGCTGGCGGTCAAAGGCGATATTTACTTCAGCGGCGGCGCTTACGGTTCGCAGAAGGCCAATCCGCAAGTGACCGTGCTTGGCGGGCGGCGTTTGGCGAGCATGTACCGCTGTCCGGCCATCGACGTGCAGACTTTTTGTTCGTACACCAATCAAGTGCCTTGCACCCAGACGCGCACGCCGGGCAGTCCGCAGGTCGTGTTCGCCTTCGAATCGCAGATGGACATCATCGCCAAGGAGATGGGCATCGACGCCCTGGAGCTGCGCCGCAAGAATATTTTGCACGACGGCGACGCCAATCCCATGGGTGAGAAATGGAGCCACATTCTCATGGGCGAAGTGCTGGAGCGCATCGTCAAGACCTCCGGTTGGAAAAAAGGCGGCGCCAAGAAAAATCGCGGCTGGGGCATGGCGCTCTACGATCGCGGCACGCCGGAAGGCAAAGCGAGCTCGGCGTTGACGCTGGAGGCGGACGGCAAGAGTGAATATTCTCACCGGCGTGCCCGACGTCGGGCCGGGATATTACACGGTCAGCCAGCAGATGGTTTGCGAGGCGCTCGGCTTGCCGCCGGAAAAAGTCGGCGTGGTTTTCAAAGACACCGACAGCTTGCCCTTCGATCCGGGCACCGGCGGCAGCAAACAAACCAACACTTCCGGCCACGCGGTCAACCAGTCGGCGCAAGAAGTGCGCGCCAAGTTAGTCGCCTTGGCGGCGCGCGAGTTGGGTTGCCAGCCCGAGGAGATTGAGCAACAGGGCGGCAAGCTCACGGCGCCCAACAAGAAGTCGACGACCACCGAAAAGATGATCGCGCTGGCCGTCAAAGAAAACGGCGGCCCGGTATTTCACCTGACCAATTATGTTCCGAAGGATATGCCGAAAGTCACCGGCTTCGCCGCTCAAGTGGCCGAGGTCGAAGTCGATCCGACCACCGGCGGCGTCAAGGTCTTGAATCTAACCACGGCGCACGACACCGGCACGGTGCTCAATCATCTGACCCTCACCGGGCAGATCGAAGGCGGTATCGTCACCGGATTTGGCTTTGCGCCTGATGGAAGAGAATCCGCTGGTGGACGGCAAGATCGCGACCCTGAGCTTGGGCGAAGCGAAGCTGCCGTGCATCGCCGACGTGCCGCCGTTGAAGACGGTCTTGGTCGAAAGCCCCACCGGGCCGACGCCCTATGGCGGCAAAGCGATCGCCGAGAATCCCAACGTGCCGACGGCGGCGGCCATTGCCAATGCCATCGCCGATGCCTGCGGCGTGCGGCTGTTCGATCTGCCGCTTGTCAGCGGAGAAAATTTACTGGGCGATGCAGAAGAAGAAATTAGGAGATCTCCCGCAAAGGCGCCAAGGCGCAAAGGGTGAACGTTGTCATTTCGAACGGAGAGAGAAATCCATCTTAGATCCCTCGCATTCGCTCGGGTTGACAGGCCTCTGGCCTGTCACTTAGCGTCTTTGCGCCTTTGCGGGAGAAAAACTCCGAATCCGAAAGTTTCAAGTGATCTCATGGCTCTCCTCATCAGTAACCAGGATATCGAGCAGGTGCTCGACATGAAGACCTGTCTCGATGCCATCGAGGAAGGGAGTCAAAGAGTATTATCGCGGCGATGCCACTCTGCCGGCCGCGGATCGATGTCTGGGCGCCGTCAGGCGATCCGCAGGGCTATTATCAGTGGGGCTCGATGGAAGGAACGAGCCGGCGTTATGGGGTATTTGCCACCCGGATAAAGTCCGACATCGCCTACTGGTCGACCAACGCGGTGGCGTCAAAACCCAAGAGAAATATTGCCAACGGCCAGGACTGTTCTGCGGTCTGATTCTGCTATTCAGCACCGAGAACGGCGAGCCGCTGGCGATCATGAACGACGGCTACTTGCAGCACCTACGAGTCGGCGCCACCGCCGGCATCGCGGCCAAGTATTTGTCGAGTGCGGCCGCTGACACTGTCGGCATGATCGGCTCGGGCGGCATGGCCTGGACCCATGCGTTGGCCTTCGCCGAAGTCCGGCGGATCAAACGAGTCCAAGTCTATAGCCCGACGCCGGCAAATCGCCAGGCCTTCGCCGACAAGTTGGCCGAGCGGCTTGGCGTCGAAGTGGTTCCGGTCGCAACCGCTGAAGCAGCTGTCAACGGCGCGCAGATCGTTTCGGCCTGCACGGATGCTACGGTGCCGGTCATTCCTGGCCGCGTCCGTCGATGCCGGCGCTTTTGTTTGCACCGTGAAAGGCAGTGTCGAGCTCGACCGCTCCTGCGCTGAGCGGATTCGCGCTTTTTACACTTTCGCGCCCAACACCGACGCGCGCCGGAGAAGCATTTGGCGCCGCGGTGTCGCGCGCGCAAAAGATTTCAGGCAATCATCGCGCCTACGTTGCTGGCCAGCCGGAGGACTTGGCGCGCATACCGGAGATCGAACGGGAGGGCGGTTTCGACAAGCGCAAAGTAGTCAGCTTCAAAGACTTGATTCGATGGCGCCAATCCGGGCCGGCGCGATGATGAAGAAATCCTTGGAGTCGGCGGCAATCAGATCCAAGGTATTCAGTTCGCTTCAGTCGGCGGCGCGACCTATCGTCTAATCAAAGAGCGCGGCTTGGGCCGGGAATTTCCGACCGAGTGGCTACTGCAGGACATTCGCAATTAACTGAATGGAGCGATGAGGTGATAATTTTGGATTTTAGTCCGCGGGGCCGATTTTGGATTTTGGATTATCGGATAAAATTTTTCCGTGGCGTTGCCGTGACCAGCTCGTTTTCCCCAATCCAAAATCCAAAATTCAAAATCTAAAATGGGCTGTGGCGGCTGCTTGTTGCTGGCAGCCAACCTGCACGCCGCCGAATGCGCCGAAATGGCAGGCAGACTGGGATCGCACGGTGCGGGCGGCGGAGCAGGAAGGGCAGGTCAACGTTTCCATCGGCGGTTATGGCGCAGTCATCGAATCCGGAGTTTTTCAGAAAGCCTATCCCAAGATCAAGGTCAACTAGCATCACCGGCGCGGGCACCGATATGACCCAGCGGATCATCGCCGAGCGCCGCGCCGGCAAGTATCTCCTCGATGTCTACAACGGCGGCGGCGATCTCGCTCTACCAAGCTCTTTACGTCGGGCAAAATGCTCGACCCGATCAAACCGGCGTTGATCCTCCCGGAAGTGTTGGACACCAGCAAATGGTGGGAAGGCAAACATAAGTACTCCGACAAAGAAGGCGAATATGTTATTGTCTACGAGGGCAATGTCTCGGCCGGCGCCGGCGCGGCCTTACAACACCCAGCTCATCGATCCGCGCGAGTACAAGAGTTACTGGGATTTGTTCAATCCAAAGCTCAAAGGCAAAATTCTCTCCAGCGATATTCGCCGAGTGCGCGGCGCGGGAATTCCCTGGCAATTTCTCTATTACAGTCCTGAGCTAGGGCCAAAGTATCTTGCGCCGCTTCTTCAGCGAGATGGACGTGACCATGAGCGCCGACCTGCGCCAATCGGTGGATTGGTTGGGCGCGGGTAAGTTTAGCTTGATTCTGCCGATCCAGGGCGGCCAGATTCATCGGGCCAAGAATCAGGGCTTGCCGGTGGAAGAGTTCGAACCCATTCCATTTCAAGGAAGGCGTGAACTTGTCATCGGCCTTTGGCTCCCTGGCGCTGATGAACCGCGCGCCCCATCCTAACGCGGCCAAGGTGTTCATCAATTGGCTGCTGTCGCGCGAAGGCCAGACGCTGTTTCAAAAAATCGATCAGCATTCCCGGCGACGCGCGCAACTCGCGGCGCGTCGACGTGCCCAAGGATCATGTGCCGGCCAATCAAGCGCGGCGCGACAAGATGGCCTATTTCGACACCGATGATCCCGACACCAAGGATTTGAAGCCGCTCTATAAATTGCTCGACGAAGTGCTGCCGGCGAAGAAGTAGCGCGTGGGAGATTACGATCCTCGCGAGCTCAGACGATCGGTAGGACTGACCCATATCCAGTAGGGCGAGTTAAAGCTCGATTGCATCAGTTTCAGGAATGGAAATTCGTGCACGACCGAATATCGTCCGTCATTTCGATGTTGCTGTTGGTACTTCTCACTGCCCATCGAATCGATTCTTGCGGCCGAGAGCAAGCCGGCGTGGCAAGCCGACTGGGATAAGACGGTCGCCGCGGCCAAGAAAGAGGGGCGGCTCAATCTCTACGTCGGCCGCTATGGCAGCGAGAAGTTGCTTGAACGAGTTTCGCAAGGAGTTTCCCGAGATCAAGATCGTCAGCACCAACGGCGCCGGCAATTCGCTGGGCACGCGCATTGTCGCCGAAGCGCGCGCGGGCGCGATGGTCGCCGATCTCTACAGTGGCGGCGCGGTGACCAATTTCGAGATTCTTTACAAAGGCAAGGTGCTCGACTCGATCAAGTCCGCGTTGATTGTTGCCGGAAGTGCTCGACGAGTCCAAATGGTACGGCGGCAAGCACCGCTACAACGATCCGGAACAGCAGCATGTGTTCATCTACATCGCCAATCCGACTTCGGCGAGTCTTTATTTCAACACCAGCCTGGTCAATCCCAAGGAGTTCAAATCGTTCTGGGATTTGGTCCAGCCCAAGTGGAAAGGCAAATTCGTTTCCCAAGATCCCACCGGCACCGGCATCGGGCCGTCGTTGCAGTTTTTCTATTATCATCCTGAGCTCGGGCCGGAGTTCTTGCGCAAGCTGTTTGTCGATCAGCAGCCGGTCTATTCGAAAGACCGCCGCCAGATGACCGATTGGCTGGCCCAGGGAAAGTTCGCGTTGTGCATGGGCTGCCGCGATTCGGAGAAGGCCAACAAGCAGGGACTGCCGGTGGATGATCTGGACATGGTCGATTGGAAGGAAGGCGCCCATGTTTCGTCCGGCGGCGGTTCTCTCGGTCTTGATCAAAGGCGCGCCGCATCCCAACGCCGCCAAGCTGTTCATCAACTGGTTTTTGTCGCGCCGCGGCCAGATCGCCCTGCAAACATACGAAGATCTCTACGGTGAAGACCCGCCCAACTCGCGGCGCATCGATATTCCCAAAGACGCTCTTCCGGCGGCGAGCAGGCTTGTGGAAGGGCGGCGCTACTTCGACTTCTCCGACGCTAAGCATTCCGATATGACGCCGATCTATCAATTGACCAAGGAATTCATGAAAGGGCGTGAGGGAAAATAAATATGATAAATATTCGATTGGCTCTATTGGCGTTCCTGGTTCTAACTTCAGGGTCGGCGGGTTTTGCCGCCGATGCCAAGCCGGCATGGCAAGCGAACTGGGAGCAGACCGTGGCCGCGGCCAAGAAGGAAGGCAAGTTGAACTTTTACGTCGGCCGCTACGGCAGCGAGCCGTTGCTGAACGAATTTCGTAAAGAGTTTCCCGAGATCAAGCTGGTGACCGTAAACGGCGCGGGCAATTCGCTGGGAACCAGGATCATCACCGAGATCCGCGCCGGCCATGTGGTCGCCGATCTTTTCAGCGGCGGAGCCAATACCAACTACGAAGTCCTGTACGAAGGCAAGGCGCTCGACTCGATCAAATCGTTGTTGCTTCTTCCCGAAGTCCTCGACGAAACCAAATGGTTGGAAGGGCGCCATCGCTACACCGACCCTGAGCAGCGCCATGTGTTTATTTACATCGCCAATCCGTCGTCGTCGGGTTTTTATTACAACACCAATATGGTGAACTCCAAGGAGATCAAATCTTATTGGGATCTGGTCAATCCAAAGTGGAAGGGGAAGTACGTCTCGCAAGATCCGCTGGGGACCGGGTTGGGCGCGTCGTTGCAGTTCTATTACTATCATCCCGAGTCTGGGTGCGGATTATATCCGCAAGCTCTTCGGTGATATGCAGCCGGTCTACGGCCGCGACCGCCGGCAGATCACCGACTGGCTGGCGCAGGGACGTTATGCCATGTGCGTCGGATGCCGCGATACCGCCCGAGCCAAGTCGCAAGGACTGCCGGTGGACGAACTCGACAACGTCGACTGGAAAGAAGGCGTCCAGCTAACCTCCGGCGGCGGCTCGATGAGCTTCATCAAAGGCGCGCCCAATCCCAACGCGGCCAAGGTCTTCGTCAACTGGTTTCTCTCCCGCCGCGGCCAGATCGCCCTGCAAAAACATCAGGACCTCTACGGCGAAGACGCCCCCAACTCACGCCGCACCGATATTCCCAAAGACGTCTTGGTTCCGGTCAACCGCATGCAAGCCGGCAAACGGTATTTCGATGTCTCCGATCCCAAGTACGCCGACATGACGCCGATGTTCGATCTGCTCAAGCAGATCGTGAAGGTGAAAGAGGGAAAGTAGCCGGTCGCTAAATTCCGCCCATGCCGACGCAGATTCATATCTACACCATCAATCGCGGCAGTCTCGATGCTTTTGCCAGCGAGTGGCGCGACGAGATTAAGCCGTTGCGAGAGAAGTTTGGTTTTCACGTCAGTGGCGGCTGGAAGGTGAAAGAGACCAACCAATTCGTCTGGTTTCTGAGCCGCGATACTGCGGACGATTGGGAGATCGCAGAATCAAGCTTTCTATCACTCCGACGAACGGCGTTCGCTGCAACCCGATCCCGCCCGGCACATTGCCCGGGTGGAACAGTATTTTGTCGAGTCGGTGTAGCTCGGTTGCGAAATAAAGAAGGGCAATCACAGGGTGGTGCCCCTACGGTTCTGATTTCACCCGTTGGTATTGTAAAATTTGGCCGCCCGGTTGGCCCAGCGCTCGGTGTAAACTGTTCAATAGGTGGATCCTAGAGGGCGGGTTTAAAACCACGCCCCTACAAGACTCAATTCCTTTTTACGTTTTTTGCGCCCTTTGCGGTTAATTGCCAGATTCCGAATCTATTTCTTCAGCATCCCATAAACCTTTTCCGCCGTTATCGGTAAATCCAAGATGCGCACGCCGCAGGCGTCTTGGATCGCGTTGGCGATGGCGGCGGCGGTCGGGACGTTGGGAATTTCCGCTATGGCTTTGCCTTGATAGGGAATCGGTCCCGCCGGAGTTTCCATCAGCACCGTCGTCAGTTTCGGCACGTCGGCGATATTGGCCATTTTGAACTCGCCGAGGTTGACTGTCGGCATCTTGCCGTCGACGAGCGAATTGTCTTCCATCAGCGCGAAGCCTAAGCCGTTGATGATGCCGCCGTCGATTTGCCCCGTATAGCTCAAGTGATTCAAGACCGTGCCAGAATCATGAACTGTCGTGAGTTTTGTCACTTTGACCTGGCCGGTGCCCGGGTCGACTTCGACTTCGGCGACCTGTGCGGCAAACGACGTGATCGGCGCGCGTGCCGGTTCGTAGTTACTCAAGTGCGTCAGCGCGCCGCCGTTCTGCGCGACGGCGTGGCGGATCATGTCGGTGCATGACATCGGCTTTTGCCCCGGCACGTTATACCGGCCCTTCGATTCCGCGATCGCTTCGCGCTTGCAGCCAAATTTCATTGCCGCGAGGGCGATGAGTTTTTCCTTAACTTCGGTGACGGCTTGATAGGCGGCGGTGCCGACGCTGTTGGTCGACTTGCTGCCGCCGGTGCCGGAGTCGTAGGGCGAGCTGTCGGTGTCTTGCACGCGAACCGTCACCCGCTCGCGGGGCAATTCGAGCACTTCGCTGACGATCTGCTGGACCACGGTATGGATGCCGGGACCGACGTCGGGCACGCCTAAATGAACGCTCAGGCTGCCGTCGGCTTCGACGGTGATTGCCGCGCCGGATTTGCCGGCGCCGGATGGCCGTTCGTAGACGGCGACGCCGCGGCCGACGTTCTTTGCCTTGGGCTTATTCCAGCCGGAAACTTCGAGGGCTTTGCTCAGGGTTTCCTTGACGACGATGCCTTGGAGTTTTTGCCCGAACGGTGTCGGATCGCCGGCGTTGAGCAGATTGTTCATGCGAAATTTCACCGGGTCGAGTCCGAGCTCGCGGGCGATGATGTCGATCTGAGATTCGACGGCGAAGGTAGTCTGCGGGCTGCCCGGCGTGCGCGTCTGGGTGCAGGGGACTTGATTGGTGTAAACGCACAAGGTTTCGACTTGGATCGCCGGAAAGCGATAGTAGCTCGCCGCGCGGCGCGGGCCTTGGACGGTAACTTCCGCGTTGGCTTTGAGCGCCGCATAACCGCCGCCGCTAAACACCGCTTTGATCGCCATGGCGCAAATCTTGTTGTCGCCATCGACGCCGGTGCGCAGCGTGATCACCGCCGGATGGCGGTGTGAAATGGCCGTAACCTCTTCGGTGTATTCCAAGACCATGCGGACCGCTTTGCCGGTCTTCTTAGCGAGAAAATAGCAGATCGGCGCCTCGGCGACCGAAGTCTTGCCGCCGAAATCGCCGCCGACCGGAAGAATGTGAACTTTGACTTTCGCTTCCTCGACGCCGACATCGCGGGCAAAACGAGCGCGCAGTGTGAATGGCGCTTTGTTCGACGCCCAGATTTCAACGCGGCCGTCGTCATGAATCTCGACGGTGCATGCGTGCGGCTCGATGTAGCCGTGAAATCCCAACGGCGTGCGGAAGGTATGCTCGAAAACGCGCGCGGCCTTTTGCAAGCCGGCGTCGACATCGCCGTTGGACCATTTGCCGTAGGACTGCACATTGGGCAGATCGATGTCGCGCTCCGGGGCATTCTTGTAGGACATTGGATCGTCGTGCAGCACCGGCGCGCCCGCTTTGGTTGCCTCAACGGGATCGGTGACGAAGGGTAGTTCTTGATACTGCACGTCGATGAGATTCAAAGCCTCTTCGGCGATCTCGTCGGTGTCCGCGGCAACCGCGGCCACCGGCTCGCCGGCGTAGCGCACCTTGTCATCGGCGAGCAGCGGCATGTCTTTCATGCGCAGTCCGACCATGACGCCTTTGACATCGGCGCCGGTGATGATGCCACGGACACCGCGCAGCTTCGCAGCCTTGGAGGTGTCGATGCTGACGATGCGGGCGTGGGGCAATGAGCTGCGCAGAATTTTCGCCGACAACGCGGCGGGGAAGTTCAGGTCCGCTGCGTAGCGCATGTTGCCGGAAACTTTATCCGCACCTTCGATGCGCGGTACTGCTCTATTGACGCTCTTGGTAAACCATGTAACTCCTCCGTTGTGTTTGTCGCACCGCTGTCTTGGAGGCTGGAGATCGTCGAGGATGGGAGATACGAGGACTCACGACGCACTGCGCCAGTCTCCATCTTCAATCTTTTGTGACTCCATCCTCCACCTTCTTAGATCTTTACTTTTGTGAAAACTTTCAAAGGATTTTTCTGGAAGATCTTCAGCTTATCCTCCGCGCTCAAGAATCCGAGACCATCGATCACCGGGATCATGTCGTCCGATGGCTTGCCGGTGTCTTTGCGCACGGCGCCGCCGGAGCCGGGGGACTCGGTGCCGAACAGGACTTGGTCGACGCCGCGTTGCTTGATGGCGGCTTCCAGGTAGTTCACGTCGTAAACACAGGAATCGAAAAAGAGATTCTTGCTGAAATCGCCCTGGCCGACATGGTGGTCGTTGGGGATGAAGCGGTTAAGTCCGCCGCCGCAGTGGCAGATGACGATCTTCAATTTCGGAAAGGTCTGGAAAATCTTGCTGTGCATGTAGAGCTGCATGGCGACAAACTCTTCCAGATAGTTGTTCATCTGATAGTTCGCCGGGATGATTTCTAACCGCCGGTCATAGGTAGTGGATGGATGGACCATCAGCGGGACATCCAATTGCACCGCCTTGTCGTAGAGCGGGTGCCAATACTCTTCATGCACGCCGGGAGTCTGCTTGTCGCCGGCGGGATCGGGATTCAAATAAGCGCCGACGAAGTTCAGCTCCTTGATGCAGCGCTCGAACTCGGGCAGACAATTACGCGTGTCCTTGTCGCGCGACTGCGGCAGTTGCGCCATGCCGCGGAAACGGTCGGGGTGCAACTTGACGATACGGGCAATGACATTGTTGGTCGTGAACGCCCAGAACTCTTGCAGGAACGGCCGCATCCAGTGCCACATGGCGATGGGGCGCGGGCCGATCAACTGAACGTCGATGCCGCGGTCGTCCATGAATTTCAGATGGCGCTGCTGGGCGGCTTCGAGCTGCTCGTCGCTCATATCCAATTTTCGATTGGGCGTGTTTTGCGAGACGGTTTCCGCGAGAAACTGGCGGAATACCGCGGGTGTGGTCATGTGGCCGTGAACGTCGACGGTGATTTGATTGTTATGCATGGAGCCTCCTTAGATTTTTACCTTGGACAGACAGAAAATCCGAAATCCGAATATCGAAATCCGAAACAAACTAACATCTAAACAATTAGAAAACCGGCTGAAATGTTCAAAACGCGGAATCCGGATCGGAACCGTTTGGAACATTGGATATTGGGTCATTTGGATTTGTTTCGAATTTCGGATTTCGTGCTTCGTGCTTTTTCGATTGTTAATCTTCCTCCGGCGCCGGCACCTGGTGCTTTAAGTAAATCTCTTTTCTTTGCTTCGCCGATTCGATGATCGCCAGGCAGACTTCCAGCGTCGCCATGCCCCAGGGACCGGTGTGGCGGATCGGTTTGTCGAGTATGACGGCATTGTAGAGTTCCATCAGCTCGCCGCGCCGCGACGGACCGCCGCCGCCGATGAGCGGCACGTCCTTGGTGCCTTCGTCGCAGTGGACGAACAGTCCATGTTGCGACTGGCGGATGTCGCCTTTTTCACAGGTCGCGACCAGAATGCCCAGGTCGTTGGGCAGCCAGGGTTTGACCTTGCTGCGGTCGCGAATTTCTCGTTCGTTGGCGCCGCCGATGCGCATGGCGTCCTTGTCGGCGTTCTCGTCCCGCGTGCCGTCGAGCAAGGATTTGCGCACGGCTGCGCGTTCGGCTTCGCTGTAGCGGCTGTTCTGGCCGCCCCATGGGACCAATTCCGACGCCAGAAAATAGCCGTAGCCATTGTGCATGAGCGTTGCGGGAGTGCCGTCGTCGAATTCCATGAAAGCCGAATAGTAGCCGGGAATCGGCCGGCCTTTGAACCAAGCGCCGGTGGAGCCGCGCACGCTGCGCACCATGCCGCCGCCGAGCAGCCTCAATGTGTCGATCTGGTGCGGCCCCTGGCGGTAGGGCACGCCGCCGCCCTGGTTGATGTCCAGTTCGTCCGCAGTGCGCGGCCGGAGCATCCAATCGGTATAGGCCCAGACATGAAGGGCGCATAGGCGGCCTAATTCACCCGAGCGGATGATCTTGCGCATGGTCCTGATATGCGGCCCGAAGCTCTGGGTATGGCCGCACAGGAGTTTAATTTTATTCTTGATCGTCGCCTCGATCATTTTCTCGGCTTCTTGGAGCGAGATCGCCATCGGTTTCTCGACCACCACATGCTTGCCGGCGTTGGCGGCGATGATCGTGTGGGCGGCGTGAAATCGATTGGGCGTCGATATCCACACCGCCTCGACGTTGGGATCGGCGCATAATTTCTCGACGCTGTCGTAGGTCTTCGCGCCATAACGTTCGCGGAAGGTGTCAAGCACGCGCGGATTGACATCGGCGGCGGCGGCGAGCTCGAACTCGGGGATCTGCTCCATCGCCGGCAAGATTTCCGAGGCGCCGACGCCGATGCCGACGATGCCGAGCTTGAGCTTTCTGATTGGGCTTTCATTCGCCATAAGATTAGTTCTTCCGTCAGACAATTCCTCTTTGTTAGCAGGAGTGCGCACCAGCCGCAAGCAAGCGTTGCGTCTGAGCGCTAGAACGACTTAGCTAACTTTGTAGAACTCGGCGCAATTGTCCCAGAGTATTTTCCGCTTGTCGTCGTCGCTGATCTTGAGCTCGAGAAAACTTTCGACGGCCTGAGGATATTTTGAATCGCCGTGGGGATAATCGGTGGAGAAGACTAAACGATCGGTGCCGATATAGTCGATAACATATTTCACGCCGGCTTCGTCCGGTTCGACCGAGACGAACACTTGCCGTTTGAAATAATCGCTGGGCTTCATGGTCAGATCCTTGGCCCAGATATCCCCTTCGCGTTCCCAGCCTTCGTCCAGGCGCCACAGGAGCCAGGGCAGCCAGGTGCAATTGGCTTCGAGAAACGCGACGCGCAGCTTGGGGTGGCGGGCGAGCACCCCGCCGGAGCAAATCGCCACCAGGCCGAGCATCTGTTCCATCGGCTGGGCGACGGCGCGGCGCAGCATGAAGTTGGGCTCGAACCAATCGCCGGTCTGGCGCGCCGCGGATGACGACGATTCGTGAAAACCCACCGGTACCGCTAGCTCTTCCAAGGTGCTCCACAGCGGTTCGTAATAGGCATCGAACCAGTTGCGGTCGTTCATGATGTTCGAGCGCAAGAACACGGCGCGAAAGCCCAGCTCTTTGACGCAACGTTTGGCTTCCTTGACCGCGTCGTTGATGTCGAAGGGCGAGAGCATGCCGGCGCCGAGAAGGCGATTGGGATCTTTCTCGCAAAAATCATAGAGCCAGTTGTTATAAGCGCAGGCCAATGCGCCAGCGAAGTTGGGCTCCATATGCGGTTCGCTCAGCACATTCAATCCGCGGGTCGGATAGAGCACGGCGACATCGATGCCTTCGATGTCCATGGCTTCGAGCTGGACTTCGGCGCTCCAGCCGCGCTCCGAATGGCCGCGGTAGGTGCCCTGATTTTTCTTGAAGTTGTGACCGGGATTGATCACGGTGCGTTCGCTGTGGCGCGGCGGTAAGCCCCAGAGCCGGCCATCGGGGTGGGCCATTCGTAAGTCCCGAACGTTTTCGCTGGTTATGCCACGCGGCGCATCGGCTTTGAACTTCGCGTCGATGTAGCGCTCCCACAGATCCACCGGCTCCATCAGGTGCATGTCGCTATCCAAAACTTTCATGCCGTTCTTGGTCATGGCCGGCCTCCTACACAAGATTGATAATCGTTACAACAGCGCTCGCATTTATGTCAACGTATCTGATAAATTGCTCTGCGCTGGGAGGATCTATGCGAATTAACCGTTTTGCCTCTTGTTGCGTTCTCGCTTTAAGCTTGTTCATGGTTGCTCCGACGTTAGGCCAAGCGCCGTCGAAATCGGCGGTAAAATCTATCACGGTCTACAAGACCCCGACCTGAGAGTGCTGCGATGGCTGGGTCGTGCACCTGGAAAAAAACGGATTCAAAGTAGAAAAGAAAGTCTTATTTGGCAACGCGTTTACCGACCTTAAGCGCCAGCGTGGAGTGCCGCAACAACTTTTCGCTTGCCACACGGCTTTGATCGACGGCTACGTCATCGAAGGCCATGTGCCGGCGGATCTTATTCACAAGGTTATTAAAGATCGGCCGCCGATCGTTGGCCTCGCCGTTCCGGGCATGCCGGTCGGGTCGCCCGGCATGGAAGGCGGCAAGCCGGAGCCGTATAGCGTGTTGACGTTCGATAAGAATGGCAAGACCGCGGTGTATGCGAAACGGTGAGGGTGAGAAGCTTGGAGTGCTGGAGTAGAGGGGTGATGGAATGATGGGTGTTCGGAAAACACTGCAAATTGGGATTTGCCTTATCGTCGCGGTACTTTGCGCTGGGGTTGCGTCGGCGCAGGAGAAGAAGAATGTCCGCATGGTCTTTGTCAGTCTCGCGTGGAATAGCGAGATTCCGTTCCGGGCGGCGTTGGCGCGCGGCTATTTCAAGCAGCAGGGGTTGCAGATCGAGCCGATCCTGATTGGCGGCGGTCCGGCGGCGATCGCGGCTTTGATTTCCGGTGAAGTGGATTTTGCCAGCATCGGCGGCGCGCAGGCGATCTTTCGCGGCAAATCGCGCGGACTCGACTTGACGATACTTGGCTGTATCTCGAGCACGACCAACTATATCCTGCTCGGCAATAAGCAGACGCGCACGGTGGAAGATTTGCGCGGCAAGCCGATCGGTGTCACCGGCGCTGGAACCTATTCGGAATTCGCCGTCAAGGCATTTCTACGCAAACACAATCTCAATCCCGATAAAGACGTGATCCTGCGCGCCATCGGCGGCACAGTGCTGCGCGCCGCGGCGATAGAAAAAGGCATGATCGCGGCGGCGCCGTTCTCCCCCGAAGACGGCGTGCGCCTGATGCGCGCCGGCTATTCGCTCATCAGCAACATGAGTGAATCGCTGGGGATCCCGCAGAATATTCTCGTAACGCGCAACGAAGTGCTCGACAAATATCCCGAAACCAGCAAGCGCATGCTCAAGGCCTACATCCAGGGCATGCAGTTGGCCAAGTTCAACAAGAAGGAAGCGATTAAAGCGGGCTTCGATGCCGGTCTGAAGGGCGATCCGGAGATCGTCAGCGCGGCTTGGGATCTCTACTCGGGCGGCTTGCAAGGGCGATCTTGTCGGTGGCCTTGCCGGGTCTTCAGCAGATGCTCGACGAAGATATTCGCGCCGGGCTGGTCGAGAAAAACTTTACCTTGGACCGAGTGATCAACGATCGCATTCTAAAAATAGCCCAGCAAGAATTGCGCGCAGAGGGCCGGCTTAAGTAAACTGTGGCGGTGCAATCGACCACCGAACCGAAAATTGCATTGCGCCAGATGGCGCTCGCGCGCGATGCGATGACGGCGGGTTGGAATATTCTCTGGGAGCTGGAGAATCTTGGCGCGGCTGCTTTAACAATGATTTCGGCGCGATTGCCGCATGGCCAATTTAGATCAGCCGAGCACTGGTTTCGCGCCGGCGCTCGAATTGGCGGCGGGGGCAAGCAAGCAGTTTACGATTCTCGTCCATTGCGACGAGCCGGCGGGATTGGTTACGGAAAACGCCTTCGTCATTTTTCACTGCCAATGGCGCGGCGAAGCATGGCGAATTTTCGTGCGTATTCGCGTCACTGTAACGGCTGACGGCGCGCCGGAAACGGCGACCGAGCTGATCACCACACAGAAAGTTGGTTTTTCCGGAATCTCGAATTGAGGTGCACCGACATGGCTAGCAAAGACGACGATCTGTACATTCTCAAGCGGATGCGCGGCTGACACAGCAATTGAAGCCTCGGCTTCGAAGAGACCACGGGTATGGTCTCCAACGCGGTGAAGCAGGATCAAAAGGAAGTCGTCGCGGCGCTCAAGCGGTTGCGCGCCCAGCACAGCGACGACGCGGAATACAAAAAGCTTAGGAAAGATCTGCCGAAGGAGTGGCCGATTTAACGGCTGTTCTAGGTTCAAAGTTCAAGGTCAGAGTTTCGAGAGTCGGTTGCGGGTTTTCCTTCCTTTGGAGCACATGACTTCTCCCCGGTTCGGGGAAGATCTGAGATGGGGGCATCGCTAGCCCTAGCCCATTGATCTTTTTCCGCGCAGGTTACCCGCTGATCTCACACTGCACTCGGTTGGCGTAAATTTAAATTCTTAACGCCGCCCCAGAACTCTCTTTTGCCGGTCATCGCCTGGACATGGCCGTCCCATTCGAGCGTGAAGGCGGTCAATCCCAACTTTACCGCGGCGCGAATTTTATTTTGCGTGGCTTCGTCGGTGGCAAGCATGCGGATGGCGTCGATCTGGCGGCTGCCGTGGCCTTCGTCCTGGGCGGCGTGGAGTTGATAGGTAGCGGCCGCGCGGGGCGTGAAGCCGTAGTGGCCAGTGAGCTCGCGGTAAACGTTTTCGGAAATCTTGCCGGCGCCGCCGAGTTGGCTTTCGACAAAGGCGAGCATGGCGACGCCTTCGAGGGCTGAACGGCGCTGGCAGCAGCCAACGATCATCTCGATTGCCGCCAAAGTGCCCGGCGCCGGTTCGGCATTGTCCGCCTGTTCGCGCGAAATGCCGCCTGCTTCGAGAAATTGCAGCATGATGTCGACGTGGGTGCGCTTGCCGCCGAGTTCTTCCATGAAGTTTTCCAAGACCGTCGCCATCACGGTGTATTCCTTCGCCGACACGGCATTGATCGCCATATGGCCGAAGAAGATCGGGTTGGTTCTGACCCGCAGATAGTGCTGCACCTCGCCGAGAATGATCTGCTCCTTGGTCCAACGGTGCTTTATGATGCCGTCGAACCAGGGATGTTGCTCCATCGGCACTTCTGCGGCGTAGCTCCACAGTTCATCGATAAATTCTTCTGGCTTCATGGCCAACCAAGTAGCGCAAGCGTTCGCTATTGTCCACCCCATGCTAGGCCTGATACCTGTGCCATGTCCCTGCGATGGCTTGATTGCGCTGACACTTCGGCGCTAGATAGCTAAGGGAAAATGTCCGCGGTTAGAGCTTGGGAGGGATCATGGCAGCAGTCGTTGGGCTGGGACATGTCGGGATTTACGTTCGGGATTTGGAGAAAATGGTGGAGTTTTACCGCGATACCCTGGGTATGCGCATCACCAAGCAGAACTGGCGCGCCGGTATCGTTTTCTTTAGCGCGGATCCGGAAAAGGCCGATCACGAGATCGCGCTGTTCCGCGGCCGGCCGGAGGACGCCGATTCACGGTTGATCAACCAAATCTCGCTGCGTGTCGAGACACTGGAAGACCTGCGCATCATGCACAAAAAACTGCTTGCAGCGGGCTTGCGTATCGATGCCGTGGTCAATCATGTCAGCGCTCTGGGCTGCTACTACTTCGATCCCGAAGGCAATCGATCGGAAGTGTTTTGGCTAACCGGGCGGGCCTGTTGGGTGCCGATCGCGCACTTGATCGATATTCATCGTCCCGACGCCAGCCGTGCTGGCGGAAGTCGACGCTTTGTGGGAAAGGTTGCGGCATGTCGGCATGGGCGAGCGCATGGCCAATGAGCCGGCGACGTTGCAGTTGGATTGAGGTAATCAAATGGATAAAGTCAAAATTGGTATAGGCACATCGAGCATCGGCCGGTTTCTTGCCATATGTAGCTGAGGCGGCCGGTTTGTTCGCCCGGCAAAATATCGCCGCGGAGATCGTCAATCAGCTCGACGAAGAGAAAGTCGTCGAGGACATCGTCTCCCAGACTATTCCCATCGGCACCCCCAACGCGCCGTCGCTGATTTTCTCGCAGCTCAATGGGGACTTTTCGGCAACGACCTGGTCATGATTGGCGGCCTGTTGAACCGTCCGGCATTTTATTTGGTGGCTAATCAAAAGATCGCTGCCATCGCCGATCTCAAAGGGAAGAGAGTCGGCATCAATCAACCGCGCCGGATGGCGGGGATGATGATGCTGGCGCTGTTGCGGCGCTGGCAGTTCGATCGCGACAAGGATCTCGAACTGGTCGATCTCGGCCTCAACGATCGCAGTTTCGATGCGCTTCGCAGTGGCGAACTCGATGCCGCGCTGTTGCCGCCGGAGAAAGCCTTCTTGGCCGAGGCCGATGGCTTGCGCATTGTCGCCGATACCCTCGCACTCGATAGCCAGTGGGTGCCGCTGGCGACCACACGGCGATTTCTCGCCGGTAACCGCGAACTGGTGGGCAAGGTGGCCGCGATCTATCGCGACAGTGTCCAGCTATTCAAGAACGATGCGCCATTGGCGCGCGCTACCATCGGGCGCCAACTGCCGGCATTGCGGAGCAAACCAGAGGTTCTCGACAAATGTTACCGCGTCTTCGCCGAGCTGTTTGAGCCGACGTTGATTGTCGCGCCGGCCGCGCTCACCGCCGTGCTTGCCGAAGTCGCCTTGCAGGATGCACGAGCCAGCCGCCTGGTACCGGAGCACCTGATTGCGGATCTTCGATAGTTTGGCACGACAGCGGTAGTGCTTCACCGCCAGGAAGGATGACCATGCTTGAACTCTATCACGGATACACTTCCGTCTGTGCCCAGAAGGTGCGGCTGACGTTTATCGAGTCGAGGGTAGTTTAATCGGCGATTCGTTACCGCTATTCAAAAAAAGGAGAACCCCAATGGCCAAGAAGAAAGAATACACCTGCGTGCTTGTCGAGACCGACGATGAAGGCATTACCTGGATCACCTTCAATCGACCGGAGAAACGCAACGCCATGAGTCCGACGCTCCATGTCGAGATGGAGGAGATTCTTTATGGCCTGGAAACCGATGATGAGACTAAAGTCATCATTCTCACGGGGGCGGGGAATAGCTGGAGCGCGGGCATGGACTTGAAGCAGTATTTTCGCGAGACCGATAAAGATCCGGTGGCGCGCTTTCGCGCCGCGACGGCGCACCGGCGCTGGGCGACCGAGTTGCTGGCCTGGTCGCGCAAGCCGACCATCGCCATGGTCAATGGCTACTGTTACGGCGGCGCGTTTGTCTCGCTGGCGGCCTGTGACATCGTCATCGCCGCGGACAGTGCCACCTTCGGTTTGTCCGAGGTCAATTGGGGCATCATTCCCGGCGGCAATGTCAGCAAAGTCTTCGGTGAAATGGTGGGGTTCCGCAACGCCATGTTCTACGCCATGACCGGCCGCACCATCGATGGCCGTAAGGCGGCCGAGATCGGCATTGCCACTATGGCGGTGCCGGCTGAAAAGTTGCGCGCTGAGACGGTCACGATTGCGCGCGAACTAATCGCCAAAAGCCCGATGGTTCTAGCCTACACCAAGCATGCGATCCGCGCCGTGCGCGGCATGGATATGGATCAAGCGTATGAATATTTGGGCGCGAAGAGCATGGCGTTGCGCGCTGCCGATCCCGAACGCACGCGCGAACGCGGCATGCGTGAATTCTTGGACGAAAAGAGCTACCGCCCCGGTTTGGAACCGGTGAAGCGGCCGACGGGTGAGAAATGAGCTAGTTGCTTGGCAATCTTGCACTGCGAACAAGAATTAAGGAGGAAGAGCATGAATCGCTTCCGTTCGGTTCTTGTCTTAATGGCTTTCCTACTAATCACCGCGGCGCAGTTTTCGCTCGTGTCGGCGCAAACCAAGATCACCATCGGCTATGCCGCCGTGAGTCCGCGCACTACGCCGCTATATCTCGCCCAGGAACAGGGTCTGTTCGCCAAGTACGGTCTCGATCCCAAGATCGTCCTGGTGCGCGCCGCGGCGACGTTGGTGGCGACTTTGGTCTCCGGCGAGATGGATGTCGGCTACACCGGCGGCACCTCGGTGTTGGGTGCGGCGGGGCAGGGTTCTTATCTGAAAATTCTCTCGTCGATCTCCAGCACCCTGACCCATACCTGGTCGCGCATCCGAGCCTCAAGCGCGCCGAGGAGTTGCGCGGCAAACGCTTCGGCATTCAAAATCCCGGCGGCACCACCTGGATCAATACGATCCTGGCCTTGGAACATGTCGGTCTAGATTACAAGAGTGACAACATCAATTTACTAGCCAATCGGCGATTCGGTTTTGGTCGGGCAGGCACTCGAAGCCGGTCGGGTAGACGCGGCGGTTCTCGACGGCGCATTGGTGCGCCGGCTGCGCAGTAAAGGATTCACCATCATTGCCGAGCTCCAGCCGGCGAAGATTCCCTTGCTCAGCCAAGCGATCGTTGTCTCACCGGAGTTCCTGCAAAAGCGCGCGGACATCGCCGAAAAACTCCTCATGACGCTGGTCGAGAGCCTGGCCTACAGCATGTCGCCAGCGAACAAAGCGGTGGTGATCAAAACTATGATGCGCAAGTTTCAGATCTCCGATCCGGCGGTGGCGGAGGAGGGCTATCAGGATTACTTGAGCGGCGTCGAGCGCCGGCCGATTCCCATGGTGGACGGGATGCGCAACATTCGCCGCCTGCTGGCCACGCTCAATCCGAAAATTGCCAGCGTCAAAGTCGAAGATCTGATCGATAGCCGCTTGATTCGCAAGCTCGATGAGAGCGGTTTCATCGACAAGATCGCCGCCAGTTACGGATTGAAATAGTCGGCGAAATTTACACCACGAAAAACCCGATGCATACGAAAAGGTTCTTTCGGCTATCGTCGACTTCGTGGTCGCGTCATTCTTTCCGTGGCCTGGCTGGGCTGCGCGGAGCGGCCCAAGCCTCGGCAAGTTCAATTTGTTTTCGCGCCCGCCGCGACGGTGAGGCGCTTTTCTTCTCGACACTTTTTCGTTAATGCTGGCCCATGGCAAAAAACTTTAGCGTCGAGCTGCGGCAGCGAAGCGAGCGTATCTGGCGGGCGATTGACGGACATGCGTTTCTCCATGAGTTGGCGGCCGGGACCTTGCCGATGAATCGGTTTACCTACTTCATCTTGCAAGACTATGTTTATCTTCTCGACTTCGCTCAGGTGCTCTGTCTTGGCGGCGCCAAGGCGCCGAATTTGGAAATCCTAGAACTCTTTTGCCGTCACGCCTTGGGCGCGGTGGAGGTCGAGCGCAGCTTTCACGCGAGCTTCGGCAAGACGTTGGGGCTGTCGCGCAAACAGTTGGACGCCGTGCCCAGGGGGCCGCGCACGCAGGCGTACATCGATCACTTACAGTCGGTGGCGCGCGGCGGCAGTCTGGGCGAGTTGGTGGCCGCGGTGTTGCCTTGTTATTGGATCTACGGCGAAACCGGCAAGCGTTTATTCAGGAGCCGGCCCGCCAAGCCGAAAATCTATCGCCAGTGGATCGAGACCTACGCGTCTGAGGCTTTTTGGCAGCCGGTGCGCGAGCAGATTCGGCTTGTGGATGAACTCGCTGCCGCGGCGACGAGCGCTGAGAAAAAGCGCATGGCGGACTTGTTCATTCTCAGCAGCCGCTACGAATATTTGTTTTGGGAACAGGCCTATCGGTTGGAGAGTTGGCCGATATAATCACTCCGTCAATACGCTGCTGTTGCTAATAACGAAGGACGGGTTTGTCGATACTATCCAACTGCTGCCCGGCGGTGGCGCGCGGCGGCCATGTGAGCTGACACCGATGCATAGGATACCCAGGAGTAAATGGCTGAGTTGAACCAGCCAGTGATGCTCTCCGGGAAGCATGGCGGCTTGATTCATGCCGATGTAGATCGTCAGTGCTCCGACAATGCATGCGACCGCCGCCAAGATCCAGCTTCCGCCGGTCGAGAGGGCTTGAGCGATGCCGACGGTCCACAGCCCGATTACAGTTAAGAAGCCCAGCAACATATGCATCGTCACTAAACTTGGCGCGCCTCCGACCCAGAAAACTAGACCTGAGACGAAGCCGAGTATCCCCGCGATAGTGACAACGGCGGATGCGTAACGAATCACCATGGCGCATTGTGTATAGACTTGGGCTGGCGGGATTGCAATCCCGGTACGCTCGGACTGCACGGAATCACAAGACTAATTTGGTTGGACCTAAGTTTGCTTCATGCCGGGTGTTCCTATACAGTACCCTGGATCATGTCTCGATCCTATTGGCGCGCAAGAGGTCGAAGACCGGGGCTACACCTTCGAATGGCATGGTTGGCGGCGTCGATGCTTCGCCCTAAGATTTCCCGGTCTTGCACCCCATCCCTCTTCCTATATCCGCGGATTTCAAGCATCCGTTTGCGGAGGGAGTAATATGCATCCTATTGTTATCGTGCTCATTCCCCTGGTTTTGATCATCATCGGCATGGTTTTAAACAGCATGGGCTTATCGTTCGATCAACCGCCGAGCTCCGCCGAGCAAGACCCAACCAAGCGGCTGACCATCGAACGCGACACTTTTCGCCAGTTTTTTGATCGCCAGCGTATAACTGTCATGAACCGACAGAAGCGGGTCGGGCAGTTCGCTTGGTTGCTAATGTTCGCGACCATCGGTTCGTTTGTCTGGCTGTATAATTATACCGTCGATAAGACCGTGGCCTTGAATCGCATCGCGTCATTGCAGACGCTGGGGGCGCAAGAGGTCAAGGATCTGATTCTTTCCGTGACACTGGTCGACGGCAGTAATGTCAAGTACATTATCAAACTTCCGTCAGCCGATCAGAAGGTCGATCCGAAGGTCAAGGAAGCGATCTCGACAGAGAAGGTTTCCTCCTGGGAGATGGAAAAGCTAACCACCGCCTTGAGCATCGGTGATAGCGTATTGCCAATGGGCGTCGCCTTGAAGATTGCCAACTGACGGTTCGCCCAGCGATGTCGCGACGGCCACCGTCATGGCCGCTAGGTGCGGCTATCGAAGGCGCGTTCGCTGCCCCCCCTACGGGCTAATGCAACACCTGTCGCGGTGTGAGCGTGCGACGCTTGAGAAGGGAGCTGTGAGATGGCTGACGAGTCTAAGTCGTTGTTCGTCGGGATCAAGATATCGAAAGCGTTACAGAACGACCTCGATAGCCCCGCACCGGGGACGAAACATTACTTCGAAGGCAACGAGAACAAGGACTATCTCCAGATCATCGACGTCGGCGAGGATAAGTTTATCGGTCGTTATATCAAGAGCGGTTATCCCGCGGTGGGAATCACGGACGTGAGCCGCAACATTTGCAGTATCATCAAGCTCATCGCCCGTGGCCGCCGCATCGAGGAAAACGACGTGCATATTTATTCCTCGTGAGAAGTTGAAACCAGTATGACGAGCAATGAGAACCTGAGGCTTTTTACCAAGAAGGTATCTATGGACGAAAAACATGAGATTAGTTTGCGCGACGGCACCGTCGTGCGCCACAAGAATAAGGGATACGAAGGCAAGATCGAAGGCACGACGGCGATCAAGGCATGCTTCACCAGGGGCGGGATGCTGTTGGATACGCCGCTCTCGAAAGAAGCATTTCAATATAGAGTGGTGGTCACCGGTGAAGCTGCGCGTTGCATCGCTCCCGCTGAAGATCTAGAAATCCTCGATGCCACCAGCGCAATTAACTGCGTCCGTTGTCAAAAGAACTTCAATACCAAACCCGGATTGGCCGGCAAACCGGGCGGACGATGCGCCTGCGGCGGCTGGATCTGCCCCAATTGCCAGGCTTGCCGCGCCGAAGATAGCGGCGAAGATAAAAAGAAGGCCTGTCTCACTCAGCGCAAGCGTTTTCTGCGCAAAACGGCCAGTCTGAAGAAATAACCAAATAGGGCGGAATGAGCTCAACCTTGCAGGTCATGAGCTTGTCTAGCTTTCTTGCTTAGCATATTCACACCGCGGGCAAGCGGTACCGACCAGTACCGGCCAGCCGCAGTCATTGCAAGTCGTCACCGGTTCACCGAGCATGCCGCGCACCAGCGAGCCGCAGCGCCGCCCGCCGCAGGGGCCGGTGCCGACGCCGGTGCGCTTACCGATCTGTTCGAAGGTTTTAGCGCCGGCTTGAATCGCTTTGGCCACGGTGCCGCGGCGGATCTTGTTACAGATGCAGGCGGGTTTGAGGTTGTCGATGACCGCTTGCTGCCGGGCTTTTAGTTCTTGCTCGTCGATGGTCGGGTCCCTCGCCTTTACCGTTCGATGACAACCACTCTAGCACAAAATCTGGCTGAGACTAACTACTTCGAAGCGACGACCAGGGACGAAGTCATCGGCGCAGGCAGTTCGATGTGTTCGACGCGGTTCATTCCCGCTCTGATGCATCCAAGATTCAATCTCTTTGAAACTATAACAACGGCCGCCCTCGGTGGTGAGAAGCATGAGCAGACTGAAGATCGCCCCGACCGGCGGCTGGGAGCGGCTATCGTCGAGAATATGGTCTTTAACGATCAAGCGCCCGCCGGGCTTTAGATTCGCCGCCAACTTGCGTATCAGCGCGCCATTGCGGTCGCCGTTCTCACCGTGAATGATGTTCGATAGCAAAGATCGCGTCGTAGCTGCCAATGATCGGATCGCTGCGGTAATCGCCGGCGATCAGTTGGATACGCGCCGATAAATTCGCCCTGCTCACGAAGCGTTCGGTGATTTTCAACGTTCCCGGCAGATCGACGATGGTCGCGCGCAAATCGGGAAATTTTTCGCATAAGGCAATCGGATAAGTGGCGGGTCCGGAGCCGACATCGAGAACCGACTCGACCTTGGACCAGTCAAGGACACCGGTCAAAACTTCCGCATCGCCGCGCGCTTTGACCAACGAGTCCATGGCGTTGATGAAGACCTCGGTTTCCCGCGCATCGGACTGATACATGTTGGGCGGGCGGGTTGGCAAACCGGTTCGGATCGCATCGGCAAGTTTTTCCCAGTCGTGCCACAACATGGCATCGAATCCGATCATGGCGCCGACGTAGTGCGGCGAGCTGCGCAGCAGATGGCGCCGGCTAACCTCCGTCAAGCGAAAATGACCTGCGATGTTTTTCCAGCAAGCCGACGGCGGTGAGCGCGTTGAGCAACAGCTCCGTTGCTGGTTCATGTAGTTTTAAGGTCTGCGCCAGAGTCGGTGCGTCAAGATCCGTGGCTTCGAGTGCGTCGAAAATGACCAGTTCAACGGCCGTCTGAACGATGCGCGCCTCGACATGGCCGCCGGCCAGACCCATGAGCTGGGAGAAATTCATCGCCTTGTTCGCTTAAAGCTTTTCGACGATGCGATAGCTGCGGCTTTTCGGTTTGAGCGGCGCGACGATGCCGCTCTTGACCATCAGGCGAATGTCGCGGTAGGCGGTGTCGCGGTCGACCTCGGCGATACGCTCGTACTCCGTGGTCGAAAAGGTCTTGCCATGGCAGTAGGCGTAAGCCAGCAAGCGGCGTTGGCGCAGATTGACTTGATTGTTGGCGAACTGGCTCAGCCAGCGCAGCGTGGCTTCGTCGTAGACCGGCGCGTTGCGCAGAGTCACGGTAAAAACGAATCCTTCGGCGGAAAGTTCCGGCGGGTGGAGACCGTAGGTCTCCATTTCTTGATAGATGCGCGGCACGCCTTCGCCCATGTCGCGCACAAAGCCCAGATCGGCGAGCACGCGGACGATCAATGGATTACGCGAGAAATGAATGCTTTTCTGTAGGCGCAACTGTTCGAGCGTCACCGGCGCCGGCGGCAAGCCGGGGCTGCGCACACAGATGTGATCGTCGAACATCCATACTTCCACGGACGCGCCGGTGAGCGAATAATCGCGGTGGGCCACCGCGTTGACCAGCGCTTCCTGCCAGGCAAAGGTCGGATACTCCAAGCGTTCGCGGAAAAATAGAGTCGTGCAGAACGGTGCGCCGCGCACCTGTTCCTTGATCCGGCCCACCGCTTCGTCGATCAAGCGCACCAGCGGCGCTTCGAAGCGCATCCGTTTGACGACGTTGAGCGATGCGCCATGCTGCCGTTCATTACCCTCATACTTGACGAAGTCGATGCCGGCGCGCGGATGCCAGCGCGTCGGCTCTTTGGCGAACAGCAGCAACGCCGCCATGTTGGGGCAGGGGATGGCGCGCGAGTTGTCGAGCAAATGATAGGTCTGGCTTAACACCGTCTGCGGGATCTTGACCGGGATGCAGTTTGTTGACGAACTGGCTCACCAGATCGGTGTCGAGGTCGAACCAAGTGGCGTTTAAGGTTTGCTGGCGCTCGTAAAAAACGTTGCGCTTGGCTTCTTTCAGCGAGTGAATCTGCTCGGCCGGCAGGGCCGGGGTTTCCGCGGCGATGCGGTAAAACGAACGGCCGCCGGCGATGCGGTGAATGTCCATGCTCGAAGCGACTTCGAACTTGAGCAGTTGCAGATTGCCCAAGCGAACTTTTTCACAGGCGGGAGTGAGCTGGGGGCGGAGCAAGTTCTGCGGCGCCTGAATCAAGGTTTGCAGCTCGTCGCCATCGTGGGGGATGCCGGTGACGCTCTTATCGGGCTCAACACCGACTAAAACCGTGCCGCCGTCGGCATTGGCCATGCCGGATAAGACTCGCACCAGCTCGCGGGAAAGCTCCTCCTCGCGTTTTTTCTGTCCGGATTTGCGCCGATACTCGAAGGCGCTGATGAATTCGAGGAATTGACCGCGTTCTTGTTTGAGTAAAAGACCGATTTCTTCGGTGTTCATGTTTTTAGACAGTAAGGATTAAAGAGTGAAGTGTAAAGAGTAAGGAGTCAGGAGCAAAAGGTTTCAATCCGATACTCCTTACTCCTAACTATATGACTGAACTCCTTACTGGATTTCGGCTGCATTGAGTCTGACGACTTCGAGAACCATCTGTGCCGACAGATAGAGATCCTTCAAATCGAGCCATTCGTTGCACCGTGTGGATCTCGCGCATGCCGGTGCCGAGGTTGGCGACCACCAGCCCTTTTTGATTGAAAACGTTGGCGTCGCAGCCGCCGCCGGTGGCGCGGGTTTTGACGTCGAGATGCAAATTTCTGGCGGCGGCGTGAACCAACTGGACGATGGGCGCGCTTTCCGGCACATCCATGCGGTCGTAATCGCGCTCGATCTTGGCTTCGACCCGCGCTTGATGGCGCTTGCCGTCGAACTCCAACGAATGTCTGGCGGCGGCTTCTTCTAGGCAGCGCTGCATATGTTCGGTCTGGCGTTTGAGTTTGTCCGAGTCATGACTGCGCGCCTCGCCTTTGAGGACGACTTGATTGGGCACGATATTCACCGCCATGCCGCCTTCGACCACGCCAATGTTCGCCGTGGTCTCGTGATCGATGCGGCCGAGCTGCATTTGCGCGATGCCCTCGGCGGCGACTTTGATCGCGTTGATGCCTTTTTCGGGGCAGACCCCGGCATGGGCTTCCAGGCCGTGGACGCGAAACTCCATGCGGTTGGCCGCCGGCGCTCTGGTGAACAGGAAGCCGACCGAGTCGCTGTCGAGCACCAGGCCGGTGCGCGCGCGCAGGCTCGCGATGTCCAAACACTTGGCGCCGATCAGCCCGGCCTCCTCGCAAATCGTGAAAACGACGTCGACGGCGGAGCAGGGCAGGCCGTTCTCCTTTATGACACGCATGACTTCGCAGATGATCGCGACGCCGCTTTTATCGTCGCCGCCGAGCACGGTGGTGCCGTCGGTGCGCAGAATATCACCGTCGAGGATCGGTACGATGCCTTCGCCGGGGACCACCGTGTCCATATGAGCGGAAAGCAGCAGCGGCTGGCTCGCCGGCGCGTTGCCGGGAAACTTGGCGATCAAATTGCCGACGTTGCCGCCGACCTTCGCACCGGCATCATCGATGGAGACCGCCGCGCCAAGTTCTTCCAGCTCCCGTTTAAGGCGCATGGCGACGTCATATTCGCGCCGCGACAAGCTGTCGATCTTGATCAGCTCGATGAGAAAATTCCTAATTCGTTGTCGATTTATCACAGTGAGCTCCTCGCATCGGTGGCGGGGATAGATCGGAGTTGAGACTCCGTAGGGATTTTTCCCCCGGCTGGTTTAATCTGCCATAGTTCCCGGTTCAAAGCCAAGCCGTTGCCAGGGGATTTTACCAACAGAGTCAGAGCGATTCAGCCGCCGTTTTCGATCAGCTTGATGAGGTTGGTGAATTCCAGTTCGGTAAACAGCGTGCGGATTTTTTCCAGATTGAAGCCGGTAAATTTCAAGCTCTTCAAGTCCCGTGTCGAGCGGCACGTCGCGTTTGACCGTGGCCAGAGCGCGGCTCAGAAAGGCTTGATCTTTGCCGGCTTCGAGAATTTGCCGGATGCGCGGCGCGCCGCGCAGTTTCATCTGCTCCATGTCGTCGAGATGAGCGAAGAGGTTTTCTAAACTTTGAAACTGCTGGATCAAGGCGCTGGCGGTCTTTTCACCGATGCCTTTGACGCCGGGAATATTATCGGACGCGTCGCCCATCAGGCCCATGACTTGGGTCACTTGCTCCGGGGTAACGCCGAACTTTTCGCGTACCTCATCCGTGCCGATCCAACGGTCTTTGGCGCTGTCTAAGAGCTTGATCCCGTCGGTGACGAGCTGCATTAAATCCTTGTCGCTCGAAACGACCACCAGCTCGCAGCCCTGGTTCGCCAAGCGCTCGCACAAGGTCGCGATGATGTCGTCGGCCTCGTAACCCGGCAGTTCGAGCAGCGGCAAGTTCAGGGCGTCGAGGACTTTGCGAAAATAGGGAAACTGCGGAATCAGATCGGCCGGAGCTTCGGGGCGGTTGCCCTTGTAGTCGGCGAACATTTCATTGCGAAAAGTCACCCGGCCGGCGTCCAAAGCGACGGCGACATACTCGGGCCGATACTGCTTCAAGAACTTCAGCAGGATGTTGGTGAAACCGAAGATCGCGTTGGTCGGCAGGCCGGCGCCGTTGGTCAGCGGCGGGATGGCGAAAAAGGCGCGAAAGATATAAGCGCTGCCGTCGATCAGGAACAGCCGCCGGGCTTGATCCGTCATGAGGCGCTGCGCCGTGACGAGAGTGTGCGTCGCCGTGCCGTAGAAAGATTCCGCGGCTTCCATGAAGGTTTCCGACAGCGTCGGATGCGGATGCACCGAGTCGGCGATGTCGCGTGCGGTGGCGCCCATCTCTACCGCCAATACCCCTTCGCTGATCAAGTTCGCCGGCGCCGGCGCCGACCACGCCGACACCGAGAATGCGTTCGCTCTCCGGTTCGATAATCAGCTTGGTTAAGCCATCGGGGCGGTCGAGAGTCAGCGCTCTGCCCGAGGCGCCCCACAAGAACTTGGCGACTTTGATGGCGATGTTTTTCTGCTTGGCTTCGGCTTCGGTGAGGCCGCACCAGGCCACCTCGGGATCGGTATAGACCACCGCCGGGATGACAATGTTTTCGAAAGCGCTGGGCTCGCCGAAAATCGCTTCGACGGCGATCTTGCCTTCGCGGGTCGCGCGGTGCGCCAGCAGCGCGCCGCCGTTGACGTCGCCGATGGCGTAGATGTTGGGATCTTCGGTCTGCTGCTGGGCGTTGCAGTGAATAAACCCCTTATCGTCCTTGGTGACCTTGGTGTTTTCCAGACCGAGGTCGGCGAGATTGGGCGTGCGGCCAACGCTGACGAGTACGCGATCGTAGAGCTCATCGCGCGGCTGCTTGTCCATTTCGATCGTGACTTTGATCTGTTTACCTGCGGTGGCCATCTTCAAAACTTTGGTATTGAGGCGAATTTCTTTAAAGGCCTTCTGTGCCGCGCGCATCACCGGGCGGGCGAGGTCGGCATCGACGCCGGCAAGAATCGACGGTAAGGCTTCCAGCACGACGACCTTGCTGCCGAGGGCCGCATAGACCGTGCCGAGCTCCATGCCGATATAGCCGCCGCCGACGACCAGCAGGTTTTCCGGAATATCGGGAATCTCCAAGGCTCCGGTGGATGTCATTACTCGAGGATTGCCGAGATCGAAAGCGTTGGGCAGGGCCGGCTTGGAACCGACGGCGATGATCGCCTTTTCATAACGGACGAACTTTTGCCCGTCGGAAGTTTCGACCCTGAGCGTCTGCGAGTCTTCGAAGTGGCCGCGGCCATGGATGACCTTGACTTTGCGATGCTCGGCGAGCGTCTTGATCCCTTGGCCGAGCTTGTCGAGAATGCCAATTTTCCAAGCACGCAGTTTATCGAGATCGATCTGCGCAGCGCCGAAGGCGATGCCGCGGGCCGCCGACTCTTTGCTCTCGCGGAGGATTTCGGTGGCGTGGAGCAAGGCTTTCGACGGAATGCAGCCGACGTTGAGGCAGATACCGCCGAGCCGCGGGCTTTGCTCGACCAGAGTAACCTGCTTGCCTTTGTCCGCCGCGTAGAAGGCGGCGGCGTAGCCGCCTGGACCGGCGCCCAGGACCAGAATTTCCGTCGTAATCGGTTCCATAATCAGTCGAGCTATTTCACTTTGATGTCGGCTTCAGCGAAGGCTTCGAGGCCGGCGATGATGTCTTTGAGAAAGCGCACGGCGTCGGCGCCGTCGAGCACGCGATGATCGTAGGCTAAGCAGAGCGGCAGGATCGTCCGGATGGCGATCTTGCCGTCGATGGCGACCGGCTTGGCTTGGCCCTGGCCGATGCCCAAAATCGCCACCTGGGGCGCGTAAATGATCGGCGTGAAGTGGCCGCCGCCGATGCTCCCTTGGTTGGAGATGGTGAAGCTGCCGCCTTGCAGTTCTTCGATGGAAATCTTGCGCTGGCGGGTTTTCTCCGTCAGCGCGTGCAAGTCCGAGGAAAGCTGGAGCAAGTCTTTTTTGTCGGCATCGCGCAGCACCGGCACGATCAAGCCGCCTTCGCTGTCGACGGCCACGCCGATGTGGCAGTAGTCTTTGTAAACGATCTCGAGCGCTACTTCGTCGATGCTCGCATTGGCGCGCGGATGGTTTTTCAGCGCGCGGCCAAGAATGAACAGGAGAAGCGATGTCAAGGTCAGATGCGTGCCGTTTTTCTCATAGGCGGGCGCGTACTTTTTGCGCAGGGCGAGCAGCGCAGTGATATCGGCGTCGGCAAACTGATTGATTTTCGGAATCGACGTCCAGGACTCCACCATGCGCCGGCTCACCGTGCGCCGCAGCGGCGACATCTTTTCGCGCCGGATCGCTCCCCACTTGGCGAAGTCGATGGTCTCCGTTGGCCTCGCTGCCGGCGACGCCGCGGCCGCCGGAGCCGCCCGCGCTGTGTTTTGAAAGGCGAGATCTTGGAGCTTGCGAACATAGGCTCTGAGATCGCCCATATTGATGCGCCCGCCGGCTTCGCTACCGCGAACCCTGGTCAAGTCGAGGTCAAGTTCACGGGCGATTTTGCGGATCGCCGGTGCCGCGGGCGGCGCCATGCCGCTACTCGATTGGTAGCGGTAGTCGTCAACGGGCGCGACGGTTGTCGCTTGCCCCGAGCTTGAAGATTGTTCACCGGGTGGCGTCGGAGAGCTGATTGGGTTCGCCGCCACGCTTGGCGAAGCTTGCGCCACGGGGGCTGCAGCTGGAGCGCTGATGGCTGCGGTCTCGATGGAGATCAGCGTCTGGCCGATATTAACTTCCATGCCTTGCTTGACATGAATCTTAGTGACCACGCCGGCGCTCGGCGCCGGGATGGAGCCCACGGCTTTTTGGGTTTCAAGTTCCATGAAAGGCTGGTTTTTCTCGATCACCTGGCCTTCGGCGACCAAGATGCTGACCACCGTGCCGCCCTCTACGCCTTCAGCGAGTTGGGGAAGTTTTACATCCATGGAGAAATGTCGCTGCTGTTAAGTTTTCAGATCGCTTATAGATAGAACGGGAATGGTTTTTCCGGGTCGATGCCGAGCTTGCGGATCGCTGCTTCAACGACTCGCGCCGGAAACGCCTCTTTCTGGTGCAATGCGTAGAGTGTCGCAAGGGTCGTCAGTTCGGCGTCCACTTCAAAAAATCGTCTTAGGTTGGCACGGGTATCGCTGCGGCCGAAACCGTCGGTGCCGAGGGTCGTCAATCCGCCGGGAATCCACGGCGCGATTTGATCCGGCACCATCTTCATATAATCGGAAACCGCGATAAACACGCCATCTTCCTTCTCTAAAATTGATTCGAGATAGGATTTCTTCGGCACCGCCGTGGGATGGAGCATGTTCCAACGTTTGGTGCGCAGGGCGTCGCCACGCAATAACTTGTAGCTGGTCGCGCTCCAGACATCGGCGCTGACATCGAATTGCTCGGCCAGGACTACCTGGGCGCGCAATGCTTCGCGCAGTATCGGGCCGCTGCCGAACAGATGCGCTTTGTATTTTTTGCCCTGGGTCGCCGGTTTCACTTTGTACAGGCCCTTGAGTATGCCTTCTTCAACTCCCTCAGGCATAGCCGGCATCTCGTAGCTCTCATTGTAGAGCGTCAGGTAGTAAAAACTTTCCTCGCCCTCGGCGTAGAGCCGGCGCATACCGTCCTTGACGATCACGGCGATCTCGTAGGCGAAGGCGGCGTCGTAGGTCAGCAAGGTCGGAATCGTGCTCGCGAGCAAATGGCTATGGCCGTCTTGGTGCTGCAACCCTTCGCCATTCAACGTGGTCCTGCCGGCGGTGGCGCCCAGCAGAAAGCCTTTGCTCTTGCTGTCGGCGGCGGCCCAAATGAGATCGCCAATGCGCTGAAAGCCGAACATCGAATAGTAGAAGTAGAAGGGAACCATATTGACGCCAAGATTGGCGTAGGCGGTGCCGGCGGCGATGAACGACGACATGGAGCCGGCCTCAGTGATGCCTTCTTCGAGAATCTGGCCATCTTTCACTTCGTTGTAAAAAAGCAAAGTCTCGCTATCGACCGGTTCGTAGAGCTGCCCTTTGGGAGAGTAAATGCCGATCTGGCGAAACAAGGAATCCATGCCGAAGGTACGAGCTTCGTCAGGAATGATCGGCACGATGCGCTTGCCGATGCCTTCATGGCGCAACAGCTTGGTTAGCAAACGCACGGCCGCCATGGTGGTCGACATCGAATGGCCGCCCGAACCCTTATAAAACTCTGTGTACTCCGAGTCGGCGGGCACGTTTAACGGTTTGGCAATCACCTTGCGTTCGGGCACGAAGCCGTGCAACTGCTTGCGCCGCTCCAACAGATACTGGGTCTCCGGGCTGTCGAGAGGCGGGCGGTAAAAAGGCGTTTCGACGACTTCTTCATCCGGCAGGGGAATATCGAAGCGCGTGCGAAACTCGCGTAGCTCCCGTTCGTTCAACTTCTTTTGCTGGTGGGTAATATTGCGGCCTTCGCCGGCTTCGCCCAGTCCGTAGCCTTTGACGGTTTTTGCCAGGATGACCGTCGGTGCGCCTTTATGTTCCACCGCGGCTTTATAGGCGGAATAGACTTTCATCGGATCATGGCCGCCGCGCAGAAGCTTACGAATCTGGTCGTCGGACATGTGGTTGACCATCTCGAGCAGCTCAGGATACTTGCCGAAAAAATGCTTTCTGGAATAGCTGCCGGGCTCCACGGAGTATTTCTGATAATCCCCGTCGACGGCCTCTTCCATGCGCTTGAGTAAAAGTCCTTTGTCGTCCTTGGCGAGCAGCGGGTCCCAGTCGGAGCCCCAGATTACCTTAATGACGTTCCAACCGGCGCCGCGAAATAGTGCTTCGAGTTCTTGAATAATCTTGCCATTGCCGCGCACCGGTCCGTCGAGGCGCTGGAGATTGCAGTTAACCACCCAGACCAAATTGTCGAGATTTTCCCGCGATGCCAAAGTTAGCGCGCCGGAAGATTCGGGCTCATCCATCTCGCCGTCGCCGGCGTAACAAAATATCCGCGGCTCCTCGCCGCTAATCAGGCCGCGGCTTTTGAGGTAGCGAACGAACCTCGCCTGGTAAATCGACATGATCGGCGCCAGCCCCATGGATACGGTGGGGAACTGCCAAAAATCGGGCATCAGATAAGGATGAGGATAGGAGGAAATACCGTCGACGCTCGAGAGCTCCTGGCGGAAATGATGCAACTTCGGCGCGTCGATGCGCCGTTCGACATAGGCGCGCGAATAGACCCCCGGCGAGGCATGACCTTGAAAGTAAACCATGTCGCCTAGATGGCTACCGTCGCTGCCGCGGAAGAAATGATTCTGCCCGACCTCGTACAGCGTTGCCGACGATGCATAGGTGGAAATGTGGCCGCCGATATCGGCATGAAGCCGATTGGCTTTGACCACCATCGCCATGGCGTTCCAGCGCACATAACTCTTGATGCGCCGCTCGATCTCGCGGTTGCCAGGATAGGGTGGCTCCTTTTCCGGCGCGATCGTATTGATATAGGGCGTACTGACTGCGAGAGGAATCTTGAGACCGGATTGGCGCAAACGGTCGGACAACTCCTCGACCAACAGCGCGGCTTGTTCCGGTTCTTCGTTCTTTAAGATAGATTCCAGGATGTATTCCAGCGACGCGACCCATTTATGACGGTCCGACTTGGCGGCTTTGCCATTGTCCTGTTCGCCGATGACGGTGCTGCCGTTGGCAGTGGGTTTGGTTTCGAACTCCATTAGCACTAGCTCCAGGATTTTCAGGAGACAACAAAACTACGGTAAAATCAACTAAAGCGTATGAAATATCTTGATCTAACTTTCCCTGATGCGGTGCACAATCTTGCTTGCGACGAAGCTTTGCTAGAATTTTTCGAACAAGCCCGCGGTAACGAAGAGTTGCTGCGCATCTGGCAACCGGTCCAATACTTTGTCGTGCTCGGTCATGGCAATAAATGGCGCGATGAAGTCGAGAGTTCCGCCTGCGCTGCCGACGAAATTCCGGTATTGCGCCGTTGTAGCGGCGGCGGAACCGTAATGCAGGGCCCCGGTTGTTTGAACTACTCGCTGATTCTCCGGCAGGATAACTTTTCCAGCGATAGTGTCCAAGCTGCCTTTGATTTTGTTCTTGATCGTCATCGCAGCTCTCTGGAAGCGCTGACCTCCCAACCGGTGTCGGTCAAAGGCCAAAGCGACCTCACCCTCGGCGAACGAAAATTTTCCGGCAACGCGCAATACCGCAAACGTGAGTATGTGCTGGTTCACGGCACGTTCCTGCTGCATTACGACTTTTCCTTGATCGAGCGTTATCTCAGTATGCCGGCTAAGCAGCCAGATTATCGCCGCCAGAGAAATCATAGCGATTTCTTGGTCAACCTGGAAGTTGACCCGGCACAGCTGCGCGCGGCGTTACGGTTAGAATGGTCCGCCGAAGAGGACTTCAGCGCGATCCCAGGTGACCGGATAGATCGCCTAATGCATGAACGCTACCGGTGCGCGGCGTGGCATGAAAAATTCTGACGATTGCCGCGACAAGCTAAAAAGACGTCCCCCCGAGAATCCCTTAAGTTGCAAAATCATCTGGAAGTGTTCGGATTCTCGGGGGGCGATTTGGTGGCGGTGGACAGAGTCGAACTGTCGACGCCGCGGATATGAGCCGCGTGCTCTGACCATCTGAGCTACACCGCCAAACCGTGCGATAAGCTATGACGAGATGGAGAAAATATCAACCTACTTGAAAGTGGTTGAAGCTGCACTCCACTTTTGCTGAACGGAGGTTTTACTGACGCGATTTTTGCCTCGGCCGATCTGGTAAAGAATCTTCTCATCTGTGTCCAAGCAAGTCAACATATTGCCATAAACCAACCCGGTATCGAGGCCGATTTTGTAGGGCAAGTGGTAGAGGACAGAGTGTTGAGGGGTGTGACCGAAGAGTATCGTGTATGGGAGCGTATGGGAACTGTGCAGAAACGGCTCGCGAATCCACAGCAGTTCTTCATCGGTCTGTTCCTGCAAGGATTTGCGCGGATGTATCCCGGCGTGGACGCAAAGGTAGGGCTCGCTCAAATAATAACTTTGCAGAGCCTGGTAGAAAGCTAGATGCGCGGGCGGCAGCGCGGCCTGGAGGCGAGTTGGCGACAAGTTGTCGGCGGCGAAACCATAGCTTTGCATGGTGGCCCGCCCGCCATTCAGCAAAAACATTTTGCCATGTCGGCCGCTCAATTCTAAATAGGAGAGCAGCATATCCTCGTGGTTGCCTTTTAGAAATACCAGTTTATTCTCACTCAGGGACGCCTTGAGCTCAATGAGGAACGAAACCACACCGCTGGAGTCGGGTCCGCGGTCGATGTAATCGCCGAGGAAAACCATTTCATCGCCAGGACGAACCGGTAAGGCGTCAACCAAATGACGCAGCTCCTCCGAACAGCCATGGATATCGCCAATTACGAAACTGCTCATCGTCTTAAGTCTAAGCTACCCGTGCTGGCAGTGCAAATTAATGCGCGACGCCTCGGTGCGATTGAATGGGTATCCGCGTTGCTCGAGAAGCGCGACTTGGCATGAAAATACGCGAACTCTGCTCCAATTATTTCCTGATTGCCGGACTCGGTTGCCTGCTGCTCGGCATGGGCAATTGGATTATCGGTGCGGTAGAGACCGCCAAATATCAAAACCTGCTGCTCAAAACCGCCCATACCGGGCTGGAAGAGTCCTATCGCAATTTTCAACAGCTCGATCAGCAGCGCAATGAAGAGGTGTTGCGCCGCCTGACTGAGAGTCGAGAAAAATACAATGCCGCGCGGGTAAAGCTAAACTTTTTCTACGTCGTGCTGATCGGCGGGCAGGCTATTGTTCCTAATCGGATCGTTGATCGCGGTAGTTACGTTGTTTGGTTTGATTCGGCGCGATGCCCAATCGAAGATTCAAAAACTTGAGTTTTAACGGCTTATGCCGTGGGTCGGCATTATTTCGCTGGTTTTGATTTCTGGTATTTTCGGTAGTCGTATCCGGTCGCCATCGCCAGTAAGATATCTTCCATGCCGCCGCTTTTTTCCCGCCTTAAGATTAATAATCGGTCGTAAAATTCTTTGTAGTCTTTGTGCACCCGCAGGCTTTCATCCATTTTCTTGAGATAAAAATCCTTGATTCGAGTAACGGTGAAACGCAGGGCGGAAAACCTCAGTTCGTTGGGGAAAGAATCCCATTCGGGCAGGGACAGGGGCCGTAAGCTTTCATAACCGGCGATCAATGCTTCGAAGCGGTCGATTTGGTAGCGATCCTCGATGAAACACAGAGCGTTAACCGCGGTGGCTAAGTCGTATATCAGCTTGCCGCGGCAGGAAGCTTCGAAGTCCATCACACCGGTAAGACGGTTTCCTTTGAATTTCACGTTGTCGGGAAAGAGGTCGCCGTGAATAATTCCCTTGGGCAAGTTGTTGTCCAAGTAGTTTTCCAGGTAGCCGAACTCATCGTCGAGAACTCTAATGATGTTCTTTAGATGGGGCGGCAGCTGACGCCGGACATCGCGGTAGATGCCAACGATGCGATTGAAGCCGAAACGATTATCGATGCCCTTTTTATAGCTTCTGCCCAGCAGATGCAGGTTCGCCAACGCGTGACCGATAGCGGTCAAGTGGGTGGGGGTGATGCTGGTGACCGGAAGCTCGACCCCGTCGATATAGCGAGTCACGGTCAAGCACTTGCCCTGTAGATCGATCGTGAATCGGCCGGTCTTAGTTTTCTGTGGTTGATGGCAAGGATAATTTTGCTTGCGTAGGTGCAACAGCAAATCGAGTTCCTGTTTGACCTCAAGTTCGCCTTTCACTTCATCTATTTTCGCGAAGAATCGCCCTTTTTTAGTCTCGATGAGGTAGTGCGTGTTGACGGAGCCATTTTTAACGCCGGTAAATGAAACCAAATCGCCGAGCATGAATTCATCGACAATGTTCAGTATCTCTTTTTTCGTCACTGTTGTGTAAATAGCCATTAATCGCTTTCTTGGAGTGGGCTGAACCGTTTATCGTCATGCTCAATCTTTAGCCAGCAGCATGAAATTGTCACTTCGCTACTTATATCGGAATTGCCTCACCAGGTCAAGGTTTATCTAGAAATATGTCAATAAATTCAATTTGTTATGTGCATAAAGTGATTTTTTAGATTGACTCTAATTGGCAAAATATCGCGGCCAAGCTTGTTCGTTCCTTGGTGGGTTTAAGGCGTTAGTACAAGCTTGGGCTCTCTGCTGTTTTTCCTTATTGCAGGTTTTGACAATTACATTGATCTGCCTGGTTTATCCATCAGAACTTGGTGAAAATCCTCAAGCCATTTGTCTATCGATGGGCGCGCCGGTGACGGGTGAATGTTTGTTGGCGATTGTGCTGGGCATTCTTGAATGTCGGCGGTATTAGTTTATTGGTTTGGTGCCCGAGTTATTCGGCAACTTTCCTTCGACGCGGTCGTCAGCTTGATTTGTCAACAACGTAAAAACAGAGTACCGTCAGTTATCAATTTATTTGAGATTGCAAAGGTGGTCAATTGAATCCAACAGATCAAGCGATGACGAAGACGGATTCGCATTTTGGCCCGGACCGGTTACTGGCCGATTCGGTGGTATTGACGCGTTTGGACAAAGCCTTGGGTTGGGCGCGCAAGTATTCGTTGTTCCCGTATCCGTTTGCCACCGCCTGTTGCGCCATGGAGTACATGTCGTTATCCATGTCGCCCTACGATATCGACCGGTTCGGCGCCTTATTGCCGCGCTTTAGCCCGCGACAGGCGGATCTTTTGATGGTCATTGGAACGGTCAACCATAAGCTTTCGCCAGTGCTGAAACGAGTTTACGAGCAAATGTCCGAGCCCAAATGGGTAATGGCATTCGGCGCTTGCGCCGCCAGCGGCGGCTTTTACGACAACTATGCGACGGTCCAAGGCATCGACCGAATCATTCCGGTTGACGTCTATGTACCCGGCTGCCCGCCACGTCCAGAGGCCGTCTTGGACGGGCTCATGGAGTTACAAGGCCGGATTGCGCAACAAAAACATCCCGTCACCTGAACGTTTTGACAATCTTGCGCCGCTGTTCGGCGGTTGCCGCCAAGACGCCTTGCCAAACGGTTCCGGTCCACTTGCCGCACCTCAATGGCTGAACCAGACAAAGACCCGTTGCTCTCAAACCGCGGTGATATGTATCACCAAGGCGTGGTCACGAAGTTGTTTCCATCAAATAACACCGGCGTGGTGCGTACCGAGAGCGGTCGTGAATTGACGTTTTCATACGACTTGGTGGATCTAGTCGGCACGGTCAAGTCAGCGCTTGATTTGCGCGTTGGCGAACAGGTTGGCTACGACCTGGGCTGGACTTCGGCCGGCTTGCGCGTGACCAAGATAAAAACCTATCGTTAAGCGGCGAGCGATTGCCGCAGGTTGGCTAAAATGGCAGAGCCGTGAGCGCGAGTATCTGCCGGCCCAAAATCTCGCCGACAAAAACCCCCAACAGCGCAATATAAAATAACCCGGTTGCCGCCATCGTGTGGGGAATTTTCAGCGTCCGCCAGATCATCCACGACAAAATCAGCGGCGCGATTTGTCCGGCCATGAGCCGGGTGACGAGCAACGTCGAATGGTGTTGCCAGAGACGATCGAGTGCCGTGACACTGGCTGCGTTTCCGGCCAAATATAAGATCGGGGCGGCAACCAGATAAAACAGCCATTGCGCAGCCAAGGCGTAGATAAAGAATTTATAAATGCGAATAAACGGCTCCAGGCTTTGCCCGGTGTCGATCAAATACCAGTGGCCGATCAGCATGCCCACCGTGACCCCGCCGAGGAGCAGCGACGAGAGAAAAAATGCCACCGGGTAAATCACCGTTCTCCACGGACAGTAGCGGCGCGCTGGAAAAACTAGCGGTGGTGCAGAGCAAGCCGGCGAGGCCGGTAAGGACGGTGGCGGCGAAACTGCGGGCGCGAAAGACTTGCCGTTCGCCCCAGAGAGAAATCATGTAAGCGGTAAACGCCGTAATGAAAGCGCTGTGAAAGAATATCTCAAAGCCCAGGCCTGGGCTTATGGGTTGGCTGAAAGCTTGCAAATAAAAAACGCTCTTGCCGACACAATCCCAGCAGGGCGATGAAGTACAAGACGCCGGCGGTGGATTTGTAAAATCCTCGCTCGATTTCGTGAAACGGTGTGCCGGCCAGGGCGAACATGCCGCCCAAGGCGATCTGGTAGAAGAAAATCAAAAAGCTGCTGGAAAAACCTTGCATCTTCTTATGCAGAACCTTCGCCGCGGGCTTTTTCCGCGATGTGCATGCACACTGCACCGTTAAGGAATTTACGCAGGGTGACCTGGGCAAAGCCGGCTCGGCGAATCTTATCGCTAACCACTTCGGGCGGATGAAATTGGCGCACCGAGTCGGATAGGTAGAGGTAGGCACCCCGGTCGCCGGCGAGCAAGCCGCCGATCCACGGCATCACGCGATAAAAATAGACGCAATAAAGCGGCGAGAACCAATTCTTTTGCGGCGGAAACATATCTAAAGTCACTAACTTGCCGCCGGGCTTGAGGACTCGATAAGCCTCGGTAAAAAATCCGCCGAGATCCGATACGTTGCGCAGCACGAAAGCGCTCATGGCGCCATCGAAGACGGCGCTTTTGAAGGGCGACGCCATGGCGCTGCCCTGCACGAACGCAGTGCGCCCACGGATCGGCTGCTGCACGCGCTTGGCTTGCGCCAGGTGCAGCATGTTCAGGGAAAAATCGAGGCCGACGATGCGGGCATTGCCTCGAGCGCTTTTCATGGCGCTAAAGACCATATCTCCGGTGCCGGTGCCGAGGTCGACGATCAGCGGCGCGTTACCTTGGACAAGGATTTCAATCGCTTGTTTGCGCCACCAGTTATCGAGCTTGAAGCTGATGACGCGATTGAGCAGATCGTAGCGGCCGGCGATCCGGTCGAACATTCCCTGAACCGCTTGGTCGCGCGGATGGCTCTGGACGGACATGAATTGAAACGCAAATCGGCATTGGCTCGCAGCGAAGTCGCCGGCACAAGCCGTTGTGGCTTTCTAAAAGTCTCGATCGATGATGAGTTGAACCAGGGTTTTCAAACCGTTTCGGTACTGCGAAGGGGGGAGTTTCCGAATTGACTTTAACGCGTCCTGCGCCGCATTTTTGGCCAAGGCCTTGGCCTCGGCGATGGCCGGACCGCTTTTGATCGCTTGTATGGCTCGATCGATTTGCGCTTCGGACGGGGTGTCGCAATCGAACGCCGCGCATACAGCGGGATCGCTATATTTGAGCGCCAAGATGATCGGCAACGCCGGATTGCCATCGCGCAGGTCCATGCCGATCGGCTTGCCGAGAAGGTCCGGGTGGCCGACCACATCGAGGATGTCGTCGACCATCTGGAAGGCGATGCCCATGTTCAGGCCGTACCGTTCGGTCTCGTCGATCATGGCTTGGCTCGCCCCCGCGAGATAGGCGCCCACTTTAGTGCCGGTGTGAAATAGCGAGGCGGTTTTGCGCTTGACGATTTCGATATAGTCGTCAAGGGTCACGGCGCGATTGCGGTTGAAATGGCTTTGCAGAATCTCGCCTTCGGTCAACAGTGTGCAGGCATCGGCGGTCCACTGCACCACGGTCTCATCGAACTTGCCGGCGAATTCAAAAGCTTTGATGAACAAAAAGTCGCCGGCGACCAGCGTCGATTTCAAGCCGAATTTTTTATACGCCGAAACCTTGCCGCGGCGGGTGTCCGCGCCATCGATAATATCGTCATGGAGCAACGTCGCGGTGTGAATCAACTCGATGGCCGTGGCGATATCGACGATGTCTCGAACCCGATTGCCGCCGAAGGCGGCGTAGGCGAGGAGTGTCACCATCGGCCGCACGCGTTTGCCGCCGCCGACGATCAGATGGCCGGAGATGTCGGTGAGTTGCTGTTCGCGCGAGCGGATCGCCCGCGTGAGATTCGCTTCGACGAGATTGAGTTCGTCGCTGACATAGCTGAACGGATCGTTGAGTCCCGTCAGTAGCGGGATTTTCCGTTCACCATCGGACGGGGCGGCCGATTCCGCCGTCAACGTCCCAGATTCGCTCTCTTGGATCAGATAATCTCCACGGGCCGGCCAGAAAAGATAGCAGGAAAAATGTCATAGATCCCTAGTCAGGTCAAGCTAATCGTGATGGTCGTAGCGACGCTTGCGCTGTGTCGATCGCTGCCGACGCATGAGGCTTGTGCGGCGCTGGGAAACTTCTCGCCGAAGCCAAAAGACGTGAATATTCCTTGACAAAAATGACCATCCCCGAATATATAAACCGCAACATACCATTTGGTTTGTTTGTAACCATACTGATCAAACGATACGACAAAAGGAGAGACGAGCGATGCACGAATTTACTTTATTTTTCTTGCGGTGGATTCATTTTCTTGGCCGGCGTGACTTGGATTGGTATTCTTTACTATTTTAATTTTGTCCAGACGCCGTTTTTTGCCGAAACCGAAGCGCCCGTACGGGTAGGCGCGATTCAAAAACTTTTGCCGCGTGCGTTGTGGTGGTTTCGCTGGGGCGCGATGGTTACGTTCCTGGCCGGTATCTTGATCTATATCATGCGCCTCGGTGAGATGGGCGGCAGTGTGTTCTTTGCATCGCCCTACGGCGTGACGATTACCGTGGGCGGGCTGATGGGAACCCTGATGTTTCTCAACGTCTGGCTGGTGATTTGGCCCAAACAGCAGA
This sequence comes from uncultured delta proteobacterium, assembly GCA_963847445.1. GTDB lineage: Bacteria > Desulfobacterota > Binatia > UBA9968 > UBA9968 > DP-20. The sequence goes on along the minus strand of CAWJZV010000018.1, from coordinate 25,481 downwards.
TCGTCATGGCGTCGACCAATCAGGTTGCTTCAGGTGGACAAGCGTTGCCGGCGGCGGCGGGAGCGGGCCGGCGCGCGGCTCTGACATCCAGAACCAATACAGTGTTTTCAATTCCCATGCTCTTCTTCATGGGCGCCGCGAGTCATTACGGTGCCATGGTCCATCAATCGGATTCCCGTGTATTCTACTGGTTGCTGGTCATCGTTATTATTGCGGCGGTCGAAGCAAACGCTTTGGTCGGCACCCAGGGCGCAACCAAAAAGCCCTTAGACTCCGTTAGCGGCGCCCTGTGGTTCGGCTTTCTGTTGACCGGAATTCTTTTCTTGTTAACGCTCGCGCTGACCTAAGCGTTCACTCTACTTCGCCAGATAAGCGGCCAAGTAAGGCAGCTCCTCTTTCAGAAATGGGAATTGGGGCATGACCTTAGTTGGCCGCTTCGGTTTATAGTTGGGCGGATAGCTGGTGGAGAGCACTCGGGCTTCGAGTAACTCTTTCGATGATCCGGCGATCGCCGGACCGATGGAACCGTCCTTCGAAGGATCGTTACTATGGCAAGCGATGCAGTTTGCCAGATAAACACCCCTGCCCCGTTGCCAATCTGGACTTTTTCCTGAAGTTTGATCGGCATCGTTTGAGCAGCCGGTGACGCGCGGTCAGGAGCAAAGCGGTGACGATGAACTGGCCGATCCTGAGCATGAGAGGCTCCCACTAATCACAGCGATGGGTTTAGCCCCAAGAGAAGCGTGGCCGGACTAACGCGACGTTTCTTGGCGGGATGAAAGCGGCGAACGTTAGAGAATCGCTGGCTTGTATGTTAAATATTTGTTGGTGCGAAAGGGGGGAATCGAACCCCCACGGCTGTTACCCCACAGGATTCTGAGTCCTGCGCGTCTACCAATTCCGCCACTTTCGCGCACTAGCTCGTTGACAACCATATGTATCTAGCTTGGGGGTGTGGGGTTGTCAAGATTGACCAGCGTGATGGGCCGAGATGAGTCGACTATTAATCATAGAACCGAACCTTATGCTGCGATATGCATTGGCCGTGGCGCTGACGCCGGATCATGGGATTCAGTTTTTCGATACGCTGCCGGAATCATCGGCGTTGGCCGATGTCGATGCGGTAATCGTCGATGCGGCGACGTTGCGGGTGGCTGAGAAGCCACCGCTGGTAGATTTCAAGGCGATTGAACGTTGGCAAGTGCCGACGGTGTGGATCGACGACAGGGAACTGTCTGCATCGCCGGCGCGCGCCAATTGGGTAAATCTGAAAACCGCCGGTGCAACGCGAGCAGTTGCACAAAGCGCTGTTCGAGTGTCTCAATGCGCCGGCCGGAGCGCCGCCGGCGGGAAGAAAGATCGAACCCCGCGCCGCTGCGCCGATAAAGGCGCGCGGCCAGAAAAGCGAGAAATCCGCCGCTGCGCCGCCAGCTGCCGACAACGTAATTGAATTGGTCGACGTGGTGGAGGACGAGGAAGGGAACGGCTGAGCTCCAGGATTAAGACAAAAATGCAACTCGCTAAGGCTTATTCTCATATCGATATTGAATCCAAGTGGTATCGCCATTGGGTCGATGAAAAAGTTATTTGTCCCCCGTGCCGGCGCCGGTCAATCCTATTCGATCGTCATACCGCCGCCCAATGTGACCGGCTCGTTGCACATGGGCCATGCGCTCAACAACACGCTGCAAGACATTCTTTGCCGCTACAAACGCATGGACGGATTTCGCGTCCTGTGGGTGCCGGGCACCGATCATGCCGGCATCGCCACGCAAAATGTCGTCGAGCGCCAGTTGGCCGAGCGCGGCACCAGCCGGGCGCAGTTGGGCCGGGAGAAATTTATCGAACGGGTGTGGGAATGGAAAAAGGAAGCCGGTGACGCAATCTTGCACCAATTGCGCGCCCTCGGTGTCTCCTGCGACTGGAGCCATGAGCGTTTCACCATGGACGAGGGACTGTCCCTGCGCGGTGCGCGAGGCGTTCGTCAAGCTTTGGGAAGACGGTTTACTTTACCGGGCACTGCGGCTGATCAATTGGTGTCCGCGCTGTAAGACCGCCTTGGCGGATATCGAAGTCATTCACGAAGAGGCCGACGGCCATCTTTGGCATATTCGCTATCCGCTGGCTGACGACTCGGGCGAGTCCTTGATCGTCGCCACGACGCGGCCGGAGACCATGCTGGGCGACACCGCCGCCGCGGTCCATCCCGAGGATGAACGCTATCAACACTTGCTCGGTAAAAAAATTCGCCTACCGATTACCGGCAGAATCGTGCCCTTGCTCGCCGATGCTTATGTCGACAAAGAGTTCGGCACCGGCGCGCTCAAGATCACGCCGGGGCATGACTTCAACGATTTCGAAATCGGCGAGCGCTACAATTTAGATCGCATCAGTATTTTCGACGCCGACGCCCGTGTCGACGGGGCGGCATTCCTGGCCCGCGGCGAAGCGGGCAGCTGGATCGAGCGGTACCACGGCCAGGAGCGCTTCGACGCGCGCAAGCTCGTCGTCGCCGAGTTGGCGGATAACGGTTTGCTCGTGAAGACCGAAGCGCACAAGCTTTCGCTGGGGCGTTGTTATCGCTGCCAGACGGTGATCGAGCCCTATCTCACGCCCCAATGGTTCGTCGAGTATCAAGCCGCTGGCCGAACCGGCGTTGCAAGCGGTGCGCGACGGCCGCATCAAGATCGTTCCCGAGGGCTGGTGCAATTCCTATTACGCCTGGATGGAGAACATCAAAGACTGGTGCATCTCTCGGCAAATCTGGTGGGGCCATCAGATACCCGCCTGGTACTGCAAGAGCTGCGAATCGGCGAACCTGATGCAGAACGCCGACGGCGATTATCTATTCACTAAAGACGCCAAGCCGATCGTTTCACGCACCCAGCCAAATGCCTGCCCAAGTTGTCGACGGCACGGATCTGATCCAAGACCCCGATGTGCTGGACACTTGGTTTTCCTCCGGTCTGTGGCCATTCTCGACCCTCGGCTGGCCGGAGCGCACCGCAGACCTGAAAAGTTTCTATCCCACATCGACGCTCGTCACCGGTTTCGATATTCTATTCTTCTGGGTGGCGCGCATGATCATGATGGGGCTCAAGTTCATGGGCGACGTGCCGTTTCGCGATGTCTACATTCACGCCCTGGTGCGCGACGAGCAGGGGCAGAAGATGTCGAAGTCCAAGGGCAACGTCATCGACCCCCTCGACATCATGAGCCAGTACGGCACCGATGCATTTCGCTTCACGTTGGCGGCGATGGCGGCCATGGGACGGGACATCAAGCTCGCCGAGGATCGCATCGGCGGCTATCAGAGTTTCGTCAATAAATTATGGAACGCGGCGCGTTTCGTGCAGATGAATGCGCCCGAGGCCGGCGCTTTGAACCCACAAGCTGCAGCGGAATTGAGCCGCGGCGATCTCGCGCTGGCGGATCGTTGGATTCGCTCGCGCCTGGCCGCGGCCATCGCCGCAGCGCGCGATGCCATCGATGGTTACCGTTTCAACGACTATGCCAATGGTCTCTATCAGTTTATCTGGCATGAGTTCTGTGACTGGTACATCGAAATGAGCAAGCTCGCCCTGAACGGTGCCATTGGCGACGACCGCGGATGGCGCGCGCCGCAGGCTTGGCGAACTGTTGGATCAGATTCTTTTGCTGCTCCATCCGATCATGCCGTTTGTCACCGAGGAGATTTGGCAGGTGATCGGTAACGGCCGGCAAAGCATCATGATTCAGCAGTATCCTGAAGCGCATCCGCAATGGGCTGATGGCGAGGCGGAAAAACAGATGGAGTTTCTCATGGGCGTGGTGCGCGCCATTCGCAATCTGCGCACCGAACTCAATTGCCCGCCGGGGAAAGAAGTCAAAGCGATCTTTTGCGGCCAGCAAGCCGATCGAGATTTTCTCCATGGCCAAGAGCCCTACTTGCGCTCGCTGGCTCGGGTCGGCAGCGTGGAGTATCGCGCCGCGGGAGATCGGCCCCAAGGGGGCGGCAACCGCGGTGGTCGGCGCCAGCGAAATCTATTTGCCCCTGGACGATCTAATCAATCTCGACGAAGAGCGCACGCGCTTGGCCAAGGAAGTCGCCAAGATCGAAGATGAAATCGCGCGGGTGCAAAAGAAGCTCAATAACCATGACTTCGTTGCCAAGGCCAAGGAAGAAGTGATCCAAAAGGAACGGGACAAGGCCGTCCAGTTCGACGAAAAGCTGCGCACGCTGCGTTCGAGCTTGGAGAAGATCGCAGATCTCCAAGCGGGAAGGAATTAATTTTATGGACATCCACGTCAGCCCACAGATTGAACGGTTGATCCGCGATGCGCTGGACGAAGATATCGGCGCCGGCGATCTGGCGACCATGGCGACGATATCGGCGGACGCGCGCGGCAAGGGGCTGTTCCGCGCCAAGAAGGACGGCGTGGTCGCCGGCTTGGTGCTGCTCGACCGGATTTTTTATTTCATCGATCATCAGAGTCGAGGTTCGTTTGCTGGTCAAAGACGGCACTGCGGTGAAGTCCGGCACTGTGGTCGCCGAAGCGATTGGACCGGTGCGCGCGCTGCTCTTGGGCGAGCGCACGGCGCTGAATTTCTTGCAACAACTGTCCGGCACGGCTACTTTGACGAGAAAATTGGTCGATGCGGTCAAAGATTTTCCCTGCAAAGTTCTCGATACGCGCAAGACCACGCCGGGGCTGCGCACCTTACAGAAGTACGCCGTGCGCATGGGCGGCGGCACCAATCATCGCATCGGTCTCTACGACGCCGCTTTGGTCAAGGACAATCACATCGAAGCCACCGGCTCCATCGCCGAAGCGGTCAAGGCGGTGCGCCGCCACGCGCCGTTCATGGCCAAGGTCGAAGTCGAGGCGGGCAACCTGAAGCAAGTGCAGGAAGCTCTCGATGCCGGCGCCGATGTCATCATGCTCGACAACATGAACCTGGCGCAGATGGCCGAAGCGGTGAAGCTGATCAACAAGCGCGCCGGCGTCGAAGCTTCCGGCGGCATTACCTTGGAATCGATCCGCCAAGTCGCCGAGACCGGCGTCGATTTTATTTCCTCCGGCGCGCTCACCCATTCGGCGCCGGTGGTCGACTTCAACATGAAAATCACCATGAATGTCTGAAGCCAAGACCGTTTCATCAGCGCCGGGCGCGGGGTTCGCTGCCATGGATGTCGCACGGGTGCGGCAACGCCTCGGTGCCGGCCGCTTCGGCAAGACCATTCACTATTTTCACGAGATCGGCTCGACCAACAGCTATGCCCGTGAGCGCGCCGAGTTAGGCGCAGCCGAGGGCGAGCTGGTGGTCGCCGAATCGCAGAGTCATGGACGCGGTCGTTTAGGGCGGCGCTGGGAATCACCGCCATTCGCCAATCTCTATGTCTCGATAATACTGCGGCCGAAACTTGCGCCGGCCCATGCGGCGCAGATCACTTTGATGGCGGCGGTGGCGGTGGCCGAAGTGGTCGAGGCGTTCGTGCCGGAGCGGCCCGCCATCAAATGGCCCAACGACATTCTCATTGGCGGTAAAAAGCTTGCCGGCATACTCACGGAAGCGGCCTGCTCGGCCGAGCGCCTGGAGTATGCGATTTTGGGCATCGGCGTCAATCTCAATTACGCCGGCGCGGCGATGCCTGAAGAGATTCGCCGGCGCGCCACCTCGGTGCTGGAAGTGGCCGGCCATGCGGTCCATCGGGAAAGCTTTCTGCAACGATTGATTCAAGGTATCGAGCGGTGTTATGGAGAGCTTGAACAAGCTGGCTTCGCTGCTTTGGCGGCCCGTTGGGAGAGTTATTTCAGCCTGGCGCGGGCGGCGCGTGCGGGTCGAGTTACTCGATCAAGTGACCGCGGGAACTGCCCAAGGCATCGATCGCGATGGCGCCCTGGTGATCGTTGATGACGGCGGCAGCGCCCGGAGGATCCTCGCCGGCGATGTGATTTTAGTGGAGAATTGACACGCAATTCATGCTGCTTGCCATCGACATCGGTAACACCAACATCGTTCTTGGCCTGTACCAAGGCAAGAAACTCATCACCCATTGGCGCCTGGCGACGCAAGCGGAGCGCACCGCCGATGAATACGGCGTCATCTTAACCCAGCTGGTCGAGCATGGCGGTTTTCGCTGCGCGCAAATTTCGGCCATCGCGGTTTCCTGCGTGGTGCCGCCCATGCTCACCACGACGCAAGAATTCGCCGCCCGGTTTTTCGATCGCGAGCCTCTCTTCGTCGGCCCCGGCATCAAAACCGGCATGCCGATTCTTTACGAGAACCCCAAGGATGTCGGCGCCGACCGCATCGTCAACGGCATCGCCGCCTACGACAAGTATCGCGACGCTTGCATCGTCGTCGACTTCGGCACGGCTACGACCATCGATCTAATCTCGCCAAAAGGCGAATACATCGGCGGCGCGATCGCGCCAGGGCTGTCGATTTCCCTCGAAGCGCTGGTGCAGCGGGCGTCGAAGTTGCCGCGCATCGAAATTGTCAAACCGAAGGAAGTGATCGGCCGCAATACCGTCAACTCGATTCAGGCGGGAATTTTTTACGGTTATGTCGGGCTGGTCGACGGCCTGGTCAAGCGAATTCAACAGGAACAGAACATCCGGGTCAAAGTCGTCGCCACCGGCGGCTTGGCGCCGTTGGTGGCGTCGGAGTGCGCGACCATTGACGAAGTCGACGAATTTTTAACTCTTGACGGCTTGCGCATCATCCATGAAAGGAATGCAGTAACGAGGCAATAAGGAAAATAGCAACCGAGCGGAATTTGGAAGGAGGAATCCTTTGTATGGCTGCAACCGAGTTCGATAAACTGCGTAACGTCGGCATTCTGGGTCAGGGAGGTTCGGGAAAAACCTCATTAGGCGAGGCGATGTTGTTTGCGGCGGGGGCGACTCAGCGGCTGGGCAAGGTCCTAGACGGCACTTCAGTGCTCGATTATGAGCCGGAAGAGATCAAACATCGGGTCACGATCTCGACGGCGTTTCACTCCTTGGCTTGGAAGAAACATAGCATCACGTTGATCGACACGCCGGGTTACGCGGCGTTTCTGGCCGACTCGATCAACAGCATCCGCGCCATGGGCGGTGCCGTTTTTGTCCTCAATCCCACCGTCGGCGTGCGCGTCGAATCGGAGCGCTTATGGGCGCGCGCGGATGAAGACGGCGTCAGCCGTTTGCTATTCGTGAGCAAGATGGATCACGAGCAGGCCGATATTCGCGAGCGTATCGCGCCCATGTTGGAATCTTTAGGCGCTAAGGGGATTTACTTGCAGATGCCGATCGGCACTGAGGGCGGTTTTAAAGGCGTCGTCGACCTGGTGGCGATGAAGGCGTTTCATCTATGAGGGCGACACGGGCAAATACGCGGAAACCGATATTCCCGCCGAGCTCAAGGACGAGGCGCAGGAGTGGCGCGAGAAATTGAATCGAGGATGATTTCCGAATTCGATGACGAGCTGATCGAGAAGTTTCTCGACGGTAAAGAGTTCTCGGCGGATGAAATGAAAAAGGCCATCCGTGACGCCACCCGGGAGCGGCGGATTTTTCCGATTCTGTTCGGTTCGCCGCTGCGCCAGATCGGCGTCGCGCAGCTGCTCGATGCGGTGACCGACTATTTGCCCGCGCCTCTCGATGAGGCGGAGTTCGAAGGCAAGAATCCGGCGAACGAAGAAGCGCTCAAGCGCAACCATGATCCCGACGCGCCGTTTTCGGCCTATGTATTCAAGACCGTGATCGATCCATTCGCCGGCAAGCTGTCGATTCTGCGCGTGCTTTCCGGCAAGCTCACCTCCGACCTGACGGCCTATGTGCCAAGCCGGCAAATTCGCGAAAAGGTCGGCCATATATTTCGCCTCGAAGGCAAGAAGCAGGAGGCGGTCAAGGAAGCGCTGGCCGGCGAGATCGTTGCCGTCGCCAAGTTCAAGGACATCGCCACCGGCGATACGCTGTGCGACGAAAAGGCGCCGATTCAATATGACGGACCGGTGCACTTCACGCCGAACATTTCGTTTGCCTTGGAACCGAAGAGCAAAGCCGACGAAGACAAGCTGCCCAAGGCTTGCATCGCATGACGCGAGGAAGATCAGACCATCGAACTGCATCGCGACGAGGAGACCCGCGATTTTATTTTATCCGGCATGGGCCAGCAGCACATTGAAATCGCCGTCGAGAAATTGAAACGCAAATATGGCGCCGAGGTAGTGCTCAAAGCGCCCAAGGTGCCGTACAAAGAAACCATTCGCGGCAGCGCCAGCGCCCAGGGCCGGCAAAAAAAACAGACCGGCGGCCACGGCCAGTTTGGCGATACCTGGATCAAAGTCGAGCCGCTGCCCCATGGTGCCGGTTTTGAATTCGTCGACAAGATCGTCGGCGGCGCGATCCCGCGCAATTATATCCCGGCGGTGGAGAAGGGGATTCGAGAAGCGATGGCGGGCGGCTACCTGGCCGGATATCCCATGGTCGATGTCAGGGCGACCCTCTACGATGGCTCCTACCACGATGTCGATTCTTCGGACATGGCGTTTAAGATCGCCGCGTCCATGGGATTTCGAAACGCCGTCGAAAAAGCCAAGCCGGTGCTGCTCGAACCGATCATGAACATGGAAGTATCGGTGCCCGACGAATGCATGGGCGACGTCATCGGCGATCTCAACAGCCGGCGCGGCAAGGTGGTGGGCATGGAGACCAAGGGACATACGCAAGTCATCAAAGCCAAAGTGCCGATGGCTGAAGTGCTCAAGTATGCCGCCGATCTGCGCGCCATCACCAGCGGCCGGGGTGAGTTTCATCTCGAGTTCGCGCACTATGAAGAGCTGCCGGCGCATTTGGCGGAGAAGAGTGATCAAAGGAAACCAAGGCGCGCAAGATGGCTGAGCAAGAGGGTGAGCATCGAGCCCACGCGTAAGTGTTGCCATGGCGGAATCCTACGGTCAATTCAATGCCAGTTTGCTCTACTGCAATAAGTGCGGCCAGGCGATGCCGGTGCGCCAGCGCTTATTGCTGGTATTGCCCGACGGTGAGATGTACGACTACACTTGTCAGCGCTGTAATAGTTCGGTCGGTTCGAAAACCGAAAAAGCCGGTGTGAATCAAAACAGCGGCGGCACAAAATCTCGCTTAGGAGGACTTTAACCATGGCAGTGATCGATTCCGATGCCCATGTGCTCGAGACCGAACATACCTGGGACTATATGTTGGCGTCCGAGCGGGCGCTCACACCGCGGATCGTGCCGACACCCAACGACCCGAGCTCGGGCGGTGAATCCTGGTTGATCGACGGCACTCTATCTGGGCAAAGCGCGCAACGTCGGCGCCGATACTTCCCGTGAAGCGCGCGAGATGGAGGATATCAACGCCCGGCTCCAGCATATGGATGAGCTCAACATCGACGTTCAAGTGCTCTATCCAACCTTTTGCTTGCGGCCGTTTACCCGGCGGCCCGATGTCGAGTTGGCCTTAGCGCGCTCTTACAACCGCTGGCTGATCGATATCTGGAAAGCTGCGCCGAATCGCCTGCGCTGGGTGGCGCTGCTGCCGCTGCTGTCGATGGACAAAGCCATCGAAGAAGCGCGTTACGCGAAAGAAAACGGCGCCTGCGGCATTTTCATTCGCGGCCTGGAAGGCGACAAGCGGCTGCACGATGGCTATTTTTATCCGCTCTACGAAGAAGCCGGCAAGCTCGATCTGCCGATTTGCGTGCACTCGGCCACCGGCAGTTTTGCCGTGCATGATTATTTCGCCGACGAGTGCGGCTTCAACCGTTTCAAGCTCGCCGTCGTCGGTTCGTTTCACTCGCTGATTTTCTACAAGATTCCGGAAAAGTTTCCCAAGACCAAGTGGGCGTTTATCGAAGTCAGCGCCCAGTGGGTGCCCTACGCGATTCACGATTACGCCCGGCGCTTCGAGCGTGGCGGCAGCGCCAAGATCGACAAGATCCCAAGTGCTGCGCAAGAACAACATCTGGGTGGCCTGCCAGACCGATGACGATCTGCCCTACGTGCTGAAATATCTCCGGCGACGACATGTTGGTGATCGGCACCGACTACGGCCACAACGATACCTCGTCGGAGATTTTGGCGCTGCGCAAACTGAAAGAAGACGGGACGATTCCGACGCCGGTGGTGAACCGGATTCTCGACGACAACGCGCGCGCGTTATACGGCTTATAGGAGCGCTTGTTCAGGAGCGGCAACCTAGCATGATCATCGATTTTCAGGCCCATCTATTTCCCGAAGCCTATCTCGCCGAGATGAAGCGGCAGCGACGGCGTGGTGATTCTCGAAGCGCCCGATCCGCATAGCGGCATGAGCTATTTTTACGACAAGAAGCTCGCCTGCCGGATCAACACCTGCACGCTGCAAGGGCAGAACATCGAACGCCGCTTACAGCATATGGATCAGCATGGCGTCGACATTCATGTGTTGACGATCCCGGCGCCCGGGGCGGACCGCTTCGAGGGCGAGGGCGCCAGTCGAATTGCCGCGCATCGCCAATGACGCCATCGCCGCCATCGCGCGTCAGCATCCCAAACGTTTCATCGGTTTCTTCACCCTGCCGACGTGCAATATCAAGGCGTCGCTTGACGAGTTGGAAAGATCGGTCAACGAGTTGGGCTTGCGCGGCTTCGGCGGCTTCGCCAATCTAAACAGCCAGGCGTTGGACCGCGAAGAACTGTTTCCGATCTATGAGCGGCTGGCCAAGTATAAACTGCCGGTCTATATCCATCCGACCGCGCCGCTGGCGACGCAGTTTCGAGCGGCATCGACATCATGCCGACACTGATCTTCGGCTGGGCCTACGATTGCACGGTGGCGATGACCCGGCTGGTTTATGGCCGAGTGCTGGAGCGCTTTCCGGAAATCAACTGGGTGGTTGCCGATGTCGGCGGCGTCTTGGCGTTCTTCGCCCAGCGGGCGATTAATATCTACACCGGCCGCACCGAGGAGATTCGCCACAAGTACGGCTTGCAAGAAAATCCGCTCGATTCGTTCCGGCGCTTTTACGTCGACACCGCGGATCATCCGGCATCGACGCTGCGCTGCGTCAAGGATTTCTTCACGCCGGAGCGGATGGTGCTGGGAACGCAACTATCCCTATGGCCCGCAAGAGGGCTGCATCCTGCTGCGCAACAGTCTGCAAGCCATCGACGGCCTCGATCTCGATGAGACTGACAAAGCCAAGATTCTCGACGGAACGCAGCCAAAATCCTCGGCATGTCCAGTAACCCTGCCGCGAAAATTCTTGCGATTAGGAGCGCATGAAATTCTCAAAAGCAGCCCGTCCCGTCATCATGGGCCAGAACGGCATGGTTTCGTCCGGTCATTATCTGGCGTCGCTCGCCGGCGTCGAGATTCTCAAGGAAGGCGGTAACGCGGTTGATGCCGCGCTCGCCGCGGCTTTCGTCTCCGCGGTGGTTAAACCCGAAACCAGCGGGCCCGGCGGCGATCTGTTCGCCCTGGTGTACGATGAAGAAAACCGGCAAGGTCGAAGCGCTCAACGCCAGCGGCCCGGCGCCGGCCAAGGCGAGCATCGAAGAGTTTCACCGGCGCGGCTTGAAAAGCATTCCGCAATACGGGCCGCTCGCCATCGCCGTGCCCGGCGCCGTCGACGGCTGGCTCGAACTGCACAAGAAATACGGCACCGTCGATTTGCCGCGCTTGACCGCCGACGCCGTGCGCATCGGCCGCGAGGGTTTCCCGATTTCTCTGGAATTTTCCGAAGCGGTGCATGAGTTGGCGCCGGAACTATCCCTGGGTCGACAAATATTATCGCCAGCCCTTCGGCGCGGCCAAGCCGGGTAAGATTCTCGTGCAACCGGGCTTGGCCGGCGTCTTCGAAAAAATCGCGCGTCAGGGCCGCGCCGGTTTTTATTCCGGTGAGATTGCCGACAAGATTTGCGCGACGGTCAAGGCCGAAGGCGGCATGCTCGCGCCGGAAGACTTGCAGCCGGTGGTTTGCCAGTGGCTCGAGCCGCTGGCGTCCACCTATCGCGACACCACTGGTGTACGAGCAGCCGCCGGTGTCCCAAGGCTTCATGGTCCTGGAGATGCTCAACATCGCCGAGGCCTGGCCGTTTCACGATGGCAGCATGAGCCAGGCGGAGATGCTGCATTATCAAATCGCCGCCAAAAAACTGGCCTTTGAAGATCGCATCAAGTATCTCGAAGATCCGGCGTTTGGCGATGCCAAGATCATTGCCCGATTGATTTCCAAAGCACATGCCGCCAAGCGGCGTCAGCTCGTCGACGAGATTCTGCGCCGGCCGGCGGTCTCGGCGGGTCATCAAAGCAGCGACACGACCTATCTCTGCGCCACCGACCGCGACGGCAACGCGATCTCGTTCATTCAGAGCATCTTCGCGCCCTTCGGCTCGCGGGTGATCGCCGGCGACACCGGCGTGATCATGAACAACCGGCTATGCAGCTTCGGTCTCGATCCGAGCAAGGCCAACGCGCTCAAGCCCGGCAAGCGGCCGGCGCACACGCTCAACACGTACATGGTCTTTCGCGGCGGCGAAGTCTTCGCAGTGGGCGGCAGCCCGGGCGCCGACGATCAACCGCAGACCAATTTTCAAATCATTCACGACCTGGTCGACCTCGACATGGACCCGCAGTCCGCCGTCGAAGCGCCGCGCTGGAGCCACATGCCGGGCACCCCGCCGCGGGATCAGCTGCCCGAAGCGCTGCGCATGGAAGACGGGTATCCGAGCGCGACACTCGATGCGCTTCGCGCCAAGGGGCATATAGTCACCGTCGTCGATCGTTGGTCGTTCGGCAGCGCCAAGGTCATCGTGCGCGACCGTGACAATGGTACGTGGCTTGGGCGGCGCCGATCCGCGCCGGGTCGGCTACGCCCTGGGCTGGTGAGCTCGCAAGCCCATTATCGTCTTTGGTTGTCGACATATGTCTCAGCGTTCAGACGAAGATCAACTTCGCCAATCATCCGGTGGGCAGAGCGCGAACCCAGCGGTTCGTCGACAATTCGCTGATCGCCGAGCTGGAAAAGTCCGGCTTATTGATCGACTCTACAAACAATAGCTGCTATCTGGTTGGTTAATCCTCGAAGTGCGATCACGCCCTGCGGTGTCGAGCTGCGCCGGTTGCGACTCGCTCGCAGACGGTGCTCAAAGAGCGTACGGCAATTTCTGTTCGAGTGAATATGACGATGTTTTTCGTAACGCTGGAGTCGACTTAGGTTATGTTTGAGGGTTGGTCTTACTCCCAAGTCCTGCGCGTCATCGGCCAATCTTTGGAAGAACGGGGCGTGCAGGATTTTTCGTTGGCATGGCAGGACGGCGAATTCGTCGTGCGCGGCAAACGGATTGCGCCGTTGGAGCAACGTTGGGTCGACAAAGTTCTCGGTCAGAAGGTTGGTCCGCAGCCGAGCGCAGCGTCGAAATTCATTACGCGTTAAAGAGCGTCCTTTGGCTGCAGATCCGCGGCGAGTCGATGCGCAAAGACCCCAATCAGTTCCCGATTATTTTCGCCTGTCGCAGACCCTGCGCACCGTGGGCAGCTACGTCGAAAATCGGGCCATGCCGATCTTGTCCCTGCGCCGCAGCGGCGGGATGCTTGTACCTCGAATTCCAAGAACGGAGCGGCAAAAAACGCGTCGAAGAGCATGCCATGGGATCGTTCGAGAATTATTTTCTGCGCACCTATCTGCGCCAGCGCAAAGAACAACCAACCTTGAAACGCGACAGGGCATCGGGAGCGGCGATGGAAACGATCGGCATGATCGGCACCGGCGCCATGGGTTTGGCGCTCCTGGAGCGGCTCAAGCTCGCCGGTGTCGGCGAGGTCGTCTGCTACGATGCCTATGCGCCGGCGTTGGCGGAGGCGCGCCAGCTGGGATTTACCGCGGTCGCCAACGTGGCGGAAGTCGCGAAGCGCGCCGACGCTCATCGATGTCGTGGTGCGCACGGACCAAGACATGCTCGATTGCATGCTGGGCCGAACGGTGTGATTCGAAGCGGCGGCGCCGGGCACGCTCGTGTTGCTCCATAGTTCGATTCTGCCGCAGACGGTCACGAGCGTCGAAGCCGCGGCGCGGGCCAAGGGCGTGCACGTCATCGATGCCTGCATGACCGGCGTGCCAAACACGGTGCGCGCCGGCAAGTTGAGCTTCGTTGTCGGCGGGCCGGAAGATTTGGTCGAGCGCGCCAAACCCCATCTGCTAAAGATGAGCCAGGAAGTTTTTCACATGGGACCGATCGGCACCGGCGCGGTGGGCAAGTTGATCAAGAACATGCTCGGCGGCGCCGAGACGCTTGATCGTCCATGAAGCGATTCAGATCGGCATCGCCGGCGGCATCCCGTACCCCAAAGCGCTCGAAATGATGCGGCGCATCGGCCATGACAGCGTCCTGAATCGCTGGCAACGCACCTTTGATCCAAGCGGCAGCGATCCGCTGCCGCACTCGGGCCGCAATGTGTTGAACAAAGATATTCCACTGGTGGCCGAGCTGGCGCGGCTACTCAACACCGACACGCCGATCACCGAACAGCTCGCCGCCGCGGCCGATCGTGTCGTCAGCGCCAATGAAAAAAGAAGCTAAGCGGTGAGCCAACGTGCCTGCATTCGCGATATCTCAGGAGTCATTCCTGCCAAAAAAAGAATGGCGCTAAAGGGCGCAAACAGTAACGGCGCGATGGGCGGGTTTGAAACCCGCCCTCCTGGCTTCGATGGAGACAAAAGGTTCGCCTGTCGGTGACAGCCGTAACCGAATTTCGGAATTTCTCCCGCAATGTGCGCAAAGGGCGAAATGACGAACGTTGTCATTCCGAACGTTGGAGAAATCCTTTGCAGATCTTTCGCATTCGTTCAGCTTGACAGGCCTCTGGCCTGTCACTTCGCGACCTTTGCGCCTTGGCGCGAGGAATATCCGAATCCGCAACCTGTCGACGATGGTAATCAGAGAGAGGAAGTAGTTCAATCGTGAAATGTAGTCTATTTACTGAAATCCAATGTCCGGAGGGGTCGTCGCCGGTGCAGCGCTTAGCCGAGTTCATGGACCAGGCCGAGCTCGCGGATCGTCTGGGCTACGACACCTACTGGGTTGCCGAGATCCATTGCCAGCCGAAGTTTTCCTTGATGTCGGCGCCCTACGTCGCCCTCGGCGCGGTGGCGCAGCGCACCAAGAAATTGCGCCTGGGCGTCGCCGTCAACACCTTGCCGGTGCACCATCCGGTGCAGCTGGCCGAGCAATCGGCGATGTTGGATCTGGTCAGCGGCGGGCGCATGGAGTTCGCCTGCGGCGGCGGCCATCCGCACAGCCGGGCCTACGAATGTTTCGGCGCCGATCACAAGGCGACCCACGAGGTCATGGCCGAGGCGATGGAGGTGATCCGCAAGGCCTGGTCGGACGAAAAGTTGGTTCACAACGGCAAGTTTTTCCAAATCCCCGAAGTGATCGTCAATCCCAAGCCGGTGCAAAAACCGCTGCCGCCGTTTTGGATGGCGACCAGCTCCCTCGACGGCGTCGAAGTCGGCGCGCGGTTGGGCGTGAATATGTTTCTTGCCGATCCATACGCGCATGCCCGATCAAGTCTACGAGTTCGCCGACGCCTACTGGGCGGGATTGAAGAAGCATGGCCATGACAGCAAAAGCCGGTCGCTGGGCTTGCTCGTGCCGATGCATATTGCCAAGACCACCGCGGAAGCCAAAGCGCGCGCCGAAGCCGGCGTGATGAGCTATTTCAAGACCATTCTCGATCTGCGGTTGGATTACACCGACTGGCTCAACCAACGCGGCGTCGAACTGCCGGCACGCTTGCGCACGGCGGCGGGCGCGATGGTTGGCTACGCCACGGTCTGCGAAAAACACGCGGTCATCGGCGATGCACCGTTCGCCGTGGCGAAACTGCAAGCCCTATGCGAGCGAACCAGCGCCACGCAGATCCTCGGCTGGTTCAACATCGGCAATATGCCGCACGCCGATGTCAAAGACGCCATGCAGCGCTTCGCCGACGGACGTGATGCCGAATTTGTGAGTTCACGATAAGGATGGCTAAGAGGTTTCACCACGAAGAACACAGCGCGGCGGAGCCGCAACCGAAAAGAAGAATGGCCGCAAAGAACGCAAAGGGCGCAAAAAGGAATCGGGAGTCGTAGGGGCGGGTTTGAAACCCGCCTTCTTGGCTCCGTCTTACCCGCGAAAGCGGGTATCTAGGCTAATTCGGCGCAGAACAAACCTGGATTTCCGCGTGCGCGGGAATGACGAATCGAGGAGGGGGGCATGTTCTGGGAATGCCAACCATTTTCATGCTCTGTAGGCGAGCATAAGCTCATGAAGCACTCCTTCGAAAATACACGTGCAGCGACGATCTGCGCATCGGTAACGACTCTCTGTTCCGTCATACCGGCGCAGGCCGGTATCCATCCCCCCTCCCGCCTCTGGATGCCGGCCTACGCCGGCATGACGAGCCTAAGGAATGAACCCTCGGGCGGGGGCTTCCGGTATTTTCATTATCTGTGGGCGTGCGTAAGATGATGATTCACTTCGTGGTGAAAAGTAATTTCTCAAAAGGAGTTTAACATGGAAGAGCTGACTGAACAGAAATGCGTCGCGTGCCGGGTCGGCGCGCCGTCGGTGACCGAGGATGAAATCAAAGAGCTGCATCCCAAAGTTCCCGACTGGCGGATTATCAGTGAAGATAACATTCCCAAACTCGACCGCCTGTACAAATTCAAAGACTTCAAAGACGCCATCGCCTTCACCGATGCCGTCGGCGCCGCCGCCGAAGAGGAAGGGCACCACCCGCGTCTGACCACCGAGTGGGGCAAAGTCGCGGTCACCTGGTGGACGCACAAGATCAAAAACTTGCATCATAACGACTTCATCATGGCGGCGAAGACCGATGCGATCTACCAGAAGTTCGCCTAGAACGGGCTCGAGCGGTGGAGTATAGGAGTGATGGAGTAATGGGTGACCGGATGTTGATGAAAAGCTTGGTGGTGTTCGCCTGTGTATCGGGCGTTGTCTCGCAGATTCAGTTCACGCCGCAACCAGTGACGATGGTTTTTACCGAGGTAAGACGGTCCGGCTGATCGTCGCGTTCTCCCCGGTCGGCGGCTATGACACCTATTCACGCACCATCGCGCGCCATCTCGGCAAGTATATTCCGGGCAATCCTTCGGTGGTCGTCGACAACATGACCGGCGCCGGCGGCTTCATCCACGCCAACTACATGTTCAAGCAGGCCAAGCCGGATGGCCTGACCATCGGCAACAACTCCGGCGGCTTGTTCTTGCAGCAGGTCATGGGCGCCAAGGGCATCGAGTTCGACGGCAAGAAATTCGAATATCTCGGCGCGCCGGCGGTGGATCATTTAGTTTGCGCCATTGCCAAGGCCAGCGGCGTGACCTCGATGGACCGGTGGTTCGCCGCCAAGGAACCGGTGCGCTTCGGCGGCGTCGGTCCCGGCGGATTCGCCTCCGACTTGCCGCGCGTGTTGCAGGCGGCGCTCGGCCTGCCGATCCGCGTGATCGACGGCTACAAAGGCACTTCGGACATTCGTCTGGCGACCGAAAGCGGCGAGCTGGCCGGCAGTTGTCTGTCTTGGGATTCGTACAAAACCACCTGGCGCAAACAGATCGAGTCCGGCGAGGTCAGTCCGATCATTCAAGTCATGCCGAAGAAACATCCCGAGCTGGCCGCCGTCGCTTCGGCGATGGACTACGCGAAAACCGACGAAGCAAAGAAGCTGATCAAACATGGCGCCTACGATCTGGCCTATTCGGCGCGGCCGTATTTCCTCGCCCCCGGGACGCCCAAAGGGCGGGTGCAAATTTTGCGCAAAGCGTTTGCCGACGTGCTCAAGGATGCCGACTTGCTCGCCGAGGCGAAGAAGGCGAACTTCGTCATCGAGTATGTATCCCGGCGAGGAACTGGCAGCCATCGTTCACGGGCTCTACAAGATCGATTCGGCCTTCGCGGCCAAGATGAAGCAGATTCTCGTGCCGTAGGGACGGTAGGAATCGTTCAAGGTTCAAGGGTTCAAAAGTTCAAGGTTTGGTACGGAGCAGGAAAGGGCAGGGATGATCAAGAAACTGTTTCTCGTGGGTTTAATATTCGCCGGATTGCTGAGTAGCGGCGCGCCGGCGTTAAGCCAGGAGCAGTTTTACCGTGGCAAAGCTACTGCGCATCTTCGTCGGCTTTCCGCCCGGCGGCGGCTACGATACCTATGCGCGGCTTTTGGCGCGTCATTGGGGCAAGCATATTCCCGGCAACCCGACCATCGCCGTCGACAATATGAGCGGCGCCGGCAGCATGATATCGGCCAATCACATGTATAAAGTCGCCAAACCGGACGGCTTGACGGTCGGCCATTTCATCGGCGGGTTGTTTTTGCAGCAGCTGCTCGGCAAACCGGGCATCGAGTTCGACGCGCGCAAATTCGAATATGTCGGCGCCCCGGCGCAGGACGTATTTATCATCGGGGTTTCGAAAGCTTCCGGTGTCACGAGCATGCAGCAATGGCAGGCTGCCAAGACCGCGGTCAAGTTTGGCGGCTCCGGGTTTGGCGCCGGCACCGACGACATCCCCGCGATGGTGCGCGAGGTATTTGGCGTGCCGATTCAAATCGTCGCCGGCTACAAAGGCACGGCGGATATCCGCCTGGCATTCAACAATGGCGAGATTCATGGCATCGGCAACTCCTGGCAATCGACGCGCTCGACCTGGCGCAACGAGATGGACTCGGGACAATTGAATATCCTGCTCCACGTCGCCTTCAAGTCTCACCCCGAGCTGACCAAATATCCGCTGGCAGGCGACCTGGTGAAAAACGACGAGGCGAGGAAGCTGATGCAAGCCGTGACGTTCGCCCATGGCGCCTCGGTGCGCCCCTTCGTATTGCCGCCCAACACGCCCAAAGAGCGCGTGCAGCTCCTGCGCAAAGCCTTCATGGACACCCTGGTCGACGGCGATTTCGTCGCCGAAGCGAAAAAAGGCAATCTCGAAATCAATCCGGTCAATGGCGAAGAGCTGGCGAAGAGCGTGCAGGCCGTGTTGCAGCTGGAGCCAGGGTTGGTGGCGAAGCTAAAGGATATTCTGAAATAACTCCAGGCTGGTTTGGGCGGCCGAAAGAACCGCATACGGGATGGCAAGTTAAATCTAATATTCCCCGCAGCTTGCTGCGGGCACGAAAATTGCTGGGGTTTCCAAAGGGGGTTGAACATCCCCTTTGGTCGCGAGCGGGGTGCATACCCCGATCGCGAATTGCTCGGTTGATTGGATGATCCGTAACAGACGAGATGGCGCCGACCTTCCCTTCGAAACCATTTACTACGACTCTAGCCCTGACCCTCAAAGTGCTCAAAGTGCATTCGGCTGCTGTCGACATTGTGTCTTTACCGGGCGGGTTACGACTTCAAGCGGTTGTTTACGATCAGCGAGTATTATGACCGCGACCGGAGCGCTTTTTACCGGGCGATTCAAGGTGTTCGAGAGCAGAGCATGGATCTGACCGGCTGGCTGGAGTTTTTTGTCGGCGGTCTGGCCACACAGTTGGAAGAAGTGAAAGCGCGCGGCGAGGTCGCGATACGCACTGACGTGGTGGCCCGGGCGCATCGGCTCAATCCGCGGCAGACCGGGCGCTCGATCACTTGCTCGCCCACGGCAGGATTACGTTAGGCGAGCTGGAAAGCAATTTTCCCGAGGTCAACCGCCGCACTCTGCAACGGGATCTCAAAGCGATGCTCGACAAAGGACTGCTTCGGGAGGTGGCAACTCGGACCGACCGATCCCAACCGCCACTATGTCCTTGGAGAGCTGTGAGCAAGCTGTGACATGGAGCTGTGACATCTGACTGGACCCCGGCCTTCGCCGGGATGACGCTTCTTTTTGGCGATGAAACAGCTACACGTTTGTCGACCTTGCCAGCTCACTCGACGACATCGGACCGGAAATGACACGGAAACGAAGCTGGGAAATGAAAACGCTGTGACAGCGCGTAATAATATATATAACTAATTGATATATAACGATTTTTATGGGTCGATTAAGGCGTTCCTATCGGAAATGAACTGAGCTACAATAGGCTCATGACGATCCCCTATGAGACGCCCCGGCAGTGGATTCTGTTCGACCTGGCGGCGGTGCAAGTCGAACTTACTGGAGCGAAAGCGGCGATGCTGGCGCTGACGCAGATCCCCTATCAGCGCAGTTGGGCGGAGGAACTCCAGCAAATCCAGCTCAAGCGCGAGGTAGCCGGGACATCGCGGATCGAAGGCGCGGAGTTCACGGAAAGAGAACTGGACGCCGCGATGCGGGAGACGCCGCAACAACTTGAGACTCGATCGCAGCGCCAAGCAGCTTGCGCATTGGCGACTTATCGTTGGATTGCCAAACTTGAAACGGATCGGCCGGTCGACGAGTCGTTGGTTTGTGAGATCCATCGCCGCATCGTCTCCGGTTGCGACGACGATCATTGTCCTCCAGGGCGGCCCAGGGGGCGCGACGATAACGTGACTTTCGGTACGCCGCGTCATCGCGGCGTTGAAGGCGAGAGGATTGCGAAGCCGCGTTGCGCCAGTTGTGCCAGGCAGCGCGGACGATTTTTCGGGCTCACGATCCACTGATTCAGGCGCTGGCGCTCCACTACCACTTTGCCGCGATGCATCCTTTTCTCGACGGCAACGGCCGGACGGCGCGCGCCCTGGAAGCGTTGATGCTCCAGCGCGTCGGCTTGCGCGATACGCTGTTCATCGCCATGTCGAATTATTATTACGAGGAGAAAGCCGGTTATCTGGACGCTCTCCGCCGAAACGCGCGCGCTCAGTCACGATCTGACGCCGTTTCTCAAGTTCGCTCTCAAGGGAATCGAGAAGCAATGCAACAGGCTGTTTGCAGAGATCCGTCTCCAGGTTGCCAAGGCGCTTTATCGCAATACCATGACGGATCTCTTCGGCCGGCTGCGCTCGCCGCGAAAGCGGGTCATGTCAGATCGCCACGTGCAGTTGCTGCAAATGCTGTTGGATCGAGGAAGTCAGAAATTGCTGAGATTCATAAACAAACGGCAGACTCTATCACGTCAAAAATCCGCGAAAAGCGGTGATACGCGATTTATCCTATCTAGTCGAGTTGCAGGCTATCGAGACCAAACGGCAGCCGATAAAGTGGACTATTATCCTTTCCATCAACCTGGAATGGCCGACACAAATTACCGAAAGCGAATTCTTCAAACGGGTAAAAGAAATGCCGAAAGCAAAGGTCCACGGATTCCTATCGTCTTAGGATCGCGAAATGGCGACCACCGACTCCCAATTCGAGTTTCTTCGCGGCGAGTGGCCGATGTTATTCGAACCGGCGGCGCAGGCGGAGTCGCTGGTTTATCCGGACTCGCGCAGCTCCTCTTCACTGCCGCCGGGCGTTGGAGCTGGCGGTTCATTGGCTCTACAAGCGGCGACAGGGTCAAAGCGGCGACAGGGTCAGGTCTTCCATCATTGCAGTCGGAGCATTCTCGGTATTAGACGCTGCCTCAAATTGGCAGCACACGCCGAGACGGCTGCAGCTTGACGCCGCAGGCAGGGACCCTGACTAATTGCCCAACAATTTCATCATCCGATCGACCACATCCGGCGGCTGCGAGACCACCTCTTTCGCCAGCTTGGCCAACTCCTCACCGCCGATCGCATCCACCGCCCAACGGCGCTTCTTCAACTCTTCGAGCAGCGCCGGGTCTTTCAGCGACTGGTGGTAAGCGTCGCGCAAAATTTTCACCCGGTCGGGCGGTATGCCCGGGCTGGCGACCATCGGCCGGCCGAAGACTGCGGGAGCGAGCAGGACGTTGGCCACACGCCGGGTCGCCTCCGGGGTTTTGTATTGGTCCATCAACTCGTAGATCGACGGCACGTCGGCGACGAGATTCGCTTCTTCCCGGTTTGCAGGATGGGCCGGACAAATCCTTTCTTGTGCCAGGTCAGAAACGGCTCGCGGGCGAAATAGGTGCTGATGGTAAGATTGCGGCATTGCAGCTCGCCGCGCTCGATGCCGAGGTCAATCTCACCGCCGCCGGGATAGCCGGTCACGATGGTGAACTTGATGCCCCAGCCCTTCGTCCAAAAATTTCGGCATGTAATAACCGGAAGTGCTCGTGCCGGTGGCGCCGCACTTAGGCGGCTGCGCGGCCTTGCGCACGTCCTCGATGGATTGGTACGGATTGTCCGTCCGCATGACCAGGATAAATTCGGTTTGCTCCGGTGTGCCGAGCCAGGTGAACTTCGCCCAGTCAAAGCGCACTTCCGGGCGCCGGGCCAGCTGGTCGAAGTACGTCGAAGGGCCGAATGTGCCGAGGGTCAGACCATCGGGCTTGGCCACGGAATAAACGTAGTTGGCCGCGATCACGCCGCCCGCTCCAGTCATGTTTTGCACGATGATGGTGGGATTTCCCGCGATGTATTTGCCCATATGCTGGGCGAAAATTATAAGCCATACAGATCGTAGGCGTCGCCGGCAAGATTGCCGACGACGATCCTGATGGTTTTATTTTTGATAGAAGGGCGTCTGAGCTTGCCCGAACGTGACCGAGGCCAGGATAAACAAGAGCGCCCACGCGATGCGTTTCATACTATCCTCCAAACTGACTGGAACCAGGCCTTGCGGCCGATAGCCGAAGCACGAAAACACCGGCGAATCATAGGGCGCGAGCAGTGAAGGTGTCAAGGGACCGGGTTGAGAGATCAGCTAAAAAAACTTTGTGAGACTTGACTGATAATGAAATTAGCCCAGAGATGGTTGGTAAAAATCGCAACCAAGGAGGTTACGACCATGAAGAGCCACGGCGGTTAGGCCCGGTAATTGTGACAATCTTTTTCTGCACGCCAGGTATATTTTCATGCAAGGCAAAACCATGAGATCAATCTTAGCCATCGCACTGGTCACGCTCGTATCCAGCCCATTCGCTTTTGCTGCCGATGTCATGAAGGCGTTTCCGGCTGCTGAGGAGGGCATGACTCGCCATGTCATCAACCTGCCGAAACAGTCGGACGAAAGCGCTTTAAAGGTCGAGCTCATCATCGGCAAGAGGGTAAAGACGGATGCGAAAAACAGCTACTTCTTTGCCGGCACCGTCGAGACCGAGACTATTCCCGGGTGGGGTTTCGAGCGCTACATCTTGCGCAAACTTGGCCCCATGGCCGGAACCCTGATGGCCGTCGATCCAAACGCGCCGCAGGTCGTGCGCTTCATCAGCCTCGGCGGCGAACCGCGGTTGCTGCGCTATAACAGCCGCCTGCCGATCGTCGTCTACGTTCCCGCCGGCGTCGAAGTGCGCCACCGGCTCTGGCGCGCCGAACCGACCGGCCGGTTCGTGCACAAGCTCGCTCTCGCCAGCGGACATACGGCGGTGGTGGCCGAGGGCGACTTTGAAGCCCGCTCGATCGGTAGCTACAGCGTGCGCATTTACGCGACAAGGAGTGCGCAATCGAATGACGATACCACTTTCTTCTCGGCGGGGATCGTCCGCGCCCGCGACGGCACGATTGACAAGGTCTTTCTCGCCGACCTGGGGAACGGCGGTTCGCCCAGTTTGGTCGTCGCGATCCGCTCCGCCGGCTCCGGCGGCTACTTATCGGCGGACGCGTTCACCATCGGCAAGAACACCGTCGTCTTGCGCGCGTCGGTATCTGGATTAGCGGCGCATGCGGATGCCGTTGCCGCCTTGAAATCCGCGCTGCACGGCGCGAAGCAGAAATGATCGTTGCTCAGCCATTGGACTAAGGTCCAATACAGGCGCAGCTTGCTTTTCGTTAGTATCGCCGGGGGGTGCGGGAGGCTCTAAGAAAACGTGTGACGGGTGCGGGGGAGGAAAGAAGAAGGTAAACGAACAGGAGCAAACGGAGATAACAGAGATTGATTTCGAAGAATACTCTGTTTTCTCGGTTAACTCCTGTTCAATTATCTTTGGCAGGTGTCCGATAAACACAGCGGCGTTTTGGCATTAACCGCCGGAAAGAAGAGACTTAACAGGAGGCAACGAAGAGAACTGAGATGGATCTTGTTCAACTCTGTTTCCTCTGTTTGCTCCTGTTAAATAGAACGAACTCAGACAGAATGGATTTTGAACAGGAGCAAACGGAGATAACAGAGATTGATTTCGAAGAATACTCTGTTTCCTCTGTTAACTCCTATTCAATTCTCTTTTCGCAGGTCTCCGATGGCCAACATAATCGCTTCAAGCAACCAACCTGGCGGTGCGCAGTATCCCGATATCATCTGGATTGCCGGCGAAACTTTTCGCATGGGTTCGGAAGAGTCTTACCCTGAAGAGCGGCCGGTTCACGAAGTCAGCGTCGACGGTTTCTGGATCGACCGCCACACGGTAACCAACGAAAAATTCGCGCCTTCGTCGCCGCCACCGGTTATGCCACGCTCGCCGAGCGGCCGCTCAATGCCGCGGACTATCCCGGCGCGCCGGTGGAGAATCTGGTGCCGGGTTCGATGCGCTTTTACAAGACCGCCGGCGCGGTGGATGAAAAAATCAAACAGAGAAGAGATTTGATCAGGAGGTAACTGAGAAAGAGAGGAATTGTTGTAAAGAAAACTCTGTTTCCTCTGTTTGCTCCTGTTAAATAGAACGAACTCAGACAGAATGGATTTTGAACAGGAGCAAACGGAGATAACAGAGACGGGAATCTTTGGGAGAAACTCGATCTTCTCTGTTACCTCGTCTTAAATTAGTCATGCACCTCCTATACGAAAAAGCCTGCGGGTTGACTGAGGTTGTCATTGGCGCGGCCATTGAAGTGCATCGCGACAAGGGACCGGGTCTGATGGAGTCGATCTACGAGTGGTGCCTGACGAAAGAACTCGAACTGCGCGGTCTGCCTTTTGTCTGTCAGCGGACTGTGGCGATCGAATATAAAGGCTTCACGCGGGAGGATCTGTTACGTTTTGATTTGCTCGTTGGCGGCTGCGTGTTGGTCGAGGCAAAAGCCGTCGAAAAACTACTACCGATTCATAAAGCGCAATTATTGAGCTACATGAAGCTTCTCGAGATGTTGTCTTACCGGTTGGATTGCTGATGAATTTTCACGAAATGAAATTAACGAATGGGGTTCATCGACTGATCCTGCCGGGGGCGAACCGGTGAGGAGCTTTTGAACAGCAGGTAACAGAACAGAGGGGAATTGTTTTAAAGAAAACTCTGTTTCCTCTGTTTGCTCCTGTTAGTTAGGAAGACCGGAAATCGATGTCTCAAACCCGAAGCGATCACAATGAACGATCTTGATAGTCCAGCGGCAAGCATTGAGAGCGGGTTGCGGCTGCCGCAGAATGCGCCGCCGGTGTTTCATGTTTTATCCAAGTCCGCCGGGGCTGATCCTGCCGGGGGCGAACCGGTGAGGAGCTTTTGAACAGGAGGTAACAGAGATAACAGAGAGAAATTTTGTTGAAGTAAAACTCAGTTCCTCTGTTTGCTCCTGTTAGTTAGGAAGACCGGAAATCGATGTCTCAAACCCGAAGCGATCACAATCACCGGTGA
>CAWJZV010000017.1:0-216396 GCA_963847445.1 uncultured delta proteobacterium | reverse complement strand
GCGAAGAAAGCCCATAAACCAGTTCGTGGATCAGTTTCGAATGTATTGTGTGGCCGTTGGCGCCACTCTATTCAGTGGCGAAATCACTCACCGATGTGTACACGACGCTACGCAAGGAAGGATCGACGCTGTCGATTCCCGATCGACTCATGCCGTTACCGTAGGGGCGACCCCCTTGTGGTCGCCCGTCCGAGAGGGTAGGCATAGGGGCCTACCCTACGTTGACGATTCACTGAAGTCACAGTGAATCACGGCCACAAGTTGACAAGCGCAAGCGCCGGGACATAGATTGCCTAGAATCGAAGTTTGATCTATCAGTTGTGATCGGGAGATCGTCGCATGCAGCTCACCCTTGCCGTCCATCCAATCACCGACATTCAATTCGGCACGCGCTTGTCGCTCGACGGCAGCGCGCTTACGGTCGATGGCGAGGAATTGCGCCGCTTGGTACTGGAAGATGCCGCCATCGATAACGTCGCTTTCGACATCGTCCGCCCCGGCGAGAGCTGCCGCGCCGGGCCGATCTTCGATGTCGTCGAGCCGCGCGCCAAAGCCGACGGCGGCAGCGACTTTCCCGGCATCATCGGCGCGCCGACTACCGCGGGCATGGGAACGACTCATGTGCTCGCCGGCGCGGCGGTTTCGGTCTTAGCTGAGATGTCCCCCGACCCGTCGCGCAGCGCCACCGGACGGGTGTTGGAGATGAGCGGCAGCGCCACCGCCGGCAGCGCATATTCAAAACTTTGTCATCTCCTGGTGATACCGCAGACAAAACCAGGGTTGCCGCGCTCGGCGGTGTTAAAAGCCTACCGCGTCGCCAGCGTCAAAGTCGCCGTGCATCTGGCCCGCGCCGCGCTAGCGCAAGCACCGGCGTCCACACAGACATTCGAGCCCATCGGCGCCGAAGACAAAAGCCGCGAAGGGTTGTCCCGCGTCGTCTATATCGGGCAGATTTTTTCGCGCCAGCGTAAACCGGCGGTCGACGAGCCGATTATTTATGGAACCAATACCGACGGCATGCTGCCGGTAATTTTACATCCCGACGAATGGCTCGACGGCGCATTGGTGCCGTCGCTCAACTCCTGGTTCGGCGGCACGGAAACCTATTTTTATCAAAATCATCCGGTGGTTCTCGATCTCTACCGGCGCCACCAAGCGCGCGAGATAAACTTTGTCGGCACCGTCGCCACCGTCGCCGGCAACGACAACGTCGACCGCGTAAGGCAATGCCACGCCGCGGCGAATTTAGCCAAGTGGAACCTGCGCGCCGACGGCGCCGTGATGACCAAGTACGGCGGCGGCTTGCCCCACGCCGACCTGTCGGAGACCGCGCGCTTGTTGGAACATATGGGCATCAAAACCGCCGTCATGGTTTCCGACGTGGCGCGCGACCGGCGCGTCGAGTCGGCGCTCTTGTTCAACGTCCCGGAAGTCAACGCCATCGTCTACAACGGCGGCAACGGCACCGAATATGAAATCCCCAAAGCCGCCCGCGTCATCGCCGCCAAACCGGAGCTGGCCGCGCTGCTTGCCGGACCCATGACGATAGATGCCAACAACATCATCGGCGTCACCAACCAGCAGGGCGCGTCGCGAATGAGATCGTTAGTGTATTGAAGCAAAGGCATTGGCATTAGGCTTCGAGCATAACCATTCACGACAGTCAAGCCTATGCCTATGCCTATGCCTGAGGAGTTACTCATGAAGATCGTCTACTACGTCAATCAATTTTTCGGCGGCATCGGCGCGGAAGAGCATGCCGGCGCGCCATTGGAATTTCGCGACGGCGCATTGGGGCCGGCGAAGCTGTTCGAACAGCTCATGGGCGATGATGCGACGGTAACCATGACGATCGTCTGCGGCGACAATCACGCCGTCGAGCATCAAGACCAGGTCACCGCGGCGGTGTTGGAGAAGATTCGCGCCAGCGGCGCGGATCTCTTCGCCGCCGGTCCCTGCTTCGACGCCGGCCGTTACGGCATGGCCGCCGGCGCAATCTGCACGCGCCATACAATCGCGAGTTGGGGATTCCCGCGATCACGGCGATGCATGTGGAGAATCCCGGTGTCGATCTTTTCCGCGAGGAGCTTCATATCGTCGACTCGGGGATCAGTATCGCCAAGATGCGCGATATCGTCGCGACCATGGCGAAGCTCGGCAAGAAACTCGTCGCCAAGCAACCCATCGGGCTGCCGCGCCGAGGAAGGCTATATCAGCCGCGGCCTGCTGCGCGACCAACTCGGCGACAAGACCGCGGCCACGCGCATGATCGATATGCTCATCGCCAAAATGAACGGCGAAAAGTTCGATTCCGAAATGCTGCCGAACGCGTTCGCGCCCGTGCCGATGCCGGCGCGGATTAAAGACATGTCGAAAGCCAAGCTGATGGTTATCACCGACGGCGGGCTGGTGCCCAAGGGGAATCCCGACAAGATCGAAGGCACCGCGGCGACCCGTTGGGGCGCCTATAACATCGAAGGCAGCGATGATTTACGCAGCGAGGACTACGAAGTCTCTCACGGCGGCTACGATACCCGCTTCGTCCAGGACGATCCCGATCGTTTGGTGCCCCTCGACGCCCTGCGCGAGCTGGAAAAGAGCGGCGTCATCGGCAAACTGCACGAGGAGTTTCTCTCCACCTGCGGCCGATCCAATCCGCTCTCGAACACCCGCCGACTGGGACGGGAAATGGTGGAAAAAATCAAGCGCGACGGCGTCGACGCGGTGATCCTCACGTCAACTTGAGGCACCAGCACTCGCAGCGGCGCTGCGATCACCACCGAACTCGAAAAGGCCGGCATCCCGGTCGTGCAAATCACCTCCGCGCTGCCGATCGCCAAAATGGTCGGCTCCAACCGGGTCGTTTTAGGCACTGGAATTGTCCATGTCACTGGCGACGCCAAGCTGCCGCTGAAGGATGAAAAAGATCTGCGCCGCAAGCTCGTCCAACAAGCCCTCGACGCGCTGCAGTCGAACGAGAAGCAGTAGCAGAGCGGGTTTAAAACCCGCCCCTACGTCAGTGCGTTCTTTGCGGCCAAAGGCTTTTCTCCGAATCCACACCGGGCCGAAGTTCGCGGACCAGCCCTACGAAACCTTCGTGATCTTCGTGCCTTGCACGGTGAGCCTTAAGATCATCCCTTGGCTGCGATTTCGTCCAAAACCGGCAGCAGATAGCTTCGGAACACTTCGTAGTTCTCCGTCATCGGGAAGTGCCCGAGCCCTTTCATCTCGACAAACTTCGATCCTTTGATGTGCTGTGCGAGCGCGCGGGTTTCGATCGGCGAATTGCCCCAATCATACTCACCGGTCAGTAAGTAGACGGGAATCTTCGAGGTGTCGATTTGTGCCGCCTTTTCCTCCGTCAGCCCGTGATCGATGAAGTTGTAGTATAGATCGCCCTTGGAAACCGACGGCGAGCTTTGGCCGTAGATCCAGGCAACCTCGCGGCGGTAGGTTTCTGGATTGCCCGGTGCGGTCTTGCCGTACATGGTCGCCATGCGCATCTCGTTGCCGATACGCGGGTGATCGTGGAAGTCGAGCGAACGAGCCATGCTGTATTTGCTCGCGCCCGATTCAAGCCCGACCACGGCACGGAACTTATCCGGATGCTCTAGCGCCAAATTTATCGCCAACCGGCCTCCGATCGAGCAACCGACATACACGGGTTGTGTCAAGTGCAACGCGCCGCTGATCGCGATTTGGCATTCGACAAAAAAACTCCGCGTTAATTTATATTCCTGCTTCCACCACGCGACGCTCTCCGGCGGCGACGACTTGCCGTGGTAGGGGATGTCGGGAACGATGACACGAAATCGCCGGGTAATTTCCTCGTCATTCAAGAGATGGCGCCACTGCCGGCCATCGGACGCCGCGGTGTGCTGGCAGAGCAGCGGAATGCCTTGGCCGTTTTCTTCAAAATAAACCCGGTATTCAACCCCAAAGATGTCCACGTGGAGGTATCTGCCGACAATCGCCTCGCATCCCCCTCGATCGAATTTCGCCGCCGGGCCGGACTGAATCGTCGATCCGGTTTGGCACTCCCGAAAAATATCGAGCATGCGATTCACGGCCCAAAAGTGTGCGAACATCGCTTCGATGTCGCCGCCGACGTCGAAATGCCGGCGCGCCATCAGCCCCGACAGGTCGGAAAAATAGGCCGGTGGCTGTCGCTGTAAAAACTTCTCCCACGCCGCCGCCGAACCCTTGATGAAAAAACTCCAGGGATTCATGAACGTGGGATTGAGCTGAATTTGGGTGACGATACCGTCACGCAGCTTGACGATACACTGGGCGTCGTCAACCGCCAAAAGAATGTCCTTGGAGAAAAAGCGGCTGGCGCGGCAAAACTCTCGGTCGTTGTTTAGGGTGTGGCACACCCGGCTGATTTGGTCTTGTTGAAGAAAGCAGGGAAACATAGACAGCTCCTCCATTCCGGTTAAGACCGGCTCACTTAATAGCCAAATCTTTGTTGACTTCACGCTGCAACGTGAAATCGAATACCTTCGCCGGCGCGATGGGCTCGGCAAGTTTGAGAATCTGTGCGTCCATCACAAGGTGCTCTTTAATCTCGTCGTCGGTGGGAATGCCGCTGGCGGTAAACGCTGCCTTGGTCGAACGCAGCGATTCCAACGCGATCGCGACATCGCTATTCCAGATTTTCGCCAGCATTTCGGCGGTCTCGCGCTCGTTTTGCTCGATGAAGCGCGCCGCTTTGCTCTTGGCGCGAAGCATTTTTTTCACCAGATCGGGCCGCTCCTGCAGCAATTTAACATTCACCGCCAGACCGTTTTGCAGGCTGGCGTATTTGTCGATGGCCGAGTCGAGCACATTCATTTTGAATTTGTCGCGGCCGAGAAACACCCAGGGCGGGCTCACCGCCGCCACTTGAATCGTATTGGTGATTAGCGACTGCAAATGACGCGCCTCGTCGCCTCCAGCGATGGTCGTGATGTCCTTATCCGGATCGAGACCGCCGGCGCTGAGTAGCTTGCGCGCCGCGGTGTGCTGGCTGCCGCCAACCGTCGCGGTGCCCAAAAGTTTGCCCTTGAGTTCTTTAACGGTGCGAAACTCGGGCCGTACTACTAGCCAAAAAATTGGCCGGCGCAAACTCACCGAGACCACCCGCAGCGGCACGCCGCGATGGATCGCGCGAATCGCGCTGCCGATGGAACCCAGCCCATGCAAATCGCCGGTGGTGCCGGCGGTCACCGCCATGTTCGCCGACATTTGCACGAACAGAGGCTCCAGCCCTTCCTCGCGAAAAAACTGCCGCTCCTTGGCGATCAGCCAGTCCACCGTCGGCATGCCGCTGCTGGAATAGCTGAGAGTGATCTTCTGGAGCGGCGTTTGCGCCTCGGCGGCGTATCCGGTGAGCGACAAACAAATTAAGGTCGAAACCAGGACCACGATAATTTTGAGTTTCACTAATTTTCTCCTGGAGGAATATTGCCGGTATATTAACCCTAATCTTATACAATCGGCCAGCAGCCGAGGAAACCTTACACTGCGGAGTTAACTTTCGAATTGCCACCGCCCTCTCTTGAGCCCGCGCCGATCTCGTTATATGACTGGCCAGACTGAATTTCACGGCATGCAGAGCCTGGTTAGAAATCAGTTCAACCAACATACCAACGGAGGAATGACAAGCATGGCTGCTGAGGCTCAGTTCGCAGCGCTCCCGGTCAGCATTACGGTCAACGGCGTCAAGCATGATGCCTTGGTCGAACCGCGCACGCTGCTGGTTTATTTTTTACGCGAGCACCTTAATTTAACCGGCACCCATGTCGGCTGTGACACCAGCCAGTGCGGCGCCTGCACGGTGCATCTGAACGGCCGGGCGGTGAAATCCTGCACGGTGCTGGCGGTGCAAGCCAACGGCGCCGAAGTCAAGACCATCGAAGGCTTGGCTGATGGCGACAACTTTCACCCGGTGCAGGAAGGTTTCCGCGAGAAGCACGGCTTGCAATGCGGCTACTGCACGCCGGGAATGATCATGACCGCGGTGCATTTGCTGGAAACCAATCCCAATCCGAGCGACGACGAGATCAAGCACGCCCTAGAAGGCAACCTGTGCCGCTGCACCGGCTACGTCAACATCGTCGAGTCGATCAGCTGGGCGGCCGCGAAAATGAAGGGTTGAGCGAATGAACGATGAAACTCAATTTTTGCCTTTTTACTTGCGACTTTGCCTTGCACCACGAAGAGGTGACCATGTTTCCCGCTAATTTTGGCTATGTCGCCGCCCGCTCGGTGGAAGAAGCTTTGCAGCTGATGGCCAAGCATGGCGAGGATGGCAAACTCCTGGCCGGCGGTCACAGCTTGATTCCAGCGATGAAGCTGCGGCTGCAATCGCCGCAAACTTTGATCGACCTGGGCACCGTGCCGGGCCTGCGCGGCGTGAGCGTTGACGGCAACAGTCTGGTGATCGGCGCGCTGACGGTGCACGCCGATGTCGCCTCATCCGACCTCGTGCGCAAGCATGTTCCCGCCCTGGCCGAAGCCGCCGCGGTGATCGGCGATGTCCAGGTGCGCAACCGCGGCACCATCGGCGGCAGCGTTGCCCATGCCGACCCGGCGGCAGACTTACCGGTTGTCCTGACCGCGCTCAACGCCAGTTTCGTCGCCCAGTCGCCAACCGGCAAACGCACCATTAGCGTCGACGATTTTTTCACCGATTTTTACACCACCGCGTTAAACGCCAATGAAATTCTTACCGAAATCCGCGTGCCGATTCCGGCCGCTGGAACCGGCACCGCATACGCCAAGCTGCCGCACCCGGCCTCCGGTTACGTGGTCGTCAGCGCGGCGGCGATGATCACCCGACAGGCCTCCGGCACCTGCACCGCCTCGCGGATCGCCATCGGCGGCTTGGGCAGCGGTCCGATCCGGGCCATCGCAACCGAACTGGAACTGCAAGGTAAGCCGTTGACGACACAGATGATCGCCGGCCGCCGCAGCCAAAGCCGCCGAAGAAACCGACCCGATGGAAGATTCTTACGCCGGCGCGGAGTACAAACGCCATGTCGCGACGGTATACGCGCGCAAAGCGATCGAAGCCGCCGTGGCACGCGCGGCAAAATAATTAAGACTTATCCCTCTGGCTCTGGGAAGAGGCTAAGGTGAGCGCAAAGCCTGAATCGGTGCACGAGCACGATCCGATACCAGGCGAGAGGAGTCAGAGAGAGTTACCACCATGACCACCGAACACGCAACCAGCGGACTGATCGGCGCCTCGCCCAAGCGAGTCGAAGATCCGCCGCTGATTACCGGCAAGGGCTGCTACACCGACGATATTCAATTGCCGGGCATGCTCTATCTCGCGTTTCAGCGCAGCCCGTACCCGCACGCGAAAATTATTTCCATCGACAGCAGCAAAGCCAAATCCATGGCCGGCGTCGAACTGGTCATTACCGGCGACGATCTCAGCGACAAACTCAATCTCGCGCCGTCGCAGGTGCTGCCGAACATGATCATTCCCGCGCATCCAGTGCTCGCCCGCGGCGCGGTGCATTGCGTCGGCGTGCCGGTTGCCGCCGTGGCCGCCAAGACGCGAGCGCAAGCAGAAGACGCCGCCCATGCCATCGTCGTCGAATACGATGCGCTGCCCGGCGTGTCCAATGCCGAGGATGCGCTCAAACCCGGCGCGCCGCTCGCCCATCAGGAACTCGACAGCAACGTCTGCTACACGATGACCAAAAACGGCGGCGACGTCGACAAAGCCTTCGCCGCGGCGGATCATGTCTTCACCATGCATATCGCCAGCCCGCGCCAGGTGGCGTTGGCGATGGAACCGCGCGGCATCGTCGTCAAGTCCCGATCCCTTCGGCAAGAATTTAACCGTCTGGCTATCGACTCAAGGACCCCATCGCGCCCGCGCCGAGATCGCCGGCGTGTTCGGTTTTCCCGAGCATCGAATTCATTTGATCGCCCCCGATGTCGGCGGCGGCTTCGGCAGCAAGGGGCCGGTCTACCGCGAAGACATCGTCGCCTGCTATGCCGCGCTCAAGCTGCGCAAGCCGGTCAAATGGATCGCCACTCGCAGCGAAGATTTTTTGACGACCATCCAAGGGCGCGATCAAGCGATGACCTCCGAGATGGCGCTCAGCAAAGACGGCAAGATCCTCGGCTTGAAAGTCAAAGTCGTCGCCAACCTGGGCGCGTATCTGCACTCCAGCACCGCCGGACCGCCGCAGCGCATGATGGGCATGGCCTGCGGCAGCTATCAGATCAAAGACTGCCGCGTCGAAATCGTCAGCGTGTTCACCAACACCTGTCCCACCGGCCCCTATCGCGGCGCCGGCCGGCCCGAGTCGGTGTTGAACATCGAGCGGCTGCTCGACAAAGCCGCCGACGTCCTCGGCATGGACCGCTTGGAAATCCGCCGCAAGAATTTCATTCAGCCCGATCAGTTCCCCTACACCACCGGCACCGGCGTCGAGTACGATTCCGGCGATTACGAAAAGCCGCTGCGCGAAGCGCTCAAGCTGTCCAACTACGAAGAGCTGTTGCGCCAGCGCGACGCCCGGCGCAAACAACGGTGAATTGGTCGGCGTCGGCTTTTCCACCTTCGTCGAGCCGAGCGGCGGCGCCGGTTTCGAGAGCGGCTCGCGTGCGCGTCGAACGCACCGGCGAGATCACCGTGCTCACCGGGTCGAGCTCCCACGGCCAGGGCCATGAAACCTCCTGGGCGCAGATCGCCGCCGGTCTAATGCAGACCAGCATGGATCACGTCACCGTGCTGCACGGCGACACCCATGTGAGCCAGCAAGGCACCGGCACCTTCGGCAGCCGCAGCGCCGTGGTCGGCGGCGGCGCGCTGGCCACCGCGGCCGAGCGCGTCATCGACAAAGGCAAACGCATCGCCGCCATCTGGTCGAAGCGTCACCGGAAGACATCGTCCAAGCCGACGGCGGCTTCGCCGTCAAAGGTGTGCCCGATAAAAAAGTCAGCTGGCGCCAAATCGCCGCCGCCGCCTACAGCGGCCGAGTGCCGCAGGGCATGGAGATCGGCCTGCAAGAAACCGCTTTCTTCGATCCCAAGCGCGAAGCCTGGGGCTTCGGCACCCACATCTCGCTGGTCAGCGTCGACCGCGACACCGGCAAGTTTAACTTGGAAAAACTGGTCATGGTCGACGACTGCGGCGTGGTCATCAACCCGATGATCGTCGAAGGACAGATCCACGGCGGCGTCGCCCAAGGTCTGGGCGAAGCCCTGCGCGAGCAGATGCTCTACAGCGACGACGGCCAGGTGCAAACCGACACGTTCATGAATTACGCCATCATGCGCGCCGGCGACATGCCGCCGATGACCCTCGGTGAAACCATCACACCCAATCCGTTCAATCCGCTTGGGCGTCAAAGGCGTCGGCGAATGCGGCACCAACGGCGCGCCGCCGTCGGTCGCCAACGCGCTCATGGACGCGCTCAAACCGCTCGGCATCGACCATGTCGACATGCCCTACACCGCGCCGAAGCTGTGGGAATTGATCCGCAAGGCGGAGGCGAAGAACTAGGCAGAAGGCATTAGGCAACAGGCAATAGTAAAGATGGTGAAGAGGGCTGCGGTGTCTATGGCGCAGCCCTCTTTTTTTGGGAAATTCCGGCGCCTTCTCACAGAGCGAGGCTATGTACTAAGCCGACTAGATTTCTCGCTGCCGCTCGAAATGACCAGCAATCGAGTTGACAGCCGAGCTTGTCGTCGACTATTGCGAAAGTGCAGTCGCCTCGGTTATGGACGCGTCAAAGGAGAACGGCAATGCTCAAGCTAAGTTTTCTTTGTTTGCTGTTATCGACGCTGCTTCTCGCGAACGAGGTTCCCGCGCAAACATCCGCACCGGACAAAGTCGTTGTCAGCTATCCAAGCAAGTCGATCACCAACTTTCCGATCTTGGAAACCGCGCAGCGCCGGGGCTTTTTTCAAAAAGAAAATCTTGAGCGTCAGCATGGTCTACATGCGCGGCGGCATCGACATCAAGGCGATCATCACCGGCGATGCCGACTTCGGCACCGGCAGCACCACAGCGGTCACGGCGTTTGTCGCCGGCGCGCCGCTGCGGGTGGTCATGAGCCTGAACGCCTTCGTCGATCAGGCGCTCTACGCTCAGACCGAAGTATCGGAACCTGGCGCAGCTCAAGGGCCAGTCCATCGGCTCGCTCAATCCCGGCGGTTTGGTCGACACGCTGTTGAGACAGAATCATCGTCAAAGAAGGCTTCTCGCCGGAACGTGACTTTATCTTGCTCAACATGGGCGGCACGCCGGAACGGTACGCCGCGTTGAAGTCGGGAACCCTCGCCGCCTCGATGTTGAGCGCGCCGCACAGCCTGCGCGCCGAGAAGGACGGCTTTATCAAGATCGCCGCCACCCGCGACTATGTCGATGTTCCGGGCACGGCGTTCGTCACCCATGCCGATAAGATCAAGAAGCAACCGAACATGATCAAGCGCTTCATGCGCGCCGGACTGCGCGCCATGAACTACATCCGCGACAACCGCGCCGACACACGCAAATGATCATGCGCGAGTTCGGCATGGACCAGGAGATCGCCGCGCTGGCGTACAAAGTGTTGCTCGAACTGCTCAGCCCCGATGGCAGAAATCGCGTCGAAGGTTATCAACTGCTCGTCGACTTCGCCCGCGCCGGGCAAAAGATCGACCGCCCGATCAATGCCGCGCAGTTTATCGACGAAACGATCTTGGACGAGATAATCAGGGAAGGATCGATTGGACGGTAGCCCTGCGTGAATCCTAGTTTGTCCGACTTGTACGAACCTACTGGATTGAATACACTTCTTGCTAGATTGTAGTGGACCTTGCATTGGCAGGAGTCGTGATTATGGATATCGCGAAGATCAAGAAACAATACCAAAATCAGTGGGTGCTCATCGAGTACACTAAGTTGGATAAGCATTTACGTCCGAAGGCTGGGCGGGTGATTGCTCATGCAGCGACTAAAGACGACATTTACAAAGCCCTGCTCGGCACCCGCGGCAAGAATGTTTCCCTCGAATTCTTCGGGAAGATTGATGAAGACGCGGCGGTGATGTTTTGCCATCATTTTATACGCTAACCCGAGTCGGAAACCTCCTCGTCACACGAGCTGCTGTCAGCGGGCCAGAAGGAACCAAAGTAATCAATCTGCTGGTAGATACGGGTTCAACATAACACCATCTTGCCTGTAGAAGTTCTCGAGTCCGTCGGATTGAGTCCCACCCAAAGTAAGCAGCATGAACGTATCGCGACCGGCAGCGGCTATATTATGGCGCCGAAAGTAACCGTTGAGAAGAACTCGACACTTTAGGTCGTCAATTTCGCCGAGTCGTAACCGTCGCACATACCCTCCCTTTTGGCGGTAACATCGATGGACTCTTGGGTATGGATCTCCTATGTCGAATGAAAGCAAGGATATTAGTGGCGAAGGGTACCATCGAATTTTAGACACGTGTCTCCGCGTTCCAATCCGAACTGTGGACCATGACGTCGATTGGAGCATTCTAGCGCGCGCTCATCGATCTTGCCTTCTTGGCATTGAAAGTTGTAAAGATTCGCAGTTCCAAGCGGAATAAAGGAGGCTCTATGGGAACATTCAAAATTGAAGGCGTCACCCACTGGTCGATACCGGTCAACAATCTGAAAGAATCCGAAGAGTTTTACGGCGGCATGCTCGGCCTCGAGCTTCTGGGGCGGCTGAGCAACGGCGTGATGACGTGCTTCAACGTCGGCGATCACAACATCCTGTTATGCGAGCGGCAAAAACCGCAGGACAAAACCATCGTCGAAGAACGCGTGCATCATTCGTTCAATGTCAGCCCGGAAGGATTTGTCGCGGCTTGCAAGACATTTCACGAAAAGAAAGTCCCCATCGTTGAACTCGAATACCGCGCCAAAGGCCATTTTACCGGGCGCGAGCTTTACATTCACGATCCGAGCGGCAACCGCCTCGAAATTCGCGATTCAACTTGGCAGAAAGGCATGCCGGAGCCGACTTTCGAAGAAATTGTCCGATCGTAACGCCTGGTATTTCGGGTCATCGACTCCTGATCGATCACGTATCCGTCATTCCGGCGAGGTCGGAATCCAGGTCCGGTCATCCCGCATACCGTTGAACGGATCCAGGTTTGGAGGACGGGATGGATGCCGGCCTACGCCGGCATGACAGATCGTTTCTTCACCTGACGCGAGGAATTTCAGTGATCCCCAAAGGAGCATGACAAGAAGCAGAAACGTTGGCGGCTTTATCTCGCGCCGTAATCCTTGGCCGCCGCTTCGGCTGAAACATAGCCGCGCATCACGTCGCGCTCGACCGACTCGCGCGGCCTGTTCCGATGGCGGCCCATAGCCGCCGCCACCGCCGGTCTCGACGATGATCTGGTCGCCGGCTTTGAGTGGATAGGCTTTTTCTCTTGTAGATGATTTCCGTCTCGCCGGATCTCTTTTCGACCGTCAATCTGACCGGACTTGCCTTCCTTGCCGCCGTGCACGCCCCAGGGCGGATATTTCACGCGGTCGAACATCGCTTGCAGATCGGCGTCGCCGAGCAATTGATATTTTTTGCGGAATCCCAAGCCGCCGCGGAATTTGCCGGCGCCGGCGGAATCTTCGCGCAGGCCGAACTCGACGACGCGATAGGGATACATCGACTCCTGCAGCTCGACGGGAATGATGCGCGTGTCGCCATGCGCCATGGTGCGAAACGGTCCGGCGCCGTCGTGGGTCGCGCAGGCGCCCCAGCCGCCGTGACCGCTGTCGTGGCAATCGAAGAGCGTGCCGTTGGCGCGCCGGCCGCGGAAGCGCACGCCCGAAAAAGTGCCGAAGTGCGCGCCGGTGACGCGCTCCGGCAGCGCCTTCTCCAGCGCCTTGATGATCGCGTCGATGACCGTCGGAAACGGCTGGGAATAGTTGCCCATCGGCGCGGTCGGGTTGGCGCTCAGCAGTTTTGCCTTCGGGGAGAATCAACTTCAGCGGCCGGAACGTGCCTTCGTTGGCCGGCTTCGTCGTCGGCGATTAAATACTTGAAGGCCACCCGCGCGCGGTGCGCCCGCCGCCGTAGTAACCCGAGTTGATGCAGCCTTTGCACCTGCGTCGGCGATCTCGGACTAGATCGACCGTCATCTCGTCGCCGGCGACGATCACCTTGACACTGATCGGCAAGCGGCTCGTCGGACTCGCCGTCGTTGTCGAAAAACGTCTCGTGGCGGTACGTCGCCGTCCGGCAATGGCGCGGATCTTGGCGCGCGCCGCCGCCTCGCTCTGGTCGAGCATGCGTTTGCACGGCGGCGAGAAAGGTCTCGACGCCGTATTTGTCGGCCAGCGCCTGCGATGAGATCGCGCCCGAGAACGCAGCCGGCGTGCTGCGCGGCGATGTCGCCCATCAGTTCGACCGGAAAGCGCGTGTTGTTCTCGATGATGCGATAGACTTCCTGAATCGGCTCGCCCTTGGACCAGAGCTTGATCGAGCGCAGCTGCAGCCCTTCCATGAAAATGTCGGTCGAGCGCGGCGTGATGCCGCCGATGTCGATCCAGTGCACGTTGATGGCGAAGAAGCCGATCAGCGATTGTCATCGCCCGGTCCGGCGTAGATCGGCGTGTACATCACCGTGTTGTTCAGATGCTGGCCCTGCACCGCGGCGTGATTGCACAGCACAACGTCGCCGTGGTGCAAGCCGGTCGCTTGCCGTAGACCGCGAGTCCGTCGCGCACCGCCATGCCGACCGAGTCGGCGACAAAGACCGGCATGCCGCCGGTGCTTTGCGCGATCAACTCGCCGTCGGGGCCGGCGAGGCCGACGGCAAAATCCTTGTACTCGTAAATATACGGGCTAAACGCCGTGCGCGTGATGTTGGCGTCGATCTGATCGGTGATCGACACCAGTCCGTGGCGGATCACTTCGAGGGTGATCGGGTCGACGGAGCGATCGGTCGACAGTTGTCAGACGTAGACTTCATATCTGGCTCAATGGTTGGATTGCTCGATGTCTTCCGAATTCGTTTTCCTCCCCCTCGACGGGGGAGGATCGAAGGTGGGGGTCCTGCTAATTCAATGGCGTGCGCAGCACCCCTATCCTAACCTTTCCCCATCAAGGGAAAGGAACTCGGAATCGCTCGGAAAATTCGACGTCAACATTTTAATTCATCAATTTCCCGCGCAATGAATCCTAATCTCTCGCAACTCGCCGACTCTCAAAGCGATCCCCCGGCCACATCACCGTCGTCGAGCCGTACTCTTCGATCACCGCCGGGCCGCTGGCCTTGAAACCCGGCGCCAAGGCATCGCGATGATAGATCTGCGCGTCGAGCCAGCCGCCGGCGTTGCCGATATAGATCTTCGCGAATCTGTCGGGCCTGGGGCTTGCGCCGCGGCGCGCGGCAAGCGCGCGATGTCCGGCTGCTGCAAGTCGCGCGAAGGCCGACAGATGCAGTGCTTGGAATTCCGCCGGCGCCTTGGCGTCGGCGTGGCCGTAGCGCCGTTTGTAGTCGCGCTCGAAGGCGGCGCGGATTTCCTCCGCGTCTTTCAATCCCGACACCGGCACTTTGATGTTATGGCGCTGGCCGCGGTAACGCATCTCGGCGTGGCGCTCGAAAAACACTTCGCTGGTGCCGAACTCGTTCGCCAGCGCCGCGGCCGCTTCGCTTTCCATCGAAGCGAAAAGCTCGGTCATCGACGGCACGGTTTTCTCGCTGAGAATGCCGACGAAGGTCTTCGACGTATCGATGCGCGCATCGGCCAACAGCATGCCGATGGCGGAAAAATTTCCCGGCTCCGGCGGAATGACCACGGTCGGAATCGACAACTCGTGGGCGAGCGCGCAAGAATGCAGCGGCCCGCCGCCGCCGTAGCTGAACAGAATAAAATCGCGCGGATCGAGGCCATGCTCGACCGAAACTTTGCGAATCGCGCCGGCCATGATCACGGTGGCGATGGAAATTATCCCGTCGGCCATCTGCATCATGCCGCTTTCACCCGCGTAGCCGAGCGGTGTGGCGATGCGCTCGGTTATCGCGCTTTGCGCCGCGTTCACGTCGAGCTCCATCTCGCCGCCGAGGAAGTTCGCCGGATTGAGACGGCCGAGCACGAGATTGGCGTCGGTGACCGTCGGCTCGATGCCGCCGCGGCCGTAGCATACCGGGCCCGGTGTCGAGCCGGCGCTTTGCGGTCCGACGTGCAAGCGCTTCTGCGAATCGAGCCAGGCGATGGAACCGCCGCCCGAGCCGACTTCGACGATGTCGATGACCGCCGATTTGATCGGAAAGCCTTTGACATAGCCGTTGGCGTAGTAGAGGGAATTGACCGAGAAGCGGCCGTTCTCGACCAGCGCGCATTTCGCCGTGGTGCCGCCCATGTCGAAGGCGACGACGTTTTTGAAGCCGAGTTGGTCGGCGTAGGCGCCGGCGCCGATGCAGCCGCCGATGGGGCCGGATTCGACCAGGCCGATGGGCTGGCGGCAAGTGCGATCGGCGGAGAGCAAGCCGCCGTTGGAGCCCATCATGAAAAGAGAACCGCCAAAGCCCTGTTGTTTGAAGATCGTTGTCCAGGCGGCGAATATAGGTGCTCACCTGCGGCCCGACGTAGGCGTTGGCGGCGACCGTCGAGCAGCGCTCGTACTCGTACCACTCGCGGGTCAGATCGGTGCTGAAGGTGATGTAAGTGTCGGGCAGCAGCTCTTTCAATTTCTCAGCCGCCGCTTCCTCGTGGGCCGGGTTGACGTACGAGTTCATGAAAAAAACCGCCACCGACTCGACGCCGAGTTTACGGATCGCGACGGCGAGTTTTTCCAAGCCCGCAACATCGAGCGGCGTTACCACTTCGCCCTTGCTGCCCATGCGTTCGGGTACTTCGAAGCGCAGCTCGCGTGGAATCAGCGGCTCATCGCGCTGATAGTGCAGATCGAACGGGTCGGGACGGTTGCCACGGGCGATTTCGAGAATATCGCGGAAGCCCTGGGTGGTAACCAATGCGGTCTTCGAACCTTTGCGCTGGATCAACGAATTGATCACCAGCGTCGTGCCGTGGTTGACGATTGAAGCTTGCGCCGGTTTGAGCTTGCGCTTTGTTGAAACAATCGAGAATCCCCTCGACCAGATTGTCGTAGGTCGTCGGACTCTTGGAATAGATCACCTTCTGGGTCTCGTGATCGAACGCGACCAGATCGGTAAACGTGCCGCCGATGTCGACGGCGATGGCATAACTCATTTTAAGATAACTCCCGTTCAAAAGTTCAACAGGTTCAACCGTTCAATGTCTTAAGAGTTCGTGCTTCGGATTTATTCCGACGTTGAACTTTGAACCCTTGAACCTTGAACGGTTATTCGCGCTTCGCGTTGCCAGCTGCTATCGATAGACAACACCGTAATCGTCACGCGCGCTTTCAATCGAAACAAAGCCGCGAATGACATCCTTAGCGACGAGTTCGGTTGGCCGCTTGCGCGGATCGCCGTAACCGCCGCCGCCGCCGGTGGACATGCGCACGCGGTCACCGGCGGCCACCGGGCAATTTTCGGTTTTGTAAAGCAGCTCCGGTTCTTGCTGGCCGTTTTTTAGCACCAGCACTTGGCCCGATTTGCCGGCCTTGGCGTTTTGCACGCCCCAGGGCGGGCAGCCGATGCGGTCGAAGTTGGCCCATAGATCACAGGGCGCGAGCAAAACATATTGTTTGTCGAAGCCCAGTCCGCCGCGCCACTGGCCGGCGCCGCCGGAATCCTGGCGCAAGCGAAATTCCTCGACGCGAAATGGATACATCGACTCTTGCAGCTCGATGGGAATCAGCCGGGTGTCGCCATGGGCCATGGTGCGAAACGGCCCGGCACCGTCGTGGGTCGCGCAAGCGCCCCAGCCGCCATGGCCGCTGTCGTTGGCTTTGAAGTACGCTCCGGTGTCGACCCGCCTGCCGCCGAAGCTGAGGGAAGAGAAGGTGCCGAAATGCGCGCCGGTAACGCGCTGCGGTAAAGCCGGTTCCAAGGCTTTGATGAAACAATCGATCACCGTAGGGAATGGAATGCTGTAGAGCCCCATGGCCGCGGTGGCTTCGGCGCTGATTAGCGTACCTTCGGGCAGGATCATTTTTAACGGCCGAAAGGTGCC
Source organism: uncultured delta proteobacterium (assembly GCA_963847445.1). Classification (GTDB taxonomy): domain Bacteria; phylum Desulfobacterota; class Binatia; order UBA9968; family UBA9968; genus DP-20. The sequence goes on along the minus strand of CAWJZV010000017.1, from coordinate 199,323 downwards.
TTCGTTAGCCGGCTCATCGGTGGCGATGAGATATTTGAATCCGACCCGCGCGCAGGTGCGCCCGCCGCCGAAGAATCCCGAGTTGACGCAGCCGCGCACCTGCGGCGACATCTCGGAATAATCGATGGTCATCTCGTCGCCGGCGACGATGACTTTGACGCGAATGGGAATTTTCTCGTCGCGCACGCCGTCGTTGTCGAGAAACGCTTCATGTTGGTAGACGCCGTCGGGAATGGCGCGGATCTTTTCCCGCGTCGCCGCCTCGCATTGATCGAGAATCACGTCGAGGGTGCCGAGAAAAACCGCCGGGCCGTATTTATTGGCCATATCCTGGGTCAAGTCCCGTCCCAAGAAGCAGCCGCCCAGCTGCGCTTCGATGTCGCCCAACAGTTCCAATGGGAATCGCGTGTTGTTCTCGATGATCCGATAGACTTCTTCAATCGGCTCGCCCTTGGACCACATCTTGATCGAGCGCAGCTGCAACCCTTCCATGAAAATATCGGTGGAAGAATAGGACACCGAGCCGATGGCCGAGCCGCCGATGTCGATCCAATGGCAGTTGACCGCGAAGAATCCGATCAGCTCGTCGCCCTTGGCACCGGCGAACACCGGCGTGTACATGACCGTGTTGTTTAAATGCTGCCCCTGGATCGCCGCGTGGTTGCAGACGATGACATCGCCCTTGTGCAAATTCTCCCGGCCGTAGACTTCCAGGCCGTCTTTCACCGCCGCGCCCACCGAGTCGGCGACAAACACCGGCATGCCGCCGGTGGATTGGGCCAACAAATCGCCGGTCGCGCTGACGAAGCCGACGGCGTAATCCTTGTACTCGTAGATATACGGGCTAAACGCCGTGCGCGTCATGTTGGCGTCGATCTGATCGCAGATCGAAATGATCCCATGGCGGATCACTTCCAGAGTAATCGGATCGATTTTGGTTTTGACAGTGGCGTTCGGCATGGACACTCGATTTCGTAGCCGGGTAATCCTAAGCCCGGCAATTTTACGATCCTTTCAAGTAACCAAAAAGTTGTCAAGCAAGCGATCCGTTCGCCAATGGATCCCTTCGCCCTCCAGCAATCCAGCAAGATTTCTCGCTGCGCTCGAAATGACAGACGATATGAAGATCGCATCCTGGTCGTAGGGGCGTATTGCATACGCCCTCCCGCTATCTCTTGGTTGACAGGTGGCGAACCTGGCAGGTATAGACCACCAAGGATTACTCAGGAGTGAATATGAAACGATTACTAACAGTTCTAACCGGTCTTGCGCTCTATTCCGGTTTGGCCTCAAACGTCATGGCCGCGCAATGGTCGCCGGCCCTGTCCGGCGTGATCAAAGACGCCAATAAAGAAGGCAAGCTCAAACTGCTGTGGGGCGAGGGCACCCTTGGCGGCACCAAGGGCGCGGCCAAGTTCGAGCAGATGATGAACAAGATGTTCAGCACCGACATCCGCATCAGCTTCACCCCCGGCGCTGCCATGCCTCAAGTCGGCAGCCAGATCGCCGCCGAACATGCCGCCGGCCAATCCTCCGCCTCGGATGTTTACATCGGCGCCGACAGTTATCTAACGCCGCTGGTCAAACGCAAGATCTTTCATGAAGTCGAGTGGCCCAAATATCTGCCCGGCCGGATCACCAACGAGATGGTCGAAGGCGACCGCACCAGCCTGCGCGTCTACACCGGTATTCCGGGCATTCCCTACAACACCAAGCGCACGGCCAAAAACGATGTGCCGAAAACCCTCAAAGACATGCTCAAGCCCCACTGGAAAGGCAAAATCGCTTCGACGCCTTACGTGACCAGCTTGAACATACTGGCGGCGAAAGAGATGTGGGGCAAAGAAGCGGCGCTCGAATATGTCCGGCAACTGTCGAAACAAGTCACCGGGTTGATCCGCTGCAACGAGATCGACCGGGTCGCCTCCGGCGAATTTCTCGCCTTCGTCATGGATTGTTCCGGCTCGCAGACCTTTGAAGCGCAAGCCCACGGCGCGCCGGTGGAGCATGTCATCGCGGCCGACGGCGCCATGCTGCGCCATCGCATGCTGGCTATTCCAAAAAATGCCGAGCATCCCAACGCCGCCAAACTATTCACGACTTTCATGCTGACCAAGGAAGCGCAGCAATTCCTGTGGGACAGCGATCATTCGGATATGTATCTGTTTCCCGAATCGCGCATCGGCCAACGTGTCCGTCAGGCGCAAAAACAAGGCGTCAAGTTTTTCGTGCCGACTCTCGAATGGGTCGCCGCCAACCCGGAGATCGATGCGATTTCCGAAGAGATGGTCAAAATCATGACGCAGAAATGACCACGCCCCGCGATGTCATTCATTGTAGGGGCGATTCACGAATCGCCCCACACGCGATGCCAATAAAGGAGATATTATGAAAGGTGTACTCCGATCCGTCCTATTCGTCCTATCGGTCCTATCAGGCCTCTTGCCCCACACCGCCAGCGCCGCCCAGTCGCAGTGGTCGCCAGCGATGACCACTGTCATCCAGGAAGCCAACAAAGAAGGCAAGCTCAAACTCAGCTGGGGCGAGGGCACCTTGGGCGGCACCAAGCGCATGGCGCTCTACGAACAGATGCTCAACAAGATGTTCGGCACGAATGTGAAAATCGGCTTCACACCCGGACCATCGATGCCCGCCATGGGCAGTCAGATCGCCACCGAGCTGGCCGCCGGACAGACCGCCGTTTCCGATCTTTACATCGGCGCGGAAAGTTATCTCGTGCCATTAGTCAACCGCAAAATCTTTCAACCGGTCGAGTGGCAAAAGCTCTTGCCGGGCCGTATCACCAACCAGATGGTCGAAGGCGATGGCCAAAGCTTGCGCATCTTCTCTGGCTTGCCGGGCACGCCCTATAACAAAACCCGCGTGCCGAAGAATGAAGTGCCGAAAACGTTGAAAGATTTTTTAAAACCGTTTTGGAAAGGCAAGATCGCCTCCACACCCTACGTCACCGGCTTGAATCTGCTCGCGGCGAAAGAACTCTGGGGCCGTGACGCGGCCCTCGATTACGTCAAGCAATTCTCTAAACAGATCACCGGATTGATCCGCTGCAATGAAATGGAACGCGTGGTGACGGGAGAATTTCTCGCCCTGGTGATGGACTGCAACGGCGCGCGGACCTTCGAGCTGCAAGCCCAGGGCGCGCCGGTCGAGCATGTGATCCCCGCAGACGGCGCCATGGTGCGCCATTTTTATCTGAACGTCCCCAAGAATGCCGAGCACCCCAACGCCGCCAAGCTCTTCGCCGCTTTCATGCTCACCAGAGAAGGACAAAAGTTGTTGTGGGAAAGCGATTTCTCGGATCTCTACCACTTCCCCGAGTCGCAGCTCGGCCAAAAGGTCAGAGCGCTTGAGAAGCAGCGGCGTCAAATTCTTCGTGCCGACCTTGGAATGGGTCGCCAACAACCCGGAGATCGAAAAAATCTCCGAAGAAATGGTCAAGATCGTCAGCCAGAAGTGACGGCGCATCGCGCCGTCATCCCGAGGAAACCGAGGGATCTCGTCCTAATTCACGCATCCATCGTAGGGGCGATTCACGAATCGCCACCCCATCCCAGAAACCAACCCTGTTCATGCGCGCAACGCAACATATCTCAAACCCTTCAGGCCAAGCCGACCCCTGGGCCATCCTGATGGTCGCCATCGCGACCTTCTTCAGCCTGCTGATCCTCGCGCCATTGGCGGTGGTTTTCTATTTGAGTTTCTTCGAGGGCTCGCTGCTCGACACCGTCAATCGCTTCTCGCTTGAAAAACTACACGACGGTTTTCGGCGAAGCTTTTACTTACAAGGTTCTGTGGAACACCGCCGGCTTCTCGTTTGTCGCCCTGGTGGTTGCTTTTTTTTTCGGCATACCGACGGCGTGGTTGGTCGAACGCAGCGATTTCCCCGGCAAAACCGTCTTACTGACGTTTATGACCATCGGTCTGCTCATCCCCGGCTTCGCGGTCGCCATGGGCTGGCTGTTTCTGCTCCATCCGCGCATCGGCATCGTCAATCAATTGTTACAGGACACTTTCGGTTTAATTGACGCGCCGCTCAGCATCACGACCATCACCGGCATGGGTTGGGTGCAGGGATTAAATTTAACGCCGGTGGCGTTCATCATGACCGCCGGCGCATTTCGCGCCATGGACCCCAAGCTCGAAGAAGCCGCCGAAGCCAGCGGCGCCAGCACCGCGCGGATGATTCTCACCGTCACCATCCCGCTCATCTGGCCCGGTATCCTGGCGGCGGCGATTTATATTTTCACCGTCGGCCTGTCCGCCTTCGACGTGCCGGCGATCATCGGCTGGTCCAACCGGATTTTTACCTTCAGCACTTATATGTATTTGATGGTGAGCCCCCAGGAAGGGTTGCCGAAATACGGCGCCAGCGCGACGTTCAGCATCATCGGCATCATCCTGGCGGCGTTTTTGGGCTGGTGGTACTCGCGCGTGCAGCGCCAAAGCCACCAATATGAAGTCATCACCGGCAAAGCCTATCAGCCGAAGATCGTTAAACTCGGCAACCGCGCCGTGCTCGCCTGGTTGTTTATCGGGCTGTATCTGGTTTTGAGCAAGCTCATCCCGCTGTCGATGCTACTTTGGGCATCACTGCTGAGATATTTTGAAATGCCGTCGGTGGAAGCCTTCGCGCGCACCTCGCTGCAAAACTATGTCGGCCTGCCCTGGGAACTGGTCCTGCGCGGCGCCGGCAACACATCTATCTTAATGATCCTGACGCCGACGATCACGGTGATCGTCAGCCTGATCTTCGCTTGGGTGGTGCTGCGCTCGCAGATCCGCTGCCGTTTTGTCTTCGATTTTTTCGCCTTTCTGCCCCACGCCGTGCCCAATATTATTTTCGCCATCGGCGCGGTCCTGCTCGCGCTCTTCGTCCTGCGCGGCTTCATCCCGCTCTACGGCACGATCTGGCTGTTGCTCTTGCTCTACATCATCGTCCGGCTGAGTTACGGCACGCGCATGATGAACAGTTCGCTGATCCAAATTCATCGCGAGCTCGAAGAAGCCGCCTACGTCGCCGGCGGCAGCACCTGGAACGTCATGCGGCGAATTCTCGTGCCGATCCTCACGCCGCCGATCCTCTACGGCTGGCTCTGGATCGCCTTGCTGACCTACCGCGAACTCACTCTCGCCGTCCTGCTCTCGCGCGCCGAAAACATGACGCTGCCGGTGGTCATCTGGAGCATCTGGCTGAGCGGCGGTTTCGGCCAGGCCGCGGCATTGACGACGGTGATGCTGTGCATTCTCGTGCCGATCATCGCCCTCTACTGGTTTGTCGCCCACCGATCCGGCATCGGCCCGCGCGCCATGTGATTTGCTTTTCGCCGCCGCTCGCCGTATGAAAATCATCATGCCAACGCCAATACCATTCATGAAGCTAGCCATCGTTCTTTGCGTGACATTACTTTTAGCCGATCACGGCGCCAGCCAAGAACGGCGCAGCAAATTGCGCATCACCAACGCCGGTTTCACGATCACGGCGCTGCCGTTGTTGGCGGCCCAAGAGTGGAAAATCTTCAACGCCAACAACTTGGACATGGAAGTCATCCTGATGCAGTCGGCGCTGGTGCCGGCGGCGCTCACCCAGGGCGACATCGACTATCAAGCCGGCGTCGGACCCGCCTCGGTCAACGCCACCATGAGCGGTTTCGCCACCCGCGCCATCTGGTTTTCCTCCGACCGCATCTCCTACTGGCTGATGGCCAAACCGCAGTTCAAAACCATTGAAAGTCTAAAAGGCAAGAAAGTCGCCGTCACCGGTCTCGGCGGGCACGGTGCATGTCGCCTTCAACATGGCGGTGGAAAAAGTCGGCGCCAATCCTAGAGACTTTGTCTTAGTCTCCATCGGCGGCCAACAGATTCAACAACTGATTTCTCTGGAATCCGGCTATGTCGATGCCGCGGTGCTGTCGCCGCCGGTAACTCTGGGCGCGCAGAAAAAAGGCTTCAACAAAGTTTTGGACGTCGGCGCCCTGGTCGAGATGCCCGGCGGCGGTCTCACCACTTTGGCCAAGACCATTCAAGAGCGGCCGGTGGACACCAAACGGGTGATTCGCTCGCTGCAAATGGCCAAGGAAGAGATTCGCAAGTCAAAACCAAGAAGCCTGGACTTGATCGTCAAGCTATTGCGCATGGATCGTGAAGCCGCCAGCGAAACCTACGATCAATTCCTCACCACGCTCAGTCCGACCGGCGTTCCCACACGCGTCGGCATGGATATCTTGGTCAAGTCGGTGCAGTCCCAAGGCCGCCACGTCGACCGCAAGGTGGCGTTCACCGACATCGCCGACGACCGCCTCGCCACCGAAGTCGCTAGAGAGATGGGCTACAAAATTCCGTGATGCAGCGAGCGAAATTTTCCCTCGCCCGCTGTGCGGAAGCTAATTATGCGACATATCTTGTTGGCTGGACAGGGCTGACGAAGTAAATCGCTAGCGATGACCGATCCCCCTCTGGGAGAGGGGGACTAAGAGGGATTTGATGGGTGTGGGGAGGCTTTTCGCAGCAGATCGGCATCGAGCGCGCAATCGAGAGCAACAAGAAAATCTCCACTAGCCCCTCGTTGCTAAAGGGGCAGGTGTCTAACATGTTTAGCGTGATCGACGACAATCTTTCGCTTCTTATCCATGCCGTCGGGCGCAGCAACCCACCAAGGTCCCTCGGATAGGTTATCTATCGGCGAACGCGCCAGCTATTGAATCCGCCCGTGCCGAGGCAATTCGGCTGGCTCTGCGCGAGCGTGGCTACATCGAAGGACAGAACATCGCCACGGAGTACCGATATGCGGAGGGGAAGTTCGACCGGTTTCCTGAACTTGCGGCCGAGCTGGTCCGTCTCAAGGTCGATATCATCTTGGTAGGAGGGGCCATACCGATCCGGGCGGCCAAGAATGCGACCAAAACGATTCCCATCGTTATGACGGGCATTGGGCTCGATCCTGTCGAGTCAGGCCTGGTTGACAGCCTTGCCCGTCCCGGCGGTAACGTCACCGGCCTTACACTCCTTTCCAGAGAACTAGGCGGTAAGCGGCTGGAGCTGCTCAAGGAAGCCGTTCCTAAACTTACCCGCGTCGCGGTTCTCTACGATCCAGACCTGCCCTCCACTGGACTCGAGGTGAAAGAGGATCTTCCAGTCGCGGCGCGCGCACTACGGTTGACTCTTCAGCCTTGGGAGGTGCGAGTTGCGGACGATTTCGATAAGGTTTTTACTGCGATAGGCCAACAGCGCCCGGATGGACTGTATGTTCCTGGCGCGGGTTCGCTAATGAATGCTAACAGAAAACGGATTGTCGGCTTTGCGTTGAAGAGCCGGTTGCCGTCCGTGCACAGCAACTCAGAAGCCGTAGATGCCGGCGGGCTCATGTACTACGGGGCGGACCAAACGGAGAGCTACCGGCGCGTCGCATATTACGTGGACAGAATCCTGAAGGGCGCCAAGCCAGGAGATCTGCCGGTGGAGCAGCCGATGAAGTTTGAATTCGTGATCAATCTCAAAACGGCGAAACAGATCGGCGTGACGATTGCGCCGGAGGTGCTGGCGCGCGCGAACAAGTTGATCAGATGACGGAGGTCGGAAATCCGAGGTCAGAGGTCAGATAGAGGACCGTCATGAATCGATTATCACCGCGAAAATTAGTCTGGCAAAATTTGCTTCGCACTGTTCCTAATCATTCTCAACGCTCTCCCGGCGGCGAGCCAGGACAAGCGCGCCAAAGTGCGCATCTCCAACGCCGGCCTGACCATCACCGCGCTGCCGCTCCTGGCCGCGCGCGATTGGGGCACATTCAATGCCAATGGTCTCGACGTTGAAATCATCGTCATGAGCCCGCCCATCGGCGCCGCGGCCATGGCCCAGGGCGACATCGATTACGTCGCCGGCGTCGGGCCGGCATCGGTGGCCGCGACACTCACCGGATTGCAGTCGCGTGCTATTTGGTTTTCCTCGGATCGGATCTCCTACTGGATCCAGGCCGCGCCGCAGTACAAGACGCTGCAGGATCTCAAAGGCAAAAAGATCGCCCTCTCCGGCGGCGTCGGCGGCACCAACCATGTAGCGCTGACGATTGCGTTGGAAAGATCCGGCTTCAACCCGAAAGACTACACGATGGTCGCCATACCCGGCCAGCAACTGCAGATTCTCTATTCCCTCGAATCCGGTTTCGTCGACGCCGCGCTGATGTCGCCGCCGCATATTTTTGCCGCGGCGAAAAAAGGCTTTAACAAACTCATGGATGTCGGCGCCATGGTCGAGATGCCCGGCGGCGGCCTGACCGCCATGGTGAAAACCGTGCAAGAGCGGCCCGCCGAAATCAGGCGCGTCATCCGCGCGCTGCAAGTCGCCAAAGACGAAGTGCGCAAATCCAAACCCAAGACCGTCGAATTGATCATGCGGCTTTTGAAGATGGACAGTCAGGGCGCCGCCGACACCTATGACGCGTTCCAGACAACGCTGAATCCAACCGGCGTCCCCAACCGCCCCGGCATCGACAACCTGGTGCGCTCGCTCCAAGCCCAGGGCCGCTTCACCGATCGCAAAGTAAATTTCGCCGAAGTCGCCGACGACCGGCCTAGCGACCGAAGTGGCCAAGGAATTGGGTTACAAACTGCCGTAATTGTGAACTTCGTCTCTGATATGAAATAGAGGATCTCACCACGAAGACACGAAGTTCACGAAGGTTAGAGACAAATTATTCTCCGAACTTCGTGCCCTTCGTGTCTTCGTGGTAAAAATTTATCCCAAACAAGAGAATACCATGGAAACAATGCAAACTGAGATTCTTATCGTCGGCGCCGGCTTAGCGGGCTTCACCGCCGCGGTGCGCGCGTCGGAGCAAGGCGCCAAGGTTTTGCTCGTCGACAAAAGCCGCGGCGAGCTCGGCGACGGCAACGTCTTGATGGCGTCGGGCAGTCTGCGCGCCGGCGGCAAAAGTCCAAAAACCGGCGCCAAGGAGCTCTACGACTTCGTCATGGCCGAAGGCGTCGGCTATCCCGACCTGGTAAACTCCTGGTCGCAGACCTGCGGCCGGGCCATCGACTGGTTGCAGACCGTCGGTGTCGCCATCGAAGAAACCGCGCCGGGAAGAATCTGGCTCAACCAGAAGAGCGAAATCTCCTTCGGACCTGTCTACAAAAAAGATGTCGGCCCGCGCGCCATCGCGAGTCTCAAACAAAAATTTCTCAATCTCGGCGGCAGTTATCTCAACGGCATCGAAGGCGTCAGCCTGATCGTTGAAAATAACCGAGTCGTCGGCCTGATCGGCAAACGCGACGGCGAGTCCGTCGAACTGCGCGCCCGCGCGACAATTCTTACCACCGGCGGCTTCGCCGCCAACCAAGAACTCGTCAAGCAATACATCGGCGCCCACGCCGACCGCTGCAAACTGCGCGGCTCCAAGCAGGACACCGGCGACGGTCTGCGCATGGCGCTGGAAGTCGGCGCCAAAGCGGTCAACCTGAAATATTTCTACGGCCACCTGATCGCGCGCAAAGCGCTCACCGACGACCGCTTCTGGCCCTATCCGCGCTTGGACTCTTTCGTCGATGAAGGAGTTTTAGTCGATGGCAACGGTAACCGCTTCGTCGACGAAGGGCGCGGCGATGTCGCCGTCGCCAACGAGCTTTCCCGCACCGACGATCCCACCGGCGCGACTTTGATCTTCGACGGCGAATCATGGGCAGCGTCGAAGAGTTCGCCGTCTTCGACGTCATTGGCAATCCCCGCGCCCAATCCCTGGATCCTCGACAACGGCGGCGAGTTATTTTGCGACGACACGGTTGCAGGCTTAGCGAATAAAACTCGGCGTCGACGCCACCAACTTGAGTCAAACCATCGAGTCCTACAATCGCGCGGTTAGCGCGAATGACTCCAAGTCGTTGCCAGTGACGCGAACCGGCAAACCGAAAGTGTTGCGCGCGCCCTTCTATGGCCTGCGGGTGGTCTCCGGCATCACCTTCACCATGGGCGGGATTGCCATCGACGGCAAAGGCCAAGCGCTCAATCAAAGCGACCAACCGATCGCCGGCCTCTACGCCGCCGGCGACGCCATCGGCGGACTGATGGGCGGCTACCGCGGCGGCTACACCGGCGGCCTGATGCAAGCGATCGTGACTGGAATATTGGCCGGCGAAAACGCCGCTCGACTGGGTGGCTGAGAAATTCGCTGCTGCGTAGGAGTAAGCGATAATGCGAAAACTATTACACCGTCGCGCGCGTAAATCGTCGGTTGCCAGATGCTGTTTGTTTCGCCGACGCCATCTGAGTTCCTTCGAAAGTTTTTTACTCGCTGCCGAAATTCAAGACCCTGCAAGATCTAAGGCAAAAAGATCGGCGTCACCGCAGGTTCAATAGGCGAGCGACAAACGTTTCGCTTCGGTTAATCGAACGGCAAAAAAGCTCAAGGCCGCCGGATTGGAATTTCGTCGCCTAGTCTAATGAAGTTACCGGCGTTTGGTCGTCATGATCTCAGTCCGACGATCGTCTGCCGCGATGGGAAGTCGCGAGAGAATCGGTTATCACGCTCGATCTCATCCAAAATCGCCTGAATCTCAGCGCGATCCTGGGCTATGCGATATGCTAGCGTTGATGGAGATCATAGGCGAGCCTCGCCCTGGCTGCTCCAATCGGGCATAGTCGGCGCGCAACTCGCTGCGATCTATCGGCCGAAAATCTTGCGATCCCGATCTTCGATCCTCCATCCTCGACTCTAAATCCTAAGACGCTTCCCCCTCTTGCCGATACAACCCGAGCGCTTCGGTCGACGGTCGATCGCTGATCGAAAACAGGATCGCGTCGTCGCTCATGGTGTTCTCGTGCGAGTGCCACATCCACGACGGCACGACGAAAATATCGCCCTGCTTCCAGGAGAATTCGTTGGCCGATACTTTGGCCGTCCCTTGGCCGCGGAAGGCGTAGTAAACCGTCGTACTGGTGTGGCGATGCGACTTGGTTTTTTCCTTGGGCCGCAGCAGTTGGATGGAACAGGAGCAGGTCGGCAGCGTGTGGCCGCCGTCCACCGGATTGGTATATTCCAGGAGAATGCCGTCGTAGGGATCGCCGGCGCTCTCCTTGAGCGCTTGCAGCGCAGCATTGGTTTCCTCCCAGGGATAACGATACGGCGGCGCTTGAAAATCATTTTTCACCCAGCTCGGCCGGGTATGGGAAAATACTTTCGACGACAGATTGTCGGGCTTTTCCAGCGGCTGCTGCTCTTTTTTGAAATTCTCTTGAATCATCGCGCCAAAGTGGGTCACCAGCCGGACGTCCAAACCATCGAGCCACATCACCGGCTCGGTGGAATTGTTGAAGTGATCGTGCCAAGTCCAGTTGGGCGTGGTGATGAAATCGCCTTCGAACATCGGGAAGCGCTCGCCCTCGACGACGGTGTAAGCGTCGGGCGTGCCTTTAACGACAAAACGGATCGCCGCCGCGGTGTGGCGGTGCGCCGCAGCGATCTCGCCGGGCTTTACCAGCTGCACCGAGATATGCACGGTGTTGGTCATGCCGGCGGACAATCCCGGATTGCGCATCTGAACTGTCCGTCGCCCCGCCTCGCCGGTGGTGATCAGCTCGCCGGACCAGTTGAGCGCTTGCATGATCTCTTCGCCGTTCCACAGACAGGGCTTGACCGTCTGCGACCATTCCGAGTGTTCCCAGTGGCCCTTTAAGTTGCGTTCTTTCATCCACTGACTGAGTTCTTGCAGATCCATATAGTCCTCCCGTGCCGACAAGCGTTACGCCTGGAGCTTGTTCAATACAAACGGCGCGACGGTCTGTCAAGTCAAGACCATCGAGTAACATCGTAGCTGCGCCACGGAAAGAGCATAAGGACTCACCACAGAGCACGCAGAGATCACAGAGTTTAAGATTCGGATTTGGAATGTTGGCCGCAGAGAAGGCAAGGGGCACAAAATAAATCCGGAGCGGAAATCCGATGTAGGGGCGGGTTTTAAACCCGCCCTCTCGAATTCATCCAAGGATGAAGCGACTTAGTCAGGAATGGCGCCGGACAGAGAGTGAGCGGCGCGTCAAACCCCAGATACGCGAAAAATAATTCGCCCGCGGTCTCGCCCAAGTTTGGCTGGACGACTTGGGCTGCTCGAATGCGCGATCGATGATCGACTTGGCGGTGACCAGTGCCCAACAATCGGCGTCGAGTTTGCTGGAAAAGGTGAGCTCCTCCGCGGCGAAGCAGTGGGCAAAGCTGTGAACCCAAATCTTACGCGCGCCGGTTTCCATGTGCACCCACACACAGGCTTCTGGCAGCCAAGACTTCGGCGCGACTTCATAAGATGCGGCGCGGATGCCGCAGCCGCGGTGTTCCAGGGTATTGCTGATAAGGCTTTCGTCGAACTCCACACCACTCTCCGACCGGTGACAGAACAGGGATGAGGCTTTTCAAGCGCAAGCCCTGTACCATCGCTTGCCTTGATCTTTCTAAGTATTCCAAGCGGCAATTCGCATCGCTTGCGGACGAAAACTGTTCCGCGCAGACTCCTGACAGTTCACTTTTCTTACCGCCGGCGCTCGCCAGTTTGACAGCCTGGGCCGGTTGTGGAAACTGTGGCCACTCATGAAATACTTCCGGCTCAGTGCAGCTTCCCGGTTATGCCGATTGATCGGCCTATTCGGTGTTTCTGCTATTTTCCGGCTGCTTGATCGACCGGATCGGCGGCGCGTTCACGCAAAAACCCGAGGATCTCGAACAAAAGGCCTCGGATCGCAACTAAACGACTCATCGACCAAGCCTTCGATGGCATCGACCCAGCCCGGCTCGTCGATTTCCACACCCATGTGCTCGCCATCGGCACCAGCGTCAAAGACGCTTTCGTGAATCCGAAGATGCGCAGCGGCATCAATCTCGAGCGGCTCAAGTTTCTCATTTATTCCAGCGCATCGGATGTCAAAAATATCGACGACACCGATCAAGAATACATTAACCGCCTGGTCCGGCTGGCGCGGGCAAATAAACGCCAGGGCAAATATCGCATCCTGGCCTTCGACAAACACTACAAGCCCGACGGCACCGTGGATCTGATCCAAGACCACCATGTATGTGCCCAACGATTACGTCGTCGAGCTGGCGCGCCAGTACGCCGATGTGTTTCTTCCGGTGATTTCGCTACACCCGTATCGACGGGACGCGATCGACGAATTGGACAGATGGGGCAAGGCCGGAGTGAAGTATATAAAATGGCTGCCCAACGCCATGGGCATGGACCCGGCGAATAAAGCCATCGAGCCGTTCTACCGCAAGATGAAAGAACACAACATGATCCTCTTGTCCCACGGCGGCGAAGAGCAAGCGGTAGAAGCGGAGGAGGATCAAGAACTCGGCAATCCGCTGAGACTGCGCAAACCATTGGACATGGGCATCCGCGTGATCATCGCTCACGCCGCCAGCCTCGGCAGCTGCGCCGACCTCGACAACGGCCAAGGCAACAATGATAAGCAAGCCAACTGCTTCGATCTATTTCTGCGTTTGATGGATGAAGCGAAGTATCGCGGCTTGGTCTTCGGCGAGGTCTCGGCGATGCTGCAATTCAACCGCATGCCCGGGCCGTTCACGACTCTGCTGAAACGCCAAGATCTGCATCCCCGGTTGGTCAACGGCAGCGATTACCCGTTGCCGGCGATCAACGCATTGATCCGCACAAGGTCACTCGCAAGAGACGGATTTATCACCGGCGAAGAGCGCACAGCGCTCAATGAGATCTACGACTACAATCCGCTGCTGTTCGATTTCGTCTTGAAGCGCACCATGCGCCATCCGGAAACCAAGCAAAAGCTCGCAGCCATCGGTGTTCATGCAAAACCCGGGATTGGAGTGAGTGAAGGTAATAGAGATTTGAGATAGCCTCCAGACCACCCAACACTCCAGTACTCCATTCTCCATCTCATCCTTTCACACACACCACCTGGCGCAGCGTGTGGACGATCTCGACCAAATCCTTCTGCGCGTTCATGACATCGTCGATGGGCTTGTAGGCCATCGGCGTTTCGTCGATGACGTCGGAGTCTTTACGGCACTCGATGCCGGCGGTCGCTTTGATATGGTCGTCGAGACTGAAGCGCCGCTTGGCCTCGTTGCGCGACATCAAGCGGCCCGCGCCATGACTGCACGAGTGAAAACTTTCGTCGTTGCCGAGGCCGCGGACGATGTAGGAACGCGCGCCCATGCTGCCGGGGATGATGCCCATGTCGCCCTTGCCCGCGCGCACCGCGCCTTTGCGGGTGACAAACACCTGCTGGCCGTAATGTTCTTCGCGCGCAACATAGTTGTGATGGCAATTGACCGCGATTTCCGTCAGCGCAAACGGCGGCAACTCGCGGCAATTTTCCACCGCCTCGATCAACTGCTCCATCATCAGCTTGCGGTTGTCACAAAGCAAAGTTCTGCGCCCAGCTCACCGCGTCGACATAGTCCGCGAAATGCTCGCTGCCCTCCTCGAAGTAGGCCAAATCCCGGTCCGGCAGATTCTTGATATGCTGGCGCATATCCTTGCGCGCCAGATCGATGAAGAAGGTCCCGATGCGGTTGCCGACGCCGCGCGAACCGCTATGCAGCATGAACCACACCCGATCGCTCTCGTCCAAGCACACTTCGATGAAATGATTGCCGGTGCCCAGCGTGCCGAGATGATTGACGTCGTTGCCGCGGTTCAAGTTGGGATACTTTGCTGTAATCGTTTTGTAGCCGCGCTCAAGTTGGCGCCAAACGCCGATCTGCCGCTTGGGAATCTCGCCCCACGCGCCGCGATCGCCCTTGCGGCCGTTCTCGGTGCGCCCGTGCGGCACCGCCTTTTCGATGGCAGTGCGAATCGCGCGCAAGTTATCCGGCAACTGGCTCCCGTTCAAAGTCGTCTGGACCGCCATCATGCCGCAACCGATATCTACTCCCACCGCGGCAGGAATGATCGCGCCCTTGGTCGGAATCACGCTCCCCACCGTCGCGCCGATTCCCCAATGCACATCCGGCATCGCCGCCACCCACTTGTAGATAAATGGCATAGCCGCGACATTGCGCAGCTGCTTCTCCGCCGACGCCTCGACGGCGACGCCTTTGGTCCAGGCTTTGATCGGCACGCCGTTTTCGGGTTGGATTGTGTTGTAGTTAATCTCGCTCACGGTTCATTCCCCTGTACTGGCGGTCGCGCATCAGCGCGACGTCTTGCCCCGTTACCGGTCATATCGTCTAGTATCTCAGAAAATTATTCCCCAGCAATCGAGGTTGCACCATGGCACTAGCGAAGAAATCGACTGTCCAAACTGGCGAATTCTCTTCGATCTATCAATGCCGTCCGGGTGCGGCAAGTCGACATTACTCAGAATCATCGGCGGGCTGGGTTTGCGACTCGGCCCCGCTTGACCAATAGCTGGCTTATACTTGACTAATCTTTATCCCTATCCGCCTCTCACACGCCTCTCGTTTCTCCTTGACGCCCCCCACTTTCCGCCTATTTTAAGCCACCTTACCTCGGAGGCCAGTTTTGCGGCTACGAAGCAACACACCAATTTAAAACTCATTCATGACGATCTTAACCCTGCGCAACGTCAACAAAGTCTTCGGCGATCCCGACAACGGGACGGCGTTGGTGCCGGCGGTGGACAATGTGTCTCTCGATGTGCAGTCGGGCGAGTTTTTTTCGATCATCGGGCCTTCGGGTTGCGGCAAGTCGACGCTGCTGCGCATCATCGGCGGCTTGATTCCGGCAACTTCCGGTGAATTGTCCGTCGGCACGGAGAAGAGTCACCGGGCCGCATCCTTGGGTCGGCATGGTATTCCAGGAAGAATCGACGTTTCCCTGGCGCACGACGTTGGGCAACGTCGAGTTCGGTCTGGAGATGCGCGGCGTTGCGCCGGACGAGCGGCGGCGCAAGGCCAAGGAAATGATCGGTCTGGTCGGCTTGTCGGGATTTGACGAGCGCTATCCGTCGGAACTTTCCGGCGGCATGAAGCAGCGCGTCGCCATCGCCCGCGCGCTGGTGCTCGAGCCCAAGATCCTGCTGATGGACGAACCCTTCGGTGCCCTCGACGAGCAGACGCGCATCATTCTCGGCGAAGAGCTCATGCGCATTCGCGATCAGTTGAAGCAAACGATTATTTTGGTAACCCACAATATCAACGAGTCGGTGCAGCTCTCCGACCGGGTCATGATCATGACCGCGCGGCCGGGGCGGGTGAAAGAGATCGTCGCCATCGACTTGCCGCAGCCGCGCGACTCGTCGATCATCGCTTCGGACCGCTTCGGCAAATTGGTCGCGCAGGTCTGGAACGCGCTCAGAGAAGAATCGATCAAGAGTTTCAAACAGCAAAACATTTAAGGAGAATCAGCCATGAACAAATATTTATCGCAGTTCAGCAAATGGCTCGTCTTGGCGGGCGCGGCTTTCTTCGTCGTCACCGCCGCGTCCTCCGCCTGGGCGGCGGCCGCGCGCACGAAAATCATCGTCGTCGTGCCCCATCGGATTCTTTTCACCGTCGCCCTGCCGGTCTACATCGCCCAGGAAAAAGGCTTTTACCGCGACGCCAATCTCGACGTCGACGCCGTGTTTACCCGCGGTGGCGGTGAAAACGTCCAAGCGGTGGTCTCCGGCGACGCGCAGATCGGCCTCGGCACCGGCACCTTGGCGGTGATCAGCGCATTCGTCAAAAAGGCGCCGGTCAAAATCGCCGCCGCTGAGATCACCGGCATGGACGCCTTCTGGTACGTGCAGGCGAACACGCCGATGCGCAAGCTCGAAGATCTCGCGGGTAAGAAAGTCGCCTACAGCCGTCCCGGCGCTTCGAGCCACATGGCGGTCTTGGGAATCGCGGATCAGATCAAGGCGAAGGGATTGAAACCCGCCGAGCCGGTTTCGCTCGGCGGCATCCCAGAAGTCTATACGGCTCTGCGCACCGGTCAGACCGACGCCGCCTGGTCGGTGGCGCCGTTCCAGTTGGACCGCGTCGAGAAAGGCGAGCTGCGCGTCGTCGTCAAAGGCGATGAGATCGTATCGATGCGCGACCAGTCGGCTCGGGTGCATTTTACCAACAACGATTTTGCCGCGAAAAATCCCGACGCCGTGCGCGGATTCTTCCGCGCCCAGCAGCGCGCCCTCGACTACATGTTCGCGAATAAAGAGGATACCGCCAAGATATGGATTCGCCGCGCTGAACTAAAATTTCCCGAATCCGCCGTGCTCGCCACCTGGGACTTCTACAACCGGGCGGCGATGAATTTGAAACCGATCCGCGGCCTGCAAACGATCATCGACGACGGCATCAGAAATAAATTTTTAAACGCGCCGCTGACGCCGGCGGAGCTCAACGCCCTAGTCGACCTGAGCTTCCTGCCGTAGGAACGACAAGCAGCAAAGACGAAATACCCATGCTCACCACGAAGGACACGAAGAGCACGAAGTTCGGAAATTTAACCATCCGAAACCTTCGTGTCCTTCGTGATCTTCGTGGTGAGTATCATGAATTCCGCATCATGTCTGAAAGCACGAGACTCACCGCCTGGCGGCTGGGCATCATCTTCGGCGCGCTCTTGCTCGTCGAAACCGCGGTGCGCGGCGGCTGGATCAGCACGTTCTTTCTCGCCGCGCCGACGCGCGCGGTCATCGTGCTCTGGCAGCAACTGTTGCACGGCAACGCGCTCGCGCTCACCGGCATCACGCTTTTCGAGATCGCCGCCTGTCTGGTCATCGCCACGATCTTCGGCGTCCTTGCCGGCTTCTTGCTCTGGCGCTACAAGCTCATCGGCACCAGTTACGAAATGCCGCTCGCCGCGCTCTTCTCCTCGCCGATCATTCTTGCTTATCCGATCTTTCTCGTTACCTTCGGCCGCACCAGCGCCGCGGTGATCGCGCTGTCGTCGATCTTCGGCTTGATTCCGATCATCATGAATACCAAAGGCGCTTTTCAAAACGTCAATCCGATCTTATTGCAGGTCGGCGCCAGCATGAATCTGTCGCGCCAGCAGATGTTCCGCCATATCTTGATCCCCGCCGTCGCGCCGACGATCTTCAGCGGCTTTCGCTTGGCGCTCACCTATATTTTGAAATCGGTTCTCGGCCTGGAATATGTCGCCCAGGTCGGCGGCGTCGGCATGTGGCTGTCCGACGCGTCGTATAAGTTCGAAATCGAAGAAGTCTACGCCGGCCTGTTCGGCACCATCTCGCTGTCGATTTTGTTTCTGTATTTAATCAACCGCTGCGAACGTTGGTTCAGGAAGTAACCATGGCCCACGCGCAACCCAAGCCCTCGGCCCTCGCGGCGGCAATTCACACGCCCTTTGGCGTTCAGGCGCTCACGCTGCTCGGCCTGGTCGCCATCTGGGAGTTCATCGGTCGCAGCGGCTTATTGTTTCCCGAGCTCTTTCCGTCCATCGTGGAAATCCTCCAATCGCTGTGGATCTACGTCACCACGCCGGTCATGCTGCCGCATCTAAAGGCCAGCCTCTATGAAGTCGGCGGAGCGATCGCCGTCGCCGCCCTCAGCGGCATTCCGCTGGGCATTTTATGGGGCAGCAAGCGCAGCTGGTTGGAGATCGTCGAGCCGCTGATTCTCTACGCCGCCGTGGTGCCGAAGATCGTGATCTTCCCGGTGTTCATTTTGTTTCTCGGCATCGACGTTCAATCCAAACTCGCGGTCGGCGCCATCGCCGCGTTCTTTCCGATTTCGCTGCTGACCATCGCCGGCATGCGCGAAGTGAAAAAGGTTTACGTCGATGTCGCCCGCACCATCGGCGCCAGTCCGGTGCAGATCGCCAAAAATGTCTATCTCCCGGCCATCGCCGGCCAAGTCTTCACCGGTATTAGAATCGGTCTCGGCGCCGCCGTCACCGGCGCGCTGCTCGCGGAAACGAAAATCGCCAAAGCCGGCTTGGGCTTCATGATCGTCGAGTACTACGGTCAGTTCCGCATCGCCGATATGTACTCGCTGCTATTGTTCATCTTTATCCTCGCATCGCTAGCCAACTGGGCGATGAAGTCGCTGTTCGGCGTGCTATCTCCGGTGTCACGCAAGAGCAGCGATGCCGGGATGTACTTCTAGTGGTGAACGTCGAGGCAAATCGCGAAAGAATTTTTCACCACGAAGGACAGCGCGGCACGCCGCAACCGAATTGAAAAATGGCCGCAAAGAACGCAAGGGGCGCAAAAAGGAATCGGGATTGGTAGGGGCGGGTTTGAAACCCGCCCTATTGGATTTGGCGCTCGGACAATTTGCGCAAGCCGCGCAATATTATCACGGATAGTAATACGAAGAGCACGAAGTTCGGAATATTACTTTTCCGAAACCTTCGTGTCCTTCGTGCCTTCGTGGTTAATTTGCGACGAGGTCAAATTGCACGGTGCCGAATCTCCTCGGATTAGGATCCTCCTCGCGCCCAGGACGCCAACATCGCAAGCTATGTATTTATTTATTCCGTTCCTTTGCGCCCTTTGCGTGCTTTGCGCGAGAACTTCAAAATTTTGGTTGCGGCTCGGCCGCGCTGTGCCGTCGTTGAATAAATTTCCATTCAGCTTGGTTACGCAGAAAAATATTCGCCGGCCGGCAGATTTGATCGGTAAGAAAGTCGGCATGGTGAGCTTCGGCGGCGCCCATGAAGTATCGTTGGTGTTAGCGCTAAGAGAATGGAACATACCGCGCCAGTCGGTCACGCTGCTGGCCAGCGGCTCAGCGGCCAATCGTTTGATCGCGCTGTCAAGCGGCGCTCTAGACGCGACGCTGCTGGCGCCGCCGGAGACCGGCGAAGCGGCACGCCTGGGTCTACCCACGCTGGCCAACATGACCGACTTGAAAGGCGCGGCGTTTCCGATGAACGTCATCGCCGCGCGCCGTTCCTTCATCGAGAAAAACCGCGATATGGTCAAGCGCTTCATGCAGGTCTACAGTGAGGCGACCTACCAGTTCATCGCCAACAAGGAGAAGTCGACGGCGATGTATACAAGTAGGATGAAGCAGAAAAACCCCGCCGTGGTCGACGAGACGTATCAGTATTTCGCCAAGTCCTTCTCATCTCCCCCGCGAGTCTCCCATGAAGGCATGCGCCTCGCTCTCGACATGCTCGCCCAGCGCAATCCGGAAACCAAACTCGACATGAATATCGCCAAGTATGTCGACGAGCGCATCTTGGACGAGCTGGAGCGTGAAGGGTTTTTTAAACGCATCGCCACCAAGGGCTAACCTAGTTGTGTAATAACAAGGAATTCAGTTCTTACCACGAAATGAATCATGATCTTACGCACGCCCACAGATAATGAAACTACCGGAAGCCATTCCTTAGACTCGTCATGCCGGCGCAGGCCGGCATCCAGGGGCGGGAGGGGATGGATACCGGCCTGCGCCGGTATGACGGAACAGAGAGTCGTTATCGATGCGCAGATCATCGCTGCACGTGTATTTTCTAAGGAGGACACGCGGAGCACGAAACTCGGAACATTTATCCCGAACCCTTCGTGTCCGGAGCCTGTGGTGAGCCTAGTCGAACCATGCCTTCGTGGTGAACACGCATTTTCACGGGTATTTAAGCCGGCCACAAGGTCTGCTGCAACCTCATCGCTTTCAGCGTAGAATCCCGCGCATGAGACAAACTACTGATCTGGATTCGCCGCACGGTTGGCACGACCAAGATGGCGCGTCTACTGCATCGCCATTTGCCGTCGAGCAAGCGCTGCAAGGAATGCCTGGTGCCCTTCTTGGGCATCTTCGCCGTGCCTTATCAGTTGCTGCAGATCCGCCCGTCGCGCAAGAATCCCCATCTCTGTACCCTCTGATACGAGCTTGCTCCTCCGGGCGGGGAGACGAAAAACATCTCGGTCATGTTCGTCGACATCCGTGGCTACACCTCGCTGGTGGAACAGATGGAGCCCGCGGCAGTGGCGGCGCGGCTCAATCGCTTCTACGAAATCGCCACCCAGGCGATCTTTCGCCACGACGGCACCCTCGACAAGCTGGTGGGCGACGAAGTCATGGCGTTCTTCGGCGCGCCGCTGAATTGGCGCGATCATCCACAACGCGCCGTGACCGCCGCGTTGGAAATCCTGCGCGATGTTGCCACATTGCCGGAGAACGACCGACTGCGAGATCGGCATCGGCATTAGCACCGGCCCGGCGTTTGTCGGCAACGTCGGCGGCAAAGACTTCACCGACTATACGGTCCTCGGTGATACTGTCAACGTAGCCGCGCGGCTCCAAGGCGCCGCCGCGCCGGGTGAAATATTGCTGGGCCAAGAAACCTTCGGTCCGGTCGCCCGGCAGTTTCCCAAGGCGACGCGCCGAGAGCTGGAACTCAAAGGCAAGACCGAATCGGTGGTCGCCTGGGAGATCGCCCGCGAGTAATCGATGATTGACAGCTACTCATCCCGTCAATTAGTGTTAGGCCATTGAGTTCGAGTCGGAGGTAAACATGGATAGCGCAAAAAAGAATTTGGTCATCGATGCCGATGCCCACGTCGTCGAATGCTTACGGACGTGGGAGTTTATGGACAAGTCGGAAGAACAGTATCGACCGGTGCCGCTGGAGACCCGCGAAGAGGCCGGTGTGCGCCAGCAGTTCTGGGTCATCGACGGTAAAGTCCGCGGTTTTCGTTTCCCTGCGTTCTCGGACGACGAACTGGACAAACGCCAACAGCAGGTCGGCCGCAAATTCGCCGACCAACAAGCATCCCGCGAACTCGGCAACGTCGATTTGCGCTTGGAATATATGGACGCCACCGGTGTCGATGTCCAGGTGTTGCACAACACCATTTTCATCGAATCCTGCGCCGATCGTCCGGCCGCCGACGTCGCGCTGTGCAAGAGTTGGAACCGCTGGCTCGCCGACATCTGGAAACAAAGCGACGGCCGGCTGCGCTGGTCTTGCATGCCGCCGCTGCTCAGCATGCCCGACGCTTTGGACCAAATCCGCTGGTCCAAAGAGAACGGCGCCGTCGCCGTCTGCTTACGCCCGGTGGAAGGCAATCGCTTGCTCGCCGATCCTTATTTCTATCCGGTCTACGAAGAGGCGCAGAAGCTCGACATGGCGATCGCTATTCACATCGCCAACGGCAGCCCATGGCTGAACGACCTGTACAATCACCCGACCCGCATCGCGGCAACGCTGCACCGCTTCCGCGTGCCGACGGTGGCGTCGTTCAACGATATCCTGCTGAGCGAGATCCACGAGCAGTTTCCCAAGCTGCGCTTCGGCTTCATCGAAGCCAGCGCCCAGTGGGTGCCCTGGGTGATGCATGAAGCCAAGAACCGTTTCAAAACCATGGGCCGCAGCGTTGCCCGACAACTTGCTCAAAGAGTACGGCATGTTTGTCACCTGCGAAAACTCCGATGACATTCCCTACATCGTGCGCGAAGCCGGCGAGGATAATCTGGTCATCGGCACCGACTACGGCCACACCGATATCTCCAGCGATGTCGATGCGATCAGAATCTTTCGCCAGCGCAGCGACCTGACGCCGACGGTCAAGGAGAAAATCTTGAGCGATAACTCGCGGGCGCTCTACGCGCTATGAGATCGGCATAATTCACCGGGACAGGAACAATGAGCGTTACCGCTGTTCCCTGTTGATAATTCTTGCAATCGGGGTCGCGCCGAGTCATCTCGGCGCGCAGACCGACAGCGAAAAAAGTCCGCCTCGGCATCCAGTCCAACAACATCGGCTTTCTGCCGTTTCATCTCGCCTATCACAAAGGTTTCTACCGCGAGCAGGGCATCGACCTGGAAACCATTTTCATGGCGACCCAGGCGGTCAACGCCGCGTTCGTGCGCGGCGATATCGACTACAGCGCCGCCATCAACGGCAGTGATTCAGGGCATCGTGCGCGGCAACCCGGCCAAGATTCTCGCCTGCGCCGTCGATCGCCCGTTGATTTCCCTGATTGCGCGTAAAGAAATCCGTACGGCACAAGAGTTAAAGGGCAAGAAGATCGGCGGCAGCACGCCGGGCGGCACCGCGACGCTGATGGCCGACGCGGCGCTCAAGCATCTGGGCTTTCAGGCGGGCCGCGATGTGACCATCGTACCGCTGCGAGAAAACCGCCTGGCCGCGCTGGAATCAGGCGCCGTCGACGCCGCGCTCCTCGGCGTGCCGGAAAATATTCTCGCCGTCGACCGCGGCTATAATGAACTGCTGTTCGTCGGCGATATCGTCAATTTTCCCCAGAACGCCATCGGCGCTTCGATCAAGCGGATTCAAGAAAGCCCTGACGAAGTCTACGGCATGGTGCGGGCGGCGCTGCGCGCATTGAATTTCGCTTTAGAGCCGCGCAACCGCGACGAAGTCATCACCATCGTCATGAAACAATGGAAGCTCACCGACCGGCGTATCGCCACCGAGATGCTCCGCCAATTTAACCGCGGCATGGCCCGCGACCTGATGGCCAAGCCCGAAGGCATGCAGCTGATGATCGACTTGGTGCGCGAAGACTCGAAAGTCACCCAACCGTTCACGATCCCGCAAATCGTCGACTACAGCTTCCTCGAAAAAGCCCGCCGCGATCTGAGCGCGAGCCGTTGATGCAGTTTGACCGGAATACCGATTTCACCACGGAGACACTGCGCAGCGAAGCCGCAATCCGAAAAGAAGATTGGCCGCAAAGCACGCAAAGGCGCAACATAGAATTGGAGTTTCACGGACAGGTTTGAAACCGCCCGAACATTTCGCGAATTCCTTCTTGTGTCTTTGCGTGCCCGATCGTCCTGCAACGTCGAAGGGTGCGGCCATTCTTCCGAATCCGATTCTTCGACTCTGCTCGTGCCCTCTGTGGTGAAACCTCTTCCATTTGATTCAGCTTTACCGCTTCCGGTCGATTGTGTTACAGCGTAACGATCAGCAGGAGACCAATCGTGCACTTCTACATCAACATCCTCACGACCTACTACCCGGACATCGATCCGCCTTACGATGTCTACTACCAGCAAATTCTGCAGCAGATCGAGCTCGCCGAGGAACTGGGCTGGGAATGTTTCATGTTCAATGAACATCACTTCCTCGGCTACGGCGGACTGGTGGCGAATCCCGCCGTGCTGTTGGCCACCGCGGCGGCGCGCACCAAGAAAATCCGCCTCGGCCCTTGCATCGCCATCCTGCCGCTGCGCCATCCGCTCCACACCGCCGAAGACTACGCCATGGTCGACGCGATTTCCGGCGGTCGCTTGGAATTTGGCATCGGCTCGGGCAACACCGAGATGGATTACCGCGTCTTCGGCGTCACCCGGGAAAACGACCGCGAGCGCGCCGCCGAAGCCCTCGAAGTGATTTTGAAAGTTTGGTCCAACGAGCGCGCCAGCCATCAGGGCAAGTTCTGGCAATTCGAAGAATTGACGCTTTATCCGCGGCCGGTGCAACAGCCGCACCCACCGATCTGGGTCGCCGGCACTTCAGCGCAGGGATTGGGGTGGGCGGGGCGGCAGGGCTATCACATTATGACCGTCGGCCATCCTCATCCGCCGGAACGAGTTGGCCCCGGCGTCGCGGCTTGGAAGCAAGGATTGATTGAAGCCGGCATCGATCCCAAAGATCGCCATTGCCAATTTCACGTGCGCACCCATGTCAACGAGAACGCTGCGCGCGCCCAAGAGATCGGCATGGCTGCGGTGACACGCTACGACGAGATTTCGCGCATCGGCCGCCGTTCATTGACCGCCGCGCCGGGAGAATACGACTGGGACATGATGTTGGCCACGGGGAGAAATAACTACGGCGATCCCGGCCAAGTTATCCGGGGCATTCACAACGCCGGCAAGAACTATTACTTCGACACGCTCACCACCACATTCAATTACGGCGGTATTCCTCATCAGGAAATCTTGAAATCCATGCGCCTGTTCGCCAAAGAAGTAATGCCGGCGTTCAAATAGATCTAATGAGCGAACTGAGCCGTCTGCTCGCAGGTGTCATGAATGACTCGCAGCCTACTTGTCGGTGGCGCCGAACGGGAGGATCTCTAAGACAACTTTCGTCATGCCGTGTTGCAGGAAGCCGAGAATCCTGGCAGCGCGATGCGTGAGGTCGATCACCCGATCGGGCTGCTGCGGGCCGCGATCGTTGACGCGCACGATCACGCTCTTGTTATTGCGCAAATTGATCACCCGCACGAGGGTGCCGAAGGGCAGCGTTTTATGCGCCGCGGTCAGCCCATTGTGGTCGAAGGATTCGCCATTAGCCGTGCGGCGCCCCTGAAAGGTCGCGTGGTAGAAGGCCGCCAGGCCGGTTTGCTCGGATGGCGCCGGCTCCGGAGTTTTAGCAAGCTCTTCCAGCGGAGCTGGAGCGTTGTCGATTTCTGCTTCTTGGCAGAAAGCAATTTCAATTCTTGCCAAGGCCAAGCCAAGAACCAGCGCGCCAACAAGCCCGAGTGAAACATTCATTGCGGCTATTTTAGAATATCTTTCAAGCGCGTGACTAGGGGAGCGTCCAATCGAAGCAGCTCTGTCACATTTCGCTCCAATTCTTCACCAGAACCGGGATTGATTTCCAATCTGGCTTTTTTTGCCTCGGCGAGCAGCTCCGGATCGCGAATCGCCTCCATAAAACTCTTGCGTAATATCTCCACGAGATTTTTCGGCGTCTCGGGCGGCAGCAAATAGGGCCGCACGGCAGCGCCGTGGCTCTGCGCCACGGCAACGATCAATTTTCGTGCTTCATCATTCTTGGCCAGGCTCATCGCCAGCGGCACCTTGGGCAGATCGGCATGGGGCTTTGTCGACAACTGCGCGAGCACGACCGCTTCACCGCTCTCCAACTCTTTGGACCAAGTCGATTTCAAAGACTGCCATGAGTTGCTCAACCCGCCGACCTCGCCGCTGTTGAAAGCCAAACGAATCGGCGCAGTACCTTTGTAACCGCTGACGATTTGAATCGGCACACCGAGTGTCGCTTCGATCACTTTGGGGGTATCGTAGGTCCCGTCTCCCGGTGCGATGGCGCCGAACTTGATCGGCGTCTTTGAGCCCATCCACTGTTCCATGCTGGTGACGCCGCTCGTCTTGGCCACCGTAAGAACGAAATTATCCTGGGCTGGCACACCGATATATTCGAAACGCCGGGCATCGAACTCGATACCGGGCCGGCCGAGGAGTTGCTGCAAAAACTGCCCGCCGACAAAATGACCGATGGTCAAGCCGTCGGCTTTAGCGACGCGATACATATGGTTGGCCGACAGCAGACCGCCGGCGCCAGGCATGTTATCGACGATGACATTCGGGGTCCCCGGGATATGTTTGCTAAAATGGCGCGCCAAAAGCCTGCGTGTACGTGTCATAGCCGCCGCCGGGCGCAGTGCCGACGATAATGCGGATGGTCTTGCCCTCGTAGTATGGCGTGGCGGTGTAAGCTGCCGGCACCGGCAGCAACAATGATGCGATGGCGATGAAAAGAATCTGGATTCGATCTAGTGAAATCATTCAACACACTCCCGTGAAGCAAAGATTAGACTCATTCGTCTCATAACAAAAGCTAACCTGCGCAACAAGCGCGATTGAGTCTTGACGCCGCTCTAACATCTGCCTATGCTGCGCGGCGATCGTGAAATACGATTCGATTCAACTCGAAGAATGCCGGCGGCGAAAAGAAAATGTATATTCAGCGTGACTGGGCGCGCACTAGAGCGATACTACTTCAATATCTCTTTCAACTTCGCGACTAACGCCGGCTCAATTTTGAACAGCTCGCGCACCTGTTTTTGAATCTCTTCACCGTCGATGGGGTCGAGATCGAGCCTGGCCTTTTGCGCGTCGGCAATGAACTCAGGATCTTTCATCGTCTCCATGAAGGCTTTGCGCAGTAACAACACGCGATCCTTGGCGGTTCCCGGCGGCAAAACGTAGAACCGGTTGAGCACGCCGTTGACGCGCGCAGTCGTGAGGATCATCTTGCGCGCTTCTTCGCTTTTTGTCAGATCGGCGGCCCAGGGTACGTTGGGGAGCTCTGGATGAGGCTTCAAATTCGCTTGAATCAGATAGGTCACTTCGCCCTTTTCCAGCTCGGCGCGCCAGGTC
Source organism: uncultured delta proteobacterium (assembly GCA_963847445.1). Lineage (GTDB taxonomy): Bacteria > Desulfobacterota > Binatia > UBA9968 > UBA9968 > DP-20. The sequence continues at coordinate 172,324 of CAWJZV010000017.1, read as the reverse complement.
GAGCGAAACGATTCCAGAGAATTGCTGATGCCATGCACTTCGCCGGCATTGAATGCCAACCGCACCGGTCCCGTGCCTTTGTAGCCCGACACCATTTGCAGCGGCAATCCCAAGGTCGCCTTCAATACCTTTGGAATATCGTCGGTGCCACCGCCGGGCGCCACGCCGCCGATCTTCAGTATCGTCCCTGACGCCTTCCACTGTTCAACGCTCGTAATACCGGTGGACTTAGCGATGCCGATGATGAAATTATCCTGCGCCGGCACGCCCAAGTATTCGAACTTGGGGCCATCGAACGCTACGCCCGGCAAGCCGAGAATTTGTTGAAAGACCAGACCGCCGACGAAATTGCCGATGGTAAGTCCATCCGGCTTGGCTACTTTGTAGACATGATTCGCCGCCAACAGGCTCGCCGCTCCGGGCATGTTATCGACCACCATCGCCGGAGTTCCGGGAATATGCTTGCCCATATGGCGTGCGATGACTCGCGAATAGGTATCGAAGCCACCTCCCGGCGCTAGACCGACGATCAGTCGAATGGTTTTGCCTTTGTAATACGCTTCCTGGCCGTGGGCCGGATGAAACTGAGGGACCATAAGCAACGCCGCAGCGAACGCGATCATCCAACCGTTAATGCCGTTGATCATCCGGCCCTCCTCATGACGCTGACGGTAAGCCCCTGTACCCATCATACGGCGCGAATTAAAGCAACTTTAGGGAATTTTGACAAACTAAATGGCGTATCTCTCCGCTTCCGCGCCGAGGCAGATCCGATCTGCGCCCGCCCAGCTCATCGGCAAACTGGTGATTCCAAACTCGACGTGATGCGACGACACAATTGACTGCATGGAGGATTGTCGATTACAATTCCCCAGATTAGCAGACACAGTCGCGGGAGTCGTTTAATGAATTCGCAATTAGCTAACTTTTTTGAGTGCCGGTCCAAGCGCACGGTCGCTGTCATCGCCATCGCTGTATCCATCTTGCTCGGCGTGCTCGATTTGACCACCGGCATCGAGATGCAGTTCTTGCTGGTCTATTTGATCCCGATATTTCTCGCCAGCTGGTTTGTCTCCCAGGCGGTGGGCAATCTACTTGGCGATTCTCGGATCACTGGTTTGGTTTGTCGCCGACTCTCTGAGCGGCCGGGTATATTCTTCGCCATGGATCGCCTACGGCAACCTGCTCATGTGCACCAGTCTATTCGTGGTCTTCGCATTGACCCAAGCATATCTCAGAATTAAGCTTGACGAGCTTACCAATCTTGCGAACAGCGATTTTCTCACCGGGCTGCCCAACGGCCGCGCCTTTTACCGACTTGGCTTCCGAGGAAATGAATCGCGCCATTGGCCTTGAACCCCTGACCCTCGCCTGCATCGACATCACCGGTATGCAGCTGATCAACGAGCGGCTTGGCTATCCGTCGGGCGATCAGATGATGTGCACCATTGCCCATACGATTCGGCAGAATGTCGCACGACCGGACTTGGTGGGAAGGTTAGCGGGGACCAGCTTCGCGGTGCTGTTACCCAACACCGCGTCCACCGGCGCCAATTTGGCGCTCGAACAACTGCACAACGCGCTCAAGGACGAACGGCGCAAATATTCTCACCCGCTCAACTTCTATATCAGTGCCGTGGCCTGTACCAAAGCGCCACGGACCGTCGCCGAACTCATGCAAGAAGCCGATAGCCAGATGAACCGCATGAAAAATGCCAAGACGGATTTCGTCCAAATAGTAACGAGCGAAGGCAGTGGGCTGTTGAACTAACCGCCGCAACTGATTCGTCGGTAACCTTACGAGAGTCGGAGAGGCAGGCGTTCACCGGTTGAGCGCATTGATAAAGCCGCTCTTGTCCAGCTCCTGCAAAATACTTTCGTCGTAGAACCGTTTGGGATCTTGACCCTTGGCCTTGGGGTTGACCAGGGCCAGTTCATCGATCACCGTGCGAAACGATTCCGCGGTCGGCGTCGGCACGCGCTTCAAATATTTAGCCACGGAAACCTCGTAGGTCTCTTCCATCATCTCGCGGTCCTTGGTGCGGAAATACTTCATCATCATTTCGATGGTAAATGCTTTGTCTCGCTTGATCCGGGCGGTCGCCTCGAGAATCGATTTCACATAATTGACCACGACATCGCGGCGCTGGGCCATGAAACTCTTGCGCACGGTGATCCCCGTCGACGCGTAGGGAACTCCTAACGACGCGATGTCGAGCAGCTCGCGAAAGCCCTCCCGGCGCGCCTGGATCAATCGGGATAAGACAAAATCGCCCCTTGAATGCGCCCGCCGCGCAGCGCCGCGACGCCCGAGGAAACCGCGCCCACTTGCACCAGCATCACATCCTTCATCGCTTCCAAACCGTAATGATGCAGCGCCATACGCGCCGCGGTATCGATGGAAGTGCCGAACCGGCTGATGCCCACCGCTTTGCCTTTCAGCTCCTCCGCCCGCTGGATGCTCGGAATCGTCATCAGGCTCGTCACCAAACGTTCCGTGGTGATCGCCAGCGATACGACATCCGCGCCGCCGATGGCCGCGCTCGCCGTCGTGCTGCCGGCGATGGCGAGAAACTCGATCTCGCCGGCGATCATCGCCGCCATCCCCTCCGTGCCGCTGGGAAACGCCACGAGATCGATATCGAGGCCGTATTTCTTGTAAAGCCCGGAATCCTTCGCCGCCCAGTACGGCGCCATGTTACCCGAGAGCGAAGCATAGCCGGCGCGCAGCCGGCGGCCGTCCTGCGCCGACGCATACTTGTCGACAGCGTAACGAACCCTACGATCGCCATCATAGATAATAAAACTCGAAGCAGTGGTCGGTTCATCATCACTCCTCAACTTTTCGAGTCGCGCATACTCGCACGACTCCGTTCAGAAGCTACGTCTCGATTGCGTCACTTGCCGATTACGGAAAGATTTCCCTTCGTTCGAAATGACAGTTTTGAGCCCTGTCATCCCGAACGGAGAGAGGGATCTCGACCGATGCGCCGGCCTAACATTTACTTCGTTCATCGACCGCTCGTAACCCCGAGCTCCTGCTGCGCGCGCCGCAGATAGCTCAAGTCCAAATATTTTTCCGGCGCCGGATAGGGCTTGCTCTTGAACAGTCTGTCGCCCATCAAGTCGATCAAACGCTGGAAGCCTTCGCGATTGACCGATCCGTCTTTGCTGATAATCCCCTGCGTGAGATATTCGTCGACGGTCACGCGCGTCGACTTGAGCGGAATGCCGGTGCGTTTGGCAACCAATTCGGCGGCTTGCTCGCGGTTGCCGTGGGCCCACTGCATGGCCCGCACCATCGATTTCAAATAGCGTACCGTCAGCGGACTATTCGCCTCAGCCCACTTGCTGTCGACGATCAAGCTGTGAAACTGCAAGTTAGGAATATAATCCGACAGTTTTGCGATCTCCAAAAAGCCGAGCTCGCGCGAGCGCGGTAGGTCGCCGCCGAGCAACATCGTCGCCGACAGTGCTGCAAGTCTTGAGACTGGCGAGCCGCTGACCGGTGGGGCCGTTTTGAATGATCGTGTAGTCGCGGTTGAGCTCCAGCCCTTCGGCTTTCAACATCTCACGCAAAAAAATCGTGCTGCCGGAAACCAAGCTGACCACGCCGATGTTGGTGCCCTTCAGATCTTTAATGCTTTTGTACTTGGGACAGGTGACTAGAGTGTAAGCGGCCACCGGCACCGTACCGCCGATGATCTTCAGAGACGCGCCGCGCTCCACCGCGTTGATCGCCGCCGACGGATCGACGATGGCGACGTTCACCTGCCCGGCGATGAGCGCCTGGATCAACGTATCGGTGGAGCCGATCAACACGACATCGCCTTGAATGCCTTCCTGGCTAAAAAATCCCCTGTCGGTGGCGGCATAGTTCGGCAGTTGCTCGACCGTGCGCGAGACATTGCCAATGATGACTCGGTCCGCGGCATTGGCCGACATATTGAAGAGAAATGCGATCAACCACGCGGCCACGGTTATAAACGTCATCGAAGCCTCCGCATCATGGATTCTGGTAGTAAGTTCGCATAATAGTAATCCGCGATCTCCGCTCCGGTCGCTTTCCACACGCCGTCGTGGGAACAGATGTACTCCAGCGCCTTGTCGAGATATTTGATACGAAACGCTAAGCCGATGACGAACGGATGGAGAGGAATCGTCATCACCCGCGCCTGGCTGACACCCTCGAGGTAAAGCGTATCGAACTGATCGCAGACCATTTGTAACCAGTCTTTCGGCGTGTGGCCGCCCTGAAAAATCACCCGGATGTCGTTTAGACCTTGCTGGTAAGGAATCGCGATCATGCGCCCCGACTGCACCCGCATGGCGCAGGGCTGATCGTCAAAACCCCAATCGCAGACGTAATCGAATCCCTCAGCGGCCAAATGATCGAGCGTATGCGGACTCTCGTCGCCGCCACCGGGACCGAGCCAACCGCGCGGCGCTTTGCCCGTGGCCGACGCAATCGTGTCGCGAATCTGGCGGATCACGCCGCGCTCTTCGTCGGCGGGATATTGATTCATGCGAGTATTGTTGGTGACTCCGTGGCCGAGCCATTCCCAATTTCGTCGATTGCCTTCCTCGATAATCGCCGGATGGTGCGCGCAGACATCGGCATTGAGTAACACGCTGGCGCGCAGCGAATGTTTATCCAACACCTCCATCATGCGAAACACGCCGATGCGCGAGCCATAGTCGCGCAGCGCATAGCCGGTCACATCCGGCAATGCGGAACTCGTGGCGCCGGGAATCACTTTGTCGACATGGAAGAACTCAATATTAGGCGCCACCATGAGCGCGACCCGCGCGCCGTTGGGCCATTTGAACGGTTTGCGCCTGACAATCGCCGAGTAATCGTAACGCTCAGTCTGCATTCTTCTCTCCCGATTTCCGTTCCGAAACCCTTAACTCCTTACCTTTACTTACTTCCAAATGCGAATCCGGAATATGCGTCTCATGCACAGTCAAATACCAGCGGGCGATCTCCGCGCGGCTGGGAAACCAAACCTTGTCACGCGCCTGGGCGTATTCGACGAACTCGCGCAGCGCGCCGATGCGATGGGCGTGGCCCATGACATGGGGATGCAGGCCGACGTTCATGATGCGCCCGGTCGCCGCGCCTTCCGAGTAAAGTTGATCGAAGCAAATTTTCAATGTCTCTAGTCCCGCCGACGCCGACATGCCGCCGCGGGCGAACAGGTTAAAGTCGTTGATGTCGTTGGAGTAAGGCACGCAGACGATCGGCCCATGAATAGTGTGAATCAAATACGGCTGATCGTCGTTCAAATAATCGCAGTAAGCGAGCAAACCGAACTCTTTCAAAAACGCCGGCGTGTGCAGCGTGCCGCGGATCGCCGACGACAGCCACGCCTGGGCCGGCCGGCCGACGACCTTTTCGTAAGTATCGAGCGTGCGCCGAATCACCGCGCGTTCTTCATCCGGTTTGTCGGCATAGTAAGTCAGCAAATCGTTCTGCGCCCAGTTGTGCGGCACCAGTTCCCAGCCGCGCTCGTTGCAGGCGTCGACGACGCGACGGCGCTCGGTCATGGTCAGGCCGTTGATCGTGCACGACGGCTTGACTGCCGTCTTGTCGAACATCTCGATCATGCGCCAGACGCCGACGCGCTGGCCATACTCGCGCCAAGTCCAGTTGGCCGTATCGAGCACATCGCCCGGCAGCGCATGGGGAATCGTCATCGGTCCACCGGTGAACAGCGGCTCCTTCTGTCCGGGGCGAGACGGCTCCCAGTATTCTAAGTTAATCGTGATAATCAGCGCCAACTGCGCGCCATCGGGAAAGCGTAGCGGCCCGCGGTCGGGTAGCGGGACGTAGGGATAATAGGAAGGCGGGCGATCTGCGTTCATGTGGGAATTCCCAAGTGGTGTTAACCTTATTCTCCGGCTTCATGCGAAATTCGCCGCGACCCGCACCGTTAAACGTCACGTTCATCAACCACTGCCGCGATGCCTCATGAAGCGCGCCATGGTTCTTTTCCCAGACGAGAAAATTCGACCCGCAGGCGATGCTGACGAAGACTTTATTTTCCGTGCCGAGATCTTCGTACAGTTCGCGGTTCGATGCATTCAATCGTCGAACTCGCCGAGCATGACCGAGGTCGGCACGTTACGCGCTTCGCCTCCTCGGCATTCCAACCCCAGTATGTGCGCGTCGGTGCGCGCAATTACGTCGGCCCCAGGTCATGCCTAACGGGTCATGCGCTTTGCTCAGCTCCCAAATGCGATCGCCATGCCCGTTCGATCTGGTCCGCACACTTGGCGATGGAAACCAGCGCTGCTTCTCAACTCAGTTCGCGGCTCTGAATCCGTCACTCGTAAAGCCAGCTGTCGGTCACTGTCGCGGGTTTACTGGGGTTCTTACGCGCATAATTGGACGAAGCGAAAATCACCAGCTTGTCGACTTTCTCCGGCCGCTCACTAGTGTAAGTGCCGGTGCGATAACCGCCGCCCGACCAACCGAGCAAATTGACTTTAGCCACGCCACGCACTTGCGAATATACTTGATCACCCGGTCGTGATCGTCGTGATCGCTCTTGCCGGTTGACCAACTGATACGGGTAAGAAGGCTTGCAGGCTTCTTTCAAAGTGTTCGGCATCTGCGTTTGTCTGCAAGCTTCGCCCCGACATTGCACGGATCGTCCATCTTCGGCCGCGATGACTTTCCATACCGGTCATATCCATGGCCAAGACATCAAACCCACCCGCGCCAGATAATTCATCCAGCTGTAGCTTTCATGGTCGACATCGAACGGCTGGGTCAACAGCGACACGCTTCCGTGGACCATCAGCACCACCGGTCGGCCGTTGGCACTATCGCTCGCCAAGACTTTTTCCCGGTCAAATAGCTGTCGCCGCCGCACCCTTGACTCGCCTGCACCGCGAAATCGGTGGCGGCACCGAATTGGCTGATGCGGAAATCTTCTTGCCCGCGTAAATCCTGCCCGTTCTTGATCTCGGGCCGGCCGACCACTTTGAAAGCGAATAAGTTGAATCCGCCGGTGATCATCGCGATGTCCGCGCCCTGTAAGTTGGCGGTGACCGCCAGGGCGCCGGTGGAAAAGAGAAACTGGCTGTCGTTTGACAGCATCGTCTGCACACCCAAGGTGCCGCTATTCATCGCCAGGTATTCCACATCCATGCCGTATTTCTTGAACAGCCCTTCGTGGTTGGCAACCCAAATGAGGGAGTGAAGCGGCGTCATACCGCCGCCGCTTACACGGATCTTCTCCGCGCCATGCAAATCTGCCAATGCCCATTAGAATTGCCAACAGGACTATGGGACCTAGACAACCCAGGTGCTTCTTCATAATGCCGACCTTGCCGAGGGAAGCGTTGGCTCGTCCAGAACGATTCGAACGGCTTGAACGTGTTGAACCATGTGAGCGGACGCGCAGCGTCACGACGCGACGATCTCCTCATACGTCGGCGTCGGCATGCCCTTCTTCCAACTGGCGTCGCGCAATTCAATGCGATTGCCGCTGGGATCGAGAACGAACAGTTGCCGGCCGGTGAAAAACCCACCGGGCCGATAATCCACCGGCTCGTGAATCTTGATGGCGAGCTGGTGAAAAAGCTTGCAAGCCCTGTCGAACATCTCGGGGCTGACGTCGAAAGCATGGTGCAGCCGGCCGTCCTGCTCGACGGTACGGTAGATCGGATCGTTGCGCTGGCACAGAAGAATGTTGTGATTGCCGAGCTTGAAGCAGGACATCGGCGTGTTCGCCAGCCGGCCGACATGCTCCAGGCCAAGAATCTCGCCGTAGAACTTCTCCGCCGCCTCCAAGTCGTTCACCGGAATCGACCAGTGTACGACGGCATCGAGTTTAAGTTTGTCCATACGCCAACTCCTTTCGACTCTCCATTATCCCATCCGCTCCGAACCTGTCCACTGGACAGACAGAGAATTGACCCAGAGACAGAGCCGGTGGGAGCCTCTCCTACTGTCTGTCCCGATTGACTTCCGCAGACCATTCAACTTACATTTGCCACGCTCGAAGCGGAGGACATATGGCAAATAGAACCATCACCATCGGTATGCGCGACTACGATCATTGCCGCGCCCTGGCCAACGGCCGCGTCAAAGTCGACGGCGTCGATCTCAAGTTCGTCAACATCTCGCCGCCATCGCAAATTTTCTTGCGCATGTTGCACGACGAGGAATTCGACGCCTCGGAAATGTCGCTGTCGAATTTCATGATCGCGATGGGCAAGGACGACCGGCGCTTCGTCGCCATTCCGGTGTTTCCATCGCGGGTGTTTCGCCATTCCTATATCTGGATCAATACCAAGGCGGGCATCGTCAAGCCGGCCGATCTCAAAGGCAAGAAGGTTGGCATCGCCGATTACTCGATGACCGCGCTCTTGTTCGTGCGCGGCCTGTTGCAACATGAATACGGCGTCATGCCCGAAGACATTCACTGGTTTCGCCGCCGCGCCGAGCATGTCGCCATCGACATTCCGCCGGGTATCCGCATCGACAACATCGGCAAGGATCAGACCCTCGACGGCCTGCTCGAAGCGGGCGAGCTCGACGCGGTCGCCGTGACCTCGCCGCCGCGCGCGTTTCTCCAGGGTTCGCCGTTGGTGGCGCGGCTATTTCCCGACTGCCGCGCTGTCGAAGCGGACTATTACCAGCGCACGAAAATATACCCGATCATGCACATGACGGTGATGCGCCGGGCGATCTACGAACAAGACCCGTCTTTGGCCGTGCGCCTGTCCCAAGGCTTTCAAGCCGCCAAGGAACTCGCCTTCGAGGATTATGAAGAAGGCCTGGCGTCGCTCCCATGGGTCAACTTGGATATGGAATTCGCCCGCCAGGTGCTTGGCGCGGATGTCGCTCCCTACGGTGTCAAGACATAACGCTGCGACTTTAGAAGCCGCGACGCTCTACTCGCACGAACAGGGGCTGACTAAGCGCAAATTCGCCGTCGACGAACTGTTCGCCAAGGAAACTTTGGATTTGTTTTCCTGAGATGAAGACCTCGCCGGTTATTTGATCTTCTTGCGCAGCTCCGCTAAAAAGCCGCTGGACTCCAATTGACGCACGAAGCTTGCGTCGATGACTTGATCGAGATCGACCTGGACAATCTTCGGGTTGATGCGCGCAACGATGCGCTGAACAGATTTGAAGGCCGCGACGTTGGGCGCTAGGTCGAGGGTAGTCATCTTGCGCAACACTTTGTAAGAGCCTTCGATCACGTCGGGGCGGCTCAGGCGCAGATTTCGCTGCACCACTCTGGAGACATCCGATTTATTATTGTCGTCGAGGATATAAGCAACGGCCTCGGCCAACCCTTTGATGACGCGCAAGTAAAATTCGTTGCGGCTGGCGACGGATTCTTTCAGCCCACAAATTTCCGGGCCCTGGTAAGGAGCCGAAATATCGGCAGCGTCGATCAATGATTTGAATCCCTGCGGGTATAATGTCTCGCTCAAACCGTAGGTAATGACGCCGAAGTCGATGTTATTGGTGATCATCGCCTGCGCCAGAGTCGCTTCGTCGCCGATGACACGCACTTTGATGCCGTACTTATCCGGATCGACGCCGAGGTGATCCAAGATAATCATCGTTTGCAGCCACAAACCGCCGCCGATACTTTGCACGCCAACGGTTTTGCCACGCAAGTCTTCTGCGCCCTTGATCTCTTTGCGAACCATGAGATTGCGCGGGATCTTATTCACCGGTCCGCCGATACAGGTGAGCTTGATGCCACCGGATACGGTGCTCAAAATTGTCGACTGCGCCGGCCAAACTGCTTCGACTTCTTTCGCGACCAAAGTCGCGATGCTCAGCGCGCCGTTACGCACCTGAACCATCTGCGCGTCGATGCCGTATTTCTTAAACATGCCGCGCTCGATGCCGACCCACATCGACGTCGCGGTTTCATTGAATCCGCCGTAAGAAACCCGGAACCGCTCCTGCGCCTCAGCCAATGGGTCACACCGAGCATGCCCATTATCACAACTAATCGGTAATACAGTCCCAACTCATTCAGCATTTTCATTCCAGCGTCCCCTCTCGCGAGACTAGTACGGTAGTGCTATTCGGAGTCGATCTGCCTGGCTCAGCCAAGTCGCTAATTCGCGCTGCGCAGACTATCCATCAGTCGTCCAAAACCGGGTCGACAGTCGTTAATCCGCAGCGCCTTGAGCGCACCCCAAACCATCGCCGCGGGTGCGGCGACGACGGCCTTACCGGTGTCCGCTTCCAGTGCAGCGATAATATCCACCGACGGCCAGCGTGGACAGGCGATATAAATTGCGTCCGCTTCCGGATGCGCTTTCGCCGCGCCATAGGCAAGCGCGAACGCAGCGTCAGGCGACTGACTGGCAAAGTCGATATTCTTGGTGAGGCCAAGCCCTCTGGTCGCCGCCACTGTGAAGCAGTTCGCTTCGAGAAAGTTTTTGATCTCCTGATTACGCGCGTCGATGAACGGACTGACGACAAGCACCGAGCGCGCGCCCAGTGTACGCAAACCGTCGATCACCGCGCCGTTCGCCGTCACCACCGGCAACTGCGTCTCACGGCGTAGCAGTTCGGTCAACTCGGCGTCGCCAGCCGCGCCCTTGGACAACGCCACTGGCGCGCCGCCGCAGATGAGCACATCGACCTTTTCCGCGGCCAAGCGCTTGCCGGCATCGACCATGCGGCCAAACGCCGCCGCTGCCTGCTCTGCGCCGAGTGTTTGAATCGGTTCGCTGATCGTCAGGCCGACATGCAGGACACCCGCGGGCAACAACTTGCGCATTTCTTCACCCGACGTGTCGAGTATCGCTGGGGCGATATGACCGATTCGTGCTCGCCAACCGTAACGCATGGATCTACCTTTTTCTCGCTTGGTTGATTTATCGCTCACGCACAATCAGCGACGTGCGAACCTAACAAACGCCCGCTTTCGATGTCAATCGATAGCCACGATTATAGTCGGATACTGTGCGTCGAATCGGTTGCCGACTCGTATCATGCCGCGCCAAAAAAAAGGCCCATGTCGTGACGACATGGGCCTTTTTTTCGAGTTGATTATTTGGAACGGATGTTACTTGGCTGCACTAACGACGAACCGCGCGCGCCGATTTTGCGCCCAGCAGGCTTCAGTCTTATCTTTGCACATGGGGATTTCTTCGCCGTAGCTGATCGTCGACATGCGGTTGGCTGCGACACCCAAAGTGGCTAAGTAATCCATCGATGCCTGGGCGCGTTTTGCGCCGAGCGCCATGTTGTAATCCGCTGCGCCACGTTCGTCGCAATGGCCTTCGATTTGAATCCGCGCCGTAGCATTGGCCTTGAGCCAATCAGAGTTGCTTTTCAACGTCGCGCGGGCGGCATCGGAAAGCGCCGCGCTATCGAAGTTGAAACCAACGTCTTTCAGCGGTCCACTTGTCGCCATTTCGCCCTTTTGCAAAGCCTCTAAGCTCGTCTTCTCTTCCGCCTTTGGCGACACAGGCGGTGGCTTGGGCGCCGCCGGTTTTGCCGCTATAGCGGGGAGATTCTCTCCCGTCCATTTCGGTGGCGGTGGGTTTGCGGGATTACCGCATGAAACCAAAAAAGTAACCGCCAGTAATTTCAAGCCATTGTGCAGAATTCGCTGATGATCCCCCATCGAAACCACCTTTCCAGCCCCGTCCTAGACTGATTTAATTGATTAATTGTGAAGTATTGCGGCGAACCTGTCAACCATTTCAATACACAAAACAAAATTATATAAAATACCGAATCAAACCATAAAGCTACCGAAAGCTCCGATTATTCAGCGTTTCAGTCGCCTGTTAAACAGACGGTATCAATCTTAAACCATAAAGCTTTGGCAGCGACACGATCAATCGGCGCCAATTCTGTCCCGCGTCATTGCTCGCGTAGACCGAACCATCGGTATAGCCGACGCACAAAGTGTTGGGGTCTTGCGGATGGCTGGCAAAGCCGCAGGTCATGTGTTCCGTGCCAGCGGGCAGGCCAGTTTTGAGATAGCTCCAGGTGTTGCCCGCGTCATCGCTGCGTAAGATCTGGGTCTTGGCACCGCCGGTCTCGGCGGTCGCGTTGCGGCTAAACTTGACCGTATTGTACGGGCCGGCGCGTACCGTCCGGTAACCGGCCCAGGTCGCGGGACCGTTCTCCGCCGCGCCAAGAAAAATTCTGTCTGGAACTGCTGGATGGTTGGTCATGGGGATCGCGTAGGCGCGCCCCAAGCCATACTCGCACTTGGTCCAGTTTTTCCCGCCATCGTCGGTACGATAAGTGCCGATACCGGTGCTGGCGAATAACGTCTCCAAGCGCGTCGGATGGCGCGTCACCCAGTGAACATCGCGGTAGACACGACCCTCTTCATGTCTGCCCATCTCGTAAGGCACGATGCCTGCTGGATCGTTGATCTTGGGAAATGCCGTCGGACTTGCGGGTCCGCTAATATCTTCCCAAGTCGCGCCGCGGTCGCGGCTGCGCGCCACGCCGCCCTCTTCGATTCCGACAATGATCTCGTCCGGCACTCGCGCATCGAGCGCAATCGAGCGCGCATGGGCGACATGGGCGCCGGGAGGGAAAGTCCATTTGTTGTAGTCGGGCAAATTACGAAACGCCGCCAGTTCGCGAAACGACCGGCCGCCATTGTCGCTGACGTAAACCGCCGCCGGCAGCGTGCCTACATAGATTTCATTAGGCCGCGTCGGATGCACCGCCATGGTCCAAATATCCCGGTAGTCGATACCGCCGGAAGGCAGCCACTGCCAGCTGTCACCGTTATTTTCGCTGACATGGATCTCGGTCAGCGTCGCGGCATAGAGTTTGTTCGGATTGAATGGATCGCGCGCTACCTCGCGCACGGTCTCGCCGTCCATCGCGCTGTTGAGAATCTCGAGGTTTTCGCTCCGGCCGTCCCACCGGCAACGTAGCAGTCTTTCCGCGCCCAACAAGAACAATTGCAGGTTCGCTTCTGCCATAACTTACCTCCGCCAAGTTTGAGATTGCTGTGTACTGATCAAGCAGTACGCTAAGCAAAACCTCCCGCGCCGTCAAGCCGTAAACCGCCAATGGCTAGAAATGCGCTGGATATTCATCCCGCTTTTGCATTACATTGGCGGTCATCATGCGACCGGTAAAGCCGCCCAACGCCAATCCCCACGCGCCGCGCTATAAATTGCCTTCCGGCGCCTGCGACTGCCATCTGCATGTTTATGGTCCGTTCGAGCGTTATCCGCTGGTCGCCGAGCGTGGCTACGATCCCGATCCGCACTCGACACTGGACGATTATTTGCAAACTCATCGCGCTCTCGGCTTGGAACGCGCCGTCATCGTCACCGGCAGTGGCAATGGCACTAACAATCGCATCACCCTGGACGCGCTCAAGCGCATGAACGGCGCCTTCAAAGGTCTCGCGCTACTCGACCCGGCGATTACCGACGCACAACTGCGCGAACTGAAAGACGGCGGCTTCAGCGGCTTTCGGATTAAAGCCAACGGCCGCGGCGGCCTGTCCTTCGAGCAAAGCAGGAGAATGATCGAGCGCAGCGCCGGCTTCGATTGGCATGTCGAGTTCATGTCGCAATCGATGGCCGAAGTGATCGCCACCGTACCATTCTTGAATTCTCTCAAAGTCCCTTACCTGTTCGACCATGTCGCCCACGCCGAGCCGCATATGACCAGGGAGGATAGTGAATTCGCCGAGCTGCTGACGATACTTAGAAACCAAGAGCACGCCTGGATCAATCTCTACAGCTTCTATCAGCTATCAAAATCCGGCCCGCCGGATTACCATGACATGGTTGACGTGATTCAGGCGATCGTCGCTAACCGCTCGGACAACATCGTCTGGGGTAGCAACTGGCCCCATGGCGGCGTGCCCGTGCCGATGCCCGACGACGGCGACCTGCTGGATTTCCTGGTCACCGCGGTACCGGACAAAACAATCCGCAACGCAATTCTCGCCGCCAACCCGGCAAAACTCTACGGCTGGCCTGCATAGTCCCATGGAACGACTGGAACGATCGGAACTGCTGGAACTGAGTAAAGCAAATCCGACCTTGAACTTTTGCACCCTTGAACCTTAGAACAACTCCGCAGGAGGTAATTATGTACGGCTGGCGCGCTCGCATCGGTCACGTCGCCCCATCGCGCGGCGATACCCTGGTTTACGAATTCTACAAGATGTTTCCCGAAGGCTTCATGATGCTCAACACCACCGGCACCGTGCGCCAGTTGGTCGACAGCGACTTCGAGGCGCAACTGAGCCGCATCGAAGAAGCGATCCAGGACCTGGTCGACAACAACTGCGATTCGATAATCTTTAGCGGCTCGCCGCTGTTCACCCGCTTGCCCTTCGGTGCCGATCGGGAACTGGGCAAGAAACTTTCCGACAAGTTCGGCAGTTCCCGTGGCCGCCGGTTTGACCGCCGAAGTCGAAGCGCTCAAAGCGATGAAATGCACAAAGCTCGTCGTCGGCACGCCCTACGAAGACGAGATCAATCAACGGCTCAAGCGCCATCTCGAACAGTGCGGCTTCGAAGTCTTGCAGATCGCCGGTTACGGCGTGCGCAAAAACGCCCAGCTCACCGACCTGCCGGTACACGCCTCGTACAAGATCGCCAAGCGGCTCTACGCCAAAGCGCGCGACGCCGATGGTGTTTTCATCCCCTGCCCGCGCTGGCCGACGATCACCGACGTCCAGCTCCTCGAAGACGAAATCGGCAAACCGGTCATCACCAGCAGCTTAGCGTGCAGCTGGTACGCCATGAGACTGATCGATATAAAGGAAAATGTGAAAGGATTTGGCCGTTTGATGGAAAGCTTGGCGCCCTAGGGGTCGGGCTTAATTTTGCCTCGGCTATAGCCATTTTTCGTTTCTTACGTCTAACTGACAGACAAAACCTTGAAGGAGGAAAGCATATGTCGTGGATCAAAGCAGCATTTCTAACCGGAGTGCTCAGCAGCCTACTGATGAACGTTACGCCAGAAACGATGGCGGCCGATGGGGACCGCCGGGGCGGCCGCGGTTGCCAGCGCGGCGATCGCATAAATATTCAGGATCTCGATATGTCGCCGGATCCAGTTATCGAGGGCCAGCGGGTTCGCGCCTGGAAGGTACGCGTCAATTTCGAAGGCCGGCGCGATTGCGAAACCGATATTCTGATCCGTGAGGGCAATAACATCGTCGGTCATACTCGGAATTTCAATATGCGCCCTGGCGTGAATGAGCTCGAGATTCCCGCCGTTGAGGGCTTCCGCCACACCGGCCGCGAACACTGTTTCAATGTTCAGGTAGACCTCGACGGCTCGCGCCAGCAGGTCGACGCCGCGCGCCGTTTCTGCGCCCGCCAGCGTCCCATGTGGAGCATGCGCGAGGCCGGCGATCGCGGCCGCTGAGAGAATAGATAGTAAACCAACAAAGGACAAAAAAAGACCTGAGGCTGAGAGCCGCCCCGCCGAGCGGTTCTCTGCCTCGGTCTTTTTTCTATCTCCGCATCACCACTAACCCAGTACCCACGAGGATCAGCGCGCAACCGAATATCATCACCGCAGTCACTCCCTCGCCAAGAAATAGCGACGCCCAGAGCATCGTGAACACCGGCATCAAAAATGTGACCGTCAGCGATTTAGTCGGGCCGATGTCCGCGATCAAGCGGAAGTAGAGCAAAAAAGCCACGCCGCTGCTCAACAGCGCAAAAATGATCATACTCACCGCGATGAAACCCGTTACCGGCCCTGGTGGCGGCGCCAGCGGCGTCAACGGCAGCAATAATAAACCCGCCATCAATTGGCTGCAGCCGGCGATCGCACGTGGATTTGCCGCGGCAGCGAACTTCTTGGTATAAACGCTGACGAACCCGTAACTCATCGCCGCTAACAGACATGCGCCCATCGCCCAATTAGTTGAACCGCCTGCCGCAGCGGAAGCGACACCCGTGACAAGACCGACACCGGCGATACCGAAAACAAACCCCACACTTTTCAAAAAAGTAATCTTCTCACCAAGCCACAACCAAGCGAACAGCGCGCCAAAGAATGGCGAGGTCGCGTTCAGAATCGCCGAGTAAGAGGCCGGGATGTGGAGAGCGGCAAAGGCGAATAGAAAAAATGGCAGCGCCGCATTGAACGCGCCGATGACGAGGTACTGGCGCCAGAACCGCCGCCAACCCACATCGATGCCGACGGCACGGAAATAAATCGTCAGCGCGCCCCAAGCGATCAGCACGCGCAGGTCGGCGGTGACGATCGCTCCCAATGCCGGCGCCACCACCCGCAGAAAAACAAACGACCCGCCCCAGATCGCCGCGAGCAGCACCAGCCGAATAAGATCACTCGCGCGCATGATGTCGGGGGTGAATCAGGAAAAGCTAGTAGTGCGCGTTTAGGTAGGGACGGTCAACATTCCTCAGTTACAACTGGGATTCCAACATTGAACCTTGAACTTTTGAACCCTTGAACGAACTTTTTTTTAACCCCAAACCCGCCGCGCCGTTTCGAGCATGACATCGAGCTTACGAAACTGCTCGTCCTCGCTCAGCAGGTTGCCGCGAATGCTCGAGGCAAAACCGCACTGCGGGCTCAGCGCCAACTGATCCAACGGCAGGAAGCGCGCCGCGTCATCGATCCGGCGGCGCAACTCGTCCACCGTCTCGACCCGGCCCGTTTTGGTGGTGATCAAACCCAGCACCGCGATTTTTCCCTTGGGAACAAACCGCAGCGGCTCGAAGCCGCCGGCGCGCGCCGTGTCGTATTCCAACAGCAAACGTTGATGGTTGAGGCCGTTGAATAGTTTCTCGGCGATGGCGTCGTATTTCCCTTCGCGATGCCACATGCTTTGCCGGTTGCCGCGGCAAATGTGAATGCCGAAAGTCACGCCGGGGAAATTCGCGATCACCTGGTTGTCGGCGTCGATCGACCGCTCCATGGTCGCCATCGGTTCCTCGCCCCTAGCGCGCATCGCGGCGATAGAGTCGGGGTCGACATAGGCCGTGTAACCGGGACCATCGATACCGACGTAGCGGCAGCCAGCTTGCGACAGCTCACTTAACATCTGGCGCTCCACTGAAACCACATCGCGCAAAAATTCATCGGTCGATGGATAGACGGCTTTCGACGCTTCACTATCGTAGCACTGCTGAATTCGATCCGGGCCGATCAAGGTTACTTTCACTGGCCGGTCGGTTAATTTCTGGGCAAAGCGAAAATCGTCGACCAAGGTATTGCGAATCAACTTTAACCGCGCGGTGACCCGCTTGCGATTGAGCAGGATCGGATCTTGGCCTTTATGCGTGCCTTCCTTGCCCTCATCTTTACGGGCGAGGATTTCATGATAGCTGCGCGCCCCGGCTTGCCACTCCTCGACACCGGCGACCACGGCAAACGACTCCATAAAGCTGGTGCGGCGAAACTCACCGTCGACGGCGATCGGCAGATTATGCGCCGCTTGTTTGGCGACGACATCGCCAATCGCCGCGTCCTGTGCGCTAGCTAAATCAGCTTCGCTCGCCTTACCCTGGCCGTAATCCGAAAAGGCCTGTTTAAGTTTTTCCGGTCGCAGTAAGCTGCCGACCAAGTCTACCCGCAGTGAATTCAGATCCACTAGTTTCCTTTCTGCGTCATCGTTAACCAAGAGGGCGGTTTCAAACCCGCCCCTACATCCGGAATTCCTCTTGGAATTCATCTTGCGCCCTTGGCGCTCTTTGCGTTAATACTTTGAATCCGAAACCGTCGATCACCCCAGTTCCTTGATCGCCTGCTGCAAATAACTCTGGTCGATATATTTGAACGGATCCGGCGCCGCGCCTTTGGTCTGTTCGGCGTAAATCTGCATGGTGAATTTTAAGCCTTCGAGGTCAATCTCCGCGTTCGGATGCCAGATGCGATTGGCGATGTAATATTCCCAACCGCGGCGCGCCAAGTCAGGCTTGAGCGGCATTTCCTTGGCAAGAAAATCGATGGCCGCCTCTTTGTTGGCGTAGAGCCAGCGATGAGTGCGCACCGTCGCTTTCAGATAACGCACCAAGAGCCCACGGTTTTTCTCCACCCAGGTTCGTTTTCCGGCGATCACGGAAAGTTGATAGTTAGGAAAATAATCCTTGAAATAGCCGAGGATATTGAAACCCTGCTGCTCCGCGGTGTAATCGAGCGGCACGACCAGATAGGTTGCGCCGATCTGCCCTGAAGTCAGCGCTGCCAGATTAAAGCTGCCGCCGCCCACCGAAAGCAACTTGTAATCCGCCGGATATTCCAAGCCATGCTGCTTGAGTATTCGCTTTAAAACATTGGTCGCCCCCGACGTCAGCACTTGCACGCCGATGGTCGCTCCGCGCAGTTCTTTGAGCGATTTGTATTGCTTCGACGCGACAATCGCTTGAGTCAGGCCGTTGACCACGCCGCTCACCGCGACCAAATCGGCGCTGCTCGCGGCCGTGCCGATGGTGAAATCGGTCGAACCCAACGCCAGATACAACGACTCACTCGCCAACGCTTGAATGGTAATCGTCGTACCGCGCAACAAGACCGGCTGGACATCCAAGCCGACCTCATCGAAGAAACCTTTCTTCACTCCGAGCCAAAACATGTTGGTGCCCACCGTCTTGGTGCCGACACCGACGGGAAACTTGATCTTCTCTTGGCCGATCGCCAGCCGCGGCCCCAAGGTTGAAAACCACCATCGCGATCGATACCCACTAGGATACGCCAATTCATTCGGGCCATCGAAGTTACCTCTCCATACAGCCGATTCATCCAGCATCTATTTGGAAAGCACACCATAAGTTAGAAACGAGAGACAGGTCAAGGCGAAGTTCGACGCATGGTCGACTTTACCGGCGAAACTTGACAGCG
The DNA here is from genome assembly GCA_963847445.1 of uncultured delta proteobacterium. Classification (GTDB taxonomy): domain Bacteria; phylum Desulfobacterota; class Binatia; order UBA9968; family UBA9968; genus DP-20. Next base: position 153,501 of record CAWJZV010000017.1, on the reverse strand, counting down.
AGGTCGCGATCATGATCTATCGAAAACAGGTCGTAGGGTTGTAAGGGACAGCGATGAAAACCGGCGCAAAATCACGATTTGTCATTGCCGTTTTGTTCTGCTCGTTGGCGATAGCGACCCGTGCCAACGCCCAGCCAGCCAAACTCCGCGTCGCCTACACCGCATTCGCCGGAACATTTACGGTATTGTGGGTTGGCAAGGACGCCGGATTGTATCAAAAATATGGCGCCGATATGGAGCTGCTCTACATCGGCTCGAGCACCAAGTCGGTGCAGGCGCTGCTCGGCGGCGACATCGATATCATGTACTCAGCCGCCGGCGCGGTGGTCGACGCCAATCTCGCCGGCGCCGACCTCGTCATGGTCGGCTGCCAGTACGACAAAGGCCAAACATCTTTCTTCACCACCGCGCCGCACGCCAGCATCGGTGATCTGAAAGGAAAAGCCGTCGGCGTCACCCGCTTCGGCGCCTTCTCCGACTTCGTCGCTCGCCAGGTACTCAAGAAGTATCGTTTGCAGCCGATCAAGGATGTCGCCCTGCTGCAACTCGGCGGCACACAGGAAATTATCGCCGGCATGCAGAACAACTTAGTTCAAGGCGGCTCGATCTCGCTGCCGCTGACATTGAATGCGCGCAAGCTGGGATTTCGTGAACTGCTCACCACCGAAACGATCGGCCTGCCCTTCGACTACGGCTGCTTCATCGTCAAGAACTCGCAGCTCAAAACCAAGCGGGAAGAATTGAAGAAAGTTCTGCGCGCCACCATCGCCGCCTACGATCTGGCCATCGCCGATCCGGCGTTTGCCAAGCGCACCATCGGCAAGTACACGCGCACCACCGATGGCGCGACTTTGGACGAGACCTACAAAGAGAACGTCAAGGACTACGCGCTGAGAATTCCCTACGTCTCCCTTGCCGGTCTCACTTCGATCTTGGACTTTCGCGCCGAAAGCGCCGCCGAAGTGAAAAAACTCGCCCTGGAAAAAATGTACGACAACTCGCTGCTGCAAGAGATTCAAAAGGAAACGACCAAATAAGGATGACACCATGAAACTCGGACTCTTCGACCACATGCAGAAACATGATCACCCGGCGCGCACCTACGTCGACCTGTATCGCAACCATCTCGAAGTTTTAGAATTCGCCGACCAGGCCGGCATGGATTTTTACTTTGTCGCCGAGCATCACTTCGACATGGGTTTTTCCGAATGCCCAAGTCCCGGCAGTTTCCTCGGCGCGGCGTCGCAACGGACGCAAAAATATTCGCATGGGTCCGCTCGTCTACGTCCTGCCCTTGTGGCATCCGGTGCGCGTCGCCGAAGAGGCAGCGCTGCTCGACAATCTCATGAACGGCCGCCTGGAGTGCGGCATCGGCGCCGGCATCGGCCCATTTTCCTTCGTTGCGTACAACGTTCCCTGGGATCAGAAACGAGAGATGACGCTGGAAGCCTTGCAAATCATCAAAGGCATCTGGACCCACGAGACGTTCAGCTTCGAAGGCAAATATTTCAAATGCAAAGATGTCGACTCCAGCATCCCGCTAGTGCAGAAACCCCATCCGCCGCTGTGGATGCCGACGCGTAGCAAAGAGTCCATCGAAGAAGCCGCATCCACCGGCGTGAGCACCGTGCAGTGGGTGCCCTCCGGCATGAAAGCGACGCGCAAGGCCTTCGACGAATACCGCGAAGTCTATCAGCGCGCCAAGCCGTCAGGACGCAAGCCGCATATGGGGCTGATGCGCGAGATCTATGTCGCCGAGAGCGACAAACAAGCGCGCGCCGACGGCGAGTATCACTGGAAAAACTTCTGGGAGCGGCGCGGCGGCGCGCGCACCTACGGCGCCCACGGCGCCACCGGTTTGACGACGATCCTCGACGGCAGCCGGCGCCAGCAGTTGATGGACATGGACCACTCCATCGCCGAAGGCTCGTTTATCTGCGGCTCGCCGGACACCGTGGTGCGGCAAATCAAGTCCATCGCCAACCAAGCCGGCGGCGACACATTCCTCGGTGAATTTACCTTCGGTGAGCTAACTCAGAAGCAAGCGCTCAATTCGCTGCGCTTATTCACCGAGCAGGTGATGCCGGAGCTAAGAAAATTTGAAGTCGATGCGCTGAATTTTCCAAGAGCGGAAGCCTAGGGGCGACCGACAGATCGCCCTGCCTTTCGCCTGCTCCCTTGGCGTCCTTGCGGGCTTTGCGCGAGAAAATTCCGATCCCGTCACCCGCCAATCAACTCCTTAACCAGAAACGCATAGGTCAGCGCCGACATGTAAGCGAGCTGGCGGTTGTCCGCCGCGCCGCCGTGACCGCCTTCGATGTTTTCATAGTACAGCACGTCATGGCCCTGTGCCTTCATCTTGGCGAACATTTTACGCGCGTGTCCCGGATGGACCCGGTCATCGCGCGTCGAGGTGGTGAATAGCACTCGCGGATATTTCCTCTCGACCACGACATTATGATAGGGCGAATATTTGGCGATATACGCCCAATCTTCGCTTTTGTCCGGATCGCCATACTCATCGACCCAACTGGCGCCGGCCAATAATTTGCTATAGCGGCGCATATCGAGCAGCGGCACCTGGCAAACTACCGCTTTGAATAAATCCGGCCGCTGCGTCAGCGCCACACCCACCAGCAAACCGCCATTGGAACCGCCCTGGATGCCGAGATGCTGCGGCGAGGTCACTTTACGCGCGATCAAATCTTCGGCGACAGCGATGAAATCATCGTAGGCGCGCTGGCGATTCTCCTTGCGCGCCGCATAGTGCCAGTTGGGCCCGAATTCGCCGCCGCCGCGAATGTTCGCCAGCACGTAGACGCCGCCGCGCTCCAGCCAAGCCGCGCCGAGAGTGCCGCTGTAAAATGGCAACTGCGACACATTGAAGCCGCCATAGCCGTAGAGCAGCGTCGGGTTTCTGCCGTTCGTCATCAGGTCTTTACGGCTCACCTGAAAGTAGGGAATCCTGGTGCCATCTTTCGATACCGCCTCATGCTGGCTAATCGCCAAGCCATCGGCGCTGAAAAATGCCGGCAAGCTTTTTAGCTTTTCCTCCGCCGACGCGCCGACTCTGCCGAGAATCAGACTCGACGGCGTCAAGAAGTCGGTTAGGCTCATGAAGTAATCGTCCGAGGCATCATCATCGGAATGGGCATCGACGCCGCGCACGCGCACCGAACCGAAAGCTGGAGTCGCCAATTGCTGGCGCTGCCATTGCCCGTCGGCGCGCTTGAGGGCGTAAACCTTGCTGCGCACATTGTCGAGCTCGTTGAGAATCAAGAAATTCTTCGTCTGACTCGTGCTCGCCAACGCTTTGCGCTCGCTCGGTTCAAAAAGCGTCGCGAATTCGCGCTCGCCGCGTCAGATAGGCTGCAAAATCGCCGGCAAGCAGTGCTCCGGCTCGATAAGTTCTCCCGCCAACGTTCCAGTCGGAACGCAGCCGCAACAATATTTGATCGGTAAAGGTCTCGACCCGTGCGTCGGCCGGTTTATCGATTCGAACCCAATCGTCGCCGCGGCGAAACCATAGCTCATTGGTGAAAAATGTCAGGCCGCGCGAAATCAGTTCATATGTCCGGCCGTGGTCATGCACCACCGATGCCGCCACGCTGACGTCTTCAACTTGGCCCTCGAAAACTGTCTTGGCCGCGCCCAGCGCCGTGCCACGCTGCCATTCTTTAACGATGCGCGGATAACCGGAACTGGTCAGAGAGCCGGAGCCGAAGTCGGTGCCGACGTAAAGCGCATCACGATTGCGCCAAGCCACCCGGCTCTTCGCTTCCGGCAGGGTAAATCCGTCGACGACGAAATCTTTCTTGACCAGATCGAATTCGCGCATCGCCGCGGCATCGGCGCCGCCGCGCGAAAGAAATAGCAGCGCGCGATCATGGCTTGGCTGCAAAATATCGGCGCCCTTCCAGACCCAGTTCTCTTTCTCTGAAGCCGCCAGCCGATCGAGATCGAGGACGATCTCCCAGGCAGGTTCGGCCTTGCGATACTCGGCCAACGTTGTCCGCCGCCAAACCCCGCGCACCTGCCGCTCATCGCGCCAGAAGTTGTAAAAATACGCGCCATGCTTGGTGACGTTGGCAATGCGCTCGTTGGATTCGTAGATCGCCAGCAAACGCCCCCGCAACTTGTCGAAACCCGCAGTGCCTTCCAGTTCGCGCGCGCTCGCCGCGTTGTGCGCGCGCACCCAGGTTAAAGCGCGTTCGCCGCCGACATCTTCGAGCCACAGAAAAGGATCTTCGTCCGCTTGCCCAGCGGTTGGCGAGATGACTTGGGATGAGCTCATAGTTATTTTCGCCAAGGAAAAGAGAATTGCGACGCTAACGAGAAAAACTCCGACATGACGCACCACGCTTTGCATAATTGAAAATAATAGCGTCAGAGTCCGACGTGACCGACGCTCACTCTACCTGATTAATTCGATCGCCAGTCGATAAGCAAGCAAGCGGGAACCTACCGATAGCGCCGTAAAGTCTCCAAGCGCCGCGATCGTCGGGAATTTAAAACTCACGGTCAACACCATGGCGCGCCGATCAACCGTCAGACAGTTTCTTCGGCCGAATCACCGCGCGCCGGTGCTTACCCGCGCCGATTTTCACGCCGGCATCGTTGACCGCGGACACGGCATAGCGAATCTTGTTGCCGTCGATCTCCAAGACCTCCGCCGTGACGGTTACGCTTTGGCCGATCTTGGTCGGCGCCAGGTGATGCACGTCGACATGCATGCCGACGCTGTTTTCGCCCTCGTCCAAATAGGGCGCGGTCAGCCGCACGCAAGTTCCTTCCATCAGGCCGATCATCGCCGGCGTCGAGAAAACATCGGCGGTCAATTGCGTAGCGCGCATGCGCTCGGTGGTTTCGTAGGTTTGGGTATGTGTCAGTCCGGGTTTGAGCCCATCTTTCATAACCGTCTCACAAGTCCTTGAGTGCCTGCTGTAAATAGCGACCATCGATAAACTTCACGGCGTCCTGCGCGTGCTTGTTTGCTCTCCTCGGCAAGAATTTCCAATGCCAGCTTCATGCCGTCGAGGTTGAGTTCGAGATTCGGATGCCAAACCCGGTTCGCCGTATAATAATCCCAACCCTTGCGCGCCAGCTCCGGCGCCATTGGTATTTCCTTAGCGAAGAAATCGCTCGCCGCCTCTTTGTTGGCATACAGCCAACGGTTGGCACGCAAGCCAGCGCGCAGGAAGCGCACCAACAGCGCGCGGTTTTTCTCCGCCCAGCCGCGCTTCACCGCCATCACCGTCAACTGATAGTTGGGATAGTAGTCTTTATAGTAGCCGAGCACGTTCATGCCCTGCTCTTCAGCGGCGAAAACCAATGGCACGACGAGAAATGCCGCCGCGACTTGACCGGAACTGAGCGCCGCGAGATTGAAATTACCCCCGCCCACCGCCAAGAGTTTGTAATCGGCGGGATAATCCAGGCCGTGCTTCTTGAAGATGCGCTTGAGCACCGTGGTCGCGCCCGAGGCGAGCGACTGCACGCCAACGGTCGTGCCGCGCAGTTCTTTGAAGCTTTTATATTTCTTGCCGGCGACAATGGCTTGGGTCAAACCGTTGATGACACCGGCGACGCTCACGAGATCGGCACCGCCCACTGCCGCGCTGACCATCGCGTCGGCGGAACCCAGGGTCATGAAAAGCGACTCGCCGACCAGCGCCTGCACCGCCACCGGCGTACCGCGCAACAGCACCGGCTGAACATCGAGGCCGGCTTCTTCGAAAAAGCCTTTCTTAGTGGCGAGCCAGATCAGACCGGTGCCGAGGGTTTTGGTGCCGACGCCGACGGGGAACTTGACGCGCTCCTGAGCGCTGACAAATCGCGGCACGAGAAATATGAAAATCGAACTGCCGATCAGGGCGAGAGACCAACAAATCTGCGTTACGTGCTTTGGCTTCACCCCTGGGCCACCCGCTTAGCCATGAGCTAGTCTTTTTTTGGCGTTAACACGATTATTTGCTTGTCGTTGTCCACCGACATTTGAAAGCGGCCGAGAAAATCGAAGCCCAATAGACCTTCAATACGGGGATCAGGCGAAAAATCATGGATACTAATGGGCAAGTTCTTCTGTTCAGCGCCACCGACCTTCACCGACTCGACGACACCGACGTCGACTCTCACCGCACCACCTATACCAAGTCTCGCTTGACTGTCGAGGGCCGTCAATCCAAGGTCGCGGGCGGCTCGCTTCGATAGCACCGTCTGGCCGGCGCCGGTATCGACCACCAGGTTAGCCGTCGTCGAGCTACTGCCGTTGGTGAAGCTCACCGGCACCAACATGGAATTACTGTGGAGCTTGAATGGAATTGTGACTGCGCCGCTCTCGGAGGTCTTCGCCGTGGCCGCCGGCCCACTAGAGCTCGCGATAACCGCCGGTCCGATTGCAAAGGTTTCTTTCGGCAGAGCGCGGAAATGATCGTCGACCCGCCTGGCTGCGGCGTTGTCGCTCGACTTGATCCAACCGATGTTTCCCGCCCGGCTCTTGACCATGAACCATTTCTCGCCGCCAGCACCGTACATTTCCGCGAGCGGAGCCAGGGCGGCGCCATCGCGGATCGACTCGATCACTTGTGAGTGTTCATCAGCCGCGCTAAACAAGCGCGCTTCGCTCAATGCTCCCACCGATGCCGCGCGCCCGTCGCGTGTTTCAACGATAACAAACGCCATTACCAGAGCCAGCGATAGAATTCGTCCATGCCTGCTTAATGAGACTGCAAAATTGATGTGCATCTTCGTGAAACTCCTTTTCATGAGCCGAGGTTTAAACATCTCTCCCGACGCGAACGTTTGAAGTGATTGTACCACGGCTTGGCAGACAGTAGTGCGAACTATCTCGAGCTCACGCCCCGGCCAGCTCCGGCGTCCCAGCCACTTCGGGTCGCGCCACACCGCGCCGATCGACGGTCAGCGCCAAACCGGCGGCCACCAGCCCCAAGCAACCACCGACCAAGAAAGCATTTTGATAATCGCCAAAATGGACACGCACCCAGCCGCCGCCGATAGCCGCCGCCGCGCCGCCCAATTGGTGAAAGACGAAGACAGTGCCGAAGATTTGCCCGACCCGTTCGGAACCGAATTTGCGCGCGATGATTGTCGTGGTCGCCGGACCGGAGGCGTACCAGTCGAGCCCGTACAATACGGCGAACATGAACAGCCCGGTGGAGTTAGATACGAACGGCAACATCAACAGAGCCGTGCCGCGCAGGCCGTATACCACCGAAAGCACTTTGCGCGGATCGATGCGGTCGACCAGATAGCCGGAAAAAGTCGTGCCGATAAAACTCGCGCCACCCATGATGCCCACCGCCGTCGCTGCGGTCACCTGCGGGATGCCGCGCTCGATGGCGTGGGGGATCAAGTGGGTGCCGATCAGACCGTTGGCGGTGACGCCGCAAATAAAAAAACAGCCGGCGAGAATCCAAAAAGTCGATGTCTGCATGACCTCGGAGATCGCCGCAAACGACATCGGGCGGATTTCGCCGCGTGCGAAACTCTTGCCCGACTTCGCATTAGCGCCCGGCCCGGAACGGTACGGCTCAAGACCGACTTCGCTGGGCCGGTCGCGCATCCAGAACCAGATCGCCGGGATCAACAAACAGGCGGTGGCCGTAATCATCATCAGCGCATTGCGCCAGCCGGCGACGAGGATGACCGACATCAACAACGGCAGAAAAACTATTTGTCCCGCGGCATTGGCATTGGTCATGATGCCCACCGCCAGACCGCGCCGATGGACAAACCAGCGGCTGGCGATGCTCGCGCCCAGCGCCGGCGTGATGCCGGTGGCGATCCCGAGAACCACGCCCCATAGCAAAATCAACTGCCAGAGCTGCTCGACGTACGTCACCGCGACCAGTCCCACGGCGATGGTCGACAGACTGCCGAGTATGACGCGGCGGGCGCCGATGCGATCGATCAGCCAGCCGCCCACCGGTGCGAATAATCCGAGCAAGAGTAAATTGAGACTTGCCGCCGAAGCGATCTCCGTGCGGCTCCAACCGAACTCCGCCTCCAGTGGATGGATCAGCACCGATGGCGCCGAACGAATACCCGCGGCCGTCAGGTTAGCGAGAAAACTTAACGCAACGACGAACCAGCCATAGTAAAACGGCAGCAGGTTCAGTATAGCAGGCGAGCGGTCCTTGGCTGGGTTCGAGGTCATCGCCAACCTCTAGCACAAAAGCCGGATCGGTAGAATGGCGTAATTCTCCAACCGACGCGGGAAAAATCGCGCATTGTTCGACAAACAACTTGTCCAAACCTGGCTCGTAAGCTAACATTTGTCTTTAAGCGATGCTCGGACAGTGACCCAACCCAAAACGACGTTGATTGGCCTCAAGTAGAATCGTTGCAAGCCAGTAACAGCGCGGCGTATTTCGCCGACTAAGATAGATCCGACGAACGTGAACCAACCGCTCCCGCACGCCGCGCTTTCCCGTCCTGGATAGGGCGGGTACGCGGCGGAACATCTATAAATGGCACCACCCTGGCAGCCACAAGGCAATTGTCACCCTTTCGAAGGCGCAATCGTCGAGACCTGCGCGCCTGCCGTGCCCGGCGTCTATGGACTGCACACCCAGCGCCAGCAACTTTTCGTCGGCGAGGCGGCTGATCTGCGCGCAGCGCTGTTATTGCATTGGAACGAACTGGGAAACGTGTTTCTCGGCCGCCAACCGACGCACTTTTCATTTGAAGTATGCGACGCCGACACGCGCGCGCTACGCGCTCAACAATTGATCGCCGAGCACCGGCCGACCATTCAAGCGTTACAAATGTTGACCCAAGCCGCTCTGCCCGGCGCAATTGCGCAACGCCAGTCGGTACAGCATGGTAGCGACGGCGGGACCTCGGCGTCGGTAGCGCAGTGGCCGCAAGCGGCCAGAACTGGCGAACACAGCGCTTACCCGGCGGCGAAATATTTCTCGCGGTCGCAACTGGCGGCCCTCGCGGCACTGTTTATATTCACCGCCAGTACATCGGGATATTTAGGCGTTGTCACCGGACAAAAGATCACCGCGCGCCGGATAGCGGCATTGGCACCGGACGCGGCGCGCTGGCCGGTGCCGGCTTCACATGACCGCCGAGGCAGCGCCAGCCGTCACCAGCGGCAACACCGTTTCGGTTCCTCGCGCTGACACCAACTCGGACGCGAAGCGCATCGATACGACTCGCTCAGCGCGCGCCCGCACAAAACCGCTGCCGATTAAGGTGGCTCGCGCGCCTTCGCCGGACGGCGACGCCGCCACCGACGATGGCTAAACGGGCGGTGGCGCGCACCCCCGCTAAAGTCCCCCGACCGGACGTATCCGAAGAAAAACCGCCGGTCACGCCCGCGGCGACCCAAGCACTTTCAACCCATAGCTGGTCGGTGCAAATCGCTTCGACCCTGGACGAAAAAGCCGCGCTGCAATTACAAGAAAAACTTAAAACCCAAGGCTACGACGCTTTCATCGTTGTCGCCGATGTCAACTCCGCGCGCTGGTATCGCCTCCGCGTCGGCCGATTCGGCGCCAAGCAAGAGGCCGAAGCGACCCGCCAAACCTTGCAGTCAAAATCAAACATTCGCAGCGCTTTCGTCATCGGCAACTAAGTTTCGCCAGCGCTTTGGAATCGGCGCTGCAACCGAGCTGCGCCCGCCAGCGGTGGTCTAATAAACTTCCTGATTCCACTGCGCCGCGAAATCGTCACGCCAACGCCGGCATCACCCGGTCGGCGAACAGGCGCATGCTTTTGAGCGCCATTTCCTGGGGCATGCCGCCGAAATGAAATGTTCCCGGAGAACACCGTGATCCCAGCCTCTTCTTGCCAGCGCCGAATCGTATCGCAGCAGCGCTCGGGATCGCCGACGATGATAAATCCGCGCGCCATGTCCGAACCAATATCGCGCTCGGTGATTTTGCGTTTGGGATCGACCGCGGTGTGAATATCGCTGTAGTTCTTCATGAACGGCGCGGCTTCGCGCATGCCGCGCTCAAAACTATCGGAGACATAAATATGAAACTTGCCGAGCACGTCGCGGCCGACGAAATCGTGGCCGGCGCGCGCCAGCTCGCCGCGGTACAGCCGCACCAAATCGCGCAAAGCATCGGTGGTCGGGTGAACGAACGGCACGGTCATCAAATCGTAGCCATTGACGCCGGCGCCACGGAAGGTCTCCTCCGTGCGCGTCGCCCCGACCCAGATGCGCGGATGCGGCCGCTGCAACGGCTTGGGTAGAATATCGACGCCATCATAATTGTAAAATTCGCCATGAAAATTCACCGGCTCGTCGGACCAGGCCTGGCGGATAATTTCCGTGCATTCAGTGAAACGTTGCGTCGCTTCATCGCGATTCATGCCAAATTTGCGGTACTCCACCGGCTCGCTGCCTTTACCGATACCGAAGTCCAACCTCCCGCCGGAGATCACATCCGCCATGGCGTAGGCTTCGGCCAGTTGTAAAGGATTGTGCAGCGGCAACACCGCCACCGCCACACCCAGACGTATCTTCGCCGTCTTACCGGCGACCGCCGCCAAAAACGTCGGCGGGTGCGGCAGCGTGCCGCCATAGCCGCCGAAATGATGTTCGGTCACCCAAGCTTGATCGAAGCCGAGCTTTTCCACCTCGATGATCTGCTCGTACATCAGCTGGTAAAAATCCGGCAGCGTCCCCTCGACATCCGGCATGTAAGTCGGGAGAATGTGAATGCCAAATTTCATAGTGTTCCTTTTCGCCGTAGGGAACTAGGATTTTCACCACGAAGGACACGAAGATCACGAAACGCGGAATATTGATTATCCGACACCCTTGGCGTGATCTTCGTGGTGAATTGCTCCGCTTCGCACTTTGCGACCTCTGCGCGGTTCCAAGACCCTCGCGTTACGCTCAGGACAGCTTTGCGGTTAATTTCCGATTGCGAATTATCCTAGGCAAGAGGGCGGGTTTAAAACCCGCCCCTACTCCCGATCCTATTTTGCGCCTTTGCGTTCTTTGCGGCCATTCTTTTTTCTTTCTTCGCTTATTGCACCAATATTTTTTTCATCTTCGCCAGCACGGCCGGCGGTGTGTTCATGATCGACCGCACCACCTGGGTAACTTGTTCGCCGCTGCTGGGAGAGAACTCGATGCGGCTCTTCTTTGCGTCGGCAAGAAACTCGCCGTCAGTGAAGGTCGCCGAAAACCCCCGGCGCAGCGCCTCGGCGCGCTCCTTCGGCACCTGCGGATGGACGACGTAGGGGTTGGTGATCTGCGACGGCGCATGCATGGCGCGTAGTAACTGCTTCGCTTCATCGCTTTTCGCCAGCGCTTCGGCGGCGGGTACCTGCTTCAGCCGCGGGTGATCCGGCGTCCTATCGCCCATGATGAGAATCGGCTTCAACACCCCGGCGTCGAACAGTTGTAAGTGCCGCCCCGTGGTGAGCATCGCCAGCCAACTGGCGCAGTAGCCATCGACTTCCTTCGCTTCAGCGGCGTTGACGATGTTCGCCACTCCGTCGAAGCCGCGCACCAGTTTCATTTGCAGATTGAAGGCCGCATTGAGGATCGCCGGCGTGTCGTAGATCGTGCTGCCCGGCGCCATGGTGCCGACCGTGAACGGCTTGCCGTCGACGATATCCATGAACGACGCCACAGCGGAATCGCTGCGCGCCACGCAGGCGATCGCCGTATTGATAGCGCTGCCGATCCACTGGTACTTGGCCGAGTCGAATTGAATTGCCGGCGCGCCCATCGCCTGGCGCAATGGAAATGTTTCTCCGAAAGAACCGATCACCGTGCCATCTCGGGGCTCCGTATTGTAGATCGTGTTGGCGGCGATCAAGCCGCCGGCGCCGGCGCGCGATTGCACCAGCATCGCCGGGTGGCCAGGGATGAAGCGCCCCATATGTTTGGACAAGAGACGCGAGTAGATGTCATAAGTGCCGCCGGGCCCCGATCCGATAATGATGCGAATCTGTTTGCCACGATAGAAATCGGCCACGGCTTTTTCATCGTGCTGCGCCGATACCTCTCCAACGCCCCAAAGAATTGTCAACGCTGCGATGAACCGGCCAAAGCAACACCTGCGCTGCGCCATGTGCAAGATCCTTTCGAAGCCCCGCGCGATTTCTTAGAAGAGAATGGTCTTCAGCTTGGCGAGCAGAGCGGGGTCGAGCTTGAAGACGCCATCGACGGTCTTTTTCATTTCATCGACGGTCACCGGGGCGAGTCCGATCTTGGCTTTGTCCGCCTCGGCGATGAACTCGGGATCCTTCACCGTCTCCTGCAATGCCTTCTGCAGGATCAGCGCGCGGTCGGCCGGAGTGCCCGGCGGCAGGGCTAGAGTCTTGGTGATCTTGCTCGGAAAGTGAATGCCGTACTCGATCAATTGTTTGGCCTCCGCTGTCTTGGCCAGATCGATCGCCAGCGGCACTTTGGGCAAATCGGCAAACGCCTTGGGCACGGATTGCAGCACCACGGACACCACGCCTGATTCGAGTGATTTCTGCCAAGTGCCGCGCATGGAGTCCCAACCCCAAGTCGTGCCGTCAAGCTCGCCGCTCTCCACGGCCAGGCGCATGTCGGCGGTGCCTTTGTAGCCCGAGATGATTTGCATCGGTAGATTGAGCGCCACCTTGATGACTTTCAGCACATTGTCGGTGCCGAAAGCGCCCGGCCCGGTGGTGCCCATTTTTAACGGCGTCTTAGCGGCAAACCAGCGCTCCATAGTATTGACGCCGCTCGCCTTGGTCACGGCGATGGCGCTTTCATCCCGCGCCACCGCGCCGACGAAGACAAATTTCTGCATATCGAGCTCGATGCCCGGCTGGCCCATGACTTGACTGTAAACAAAGCCGCCGCTGAAATGGCCCATGGTCAGCCCGTCGGGCTTGGCGACTTTGAAAATATGATTGGCGGCAAGCAAGCTACCGGCGCCAGCCATGTTTTCGACCAGAATGGTCGGATGGCCGGGAATATGTTTCGGCATTTGCCGCGACAGCATGCGCGCCAAGGCATCGTAACCGCCGCCGGGAGAGTAACCGACGATGATGCGGATGGTCTTGCCTTGGAAAAAATCGCTTTGTGCCTGAGCTTGAGTTACGGCGAATAGCCAGACAATGACGACGATCGCGGTCAGCAAGTTTCTGATCATGGTGGATCTCCTTACCGTCAAGCTAAGATAAACGAATGAGCAACTGCGGCAAAGCTAGTTGAACTGCCGGTCCTCCGTCAAGCGGAAATAAAAAACCCCAACTCCGTGGGGAAAGTGGGGCGACGCCTCGGAAACAGAATGGAATGGCGCAATGCAACGCTTCAATACTTCTGCTCCCGCCCCTCGGGTAAATAATCCTGCCACAGATGCCGCGGCTTGAAGCCGAGCATGCGCCGCGCCTTGGACGAATCGACGCAGCTCCAGTGCGTGCCGGCGGTTTTTTTGAAGCGCGTGCCCTTGGGCAGATACTTTTTCACCAACTCGCGCGTCGGTTGGATCATGCAGTTCTTCGCCGCCGAAGCGATGAACACTTCATGGCCTTTGAACTTCGCTTCCAGCGCCAGCCGGCAGGTCATCGCCGCGTCGCGGGCGTCGATGTAAGTCCAAAAGCCGCTGGCGCGGCTCGCCGGATTGCGCCAGCGGTCGCGAAAACTCTCGTAGGACAGATCGAAATTGACACCGGGGAAACGCAGGCTGCTCACGGTCATATCGCGCTGCAGCGAGACGATAGAATCGGCGATCTGCTCGCCCAACACTTTGGACAGTCCATAGGAATCTTGGGGTGTCGAGGGATGCTCTTCATCAGCCGGTAAATATTTCGGCGCCCAAAGTTTGCTCGCGTAGATAAAGCCGAAGGCCGCCGTGCTCGACGCCAGCACGACGCGCTTCACGCCCATATCCGCCGCAGCGCGCAACACGTTGTATGTCGCCGACACGTTATTGCTCAGAGTCTCGGCGTCCGGCGCCAAGTTGGGCGCTTGGTAGGCGCCAAGATGAATGATGCCGTAGCCGCCGCGCAGCGCCTCGAACAAATCGCCGGCATGGCGCAGGTCCACCTGCCAGCTCATGCAGAGCTTTTCGCGCGGCGCGACGCGATCGAGACTGAGCACGCTGTAGCCATGATCCAACAAATCACGAATAACGAATTGCCCCAACTTGCCACTGCCACCGGTAACGACAACTTTTTTCATAGATTTTCTTCACCACGAATTGTCCATGAGCTTGCGCTCGCCTACAGCAGCATCAGAAGTTCCTCATCGATGAACGATCAATTGATCCTTCCGAAACCCTTCGTGTCCTTCGTGCCTTCGTGGTGAATACTCCTTCAAACGAAACCTAGAATAACTAAATTCAATCTCCCTGATTGATTTTCCTGATCTCTTCGACCAGCTGCGCGTTGGGCACCAGTCCCTCGCCACGCTCCTGAACTTTCTTGTAACGAACGACGCCCTGTTTATCGACGATAAAGTACGAGCGCTGGGCCAGCTTCGACTGCGGGTTGAGCACGCCGTAGGCTTCGATCGTCTTCAGGTTGGGGAAATCGCTCACCAGGGGAAAGTTGAGCTTGAGAAAGTCGGCGAACGCTTGCTGTGAAAAAATGGCGTTGGCGCTGATGCCGATGATTTCGGCGTTCACCTGCTCAAACTGCGCATAGTCATCCCGACTGGATGACAGTTCTTGAATTCACGTCGGCGTGAAGTCCAAAACGTAGAACTCGATCAAGACGCTCTTTTTGCCCTGAAACGTGCTGAGCTTGAGTTTGCCGCCTTTCGTGCTGGGCAATTCGAAATCCGGTGCCTTCTGACCGACCTCAACGGCTGCCGCGGGAATCGCCGACGAGATTAGAATTGCCATGATGCAACCTAAAGCAACTTGGATTTTTCTCATGACCAACCTCGATACTCACGATAATACTTATCGCTTCGGAATTAGAATGTCTTTCAACTTCGCCACCAGCGCCGGGTTCAAATCATACAAACCGGCAAACGTCTTGGCCGTGGTCGGCCCGTCGATCGGTTCCACTTCCAACTGTGCCTTGTTCGCTTCCGCGACCAACTCACGATCGCGAAAAGTTTTGACGAAAGCCTGTTGCAGCGCTTGTAGACGATCCGCCGGCGTCCCCGGTGCGGTGGAAAATGGAAACTGATAGACATGGACGTTATCGGCGACACGCAACAGCGTTTTGGCCTCCTCGGTCTTGGCGTAGTTGATCGCCAGCGGCACTTTCTTCAATTCGGGGTGCGATTTGAATGTTGCCTGCAAAACCACGTGAATCTTGCCCGCTTCCATCTGGCTGCGCCAAGTCACCTTGGTCGCTTGCCACGACGCGCATAAACCGTCGACCTCGCCGCTCTCGACTGCGATGCGCGCCTCCGCGCCGCCTTTGTAACCTTCGACCATTTCAAGCGGCAAATTGAGCGCCGCTTTCAAAAGTTTCGGCACGTCGGACAGGCTCGTGCCGGGACCGATGGAAGAGATTTTCATCGGCCGTTTGGCGTTGATCCAGTCGTCCATGGTGCGGACGCCGCTCTGACTATTGAAATGACAAGCGGTGTCGTAGGGGCCGGGTATGCCGACCCAGCCGACTTTGCGCCCGTCGATCTTGATCGCGTCGTTGCCCATCACATGTTGCAAGATCAACGGCGATGCCCAGGCGGCAATGGTGAGGCCATCGGGCTTGGCGCGGTTGTAAAGATGATTCGCCGCGATGATGCCGCCCGCGCCCGGCATATTCTCGACGATGCGCGTCGGATTGCCCGGCAAATACTTACCGATATGGCGCGCCAGCAACCGCGTGTACTGATCGTAAGTTCCACCCGGTGAGTAACCGACGATAAACGTCAGCGTCTTGTCTTTATAAATATCTTGCGCCTGCGCTGTGACCGAAACAGTAACAGCGATCGCTGCCGCGACGCTAAGAAAAAACCATCGAGTCTTGCCGATCATGTTGCCCCCCTGTGAATTCACTCTCTCACCCGAAACCTACT
Source organism: uncultured delta proteobacterium (assembly GCA_963847445.1). Lineage (GTDB taxonomy): Bacteria > Desulfobacterota > Binatia > UBA9968 > UBA9968 > DP-20. The sequence continues at coordinate 137,549 of CAWJZV010000017.1, read as the reverse complement.
ACAACTCACGCCAGCCTGCCATCGCCGTTGCCAATTCTGCAATATGGAATCTGCAATCTGCAATGCGCCGCGCTCACGCCATCCAACGCTCCATGCTGGTGATGCCCACACTCGCTCTGTTCGCAGCATTAGGTCAGCCATAGCGTTCCTCGGTTCTCCACGCCAACTACTGATTACCGGTCAATCCATCGATGTTGCCGAACAGCTCTTTCAGTCGCTGTTGCACCAGCGCCGGTAGCGGCGGCCGCGCAAGCGACTCGACATTGGCCTTGAGATGTTGCGGATTGCCCGTACCGGTCAAAACGACGTCGACTCCCGGCTCGTAACGGCAAAACCGGTAAGCCGCATCTTGAATTGACACCGCCGCGCCACCTTGGGTAACGAAATCCAACGGCTCTGCGAGGTTCAACGCGCCGGTAGGAATCGCGCCATTGCCGACAAGCTCGGCGCAAAGTTTTTTCAAGCGCTCAGGCTGGCTCAACGCGCGGCGCAAGGCATAGCTAACGAGAACGCCTACACCGGTGGCCGCGGTCAACGGAAAAATATTTCGGCGCGCGCAGGGATTGAGCAGATTGAATCCCACCATGATGACATCCCAGACATTGTCGCGCACAGCGCGCTCGGCCATCCGATGCGACGAGTCGACGACAAACCGTTCGGTAATCCCCACGGCGCGGATTTTCCCCTGATCGCGCAGCCGCAGCAGCGTCGGCAAGTGGCGCTCGGCGGCATTGGCATAATCCTTCGGCTCCGCGCCGTGGACATGGTAGACATCGACGTAATCAGTGCCGAGATTTTTCAAGCTCTGTTCGAGCGAGCGGCGAATCTCGGTGTCAGGATCCGGATGATCTTCCGGCACGATATTTTTCTTGGTGGAAATCACCAGCCGGTCGCGGGCCGCGCCGGCGATCGCCTTACCGACCACAACTTCGGTGCCATACCACTCCGCCGTGTCGAAAAAGTTGATGCCCAGATCGATGGCGCCGCGCACATGCGCCACCACATCGCTTTCGCTTCTGGTCTTGTCCTTCAACCCCAACCGGCTCGGCCCGCCACAGCCCAACCCAGCGACACTGACTTTCAGTCCGGTGCGGCCTAAAATCTTGTAATCCATGACCTTCGCTGTGATTTGAGAATTTCGGAATGCGCCGGAACAGCCGGCGGCCAACACGGCCGTCGTAACTAGGACAAACGCCAACCCGCGCGCCGTCACGAATGATCGCCGCATGCCTGCGCTTATAGTGCTGCGGCGCAGAGCAGTCAATCGTATTTCGATTGACGGTAGCCACATTACTTTGCTAATGCTTTGGTCATCAGAGTCACACTAAATAGGAGGATGAATCATGAGTATCACGCTTGAATCGTTCGCGTCGGATGTGCAGCGCATTCTCAAAGCCGACCCGAGCCGAACCGGCCGGGAGAAAGTCCGCGACCTAGTACAGGAAGCGCTCAAAGATGAAAAGTTCATCTCGACCTACATCAACGACAACACCCCCGACCGCCAAGTGATTTACGAAGATGCCGAACTGGGCTTCTGCGTCTGCGCCCATGTCAATCGCGAAGCGCGCGAGGCCAATCCGCACGATCACGGCAACTCCTGGGCGATCTACGGCCAGGCCTGGGGGGAGACTCAGATGAGCGACTGGGAAGTGCTCGAAGCCGCCGCCGAAGGCCAACCGGGAAAAGTCAAACGCGGCCAGGTCTACACGCTCAAACCGGGAATGGCGCATATTTACAACGAAGGCGATGTCCACTCGCCCAAGCGCGTTGCGGCGACCGGTCTCTTGCGCATCGAGGGCAAGAACACGACCAAGTTGAAACGCTTCCCTTACAAGGCGATTTAGACCTTGCTGACGGCCTTGGACAAGCCGGCTCTCAGTCTGCTTTGTCCAAGGCCATAGTTTTGCCAACCATCCCCAGCGTTTAGCGGCGGCCGGCCATACTCCCGTAGCCGCGCGGTACAAGTGCTCACCCGCTCGGTTCGGACGATTTTTTCAGCTACATTAACAGACATGAGCGAGCGACAGGGCAAGTCATCGGTGCGCCCTCAAACAGACCTCAATGAAGAGCAAATGCTCCGTCTGCTCGATGCATCGGTGCAACAAGCCAGAGAAGCGATTCTGATCACCACCGCCGAACTCGACGAGCCGGGCCCGGCAGTTATTTTCGTCAACCCGGCGTTCACTGAGATGACCGGCTATAGCCGGAGCGAAATTCTCGGCAAGACGCCGCGCATTTTGCAGGGACCGAAAACCGATCGAGCCATGCTCAAACGGCTGCGCGAAACTCTCAGCCAAGGCGGCAACTACTCAGCCGAAACGGTTAACTACGGCAAGGATGGTCGGGAATACATTGTCGCCTGGGATATCTCACCGGTGCGCGACGAGCGCGGCCAGATCGTTCAGTATCTTTCGATTCAACGGGATGTCACGGAGCGCAAGAAAGTGGAAGCCAAGCTCGCCGAGCTGCTTGCGGAGGTCCAAAAAAGCCGCAGTGATCTCAGCTCTATCTTAAACGAGCTTCGTCTCGGCACCACCATGACCGATGAGAAGGGCCGCTTGGTTTTTCTCAACGGCATGGCGCGTCAACTGCTCGGCCGCCGCAGCGCCGGCGCCTACGGCAAAGCCTGGGATGAGGTATTTCTGCTGGATGATGAAGATCGTAACGCACTGCGCGAACTGCAACGAAAGCCGCAGCAAGAGCGCGGCAAACTGCCAGTCCATCTCGACCTCGACGATGGCCGCCGCGCTTGGCTGGAAGTGGAAGTCAAAGACGATCCACGCGACGCGCGCGGCAAGATTGTCCTGCTCTACGACGTCACCGAGGTTCATGACCTGCGCTTGTTACTCAACGAGCGCGCCGGTTTTTACGACTTGCTCGGCAAGAGTAACGCCATGCAGCGAGTCTATCAACAGATCCGCGATGTCGCGCGGGTCGACTCCACCGTCCTCATCGAAGGCGAAACCGGCACCGGCAAGGAGCTGGTCGCGCGCGCCATCCACTCATCGAGCCACCGCAAAGACCAGCCATTCATCGCCGTCAACTGCGCTGGCCTCACCGACTCTTTGCTCGGCAGCCAACTCTTCGGCCATAAACGCGGCGCCTTCACCGGCGCCGTCGAGGATCATCAGGGCTTATTTGAAGCGGCCAATGGCGGCACTTTGTTCTTGGACGAGATCGGCGATATTCCGATGACCGTGCAGAACCAACTGCTCCGGGTGCTCCAGGAGCGCGAGATCGTGCGGCTCGGCGAATCCAAGCCGCGCAAGATCGATGTGCGCATGCTCGCCGCGACCCACCGCACGCTTAGCGACGAAGTGGCCAACGGCAACTTCCGCTCCGATTTGCTTTACCGTATCCGCGTTGCACGTATCCTGCTGCCGCCGTTGCGCCAACGGCGTGAAGATATTCCGTTGCTGGCCGCGTCGTTTTTCGCGCAGTTCGCCACGACGAGCGGTAAGCCGGTCAAGGAACTGAGCTTGGACGCGCTCCGTCTGCTTTCGGAATATGATTGGCCCGGCAACGTTCGGGAACTGAAAAGCGCCATTGAATACGCCGTCATCGGTTGCAAGAGCAGCGTCGTTCAGGAAGACGACCTGCCACCGGAAGTTCACCCCAGTCTGGAAAGCCCCAACGAAATCTCCAGCGACTCGGGCGTGGATGAGAAAGCCCGTCTGCAGCAAGCTCTCGATCGCGCCGGCGGCAATCGCGCCAAGGCGGCGCGGCTGTTAGGCATAAGCCGGGCGACGTTCTACCGCCGACTCGCCGATCTAAAAATTTCCCCTGGCAAGAAATAGGTCGCTGTCGCAACTGATACATCGTGAGACACTCGTGAGACAGCCGCTTGTCTCACGAGTGTCTCACAAGCCCGCGACGATTTCGCTTCAATCGATTTTTTCTTCGCTAATTCAGATGGAAAGGACGCCAACAAAAGACTGGCATCGCCCTTGCTGTATCACCAACGCAGGAAGATTGAGAAACAAAAAATAACCAAGGAGGAAAGAAAAATGAAAATCTTCAAATGTGCATTAGGGGCAATGGTGATCAGCTTGGGATTGGCTTTGGCCGCGCCGGTGAAAGCAGAAATGGCAGCGGAGAAAGATATCGTCGACACTGCGGTGTCGGCCGGATCGTTCACGACCTTAGTTGCCGCGGTAAAGGCGGCTGGATTGGTGGATACGCTCAAAGGCAAGGGACCGTTTACGGTGTTCGCCCCGACAGACGAAGCGTTTGCCAAGCTGCCTGCCGGTACGGTGGAAAATCTGCTCAAACCGGAAAATCGCAGCAAGCTGCAAGCGATTCTTACCTATCATGTTGTCGCCGGCCAAGTGACCGCAAGCGAGGTGGTCAATCTTAAAACCGCAAAGACGGCCAACGGAAGTTCGCTGAAGATCAATGTCGCGGACGGCAAAGTCATGGTGGACAACGCACAAGTTGTTCGCACCGATATCATGGCTAGCAACGGCGTGATCCACGTGATCGACACGGTCGTGATCCCGTAGGGGATAACAGTGCAACATGCGGCTGGAGCCAGGAGCTTCAGCCGCATTTTTTTGATTTTCCCCCCCTTCGTCAAGACCCTCTTACAATTCCAACCCATTGCAACCTCTAAACGACTGCCTCGCTGGCTACGAGTCTCGGCCACTGGACTTCTAAGCATCGAAGGCAAAAAATACCACCAAGCTAAACCGCTTCCCGTTACGAAGCGGTGTAGACCTAAATGCTGCACATGACTAATGGTGGGCGGCTTGAGGGTATTCGGTCTCGCCACGAAGAGCTTCGCGCAGCAGAGCGCCCGCGCATTTCGCCCTTTCTTTAAATCGGCGAGATTGATATGCACTGCGTTAAGATTCCTCCCGCCAAGACCCAAAAGGAGCGTCTCTATGGTACGCCTTTCTATGACGACGCTAGCGCGCAAGTTGCGCCGCCGTCTCACACTTGTATTGATCATTCTCGCGCTGCTGGCGCAGACGGTGCTGACTCACGGCGCCGCCGCGCCGGTGCGCGTCGCCATCGCCTATCCCAGTCCCAGCCCGCGCGTCGCGCCGCTCTGGCTGGCGCAAGATTTGGATTTCTTCGGCAAGTACGGCCTGCGCGGGCAGAGTGTGCTGGTGCGCAACAATCAGATGCTCACCGCCGGCTTTGCCTCCGGCGATATCGACGTCGCCTATACCGGCGGCACGACGGTGCTCGGTGGCGCCGCCGCCGGCACCGAGCTCAAGCTGCTCGCCGGCTTCGTCAGCCGCGGCCGAGGTTTTCTCACCGTGCGGCCGGACATTCGCAAGCCGGCGGACTTATCGGGCAAGCGCTTCGGCGTCCAGAGCATCGGCGGGACTTTATGGATGTACGCCATGCTCACCCTGGAGCAGCTGGGGTTGGACCCGGTGCGCGACAAGATTCAATTTATCGTCGTCGGTGATCAGACCGTCATGGTCCGGGCGCTGGAAAGCGGCGTGATCGACGCCACGGTGTTGACGACCCGCGCCTACAGTCTCGACCTAAAGAAAAAGGGCTTCAACGTGATGAACGAAGTATTCCCGGCCATGGCTTCAACCGGCATCGTCGCGAGAAAATCTTTTCTCGATAAAAGCCCCTCCACCGCCGAGAATATCCTGAAAGCGATGATCGAAGCCGAATACTATCTGCTGGCGCCCAGCGGCAAGAGCCAGACGATAAAAACCATCATGAGCAGGCTCAAGCTCTCCGATCTATCCCTTGCCGAAGAAGGCTACGGCGATATCGTCAAGGAATTTGAACCCAAACCCTATCCGTCCCTTGAAGGTTTAAAAAACATGCAACGGCTCCTGGCCATGCAAAACCCCAAGCTCGCCGACGTCAACCCGGCAACCCTGATCGACAACTCATTTCTGCGCAAGCTCGAGGACAGCGGCTTTCTCGCCCAGATGCAGGCGCGCTACCGCGAGTAAGCGGCGCGGTTACCATGGGTAATTTTGAATTCTGGAATCGGCAATTCACCGCGAAGCGATGACTTACGCGCGCGCCGCTTGGGCGCCCACAGGCAGAGCCGGAGCTTGATCCCGATCCCGGCGAATCATCATCGCCATCCCGGCAGCGAGCAAACCCATCAGCGCGCCACTCATGAAGGCGTAGTAGTATTCGCCGAACTCGCTATAGATCCAGCCGGCGCCGAGGGCGGCGATGGCACTGCCGATTTGGTGCGATACGAAAACCAAGCCGAAGAGCACGCCAACCCGGTCCTGGCCAAAATGTTTGGCGATCAGCGCCACCGTCGACGGTCCGGTGGCGAACCAGTCGAAGCCGTACAAAATCGCGAAGACGAATAAGCCTGACGAGTCCGTCACGTAGGGCAAGACAAACAGCGACAAGCCACGGAACAAATAAGCCGCCGACAATACTTTGCGCGCGTCCATCCGGTCGCACAGCCAACCGGCGAACGTGGTCCCGACAAAACTCGCCACCCCCATGATGCCAACCGCCGTCGCCGCCGTCACTTCCGCGATGCCGCGCTCAATCGCATGGGGAATCATATGGGTGCCGACTAAACCGTTGGAGGTCATGCCGCAGACGAAGAAACTGCCGCTCAAAAGCCAAAACGTCGGCGTTTTGATCGCATCGCCGAAGGTGGCAAGGGAAAATGCGCGAGGCGCGGCGCGCGCCTGATTGCGTTGGTCTAATGTCGTCGTGCCGTCGCTGTAAGGTTCGAGGCCAAGCTCCGCAGGATAGTCGCGCAGCCACAACCAGATCGCCGGCAACAACAGTAACGCCGTGCCGACGATCAACATCATCGCCGTGCGCCAACCATGAGAGACGACTAGCGCCATGAGAATCGGCAAGAAAATGACCTGCCCGGTGGCATTGGCGTTGGTGAGAATACCCAGGGCCAGACCGCGCCGGGCGATAAACCAGCGGCTCGCCACGCTCGCCGACAGCGCCGGCGTCACGCCGGTGGCGATGCCAAGGACAATTCCCCAGAGAAGAATAAAGTGCCACAGCTCGCTAACAAACACGGTACCCGTGACGCCGACGGCGATAGCCGCGAGACAGCCGATCACGACGCGTCTAGCACCGTAACGATCGAGCAGCCAACCGCCCACTGGCGCCATCAAACCATAGGTGAGTAAATTCAAACTCGCCGCCGCAGAGATCGCCGTTCGTCCCCAACCGAATTCCCGCTCCAAAGGATGAATCAACACCGAAGGCGCCGAGCGCACCGCCGACGCGGCGAGGTAAGCGAGAAAGCTCAGCCCGATAATGAACCAGCCGTAGTAAAATGGCAGTGAGAACGGCGGCCGCAGCGCCAGCTGGTTATCGTTCTCATCCATTGTTTTCGTCTATCACAAGCGACCGCAGCGCATAAGGGTTGAAAAAAACTGCTGTGGAAGCAGAGAAGCCGGATCTCACCACGAAGTGCTTCATGAGCTTACGCTCGTCTACAGAAAATGAAAATGGATGGGATCCCTCCATAGGCGGTCTGCTTGACGCGTCATTCCCGCGCACGCGGGAATCCAGGTTTGGTCTGCGCCCAATTAGCCTGGATACCCGCTTTCTCGGGTATGACGGAGCCCCGCAGCTCTTTGTTGTGCATATCATCCCCTCACATGTATTTTCGAAGAAGGTCACGAAGGTTTCGGAAAATTAAGATTCCAAACTTCGTGTCCTTCGTGATGAGACGTCTTTAATACCGAAGATCCAATCTCGTCTACGGAACCGCTCGCGGCGCCACGGCCACACCGCGAATGCCCGCGCGCTCAAGCGCCTGGGTGACAAAGCCGGACGCTTTCACATCCTCGATAAACTGACGCAAACATTTCAAAGCCGCAGCGCGTCCAAGCGGCATGCCCATCGCCTGTTCGATCGCCATGAAGCGCTCGTCGAAAACACGCGAACCTGGAAGCTTGGCGGCATTGGCCATCAGCGCCTGGCGCACGCCGGCGACAACATCGACTTTGCCCTCAATGATCAGATTGAACGCGGTATTTGGGCTCTCCGCCTTGATCATTTGCGCCTGCTTCAAGTTTCGGCTCAAGAACAAATGGTAAGCACTGCCCGTCGACACCCCGACACGCACGCCAGCTTGATCGACATCGGCGATGGCTTGAATCGGCGATCCCGGCGGCGTTAAATAGGTGCCCTCGATCAGCAGATAAGGCGCAGTAAACGCGATTTCATCCGCCCGTCCCGGCTCCACCGCGAGAAAAGCCGTGTCCCAAGTGTCCGCCCTCACCGCCGCAGCCATCTTGCCGGCGGATTCAAAGGCCACGAGTTCCACCGCTAGCTCGCATCGGCGGCCCAATTCCCGGGCTAAATCCACCGCCACGCCGCGCAACTCGCCGCTCGCCGCATCCCGGCTCGCCAGCACCGCATTGCCATAGTTGATGCCGATACGCAGTTTACCCGACGGCGCGAGTTCATCTTTAACTGTTTGTGCGATCATTTATTCATTCCTTACGAAGGTTAATTACCATGCGTGACGCTACGCGCTACAGACCACTGCGTCAAGGAACCAATGCGGCAACAACGCCATCCTCGATCCGCCACTGTCAATTATCCATTGTCAATTCTCAATTTACCAAGCGATGTTCATGAGCACTTGCGCTCCACGCCGATCGGTATTACCAAGTGGCAGGAGAAATTTTCCATGGGCTACTTACCGAAAGCCGGCGTCGGATTTGAACTGATAGAATTTCGCAGTAACGGTCGAGACGTGCAGGGCGGCATCTTCAGCCCCGATGCGAAATTGTTCAAGCCGTCATCAACCGCTGTGGTATTAGTGCACGGCGTTGAATCCTATTGGTACTCGGCGCCGACGATGTTTCTCGGCGCCTATCTCGCCGAAGCCGGCTACACCGTGCTGGGGTACAACGGCGTCCATTCGGGAGATTCCTTTCGCACTTCGGACTTTGACACAGCGGTCAGCGAAGCCGGCGATGCGGTTTCGTTCATGGCCAGCCGCGGCTGCGACAGAATATTTCTCGTCGGCCATAGCCTCGGCACACCGATCGTCGAATACTATCAAGGCGACCAACCGCACCCGGCGGTCAAAGCCCTGGGCGTCTACGGCCCGCATATCGACATTCCGGCCGTGACTCGCGATTCATTGCTCGGCCCCGAACTATACGAAAGCTTCGCCAGCGAATGCCGCGAGTTGGTTGCCGCCGGCAAAGGCGATGAGATCAAGCTGCTGCCCTTTCGCGAAGGCCGGTTCATCATCACTTCGGCGAAAACCTTTATCAGCTACCGGGACGTCAAAACTAGCAAGGCCAATGTCGAGAAAATGATTGGCAACATCAAGGTGCCGTTTCTGATCGTTTATGACGACGGCGACAACATCCAAGGCAAAGGCATAGTCACCCGGCGCGCAACCATCGCCGGCAGAATCAAAGCGAATGCGGTTAAATCACCGCAAGCCGAGATCGTCGTCATTCCCAGCAGCCCCGGCAACTCGCCATTCCAAGCCCACTTGTTCGTCAACAATGAGAGAATGGTCACGAACCAGACCGTCGATTGGTTAAAATCGGTTGGCCTGCCGCCGGCGCAGCGCTGGTAAGTCACAATTTTTTGCTGGCCTGCTTTGTTTTTAGCCGGTTGCGTGACTTTTCTTTCACCGCGCTTAATTCTTTATGCAACGCTGATATACTCAATCGATTCGTTGATCCCATAAGGCTTCATCCATGACGCAAAACATTGCCGAAACCACCCAAACTAAGATCACCCAACTGATCGCCAGCGAACTTAGCGTCGGCGCCCACCAGGTCGCCGCCGCCGTTGCGCTTGTTGAATGAAGGGGCGACCGTGCCGTTCATCGCCCGCTATCGCAAAGAAGTCACCGGCAATCTCGACGACACCCAGCTGCGCAATCTCGAAGAGCGGCTGCTCTATCTCCGCGAGTTGGAAGATCGGCGCGGGACAATTCTGGCGTCCATCGAAGAGCAGGGCAAGCTCACCGATGAGCTGCGTGCCGCCGTCGAAGGCGCCGCCACCAAGCAGGCGCTGGAAGATATTTATCTGCCCTTCAAACCCAAGCGCCGCACCAAGGCGCAGATCGCCCGCGAAGCCGGCCTTGAACCACTAGCCGACGCGCTGCTCGGCGATCCGACTCTCGATCCGCAAGAAGAAGCGGCAAAGTATGTCAACGAAAAGCCCGCCGCCGAGAACGGCGTGCCCGATGTCAAAGCCGCCCTCGATGGCGCCCGCGACATCTTGTCCGAGCGTTTCGCCGAGACCGCCGACCTCTTGGCGAAGCTGCGCACGCGCCTGTGGGACGAGGGCGTCGTTACCTCAAGAGTGATGAAAGATAAGGAAATGGCCGAAGAGGAAAAGTTTCGCGACTACTACGCCTACAACGAAACCATTCGCACCATTCCTTCTCATCGCGCGTTGGCCTTGTTCCGCGGTCAAACCTTGGGCGTGCTATCCATCGATCTCGGTCTTGACGAGAAACTGGAGGCGCTTGTGCCACATCCCTGCGTCGCCATGATCGCCGGCCATTTTGGCATCGCAGATCGCGGCCGGCGCGCCGACAAGTGGCTCGCCGACGTTTGCAACTGGACCTGGCGGGTCAAAGCGCATCTGCATCTCTGCACCGAACTGTTGATGCAGTTGCGCGAAGCCGCCGAAGCCGAAGCGATAAAAATCTTCGGCCGCAACCTGCACGAGCTGCTGCTCGCCGCGCCGGCGGGGCCGAAAGCGGTGCTCGGCATCGACCCCGGCATCCGTACTGGCTGCAAAATCGCCGTGGTCGACGCCACCGGCAAGCTGCTGGAGACCGCGACGATTTATCCGCACCAACCGCGCAACGATTGGGACGGTTCGCTGGCGACCTTGGCGCGTCTGACCGTGCAGCATAAGGTGGAATTGATTGCCATCGGCAACGGCACTGCCAGCCGCGAGACCGACAGGCTCGCCGCCGAAGTGATAAAACTCATCGCCGCGAAAATACCGGAACGCAAAGTGAATAAGATCGTCGTCAGCGAAGCCGGCGCCTCGGTCTACTCAGCCTCGGCATTCGCCGCCGCCGAGTTTCCCGAACTCGACGTGAGTCTGCGCGGCGCCGTGTCTATCGCCCGGCGTTTGCAAGATCCCCTGGCCGAGCTGGTCAAGATCGAGCCCAAAGCGATCGGCGTCGGCCAGTATCAACACGACGTCAATCAGCGCGCCCTGGCGCGCAACCTCGACGCCACCGTCGAGGACTGCGTCAACGCCGTCGGCGTCGATCTCAACACCGCGTCGGTGCCGCTGCTCACCCGGGTGTCGGGACTCAACAGTCTGCTGGCGAAAAATATCGTCGAGTTCCGCAACGCCAACGGCGCCTTTCGCAATCGCAAATCACTGACCAAAGTTCCGCGTTTGGGCGACAAGACCTTCGAGCAAGCCGCCGGTTTTCTGCGCGTCAACGACGGCGACAACCCGCTCGACCGCTCGGCTGTCCATCCGGAAGCCTATCCGGTGGTCGAACGGATCTTGGCTCGGTGCGGCAAAGGTATCGGCGAAGTGATGGGCCATGCGGCGGTCTTGAAAGAACTAAAACCCGAACAATTCACCGACGACAAGTTCGGCGTGCCGACGGTCAAAGATATCTTAGCGGAATTGGAGAAGCCCGGCCGCGATCCGCGCCCGGAATTCAAAACCGCGACCTTTCAAGAAGGCGTCGAAGCGATTGCCGATTTGCAGCCCGGCATGATCCTCGAAGGCGTCGTCACCAACGTCGCCGCCTTCGGCGCCTTCGTCGACATCGGCGTGCATCAGGACGGCCTCGTGCACGTATCTGCCTTGGCAAATAAATTCGTCAAAGATCCCCATGACGTCGTCAAACCCGGCCAGATCGTCAAAGTCAAGGTGCTGGACGTCGACGTCAAGCGTCAACGCATCGCCCTCACCATGCGTCTCACCGACGCGCCGGGCAATGCGCGGCGTTCAAGCGAAACTCACGCTGAAACGACTCCCAATGGCCCGCGCAGCCAGCGAGACAAGCCGCTGCCGCAATCGATTCGACCGCAAAATCGCCCGCCGCAGCCGACCGGGCTGTTCGCGATCGCATTAGAAAAAGCGAAGCTGAAGAAATAACCGGCGAGATCGCGCCCGTGACAATCGGTCATCGAACCGAGCTCAGAATCCCCAACACGAATCAGTTCAATTATTTGACCAAGGCGCCGCGCCGCGAGAAACGTCGGACAGCCGGTTTCTTGAGATCGCACAGCTAGACGATCACACGGCTGCGGCACTATATTTTCAACGATTCTACCCGACACAGGGCGGATGCCGCTGCCTTTATCTCTACAATGACGGCGTCGCTGCTAAGGCCCAGCGCTTTACTCGCGGATTCACCTGAATACACCTCAGACTAATGTCAAAGGATTTATTTGACAGATCTGCGATTGAAGAGCAACCGCGACCAACAAGAATTTTAAGAATGATCGATTTCGATTATTAAAACTTAGTTTCATTAAGAATTGCTTGTCATTGCTTTTTTTTGTCAAAAACAACTTGAGAAAATCGTTATTCGCTTGACACTCGATACAATCTTAAATAAGGATGCGGACTCAATTTTAAATTAAACCGCTACACCGATACAAATGTTCGCGTGGGTTAGGATGGCGCACCGTGACTCGATTACTACATTATTCCCCAGCCCTAGGCCTCGTCTGTTCCTTTTGTCGGCATGCAAAATGTCGCGCTTGCATCGAACTGTCCTCCAGCGTTCTCGCCTGCTGCAATTGCCGAGCGAAAGCAATCAGCCGACTCTCGTTCCTTAAAGAACCTTTTCACCCAGACGAATCGACGCACGATAAAATAAGTCAGAAACGTAAATGACTATCCGTATGCGGCACACAGACGAATGAATTGGCAGATTTGATCGCAGGAGACTTCCGATTCAATCCTGTTATACGAAGTCGAAGATTTTTGAAGTAGGCGGGACTTGCTTAGCGTTTCGTTGTTTGTTTTTGATTCTAAGTAACTGATTTTCGCGTCGAGATCGAGATTGCTGGTGTCGCTCACCACGGCTGCGTACCAACGAAGAACTTCCTCTACGTTTCGCAGTCATAGAGACCAACTCGGTAACCGCTTCAACGAAGATTTGTTTGACGTCGGCAGGGATCGATCATTTCCCTTGACGAGTTTTCGATTCCAGCGAGTTAGCTTGATTGCTAAAACCAATCTACAGCGATCGCCAACAACAGCATGAAAATAAAGGCCGCGATGATCCACGGATCTTTCACGGTGTCTAAGGCTACGCGCCGGACCAACACACGATGCTTTCGCCAAAATGCGACATAGGGGTTTAACAATTGAGTCACAGGGGCAACGGGCCGTTTTGCGGTCGCATTGGTTGCTTTGCGGCGCCCGTCGGCGGTATCTCGACTCGGCTCGTTCTTGGGCGGCGACGATTGGGGTTCGGGATTTGCCAAGTGCGCCTGAAGCTGATCGTAGGCTTCATTGATTTCCTGGAGCTTTTGCTGCGCGGTCTTGTGCAGACTCGGATTATGCAAAAGCCGATCGGGATGCCACTCTTTGACCAGCTCTCGGTAAACCTTCTTCAGCTCTTCGGCTGTGACGCTGGAGTCGACTCCGAGGATTTTGTAATACTCGCTGATAGATTTCATGGATTCGCGCTTCGGACTGAATGACGTTGGACGGTTTTAACGTTTTGTTGGCAATTCGAGTTACCGAGCGCGGCGGGTATCGAAACCGCAATCTATCGCGATCGCAGGCGGCTTGACGAGGTCGAGTAGGGAAAACGACAAGACGACCGGCCACGACTCAATCTAAAACCTGCCCTCTTGTTCCAATTTTTTCACAAACCGTTCGTCGATCAAGTCTTCAGCCTTCAGCGCACGGATCTTGTCGTTGGTCGCGCCAAGAAAGCGGATGGTCGAGCGGATGCCGTCGACGTTGGGAAAGATGCGGCGTTGGTACATATTGCCGAGGCGCTCATACCCGCCGACGGCGTCTTCCACTTGCGCGAGGCGCAGGCCTTTGGCCATGCTTTTAAGCACCAGCGATTTGTTTTTCGGGTCGAGAACGAAGCCGATCGTGTCGGCAAGCGCTCGCAGCAAGCGCTCCGTGGAGTCTTGCGCGCTGTTCAAATACCTGCGCTGGGCCAGCAGCGCGGTGTTTTGATACGGGATGTTGAGCTTGGCGAGATCGGCCAAGACGCGGAAGCCTTGCCGTTCGAGCACGCTGGCAAAAGTGTAGTTGAAATAAGCGCCGTCGATCACCTTGTTGGGCATCGCCTGGGCGAGCAAAGACTCGTCGCCGATAACGCGCAAGGTTATTTTGTCGCGCTGTGGCTCGAGCCCCCAGTGCTCGAACGCCAGCATGGAGCGCATCCAGACGCCGCCGCCGAGGCTGGTGACGCCGATGTTTTTGCCTTTCAAGTCGGCCGGCGTCTTGATCGTCGGAATGACCACGAAAGTGCCTTCGAGCTTGTGAATCAAGCTGGTGATGAACACCGCGTCCAGCCCGTTGGCGATGGCGCCAAGGGTCGAGCCGGTCGCCGCGCCCATGTAGAACTGCGCCTCGCCATTCGCCAACGCCGACAGCGCGACAGCGCCGTTGCGCACATGCACCGCGCGTACATCCAAGCCATGCTTGTTAAAAATGCCATAGTCTTTGGCGACAAAGAGCACCGCTTCGCGCTCGCTGAGACTGCCGATAGTAATCAGCAATGGATTCGCGGGTGTGGCGGCGGGCGAGCGCGCGGCGAACGCAAATAGCAGGAAAAAAATTGACAAAACTGCGAGCGCTAATTTGCGGCGGCAACCTGCCATATTCACCTCAATTGTCGGTTTCGTTACAATCCCTGCGCCGCGGCGTGTCTGCCGGCCAAGCGCGAAAAAACCACATTGCGCGTCTGCCCCGTGCACGACGGGTAGTTATGAAAAAACAGACCGATGATATCGCCCGATGCGAACAAGCCGCGGATCGGCTGACCGCCGGTGTTGACCGCCTGGGCATCACCGTTAATCTCGAGGCCGCCGAAGGTGAAAGTGATGCCGCCAGTCACCGGGAACGCCTGAAAGGGCGGCTCATCGATGCGCTCCGCCCAATTGGATTTGCGCGGCTGAATGCCTTCGGTGCAGCGACCATCGGTTTTCGAAGCATCGAACGGAATATCATGGCGCACCGCTTGATTGAATTTGTCCACGGTATGACTCAACACGTTTGACTCAATGCCGATCTTACCGGCCAGCTCAGCAATCGTCTGCGCTTCGATGGGATTGGCGAATTGGTAGTAGCTCGGGTCCTGCAATGCCGCGCCTTTGCGATCGAAAATCTGATAAGCCATGCCGCCCGGCTCGCTCAACACCGCCCAGCCCGTCTTGGCGTAGGTGTAAGAGATATGCGCCTCACCTTCGTCAAAGAAGCGTTGACCCAGGGAGTTAACGGTAATGCCAAAGGTATAACCGTAACGATTGGCTTTGTTGCTAAGCTCGACATCGCCAAAGGTCGCGTCGATGGGCGTTGCATGGGCGCCCTGCCAGTGGCCGGAGGCTTTGCAACCAAGCGCCAACGCCATTTGCAATACCTCGCCGGTATCGTGCCGGCTGCCGCGCACTTTCATCAAATCGGCGTTGGCGCCGAGATAGCGCGCGCGCATTTCCGGATTGGCCTGAAAACCGCCGGCGCAGAGAATCGTCGCGCCGGCGCGGATCTCATATTCTTCTCCGGGATCGGATACACGCACGCCTTCGACATGCCGGTCATTGCCCAGCAGCTCGCGCACCCGCGACTCGTAGCGAATCGTCACCCCCATGCGCGTGGCGATATCGCGCCATTGATTGAGCTGGCTGATGCCGCCGCCAATGCCGCCAGTGGGATGGATGACGATACCAGGCTCAAAATAAAGTTTGCCGTCGATCTCCACATGACCGGCAGGTTCCCACTGCATGCCGAGTTGATCCATCCAGTGCACGGCGACGTTGGATTCGTTGACCAAGACTTCAGCGAGTTTTTTGTTGATCCGGCCGCGCGTCACACGCATGAGATCGGCGGTGAAATCCGCCGGCGTATAGCCGGGCAAGTGCAATCGGTCGAACTCGCCAACGCTCATATTGGGCATAAAGCCGCGGATTTCCGCTGCGCCGGAATAGGCGAAGCGAAATCCGGTGTGCGAGAAACGCGCGTTGCCACCGAACTCCGGCTCGGGCGCTTTTTCCAACATGACGACTTGACGGGCACCGCTTTGCTTGGCCGCCACCGCCGCTTCAAAGGCGGCGCTGCCACCGCCGACAACCACGACTGAAACCTGTTCTTCTTTCATCGTTTGCCTGCTCCCGCATGCCGCACAAATCACGACGGCCAGTTGCAAGCTCGCCGTTGTTCATGCCGAAGTTCTTTCATTGTTATGCTTTGCCTACTTCGCCGCCAATCCTCCCGTCCCGAATCTTCGATTGGGTGACGATTGCTGAGAATTCCGGCACTTTGCGCAAGGTTAGGTTAAAGCGTCGCAAAGGTCGCAATGACTCGCGTCCCTACGCTGCGGATATTATTATGCGTCTTTTGCGTTCTTTGCAAAGATTCTGTCAGTGATCTACAGGCTCTTTGCGGTGAGCCTCTGTCTGATCACTCTTTAACGTTTTTTAGTAACGCTCTGGACAAAACCGGAAGCTTCGAGCCTATGAATAAAGCTGTCGTCGATCAAAGTTTCGGCTTTGACATCTGGAAGTTTTGGATTGATCGTCAGGAGCAAGCCATGCAGTCGCTTCATGCCTTCCACCGTCGGTAGGGGCAGCCGCTCGTAGGCATTGAACACGGCCTGATAGGCTTCGTCGGCCTCGCTCGTATTGGACAGCCGTAAGTTGGTGGCCATGATGCGCGTTACGTTTTCCTTGTTAACCGGATCGAGCATGTAAGCGATCGCCTCGACGAGTCCTTTCGAGTAACCTTCGATAACCTGAGGCTTGGCTGCCGCAATACGGCGGGTCGTGACCAGCATGGTTTGGGGCATGGTCACGCCTGAACCTTTGAAATTATAGATAATCGGATAACCTTTGTTCGCGTAAGTGTCCCCCACCGAACCGTTCAGCGAGGTGGCGTCGATACTACCGCTTTCCAACGCCAGACGGCGGTTGATCTCAGTGCCGGGAATTGTCAGAAACGTAATCTTCGCTTGATTCGGATCCATCGCCATATGCTGCAGCGCCAACAGCGTGACCAGGTGCGAGGTCGCCCCCGGACCGCTGATAGCGATCTTCTTGCCACGCAGATCTTCTTTCTTCTTGATGTCGGGACGCACGTTAACCCGGTAGTCCAGTTTCTGAACGAAGTTCGCAATGCCGATCACATCGGCGCCGCTCGTAGCCGCGTTAACCAGATGGCCCGGCCCAATCACCGCCACATCGATTTCGTTGGCCAGCAACGCCGCCACCGCGAGCGGCGAACGCGGCATGAGAATATACTGGGTCTCAAGGCCATATTTTTTGAACAAGCCCAATTGTCTGGCGACCCAGACGGAGGCCATGCTCTCGCTGGTAATGCTGGAGGCGAAGTTAGAACGAACTTGGGCAGACAGCTCGGCTGGCACAAACGCGAGCGCTACGAGCAGAGAAAACAATCCACGGCGCATTACTCAGTCCTCCGGTAACTTCAATCCATGAAGCTGGCTCAAACAGTTCAAACCGGCTTGGCAAGTTCCCACGGTTTGAACGGAACGCAGCGGTGCAACGAGTTTGAACGAACTTTCCTACTTCTTCTTCCTGTCGCCGACCAGTTCGTAATCGAGAAAACCATGCTCGGAGATATCGAAAAAGTTGCCGTCGATATCGGAGCAACGGGTTTCCGCGTAGGGACGGTCGTTCGGGCGCTGTTTGGGCAATTTATTGGGGTTGATCTTTTTCAATCGCTCGACGATCTTCTCGCCGCTTTCGACCTCGAAGCCAAAGTGATAAAGCCCGTTGGGCGAGTTCTGCTCCTTATTGGGCAGAATAGCGAGATTGAAATAACCGTCGGTCAAATAAATCACGCCGCCTTCGTCTCGCTCTTTGTGCAGTATCTGCATCTCAAAAACATCCATGTAAAATGCCGCTAACTTCCCGGTATCTTCTGTTCGAATCGCCAAATGGCGTAGTTTAGGCATGAGAACCTCCTTAAGAATCGATTAGCTCCAGCAGTAATGGGCAGGCAGGGCGATGTCAAGCGAAGGCGTTTTGCTCGTTAGCGAAACGTCTCCCTAGCCAATACGCGAGCGGGCAAAATCATCGGTCGATGAAATCGATCTTTTTGCCGCTAATTTCCCGCTTGCTGAATCACTTCGTGCATCTCAAACACATTCGGGCCGGCAAAAATTTCCGCCGGTGGGCGCTTGTTATGAGCTTCTTTAAACTCCGCGCTGTCGGTCCAGGCGCGAAACGAAGCTTCGTCTTGCCAGTGAGTCAGGACGATGTAGTAATCGCTTTTTATCGGCCGGAGAATTTCCAAGCGGATAAATCCCGCCATGTTCTCCACCAGCCGGGCGCGGCCTTCGAAGCGTTTTTCAAAATCCGCTTCATGACCCTTGGCTACTTGAAGGCGATTGGATACGACGATCACGCTACACTTCCTTTCGTTGAAAGCATCGGCAAGAGGCTATCAATTGGCCAACTCTGTTCCGACACGAGCACTTGATTGCCTTCGGGATCTGCTAGAGCTCATTTCACCACGAAGTGTCCATGAGCTTACGCTCGTCTACAGAAAATGAAAATGGATGGCGATCCCTCCATAGGCGGTCTGCTTGACGCGTCATTCCCGCGCACGCCTGTCCTGAGCAAAGCCGAAGGGCGGGAATCCAGGTTCTTCCCGTAGGGGCGGACCTATGTGTCCGCCCTCCCATGTACCCGCTTTCGCGGGTATGACGGAACCCAGGTGACCTACTGCGGAGACCCTCCCCTTACCTGTATTTTCTAAGGAGATCACAAAGGACACGAAGGTTCGGAATAATAAAGCTCCGCACCTCCTGCTCTTAGTACTAGCTCCTTCGTGGTGAAACCTTCCGGTCGATCGAACATCGGCTCCAGGTCACACCGCCGCATCCAGTCGATAGAACCGCGCCACGTTATCGTGCAACATTTTCTTTTTCACACCATCGGACAGATCGGTGCGCTTGCGGATGCCTTTCACGGTATGCGGCCAGTCGCCGTCCCAGTGCGGATAGTCGGAGGAATAAAGGATCGTGTCTTCCAAGCCCCAGCGCATGGCGTCGGGAATCGTCTTCTCTTCGCATTCGACGCCGAAATAGACCCGTCCGCTCTTCACATATTCGCTCGGCAGCTTGGTTAAGTAGGGCGCTTCGTCGGCGCCGCGTTTTTCCACCTCTTCGTCGAGCCGGTCGATCATATACGGCACCCAGCCGATACCCGACTCGAGATAAGCGATGCTGAGCCTGGAAAAGCGCTCGAACACGCCGCCGACGATGGTCGCGATCAGCGCCATCATCTGCTCGGCCGGATGGTCGATGGTATGGGCCGAGAGAAACTTGCGAAAGCGCTGGCCGCCGAGCGAATCGGCGGAAGTTCCGGTGTGAAAACCGAGACCGACGCCGAGACTCTCGGCGGCGGCATAAATCGGATCGTAAAAACCATCGCCGAAGTCCGGCATCTGCGGCAGGTAGGTCGGCAACACGCCGGCCACCGCGCCGCGCTCCGTCACCGCGCGGCGCAATTCTTCAGCGGCGGCGTTGGGGTCCTGGGGCGCCAATAACGCGACGAACTTCAGCCGCGCCGCATCGGTCTTGCAAAAATGATAGAGCCAGTCGTTATAGGCCTGGGTTACTGCCGTGGCGTAATCTTTTTCGTGCAGCGCCGAGACATGTAACCCGGCCGTCGGGTACATCACCATGACGTCGATACCGTCTTCGTCCATGGCCGCCAGCTGATCTTTGGGACCCTCGGGCTTCTGCCCCAGCTTGCCGCGCAGGTCGCGATCCCACTCGTCGTTGGGGAAAAGGTTGCGGCGCTGCCAGCGCGGTGGCAGGAACTCGCGCATGCCGGCGTTCGATTCGCGCACATGACCATCGGCATCGATGACTTTATAGTTTGCCATATTGACTCCTTGTTATTACGTAAAAGATTGCAATGAACCCGGACGATGCGCCATGGTGCAGCCATAACACCG
The DNA here is from genome assembly GCA_963847445.1 of uncultured delta proteobacterium. Classification (GTDB taxonomy): domain Bacteria; phylum Desulfobacterota; class Binatia; order UBA9968; family UBA9968; genus DP-20. The sequence goes on along the minus strand of CAWJZV010000017.1, from coordinate 117,479 downwards.
CGTAAAAGAGCATGTCAATGCGCGACATTGTGGAAACTGGAGAGAATAATGAAATGGAGCGTTACATGCCCTGGAAACAACCGGCGACGATTATGGCCTAAGGACAACAGTGCAGGTCATTGGCTATTGCCGTAAAACTTCGACAGTCCCACCTCCTGCCGACTGCCGATTGCTTTCCCCAAGTTGACACCTTGGCAAAATTTCTAATACTGTCAGCTAATATCTTGTCGCTGCGCGAGCGCCCGCAGGACAAATCGCCATAAGGAGTCCACCGTCATGCTCAGTCACGAAGACAACGACTTTTTCTGCCGGGTCGGTCCCGGCACTCCCGCCGGGCAATTGTTGCGGCGCTATTGGCATGTGGTTGGCGCCGCCGCCGAGTTGAACGATGCCAAACCGAAAAAGCGCGTCCGCCTGCTCGGTGAAAACTTGCTATTATACCAGGACCGCTCCGGCGGTTACGGCCTGGTGGCGGAGAATTGTTCCCACCGCGGCGTGTCGCTTTACTACGGCTTTGTCGAGAAGGACGGCATCCGCTGCCCCTATCATGGTTGGAAGTACGATGCCTGCGGCCGCTGCATCGACCAGCCTTTCGAAAGCCCGGAAGCCGGCTTCAAAGCCAAGATTCAACATCCCGCCTACCCGGTGGAAAAACTCGCCGGCCTGCTATTCGCCTACATGGGCCCGCCGGAGAGGAAACCGCTGTTGCCCAAATGGGACCTGTTGGTGCGCAACGATGGCAAGAAGCAAGTCGACATCTGCGAAACCTTGCGCTGCAATTGGCTGCAAGCGATGGAGAACTCCGTCGACCCGACCCACACTTATTATCTCCATTCGCACACCCTCAAGCTCAAGGGCGATCCCGATCATGTGCCGTATCATTATCGCATGCTCAACAAGTTCGATTTTGAATTCGTCAACTATCCGACCTGGGCGGGCATCCAGAAACAACGCATATTCGAAGGCGACGAAGCCCCCGTCGAAACGCCCCATCCGTTGATTTTCCCCAACATACTATTCGTTCCCGTGCGCATCGGCTATGCGATGCATTTCCGCACGCCGATCGACGACACCAACACCCAGGTCTATCAATTCCGTTTTAGCCCAAGCAAAGATCGCAGCGCGGTCGAACAGCCGGAGAACACGCCGATAGCCTATGTCGGAACTACTGACGCGGCCGGCGAATTTCACATGGACAATTTCACCAGCCAAGACCATATGGCCTGGGAGACCCAAGGCCCCCTCGCCGACCGTTCTAAAGAACATCTTGGCGAAGGCGACCGCGGCATCGTCATGTTTCGCAAGTTATTGCGGGAACAGATTCAGTCGGTGCAAAACGGCGCCGACCCCATCGGCGTCAATTTCGATCCGGCCAAGGATGAGGTCATCAAGTTGATTCATGAAGACGGCTACGACGCCTTCTCGTTCGCCGCAGCGCGAGCGAGCTGAGAGCTAGAATGAGTGAAGGCAAACCAGCTGCAATGGTGAACGATCCGCTGACGCCGATTCCGATCCCCGAGCAGGCTCCGGCGACGCAAGGGATCGCCGAACTTCCCGGCACCCGTCTCGGCTATTGGGATACCGGCGGTCAATGGCACGCCGGTAATTTTTTTACATCCAGCATCGGGCAGCGCGTTGATCTGGTTGTACCAGCAGCCGGTCTTCGCCCAGGCTGGCTATCGCGTCATCGGCTACTCCCGGCGCAATTACTACAACTCCGATCTCGCGCCGCCAGATAATCCCGGCATCGCTGCTGAAGACTTACACAACCTGAGCGAATTTCTCGGCGTGAAAAAATTCCACGCCGTGAGTTCCGCCGCCGGCGGCAGCGTCGCCGCCGACTATGCGTTGTCGCACCCCGAACGGCTTCTGAGCCTAACCGTGTCGAGCAACAATCTCGCCGCCCGCGACGGCTACATCGCCGACGCCGCGGCGCGAATCAAGTTGAAAGCATTGGAAGCGCTGCCGCGCTGGTGTTGGGAACTCGGCCCATCCTACCGCGCGGCGAATCCCGAAGGTGCGGAGAAGTGGCGGGAGATCAATGAACAATCCGAAACCGGCAAAGGCGCGCGCCAATCCCTCGCCAACATCGTCACGCCGGCGCAGCTGGAAACTTTGCAAGTACCGACGCTGCTCATGACCGGCGCCGCCGATCCGTCGACGCCGCCATCGATCACGCGCATGATCGCGCGTCATATCCCTGACAATGAAGTGGTTATTTTTTCCGAAGCCGGCCACTCGCCCTATTGGGAGCAACCCGAAGTTTTCAATCGCACAGTGCTCGATTTTATCGGACGCCATTCGGCGTAAATCCGAATCCAGCAATAGCCAATCAACGAGCGACCCGGCGAGGGGTGAACCCGGAGCAGTGAAGCCACCCAACTATGCAGTCGCAAAATCTATTTCAACCGGAAGCTCGAAGCGGTCGCATATCTGCTGGGTAAACCGGATGCTTACTTGCCCAATCAGATCTCAGAGGTGGGCGCCCATTGGCTTCACTGCGGAGGGCTTGCCCTCGCCGCGCCGTCAACTTCTGATTCTGACAACGGATTCAGAGATTATCCAGGTTTAAGCAATGCCAAACAGCGCCCGGGCGTTGTCGCGGGTTATTTTTTGCACCGTAGCGGCAGGCAAAGACTCTATCTGCGCGGCGATCGCCGCTTGCGAGTTGGGCCAAGTACTCGCCGGATGAGGGTAATCGGAACCGAACATCACTTTATCGGCATCGAGCACGTTGCCGACCATTTTAACGCCCAACGGATCGTCGACGAAGCTAATCCAGATCTGCCGGTGAAAATATTCGCTCGGTAAAAGCTTGGGCAATGCGATCGGTTTTTCGCCGGTTAGCCTGCGGCCGTCGCGGGTGCGCTGATACCAGATATCGAGACCTTGGATCATGCTCGGCACCCAGGCGAGCCCGGCTTCGGCCATGACGATTTTCAACCTCGGGTGACGATCGAGCACGCCGTCAAAAATTAGTCCCGTCATGGGTTCGAGCAACTGCATGCCGGGCGGCTCTTGGGCGAATTGCGCAGCCACGGTGACGACCAAATTCGCCGCAGCGCGCTTGGATTCATCGAGCCGGCTCTTTTTCACGACAACGGCAAGATGAAAGCCGATGGGAACATCTATTTCTTCGGCGAGCGCCCAAAACGGCTCCCAGGCGTCATCGTACACCGGCGGACTGGCGCGAGACGCGAGAATGTTGACATGGCGCAGCCCGCCGCGCCTGGCCAAACGCGCCAGCTCGTCGCGCGCCGCCAGCGGATCTTCCATCGACAACTGCGGCACGCCGAACAGTCGCTCCGGCCGCGCCGCGCAGAACTCGCTCAACCAATCGTTGTACGCTTGGTAGCATAACCGGCGCAGCTCCGGATCGCCGATCGCCATCGGATCGGTGGGGCCGTACATGATCGAAGCCTCGGCGCCGTCGCGGTCCATGTCGTTCAAGCGCAGCTCTGCCGTGGTCGGCCGCAACTCACCCGGACGCATGACACCGCCGCGCTCGATCGCCCACATGGCACCGCTCCCCTGCGCCGCGGTGTAGTAGCCATGGGGACTGAAAGTTTGACCTTCCCAACTCCAGTACGCGCCGTGGTCATTCTCGATCACCCGCGGGCCGCGCTCGCGCAGCCGCGCCGGCAATCTTTCGCTCCATAGATCCTGCGGCAGCCAACGCAGATCGATGTGATCGTCGGCGGAGATAAATCGGCGCATCATGTTACTTGCCATAGACGCTGGCGATGAAGCCGCTCGCTTCGATTTCTTTGACAATCGACAAGTCGACAGAGTCGCGCGGGTCGGCGTCCTTCGCCTTGGGCAAATCCTTCGCCAGCGCATCTAAAGTATCTTTGATCGCCCGCGTCGACGGATACGGTACCTTGAGGAAATACGGTTTGATATAGCGATAACTCTGCTGCAAAACTTCGCGGTCGGAAATTCTCGTGTGCTTGGCCAATACCCGCAGGGAGAACTCTTCGTCCGTGCTGAGGATTTTCGCCCCTTCGATCATCGCCATGACGAACTGTTTCGCTTCCAGCCGGTTAGCGACGAGCCAGGTCTTCTTGACGCCCAGACCGGAGGAAACATAGTCGACGCCCAAGCTAGTCATGTCGAACAACATCTTGAATCCCGCCTTCTGCGCGACGAAGGACGACGGCGGCGACAGCGTGCCGGCGTGGACCAATTTGGCGCGCAGCGCCGCCACGGTCTCCGGCACGCCGCCAACGCCGCGAATCATGACGTCTTTGTCGGGCACCAGCCCAGCTTCGCGCAGCGCCACCCGGGTGGCGAAATCGGTGCTGCCGCCGAGGCCGGAAACGCCGATGATTTTGCCCCTTAGATCATGTAGCGAATTGATTTCCGGCGCGCTGTGCATGGTGAATAAAAACTTGTCGCTGAAGTTGGCGATCAACACCGCATCGAATCCGGCCAGCACCGCCGAGGGCACGGTACGACTCGAAACTCCCTGGGCGAAATTGACCGAACCGCCGATCAACGCCTGGATGCTCCGCGCTCCGGTAACGATGTAGCGAACCTCCATGCCGTACTTTTTGAACGCGCCGCTTTCGATGGCGGCAAACAGCGGCGACTGCAACAACGACACCGCCGGCAGCGAAACGTCGACGACCTTCAGTGCCGTTTCCGCCGCGTGCACGGCAGGCAGCCGCGCCAGTAAAGTTATCGTCAGTATCGTTCCCAACACCCATTGCATTATCCGTCGCATCTTGGCTCCTCGGGCTAAACTAACTATGCGCGGTTTACTCCAAGCACGGTGCAATGTCCAGAAATTTGCCAACGGCTGGCGACTCACCAACTCTCCAACGACTCGACCCAGATCAACTCGCAGGCGCCCGCACCGGTGTCGCTGCGCGACAGCGAGCTTTTCCAGCGAAAACCGTCCTTACCCATGGCTTCCACCAGGTATCCTTTGATATGCACGAGACTTCCCGCGCGGATCGATTTCAGCCGGCGCTCGATGTCATCGTCTGCCGGAATCATATGCATGTTGGCACTATGGCTTTCGATGACATTGCGGGGAACCGGATAGTTCTGTGCCCACCAACTAAAGAAGCGTCCGCCTTGGGAGAAGCTAATCTGCTTCAAGATATCGCCGTTGGACATCGGCCCCCAACCCAAAGCGAGATCCACCGGCGATAGCGCCGCACCGCGATCAAACCGATATCTTTCGACAGCGATGACCCGCGCTCTGATATCGAAGCTGGCGAGGAGCTCGATCTGGTAGCCATTCTTCACGCGTAACCGCGACGTGTAAACCTGGCGCTGGACTGGTTCCTCCGGCACCAGTACCCCTCCTGGGCGGGCAATATCTCGACCGCTCCAGAAATACACGCCGAAAAGCAGCGCGCCGATGAACCAGAACTGTTTCATTGCAATCGATCTGCGCTGACAGTTTAACCAAACTCGGCAGGCCAGAGAAGCCAAAAGATTGAGCCGCTAGTTTAGTGCCGGTTAAATGAAGGCGCTTATGCTTCGACATCATCATTCAGCTCGAACACGGAATGGTTCATCACCGTGGCACAGATATCCTAGCGCGGCTCCGCCACGACCAAATGGCAAAGAGTTTCTCACCACGAAGGACACGAAGAGCACGAAGGAAGAGTCTTAACTTCCGAACCTTCGTGTCCTTCGTGCCTTCGTGGTGAACACTTCTTGTGCCCATGCAGCAGCCACCGTCGAAGACGCTAAAAACGGATTTTTGCGAAGTAGGACACAGTCTCACAGGCGGGATCGGCGGCGCGATCGCTCGTTTCACTTGCAGGTCTTCAACCGCTCTTGCATCTCTTTGACGCTGAGTTCTGGCCGCAGCGCCACTCGCAGATTGGCCAAACACCTGCGGCGGAAGAAGTCCAAGCCCAGCTATTGTCAGAAGACACGCGAATATGTAATGACGGAAGGTAACGGTTTAACAGCAATCTTCATGAGCGTTTCCCTACTGTCATTGATAAAGAGTTTCTCAGCCAAGCCAACCTAACACAGTTCCGACTAAAAGTTTTGCGCTATGCCGATGTCGTCAACCGTCGTTGCGAACACACCAATGCAACCAATGGATACACCCACTGTATACGAAAGTTACCGGCGGCCGATTGCGCTAATCTGGATGCACGAAGAAATCGTTAGATTTCGCCACGAATGGCGCGTTTCCCGCATTGCCCACGTCAGCAGATAACTTGGCATCGCAGTTGCTGTAAGGAAGGCCAGCGAACCGACAGACTGAAAATAAAAACTTCGAACTAGATCGATCAAGGAGAAGAACTCACATGGCAAAATATGCGCTTTGTATCGGAATCAACGATTATCCTGGCACCGGCAGCGACCTTTCGGGGTGCGTCAACGACGCCAACGATTGGGCGGCGCTGCTCACGAAACGGGGCTTCACAACAACCAAGATGTTCGACAAGAAGGCCAGCGGCAAGAACATGCGTGCCGCGATCGCCGCGGTGATCGGCAAAGCCGGCACGGGCGATCTGGTAGTCATCCAGTATTCGGGACATGGCTCCTATGTGCCGGATGACAACGGCGATGAGCCGGACGGTAAGGACGAATGTCTGTGCCCCTACGACATCAATGCCAATGGACCGATCACCGACGACGAACTCTTCGACATGTACAGCGCCAAGAAAACCGGCGTAAAGCTGCTGGTGATTTCCGACTCCTGCCATTCCGGCAGCAACGCGCGATTTGCCCCGATCACCACCCCGCCGACGATCAAAGGGCGCAATGCGCCGCAGCGCAAAGTGCGCTTCTTACCGCCCGCCGTGTTCCTGTCGAAGCGGGATTTGGCGAAATTGGGTTCCAGCCGCGCCATCCGCCGCTCCAACCCACCGGGGCGTCACGCCGGGCTGCTGATGGCCGGTTGCCAAGACAGCGAATATAGCTACGACGCTTCTTTTCAAGGCCGGCCCAACGGCGCGTTTAGCTTCGTCGCACTGCGCGAGCTTGCCAAGCTGCCGGCCAGCGCAAGCTATCAACGCTGGCATGACGCGATCCGCAAAGCACTGCCGTCGCAACAGTATCCCCAGACGCCCAATCTGTACGGCACCAAGAGCATGAAAGCCTGGAAGGTTTTTGTCTAACGGGCCGGGTCTATTTGCGGTATAAAGCGCGACGACGCAAACCATCGGGATACCCCGCTGAGTGGGACGAGGCCGCGGCGAGCTTTTCTGCGCGTTGTTCCATGGTCGCTGCCGCGCCGCGATGAACAAGAACTACACTGCATCGGTAAATCTGAGCGCGCTGCGGATCTTAGAAAAGACCAGCCAGCAATGACAATCTAGTCAGGAGAGCAAAATGGCACAACCCAAATCATCTTCAACTGGCTGCGCGCGGAGCTGCACCGTTACTCAAAGAAGGCTCCACCGGTCCGGCAGTAGTCAAACTGCAAACCAGGCTAAAAACAGTTGGCTTCAATCCCGGCCGCGCCGATGGCGATTTTGGCCCAGCCACCGCCGCGGCGCTGATCGGATTCCAAAAAAGTGCCGGCCTACTCGCCGACGGTATCGCCGGACCGCGCACGTTGGCGGCGCTAAAGTTAGCCGCCAACGACCGCTTACCGTCGGTGATCCCAGGCGTGACGGTCACCATCGTGTCCAAGATGTTTCCGTTCACACAGGTGGACAACATTCGCGACAACCTGCCGTTTGTCTTGAAGGGCTTGGTCGAGCGCACCCTGGGCGACAAGCCGATGGTGCTGATGGCACTGGCGACCATTCGAGCCGAGACCGAAAGTTTCCAGCCGATCAATGAAGGGCTATCCAAGTTCAATACTTCTCCCGGCGGTCATCCCTACGATCTTTACGATTTTCGCTCCGACCTGGGCAACCAGGGCAAAGGCGACGGGGCAAAGTTTCGCGGCCGCGGTTACATTCAGCTCACCGGCCGTTTCAACTATCAGAAACTCGGCACCGCTCTGGATATGGGCAGCAAACTGGCGACCAACCCAGAACTCGCCAACGATCCAACCATCGCCGGTAAGCTGCTCGCGGCATTTCTCAAAGACAAGGAGCGCGCCATCAAAGAAGCCTTGATCATCGGCGATCTGCGCCTGGCACGCCGGCTGGTCAACGGCGGCAGCCACGGTTTGGATCGCTTCTCGGATGCGTTCCGCATCGGCGAAAGCTTGATCACCTAGCACAACCTAAAAGCTCGCAGCGTGAAATTGTCACGGCTACCGCTGTCCGCGCTGGTGCCGCTTGGTGCCCAGTTCGTCGAGTAGCGATAGGTCCATGACCCGACTGACACTGATGGACGCTAATCTCTTGTCCATGTAGCCCGACATGCGAATGAGATTCCTGACCGCATCTTCAGGCGGATAGAGTGTCGCTTCGGAGTTGGCGTGCAAATACTGGTAGGCGAAGTCGAGGACTTCGGCGTCGCTGGTGTTGAGCAGCTGCGTCAGCGGCCGCATGGTGCCGTCGCGATTGTCGATCAGATAGCGGGTCGCGTCGGCGTAGGCCTTGACGAATTTTTTTAGCGTCGCGCGCTGGCCAGTGGCGAAGGAACGCTTGACGGCGATCGGCGCGTTCATGAACGGCGTCGGCTTGCCGCGCAAAACAAAGAAGCCGCGTTTTTTCATGATCGGTTCGAACAGCACGTCGGCGAGCGTCGCATCGATGCCGCCGCGCATCAGCGCGCCGATCCGTTCCTGGGAGCCGCCGCCCATCTGTAGCAAAGTCAAATCCTTCGCCGGATCGAGACCGGCGTCTTGCAACAGCACATGGACGATCAACCAGGGTTTACTACCGGCACGATTGACGCCGATTTTTTTGCCGCGCAGTTCGCGGATGTCGGCAATTTTTTCTCTTGTCACCCAGACATAGGGAACCAGATTGTCCCAGCTGCCCACCGCGATCACATCCGCGCCTTGAGCATGGCTCGGCAGCAAGCCGGTGGGCGCGCCGGCGGCGGCGTGAACGTCGCCCGAGATCAGCGCTTGATAGGTCGTCGGCGCGCTGTTGATGCGGATCGGTTCGACGGTCAGTCCCTCGTTACGAAAAAAGCCGCGGTCATTGGCCACCAGCAAGGGAAACGCCGCGGTCGGAAATAGCGGGATCGCCACCCGCATGGTTTCTTGCGCGGGCGCGGACTGCGCCATCAACCCGACAACGACAATCAAGCTGGCAATGCCGAACTTTAGCGAGATGTTCATCTTCGCCTCCTTAGCCAATGGCGATCAATTGGTTATGGCGCATGGGTCGGGTCCCAGCAAGTCCGCAAGTTTTCATTGAAGCCATCGAGCGTCCGCATATCTTCAGCGCTGATGGCGAAGCCGAAGACATCGGCATCTTCGATAATTCGTTCTCGCTTCGCCGATTTCGGAATGACCACCACGTCATGCTGCAACGCCCAGCGAATCAGGATCTGCGCCGGAGATTTGCTGTACTTCCGCGCCATCGCCACCAGTTTCGCATCGTTGAGCCGCTCGCCGTGAGTCAGCGGGCTATAGGCCTCGATCACAATGTTCTTTTTATGGCAGAAATCCAGCAGCTCACGCTGGTACAGGTACGGATGCAATTCCACCTGGTTGACGGCGGGAACTGTCTCGCTGTTGGCGAGCAGCTCAGTCAAATGTCCGATCGTGAAATTGCTCACGCCGATGGAGCGCGCTTTGCCGCCTGCGCGCAAGCCTGCCAGCGCGCGCCAGCTGCGCAACCGCTCCGGCACCGGGTAATGGATCAGGTAAAGGTCGACATAATCGATCTTGAGCTTGCCGAGACTGCGTTCCAGGGCGCGCTCGGGATTGCCGTGATCGCTGTTCCACAATTTGGTGGTGAGATAAATCTCGGCGCGGGCGATGCCGCTGTCGCGGATCGCTTTGCCGACGCTCTCTTCGTTACCGTAAAACGCCGCCGTGTCGATATGCCGGTAGCCGGCGTCGAGCGCCGCGCGCACCACCGACTCGCAGCTCTTCCCCGAGCTGATCAGCCACACACCCAAACCGAGGCGCGGAATAGCATGGCCGTCATTGAGTTTAATTTTAGAATCGATCGTAAATTCCATGTCCCGTTCGCTTAGGCGTTGGCCGCCGTGAAAACATCCTGCATGATCGCCGCCGCCTGATCCTTGATCGCCGCTAAATGCGCCTCCGAGCGCAAACTCTCGGCGTAGATCTTACACAGATCCTCGGTGCCCGACGGACGCACCGCGAACCAGCCGCTCTTGGCGGCGACTTTGAGGCCGCCGATGGCGGCGCCGTTACCCGGCGCGTGGGTGAGTTTCGCCGTGATCGGCTCGCCGGCGAGTTCGGTTGCCGTGAGCGAATCCGGCCTTAGCGCTTTCAAAGCATTTTTCTGCGCCACAGTCGCCGCCAGATCGACCCGGGTGTAAAAAGGCTTGCCCATGGCGCCGGTCAACTCCTCATACCAACTCGCCGCGTCCCGCCCCGTCGTCGCAATCATTTCCGCCGCGAGCAGACAGAGAATGATGCCGTCCTTGTCGGTGGTCCAGACGGTGCCGTCTTTGCACAGGAAACTCGCGCCGGCGCTCTCCTCGCCGCCGAAGCAGACCGAGCCGTCGAACAGCCCCGGCGAAAACCATTTGAAGCCCACCGGCACTTCGAAGAGTTTGCGGTCGAGACTCTCGACCACCCGATCGATCAGACAACTGCTGACTAAGGTTTTGCCTACGGCAGCGGATTTGTTCCACAGCGGCCGGTGCGACAATAAATAATGAATCGCCACCGCCAAATAGTGATTGGGATTCATCAGCCCAAGAGCGGGCGTGACTATTCCATGACGATCCGAGTCGGCGTCGTTGCCGAAGGCGACCTGAAAACGGTCCTTTAATTGGACCAGACTAGCCATCGCATAGGGACTCGAACAATCCATGCGAATCTTGCCGTCGTGATCCAAAGTCATGAAGCGAAACGTCGGATCGATATGCGCATTGACCACAGTTAGATCGAAGCGATAACGTTCGGCGATCTTTTGCCAATAGCCGAGCGCCGCGCCGCCGAGGGGATCGACACCGATCTTTACCCGTTGCGCGCCAATCGCTTCCATGTCGATGACCGCCGTCAGATCGTCGACGTAGGGGCTGACTAAATCTAATGGGTGCGTCGTGGTCGCTTTGAGCGCCGCGTCGTAGCCGATCCGTTTGACGCCGCGATTGCCGGCGCGCAGCAAGTCGTTTGCCCGCCCTTGAATCCAATCGGTGACATCGGTATCGGCCGGCCCGCCATCCGGCGGATTGTATTTGAAGCCGCCGTCGGCCGGTGGATTATGCGACGGCGTGACGACAATGCCGTCGGCGAGGCGGTCTTTTTTGCCGCGGTTGTGCGTCAAGATCGCCCGCGAGATCGCCGGTGTCGGTGTGAAGCCATCGTCCTTCTGAATGATCGTGTCGAGAGAATTTCCCGCCAGCACTTCGAGCGCCGTCCGCTGCGCCGGCCCGGATGCCCCATGGGTATCCTTACCCATGAACAACGGCCCGGTAATTTGCTTGCTCGCGCGGTACTCGCAGATCGCCTGGGTGATCGCCAGAATATGCGCTTCGTTCAAACTCGCGCTCAGCGGACTGCCGCGATGGCCGCTGGTGCCGAAGCTGACCAGTTGGGCCGGGTCGTCGACATTGGGCTGACGCTCGTAATAGGCCTTCTCCAGCGCCGCCACGTCGATCAATAATATCGACCGGCGCCGGCTTGCCCGCAAGTGGATGAATCGCCATCTCTTACCTACTCCTTGTTAACTCCACGTGACTAGGTTGTCCGTAATACGCACAACTATCTTGAGAAACATAATAAACTTGGAAACTGGCAATTGCTACGTAACTCGCAGCTCTTATCGGCGCATGCGATTTTCTTACGACTTGTGCTAAGACGCCACAGCGACCCATGCGATGTAGCGACTGGACCGTAGCAAGCCCATTTCGAGACCTTATCCGTTCTCTTTGGCGTTTGGCTCAATGGGCTTTTTCATTGCCGCCGTCGCCGTTCAGGCGCAAAGCAATCCGACGCCGACAGTATTAATAATCGGCTCGTAGTTAAAGCTCGCCATCGCACCAGCCGATAGTTCACTAGAGAGAACGGGTAGCTATTCCTTCCGGGAGAAATTCAGTCAATGTTTGTTGAGAATTGGATGACGCCCGACCCACTGACGGTGCCGCCGACTATGACGATTTCAGCAGCGGCACTGTTCATGGGCCGGCACAAATTCCGCCACTTACTGGTCGCAGAAGCCGCGACCAACGGGAAAAAATTGGCCGGATTGCTGTCCAAATACGATCTCGCCCGGGCCTTTCCCAATCATCTCAACCCGTTTTCTCTCGAAGTCGCCGACAACACCGTGCCCCAACCGATCTCGACGATCATGGTGCGCAATGTCGTCACGGTTGAACCCTATTGCCCGATAGAAGAGGCCGCGCGCATTTTCCGCACCCGGCGGATCAACGCCCTGCCGGTGATACGAGCGGGCATTTTAGCTGGGATCCTAACGGAATCCGACGTTTTCGACGCCATGCTCAACATGACCGGTGCCGACGACCACGCCATCCGGCTGGTCGTGGAATCCGACGACGTCGGCAAGACCCTCAATCTGATTAGCCAATTAGCCGAGCAATGTCGGCTGGGTATAATTGACGCCATCTCATTTCGCAATCATAAAATGGAGAACAAGATTTTCTCAGCGTTTCATTTTCCCACCCGCCCAAACGAGCAGTTCCTCCAACAGCTTCGCACCAGCGGCATACGCATCGTCAAGCTCGGCTAGTCCGCGGCCCCTCAGTTCTAGCCAGTTTTGGTTGTAACCTTACGTTCGCTTTAGTTGATCCTCGAAGGTTTCCCCGGGCCTGCTTGTTTATCGATTGTCGATTGCATATTTGTAAACGTGACGGTGAAGATCCATTTCTAACTGGAGAAACCAAGATGTTTCGTAGTGTCGAACTGCCTGCCTCGGTTCCTGGAAGACTGCTGCTCCACAGCATGCCCGGCCGCTTTGAAACCATCGATAAAGTTTGGCATCAGGTGAAGACCGATGCGGTCGGCGCCATCGTCTGCTTGAACGAAGATTTCGAGATTCGCCAAAAATCGGTTAAATACGCCGAGGCGCTGGATGCCGGCACGGTGCCCTGTTCCGTCGTGCCTTTTGAAATACGCGAAGGCGGCGTGCCGGAGAACAAAGACGCCTTTTGGGCCCTCGCCAACGATGTCGCCAACCGACTGCACTCCGGCGAAGCGGTGCTGGTTCATTGCGCCGGCGGCGTCGGCCGCACCGCCATGCTCGCCGTCTCCGTGCTGCTCGCCATGGGCCAACCGATCACCGAAGCGGAAAGCTTAGTTTCCCGCGCGGGCTCTATGGTGGAGACCATGCCGCAGATGGAGCTGCTATCCTGGTGCGTGACGCAGGTATCGATCGGGACCACTCCGGATTAGTGAACCAGCGATCACTGCTTTACGGGCCTGCACTTAGACCCCAAACAATGACTATTGCGCAGTAGACTTGGTTAAATTGCTTTTGTTGTTTCGACGATTCACAAAGAGCAGTTTTTTCCTGTTGGTCGTGGATAAGAAATCGACTGTCAAAATCTAGAGGCCGTGACAAAGGACCGATCAGAGTCAAACAATTTATACTTCAATCGTTACACCTCAATCAACACCCCGATTTGTTGAGCGACAGGCGTCCAGATATCCACATCTTCCGCATCGGTCTCAATGCTGACTACAAGTGCATAGCGAGCACCAAAATCACTTCGATCTCGTTTTGGCTGATCTTTCCACCACCCGGAAACGGGACAGACACCAATTACGCCGCGCTCGGCCAAGTCGGCTGCGGTACCTTTCCAGATGTCGGAGTGAATTGATCCTTTGTTCCGTGCCTGTTCACCCAAAAACCAATCTGCAGAATCGCTACTGCTTTGCGGTTTATCTTCATCCCCTTCCAACGCGCGCTTGTTCAGGCGCTTACGAAAAGTATCAATATCCTCGGTCGGAAGTTTTACGTCGAATCGAAGGCCATGAGATGCGTATCTGTACCTACGTTTCCAGCCTCGTCGGCTAGGGTTTGGTTCTACAAAGTATGAAAGAGTAATGCGCAAACGCACCACCGCACCACCCAACTCCTCCAAAGCCTCCTTTGGCCATGGCAATCGATAAAAATGCATTTCACGCATCTTCCCGACTGTGAATGGACGCAAGATACCTTGGGCAACGAGCGTGAGCGAGTCATTCGCACTCCGTAGAGCTCTCTCCAATTGCGGTACACCGAAGCCGTAACGATGTACGAGTATTGCTCTTGCCCGCTTTCCCGACACACCAATTAGCTGGTTTTCCATCGGTTGTGTCCATTTGGCTGAATGAACAATGAGCGCTCGAACAGTTTCAGGCCAGAAGGTTGGATAATCTGCCAGAATAATGGCCGCGATGCGCGCGACCTGCGCTGTAGCAGCACTCGTTGCACGCGACAGTACGAATAGTTTCTCATTTGGTTGGTAGTGAGTCGAAAGTAGACAAAGATCTGGAACGCCTGGATCAAAGTCCGTTCCATTGTAAGCCACGTTGCCACCTTCAAACACAACGTCCGGTTTAGTAGGCCAGATATCCTGGAACATGACCGAAGTTGTACTATGGGGAGATAATTCACCTGGTGGTGAGAGTGCACTCCATCCATCCCAATCACGATGTGTAATCACGCTTTTCTCCGTAAAGGCCCCGACAGTCAGCGCGTTCCACGCCTGCGCAGGGTCGTGAACCGGCTGAACATCGCTCTGATTGAGGTGAGCTGGTTCAAACATTTCAGGTTGGACATTCCCAGCGCTAACTACGAAAAGACGATGCGCTTCGGCCTCAGCACTATCTATGTATATGAGACCTTGAGTTCCGGGATCAAAACTTCGACCGGCTGCAAGTGCATCAACAGCAGCAGACCACGAAGTCGGTTGGCCACGGTCCCGTTGGTCAATTGCTGTAACCGAAAGCGAAAAAACTCGTAGGCGATTGGGTGTGTTAATCTCCGGTAACGCAACACTCTGCGCCGTGATCGCGCCATAAAGTTGTTGGGGATTGCTTCCCCTCGGTGGAAGAATTTTAACAGATTCCAATCGATGCCGCATGTTTACCGGCGCCACCGACATGAGAACGCCCGTGAGATCTCCATAAGCAGCAAGCCCCGCCATTTCGGTCCCGTGCCCCATTTGGCCAGGTCCGCCACCATCATCTTGCGGCCCCCAATTAGGATTCACCGTCATCAAATCCCCTGGTGATAAGAGATCCTGAATCAATGGATGATTGCGGGTCACGCCAGTATCCAGTACGCAAACAGCAGGAGCGTCTGCTCCGGGCGGTGTTGTTCGCGCCCTCAGGTCGTCCGACCAGTTCGCCTGTTCTGTCGGCGAGGCATCTACAAAGAATGCCGCGCTCTCCTTCGCTTTGCGTACCTCGGCAACATCATTGAGTACATCGAGAGATCCGGCTAGCTGTCTGGCTGTTCCCCTCACAAGGACAACGATTCGTTCATCAAAGGCTAGCGATTGCTCACCAAGGACGAGGCCAATCACGCGTGAGAACGCACTTAAACGTTCCAATTCTCCACCGTCATGGCGGCGCAACCACACTTCCCACCAGATTGGTTGATTCTCGGAAGGGTATTCGTTCGCCTCGTCAGTCCAAAGCGCACGGAGGGTCGCCCGTTGCAATGCAGCGATTCGGTCAACCATATCTTTGTGCCGGGGCTCATCTTTTTTTGTTTTCTCGAATTCGTATTTCTCAAATCGCCTAATAAAGTGCTTGATCTCTCCGTCAGGCACAAAAACCGTCGCGAGCTGGACCGGTGGATCCCCTAGATGTCTCACCGCAACGACCTCAATACCTTTGCGCTTGTCTTCAAGGGACTCAAGTCTTAGGTCGATTCCAGGAGGGCTCTCAAACTGTACATACAGACCGGGCGTTGCCCCGTGCACTCGAATGCCAACAGCTTGCCGGCTCTCTAATGATTCGCGTTCAGCGTTTACTAACGCTGAACGCAGTTCCCTAGCATGCCTTCCTCTGTCAGGCGGCACTGGCAAGGTGGGTGCCGTTATTATACGAGCATGGCTTCTGTATGCTTCCGTCGATGGAGGTGTAACTACGACGAGGTGCTTTCGGTTGCGTGGAGCCGCCATTTCTTACTAACTACGAGCTGGTTTGTGCGCAGCTCGTCGTTCGGTGAGAGCCCGAACGAGTTCCCTGGTCTCAATGCGAGCGCGGTGAGCGAGAATTGCATCTTTAGCGGCGTCCTCACAGGCACGAGCGATATCTGCGTGACTGAGCCCAGTTGCCGCGTGAACAACCTTCGGCCATTCCAGCCCGGTCGTCTCCAATAGCGCAAGTCTAGACCGAAGCACCTTTTCTGCCACGACTTTAGAAGGCGGACTAAATTCTATCACGGCCTCGAACCTTCTGAAGAGTGCACGGTCTAACAGCTTCGGATGATTCGTTGCAGCGACAATAATGCTTTCCGACTGAGTTTCTTCAAGAAACAAGAGAAAAGAATTTAGAACCCGACGGATTTCTCCAACTTCATTTCGCGCCGTTCGTTCGCTCCCAAGGGCATCGAACTCGTCGAACAAGTAAATGGCACGGGTCTGCTGGATTGCATCGAAGATAAGACGAAGCTTTGCCGCTGTTTCCCCAAGGTACTTTGTAATTAGCCCGTCGAGTTGAATCGTAAAGAGCGGTAACCCAAGCTCACCGGCCAAGACCCCTGCGGTCATCGTTTTTCCGGTGCCGGGCGGACCTATAAAGAGCAGTTTACGGAGAGCCGTAAAACCATGCTGCCGAATTCGCTCTCGTTGCCGTTGTTCTAGAAGTACACGTTCTACTCGGGATCTTACTTTCTCCTCCAGCGCCATATCTGCGAGGCGAAGTTTGGGATACGCCGCCGTCAAAAGCCCTGCAAGCTCGCCGCGAGGTTGAACTAGCGGCACTGGCCTTGTCTGCTGACCCAACAGAACGACGTTTCCACGAGCCTTTGCTCGCATAACTAAGTCCCGAAGTTCGGTCGCAAATCTGGTATGTCCTTGACGCGCAGCTTGCGCTGCGACCTGTATTGCAATCGTGTAAAACCTCTCATCGTCACCTTCAGCGTGACTCTTGATGAGCGCCTTTAATTGGTCAGCACTGGCCATTGTACTTATGAGTGTCCTTGTGAACAGGCTTATCTGCTTTTCTAAGTGATTTTACAAGATAATTATACTTAGTACCATGCAATAGAGAATCAGGATCAGGTCTTCAGACAACGCTTGTTTCATGCAAAAGATCATTCGTTTGATTGTATCCCGCTTCTTCGGCTGACCGAACGCCTTCAGCGCACTGCATCTCGGTTACGTTACAGCTAACTAAATCGGTGAAGAAAAGTGGACGTAAGGCGTTTGCTTACGAACACCACTTCAATATTTCCTTTGTCACCAACTCTCTCTTTGAGCTATAGAAACTAAACCACCCGAGCGCGTGACTCGGCATACTTCTTTGGGAGGATCCTCATTGAAAACCTCAACACGTCATCGCTTGATCATCGCAGCCGTTTTCTTATTCACCGCCGCGAATGCACTGACCGCCCACGCGAAAAACATCACCGTCAACTTCGGCATGAGCTTTCGCAACGCGCGCTTGGCGCCGCTGTGGATCGCCGAGCAAGAAGGCTACTTCAAAAAGAATGGTCTAGACGTCAAACAGGTCAATGTCAGCGGCGGCACGCAGGGGGCGCAGATGATGGTCAGTGGCGCCCTCGATGTATCCTACGACGGTCCGATCTCGCGTATCGTCACCACCGCCGGCGGCGTGCCGGTGCAAGCGATCTTCGGCGGGACGCCGTCACTGGCGTTTTTGATTGTCGGCGGGCCGGGCGTCAAAACCATCGCCGACGTGAAAGGCAAGCGGGTTGGCTCCTCCGGACTGGGACTATCGGCTTCGCGTCTAGCAGCCCGTGGTGAAAGTCGCGCACAGAGTGACGGTAGAAAACCGTAAGTGATCGACACGAAGGTTGATAGGGTTTAAAGTTTTTTACATGGCGATGGGACAAAGAAGCGCGAAGAGCAGTCGGCGATATGGGTGGCAGTGAGCGAGCTGCCGAAGTCTGTGAGCCACCCGTTCTACGAGAAGCTCAACGGGTTATTGGCCAAGCATGGGTTCGACGAGTTTGTCGAAGCGCAGTGCCGGTCGTTCTATGCCGAGAAGATGGGGCGGCCCAGTCTGGCGCCTGGACGATATTTCCGTTTTCTATTACTTGGCTACTTCGAATGCCTGGACTCTGAACGCGCCATGGCGTGGCGCGCGGCGGACTCCTCGGGAGTGCGATCGTTCCTTGAGCTGGGGCTGACAGAGTGTGCGCCGGATCATTCGACGATATCGCGGACGCGGCGATTGATCGATTTGGAAACCCATCGGACGGTGTTCACATGGGTACTTCAGTGTCTGGGCATCGCCGGATGGATATTTCGCACAACTCGGCCGGTGACTTCGCTGCATTTCGGCCCCCTATTTCGCTGACTGCGGCCGGGGGTCGGAGCGAAGCGACGCTGGAGTTTTTTTCATAGCCTAAGGCTTCATTAAGTTGCAAGTCGGTTTTCTCATTTCTTGTTCTTTCTAATCGAGTCTCCTTTCAGTTCAATTTTGTAACTGTGGTGCAGCAAGCGATCGCAGATGGCGTCTGCGATAGTGGGCTCGCCGATGAATAGAAGACCCGGTTACGCACTTCCTGAAAGAAGCCTCTTTGCAGAACTCCGATGTGACATTCCCCCGAGCCCTTGTCTTTGGGTTTGTAGGGCCGGGCCGGCAGCACGGCAAAGCCCATGTGATTGGCAAAATCGCAATAGGTCGGATTAACGTCGGGATCGTAGAGATGGGCCTTATGTACCCCGCTCTTGAGATTGTCCACCACCAGGTACGGGGTGACCCCGCCAAAGTAAGCGAACATGCGTTGTTGGACGCCGATGAAGGTCGGCAGTTTCTGGTCTAAAACAAACTCCCCGAAGGTGTACGAACTAAACGGCAACACGCCCAAGAAAAACTGCGTGAGCGTCTTCTTGCCGCTTTCTCGCTCAGTGATAAAAACACCGTCGCCGAAATCGACCTGGGTTTTTTCCCCGGCTTGTGATGAAGTCGAATGGTGACTTGTTGTGGACTGGCTTTGTGTCCGGCCTGTTCACGAAACACCCGCCAGAACTTTACATACGCGATCTCTGAGGCAACCTCCCGGCCAATCTGTTTGACCGTGGTCCCTTTGCCGTAGACTTCGTGGCGCACATAATCCCAGTCTATCTTGTCCTCCCAGCCACCGTTCTCACTGGGCGGCTGGGGGTCTGGTTCTAAATACTTCCGTACGGTGCGGCGCGAAAGCCGAAGCACCCGAGCGATACTGCGCAGCGAGTGCCCCTGCGCCGACATAACCTTGATCTGAGTTTGCATACGAACGCTGGTCCTTTCTTTGGCCATCAACTGGATCCTCCAGCTGGCCAAGCTACCATCGTTCGCCGCTGCGCTCAGAAAACCACCGGGGACCACCTGATATTGGGTGGGTACGTTCCGTGAAATCGGTCAATCGGATAATCTAGTTCGTTGTCACCGGCGACCTCTAAGGCTGCATTGTCTCCATTGCACCCCCCTACACACAACGGTATAACAAAACTGCCAGCCATTTTGTCGTTGCGTTCAAATCGACAAACTCCCGTACACGATGCGAAATCGCGACCAAGTTGCAGCAAGGCCAGAACTCGGTAGTTGCATTCACGCCCTGCAAGGATTTACCCGACAGGGGATGCAACACCACGCAGTCGAAAGCAAAGAAGTGTCGCGCGTTGTCCCTGAATGGCACCAAATGTCTCACGAGTGGTAAACCGTTAAATTAGCTTCTTGATTTTTAGATCGAGATTGCAACAAGCTAGGATCGTAGCTGTCGATGCCGACCGCTCCAATTGAAGCTCTAGGAAAGGTAGGGAATTGCAATGGAAGAAACAGAAGACAATAGGATTTACAAAGTAGTGGTAAATCACGAAGAACAATACTCGATCTGGCCAGTGGAAAAACCCAATCCCCTCGGTTGGAAAGATGCTGGTAAAGAAGCGCTGAAGGCCGATTGTTTGGCTTATATCAAGAAAGTTTGGACCGACATGAGACCGCTAAGTTTGAGAAACAAAATGGCAGAAAATAGCTCCGAGGAATAAAAGCGCGGCTAGATTCAATGCGATTCAGGTTGGTTCGGTAACGACGTACATACATCGAGCGCAAAAAGTTTTTCCTTATGCAGATTGAAGACTCATACCCCCTGTCGCCATTACAACATGGCATGCTCGTCCATAGCTTGTCGGCGCCGCAATCGGGTGTCTATATTCAGCAGCTCGTTGCCGTGCTCCGCGAAGAGCTCGAATGTCAGCGCTTTTCAGCGAGCCTGGGATCAAGTCTTGCGCCGCCATGCCGCGCTGCGGACAAGCTTTTTCTGGGAAGGGACGGAGCCGCCCGTCCAACAAGTGCATCGAGATGTCCAACTTCCCTTGAAACATTTGGATTGGAGCGATCGAACTCTTGATGAACAGGAAAAACAACTCGAAAGCTTTCTGCAAACCGACCGGCAGCTTGGGTTTCACCTGGATCAAGCCCCGCTGATGCGATTGACGCTGCTTCGCTGCGCTCAAGCTGAATACCGATTAATTTGGACTTCTCATCACGCTCTATTTGACGGCCGCTCGCGCGTCTTGCTCCTCAACGAAGTCTTCGCGTTCTATGAAGCCATTTGTCGTGGCGACAACTTAAGTTTAAGCAATCCTTCGCCCTATCGGTCGTACATCGACTGGCTTCAGAAACAAAACATTTGCGAAGCGGAGAATTTCTGGCGCGCGAGACTGAAAGATCTCAACGCCGAACAAAGTCTGGCCGGAAATCATCGCCAACCAATCCCGCAGCAGGTGCAGAGTTATGGCGAGAAGACCGCCCGGCTTTCCAAAACCGATACTCGTGCCCTTCGCTCCTTGGTCGAACGGTACCAGTTGACGCCCAACACCTTGCTGCAAGGAGCCTGGGCATTGCTCCTAAGCCGCTACAGCGGGGAGAACGACGTCGTCTTCGGCGCAACCCGGGCCGGCCGTCACGCGGCGTTCGAAGGGGCCGATTCCGTCGTTGGACTTCTGATCAACACGGTTCCGGTGCCGGTTCGTGTGTCTCCGAACAGCAGGCTGCTTCCATTTTTGCAGACACTGCGTTCCCAATGGATTGCCATGCGGGATTTCGAGCATACTCCACTGGTCAAAATCCACGAATGGAGCCCCGTTCCCTCGGGCAAACCATTATTCGACAGCCTGCTCGTTTTTGAAAATTACCAACTCAATGCCTTGATGCACGAGCAAGGCGATCGGTGGAAAAACCGCGAATTTCACCTGCGCGGGATGACCCATTATCCGCTGACGGTCGCGGGCTATCTGGGGCCGGATTTATCGCTGGAAATCACCTACGATCGGCAGCGTTTTGATGACGACACCATCACGCGGATGCTGAATCACCTGCGGACACTGCTTGTAGAAATGATACGCGATCCGAACCGCCAGCTCCTGGACATACCGCTGTTAAGTCCGACCGAGAGACATCAGCTGTTATACGAGTGGAACGAGACCAAGACCGACTATCCGAAAGATCAGTGCATCCATGAACTGTTTGAGACACAGGTCGAGAAGACCCCGGACGCCATAGCCCTGGTTTGCGAAGACCAGCAGTTGACCTATCGCGAACTGAATCAGCCGCGCCAACCAGCTCGCTCATTACTTGCATACACATGGTGTCGGTCCCGACGAACTCGTCGGTATTTGCGTTGACCGCTCCATAGACATGATTGTCGGGTTACTCGGCATCCTCAAAGCGGGCGGCGCCTATGTTCCCTTAGACCCTACCTATCCCAATGAACGACTGAGGTTTATGCTCCAGGACAGCGGAGCGCGGGTTTTAATCGCCCAGCATGCGTTTGTCGATGTATTCGATCACACAGCCACAATTATCTCTCTGGACACAGACTGGGAAAAGATCGGTCAAGGGAGCGAGCGCAACTTAGCGGCGAAAACTTCATCAGACAGTCTCGCCTATGTGGTCTACACTTCGGGATCGACGGGGCGGCCTAAAGGGGTTGCCGTGTCACACCGGGCGGTCAATCGCTTGGTGATGAATACAGACTACGTGCAGGTTACGCCATCGGAAGTGATCGCCCAGGCGTCCAATGTTTCATTCGATGCCGCGACTTTCGAGATCTGGGGAGCGTTGTTAAACGGC
The DNA here is from genome assembly GCA_963847445.1 of uncultured delta proteobacterium. Lineage (GTDB taxonomy): Bacteria > Desulfobacterota > Binatia > UBA9968 > UBA9968 > DP-20. The sequence continues at coordinate 95,245 of CAWJZV010000017.1, read as the reverse complement.
GCACGGCTGGTGTTGATCGCCAAAGATACGTTGCTATCGCCGCAGTCTTTGTCGAAGGCAATCGAACGGCATGGGATCTCCACGCTCTTTTTGACCACTGCCTTGTTCAATCAGATGGTGGACACAAATACCCGCCGCCCTCGGCAAGTTGCGGAACCTGCTCTTTGGCGGGGAAGCCGTCGATCCCGAGAGAGTGAGAGAGCTGTTACGCAGCAGCCCGCCAAGTCGATTGCTCCACGTCTACGGTCCTACAGAAACGACGACGTTTGCAACGTGGTACCGGGTAAAATCCGTTGCAGCGAACGCCGCAACGGTTCCCATTGGTCGGCCGATTGCGAACACGGAAACATACATTCTCGATAACCACCTAAGCCCGGTACCGATTGGCGTCTGTGGAGAGCTTTACATCGGCGGACCAGGCTTAGCGCGCGGTTATCTCAACCGTCCGGAACTAACAACCGAGAAATTCATTGAGCATCCATTCAGTAACGATCTGCAGGCGCGGTTGTATAAAACCGGCGACCTGGCGCGTTACCTGCCTGACGGCAACATCGAGTTTCTCGGACGAATTGACGATCAAGTCAAGATTCGCGGCTATCGCATCGAACTCGGCGAAATCGAATCCGTGCTCGCTCAACATCCCGCCATCCAACAGGCGGTGGTGCTCGTGCGAGAAGACACTCCGGGAGACCGTCGCCTGGTGGCCTACACCGTTGCTGTTGCGGGCTCCAGCCCCTTCGGCTCACGACCTGCGCAGCTATCTCCAGCACAAGCTGCCCGACTACATGGTGCCGTCGGCCTTTATGTTCCTCGATTCGCTGCCGCTCACGCCCAATGGCAAGCTCGACCGAAAGGCTCTGCCGGCTCCCGATCACAGCAGACCCGAGCTCGACGATGCCTTTGCCGCCCCAAGAACTCCGGTGGAGGAGATTCCTCGCTAACATCTGGGCCGAGATCCTCAAGCTCGACAAGGTCGGCATCCATGACAACTTCTTTCACCTGGGTGGCCATTCCCTCATAGCCACTCAGGTCGTCTCGCGTATAAATAAAGCGTTCCAGATCGATTTCCCTTTGCGCAGATTGTTCGAGTCGCCAACCATTGCCAGCCTCGCCGATTCGGTCCAGGCCAGCATGGGAATCAAGAATGACTCACGGAGCTTTCAACCCAACCTTCCGGTCCCAAGGAGCAACGCCACCCCGCTCTCTTTCGCTCAGGAACGCTTATGGTTCTTGGAGTGTCTCGATCCCGGTAACGCAACCTATAACATACCGGCAGCGTTCCGCTTGGCCGGCGATCTCAACCTCAACGCTCTGGAACAAAGCCTCAATGAAGTCGTGCGCCGTCACGAAGCTCTGCGCACGGTCTTTGCCACCGTCAATGGCAATCCAGTGCAAAAGATCTTGCGGTCGTTGGTTTTTTCGCTGACTCCTATCGACCTGAGCGAGCTTCCAGCACACGAACGCGAACCGGCTCTACAATCCCTGCTCGAAGAAGAAGCTCTACAGCCCTTCGATCTTAGCCGTGGGCCGCTGATACGGTCTCGGCTTTGGCGTCTCGCCCCGCACGACCACGTGCTCGCCTTGAACCTGCACCATATCGTTTCCGACGGTTGGTCCATGGGCGTGCTCTTCCGCGAGCTCTCGACACTTTATCAAGCCTACGGCTCCGGGAAGCCCAGTCCCCTGAGTGAGCTCCCGATCCAATACGCCGATTATGCCCTCTGGCAGCGCGATTCGCTCCAAAGCGAAAACCTCGACAAGCAACTTTCCTACTGGAGAAAGCAACTCGACGGTCTTTCGACGCTCCAGCTCCCTACCGATCATCCCCGCCCAGCGCTGCAAACTTACCGGGGATGCGAGCCAATCCGTAGAGCTTTCGACGCAACTTTCCGAAGCAATTGAGGGTTTAAGTCCAGCGCGAAGGCGTTACCCTTTTCATAACCTTGCTGGCGGCTTTCCAGACCCTGCTCTGCCGCTACTGCGGCCAGCAAGACATCGCCGTGGGCACTCCCGTCGCCGGTCGGACCCGCCAGGAGACCGAGGGGCTGATCGGTTTATTCGTCAACACGCTGGTCTTGCGCACCGATCTTTCCAACAACCCGACCTTCAAAGAACTGCTGGCCCAAGTCCGCGAAACCACTCTAGAAGCCTATACTCATCAAGACCTGCCCTTCGAGAAACTTGTCGAGGAACTACATCCCGAGCGCAACCCCAGCATCTCGCCTCTGTTCCAGGTGATGTTTGCACTCCAAAACGCCGGCGATCCTTCCTTGGAGCTTGAAGGACTTAGCGCCGTTCCGATTCGTATCCTCTAGCAACATTGCTAAGTTTGACCTCTCGCTCACCATATCCGATAGACAGGGCTCGCTCGCGCCTCGCTCAACTACAATACCGATCTGTTCGATGCCGCCACCATCGAGCGCATGCTCGGTCATTTTCAAGTCTTGCTCGAAGGCATCGTCGCTAACCCAGACCAACCGATTAGCGAGATACCGTTGCTCACCGAGGCGGAGAAGCATCAACTCTTAGTCGAATGGAATGACACCAAAACCGACTACCCCAACGACAGTGCATCCACGAGTTGTTCGAAGCGCAGGTCGAGAAAACTCCGGACGCCATCGCCGTGGTCTTCGAGGACCAACAGATCACCTACCGCGAGCTCAATAACCGCTCCAACCAACTCGCTCATTACTTACAAAAGCTCGGCGTCGGACCCGATGTGCTCGTCGGCATCTGCGTTGAACGGTCCATAGAAATGATCGTCGGGCTGCTAGGGATTCTCAAAGCCGGCGGCGCCTACCTGCCAATCGACCCCGACTTTCCACGCCGAACGGATTGATTTCATGCTTGAAGATAGCCGTGCTGCTTCTTTGTTGACTCAAGCGCAGATCGGTAAACTCGTGCCAACCTTTGCTGGCGTGCGGATTCCTATGACCAGGACTGGCAAGAGATCGCGCGTGAGAGCATAACCAATGTCGGCCAACAACTAGACCCCGACAACCTCGCCTATGTGATCTACACCTCGGGCTCAACCGGAAAGCCCAAGGGAGTCATGATTCAACATAGCAGTGTGGTTAATTTCCTGGCTTCGATGGCGCGCCAACCCGGCCTGAGCGAAACGGACATCCTTCTTGCGGTCACGACGTTCTGCTTCGATATCGCCGGACTGGAAATATACTTGCCGCTAACCGTAGGCGCGCGCGTAGTGCTGGCACGCCGAGACGTCGCCTCCGATGGTTTGAGACTGGCACAGCTATTGTCAGACTGTGGCGCAACGGCAATGCAGGCGACCCCCGCAACTTGGCGCATGCTTTTGGCAGGTGGCTGGCAAGGCAACCGAGAATTGAAAATTCTCTGCGGCGGGGAAGCGCTTGCCGACGACTTGGCCAAGCAGCTCGTGCAACGCTGTGCTTCGCTCTGGAATATGTATGGTCCGACGGAAACTACCATCTATTCGGCCGTCCAGAGAGTGGCGGCGAATGTCAGCAGAGTTACTTTGGGCCGGCCCATCGCCAACACGCAAATTTATCTGTTAGACAAACTCCTAAATCCCGTCCCCATTGGAGTGTCAGGAGAGATGCATATTGGTGGCGACGGCTTAGCCCGGGGTTATTTAGACCGTCCTGAACTGACCAGAGAAAAATTTATACCCGATCCATTCAATGCCAATCCTGCAAGCCGCGTATATAAGACCGGCGATCTAGCCCGCTACTTGCCTGACGGTAACATCGAATTTTTGGGACGGATGGACCATCAGGTGAAAATCCGCGGTTATCGCATCGAACTCGGTGAGATCGAGGCGGTGCTCGGACAACATCCGGCAATCCGAGCAGGCGGCTGTGCTCGCACGCGAAGATGGTCCTGAAGATCGTGCGGTTTCGCCCGGAACAGACAAGCGGCTGGTGGCGTATGTGGTCTGCTCGGCCAGACACTTCAACGAATGAGCTACGAAGCTTTCTGAAACGGAAGTTGCCGGAATTCATGGTGCCATCGGCGTTCGTAATGCTCGAAATCGTCTACCGCTCACCCCCAACGGCAAGCTAGACAGAAAAGCCCTGCCGGCACCGGAACAGGGTAGACCAGAACTAGAAGGAGCGCTACGTCGCCCCTCGCACAGCTACGGAGGAGTTGTTGGCCGGGATTGCGGCTGGGGTTCTAAAAGTAGACCAGGTCGGCATCCACGATAACTTTTTTGACCTGGGCGGCCATTCCCTGCTCGCCACCCAGCTTATATCCCGCATATGGGAAACCTGCCAGGCCGAGATTCCCTTGCGCTTTCTGTTCGAGAGCCCAACCATCGCAGGCTTGGCCGAGCGAATCGATCAAGTCCGTGGTCAAGGAGAGAGACGACACGCCCGGCCAATGTTTGCCACCGACCCGCAGGAGAGAATTCCGCTATCCTTTGCCCAGCAGCGGTTGTGGTTTTTGGATCAGTACGAGCCGAACAGTTCCGTTTACAACATCCCCAGCGCACTGCGTCTCAAAGGATCACTAGACATCGCCGGCCCTGGAGCAAAGTCTTAACGAGATCGTGCGGCGCCATGAGTCGCTGCGGACGACCTTCGCGGCGGTTGACGGCGAACCGGTTCAGCTGATCGCGCCGGCCCTGAGGATGTCGGTGCCGATAACGGATCTGACGCATCATCCCGCAAGCGACCGTGAGAACGAAGCGCAAAGACTAGCAACCGAGCTGGCCCGCGAGCCGTTCGATCTATCCCAAGGCCCCCTGTTCAGAGTCCTGCTGCTTCGTCTCGGCCAAGACGATCACATTTTGGTTTTATCGATGCATCATATTGTATCGGACGGCTGGTCGAGGGGGGTGTTTTACCGCGAGCTGTCCTTGCTCTACCAAGCCTACACCCAGGGCAACCCCTCGCCGCTTTCCGAGCTGCCGATTCAATACGCCGATTTTGCCGTCTGGCAGCGCCAGTGGCTGCAAGGAGAGGTGTTAGAGAACCAGCTGTCCTACTGGAAAAAACAACTTGCCGGGGCGCCGGCTATGCTCCATCTTCCCACCGATCGGCCCCGCCCGGCAGTGCAGAGCTATCGCGGCGCGAAACAATCGATAGAGCTGTCCCAAGAGCTGACCCAGGGACTCCAAGCGCTCAGCGCTCGACAAGGGGTCACCTTGTTCATGACCCTGTTAGCGGCCTTCCAAACCCTGCTTTACCGCTACACCGGACAAAACGATATCGTTGTCGGCTCGCCGATCGCCAACCGAAACCGGCGCTGAGATCGAGGGGCTGATCGGGTTTTTTGTCAACACCCTGGTTCTGCGCACCGACCTGAGCGGCAATCCGACATTCAACGAGTTGTTAACCCGAGTTCGCGAGACGGCTCTCGGCGCCTACACGCATCAGGACCTGCCCTTCGAAAAGCTGGTCGAAGAACTTCACCCCCAACGCAGCCTCAGCCACTCGCCGCTGGTTCAGGTGCTGTTCAATCTCCTTGAAACACAAGACGACCAGCTGTCGCTTCCCAGGTTAGATGCATCGCCGTTCGGAGCACATTGCCATACCCTCCAAATTCGACTTGACGCTCTATGCCATACCCAAGCCGCAACGGCTGACTCTGACAATCAATTACAACTCCGATCTGTTTGACGACACAACCATCAACCGCATGCTCGGGCACCTTTGCAACTTATTGGCGGCACTCACATCGGACTGCGGTCGTAGGTTGTTAGAACTGCCCCTTTTGGCCGAGGACGAAAGGCGCCAATTGCTCGCAGAGTGGAGCGGCTCGGAAACACACCCGGCCGAACATCGCTGTATCCACCAACTCTTCGAAGCCCAGGTTCAGCGAACCCCAGATGCCATCGCGCTCACCGACGAGCACCTGAGCTTGACCTACCGTGAGCTCAATCGACGGGCTAATCAGTTTGCCCGTCACCTCAGAACGCGCGGAGTGGCAACAGGAGACTTGATCCCGATCTTCATGGAGCGCTGCTGCGATATGGTGATCGCGGTGTTAGGGATTCTCAAAGCCGGCGCCGCCTACGTGCCGCTGGATTTTGACTATCCCAGGATGCGCCTTGCCTACATGCTGGGAGACACGCGGGCGACTCTGCTGGTAACCAGCGCGCCGTGTCTCAACCGACTACCCGAGTACAAGGGAGAGATCATTTGCTTCGATCGGGATCGGCATCTCTTTGACAGTGAAATTGAGGACAATCCTACTTGGGCGACGAGTGCCGCCGATCTTTCCTATGTGTATTATACTTCGGGCTCCACGGGAACGCCTAAAGGAGTCCTCACATCGCATTGGGGACTCGCGCGCTACTGTAATTTTCTCGCCGACACTTACAATCTCAATAGTGCAGATAGCGTGCTGCAGCTGGCGTCCTTTTCTTTCGACGCTTCGGTCCGCGACATGATCGCTCCGCTAACGGTCGGTGCGCGGGTCGTACTGGTGGATCAACAGGGAGCCAAAGACCCGACAGTGCTGATCTCCAAGATCAAGCAACATCGGATAACCTGTCTGCTGAGCACGGTGCCGCCGATGCTCAACGAGCTGGCTGAAACCATGCTAGCCGAGGACCGACCGAGTCACGACAGCCTCCGTCTCATCCTGGTTAGGCGGCGAGCCTCTGCATGGGTCTTTATGCCGCAAGGTTCATGAAGCTTTCGGAGAGAAGACTTTGCTGGTTAATCAGTACGGTCCAACCGAATGCACAATGACCTCGAGCTATCATCCGATCTCGTTGGCCGACCACCAGTGCCCGACCGCACCGATCGGTCGACCGATTCCGCATACTCAGCTTTATGTCTTGGACGACGATCTCAACCCGACGCCCGTGGGTAGTCGAAGGCGAGCTTTATATAAGCGGCGAAGGATTAACCGTAGGTTACCTCAATCGTTCTGATCTAACCGCCGAAAAATTTATTCCCCATCCCTATAGCAACAAGCCGGGGGAGCGCTTGTACAGAACCGGAGACGTTGTTCGGTATCGGTCCGACGGCACTTTCACTTTCGTCGGTCGCCGTGATGGGCAAGTTAAAATCCGCAGCATCCGCATCGAACTGGGAGAGATCGAGTCAGTGCTCGGCCGACATCCGAAAGTGCGTGAAGCCGTCATTCTGGCACCAGAGAATAACTCCGGAGAAAAGCAGCTGGTCGCTTACGTTGTAGCGGAAGACGAAGATGCTCCCGCCGCCTGGAGTCTACGCGACTTTCTCAAACAGCAGCTGCCCGAATACATGGTACCCGCGTTTTTCGTATTCCTGCCTTCTCTACCGCGTAGCCCTAATGGCAAGGTGGAGCGTAAGACACTTCCTGCCCCCGACTTTAAACGCCGCGAGATCAATGAAACCTTTGCGGCGCCGCGTAGCGTCTTTGAAAGAAAACTCGTAGAACTCGCCGCTGAGATCTTGAAAATCGATAAGGTCGGCATTCAGGACAACTTGTTCGACCTGGGCCTACACTCCTTGTCCGCCACACAGCTAGTATCCCGCGTGCGCACCAAGCTGCGTAAAAAGCTGCCCCTGCGGCATATTTTTGAGGCGCCGACGATCGCCGGGCTCGCTCGGCTGATCGAGACACTCGCTGATGAGAACAACCCTGAGCCAAGCCCGAGCGGCCCGAAAGCCGACGCGGAATTGATTACTAAGCGTGTCCGGAACGAGGCCCATGCATTCTCACCCGGTCGATGGCAGCGCGAGACCGCTATCGATCGAACGACGATCGCTGCTTTCTCTTCTGGCAGCGGGAAAGATCCCTCCCGTCGATGCCGCCGCGTTGAGTTATTTGTCGGAGGACCTTCTCCAGCACATGGGGTTGTCGCGCGATGCCGCTCTTTATGACTGGTTCGACGAACTACCCTGCGTGTTCGGCATCAATGAAACCCACCTTGGCCGGATCGCGAATATCGGGTTGCCTCGGTTGCGCTCCCGTCTATACGACGATCAATCGGATCTCGTCACCTTGATTCTCGAAGCCTTGGAAATATCCCATCGCATCGGAGCACGCGTTGTTTCCTTGACCGGCTTGCTCCCCTCGGCAACCAACTACGGGCAGGCCATCGCGGACGTCATTTCCGCAAACGATCGCTATCCTCTCGTCACCACCGGTCATGCGACGACCGTGTCTACCGTCGTAATGACGATCGAAAGGATTTTGCGCGAAGCGGGCAAAAGCCTGGCCGAAGAAAATGTCGCATTCCTCGGGCTGGGATCCATCGGTTACACCACGCTTCGCCTCATGCTTCACAGCCTGCCCCATCCAAAGTCCATTACGCTTTGTGATATTTACAGCAAGCTCGATCACCTAAAAAAAGTTCGCGATGACCTCATTCGTGAATTGAAATTCGCAGGACTCTATTCAGATCGTCGAGTCGATGGGAAAGTGCCGCACGAAGTTTACGACGCCGGCCTGATTGTTGGAGCCACCAATGTGCCCGATGTACTGGATATCGAACAGCTCAGACCAGGAACCGTGATCGTCGACGACTCGGCTCCGCATTGCTTCAATCCGATGAGGCTATGCAGCGTTTTGAAGCCCACGAGGATATTCTTTTTACTGCGGGCGGCGTCCTTCGGCTCCCGGAACCTTTCCAGCGAACTCTGTATTTACCTCAAAGGGTGCAGGACCAGACGCCGCCGGCTGTTCTCGAAGCCATATCCAAATATAACCCGCTTAACATCGGCGGTTGCGTGCTATCGGGACTGCTGACGGCGCGTTATGAAAGTTTGAAGCCGACCCTCGGCGTCGTCGATGACGATTCCTCCAAGTCGCATTACCAAGTGCTCCAGGGATTAGGTTATCAGGCGGCTGGTCTGCAGTGCCGCGGCTATACACTGCCTGAAGAGTCCGTGCGGAGATTCCGAAAACGATTCGGCTATGTATAACCCGCCCCTGTCTTTGAATGAGATCAAAAAAACGACAACATGGAGCGAGATCAACCACTCCTATTTGATTTCTTTACTACGGATTCCGGGATGAATCTAAGTTATGTTTACGCACGAACTTTTTGAAGCTCAGGTCAGAGATACCCCGGATAACGTCGCAGTGGTTTATGGGGAGCAGTCTCTTTCGTACCGCGAACTCGATCGCCGTGCGAATCAACTTGGCGCGCCGCCTACGCTCACTCGGGGTAGCGCCCGAGGTGCCAGTGGGCGTTTGCATGGAGCGTTCGTTTGAATTGGTGATTGCGGTACTGGGGCTTCTCAAAGCAGGCGGCGTCTATGTCCCATTAGACCCGTCGAATCCCAAAGAGCGTCTATCCTTTATCGTGAACGAAACTCGGCCCAAAGTGCTGCTGGCTCAGGAGCGGCTGTTGGAATGTCTTCCCGAAGTGGACGCAGAGTCAATTGTCTTGGACAAAGATTGGAGCACAGTTTTCACGGAAAGCGCTGCTCCCGTTGAGAATTTAATTAGCAGCGAGAATCTAGGCTTTCTCATCTATACCTCGGGTTCTACGGGAGAACCCAAAGCCGTAATGCTACCCCATCGGCCGCGGGATTTGCGAACGTCCCATGAGCACAAGCTTTACCAACTGACCCCCAATGACCGTCATATCCTGAAAAGTTCGATTAGTTTTACTCTTCTCCTTCGCGAACTCTTCTGGCCGCTTTTGACCGGAGCCCGGCTGATCATCACTCCGCCCGGTACGGAAACCGATATGGACTATCTGCTTCAACTCATCGCGAAACACCAGATTAGTATTATCACGCTGACTCCGTCCACCCTTCGAGCCCTGCTATCCCAGAATGGACTTGAGCGCTGCGATAGCCTGCGACACATCGTCTGTTTCGGCGAGCCTTTGACCGCGGATCTGCAATCGCTCTATTTTGCCAAATTGTCGGCGGAATTGAGTCTCTACTACGGCACGACAGAGGCTCCGAGCGCTACGTACCGCAAATGCGAACCGTTCGAGACGCGAACTATTACGGAGCTGGGGCAGACCCTGCCCGGTGTGCAATTGCACTTGCTTAACGAATCTCTGGAGAGTGTTCCTGACGGAATCTGCGGTGAAATCTATCTGGGAGGAAAACTGGCCCGCGGATATTTTAAACGTCCAGATCTGACGGCAGAAAAATTCATTCCTCACCCTTTCAGTCAGGACCCAGGGGCGCGCCTTTATAAGACCGGTGATCTAGGTCGCCTACTGCCCGACGGTAGCATCGAATTCGTCGGGCGCGTGGATGATCTGGTTAAGGTCCGAGGTTTCCGCATCGAGCTGGGGGAAATTGCCAAAACGATCCGTCAACACCCCGAGATCAACGATGCGTTCGTTGTCGCCCTCGATGCCGATTCCGACCGCAGCCGGATCGTGGCCTATGCCGTGCCGAAACCGAGATCGACCATTAGCACAACGGAACTTCGCTCGTACGTCCGAAAAAAGTTGCCGGACTACATGGTCCCTACCAGGTTTATCTTCTTAGAAGCTTTGCCAGTATCGCCTAACGGCAAGATTGACCGCAAAGCGCTTCCTATTCCGGGACGGTCGAGGCCGGAACTGGCTACGCCGCTCATCAACCATAAAACGCCTCTCGAAAAAGATCTGGCGCAAATTTGGCGCGACGTCCTTGAGCTGGATCAGATCGGCATACACGACAATTTCATTGATTTGGGAGGGGATTCGTTGGCGGCTACACGAATCGTATCCCGGGTGATGGCAAAATTTCAGATAGAAATTCCGCTTCGGTCCTTGTTCCAATCACCAACAGTCGCTGAAATGGCGTGCGTCATTTCTCAATACGAAATTAATAAACTGGATCAAAACGATCTAGCAAAAATCCTTGACGAACTGGAGTCTCTCGGAGAAGAAGAGGCGCGACGCTTGGCAAACGAAGTAACTTTGAAGCCATCGAAAAAATGAACAGCTCCAGGCATTCCTCCTTTGTCCATGACATGCACGCAACCGGACCCGCCCCCCCCCAATTTTTATGCCCATCATCCCATCACAGTCAAAACCGCAAGGTATTTGTCAGATGTCATGACTAGCGTCTCGCGTCAAGCATGGGATTAGGTTCAGCTAGCCTGGATTTTACGGAGAATCAAAGTTAACCGTTCCTTCCACCTGTAGAGCTGATTGCGACGGCCGACAGATTGCCAATTCCGAAGTGGTACGGCCTTGCGGCATTGGAAGAATTCTCGCAGGGTCCCTGGGGCAAGAAATATCCGCCCATCGCGCTGATCTGGAAACGGCAGTGGGAGCAGGTCATTCCCTTTTTTGCGTATCCCGCCGAGGTGAGAAAGATTATCTACACGACCAACGCTATCGAGAGTCTGCACATGCAGCTCAGAAAAATTATCAAGAACCGGTACCATTTCCCCAATGACGAGGCCGCGGTGAAGCTGCTCTATTTAGCGTTGAGAAATATTACCAAGGATTGGAAGATGAGCGCACGGGAATGGAAGTCAGCCATGATTCAATTTGCGATCCTTTTCGCCGATCGATTCGAGCCGCAATTAAAATAACCAACTTGCTTCACACACAAACTTTCGGATACGTTCGAAAAAACCGAGAGCCAAAAAAACGACGCAGAGTCTCAAGTTTCGATTTTTTCTCATGACCGCCGAGAACGCAGAGTAAAGAGTTTCTTGATGAAGATATGTTCCGAACTCTGTAAACTCCGCGGTCGTGAGAAAAAATTCAAAAGTGAGCAAAATCGCAAAATTGGCCTCAATGAAATCAATTACATGCAACAGCTGAATTTTGCAAAAGGGGATTTTTTTTCATGTCCCGCGCCTCTGCGGTGGAATCCCGGTTTCTTCTTTGGTTGCGGCTTCGCCGCGCTAGGCTCTTTGCGGTTAATACTCCGAGTTTTTCCGAGCCATGCTTGTTTATCCCTTGTCGATTGCATATTTCTAAGCAAGACGGCGAAGATAATTTCTAACTGGAGATGCCAAGATGTTTCGTAACGTCGAACTCCCCGACTCCATTCCTGGAAGATTGCTGCTCCACAGCATGCCCGGCCGCTTTGAAGCACTCGATAAAGTTTGGCATCAAGTGAAGACCGACGCGGTCGGCGCCATCGTCTGCTTGAACGAAGATTTCGAGATTCGCCAAAAATCGGTTAAATACGCCGAAGCGCTGGACGCCGGCACGGTTCCCTGTTCCGTCGTGCCTTTTGAAATACGCGAAGGCGGCGTGCCGGAGAACAAGGACGCCTTCTGGGCGCTCGCCAACGATGTCGCCAACCGCCTGCACTCCGGCGAAGCGGTGCTGGTTCATTGCGCCGGCGGCGTCGGCCGCACCGCCATGCTCGCCGTCTCCGTGCTGCTCGCCATGGGCCAACCGATCACCGAAGCGGAAAGCTTAGTTTCCCGCGCGGGATCCATGGTGGAAACCATGCCGCAGATGGAAATGCTTTCCTGGTGCGTGACGCAGGCGTCGGTGATGACTGGTCGGTAACACAGAAACTTGATTTGCCGGGAGGAACCTCGTTGAAAACCTCCGACCCGTGACGGATTCGCCGACGTGATCGCCGAGATAACCAATTCACTGCAAAAGCGGCCGGGATGAAATACCAGGACGTGGTCGATGCCGGCATCATCGAAACCCCGACAAGAACGGCTTCATCGACGCGCTGTACAAATAGTGTCCGTTAGCGTTGATGACGCGGAAGCAGCAACAGGGGGAACAGACATGTGCGGCAATGACGGCATGACGGGAACGAAACAATCGCCCTAAGATCGGCTTGACATCGCCGCCCGCGCTGAGTTATCTCTCCGCTCAATCGGTAACCGGGCGTCGCCGATCGACGCAAAAAGCAAGCACCCGGCGTTGTGGTCAAAGCGAAGCTTGAACGCGGCACTGGCGTACCGACATTTTACCCAAACAGCACCGGACAAAACTCGGTGCTTACGGAGGTCGCATGGTAAGCGCAACGCCATCCACTGCCCAAGCGTCTACGCCCAGCGAGCATCGCCAGCGTTCAGGAAGCCTATTCGAAGATGGGATTCTCACCGGTATGACCGGCGCAGCGGTAGTCGCCGTCTGGTTTTTGATCCTCGATACCGCGCGCGGCCAAATGTTTCTCACGCCGTCGCTCCTCGGCAGCGTGATCTTTCTCGGCCAGAGCGCGGAGCAGGCCGTATCGATCAATCCCTATATTGTCTTCGCCTATACCGGCCTGCATGGCGTGCTTTTTCTCATCGCCGGATTCGCCATCGCCCGGATGTTCGCCTTGTTCGAGCACAACCCGCAGTTCGGCATCGTGATCCTGTTATTGTTTCTATTATTTGAATCGATTCTATTTTCGGCCGCGGCGGCGATCTTTCCCAACCTCATCGGCACCATCGGCAGCGTGGCGGTCGCCTGCGGCAACCTGTTCGCCGCCGTCGCGATGTTCGGGTTTTTGATCCGGCGCCATCCGGCCGCGATGAACCAGCTGCGGCTGGCCTGGCACGAACAGTGAGGAGTCCGCGGCTTACGATAGATAACCTTGTTTCCTACTAACCCGTCGCTGTTACAGCACAGAGATTCGCTGGAGATCGTTACTTTACAGCGCTACGCTGATTTTCTAATTCCGAGGGCAACCAGCCCGATCCCGCCCGCCAGCACCAAGCCAGCCAACAGCGGTGAGAGCGCCAGGGTTTTCATCGCATCGGCGCCGGCTTGAACCGTCCAGAGTTGGGCGGCTTGTTCGCGACTAGTATCGGCATCGCCGCGATAGGTGAAAGCAACGATGCCGAGAAAAATGCAGGCGATTCCGACTTGTATCAGCGGTTTTGCATCCACGAAATCTTCATTCCCTTCATAGGCATTTATACAGTTATCGGCTCACCTTCGCCATATACGACGGATCTTAAGCGCGGCGAGGGTAGGAATCAAGATACTAATACCACGGCCCCGCCGCTACGCAATCTGCGCCAGGTTCCGATGAGTTCGCTTCCGATCGATTACGCGCGGTTCTGACGTCGATTCGCCTGCTTGCAATGTCAACGCGCCTCGACCTCTCTCGGTCATCGGCGAAGATCCTGGAAATTGAGGATTTGTGACATAATGTTATCCATGATGGCGGGGTTTCCATCGGCGACGCGACCGTATTGGTATCGGCTATTGAAACCATCTTGATAACCGCGCCGGAAGCCCTCGCGGAAGTAGTGGTTGTAATCGGTCCGGTTTACGTAATAGCCCCGATAGCCGTAGTTTGCGTCCCTATAGGCATAAGAATCTTTGTAATTGGAACGCCAACGGTCTTCGCGGTCTGCCTTGCCAGCGCGGACCCCTTCTTCATAGCCATAGTTAACCGCCTGACGTAGCGTCCTCGCACCGTATCGATTGGTTTCGTAGTTGCGACCGCCACGATTGTAACGATAGGTCGAAGCCGTGTAGAAGTACGGGTCATTATCGTAATCAAACCGGTCGTTGCGGAGACTTAGCTGTTGCTGGCGTAGCCGTTCCAGATACTGTCGCTGAAACCGGTACTGGGCAATGCGATTTTGTTGCTGTAACGCCTGGATATGCTGTTCGTGGAGACGTTCCTGCTGCTCTAGATGCTGGCGGTACAGCTCTACGCGTTGTCGCTGCTCTTTAATCCGCAGTTGTTGCTGCTGCTGGGACAGACGCTGTCGCTGAATTTGCTCTTGCCTGTCCTGTTGCTGCTCGCGTCGCTCATCGAGTTGCTCGGATCGACGCTCAATCCGCTCTTGCTGCTGCTGTTGCCGCGCGCGAAATTCTTTCTGGTCCTGCTCTGATTCTCGCTGCGCCTTCTCCTGCCGCTGCTGCTTTTGCTCTTGCTGCTGCTGTTTCTGTTCAACGCGCTGCTGCTGTTGCTTCTGCTCTTGCTCCGATTTTCTTTCAACCCGCTCTTGCTGCTGCTGGTCTTGCTTCTGCTTTTGCTCTTGCTGCTGCTGGACGCGCTGTTGCTGTTGCTTCTTGTCTTGCTCTGATTTTTGCTGCGCGCGCTCTTGCTGCTGCTGCTCTTGTTTCTGCTTTTGTTCTAGCTGCTGCTGTTGTTGCTGGACGAGCTGCTGTTGTTGCTTCTTGTCTTGTTCTGACTTTCGCTGCGCGCTGCTCTTGCTGCTGCTGCTCTTGTTTCTGCTTTTGCTCTTGTTGCTGCTGGACGCGCTGCTGCTGTTGCTTCTGGTCCTGCTCTGATTTTTGCTGCGCGCGCTCTTGCTGCTGCTGGTCTTGTTTCTGCTTTTGCTCTTGTTGCTGCTGTTGCTGCTGGACGCGCTGCTGCTGTTGCTTCTGGTCCTGCTCCGATTTTTGCTGTGCGCGCTCTTGTTGCTGATCTTCTTTTCGTTGTTGCTGCTTTTCATCCTTTTCGCGCTTTTGCTCTTCCTGCGGTTCTCGCGGCCCATCGGCCGCTATGCCGGTCCCCGTCAATGACAGGGTGCTGATGACAAGCGCCATCGCCAGCCGATCCCAAATATTAATTCTCATGGTATTCCTCTTGGTCACTGGGGCAGGTAAATTTGCGATCACGTGGAATCGGGTACATTCCCACGAATCGCCAAACCTCGGTGCCGTTATTTTTGACATGCTACATCTGCTTAGACGAGCTACGTTCGAAAATGAACTACCCCGAAGCAAGCTAAGGGGTATCGAAGCCTCCGCCCACGAAGGTTCGTCGCAAGCTGCGGGGAATTAACCCGCAGCGATTAAACGCTCCCGATGGCCCGGTGAAACCGCTCAATGCAGGCGCATAGTTCCGCCAAAGTCCAGTTCGATGATTTCGCTTTTGGGGCAAGCCCCTTTCAGCAACTCGACCAAAACCAAACGGGCGAGATCATAGGCTTCTCTGGTATCAGCGGAATATTCGAAGGCGCACTCGCTGACGGCCGCTATCAGCTCTCCCAACGTAGTGTCGATACGGTTATCGCCACGGTTTGTTTTCACGTCGGTTATCCTTTCACTCTAAAAACGCCGTTAATTGTCGCGCGATTTTCGACCCGGTTAAGCGGTGATGCTGTCGAACTGTTCCTCGACCTTCTTCCAGTTCACCACTCGCCACCAATTCGTAACGTACTCGGCTCGCTGGTTGTGGTACTTGAGATAATACGCGTGTTCCCACACATCGAGAGCTAAAATTGGCAGCTGGCCGTTTGATAATGGCGTCTCTTGGTTCGCCGTTGAGCCAGTCTCCAAGTCGCCCGTGGAGGTTACGAAGAGCCACGCCCAACCGCTGCCCGAACGCTTTTTAGCGGCATCATCGAACTTTTTTTTGAATTGAGCGAATCCGCCAAATGTCTTTGTCATCGCCTTTGCCAGCTTGCCGTGGGGCTCACCGCCGCCCTGTGGCGTCATGTATCCCCAGAATAACGCGTGATTGAGGTGGCCGCCGCCGCTGCTTTGCAACGGCGTCCTGATATCGGCAGGTAACTCGCTGAGCTCAGCCAATAGCGTCACTAGATCGCTTTTCTGCAGCGCAGGATATTTGCCGACCGCTTTGTTGGCGTCATCGATATAAGTCTGATGATGCTTGTCATGATGCAAATGCATGGTTTGTTCGTCGATGTGCGGCTCGAGCGCATCATACGCATATTCGAGCGGCGGCAGCGTATAGGGATATTTTGTATAAGCGGTTTGATATAGAGAAAGCT
This sequence comes from uncultured delta proteobacterium, assembly GCA_963847445.1. GTDB lineage: Bacteria > Desulfobacterota > Binatia > UBA9968 > UBA9968 > DP-20. Next base: position 78,748 of record CAWJZV010000017.1, on the reverse strand, counting down.
TGTCCATGAAAGTGCAACTCCTTTGCGATTTTACTCGTTTCGAATCCTTGTCTTAGAAAACGTTTGAATTAAGAGGCGCGGTCAACGATACGTCTAATCCTCGGCTAACTCGGGGCAGGGATTGTTGACTGCATGCCTGGTCGAAGCTCTGCAGGTAGCGGCGGGCCACCGCGGGCCAAACCATGCTGCGGCCGTACGCGGCCGCGCGCTCGCACAGTGCCAATCGTTTTGCATCGTCGCTCAAGAGGTCAACCACCGCGCGGGTGATGGTCCGCGAATCTCTCGGCGGCACGAGTATGCCGCGTCCGTCAGCGAGGAGTTCGCGGGCATAAAGATAAGGCGTGGAAATAACCGCTTTGCCCGAGCCGACCGCATAGGCCAAAGTCCCCGACGTGCTCTGCTCCGGCTTGAGATACGGCGTTACATAGATGTCCGCGGCGGCGAGAAACTTGACGAGTTCGCCATGGCTGACGAAACGATTGTGAAAGATCACGCTGGATTCCACGCCGAGTGCTTGCACCTGGCGCTCCAGGCTTTCGCGGTAGCTCTCGCCGGAGCGCTCTTTGATATGTGGATGGGTAGCTCCGAGCACGACATAAACCGTGTCCGGATTGCGCGCAAGAATCCCCGGCAGCGCGTCGATGACATGCTCGATACCCTTATCCGGCGACAGCAGTCCAAATGTAAGAAGCACCGACTTGCCTTCGATCCCGAGTTCTCTCTTGCTCCGGCCGGCGACCGGCACGCTCGGAATCCCGTGCGGGATGATATCGATTTTATCTTTGGCCACGCCGTGAACGTTATGGAGGAGGGCCGCGCCGTGGGCGCTCATGACGACGAGCCGCTTCGAAAGCCGAGCGATCTCATTCATCGCTCGACGCTGCATGGAATCCGGCTTGCCGAGCATGGTGTGAACGGTGGTCACGATCGGCATGCGCAAATTGCGTAGGATCGTGAGCAGGTAGTTGCCCGCCTTGCCACCGAAGATGCCGTACTCGTGCTGCACGGACACGACATCGATCTTGTTAGCGTTCAAAAAATCCGCTGCGCCGCGGTAGGACGCGATATCGCTCTCGGCCACCTCGAAGCGGACTCGCGGCGGATACGCATACTGTTTGCCGGGGTCGTTCATCGCGACCACGAAGCAGTCGGCATGGGAAGACTCCGCGGCGATCGCGCCGCTCAGATCGGTGGTAAAAGTAGCGATGCCGCACTGGCGCGGCAAGTGATTGCCGAGGAACGCGATTTGACGAATCTTTCCGGCAATGTTGGCGTGTTTCATGATTCCTCCCCTTCCACCGATGTAGCCCGATCAGATTCTTCCCCTGATCATCAGTATTCCGAGCCAAAGCGCGACGAATACCAGCGCTAGCTGCAATAAAAGCGAAGTATCCATGTCCAATCCTCCCTAGCTAATTTTTAGAAATCGCTGCGCCATCGATTTGGCCACGACTCTGCCAATCTGGCGCGCCGCTAAGACGACCGCTTGGCTCCGACCACCACCAAGACGATGCCGCCGACAAGCGCCAACCCGCCCAGGAGAGGCGAGAGCGGGATGGTTTTCTGGGTCTCGGCGGTGGCCTTGATAGGGCCAATATCGATCACTGTCTCGCGGCTTGTGTAGGTGATGCCCTGATAAGCAAAAGCCACTATTCCCAGTACGATCAGGGCGATCCCAACAAGCGTTATCGGATTCATGCGCATTGTATTCATTCCTTCGCTTTAGGCAGCCCTCGATACTCTTAGCCGCCCAAGTTTTCTCGCTTGCCTTCCTGATAGGCTTGCTTTTCGGCGGTCGTGGAGCGATCGACCAAGTCGGAGCCATTGCCAGCTATGAGATTCTTTCCCTGTTGCACGATAACATCGGCGGTCTCGCGCAACTTACCCGCTTGATGATTGAGGTAGTCCAAGCTTTTCCCGCTGCGTTCACGCAACCCCTCGCGGCGTCTCTCTATGGGCGAGAATTGCGGCCATTAGTCCGCCAATAGCGCCCAACCCTAGACCGATTAGTAAGTACGAGAATTTCGATTCACCGTTCGTTGTCATAAATTTTTGATCTTATCGAATGCTCTAATGTTGGCGCAGTCAGCCTCTAACGCTTGATAACTTGCAGGTTGTTGACCACCTGCCTGACGCCCTTTACCTGCCCGGCAACCGTTCCAGCGCGCGACTTCTCCTGGGCGGTCTCGACTTCGCCGGTAAGGACCACGATGGCGTTGTTGGTCTCGACGCCCACACGTGTCAGGGTGTTAACCCGCTCTCCTGCGAGTGCGGTCTTCACATAGGTCGTAAGGGTGCCGTCATCGATGTTCTCTCCCGCGGTTGCACCGGTCATTGCTTGGCAGCCGTTCAAGACCAACATAAGCGCCAATGTAACTGTCACGATTTTGAATGTTCGCACCATAAATCACCCCCATGCCTTGTTTCTGAAAACGTAAATATTTCCATCCCGCTTCTTCCTTCATCTTGCTGACTAAGAACTTGTCGAGTCTCCAATGTCGCGCCCTTCATGCCAACTTTCTCAAAGCGGCGATTCTATCTTCCGTCGCGGGATGCGTGGACAAAAAACCTCCGCCCTTGTCGCCTCCTGCGCTGCGCGTCAGCCACGTCAGCGTGTCGATCATTACCTCTTTGGAATATCCGGCCCGGCGCAAGATCTCGACACCGTGACGGTCCGCTTCGATTTCCTCTGAGCGGCTATAACTATTTGCAATCAATGCGCCCGCGATCGGCGTCACCGCGCCGCTGCCCGGAAAAAACTGCTCGAGCAGAATCACGCCGATATTGAGCCCTGTGCCCAAAGTCTGTGCTCTGGCCACATGGCCAAGGTCGTCGTGAGCAATCTCGTGTGCCAGCACCCCTCTGAGGTGCTCATCGTTGGCCTTTTGCAGAAGACCGGTCGTCACTAGAAACTCGCCGCCGCCGGCGTTGGCGGCGTTGATGTTTGGATCGTCAAGAACCCGGACTCGGACCTCGTTTAAGCGGCGCGGGTTATTGGTCGCGCGCATTAGCGGCATCATGATCCGCTGCACTCGCTCCGTCTGCCTGGCATCGAGCGGGCGACCGGTCGAAGCGCGCGGCGATTCCTGTGGCGCGGGTCGGCGCGATGAAGCGGTCTCCAGCGCGCAGCCGGCTGGGCAGTGCGACCAAGATCAAAGTGGCTATAGTCCGAAGGTATCTCATCGTTTCTCCTCTCGTCAGCTCAAGCCGCGCCGATGGTCAATCTGTTATCGGTTGTCGCGAAGGAAAGTAGCCAACTCAAATCGTTGTCGATCGAGAAATATCCCTTCGACTCGAACATAATCGCCATCCCGAAGTGCACGAAAATGATCCACATCAAATCTCTCAGCGGTGGACGAAAGGAAAACGATCAACCGGTCTCTGGGCTGATCGCGAATTTCGAAGGATTGACGCTGAAAATCCACCTTGGCCACCGCCCGTCGAGCGTCTGCATCCTCACACCAGCGCAACAAAGCCAAGCCGTGGCGCTGTCGAGCTGCTCCACCCTTCCATCGAGCGATTGGATCGTCGACTCCGGACTGGCATCACCGTGACGACTCTGATTGCGATCCTGGATGGTTTCCTGAACCCGAATCAAATCCGTATAAGAATTGCCGCGTGAGTCCTGCTTTAGCTGCATGGAGACCTTATCTCCGCTCGCTAATTGCGCGATCGAGTATTCTCGGCCGCGATAGAGCACACGGGCGTCAACGCTATACCCGACCACCCGGTCGCGGCTGTCTTCCGGCCGCAGATGAAGCTGCCGAGATGCAGTATCCACACGGGCTATCTCCGCGAAAATCTCTTCTTGATCCAACTGAAGCGTAGGTCTGCCGATTAACGCGATGTTTTCCATGCAACCAGTGCTTAGCGTCAACGCCATGGCCAAAGTTAAACTCGCTATCCAACGATTGATCAGATTCATAAACTTTCCTGTTTTAAATGATCGAGTCTTTCTCGACCTGAAATTTTTCAGTTTGGTAATCTGCGCTTGTGCCGAGAGCGCCTACCGCCGCTACGCACGGCCAAAACCCCACGCCTTAATATATTTACCGATACGATGAAGAGTCCGGGACTGCTGTCTAATTTTGGACGCTTTTGCAAAAACAAATCGTCAGGCCTGCATTCACGCAATGAAGGCTCGTGCCAGCCCGATTTAATGCTCCCTGCGTTTCGCTTCTTTGATCGGCCCTACAATTTCTTCTTCACGGCGTCGGCCGCGTCCTGAGTCTTTTCGCCGGCCCGCTCAACGTCTCGGCCAAATCCGTGAATTGTGTTGCAGGCCAGGTTCGTGCCTAACAGGACGAGCATGAGCGTTGCCAAGATTATCGAGCGCATAGTGAATCTCCTCGTTTGCACTTAGTTTTTACACCCACTAAGTGGAGCACTATTTGTGCCGGAGTTTGCCAAGTGGGAAAGGCAGTGATTCCGCTAGCTTCCAGACGCTCGCGGAGGGAAATCCACAAACGACTCGTCAAACGGGTCGACGCACACGACCAAATGGTCGACCTAGATATCAAGTGCGGGCTGAAATAAAACAGATTGATAAAATTAAATGATAAATGCGTGAGAGATCATAAAATTTCTGATCCTTGACGGAACCGTGCTGCTCGAAGCGATGTGAATTATGTTCGAGCAATTAGCCGCACAAGACGGCGCATTGTCGTGCCACCCTGTCGGTGCCGGCGCGCGGATACTGCTCCGGAAGCTTGCTCGCGCGCTTGCAGAGATAACGTGTCTGGCCTAGTCCGCCGGGTGAGACGGTAACGATAAGAATCATTGCTGGACGGCGATCACCAATAAGGTCAACGACTTCGGAAGCAAGCATCAGAGTCGGACATAATTTCCACTGCATATCTCGTGGGCTCAAGCAGATGGCGAAACATGTCGAGAGCTAGTTCGTCGGCTTCGTCGCGAGCAGGACACGCCAAGACGCGGACTTTCGCCAGCGTGGCAGCCAAATCATTACCGTCCAGCGCGATTTTTTCTGGGTCTGATGGCGCCGACGAGCTGTCGGGCGGCAATTTCTTCAGGTCATCGAGGATCTCCCTTGTCGCTCGGAAAACGAATTGCTCGCCATCGTCCGTCAGCCTACCGAGATCGCGGTCTCTCCGAGCATAGTTCAGCGCCGGAATCAGCACCGCATCGAAAATTTGCTCCTGTTCATGGGTCTTGAGATGTTCTTCGACAATCTCCGTCGCCTCAGCTTGGTCCAGAGCTAACAGTCGCTGGTAGTAGCTGATGTTTGATTCCATGGCTGGCTGATCGCTCATCAGCACCGCGATAAAATCCATCCTTGGGATGTACTTGCTGAACACGACGACACAGACCGTGAGCGGGGTGGCCAGGACAAGACCAACCGGCCCCCAAAGCCAAGTCCAGAACGCGACTGCGACCAAAAGTCCAACCCCCGAAACGCCGGCGCTCTCGGCATAAAGCAATGGCTCCAAAACCATATTACAGGTGAGTTCCAGAGCCACGAAAATCCCGACAACCAGGATCGGCCATAGCCAACCGTCAAAAACAGCCAAGCTAAGAGCGCTCGGCACGATTGCAGCCGCGAAGGGCCCGACATACGGGATGAAACGCAACACCGCCGCGAAAAAGCCCCAAAGCACCGCGTAGGGAACACCGATCATATAGAGCGCCACAGTCACCGCTAGTCCGAAAGAAGAGTTGATGATTGTCTGCATGAGCAAATAGCGGCTTATGCGCTGCCCGGCTTCTTCCAGCGCGCTGGTCGTAAACGTCAACCGGCCATATCCCACGAGACGGATCAAACGGTTGCGCAAGTCTTCGCGCTGACTGAGCATGAAGATCACCAGCACAATCACGAGGCCGGCGCTGGCGAACCGCTCCAACATCGGCCCGATAGCCGATGGAACGGGCCAAAACGTGAAGGATTCCATCGACTCCACGATGACAGGAGGGCGCTGATCTTTGCCCTTAGCGGGCTCGTCACCTTGCTGAATCTCGCTCGTCACTGCCTCAACGGTCTGTTGGACCTTCTCTAAGGCACCGCCCTTAGCCGCGCCGCGCACGTCGGCAATTTTTTGTCTCAAGTTACCGGTGTATTGGGGCAGCTCGTTAGCCAGGCTGCCAAATTGAAGAGTGACGATCCAGCCGATGCCGCCGAGGAGGGAAAAAGTCAGAACTGCGACAAGGATGACCGATGAAATCCGCCCAAGTCCTATCCGTTCAAGGGCGGCGGCAACCGGACTTAACAAAAAGGTCAGCAACATCGCCAAGGCAACCGGAATCAAGACGGCTTGCGCCCAATAGAGCGACGCAACTATCAGAACGAAGATCGTATGCCGATCAGAGTGGGTAGTAACGCGATGTTGCGACCGCTACTGCCGGGATTGACTCGCCGGGTGAATTAGTCATGATTTTTGAGCGTTTTCCGCGGAGGTAATTTTCGAACCGTACCGGTGCGCGTAGACTTGGTTCAACTCGGCGCCGAAGAAAAATATCAATGATGAATAGTAGACCCACAACAAGAGTGTAACGAGTGATCCGGCGGCGCCATAGATCGATGTGACCGTGCTATGGCCTAGATAAAAGCCGATCAAGAATTTGCCCAGCGAAAATAGCAATGCGGCCGTCGCCGCGCCGATCCAGACATCTCCCCAAGCGATCCGGACGTTAGGCACGAATTTGTAGATTACCGCGAAGAGCAATGTGATAAACGCAAACGAGATGACGATATCCAGTATGTGCGCCGTAGCCGCTTCGATCGGCAGAAAACCGCCTAATATTTGCGACACCGCGCTTAAGAGCGCGCTGACGACCAATGAGACGAGCAACAAAAAGCCGACACTCAAGACCATGGAATAGGAGACCAAGCGATCCTGCAAAAAGCCGATTATCCCGCGACCGGCCTTGGGCACGACTTGCCAGATTGTATTAAGCGAATCTTGCAGCTGTCCGACCACGCCGGCGGCCCCTAGCAACAAGAAAATCATGCCGATAACGGTGGCGAAAAAACCGGAGTCCGGCGTTTGACCGGCGCTTTCAAGTATCGCCAGGATCGCCCCCGCGGTCTGTGCTCCAACGACATCCTCAATCAAGCCGATAATCTGGTTTTGGGAAGCTTCGCGGCCGAACACTAAGCCGGCGACTGCGATCGCGATCAACAGAACCGGCGCCATGGAGAATAGCGTGAAGTAAGCCAAGGCAGCGCCCATTTGAAACGGGTTAACGTCAATCCATTGAAAAAAAGCATCCCGCGTGAGCAACCCCAGCCCTTTTAAGTTAAGGGTTTTTCTGAGGTTCTGCTCAGGGCTATCTAATGGCTGGGCGCAAGGCTTGGTCACAACGTTATCGATGGGTTGGGCCGATGTCGACCCTCTTTGGCTGGGACTGTTCTGCAATATTTCTTTGAATGATTAAAGGCTCAAATAGATTCATAACTTTGGGAACTCGCACCCCGTATCCGCGACTGAAGACTACACCGCCTCGCTTTTCGCTTTGCCGATCTTCTCCGCCGCTTCCTCTCGCTCCTCCTTGTCGGCGGCAGGCTCCGGCTGCTGCGCTTTCGCTTCCGGTTCATAGCTCAGCGTGATGTAGATGGAAAAATGATCGGAGCCAAAGAACGGAAGCCGCTCGAGTTTGACCAACCTGAAATGACTGGAGTGAAAAACGTGATCGAGGGGCCACCTGAACAGAGGATTCTTGGCGTTGAAAGTATTGTACATGCCGCGGCCGATGCGCGGGTCAAGGAGACCGCTGATCTTTTGGAACAGCTTCGTCGTGTGTGACCAGGCGACGTCGTTTAAGTCTCCGGCGACGAGAGCCGGTTCGTCCGACTCTGCGACTGCTCGCGCGACAACCAGCAGTTCCGCATCCCGCTCGGTGGAATCCTGACCCTGCACCGGCTGAGGAGGCCTCGGGTGTAAGCAGTGCAACACGATACGATCCCCTGACGTTAACTCGACACCGGTATGGATGGAGGGCACATCGTCTTCGATGAGGAACTTGATCTGCGGGTCGATCAATTTTAGCCGGGAGCGCAAGATCATCCCATAGGTGTTTGCCAACGGGTAGTTGACTGTGTAGCGGTACGTTTGATCGAGGACGCCAAGTTGCTCTGTCCACCACCGGTCGGTTTCAGCGGCAAATAGTATATCCGGGTCCGCTTCTCTGACAATTTCCAAATATTTTGTCGCGTTGCGATTTTCCATCAGAACGTTAGAAACGAGCAAACTAAAAGTGGCGTCGGAGCTGTGCCGGTTGCTCGACAGCACCTGCCGAGAGGCGAGAAATGTATAGGGAGACATCTTGTACCCCTGGTACAGCACGCAGGCGATCAACCCCGCAAGCATCACGCTCTCCGCGCCGTTTTTAATGTCCCAGACAAAGAGACCGTATAGCACTGCGACGCAAACGCCGCCGATGGCAATGTGCGCGCGTGGAAAATCCAACATACGGATCCAGGCGTTACCTGAGCGTATCAAAGGTAAAACCGTGACAGCAATGAAGAACGTGCCAAGAGCGATCAGCGTGACTTTGAACATGGGGAGATTCGTCTAATGAAAACGGCCGTCCCTCAGCGTATCGCTTTCGCGCTTACGCACATTTGTCGCGAGGATACCCGACCGAACACCGGCGATGAAGCGGTGTATTTGTCGCGCAGAAGGCGACTAGAATGCGCAATGTTCGTGAGTTGTCAGTCAATTTTAATTTCGCTACGAGCAAGGCCCGCGATCGACGCGCATAATTGATGATTACGTACAACCGCGCACCATGAACAACACGAGTAATATCGGTATGGGAATGCCGATCGCCCATAATAGGACCCAACCTATCGCGCCCGTCTCGTTTGCAATGATCTTCGGTAAAATCTTCATAATTCTCTCCTAAAAACGTTGCGAGTCCGCCCATCTGACGACGGACCCGCAACCTGCATGCGGCGGTCTACGACACGCGGTGTTCCCGGCTTTCATCGTCCGCTTTGGGCACGCTGCTTTCTCCGGTAGACGAAATGTCGTGCGCGCCGGATTTTTCAAAAATCTCCTTAGCGCGCTTAACTTCATCGCTATCTTCCGAGTGCACCGAGATCAGAATGCTGCCCTCTTTGATTTTTCCCTCGTAGCGTTTGGCCTCGTACTCGGGGATGCCCATGCCGACTAACGCTCCGCTCAACCCGCCGACGGCTGCGCCGACACCGGCACCTGCTAGAGCAGCCATGATCGGACCCGCGGCAATAAAGGGGCCGACGCCGGGAATCGCCAAGGCGCCAATACCCACTAGCCAGCCCAAACCAGCGCCTAGCACCCCGCCGGTGCCTGCTCCGGTGGCGGCACCCTCCGGTAGCTTGGTATTCTGTTCGTGGGCAAAATCCTTGGTTCCCGACTTATCGGGGAACAAGACCGAGATATCGTTGTTGGAAAAGCCCGCACCCTTGAGCTTTTCGACTATCATATTGGTTTGGAATTCATTGTCACATAAGCAAATAACTGATTTAGACATGGTCATCTCCTTTAAATTAGTTGGCAATCTCCAATTGGTTATCGACGCTTTTTACACCGGCGATTTGCTGGGCTTTGGCGCCGATGTTAGTTTTCTCTTTCTCACTCTGCACCGGTCCGCGTAGCGTTACGATGCCATCGACCGTGATGATCTTGGCGTTCTTGCCGTTCGTCGAGACCGAGTCATCCTTGCCAATAGCCTGCCGGATGTTCTGTGAGATCGTCCGATCCGCCTCATTCTCAGCTTGATCGCCTGCGGTCTTGGTCGCGTCGTTACGGTCTCGCTCGTTACGGCCGCTATTATCAGCCGCGACAACGGCGGGTTGGCTGGGCTGTTCCGTATTAGACTGCTCAGTTTTGGAACACCCGACGACTAGAAACGCGAGAACTAAACCTAGAGCTATTCTCATAAATCCTCTTTCTTTCATTGGTTGGTATTTTCATTGCTAAGTTTTCCCGAAGCTGCTGACTTCGTGTGACCTCCTTATCTACGGATCGTGCCCGTTGGTCATCGAAGGGCTACCTCGATCGGTGATTTGCCGTGAGCTATCGATTGGTTGAACGCCGGGCTTGGCGATCGCGCTATCGATTTGTCGGACCGGTTGCGGCAGCATCTGTTTGGCCATCGCCCAGAGCGTGCTTATCACCGCTCCAAAGGCTGCCCCTTTGATCGTGGAAAGCTCGTCCGTAAACTGAGTGCTGATTGCGCTCACGATACTTTTCTGCGGCTGCGCGTTCGAAGACGGCGGCGCCTTTGACCTATCGGCTGTGGTTCTTGGCGCACCGCGGCGACCGAGCGCGTAGCCCACCAGCAGTGACCCGCCAAACATGAGCCACGGTCGCTGTTTCACCTGATAACGCAGATCGAAGGTTTGCTTCACCTCGTCGACGGTCTCCTGAACGCGGTCGCCCAGGACCCCCAGCTTCTCCGTAAGCGCCGAACGGGTAGCCGCGATATCTTGACGGTCTTTTTCTAGCTCTTGTCGGATGTCGTCTGCTTTGTCAGCCATCGTGCGTTCTCCTTCATCCTCACCACTGTTGGCTGAGGGACCACCTCTAGTGCCTCTGCCTTAGTTTTAGCCGCGACGAGCAGCACCGCGCCGAGGACGACGAGGACAGTCGCGACGATCCCGTAGCACCCCCAGAGCGGCACCACTGTAAAAGCGTCGAGCAGGTGAACCAGCGCGAGCATCAGTAATATCCCGCCGGTGGCGATAATCCCGATTGCGCTCCCCAGTGCGATCGCGGCGGTTTTAGCTTTGTGCAGCTCGTACTGCAGCTCGCGTTTCGTCAGTGCCACCTCTTGCAGCAGTAACTCCTTCGCATCGTAAGCGATGCCGCCTAGCAACGATACGAAACTTTCCTGTGCGCGGTATTGCGATCCGTTTTCCATGACTTATCTCGGGCGCCGGGCCAGCAAATAGCCGAGACCAATACCGATCAGCAGAGATTGGACCGGATAGGTGCGGACTAAGTCCGTGACATCTTTGGCCAGATGGTCGAATTTTTTCTCGCGCAGGTAAGAGCTCGCCGATTCCAGCCCGTCCACAACCGCTGTTGCCGCCGTTGCCACCGCGCCGTCGTGCGGGGCATTTTCCCGGATTACATGAGCCAGGGATCCGATTTTTTCACCAACGACGGTGGCGGCATCATTCGCCTTGTTCCCGGCCGTCGCGCCGAACTCCTGCGCTTTGGCCGTGATGCTGGCGACGGCCCCGCTCGTTTTATCGCTAAACTCCTTAAAGCGCCGCTCCACCTCTTGCTCGGCATGTTCGCGAGCATAGCCGTATCTCTCCTGCACTAAACCGATCAGCTTGTCTTTATGACCGCCGATCAAGTCCAACTCATCATCGGCGAGTTGGCTCCACCACGATTTAAGTTCGCCGCGCATTTGCTTCCATTGCCCGGCAAAAACATCTTCGTTCATTAGATTGTCCTCCATTAGTTGATTTGTAGTTATTCTTTTGGCTTTCAGACGCTTGTGCTGAGTCGCGAGGATTGCTGACCGACTTCAGACAGGTTTGAAAAAGATATTCGGGGAGTCCTGAACTACGCGCCAGGGCTACCTCAGTCCGAGATAGCCGGCAACGAAGAGCACCACCACCACAAGACCGACAACGTAGATAATACTATTCATGTCAGTTACTCCTTTCTTGCGCGTTATCGGATTCACCATTGAGCTCAGGCGCATAACATCCCTCAATGAAGGCATGCGAATGGATCTCAGCTGTTGTCTCACCGTCCGATGAAGTTCCTTGGGACCTCAAGCGCGCCGATATAATTAGGATCGGGGTCCTGCATCCCGTCGTCGATGCGTTCAAACCTTTTTTGTAATTCCAAGCGCAGCATCGTCTTCCTTTGTCGATAGGCAATGATTGATTGCGGGCTGCTCGACCAGGTACGGCCTTTGTCTGGACTATAGAGTTGGACGCGCTGGCCGTGGATGTCGATTTGCTTAGTCATAAATTCTCCGAATCTTTCGACGCGGTTTGTTGCGACGTGATTTGTGCTCCGGCGGGCGTTACCGGCGCCAACGAGAATATCCCCAGCCACCGCCACCGACCAAAAACAACACGAGTATAACGATCAGTATAGTATCCATAGTCTCTCCTTTGGTTTGTCTGTTTAGTCCTTCCCCCTTTGTAAAAGCATTATCTGTGCCGGATGTTCCGATGAGGGAACGGCTGTGTTTCCGCGAGCTTCTTGAGGATGTCAGACCGAAACCGAGAAACGGCTCGTTAAAAGCGTCGAGTCTCTCGACCAAAGGGTCGAAGCAGATTTGGCAGGACGGAACCGATTAGTCTATCGCAGGCTATATTCCGCGAGATCATTCATCAGCGACTACCCAGGCGATAACGCTCGACGGTCGGATCCGCCGATTCTTTTGCCGATAAATACGTTAGTTAATTTGTCTCTCGGTGAGTGCACGGGCTTGCCACCATAGCGTTGTCGTATCGGAGCCGCCCATACGGCCTTGCCTGAGCCCGTGAGGCGCTACATCGTGTAGCCGACTTTTTTCATGATCGCCTTGCTGACAGTTTGTCGTGTCTTCATAAACTCCGCCCAGGGATCGCGTTTTAAACGCTTCAACCGCGCCGGAACATTCTTCACGTTGAAATAATCGAAGCGTAAATCCCGTGCGAGCTCCGGCCAGCTAATCGGTGTCGACACCGGCGCGTTGGCTTTAGCGCGTAGCGAATAAGGCGCGACCGCTGTGGCGCCCTCGCCGTTGCGCAAATAATCGATATATATCTTGCCATGGCGGGAGACTTTAAGCAGCTTCGCGGTAAATCGATCCGGAAATGTTTGCGCCAGTAACTCGGCGATAGCCTTGGTAAAGCCTTTGATGTGCTCCCACGGCACAGTGGGTTGAATTGGCACCACGACGTGCAAACCTTTCCCGCCGGTGGTCTTTAGAAACCCCCGCAAGCCAAGGTTATCGAGCAAGGTTTTTACAACAGTCGCTGCATTGGCAATTTCTTTCCAGCCGAGTGCTTCGTCAGGGTCGAGATCAAAAACCATGCGGTCGGGAAATCCCAGCTTTGGTGTGCGCGCGCCCCAAGGATGAAGTTCCAGCGTCCCCATTTGGAGCACCGCGACCACAGCGCGCACCGAGTTGGCCATCATATACAACGCCGGACCGTCGCTGTCCTGGACCGTCACTCGTTCGATCGCCTGATCAACACCGGCAGCGGCATGCTTCTGATAAAAACACTCCTTGTTCCAGCCGTCGGGGCATCTCACTAACGTCAAGGGGCGATTGCGCAAATGCGGGACGATCCACTCGCCAATCGCTTCGTAATAGAGCGCAAGATCACGTTTGCTAATTTCGGCTTCCGGGTAAAGCAGCTTGTCAGGGTGAGAGATTTTAATTCCTGCAATGGTATTTTTATCGCCCTTTGCCGGAGATGGCTTCGTCTTGCGTGATGATTTATCTGGCGACTGAGAATTGCTTTGAGCGATGCTGGGGGTGGGGGATGGCTCTTCCCGCACTACGTCGCGCGCTCGCTTATCTTTGCGCAACCCCTGGAAAGATGCATGACGCAGAGTTCCGTCGTCAGTCCACTCGGTGAACGTGACTTCGGCGACCAGCTCGGGCGTTACCCAATGGGCACGGCGAGCCTCGGCGCCGCGGGGTGGGTTTATGAAAGCGGGCTTGTCTCGAACCAATTTTTCGAGGTCGCGGCGCAACGTTACCAGCACGGCATCATTGAAGCCGGTGCCGACCTTGCCGGAATAACGCAGATTGCCTTGGGCGTCATAGACGCCCAGCAACAGCGCACCGAAGCCTTGCCGCGAACCCTCGGGATCCGTGAATCCACCGATGACCATTTCCTGCCGACGGGCGCACTTTACCTTGAGCCATGTGGCCGCTCGCGTGCCCTGATAGGTTGAATCGACGCGCTTCGAAATCATTCCCTCGAGCCCCAGTTTGCAGACATGGGCAAAAAACTCCGCGCCGGACACAGCGAAATCGTCGCTATAACGAATGGTACCGGCCGCCGGTACAAGACTCTTAAGGAGGGTTTTTCGTTCTTGCAAAGTAACACCCCGTAGGTCGTAGCCGTTTAGATACAACAAGTCGAAAGCGTAGTAGACGACTTCGCCGGTGCCCGTTGACAGCGCTTGCTGAAGCGCTTGGAAGCCGAAGCGCCCTTTGGCGTCCATGCTAACAACTTCGCCGTCGATCCATGCCGACTCTATGGGCAGATCGGCCAACGCTCTCGCCACGCTTGGAAAGTCGGCAGTCCACTCTTTGCGATTTCGCGAATAGATTCGAACCGTTCCGGCGTTTAACCGGCAAAGCATTCGATAGCCGTCATACTTGATCTCGTGGATCCAGCCCTCGCCTTCGGGCGCGACTGTTGCCGATGTCGCAAGCTGAACGTCAACGGAATTCGCCAGGAGCGCCTTTCGCGCGGCTGGTATCTTCGATGGATCGATCTTCGTTTTGGCCTTCTTGACTGCTCCCTTTTTGATGTTTGCGGCAACGGTTCTATTGGAATGCCAGACCCGCTCGGGATCGGCGGCGATCTGCTCCAGGCTGCGCTGCGTCGTCACACTATCGGGGCGGATATCGACAACGCGCGCCTCCGGACCTGTGCGCGCGTACTCATCATCCTCTTTGAACAATAACCACGCGTTAGCGCCGTACCTGCCGCCGTGACTTTTTACCAAGGTCCAACCGCCTCTGAGTTTTTCTCCCTTGAGATCGAACTTGAGTTTGCCCTTTTTGTAGCCTGCAACCGAATCTTCCTTGGGTATCCATACTCCGCGATCCCATAGCATGACGGTCCCTGAGCCATATTGCTTTGGCGGAATTATCCCCTCGAATCCGCCGTATTCAATGGGATGATCTTCGACGTGCATTGCCAGACGTTTGTCATTTGGATCTAGACTAGGGCCTTTCGGCACCGCCCAGCTCAGCAGCACGCCGTTAAGCTCCAATCTGAAGTCGTAATGCAGACGGCTAGCGGCGTGTTTTTGAACTACGAATGCGAGATCCCCGCTTTTCGGCTTTTTAATCCTGCCCGCTGGTTCAGGGGTAGTCTTGAAATTGCGCTTCTTGCGGTAAGATTCTAAGGCCATTGTTAGTCAGCGAATTTTTTGGGCGTTATGAAAATGCTTTATCGCTTCAGCCTTTTCGCCCAACGCCTCGCACAGCAGACCGAGATTGTAGTGGGCGTCGGCGAACCGGGGGTCCAATCGGATCGCTTCTCGATAAGCGGCAATGGCGTCTTGCGACCGTTTTAGATCTTCGAGCAGAACGCCCAAATTGAAATGCGCTGCCGCATCGTGCGGAGCGTTCTCTGCCGCGGCGCGGTAGTGCGCCTCAGCTTTCTTCAGCTCGCCGCCGTCATGATAAAGTTTGCCAAGATTTAAGTGCGCGTCGACCATTTTTGCGTCCAGCGCCAAAGCTAAATGATAGGCCCGTTGCGCTTCCTTGATTGACGTTGCTTCGAGCTCGACAGCTAAGTTGAACCAGTGCTCTGCGGTCCGTTGATTTTCGCTTGGCGGGGCTGGTGGCAACTTGAGCTTTTGCACTATAGCGCGGGCGTCGAAGTTGAAAAGGAACTGTCCCGAATCGGGCTGCCAGCGGCTCTTGCCGTCCCAGACGATGGCGCGTCGGCCGTCAGAGTAAATTTTTAGACTGGACAGATGTTGGCCATCGGGAAGCTGGTGCTTTAAGGCCGAAAGCATGCGCGCGACTCGCTTCGACGGCACGCGGGAATCGAGCAAGCCTTTAGCGGTCTTTAAAAATATCACGTCCTGAAACGTGAATTGGAGCGACTTTTTGTTTCCGCGATCAGGGGTGATAAAACCGGCACGCACAAAAGAACGGATCCGGCTCCCTGAAAAATTGAGAATCTTCGCCACCTCTGCGGTGGTGAACCGCTCATTTTTTGGCTGATTTCCGGTCTTTTTCAGGCTGGGTCGATTTGGCACGGACCGCGGGCTTCCTTTCCTTGAGATTGCTTTTCCTACCCAGACTTTCTTTGAGCGCCGCCATTAGATCGATCACCTGCGCGCGCTTCGCTTGCGGCGCGGCAACCGTAATCTCCTTGCCCTCGGCTTTGGTGTTGACCAGTTCGGTGACCCGCCGGCGATATTGGTCTTCATACTTTTCGGCTTCGAACTCTTGATTGGACAACTCCTCGATAAGCCGGAGTGCCAGATTGGTCTCGGCGCCGCTGATTTTTGCTGTCTCTCCCTTGGCAACCTCATCGAAGCTTCGCACCTCGTCGGCGAAATACATAGTGTGAAGCATCAAGCCATCTTGCGCTGAACGAATCAAGACAAGATTTTCCTTGCCGCGCATGATGAATTTAGCCAGAGCTACTTTGCCGGCTTGGGTCATCGCGTCCGCTAGCAGCCGATAAGGTTTCTCGCCGCCTTTGTCGGGTCCAAGGTAATAAGTCTTTTCGAAGTAAATCGGATCTACTTTTGCGAGCGGGACAAATTCCTCGATTTCAATCGCTTTGGAAGCTTCACCCTCGAGTGCTTTAAGCTCCTCGTCGGCAAGTTTTACATATTGGTCTTTGGCAAACTCAAAGCCTTTAACTAGGTCGGCATTTTCGAGCACTTCGTTACATACCGGACAGAAGCGTTGTTGGCGAATTCGACTGCCGCATTTAGCATGCAAGAGATTAAAACTGACTGACTGAGAAGAAGCGGCAGAGTAAAGTTTTACCGGAATTGCCACTAAGCCGAAGGAAATAGTTCCAGAACCGATAGAATGCGGAGGCATACAAAATCCTTCTTACAGGTTGGGATTAAGCCTGTGAAATTCGCCACTCGGCCGTGACCGCATGGAAACGGCTTCACAGCCGGTGTAGCAAAATTGAAACGATTCAAATCTCGCCCGATCCTCGATCGGGTCGGGGTTGGCAACGGTTGCTACCGGCGCCAACGAGAATATCCCCAGCCCCCGCCACCGACTAAAAACACCACGAGAAGAACGATCAGTAGAGTATCCATAAAAACTCTCCTTCTTTAGTCTGTGCTGTAATTGAGATTGAGCACGATCCGTGCCGGCCCTTGCTCGCGACCAATGGTCGTATCAGAGTCCTAAAGGACGCGTTAAAAACCGTCAGTTGTTTAAACCAATGACCTTCACCTTAACCGGCGCGATTGCGAGTGCGAAATAATCAGGTCGTCCCGAACTTGCGAATATCGTCTGAAGCGATGTGCCGAAACTGAGATACATTTATAAGCGACACAGAGGAGGCGGCGAAGTTCGCCGCCTCCTCTGACGAGGACAGCACTATTTAGTTTAGTGCTACCAATCGCTATTTGGTTTACCGAGAAGCGCCGGGGCCTGGCGTCGCTCCAGACTTGCTGACAGAGCTGGCCGTTAGAATACCGCCCTTATCCTGATAGGAAACGTTAACCTTGTCCCCAACCTTGATCGACTCAAGCGACTTTTTAGCGGCGCTCGCCTCAACGTTTAGGCTGAGGTCCTGGTCGGCGGTCTTGACCGCCAGTTTACCGGCTTTGGCATCGACAGAAGTCACATCGCCTGTCGCCTTCTTTTCACTGGCCTTGCTGTCCATGCCCGTTTCCGGCTTGGCCGGTTTCGCCTTGCTATCGCTGCCGATATCCGGCTTTGCTGGCGTCGTTTGCGCGAAGCTCATGCCCGTTAAAGCCAACATTCCAATACCAACCAAACATGATGTCATAATTTTATTCCGCATAAGATTTTTCCTTCTAGGTTTATTGTCACTCATATCTGACTTCTGGATTCGGTCGTCTTGACGGTAGCGCTGATGAACTACCCCCGGGACCTAGTCGTTTTCAACCTCGGCTTCCAGAAGATCGTTGTCGGTGAACTGACAATCAGTGCATCTTGACCCGTTGTCAGCTCCCTTTGAATTGATCTTTTTTTTATAAATCCGACCTCCTTCATATTTTGAAGACAATCTTTCATCGTCTACTGCTCAACAACACCAATAATTTGCTGGACCGTTATGCCCGCACAGTTCCGTCTCATAATAACGACTGAGTCTTAAGGGACGTGCTCGGGACCGCTCGTGATCGCCGTGCCGCGACAAATTACCTACAGGTTGGAATTCTTTCAATCGATGCGCGCAAACGAACGGCAACACGAGATGGAGCCTAACGGAACAGAGCGCTTGCTTCTCTTCCGTCCCGCAAAGCGGCTTGGCATATCAAATCCAACTTCGATATTGGGAGCGGGCTGCATTCCGTCTATCCTTGCGAATCGCTGCTTCAGTTCCCCGCGCAGGATCTCCTCGCGTTGTCCATAATCGAATGTCGATTGCGGATTACTCGACCAGCTTTGCCCTTGGTCTGAACTATACAGCTCGACGCGTTGACCGTGAATGGTGATTATTTTTTTCATAGGATCCCCTAAGTATCTGAACTATACGGAGCAGAATGCATGCCAGATCTGGGCGCGAAGGAAGACGCTGGATTTCACAAGAAAAACATTTAGCAAGATCGAGGGAAACCACCGTACGTTCGTCGACATGGTCGAGAGCTTCGACCAAATAGTCGGGCTGCGGGTCGTGTCTTTCAGAACTGATCGGCCTGGGTCGATTTAATCCGTCCGCGCGGCGGTTATTAGTCGAGTCATTGCGTCCCGGAGGTGAACATGAACAAGTAGCCGGCGCCGACAATTCCCATTATTATTTCGAGCACACTGGCATCGGCCCCTAATACCTGCGCGTATTGATCTTGTCCCGCCAGGTTTCCTACCCACCAACCGATAAGCCCAATCGACAAAAACAAAATGATCTTGTCCATAATCATCTCTCCGCCTTCGGCGACCCGCGGACTTGCTGGAATTTTTTAGGGCAAATATTGTGCCTCACTCTGAAAGTGGGAAAGGCCGCAACGGTCTCGCCGATCGCGTCGCAACTTTCGACTAAAGGGTCGGATCGCTCGAACGGTTTTCCTAATGAACTGGGGCGCGAGATTGACCCAGGCTCATCATCAGCAGAAATATCAACTTTAATCTTTTCACTTCACGCTCGTTAGCCGGACCGGCGGCGGTAAGCAATCTTTTTTCGTTACTATAATACCTTTCGGCGGGCGCGATGATCTGCTGTTCGGTGCCATGTTCGAGCTCGGGTCGCGCGCCAGGCCGCTCTCTGGAAACATCGGCGGCCACCGCTTGGTTTGAATATGCAGAGCTATTCCCGTCGAGACCGGGAGCCAATATGAGAACCGCCAGCAACATTAATTTGTTCATCGCGGCATCCTCCGGATGGCGTGCCTAGGTTTAAGCCTATCTGCTTTTAACGTTTCCAAAAAACCTCGGGGCTGAAACTTAATGGTGATATTTGAAATGGAACCTAGGCTGGCGCAAAAACTGTTTCTGTCCAATATTAGACACTTTTGCCAAGAATTATTGCGCGCCGCGCGAACGGACAGCCGGTCGATTCTTCTATGGTTGTCGTTGCACTGTTGCGCTTCCGGCTTCGACCCATACCGCAAGCGGCGCCGATTGATGGGAAGAGTTAACAGCGCTCATGAATTCTCCGGTAGGCACCGAGCCGGCGGCGAGATAGTCGTTGATATTCTGTTCCATTTGCGCTGGAAACCGCGGCACAGGCCCGACCAGCTTGTCGCGGTAAACTCGCAGCATCAGTTCTCTGAACACCGGCAGCGCGACCCTGCCGCCGGTTTCTTCAGTTCCGAGCGAACGGTTGTCGTCAAAGCCGACACGAACGGCGACCGTGATCCCTTCAGGGCCGAAGGTCGAGCCGACAAAGAGCGCATCCCTGAACTCATTGGTCGTCCCGGTCTTGCCCATGACCGCGATCGGGAAAACGCTCGGGTTAAGCGTATGCGCCGTGCCGCTGGGCATGCGCACGACACCGCGCAGACCTTCCTGAATCAGCGCGAGCGCCGGGTCGTTGACTGCGACCGCTGACCGCTCCTTTTCCTTAGCCACCACCTCGCCCGATTCGCGGACGATTTTTCGGATCACATAGGGCTCGGCGAACAGTCCCGACGCCATGGTGCGGTAGGCATTGGCGAGCTCCAGCAAATTCACTTCGGACGCTCCCAACGCCGTGGTCAGATAGGGCTGCAACCGCGTCTTCACCCCTAGACTGCGTGAGGTGGCCAGAACACTGCCAATGCCAATCTCCCCTGTGAGCCAAATCGCCACGGCGTTGCTCGATTCTGCGAGCGCCTCGCGCAGCGGAATCATGCCGCGGAATTGTCGATCGTAGTTTGAGATCCATTTGGTGCTCTGTTTCTCGCCATCCCGAACCCCGATCGGTTCGTCGGGAACCATCGTTTCGAGATTGAAACCTCCCTGGCGAAAGGCCGCCAGGTAGGCGAAGGGCTTCATCGTCGACCCGGGTTGCCGCAGGGACTTGGTGACGCGGTTAAAGTCGCTGTATCGGGCGGAGCGGTCCTGGTAGAACTGCCGACCGCCGGTCTCGGCCAGGATGCTCGCATCGTGGTTGCGCAACACGACGACAGAACCTTGGATTATCCCTTTGGCACTGGGATGTCGTTTTTCGTAAAGTTCGAGGCCGCGTTCCAGCGCTTGGTTGGCAATTTGCTGCACCCGGACATCCACCGTCGAGTAAACCTGGATGCGCCCCTGAAAGAGATCTTCAGCAGTGAGATCCGCGCCGCCTCGGCCTTTGAGTTCCTGGAGGATCGTTCCAAGGACCGCAGGCGCCTGACCCAGCTTGTCTTGGCGCCGCTCGATCACTTCAATGGGGAGCTGCTCGGCGGCACGTGCACGGTCCTGGGAAATCAAACCGTTGGCGGCCATCAGGCTTAGGGTTTGATTTCGGCGGCGCAGCACTCGCTCGGTATCCTTCGCGTTGGGCGCGTAGTAACGCGGTGCCTTGGCGATACCGGCGAGCAGCGCCGCCTGGTCGGCGTCATTGGCGGTCAACCTCGCCAGCGGCCGGCCAAAATAGTATTGCGCTGCGGTGGCGAACCCGTACTGGCCGTCTCCCATGTAGATTAAGCTGGCGTAGCGGGCGAGAATTTCTTCCTTAGCTTGTCGTTTCGAACCGAAACGCTTTTGCATCTCCTCTTCGATCCACAACGAGAGCCGAATCTCCTCGATCTTGCGAACCAACATGTTGACGGTGCGCGCGCCGATCAGCTTAGACAGCGCCCACGCTACCATGCCGTCATACTGCAGCTGGTGGCTGTTTTCCTTCGCCGTCAGGTTTTTGAGAAAATGACCGCGCACGAGCTGTTGGGTGATCGTCGAGCCGCCTTGCGGCAGCAGCGCCGGACTGGCCGCTTCCCCTTGCCATCCGAGTCAGACCGGCGCCAAAGGCGCGCATTCTGATTTTGCTCAGCAGGCGAGGAATGATCGCATAGTCAACCCCGCTATGTGAGAAAAATCGCTTGTCTTCGGCGGCGATGATGGCATCGCGAACAATCGGCGGAATGTCCTTATACCGGGTGATCTTGCGGTACTCTTTTGCCAGTTCAATGAGCGGCAGGCCGGCGGCGTCGTAGACGGTGCCGATGGTCGGAAACTCAAAGCGGGCCAATGCTTCTACGTCAGGCAAATCGCTGCGGTTAAAATTGACGTGATAAACTCCGATTGAAACTAGAGTCGTAATGATCACCGTTGAACAAACGACAAGATTAAGGACGCCTCTCTGCCACTGTCGTTTGGCGAAGCGGCTACCACGGATTGCCCGAGCCGCCGCCAGAGCCCTCATTCGCACACGTCTGAACCCGGTTGGAATGGAAGTCGCCCAGTCCCAGCGAGTGTGACGACGGAACCCCGGCAAACTGATTCGCGCGCGTGCCGGAGTGAAAGCAATGTCCAATAGGCTAACGGCTAGAACAAGCAAGAGAAACAGCAATGACCAAAACAACATGGCTGGCAATCTCTTGATCTCTGACTATCGGTTACACAACCGGCAGTCAGAGATCCTATCGCGACTCAGGCGCCAATCGCGCCGAGCCAAGACAGCTTGCCCACCCGGATCGCCGACAGTGAATTGAAAAGTCCGAAAATATTCAGCAGCCACAGAACTACGCCGATGACCACAACCCCATTCAGGATCGACTTGATCGATCCTGCCATCGGAATGTAACGATTCACCAGCCCAAGAAGCACACCCACCACGATCAGGACCACCACGAGTTGAATTAAAGGCATAAAGCACCTCCCCTGTTTCCAAGACCGGCGCCTTTAGGGCCGATCCCGGTTATGTTGGTTAAGTAGAGCCGATTTGCGCTTCGAGCCCGCCGCGGCAAGTAGTCAGCTTACGACCGACCAGGAGGCCAAGTGACGGTGCAGCGGTCAGCAGCAAATCATCAAGACGATCAACATTGCCGTGCGCATGTCACACCTCTGTTCGGGCGATTGATAATTGATGATGCGCAAGCCTTGTGCCACGCCTTGCCGTGTGGGAAAGGCCGCATGATCCGATATTTTCTCTAGCTTGTCAGAAGGAAAAACAGCAAGGCCCGTCGAAAGCGTCGAAACTTTCGACTAAAAGGTCGGAAAAAATTACTCAACGCTCACTGATAAGAGCGATTGAATCGTATGCGGATACGACTTGGCTTATGCGTATTTTGTCCTACGAAGGGGAGAGTTAACCACGGTCCTAAGCGAGCGATAGCGCAAACCCATCGCTGCGCATCAGCATGTCGTTGATTGCTTGAAGATGCTGCTTCTCCGCTGCGGCAATCCGTTGCAGGAAATTGCTAATGTCGGGATGCTCGGGTTCGAGACGCCAAATTTGCTCTGGCAGGCGGTCGGCGCAACGTTTTTCCTCCGCTAGATCCAGCTGCAAATACTGCCAACTGTTTATGTTCGTCGAGCGGCGCACAGGCACCTCGGGGAGCTTGCCTCCAAGAGCGATAATCCTTTCGCCGATCCACTCGGCATGTTTATTTTTGTCCGCCGCGATTTGGAGCAGTTTTTCACCAAATTGCGGATAATGCATCTTGTCAGCGTGTTCGGTCAATTGACTTTCCCTCTGCCGCTGGTCGATGTACCGTTGGCGCAAGATTTCAAGCGCCACTTGATCCCGATCAGGAGCAGTTCCGAGAAAGCCGCGCCACCATGTCGCCCAGTCAAAGCCCATCGAAACTCCTTTTCTCGGCCCTGCAAGCATTTCGTTCCTTTGTAAAGACGATCCAGACAAAGTACGAGCAAACTTTGTGCCGCAACTCATCCTGAAGGAAAGGCTAGATGGTTCGAGAGATCTCTAATCCGTCACGGATGAGCAGAGCGAGCTGGCTCGTCGAAAGCGTCGAAACTTTCGACTAAACGGTCGGCTTAGACTGGGACGAGTGCGCGGTGAAACGGCAAGCGGCTTACGATTCTTACTAGATCGCCGATTCTCTATGATCGGCCGAAGTTTTTGCGCGTTTATTATGATCCGACGTCCATCTCTTGAAATGCACTTCTCACGATCAAATTGATTGAGGTGTTCCGTGACCTGCTGGCGCGACGCACCGACGATACCGGCGAGGACTTCATGACTGATATTTACATCAATCACGATCCCGCGAGCGTCGGCCCTGCCGAAACGATCGGCCAAATTCATGAGTTCGAGAGCGAGACGTTTACGCAGATCAAGTCCAATGCCTTTGATGCAATGGACGTAGATTTTTCGCCCGGCATTCATTGCCCCGGTGTGCCACCGAAGGAAAGGTTCATAGGAGATCCCCAGGAGTATTTCAACGAGGGTTTGCGGCTTGATCGTACCGACCGTGCAGTTTTCGAACGCTTCGCATCTGAAAGGATGCTTCATTTGGGGAATCAGCGCATCGAGACCGAAAAACTCGCCCGCCGGATGGAGACTGACTATCGTTTGGTTTTCATCGCTGTGGAGGTAAGAAACCTTAACGACCCCTGATAGCAGTAGATAAACGACCTTTGCGTCCTCGTTTTGATCGAAGATAATTTTGTTTGTCTTGAATGGTCTTATCGACAGATTGGCCGCGAGCTTTTCCAACTGCGGTAACGGATATGAGGCGAGGTCTCTTAATTGCTGTAGAGCTTTAGCATTAGTGTCGGTCATAAGTAGGATGTCCCCGACTGGGTCATCAGTCGATTATTTCGAGTTGCGCGATTTCATCGAGTGGCCGTCCAATATGAGTCTTAAGCACGGCAAGAACTTTGTTAATTTTACCTGCACCCACCTCGAGCAATGTGAGGTTCTGGACTCCGTCGGAGTCAATAACGAGCATTGCGAAGTGACCCAACGGCGAAGATTCGGCACTTTTTAAAACGGCGCGACTCCGACTGCTCAAGCGAGCCAAAACGTTTAGACCAGTCAGGCAGATCCTTTAGTTTCATTAAATTCTATGTGCCGCACTAAGATGTCTGCCGTGTATATCAGAATTGGCGAATGAATCTGTCAGAAAGCCGACATTTCTCTTTTTTAGGATTCAGGCTGCTGCTACTTCCTGGTTGTCGAGACGGTTCAATCCGTCCTCTCGATCCGAGCCGGATAGCAAAATAAGCGCGCACTGCTGGCGCTCATTGCGCGTCAATTACGCATCAGCTCTTCTGCGCTATTAAAATCGAATCGGGATCGAAGGGAAGCGGGCTGCTGCGGTAGGGGCCGCTTATACGTGAGAAGCCGGCGTGGCGCAGCCAACCAAGAATCTCGTCCAGAGCGTAACAACGTCCTTGGGGCGTGTGCAAAAGCAGCGAAACGGAAAAGAGCGTCCCCCACTCGGGAGCGGTCCTATCCCGACTCATGAAAACATCGCGCAGGATCAACTGGCCCCGAGGGTTGAGACAACGATAAAGTTTGCCAACTAAGGAGCGGTTTTCAGCGACCCCATGGGCGTGTAGGACGTTGGAGACGAATACGCTATCGAATCCCCGCGGCAGTGCATTCCGGGAAATATCCAGTCCGATGACCCGCACTCTTTTCGCCATACCCGAGTCCCGTGATCGCCCGACGCGCCAGAGGAACAATATTGGGATGCTCAACAAGAGTCGCCCGAAGGCTAGGATAGTGACGACAAAAAGCCGCGGCATAGGTTCCCAGCCCGCCGCCGACATCCAGCAGAGTCTGGCAGCCGGTGAGGGGCAATTTCTCGATCAGATACGGCGCGATCTGCCGCGCATGGATATCCAGCGCGCAAAGTAAGCGCTTGGCCTGAGCGCGATCCGCGGCGAATGGTTTCTGGGTCCTCGGTCGATTTCCGGTGATGAGGCTGGAAGCGAGCCCACCCCAACTATTCCAAGCGTCATAATTGGGCAACAGCAAAGTTGCTCCAGCCCCGCTAAGGTGACGCGAAGTAAATCGCGAGTTGCTAAATTTTCCTGCGCGTTTGCGCAGCAAGCCCATGCCGCAGAGGGCATTGAGAAACATCTCCCACGCCACTGCCTCGCCGCCAAAATGAGCAGCCAGCGCTCTGGGACTTTTTTCCCGCTTGCCGATCCAACCGAATAGATCGAGATGCGCCGCAGTGATCAGGATGCAGGAGCGCCAATAGCTGCTTTCGCTTCCCAGGCTTTCAAGGTTCCACCTTTTACTCGCCATTGTTCGCCGTTGACTTCAGGTCCCGGTCCAACACCCGCTCGCGGCCATCTTATAGAGCCTTTCATATGCATCGACCATCCGCTCCACGCCGAACCGTTCCTCGACCCACTCCCGGCATCGCGCGCGATCCAGCGTGTCGATTCGATCGAGCATCTCAACCATCTCATCCTCAAGGTCGAGCAGATAGCCGGTCTCGCCGTGCTTGATCAACTCGGGCATGGAGCCGCGCGGGTAGGCCACCACCGGAGTTCCCGCAGCCATGGCTTCGATCACGACCATGCCGAACGGCTCATCCCACTGCAGCGGGAAAAGAAACCCCTTGGCTTTGCTCATCAGTTGGACGATCTCGCGATAGGGCAGGCGCTCGATGTAGCGGATCTTATCGCCGTCAATATGCGGTTTGACCTCCTTGAGAAAGTACTCCTCGCTCCACGGCAGATGACTGGTGACATGGCCGACAATCAGCAGTCGCGCGCCGGCCTTCTTGGCAATGCGGATCGCCTCGGCGATGCCCTTTCCGGGCGTCATGCGGCCGACGATGATGAAGAAATCCTCCGGTTTATCGTTAAAATGGATCTCGTCCATGGCGATGCCGTTATAAACCACCGGGATCGATTCGTCCCCTAACATTTTTCTTTGCGCCTGGCTGACGCACACCGGAAGGCACTGCGGGAAGTGTGCGCGATAATATTCGTGCAGTTCTTTTTCTATATAACCGTAAGTGACCAACGTCGGCGTTGTCGTAAAAGCAGAAAAATACGGCGCTAATGTAGGCGAGTGCGCATGAACTACGTCGAAACGTTCGGCCTGGCGATACAGGTCATAGGTGTGTCGTGTCTCAAACTCTTTCTCAAGATAAAAAGTCGAAAGCGGATCGTCCTGGCAGGCGACCGGCAAGACTGACTGGAGGGTGCAGTCAACCTTGGAGTCCCCCGAAGCAAAAAGTTCCACCTGATGGCCGCGCCGGCTGAGCTGCTGGCAAAGATAATAGACGATGCGCTCCGTTCCGCCATGGGTCTTCGGCGGAACGGAGATATAAACGCTGGTAATCTGCGCGATCTTCATGCCAAGACCTCGACACGACTATATACGACTGAACTCAGCGCGAGAAGACCTTTAGAAGTGCCGGGTCGCAATGCTTGGCTCGAATCGGATGTCGGAACTTCAAGCAGCGATAATGGGGTTGCGCCAGCGGAACTGCGACGGAGTGAAAGTATAAGTTGAAACGACGTTCACGCTTCTGGCGACGT
Organism: uncultured delta proteobacterium; assembly: GCA_963847445.1. GTDB lineage: Bacteria > Desulfobacterota > Binatia > UBA9968 > UBA9968 > DP-20. The sequence goes on along the minus strand of CAWJZV010000017.1, from coordinate 52,051 downwards.
CGATGTCGGCGCTATGAGATCTCCCAGGGTTTCGTCAAAGTTGTGTAAGCAGGTTAAAAATCCCTCTAAATCTCCCTTTACAAAGGGAGACTTTCAATCCCCCTTTGAAACACTCATCATTATCCATAAGTTTTGGCTGGACACGGCTGGTGTCAAATACACAACAAACTCAGATTAACCGCTCGCGACGCGGCGAGTTTTCGGGTTCCCCTCTTTGGAAAAGAGGGGCTAGGGGAGATTTTTTTCTTCCATGCGGCTCCATCATCGCAGAACATAGCCGATCTGACACCGATAACTAAGCGACCCTCCGACGACTGGCGCCCCGCGAACTTGGTTCGCGGCGATTAGTTTCGAGATTCACAGGGCTTGTTGCTCGTATTGTTTTTCGTCTCTCCACAGACAAAATATTCGTAAGGCGCATTTCGAGCTCGGGAAGCACGAGCGGTTTAGCAATGAAATCGTCAAAGCCGAGCGCCAGACAACGTTCTCGGCTCACTCCACGGGATTGCCCGCTCGCGGCAAGAATCGGTATATTTTTGTAAGCAGGATGTGCTTTGAGCGATGCTGCCAGCTTGATTCCGTTCTTCTCCGGCTTTCGCATGTTCAGTAGAATGACGTTCGGTATTTCGCTTTCAAGTTTGTCCAGCGCTTCCCGGTCGCTCTCGGCGAGGATGGTCTCCCAGCCCAAGAGGGTTAGCGCCTCTCCGAGAAGATCGCGAACATCGGCGCGGTCTTCGACAATCAGTATTTTCCTCGGCATCAACATATATCCTCCGAACCAGTCGCTAACCATCGCGACAAAAATATCGAGCCTGGCTTGATACATTTACGCTGCTTGAAAAGGATTGCTGTCTAAAATTAGACGGTTTCAAAAAAGACAAATTGCCAAACTCGTACCTCGCGCGTTGACTCGCGAGCGCTTTTTTTCTACAGGTAGAAGCGGGGTGAGACCGCCCGTAAACGATTACGCAGTCAGAAGAAATTCGATCCAAGCTAAAACGCCGAGCGCCCTAAGCCAACATGAAAACAGCTTTGAATATTCCCGCGGTAATAACATCTAACGCGTCGGCTGCGTGAATTGCCCTGATACACTAGTTTAATAATCAATATGTCATCTGCATCGATGGGAAACTTGGCCCGGCGATTGGTGGCTTTGGAAGCAGCGAGCCAGAGCGCCACCGGTGCGCATCGTCCCTGAAGCGGTGCGTGTGTGCGACAAGCTGCGGATTTCGCTGACGCGATTCGCCGGTTCAGACGGCTTCAAGTCGCTCCTGCGGCGGGCGCTGGCTCTGGCCCGCGCGGAAGTCCCTTCACTGCAAACCGTAAAGCTCAAGCCCGACTGCTCCCTGGAAGGACTTGAAGTGCTCGCAGGTGACAGCGACGAACGCTGGACCCGAGGCGGCGGTCGCGATCACCGCCCATTTGCTCGGGCTGCTGGTCACTTTCATCGGCGAACCCTCACGCTGCGCCTGGTGCGCGAGGCTTGGCCCGACGCTATCGTTGGACGAATAGCATTATAAAGAATCGAGACTAATTCATGAGCACGCACAGGACAAGATCAAGGCAAGGTCGAGTGATCATTCGGCAACTGCCCACCGGCGTGCCGGGCCTCGATGAAATCCTCGGCGGCGGCCTGCCCGAGTACTCCTTCAACATCATCGCCGGCGCTCCCGGGTGCGGCAAGACCACGCTGGCGCATCAGATCATGTTCGCCAACGCCACGCCGGAGCGGCCGGCGCTGTACTTCACCGTGCTCGGCGAGCCGGCCATCAAGATGCTGCGCTACCAGCAGCAGTTCACGTTCTTCGACGCATGCCAAGCTGGACGGAGCGATCCGCTTCGTCAACCTCAGCCAGGTCGTCCTGGAGCAGGACCTCGGCGCGGTCCTCGATGCGATCATCAAGGAGGTCGAGGCGTCCAAGGCGAGCATCGTCGTGGTGGATTCGTTCCGCACCGTGGTGCGCAAGGCGCTCAGCCAGCGCCAGCGAAATGGAGCTCCAGGGCTTCGTCCAGCGCCTGGCGCTGCACCTGACCAGTTGGCAGGCCACCACGTTCCTGATCGGCGAGTACGTCGAAGGCGAGCTGCGCGACAACCCGGTCTTCACCGTGGCCGACGGGCTGTTCTGGCTCTACCAGAGCGTCGAGCGCAACTCGATCGTGCGCAAGATGCAGGTCATGAAGCTGCGCGGCCAGGAGTCCGTGCCCGGCCTGCACACCTTCCGCATCACCGACGCACGGCCTGCAGACCTTCCCGCGCACCTTCGGCCTCGCCGGCAGAAGTCGGACCACGTCAAGGGCCGGCGGCGGCTTTCCACCGGCGTCGGCGAACTCGACGCGCTGATGGGCGGCGGCATCCCCGAAGGCGACAGCCTGCTCGTGGCCGGACCCTCCGGAGCGGGCAAATCGGTGCTCGGCATCCAATTCATCGCCGAGGGTCTGCGCCGGGGCGAGCCGGGGATCGTCGCCATCTTCGAGGAGCTTCCCGCCGAGTACATGCAGCGGGCCGCCTCGTTCGGCTTCGACTTCGACACGCCCCAGAAGGACGGCACGCTCAAGATCATCTACCTGCGGCCGCTCGACCTCTCGGTGGATGAGACGGTGCACGAAATCGTCAACGCGGTCAAAGAGATCGGCTGCAAGCGGCTGGTCATCGACTCGCTGGTCGGCTTCGAGATGGCGCTGGCCCCCGGCTTCCGCACCGATTTTCGCGAGTCGCTCTACCGCATGATCGGGGCGCTCACACGGCTGGGCGTGACCATCGTCAGCACCGTCGAGGTCGAGGAGAACTTCACCTCGATGGGCCTCAGCAACTTCACCATCTCGTTCCTGGCCGACGACATCGTGCGCCTGCGCTACGTCTCGATCAACGGCCAACTGCGCAAGATGCTGCTGGTGGTGAAGATGCGCCGCAGCCGGCACAGCATCGACATGTGCGAGTACGAGATCACCGCCAAGGGCCTGGTGATCGGCGAGCCGATGCGGGGCTACCGCGCCCTGACCAGCGGCATCCCCGGCCCGTGGTCCTTGGAGTCAGGGAAGAATGATCCCGGACCGCGAACCGGCCGGCCTCCCCGGAAAGGCTCTCAGCCCCGCCCTCGCAAGCGCTAAAAGCCCGGAAGGAACACGAAATGAAGAGCACCGGCACCCCTATGACCATGGAACAGCAACTGCGCGAAATAAACGAGGCGCTGCTGATCTCCTCGGTCCGCCAGCACGAGCTGACCGAGCAGGCCCAGAAGGCCGAGGCTGCGCTACGCGAGAGCAACGCCCGGTTCGAGGCCGTCTTTGACGCCTCCCCGGTCGGCATGTACCTGGTGGACGCGGATCTGCGCATCCGTCAGATGAGCCGGACAGGCTCGTCCAGTCTTCGGCGACATCGGCGAAGCTGATCGGCAGAGACTTTGTCGAAGTCATCCACATCCTCTGGCCGGCCGAATCCGCCGACGAGATCGTCGCTCGTTTCCGGCACACCCTGGAAACCGGCGAGCCGCACGTAGCCATTGAATTCTCCGAAGTGCGCTACGACCGCAAGGTAAGAGAATGCTACGACTGGCAGATCCATCGCATTAACCTGCCCGATGGACAGTACGGCGTGGTTTGCTATTTCATCGACGTCTCCAAGCGCATGCAGCTGTCCGACGACTTGCGACAATACGCCGCCAATATGTTTGACGCCGACCGCCGCAAAAACGAGTTCTTGGCGATGCTGGCCCACGAGCTCCGGAACCCGCTCGCGCCGATCTCGAACGCCCTGCAAATCATGCGGCTGGCACCCGGAGATGAACAGTCCGTCCATGCAGCGACTGAGATGATGGAACGTCAGGTCGGCGAGATGGTGCGGCTGGTGGACGATTTGCTCGACGTGAGCCGCATCAGCCGGGGCACTATCGAACTCCGCAGGGGGCGGGTCGAACTGGCGTCGGTCGTGCGCCACGCGGTCGAAGCGAGCCGCCCGGCGATGGAGTCGGCTGAACAAGCATTGACCATCACGCTGCCGCCGCAGCCTATCTACTTGAACGCCGACCCGACCCGGCTGGCTCAGGTGTTGGGCAACCTCTTGAACAACGCCAACAAGTTCACCGACAAGGGCGGTCGCATTGAATTAGTGGTGAGTGTCGAGCGGCAAGTGGTGAGTAGGAAAAGAAGGGAGAATTTCGCGATGACCGTGCAGCATTATCGCGAGCTCAAGGTATGGCAAGTGGCGATCTCGCTCCTGAAGATGTCGGACGAAATCAGTCGAATGCTCTCGGGGCTTCGGCGGGCGCTGGAAGCGAAGCTCTGAAACTCGCCACTCAGCACTCGCCACGCGCCACTCCGTTTGCCGTCATCCGCGTGCGCGACAACGGTATCGGCATCGCCGCCGGCGAGCTTCCCCACATCTTCGACATGTTCACGCAGGTCGATACCTCTCTGAAGCGTTCGGTAGGCGGCTTGGGCATCGGTCTGACGGTGGTGAAAAACTTGGTGGAGATGCACGCCGGCACGGTGTCGGTCCACAGTGCCGGTGTCGGTCAGGGCAGTGAGTTCGTCGTGCGTCTGCCGGTCATTGAAACACTTGAAACAGCGCAACCGCCGCCGCCACAGCCGACCGTCAGTGCGCCGACGACCATGACACCCTGCCGCATCCTCGTTGTCGATGACAACCGGTTATCGGCAGACTCTCTGGCGCGACTGTTGTACCTGACCGGCAACGAGACCCACACCGCATACGACGGCCTCGAGGCGGTAGAAGCGGCGCTGACGTTCCGAGCCGACGTGGTCCTGCTCGACATTGGCTTGCCGAAGTTGAACGGCTATGAAGCGGCCCGTAAAATACGCGAACAGCCGTGGGGCAAGAACATCGTGATCGTGGCCTTGACCGGTTGGGGTCAGGACGAAGACCGGCAAAAGTCCAAAGCGGCCGGGTTCAATGGCCACATGGTCAAGCCGGTGGATCTCACCGCCCTGATGAAACTGCTGGTGGAATTGCAGCCGACGGTAGGAACTGGCAGCTGAACCGATAACGCTGAACTGAGCTAACGAGTCTGGCAAATTTTTCTTTTTTGACAACCGCAGCATGTCATTCCCGCATTCTCAGGACAAATTAATTTCGTCGCTACGGGTTAATTCTCCGCAGCTTGCCGTGTGATTCCGACGTAGGATGGGTGGAGCGCTAGCGATACCCATCATTCCGAACGGTGAGTATCGGCGCTTCGCGCCTCCAACCACCCGACAAGTTCACCCGAAATGCGTTCGCTTCCCCCCAGCTTGCTGCAGGGTAGTTCAATCCTCTGATTCAGCACTTTTTTCGGCGGCTGGAACTTGCGGCTCGGAATCGGTATCTGAGGCTTCCTCCCGAAAGCCGTATTTTGTCAGTTTATAGCGCAGCGCCCGTTCACTCATTCCCAGTAGTTCCGCGGCGCGCGTCTGGACCCCTTCGAAGCGGGCCAGCGCTTCCCGTATCATGCGGCGCTCGAGCCGTTCGACTGCGACCGCAAGGTTGGCTTCGTGATCATCCTCTGCTTCCTTTTCTTGGACAGTGACAGGTAAATCACTACTGCCGATCACATCATCCCTGGTCAGGACCACCGCGCGCTCGATAATATTTTCCAGCTCACGGACATTTCCCGGATAGTCGTAGCGCAAAAGAATATCCCGGCCTTCAGCGGTAAGGCCGCTGATCGTCTTGCCGTTCTTCGCCGCGAATCGCTTGACGAAGTGGTCGATCAGCAGCGCAAGATCCGAGCGTCTCTCGCGCAACGGTGGCAGGAGTATCGTGACGACATTGAGCCGGTAGTAGAGATCTTCGCGCAACTGTCCGGCTTTTAGGAGTGCCTCCAGGGGCCGATGGCTGGCAGCCAGGATCCTGACGTTGACCTTGACCGAACGGCTGGAGCCGACCTTCTCGTATTCCCGCTCCTGCAACACGCGCAGGAGCTTCGCCTGCAAGTGCAATGGCAGGTCGCCGATTTCGTCGAGAAACAGTGTGCCGCCATTGGCCAGCTCAAAGCGCCCTTGGCGTGACGCTATAGCGCCGGTAAAGGCGCCTTTTTCGTGGCCGAACAATTCCGATTCGAGAAGCGCTTCGGGAAGCGCCGCGCAGTTGACCTTGACGAGAGGAGCGCGCGCCCTTGGGCTGGCAAAATGAATGGCTTGGGCAATCAGCTCTTTTCCCGTGCCGCTCTCACCCCGGATCAAAACGGTTGCTTCACTTGGCGCCGCCCGGCGCACCAAAGAGAGGACCTCAAGCATTTGCCCGCTTTCGCCGATAATCCCTTCGATGCGATGGCGTTCGCCCAACGCTTCCCGCAGCTCGCGGTTCTCGTTGATGATTCGGTAGCGGTCGCTCACCTGTCGAATGCGCTGCAGCAGTTCCTCCAAATTCACCGGTTTGGTCAAGTAATCGACGGCGCCCTGCTTGAGGGCGGCGACCGCCGCTTCGATAGTGCCGTACGCCGTAACTAATATGACCGGCGTTTCCGGATTGATGGTGTGCACGGCTTGCAGCAAATCCAAGCCCGACATGTTTGCCATCCTTTGATCGGTCAGGATCAGATCAAAGGCGTCCTGACGAAAGAGTTCCAAGGCTCTCTCAGCACTATCGGCTAGGGTCACTTCAAAGCCTTGTTTTTTGAGAAAGCCGCCAACCAATTCGCGTTGCACCGGTTCATCGTCGACGATCAGAATATGAAAACGATTGAGCATTTACACCTCCACGCGGTTGAGCGGCAAGGAAATTTCGAAGCGACTTCCGCCGCTCGCTTGGTTAGCAACCTTAATCGTTCCGCCGTGAGCTTCGATAAGCCGGCGCGAAATCGCCAGACCCAGCCCGGTGCCCTGCACCTTGGTCGTGAAGTAAGGGTCAAAAATTCGCCCCTCGTGTTCTGGCGCGATCCCAGTTCCGGTATCGGTCACGGCGATGAGAATGTTACCGTTCGACCTTTTCGCTTCCAGGGTCAGGGTTCCACCTTGCGGCATCGCTTGTATGCCATTAAGCATAAGATTCAGCAAAACTTGGGTAAGGTGGCTGGGGTCCGCCTTGAGCGCCGGCAGATCACGCGCAGCGATAATTTCGATTCGCACGTTGGATTGCCGAGCGTGTCGTTCTTCCAATGCCGCCAACTCTTTGAGAACTTCTTGCAGCGGCAAGGATTCGGTTTTGAGTTCGACTGGACGCGCCAGCGAGAGGAATTGTTCGACAATGGAATTGATGCGACGCGATTCCCCCAACATCAGCTCGGTCAGACGGGAGTATTGATCGCGATCCTCAGTCGGTTGAAATTCCAACTTGAGACGTTGCAGTCCCATCGAAATGGCATTGAGCGGGTTTCTGACCTCGTGGGCGACGGTGGCCGCTACGTTTCCCAGCGCCGCAAGGCGTTCTCTGCGTAACACTTCGATTTCCAAAGCTTTGACCTCTTGCAGATGCGAGTTCTGGTTATGGAAAATCGCCGCCATGCCGAGAATGCCCGCGGCGACAATTGCCATGCCCAAAATGACGATGGCCTGCAAGCTGTTCTGCCACGCGGCCTCCATCGATTGCACCGACAGACCGATCTTGAGGAAACCCAAATTCGCCACAGGTTCCACCACCTCGAAGTAGCGTTTTCCGTCGCTGCGCACGACGACCTGGCCGAAAGGCTTACCGTTCGCCTTCACCCTCCCAAGCAGCGGGTCTTTTTCCTGCTGTCCGATACGGCCCCGGTCGGTATGGGCGACGACATTCAAATTGCTATCGAGGAAAGCGATGAACTCACTGTCTGAATGTTTGCCCAGATTCTCGATCTGAGTTTGCACTCCGATCTCTTTCTCGAAGTTCAATATATAGTCGGCGTTGGCGTGGACCGCGATGATGCCGGGGAAGCTGCGGGCACCGACGGCAGCGCCAAAAGCGCTGCCTTTCCAGAAATCCTTTTGCTTGATTCTAGCCGGCGGCTCGGCGCCGGTATTTTTGTCACTTCCGTTGGCCAACTGCCAACGTTTTCCCCATACCACTGTTTTCATTTGTTGGCGCTGAGAGACGTCATAGCCAACCCTTGCCATTGCCATCGATGCCGACAATGCTACGAGGTCCCACGGTTGGCCCTCCTGATTGAGCAGATCGATTTTTTGCAAGCGGTTCATGGCGCTGATCTGTTTAAGCAGCGCCTCATCCACATCCCGAGCGCGCAGCAGTTGGTCGATCAAGCGGGCATTGTCGAAAAGACGCTGCCCGATCAGATCCTCCAAGAGCGCGTTGCCAACGATGGCACTTCTAACACTAGCCTCCATCGCCTTGGCCACCGCGACTCCTTTGTTCTCAGTCTGTATCAGGAATGCGTGCTTGAGGCTGCGCGCCTGAAAAAAAACATAGAGTGCGGCCAAGACGAGAAGTAGCAGACCGGAGACGAGAAAGTGGCTTGGTAAAAAAATCCTGCGCATGGAGGGAATCTTTAGAGTCACTATTACACCCTAATACAGAAGGACCCCCGAGGCCAGTTGGCATCGGGGGTCCTTCGTCGGTTTGCCTCTCTGACCTTAAGACTTGCCGCGCCAGAGTGAGTGAATTTGCCGGTTATCTGCTTGCTGTTTGCGCGTTGCCGATCAGCACCTCGACGCGGCGGTCGCTCTGCCAGCAAGGCTCGGTGGGCGCACTGCACTTGGGCTGCGACTCACCGAAGGCGCCTGTCTTGATCCTGCTTGCGGACACTCCGGCATTAACCAGCGCCTCGCTAATGGCGTTGACACGCCGCTCGCTCAGCCCTTGGTTGAAAGCATCGGTGCCGCGCGGATCAGTGTGACCGTCGATTCCGACATTGACGGCTGGATGCTGCTTCATGTAGGCCGCGATGTCAGTTACATGCTTGGTCTCGTTAGATCGAATCTCCGACTTATCGAAATCGAACAAGAAATCCCTGAACGTGGACCATGGCTTTGCCGCGCCAGATTGGGCTTGGGGGCCTACCGAGCCCAATTGACCTTGCGCGCCCGCTGTTCCGGCTGGACCTTGCGCTCCCATGGGGCCGGCAGGGCCCATCGCGCCAGCTGGGCCGATCGGACCGGTTGCGCCCGCCATGGCGAAATCGCCGCAGAACTCCGTGATGAATCCGTACTGATCGACGCAAAGATTGCGCGTTTCACCCGCGGGATTTTTCAGGTCCATGGAATACTCGACGGAGTATAGGACCAGAGGGCGTGTCGGCGCGGCGTTGGCTGCTAGAGGACGTGCCGGCGCGGCGTTGCCCGCTAGAGGAGGTGCGACAAAGGCGCTGGCTGTCTGGTAGCACATGGTAGTATAGCCGCCGCCGTAGCTGAGCGGCCGCACCACTTTGAAGCCGTTCCAGTTTTTGTCCGCAAACCCTTGGGCCAGATCTCGCGCTTGTTCCTCGGTAATTTTCTCTTTGGTAACCCTGGCCAGTGGACAAGGCGCACTGGACATGAATTCATGCGCCCTGGCGCTCGCCTCACGGTGCGAACCACTCGGTGTCTGAGCCAAGCCGACACCCGACAGAGCCAAGACACCCGCTGCCGTAATCACCGGCGATAGAACTGATCGTAATCTTCTCATAACTATTTTCCTCCACTGAAATTTTTACTAAACTACCTATAGCGCAACTGTTGTGCCGCATCTTGGCGCCAGACCAAGGCGACTTTCCTCAAACATTAAGACAGGTATCGCGGTGAATCGGCGCGCAGCCACGACGCCAGCGTCGAGAGCTTCGACCAAAGGGTCGGATTAGACTGCTTGATTTTCTTGCCGCTGAAACAAGAGCGGCTATAGGTATGTTGTACACAGACGCATTTGGCGTTCTGCGACCTGTGGACCGTCGCGATTGCCGGCGGCCTCGCCCGCCGGGTCTCAACGCGGGGTTTTTGCCGGCTACGATTGTTTTTCCTTCATCGAACGCACGAGTTCCGCGAAAGACGATCGTTCGATGACCCGATCGAACTGCGACCGGTAGTTGTTGACCACGCTGATATCTTCGATCACTAGGTCATAGATTTTCCACTGCTTATCGACGCTGTGGAGTTTGTAATTGATGCTTACCGGCGGGCGCTTGTCGGTGACGATCTCGGTGTCCACTTGGGCATAGTTCCGATCTTCGCTTTCGCGCGTGTAGCGGACACTTGGACTGGCAGCGGATTCTATATTATCGGCGTAAGATCGGCCCATCAGCGCGGCGAAAACTATGACGAATTCGCTCTGCTCCTCCGGCGTGCGGCCTGCCCAGTGACGGCCCAGCGAGCGTTTGGCCATTTCCGTAAAATCGAATCTGGGATAAATCACCTCGACCAATTGAGCCCGCTGCGCTTCCGATTGAGCTTTCGATGTTGGCTGGGAATTCCTGACAATGGTCAGCACCTTGTCCACTGTGCTCCGCACTTGTTCAGTAGGGTCGCCCGCGCGCGATGGCGCGGGCAGCAGAATGCACGCCCACAAGGCTAAAATGCCAAACGCGCTAACCCTACTCCGCTGAACGTTTGCTATCCCAGGAGTCGAATTAATCTGCGGCATAATTTCCTCCAGGAAGAGTTTCTTCAGGTAATGCACGGAGAGCCTGTGGTAACATCGGCATTGGCTCGCTCGCGCTAAAGCCCGGCTTGACCAGCGGAAACTCCTCGGCCACCGCTGCGCGTAGATACCGTTCCAGCTCCGCCGAATCAGCAATCGTGACGATCGCCGCACGGCAGCGTTCGACAAACGTCTCGTTTCTCTCCGACATTAGAATCCCCTCTGCCCCTGGCTGTGGCGCGTTAGGGCTCAAGCCGGCTGATCTTCAAGCCGAAACCCGATCTTGACGGTGACCTGAAATTCTTTGACTTTGTCCTTTTCAACCAGCCCGCGCATTTCCGTCACTTCGAACCAGTCCACATGGCGCAGTGACTGACAGGCCTTGGCCACGGCGTTTTGCGTGGCCTCGCCAAAACTGGTTTCAGAGATGCCGACGATTTCAATTTTCTTATAAGTTCGTTCCATTTAATCTTCCTCTTTGATTTGTCAGCAATCGGGACAACAGCATGGACTGCTCGGCCATTTTGAACCAGTCTATAGGGGGTTGTGACTCGCTAGCCTTCGCCACGGGATATTGGCTGTCTTCGCCAAAACTCTTGCCGGAGTTGCCGACGATTTCATTTTTCTTGTGAATTCGTTCCATTTGGTTTTATTCCTCACGGTCGCCAATTGATCATAGCGCCGCGACGCGCTTCTCAGCGATAATCTCCTGCCTCGCTTCCCTCACCTCGAGCAGTTCATCGAACAGCGCGCGATAATGGACAACCGCTTTGCGCAGCTCCTCGGTGTCCGCCGAGCCCTGCCGATCGCGCACCGCGATGGCCTGCGCCGATCGGTAATTTGCCACAACGTCAGGATGGTCGACTGAAATGTCGCCCGCACGGCGCTCGAAATCACCCATGGGGTAACCGCGCTTCTCCATCAACTCACGAACCAGCTGTTCCGCTTGCACGACCACTCCCTTGGGGTTATCGACGAATCGGCTCTGTAATGCTTGCCAGGCCGTCAGTGAATCTGGCGGCTTCCGACGGTGCCAAAGCAAGGATATCGAGGCGTTCGACGCGCTTTTCGCGCGCCTTGAGATCCGACTCGCCCTTGGTTCGACTGCCTAATTCGTTGACGGTTCGGCCGTATTCCGGGCCGAAGCGTTCTTGCAGCTTATGGGATTGCTTTTTTTGGTAGAAGAACCAGGCCCCAAGTGCAACCAATCCTAGGGCCACAACAGCTGCAAGTATGATCCATGTTTGTGTGTCTAACGTTTCCATCTGTATCTCCATTTCTGAATTGATAATTCGTTAATCCTCGAAACCTACTCATGCGAATTTGTTCTTAACGGTGGCGTGTCGGCCGTGTAGCGTAGTTACAATGAATCGCCGAGACTACTGTCCAATACTGAACCGCATAACAAAGTTATTAAGCGGTTTCCCATCCGTGGAGAGCCGCGCGACCATCGTGCTCCTCTTTAGAAGCGCTGGGCTTACCTGAGCCCTAAAAACCCGGCAACGAAAACCACCACCACAATTACACCCACTATGTAAAACAGATTGTTCATGTCAGTCATTCCTTTCTTTCGCGTGATCGGATCTACCGGTGAGCCAGACGCCCATAACATTACTCAGAGACAGCACGGAGACCGCGCTTATTGCCTTACCGTTCAATGAGTTTCAAGCGGATCTCAAGTTCGCTGCCACTAATCGGTTCGGGGTCGTGCATCCTGGGTGGTACGTAGCCACAGTTTATGCAGTAAAACTCAGGCACAACTTCTTTTTGGCAATGCGGACAATTCATTGTTTCCCCGGTTATCTTCTGTTTTCGCGGCAAGGAATTGCCGTTATCTGCGAGCGGATCAGTTTTGTAGTTTTGAGTGAATCCGCTGTTCTCATTGTCGTACGTAAGAGCAGGTTGTGTGCCAGACACGCCAGTGCGAAACACACGGGATTTGCCTTAGATTTATTCAGGCTGTCACGATGGAGCAGTTGCGGCTCGTCACAAGCGTCGAGAGCTTCGACCAAATGGTCGAACCACACCGGCATCAACGATTATTTGACGGCTCTAGGATTTGACTGAAAACGTTTGTAAACATTCTTAGGGCTCCTGCTGCGACGGCGAAAGGAGCAAAAGATCGGAAAGCCAAAACGACACAGTTACGAAGCCAAATCGATGACTGTGGAATCACTGTTGTCGCAAGCCTGATAAGCTTCTTCCGCAGCACCGGGTAAAAGCCTATTAAAGTCCGGCAAAAGTAAACTACACGGATAGTAAAGTGTCTAAAATTTCACCGGAAAAGGAGCGCATTCGACGATGGAGCGACTAACCTCTGAGCGGCTCAAGCTGGAGCAAGCAAACACCCTGGCCGCGCCACGGATGCGCTATGGTTTGCTCGCCCGCCTGCTGTTCGTTTCCATGGACCTCCTGTACGGACGCACGAAAACTCTTGCCAAATTTAGAGTGTTGGAGATCATTGCCCGGATGCCTTACCAGGCCTGGGAGAACGTCGCCTATATCGCGATTACCCATGCCCATGCCGACCCTGTTTTTGCCCGGCGCATCTTCGATTGGGTCCGAGAGAGCCGGACTCAACAAGACAACGAGCAGTGGCATCTGCTGATCCTGGAGGAACTCAAGAATAAGAGCGGAATCCGTGAACGCTTTTTCCATCACTGGTTCATCCCTCAGGTGATTTCTTTTTTGTACTACAATATTTCCTGGCTGCTCTATGTGATCCGGCCCAGGTGGAGCTATCTGCTGAATGCCCACTTCGAAGATCACGCCGAGCACGAGTATATGAATTACGTTGCGGAGAATCCCGCCCTCGAACAGGTTCCCTTCGACAGCGCGTTCGAAGCGGACTACGGAAAGTTCGGCTTGTCTCGCCGATCTGTTCCGCCAGATCGGTTATGACGAACGGGTGCATAAGCTGGAGAGTTTGGCCCGACTCGATAGCGCGCGGTTCCAGTAACACTCAGCGAGGTATAACCACCGCCGGCTATTTTAATGTTGACCGGCCTATGCCGGACCGCGCTCCGCGAGGGGATTCTGTGCGATGTGGGTAAACAGGCAAGGCCCTACATCATTGTTTCTAATCGAACCAGCTATCGCGCGCTCGGGAAAAGCGGCGATCGGCGCGGAGGCCGGCTTGCCCTTACGACAGCGTATGATGCGGGATTTCAGACGTAGAAGTTCGTGTGGTATTGAGTCGCGCCTTTTCCGCTTCGAGGTCGTGGACCCGCTGTTCCAGATCGGCTACGGTATGTTTGGTTTTTTTCATCGCGCGATCTTTTCCATAGATGGTCAGCGTCGAGGAAACCGACCTGGCAAAATAGAGAATCCCTGCCATGAAGAGTCCGACCAACAACGAGCCCACGATCACCAGATACAAAGGGACGTCATTCCAAACAAATTCATTGAGCCGGATCGTAACGGGGCTAATGTTTTGCATTCCAAAGTAAGCAATCGCGATCCCGGAGATAACTGCCACAAGTAATACCAACATATGTTTATCCTTCTCTCTCTTGCCCCAACCACTATACTTTACCTTTGACCTATCGATGCTATTCTTACGCTGACTCGGCAGCGGTTGCTGTCCAAAACTGAACAATGGTGAAAAACCATTTATTGCCAAGCGCGCGGGCTGGCACACCGGTATCTGCGTTCGTCGGGCGTTTCGTTGATTCCGAGTGTAGTTTCGCTTGTAAGCGGGGTGAAAAGGCCATACTACAGGTTGCTAACTCAAATCATTGCAATAGGAAATCTAACCGGTCGAAGTGGATCTATTACAATGGCTAATGATTTCTCTTTTTCGCTGCTCAGATTCGTATTCCTGGGTTTTTCCGATAGCCGCCTGCGACTATTCGCAATCTGTTTAGGTCTTGGGCTTTTTCAGGGCTGCGCCTTGCTGCAACGTCCGCCGGAAATTGCCGCGCCGGCCGAAACCCCGGCGCAACCTACCGCTCCCAAGACTTCGGTCGGTAGTCCAACCTGCGCCGAGCGCGGCGCCAAAAAAACCTCCCACTGTGGCTGCGAAATTACCTCAAACCGGCGAAGCTTCGTGGTATGGGGCGCAACATCAAGGAAAGCAGACGGCCAGCGGAACGATTTATGATCAAGCGGGGCTTACCGCCGCGCATCCCAGCCTGCCCTTCGGTAGCAGGATAAAGGTTACGAATCTAGCCAATGGGAAATCGGTGGAAGTTGAGATTACCGATCGCGGACCCTTTGCCGGAGATCGCATCATCGATCTATCGCAGGCGGCGGCGAAAGTTTTGGAGATGATAGATTCGGGCACCGCGAATGTTCGACTCGAACTGCCATAGGACCAATAGAAAACCACGCCTATCTTCGATTGCCATGAGTCGCGCAGTTAGAAGAAGCGAACCGGGGCGATCTCAATTCGTGAAGCTGCGCCCACTTACAACAAAGTCTGGACTTCATTCCCAAGGGCTTATTTCAAGAAAAAACTTTCAAGCCGATTTAACTCTTCCAGACTGGCTGGGGGTCTAGGATTTCTCCTGCTTCGCGAAAGTCTGCAAAGTCTTTACTATCTCACGGCTCAGGTCCCCGAGGGTCTCGCTCAACGCCTTGACGAAATCTTCGGTGGCTGGCGATCCAGCGCGCCGACTCAATTGCGATCTTTGGCTGATCAGAATCTTTTTGTTTCTGCCGATCACGCTCCAGCGCGCCCTCAGCCAAGCCTGCTGATTGCTGTCGGCCTCGAATTGGAGCACCTCGATCTTCACCTGATAATCCGGTGTGTCGTTACTCTGCCAGGGGAATTGGCTCAATTGCGCGGGGGTGAGGAGCTGCGCAATGTTTTGCGCCAAAACCCGGCTGAAGCTTTCGCTCAGCGGCGCGGCCCAACGATCGGTCTCCGAATAGCTCAAGCGATTCGTCGACGTGCGTGTGGCGATCTGTTGGCGGTCTAGGTAACCGGGTAATTCAATCGGGCCAAGTCCTACGGAAAAATTGGCTTTGATGCCGGCTGTGTTCTTGTCTGCCGCGAAGTCCGCCTCGGGGAGGGACCCAAGGATATAAAAACTCGACGGATCGGCTCGCGGGGTAAAGGCGGCACAACCACCGAACCAAACCCACACAGCGACGATCGCCAGCACCTGTGTCACCCGCCCGCTCATGGTTTCTTCTCGCTTTCCGGTCTACCGAACAAGAGTGCCCGAGGATTTCGTTCGAGAAAATCGGCCATTAATCTGAGCGACCGTGCCGCGCCGGAAAGCTCTTTCAAAGCCTTGGTCAATTCATAAGAGGTCGGCGAGTTAGGGTCGACGAAGCCATCTACGTTCGCCACGGTGGCCTGGATCTGCTTGACCGCGTCACGCACGCCGGTCAGGGTCTCTTTCAAATCGACCGAGAGCGTGGCCACGCTGCGATCAAGACTGCCGGCAACCTTTTGCACACCGTCCGCGGCTTGGCTGATTTTAACCACGGTTTGATCAAGCGAGCGGATGGACGCATGCAACTCCGGCATATTGACTAACCGATTGACCCCGGCAAAGGCTTCTTGCAGGTCTTTGTTTTTTACCAGGTCGCCTAGAGTCTTAACTGCGTCGGCACTGGAGGTCAGCAGCGCTTTGAAATCAACGTCATCGAACTTGGTAAGCAGCTGGCCGAGGATATCTTGCGCTTTTTGCAGCGTCGTCGTGATGGTGGGGATTTCCTGGTACCGGGAGCCTGGCGGCTGAACGAACTTTGCCGGGCTATCAGGAACGAGATCGAGCGCCACGAACAGCACACCGGTAACGATACTCTCCGTCTGCAATTGCCCGCGCAGTCCCCGGTCAATTGCTGCCTTGAGCCCGGCCGGGTCTGTCAGACTGCCGCCGACTTCTCGGCCGCTGACCTTATCGGCATCGAGTTTGATAATTACCGGAATTCGGTTGACCTCCGCAGGCTCATCGAGTTGCAGCAGGATATTGGTAATGGAACCGATTTCGACGCCCTTGTACTTCACCGGAGCGCCTTCTCTTAGGCCGCTTACCGAGCCTTCGAAGTAGAGCACAAACTCGTGGGTTTTGCGGAACAGCCGTCCCGAGCCAATGATCGCGACCGCGCCAACAACCAAAACGATGGCGCCGACCACGAAGGCTCCGATGAGTGTCGGATTAGCTTTTTTACTCACCAGGCCGCCCTTCTCCGCGAGTGAGAAATTCTCGCACCTTGGCGTTCTGACTGTGGGCGAGCAGCTCCTTGGGGTCGCCGCTCGCGATCGCGGTCTTGCTTTCAGCATCGAGAAAAATACTGTTATTGCCGATGGCAAAAATACTTGGCAACTCGTGGGTTACTGCAACCACCGTCGCGCCCATGCTATCGCGCAAAGCCAAGATCAAGTCGTCGAGCCGGCGCGAACTGATGGGATCGAGCCCTGCCGAAGGCTCATCAAAGAACAGCACCTCGGGGTCGAGCGCGATGGCGCGGGCCAATCCCAGACGTTTCTGCATGCCGCCGCTGATCTGCGACGGGTAATAATCTTCAAATCCGCTAAGGCCGACCAGGGCAAGCTTGAAAGTCGCGATCTCGCGGATCTCGACCGGACTTAGATCGGTGTATTCTTCCAGCGGCAGCGCGACGTTTTCGGCCAGAGTCAAGGAACTCCAAAGACCACCGCTTTGATACAAGACGCCGAAGCGGCGAAAAAAGCTCCGCCGCGCCTCCGCATCGGCGCGGGTAAAATTCGCCTTATCGTAGAAAATCTCTCCCTCCGTCGGTTCGATCAGACCGATCATGTTGCGCAGCAACGTGCTCTTGCCACAGCCGCTAGCGCCCATGATGATGAACACGTCTCCCCGCTTAACCGTAAAGTTGAGATCGCGCATCAAGACGAAGGAGCCATAGGCCAGGGTAAGATTGCGCACGGTAATTTGCGCTTCGGCGGCGATTTCGTTTGGACTTTCACTCTTCATGTCAAACCCCAATGATATAAAATATCACGGACAAAGCGCCGCAAGCCGCGACGATGAAGACGATGCTCGTGACCACGGCGGAAGTCGCGGCCTCGCCAACAGCCGAAGCGCTGCCACCACACTGGATGCCGCGCAGACATCCCGAAAGAGCGATCAGCACGCCGTAAGTCACGCTTTTAAAGACGCCGCCGAACAGCGCCGTTAGGCTGATCGCATTTACCGTTTGGTGGTAATAGGTGGTCCACGAAAGGTCGAGCATCCACAGCCCCACCGCGGCGCCGCCCAGGATTCCCAGCAGGTCGGAGTACAGACACAACAAAGGCATCATCAGGCACAGCGCGATCACGCGCGGCAACACCAAAAATTCCAGCGGTGAGAATCCCAGCGTGATCAATGCGTCGATTTCCTGAGTCACCTTCATGGTGCCGAGCTTGGCTGCGAACGCGGCGCCGGTCCGGCCCGCCATGATGATCCCGGTCATCATGGCGCCCATATCGCGGACGACGGCGATGCCGACGAGGTCCGCCACATAGAGCTGGGCGCCGAATTGCTGAAGCTGAACAGCGCCGACAAATGCCATGATAACGCCTACTAAAAAGCTGATGAGCGTGACGATCGGCAGCGCTTGCGGGCCGCATTCTTGGATAATTAGAAATAGATCGGCGCTCCGGTAGCGCGCCCGCATCCTGACCAGCTTGACGAACGCCAACGTCACCTCGCCGAGAAAGTGCAGCATCTCTGACAAAGAGAGGTAAAACCCCGTCGAGGTGGTACCGACCTGTGCCAAAAAAGACTGCGCATCCGCCGCCGGTCTGGCGCCTTCCTGCTCCGGTGCTATCTCAGCGAGTTCAAGCAGACGGCGAATGCCGTCCGGCAATCCTTCGCGCTCGGTGACTATGTCCTGCTGGCGGCAGAGCTCGATCACTTTCATCAAAAACATCAGGATGCTGCTGTCCCAAGATGAGAGAGCTTTTGCCTCGAAGCGAACCCTGCGAATATGCGAACTCTCGAGCGCTTTTTGCACCTGGCCGGCAGAGGCGGCGCTCTTTTGCAGTCGCCAGGCGCCTGACAGTTGCACGACGAGCGTGGCATCACCCTCAGTCTCGAGTGAAACCTCTGACGTATCGTCACTATGAGTCTGTACTTCCATCGCCGGTAAAAAACCCGATAATACAGGGAGAGCGCCCTGACAGGCGCCGATAGCAATGAGCCGCTAAATTCTTATTGTGGTGCTACGATCGGCAAGTTGGCGCCGCCGTTCAGGTCCGTGGTCTCGTAACCGATGGATCATGCACCGACAGCATAGTCATATCGTGCCTATCGTAGTCTCCCATTGATATTGAGGATCGGCTGAAATCTTTAATACTCTGCGCGCTCTCTTCGCAGCCGCTCAAGCTCCCTTTGCTGACGATCTATTTCCAGTTGGTTTTGCCGGATATTCTCGTCTTGCGTGGAGTTCTGGTTTCCTTGGCCCTGCATCTGGTCACCCACCAAAACACCCGCGCCCAAGCCCAAACCACCACCTATCGCCGCCCCGGCGCCTGGATGGCCGACTGCGGCGCCAATGAGTCCGCCCGCAACCGCGCCGCCGACAGCACCGATCCCGGCGCCCTTTTCACGGGTTGTCAGTGATCCGCCAGCGCATCCGGCGACCATAAGAGTGCCGACCAGTAAAAGCATCGGCGATTTGTTCATTGATGATCCAACCATAATCGTTTCTCCTCGTTTGCTGTTTGCTGATTTCGTATCCTACGTCATCAATCTACTGCACTATGGCACTATCGACACTATCGATGCCACACCGGAGCGGGAGCGAAAGCGCCGTTTTCAATTGGATGCGGATTACCGGCGCATCACATATGGAGATAAAAGAACGCTCGGCACAACCATCGATCCTTTCGACCAAAAGGACGGACGGAACTTAGCGGGAACAACCGGCTAAGCAATCTGCGCCAAGTAATCGGTGAGTCGCTTTTCTTTGATGATGAAAAAACGGTCTTTGTTGGTCTCGATCAGTCCGAGATTATGAAACCGCTGCATGAACAAGCTGACCCTCGGCCGGGTTGTGCCGACCATCTCGGAGAGTTCCTCATGGGTGATCTTCAACTCGATGCGAATGCTGTGCGGATCCTTCTTGCCCATGGTGCGGGCCAACTGTAACAGTGTCTTACCGAGCCGCTGCTCGCTATCCACCGTCACCAGATTGGCGATGACTTGTTGTTGGTCGGCAATGCGCACGGCCAGATAACGCACGAATCCCTCCGACAACGCGTCGCGGCTTAAACGGGCAAAAAACTGCGCACAGGGTATTTGTTTTAACTTGGTTTCCTTCATCGCCGACGCGGTTTCGTGCCGCGCGCCCAATCCGGATAGGCACAACTCGCCGAAAATATCTCCGCTGCCATGGATCGCCAAGAGACACTCCTTGCCTTCGGGCGAGACCATAAGCAGTTTGATCTGACCGCTCTCAATGAAATAGACCATCTCGTCCTGGTCGCCGCAGGTGTAAACATTCGAGTGCCGCGGGATCGTCACAGCGCGAGAGTTCATCGTCTCGCGCCGTAACGAATCGCGCATTTGCTCTTTGAACCGTTCCGCTTCGGGAGTCTGTTGAATCATTGGCGGCGTCGCTCACTAATTTCGGCTCTGAGCCCAATCTCGGCTGCTCTTTTGCAGGTCGATCGCATGCGTGTGGGGATTACCACGAGCGTCCATCTGCATTTGCATGCCAACGACGTCGCCGGACTGCAGTTGACTGACCGGATAGACCCGCCCCAGATACATCACCCGGGTCTCTGCGCTATATGTAACCATTGCGGGATGACCCTGACTGGCTCGAAGATGAATCACGCTCGCGCCGGTATCGACCCGCTCCACCGTCCGCACGATATCATTCCGGACCGTTTTACTGGCCCTGGCGGGGAGCGTATCTCTACCCACCAGGGAAACATTGTGGTCGCTGCAACCAACGCTCGTCACCAGGGCCAAGCCCAGAGCGAACGCCAGTACCGCACGGTTGCTTTGAGTCATAGTCGCTCCTAATAGATGATCGAGCCTTTTTCTAGCTGTGACTTACGGCTCTCATATTCTGCACGAGATATTCTCTCGGCTTTGTAATCATCTTCCAGCTGGTCCATCTTGCTCTTGGCGTTGATCTCGTAACCCGCGCCTGTGCCGAGGGCTCCCAGCGCCGCACCGCCTAGGAACGCGCAACCGCTTTGACTGACACCGATCAAGAGCACTCCTAACAACAACAATAACTTTTTCATCTCAACCTCCTCGGTTGTATTGATTAGCAGGGTCGAGTCAGGCTTACCGGACAAATTCCAAGTAACCTCTGGAGTAAAACCCTGCGCCCTAAATTGGCTTACCTTGGGCGACTTCGCAGCCAGGTCAACGGCCGCGGGCGCTACCGGCGCCAACGAGAAAATCCCCAGCCTCCACCGCCGACCAAAAACACCACTAAGAGAACGATTAATAAGGTATCCATAAGTTTCTCCTCTATTTGTTTTGTCTATTCATGACTCTGTAAGAGCACTATCTGTGCCGAACCGTTCGATGATGGAAAGACTGTGTTTCCGCTAGCTTCTGGAGGCGGTCAGAGGGAAACCAAGTAACGGCTCGTTTAAACCGTCGATACTCTCGACCAAACCGTCGAAGCAGATTTCGGCAGGACCGAAACCGACTCGTTTAGCGCAGCGGTAGACTTAATCGGCAACTGAGATACTACCAGCAGCGATCGGGTCAAACACCGAGGGACCGTTCTTCGTGGTGGGTCAATACTGCGAATGAAATACCAGCGTTCGCTTGAGCTGTGTCCCTGGGAACCCTCGCCCATAAGCGTTAGATTTCTGTCGATCGTTTCGGTCGTTGACCAGCTCCGCAATTACAACCATTGGTGTTGGTCGATGCTCGCGACGGCTTACCACAGCTTCGTCGTATCGAGCACATAAGCCTGGCCTGAGCCTTGGACGATGGCATCGTGTAAATGCTTCGTCCCTCCCGGTCCGTCACCCGCTTGGCGATCCCATAGACAGATAAAACTCACTTTCCTGGTTCCGTAAGCGAGCGCTTGATTGAGCATCCACAGGTTGACCGCGGCAAAGGGATCTTCGCCGGTGGGCGTAGCTCCCAGCTCGTGCGGCATAATATGCCAACCCTGGACGTGCTCTTTGACCCAAAAGAACTTCTCCCGCCAATGTTCGCCGGCAAAATTGACGGACTCTTTGAGGAATACTTCTTCCACGAATGGCAAGTAGATCTCGACGCGCAATCTGCGTTGCCAACAGGCCTCGGCAAAGAGTAGATCGCCGCCGCAAGCGCCGCTGGAAATCGCCACATCGTCGGCGCCCGCGCCCAACTCATCGAGCAGTTTCTCAATGGCGGCAGCGGCAAGCGGTTCCTTGTCGGCCGGAAAGCGCGCTGGCGAGCGACCGGCGGCGTCGATCATATGGCCGCTGAAAAGAAAGACTTGACGCGGTGCGCTGATGATCTCTTGGTCAGTGGCGACCAGTTGGCATTAGTTCTGCAAGCTGGTTCATTTGCTCAATCTGCTCGCCGGGGTGCCTGTCGCGACGCGTCCAGCCTTCGTCAGAAGCCGGCGACCCAAACAGCGTCGAGTTGATGAGCGTGGCAGAATAATCTACCCTGTGACGATCTTGGCGTTGTGCATGCCAGGCTTTCATCGGCCCTTGCGCCCGATCAAGGCGGCGATCATGCCGCCGGATCCGTGGTTCGCGCATAAATCACATTGCACGCCTTTCGCGTAGCTCCGTTCAATGCCCAGCGGGAGTGAATGGATTTAACCAACGTTTCTCTGCCGCCTGCCATCGTTATTAACTACTCCGAGAATGACTGGATTATACTTTGCCGGCAATCGCCTTACCGACCTTTTGTACCGCCTCACCGGTTTTCCGGCGTGCTTTGCCGCTCTTTTCCTGGAGCTTGCCGGCCACCCGCTCAGCTTCGCCTTTGGCTTCGAGTTTGCGGTCCTTGATCAATTCCCCAGCTTTATCCTTGATCGCACCGGAAATTTGTTTGCCTTTACCTTTGATCTCATCTTTGTTCCACATACACCGTCTCCTTTTCAGTGTTCGGATCCGTTGGCAAGGATCCGGTTAATGCTGCTGCCGATAACTGTCGAATCATCGACTAGGTTGAAGTAAATTGCTGTCTAATTCTGGCGTCATAGATAGAAGCCTTGAATCATCATCGCTCCTAATAGACGATCGAGCCTTTTTCTAGCTGCGACTTGCGGGCCAGGTATTCGCTGCGTGATATTCTTTCGGCTTTGTAATCAGATTCCAGCTGGTCCATCTTGCTATTGGCGTTGATCTCGTAACCCGCGCTTGTCCCGATGGCTCCCAGCGCCGCCCCGCCCAATAACATGCAGCCGCTTTGACTGACACCGATCAAAAGCACTCCTAACAACAACAATAACTTTTTCATCTCAACCTCCTCGGTTGCATTGATTAGCAGGGTCGAATCAGGCTTACCGGGACAAATTCCAAGTAACCTCTGGAGTGACACCCTGCGCCCTGAATTGGCTTACCTTGTGATTTTGCTTGCGACCCCTTTTAGAGCCGGCCGGTCAGGAGCATAACAACCACGACCAGCAGCACTATGCCGGCGAAACCGGACGGCGCGAAGCCATAGCTGTGATAGCCCCAGTTGGGCAAACCACCGACCAGCAACAGCACTAAAACGATCAACAACAGCAGGCTCATAATCAGGTACCTTCTTTCTATTTTCTTTTCACAATGACTATGAGAGCAGCTTACGTGCCAGTGCTCGCGGTTAGGGAGACGGCCAATTTCGCTGGAGATTATTCATACCGGCGGCGGGAAATGGCGGGACGGTTCGGCGAAACAGTCGATAGGCTCGACCATACGGTCGACCGGACTTAGCAGAGAGTGGGGTTGGCGAGGTCGAGCGCGCCCGACTTCACCTGCCGTCTGCAGATGTTTTGACCGGCACCGCTCCGACAGACAAGAACTATCGCGATGCGAGGCTCGCTTAGATGGTCAGCAGCTCTAGGCGATCTGGGCCAGGTAATCGCTGAGTTTATTTTCTTTGATAATGAAAAAGTGATCTTTGTTGGTCTCGACTAAACCCAGATTGTGAAACCGTTGCATGAACAGACTGATGCGCGGCCGCGTCGTGCCGACCATCTCGGACAGCTCTTCATGGGTAATTTTCAACTCGATGCGGATGCTGCGCGGATCTTTCCTGCCCATGGTGCGGGCCAATTGTAACAAGGTCTGGCCGAGCCGCTGTTCGCTATCCACGGTCACGAGATTGGCGATGATTTGCTGCTGGTCGGCGATCCGCACAGCGAGATAGCGCACGAAACCTTCAAACAGCGAGTCGCGGCGGAGACGGACAAAGAACTGCGAGCAGGGAATTTGTTTTAACGTCGTCGCTTTCATCGCCGTCGCGGTTTCCAAGCGCGCGCCTAACCCGGAGAGACAGAGTTCGCCGAAGATATCGCCGCCGCTATGGATGGCCAAAAGACACTCTTTGCCTTCCGTGGAGAGCATCAGAAGTTTGACCTGGCCGCTCTCGACGAAGTAGACCATCTCGTCCTGGTCGCCGCAGTTGTAAACGTTGGCGTGTCGCGCGACCTTAACGGCGCGAGAGTTCGCCGTCTCGCGCTGCAATGAATCGCGCAGTTGTTGCTTGAACAGGTCGGCTTGGGGTGTTTGTTGAATCGCCATCGTGTCTCCTTCAAAAGCCCACGACGCCTATAAAAACCGTCGACTGGACCGGCGGCTTGGTCCATCATTCATGCTTGGGAGTGCGAGGCACTGAACTCCCTTAAGGAACGCCATCCTACCTCCTGGTTCGCGTTAAGTCCAGATGGGATGATTTCCAATGGCGCGATCACCAGAGCGCTCAATGCCGGACGGCCCCCACGAACAGGATAACGCCCAGCCCAATCATGCCGGTCCGGAAAGGAGGTTGTCGCCATCTCCGAACCGGCATCGCAGTTAATTGACCGGACTAGCGGCAATCTGATGTGAGGTCGAGTTACCGATCTCGAAGGACTCCACTCGGGGAGAACCTTCAATCACGCTCGCTAGCGCCTTCAAAATCTCCGGATGGGTCTTCGTGATATGGGCCTCCGCGTCCTCTTTTTTATCCCACAGACTGATCGTGATCGCTTCATTGCGTTCCGGCGCGATGAAACTGATCGCATCGTCGAAGCCTTTTTGTCTTCTCAGCAGGGGAATGACTTCTCCCTCGACAATACGGGTAAACTCCGCGGCACTCTTGGCCTTGAGTTTATAACTGACGTTTCGACTGAACATGGCAACCTCCTTGGTTGGACCGGTTAGAAGGGAAACTGGAGGAGACTTACTTGAAGAATTTCAGGCAAGCTAAGTCCTCCGATGAGATCAGCGCTAATTGATTAACATACCTGAACGGTTGCCGGATTACTGTCTAATATTGGACGTTCGGCAAAAAATTTTCGCGAACCTAGCGAACTTGAAATTCCTGAGGTACGCTTCCCTGGAGAAGACTGAATACGCAGGCGGAGGTTTAGATTCTATGTCAGCGCAAGATTGGGATTTTATCGTTTGGCGGAGAGCCAATGATTTACTTCAGCAAGCGGAGCGGATTCATCGTAATTTTCTCCAAATCGACACCGCATCGCAGTACCGGGCACAGCACGGCAGAACGCCAAGCTGGGAACCGCCGGTTAACGTCGTCGAGACCGACGAGAACCTGTGGGTGATTTCGGCCCTCGCTGGAGTCGCAGTTGACCGGATCGAAGTACGGCTGGAGGGACGCGATCTTCGCATCGCCGGCGAACGGCCGCTGCCACAATGCTGTCACGACGGCGAACTCAAGCTATGGGAAATTCCTCTCGGTCGTTTTGAGCGGCGACTCAGGCTGGTGGGAGGGGACTATCCTCTATCGGTCGGCGAAATATCGTTCCAGGATGGCTTGCTCATCATCCAGATAAGGAAGCAATCATGAGTGCTGAAGAGACAGAAACCCCGAAAGCAAAATCGCGTCTCAATATCCCCGCCGGCGCATTGATCATCATACCGATGCGCAACCGGGTGCTCTATCCATCCATGGTCATGCCGCTCATGGTTGGCCGCCCGGCAAGGCTCCAAGCCGTCGAAGAAGCCGTGCGCCAACAGATTCCCATCGGATTCGTCGTGCAACGCGACCCGAACATGGAGGCGCCTCAACCCAAGGACTTGTACGAAGTCGGTACCGCGGCCGACGTCTTGCGCATGTTTACCCTGCCGGACGGTCGGCGCCAGGTCATCGTCCAAGGCCGCCGCCGTTTCGAAGTCGCCGAATATATTGAGACCGATCCGGTGCTCATTGCGCGGGTCACCATGGTTGAGGAACAGACACCGCAGACCAAGGAGTTTGAGGCGCGCATCTTACATCTGCGCCAAGAATCAGCCCGGGCCCTATCGTTATTCCCGGAACCGATGAACGAACTCCGAGCGATGATCGAAAGGATCGAAGATCCGTTATCGCTAATCGATATGATCGCTTCCACACTGGACTTGCCGGTCGCCGAGAAGCAGGAAATTCTGGCGACGCTTGACCCGGAGACGCGTGCCCAGAAGGTTTCGGAAAAGCTCGCGCGGCAGATCGAACTGCTGGAACTCAGCAAAAAAATGCGCGACGAAACTCGCGACTCCATGGATAAGTCCCAACGCCAATATTTCCTGCGCGAACAATTGAAGGCGATTCAAAAAGAGCTGGGCGAGGACGATGGCAAGGGCGTTGAAATCGAAGAGCTGAGAAAAAAACTTTACGAGGCAAAGATGCCGCCCGAGGTCGAGAAGGAGGCGCTAAAAGAACTGACTCGTTTCGAGCGGATTCCTGAGATGGCGCCTGAACACTCGTTGTTGAGAACCTACTTCGATTGGCTGGTAGAGCTGCCTTGGAGCGTTCTGACCAAGGAAGAAATCGATCTGCCAAAAGCTCGCGAGATTCTCGACGCCGACCATTACGGTCTCGAAAAGGTGAAAAGGCGCATTATCGAATTTCTCGCCGTTCGTAAACTCAAGCCAGATGGGAACAGTCCCATCCTGTGCTTAGTCGGCCCTCCGGGAGTAGGAAAGACCTCTCTGGGCCAAAGCATCGCTCGGGCGATGAATCGCAAGTTTGTCCGGCAGAGTCTCGGCGGCGTCCATGACGAGGCGGATATTCGCGGCCATCGGCGCACCTACATCGGCGCGCTACCGGGGAACATCATTCAAGGGATCAAAAAAGCCGGCAGTCGAAATCCCGTTTTCATGCTCGATGAAGTCGATAAGCTCAGTGCGAGTTTTCATGGCAACCCGTCCGCGGCGTTGCTGGAGGTCCTCGATCCCTCGCAAAATTCAACCTTTCAGGACCATTACCTGGGCGTGCCTTTCGATCTAACACAGGTATTGTTCATCGCCACGGCGAATGTGCTCGATACCATTCCAGGCCCGCTGCGCGACCGAATGGAGATCTTGGAATTGCCGGGCTACATCGAGGAAGAAAAGCTTTCCATTGCCAAGGGATATTTGATTCCCCGGCAGATCTCCGAAAACGGACTCAAACCGGGAGAGATCAATTTTCCCGACGAGACGATTCGCGAAGTGATTCGCTCCTATACGCGCGAAGCTGGGGTGCGCCAACTTGAGCGTGCGCTAGCAGCGGTCTGCCGCGGTGTGGCAACGCGCTTCGCGGATGGTTTTACCGAACCGATTACCGTCACTCGGGAATCTCTCCATGCCTATTTGGGCCCGCAGAAATTTTTTAACGAGATCGCGCTGCGCACCAGTTTACCTGGAGTCGCCACCGGCCTGGCCTGGACGCCTTTTGGCGGCGACATTTTGTTTGTCGAAGCGACCAGGATGGCGGGAGACGGCAAGTTAATTCTGACCGGCCAGTTGGGCGATGTCATGAAGGAAAGCGCCCAGGCCGCTTTGAGTCTGGTCAAGTCACGCGCCGAGACCCTGGGCATCGATCCCGCGATCTTCAAGAACAATGACCTGCACATTCATATTCCCGCCGGCGCTGTCCCCAAGGACGGCCCCAGTGCCGGGATCACGCTATTCGTCGCGCTCGTTTCACTGCTGACCGGACGGTGCATCAGCAAAGATGTCGCGATGACCGGCGAGATCAGTCTGCGCGGCTTGGTTTTGCCGGTAGGAGGGATAAAAGAAAAAATGCTGGCGGCAAAAAGCGCCGGGATTACTCGTATTTTGCTGCCCGATTTAAACCGAAGAGATTTGGAAGAGATCTCCCCCGCGGGCCGCGAGGGTATCCACTTTGAGTTTTTAAAAACCGCGGACGAAGCCTTGCGGCTGGCCCTCGAGCCCGACGCGCCAAGAGGTTATTCTCCCGGTGAAAAACTCGCGGCTCGCTCGTTTTCCTGACGAATGCAGCTGTCGCAACCGTAACTTATGTGAAAGCGCGTTCCAGCTGGCGCAAAATCCCGTCGGGTTCGCGAACGGCATAGTCGACAATCTGATCGGCGCGCGCTTGCGTGTCGCTGACGGCGTAAATACGCAGCTGCGGCGCGTTGCCCGACGGCCGGATATGGGCGATATCGCCGTTGCGGAAATAGATGCGCACGCCGTCAAGGACGTTAATTCTGGCGATGTCGTCGAAACCCGAGGCCGGCGTAAAGAAACGGCTCAATGTAGCTAGACAGTGCTGCCAGTTCTTGCCGGCCGATGGCGCCAGCACCACCCGACTCCCATCGGCGCGACTGCAATCGACAACACCGCCGGCGCCAACGAACTCGACTTCGATGGCAGCGCCGGCTGGAAACAATTGACCAAGAATCGCCTGGCTCGCCGCCACCGGGAAATCATCGAGCAAGCCGGCCCGGCCAAAACGCGCCGGCAAGCGGTCCCACAGCGCCGCCAAACTCAAACCCTGCTGCGCCGCGGCGAACAGATTAGCCAGAATCGGCAGCAGCGCGTCACGCGTCGGCAGCGCCGCCAATACGCCGTCATTTAACTCGATATCGCTGCCGGTCAAAAATCCGCCGTTGGCTTCCCAGCCGACGATGCGTTGTTGCTTGCCAGCGGCGCGCAAGTCGTCGAGCGCGGCGACGACGTACGGAGAACCGATCTTGGTCTTCTCCAGTATGATTTTGCGTTCCTTCAGACGGCGTTCGACCGCATCGTTAGCGCTAATCGGCACCGCCGCGGCATCGACGCACAGGTATTCGCCAACCACCACTCCGAGCAGATCGCCGGGCAGGAAGCGCACGCGGCTAGCGCCGAGAACAACTTCATTGGCCGGCAGCACGGCGGTCACCAACGGCCGATCAGAGTCGCCATCGGTGGAAACGATGGCTGCAATCGGCCGGCCGCCGTTTTCGGCGGAACGG
Source organism: uncultured delta proteobacterium (assembly GCA_963847445.1). Taxonomy (GTDB): domain Bacteria; phylum Desulfobacterota; class Binatia; order UBA9968; family UBA9968; genus DP-20. Next base: position 23,316 of record CAWJZV010000017.1, on the reverse strand, counting down.
GCAAACTCTTCTAAGCGCTCCAACTGTTCGTCGGTAATATTCTCAGTGTCGATGGGAATGAACGTCTCGCTGCGTCCAGCCGTTACCACTTCGGCGCCCATCTCGCGCAGAATCTGCGGCAAGAGGTCGCGCCCCACGGCGGAATGCTGATAGACGAGCACCCGCAAGCCCGCCAGACCGCCGCGCCTAAAGCAATCCATGTAGCGGCGCACATACGACTGTTCGGCAGCGCCATCGATTGGCGGCAATTCCGGCGCGCGCTTGAGCATGCCGCAAGCATCGAACGGCGAGACGGTCGCGCTTCTGCGGTATTCTTCAGCCCGCACCCGCTCGACTTCGCCGATGATGCCGGCCTCGTCGGACTTCATCACCTCGCCGACGCTTTTATTGATCTTGATGCCGTTACGGTCGAAGGGAATGTGGCTGCCGGTCACCATTATGCCGGCGCTTTGCTGCGAGATCGCGTGGAAGACCAAAGCCGGCGTGGGAATCTTGCCGGCGATTTCCACCGGGCATCCCGAGTCGAAAATCGCTTGGACACAGGCGCGCATAATCCGCTCGGTGCTTGGCCGCAGATCGCCAGCGATGACCACGCGGCTATTGGCGCGAATATCACCAGTGCCTAACAAGTAACGCAGCGCGCCTTTGACGTTGATGTAAGCTTCGAGGTCAGTGATGTCTCTGACCAAGCCGCGCAAGCCGCTGGTGCCAAACGCCAAAGGGACCGGCGCGTAATTGAGCAACTGCGCGAGAGCGATTTCTGTTTCGGCCATCGGTAAATTGTAATGCACTATAAGAGTTCGAGCCAGTGATTGCGACGTCGGCGCGCTCTCCTGTGGGCGACAGTCCCAGAGGCTAGACACAGGGGGCCGTTCCTACCTTACCATCAGGTTCGAGATGACGCGGGTATCGCTAGTTCTTATTGTCTGTTTCAGTCCTGGCGAAACAACGGTCGAGGAAAATCGCCAGCGGACCGCGCGCCTGCTGCCGCAAGATGCCGTCGAGCTCGCCCTTATTGAGCCAAATGCCCTCGCAGTTTTCACAGCGCTCGACGACGCATCCAAGGAGCGAGTACTTCTGGAATCTTCCCGAACACTTGGGACAGGTCGCCAGCGCCGCATCACGCCGCGCCGCTCGGACTTTGTGAAACTCGAGCCGCATGTCCTCGATCAGTTCATGTTCTTTTGCGGCAAAATAACCATCTTCGTTGGCGTGCTCGTCGAACTTTTCTTCGGGGCGTGTGGTTTCGTTCTTCATAATTGGCTCTCGTGGGCAGATCGAATCGGCACGATGCAACGGCCCCGATCATTTCCCAACCGCTGGCTATTCCCGTTCGGCGTTGCTCTGATGGCTTTCGCTTTCGGAGAGGTCCGCGGCGCGTCTTTTTTCTTTGAGGCTGTCGATGCTCCGTACTTTTAGGATCGCTTGCAGCGCTGGCCGATCGATAACTTCCTTTTCCAGCAACAGCCCGGCCAATTCATCAAGCGCCGTGCGATGCGCGGCTAGGATATTGCGCGCCCTGCCATGCGCTTCTGACAATATTTGTTTAACCTCTTCATCGATCTGCCGGGCGGTTTCCTCGCTGTACTCTCTGGGACTCTGGGTGGGCACCATCAGGAACGTCGCATGGCGCGGTCCTTCGAGAGACGACTAGCTAGGTCAAGATCCGGCGCAGAGCTTTACCTTCTTGGCATGCAATTCGAGAATCTTAGTCCGGCCTTTGATATCGGGACGATCCACTAAAATCTGCCGATCGAAGCGGCCGGGACGGAGCAGCGCGGCGTCGAGGATTTCCGGCCGGTTGGTGGCGGCCATGATGATGACTCCTTGATTCGGATCGAAGCCGTCCATCTCGGCCAGGAGTTGATTGAGAGTCTGCTCGCGCTCGTCGTTGCCGGTGACCGTACTCACGCCGCGGGCTTTGCCGATGGCATCGAGCTCGTCGATGAAGATGATGCTCGGCGCATGCTTCAGCCGCTTGCATGAATAGATCCCTGCACCCGCGCCGCGCCGACGCCGACAAACATCTCGACAAAGTCAGAACCGGTCAGGCTGAAGAATGGCACGCCAGCCTCGCCGGCCACGGCGCGGGCGAGCAGAGTTTTCCCCGTACCCGGCGGTCCGACGATCAAGACGCCCTTGGGAATATGACCGCCCAATCTTTGATACTTTTCCGGGTCTTTGAGAAAACCGACAACTTCAGCGACTTCTTCTTCGGCTTCGTCGATGCCCGCAACATCCGCGAAGGTAACTCCGGTTTTTTTCTCGATGTAGACTTTCGCCTTGCTCTTGCCGATCTGCATCAAGCCGCCGCCAGCCGACCCCATCTTCTTGCCCAGATAGTTCCACATCAGAAAAAACAGCGCCACGGGAACCACCCAAGACAACAGAGTCGGCAGCCAATTGCTCGTCAGTTCTCCCCTAAACGGTACGTTCGCCGCTTCAAGCTCTGCCGTAAGACCGGGGTCCACCACTCTTACTGTTTCGAAGGAAACCAGTTTTTTGCTGGCAAGCAAGTCGGGAGAAATCTCCTTTAGTTTTTCCGGCGTGAAAATATCCTTGACCGCCGCGCCCTTCAAATTGCCATCGATGATCGTCTCACGGATCACCAGATCGTTGACCAAGTTTTTTTTAACCAGGGACTTGAATTGGCTATAGTGCGAGACCGATTGAACAAACCGCCAACCGGCGTGAGTGACAACCCGCCCATTTAACTGCTTCGAAGATATGTTCGGCCACTCGGTTTTGCTGTCTAAAAAGAGACAATGAGGGAATAAAAAAACAGTTTTCTGGGATGGGATGCATGACTCGCCGCACGCCAAGACGGCGTTACCAGCCAACTCGCTGCGCCCCAGTTTTGCTGCAATAGCCTCGCGAATTGGCTGCCAAAAGATCGGACCGATAGGAAAAATTATCCTCTCGCACCGAGCGTCGTCAACCAGCGAAAACTAACCGGCCTACCAAGCTTTTCATCGAAGAGACTGAGTTGCAGCGAGCGCAGACTGGTGGCCAGGGTGATCGGCTTGACGACTCGGAAGGCTGTGATTTCATCCTGGCATTGCTGCAAATTGTAGTTGGGAATATTCGGGCGCACGTGATGAATATGATGCAAACCGATGTTACCGGTGAGCCATTGAAATATTTTCGGCAGCTTGAAATAGGAGCTGCCTTCCAGGGCGACTTTCAGCGGATCCCAAGAGCCGTGGCGCACCCAATAGGCGTTGTCGAACTGGTGTTGGACGTAGAACAACCAAACGCCGAGGCCGCCGCCAATCACAATAACCGGTAGCTGAACCAACAGATAAGTTTGCCAACCGATGGTCAAAGTCGCCAGCGCGGTAACGACCACAAGCATCAAGTTGGTGCGCCATACGCTGCGGCGCTCCCGCCGCCCAGCGCCTTTGGTGCAAAAGCGCTGGACGAAGAGAAACAACAGGGTCGCCCCAGGCCCGAATAGAACGATCGGATTGCGGTAGAATCGGTAGATGAACCGTTGCCAGAGCGGCGCCGCCAGATATTCAGCGGTCGTCATCGTCCAAATATCGCCCACGCCGCGGCGGTCGAGGTCGCCGGCCGTAGCATGATGGCGGTTGTGCTTCAGCCGCCAGTCTTCAAACGGTGTGAAAGTCAGCACGCCGGTGACATAACCGAAAACGGTATTGGCCCGGTGCGACGCGAAAAACGATCCATGGCAACAATCGTGGAACAGGATGAAGACGCGAATCAGCATGCCGCCCGCTGCAACAGCCAGCATCAGGGTCGTCCAATAGGGATAGTCCCGCTGCACCGTGATAACCATCAGCGCCAACAAAATGAAATAAGGCACGAAGGTATTGACCACCTGCCAGAGCGATTTGCCCAGGCTCGGCCGCACATAGGCGGTGGTCGACTGATACCACGCGGCATGGGTCATATTGATTTCGCCGGGACTCGCATCAGAAGACATATTTCTGCCCTCCGATGAGCGCGCATGCAGGCGAAAGAGCTGATCACACCTCGGACTCGAGTTTCTTTCAGCGAGCATTTCACCCGGCTTTGCGCGCCTGTAATGCTCTTTCGATCTGTTCCTCGACGGCGCTCCGGGTTTCCCCCAACACTTCGGCAATTTCACAAACCAGTAGCTTCTTCGCTCGTTCCAAAGTCTGCCGTTCATGGGGCGCCAGCGTCTTGGTCTCGTGCAAGTCGGTGAGCGTCTCGACGATCTGCACCAGGTCCGATGCCGACCCGGAACCCAATAGCTTGCCGTTATCGAGGGCGCGCTGCTTCCAGTTGCGCGCCGTCGATGGCGGCGGCGTTAGCTTGCCCGGCTGACTGAGCCTGCCGAGCAGTTTGGGAATCTCCGACTGTTTGAGCAACTGCCGGATGCCCAATCCTGTGATCTTGTCGACCGGTATGAACAATTCGCCGCCGTTATCTTCCAGAGGGGCCAGACGGTAGAACGCCGTCGATGTGCCGCCAACCTGTTTGTTGACCACCGCGCCGATCACACAAGGTCCGTGACTCGGCAGACTGACTTTTTCGCCAATACTCAATGTCATGCGATTCTCCTCTGTTCGTTGGGCGCCGCGAGGCTCAAACCCTGAACCGTTCAACTTCCTTCAGTATGGAGAAAGTTCCGGTACGCGATCCGGAAACCGCGCATCTTATTGCACCGCGTCTCCGCAAGCGTCATAAAACGACGCTACCAGCAGAAAACTCAAGATAGCCGTACCGATCGAAATCCGCGCTTTTGCGCAACACCAGGCCTAATCAGTTCGTTGACTCGGACTGCTCAGCGGCTTGCTCCGCTTCCCGCTCTAGCTGTAAGATATCCACATCCAAACTATTTTCGCCCGGCACTTTCTCATTCTTGCGTTCAAGCCGGCGGGCTAATTTCTGCTTATGTTTTTCTTTCCGCGCGTTTTCCTTCTGGCGTTTTTGAAATGTCTCAGTACCCATAACCGCTCCTTTCAGTCACTTAGAATTGCCGTCGGTTGGTCGCCATGACGTCCAAGCCATTCGAGCATGGCGTGAATGCTCCCCGTTGCCAAGCCAATGCTGGTATCCGCCGCGCCGTAGTAGAGATGGATGGTGTCGCCGTCCGGCGCAATCGTGTAACCGCAGGGGAAAACCACATTATCCACGTCGCCGCGTTGCTCGTAGCCTTCTTGCGGCCCGAAAATCCACTCATTACCCCGCTTTGTGCAGCGCTCCGGCGCCTGCAAATCGAACAGCGCAAGGCCAAGCCGGTAGATCGAACCGGACGCAGTTTGCCGCACTCCATGGTATATCACCAGCCAGCCCTGCGCGGTTTCGATGGGCGGGGGCGAAAGACCGATTTTATTCGCGTCCCACCACGAGCCTTTGCGCGCTTCCAGCATCAGCTTGTGATTGCCCCAGTGGCGCAAGTCCGGAGAAAATGACATCCACATGTGCGCCCGCGGCGCGCTGACCGGCCGATGGATCAACACCCACTGCCCGCCGATACGATGGGGCAATAATGCCGCATCTTTATCTTCCGGTGACATAATGACGCCGAAGCGCTCGAAGCTATGAAAGTCCTCAGTGAGCGCTAGAGAGACCCCCGGACCATCGCGTGAGAAAGCGGTATAGACAACCGCATATTTGCTTAATTCCGGCAGATACGTGATACGCGGGTCTTCAATGCCCCACACTTCTTCGGGGAAGTTTTCCGGGTTGGCCTGCAGCGTCGGCCGAGATTCGATGCGCCAGTTATCCACGCCGTTATCGGAGCGAGCGACAGTAAAGTGGGAATGGCCCCGGCGATCTTCGACGCGGCAGAGCAATAGAGTCGTTCCATCGGGCAACAGAGTCGCGCCCGGGTTGAAAACACTATTGACGGGATAGGGCCAATCGGCGGCGGTCAAGATCGGATTGCGTTTATGACGGCGAAAAAGTTCGGCGTGTTGATTGTTCATCAAGCTCCTATTTCCACGGATGCCAATGTGGTCTCAGCCAAGCGCAGTTCCAGTACGGCCTGGAGAAAAGCCAGGGAGGATTCCGCGCCCTGATTTTCGTTCGCACGGTCGGCATGCAAACCGTCTCGGCAACCGCCGGTGGTCGGATCGTAGATCGGCAGGTTGAGATCGTTGCGGCCGAGAAACCAGTCGAAGGCGCGGCGCGCTTCTTTGTGCCAGCTCTTGTCCGCCGTGATCCGGTGCGCTTCGAGGCAAGCCGATACCATGGCCTGAGCCTCGACCGGCTGCTGATCGAACCGGGCACGCTCACCGCCGCGTTGGTAAAAACCGTTGGAGCCGATGGGCACGAAATGGCCGCCAGCCTCGTCAGCGCGCTGTAAGTCTGCCAGCCAACGGAGCGACTCCAGTCCGGCTTCGGTCATGTCGCCATTCGGGATGCCATGACCGCACATGAGCAGGGCGTGCGGCAGCGCGGCATTGCAATAGGTCAGCGATTCTTCATACCAGTGCCAAGCGCCGGTTCGAGTTTTGCGATATAAATCGAGTAACCGCCCAGCCAACTCTTCACGCACCTGAGTGATGGTTCGGTCACCGGCAAAACGCTGAAGATACTCGTGGATGCCGATCAGCGCGAATGCCCAGGCCCGCGGGCTGGTCGTGTCGAGAATCGCCGGCAACGCTTGCTCGAACACCCAGCCGGCCATGCTTTGCAGCGCCGGCGTGTTGGAGCGGCCCAACACCGTGCCCAGCGCCCACAACGTGCGGCCATGACTGTCGTCGGAGCCGTTTTCTTCCAGCCAGTTGCGCTGATAGTCCATAAAGTTGCGAAAGCGTCCGGTCTTCGCATTGAAGGCGTACCAGACGAAGGCGAGATAACGCGACATGAGACCGGCAGTCTCGACATTGCCGAGTTCTTCCAAGAAGGCGCTCACGATCAGCGCGCGCGCATTGTCGTCGATGGTGTAGCCCTCCTGATAATTGGGCACCGTGAAAATCGCGTGTTGCAACATGCCGGTATCGTCCGTCATGTGGCGCAAGTGATCGAGTTTGAGCGGCGGCAGCTCGCCCGGGCGTTTATCGAGCGCTTTGACGGCAAAACCGGGCGGAGTAAAGTGGCGCCGTTCGGCGCGGGCGCGCTCAAAACTCTCCATGTAGCGGCGCGCCACCTGCGGCCAGATCATCTCCCGCCCGAAAAGATAAGCGCGCTTGCGCATGGCGTGGCGCTTGGCCTCGTTGTCCAACAGATCGATCACTTGCTCGGCCAACGCCGCCGGGTCGCGGAACGGCACCAGCGCGCCACGTTCGTCAGCCAGCATCTCTTCGGCGTACCAGTAGGGCGTCGAAATCACCGCCTTGCCCGCGCCCAGCGTGTAGGCCAGCGTGCCCGAGACGATCTGCGCCGGGTTGAGATAAGGCGTGATGTAAATGTCCGCCGCGCCGATGAACTCGACAAGTTCTTCCAGGCTGACAAAGCGGTTGTAGAAGATCACGTGGCCTTCGACGCCTTTCTCCTGCGCCAGCCATTGCAGCGACAAACGATAGGTTTCGCCGTCGTGCCGCAGCACATGCGGATGGGTCGCGCCGACGATGAAGTAGACCACGTTCGGATGCTTGGCCAGAATCGCCGGCAACGCGGCGATGACATTCTCGATGCCCTTGTTGGCCGAGAGCAAGCCGAAGCTGAGCAAGACGATCTTGCCTTCGACGCCAAACAGGTCTTTGTGAAAACTCGGATCGACAAACGGCACATCGGGAATGCCGTGCGGGATCAGATCGATCTTCTCCGGCGCGACCTGATAGATCTCTTGCAGGAACTCCGCGCCGCGCTCGCTCATCACGACCAAGCGATCCGACAGGCCGGCGACTTCAGTCAACACGCGCCGTTGATCCGCATCGGGTTCGCGCAAGATCGTGTGCAGCGTCGTCACGATCGGCATGCGCAGATCGCGCAGCAGAGTCAGGATGTGGCTGCCGGCCCGGCCGCCGAAGATGCCATATTCGAATTGCAGGCTGACCAGGTCGACCTTGTTGATGTTCAGAAAGTCGGCGGCGCGGCGATAAGAATCGATGTCCTTCTCGGTCAGTTCAAAACGCACTCGCGCGGGATAGGCGTAGCCGCCTTCGATGTCGTTGACGGGCACGGCGATGCACGTCGTGTCGCCATGCTCGGCGGCGATCGCTTCGCACAGGTCGGTGGTGAACGTGGCGATGCCGCACTGGCGCGGCAAGTAGTTGCCGATAAAGGCGATGCGGTTGATCGCGGCGTTTTTAAGATCCTGTGGCAATGGGAGAGTGCTCCTTGCCGGCGGTATCGCCTAGCGGTTGTTAGTCGTGATCCAGCCCAAAAACGCGAAGAGGCGGTGACCGTAGGTACCGCCTCATCGAGACTCGGGAGAATTGAACCGAGTTTGTCCTATGTGAACGTTAGGTCAGTAATCGTGAATTTGATTGTATCAGACGACGTTCATAAAGATAGACCCTACTTGGTTTTGAAGACTTTCGCGGGCTGCTTGGCGAGAGCATTTTTTGCCGCTGTTTGCTGTTGTATTTGCTTCTGCTTCTGGTGTTTGTCTTTATCCTTCTTGCTCTTATCGCCCATTGGGACTCTCCTATCGCCGCTGTTCATCCGGCCGGCGGTTTGACTGCGAGCCGAATGCGCGGCCACCATTTACGATTTTGCTTCCATGAGACTCTTGGCACAGCCCTCGGCAACCTTGCTGTCGGGTCGTTCTTCTCCAGGCAGCGTCGCCCAGCCCTGCTCTTCGACGAACTTCTGCCCGTCCCAAGCATCCTTCGCCTTGAACTCCTTGAGCTTCTGTTCCTTATTCGCATCTAGGTTAAACCGCGCGACACAGCTCGGCGCAAAACGTTTGGCCACTGCATTTTCGGCGATCTCCTTGGCCAAGACTTCGGCAGTCCCGCCGGTCACCCAACCACCCCAATTGAATCCGACGATCATCGCTAGAACCGCGCCACCGGCAGCGCTCCAGCCGCCTAACTTGACTTTGTCCCAATCCATACGAACCTCCTTTTTATTGCGCACATGGAATCCACAGACTTAACGATGCACAGCTGTGACAAACCCAATAGTCCGAGTAGCGTTGCGAAACCGAGCACTCCTCGCAAACTTTACAATAGCGATGACCGCAGGAATCGCATTTAGCGCTGCTCTCCGGGGCGTCCACAGAATTTGCCTCAATCATTGGTTATTGAATCGGCATCGAGAGAAATCACACCAGAATCGCCGTCCCGACGCTTGCCAATCAACTTAGCGCGGCAACTCGAACCTCTGCAGTCTTGGCGAGCTTAGGCGTACTCGACAACAAATACTGTCTAATAGTAGACAAGATTCTGTAAATGTTTTTCACCGGGACTGGCAGCCGCTTCGGCGGTCCGTGGGACGCCATGGCTCGATCACCAGGAAATGGTCGCGCGGCAAAGAGACAGTTTTGCGCCGCGCTTACAGAGGTCATGCGATTACGTTAAGATCCCAGCGATGACGCCGATCATTTCGATCTCCAACTTGACCAAGACCTACGCTTCCGGCCATCAAGCGCTCAAGCGCCTTGACTTGGAAATCCACCAGGGCGAGATCTTCGCCCTCTTGGGCCCCAACGGCGCCGGCAAAACCACGCTGATCAGCATCGTCTGCGGCATCGTCACGCCCAACGAGGGAACCATTGTCGCCGATGGCCACGACATCCAGCGCGACTATCGCCGCGCGCGCGCGAAAATCGGCCTAGTGCCGCAGGAGCTGAGCACCGACGCCTTCGAGTCGGTATGGGCGACGGTGAGCTTCAGCCGTGGACTGTTCGGCCTCGCGCCCAATCCAGCTTACATCGAGCGCGTGCTACGCGAGCTATCTTTGTGGGACAAACGCCAGAACAAGATCATGACGCTTTCCGGCGGCATGAAGCGCCGCGTCATGATCGCCAAAGCGCTGGCCCATGAACCGCAAATCTTGTTCCTCGACGAGCCCACCGCCGGCGTCGACGTGGAGCTGCGCCGCGACATGTGGGCGCTGGTGCGCCGCCTGAGAGACAATGGCGTGACGATCATCTTGACCACCCACTATATCGACGAAGCCGAAGAAATGGCCGACCGCATCGGCGTCATTGACAAGGGCGAGCTGATCCTGGTCGAGGAGAAAACCAAGCTGATGCGGAAGCTCGGCAAAAAACAACTAACGCTCAATTTGCTAGAACCGCTGGCGGCGCTCCCGCCGGAGCTCAGCCACTGGCACCTGGCGCTCAACGCCGGCGGCACAGAATTGGAATACAACTTCGACGCCGCCGAAGAACGCGCCGGCATCCCAGCGCTGTTGCAGCGCATGAGCGAACTCGGCATCCGCTTCAAGGATTTGAACACGCGGCAAAGTTCGCTGGAAGATATCTTCGTCAGCTTGGTCAGCGACCGCTGAGAAAAAATTGTTCCAGTCGTTCAAGCCGTTCAAATCGTTGAAGGAAGAAGATTCGGATAGGGAGGAATGGCCGCAAAGAACGCAAAGTTCGCAAAGCAAATCAGGAGATTCCGAACTTAGCATCTTTGCGTCTTGGCGAGTGATATTCCGATTTATTTTTTTGCGAACTTTGCGTTCTTTGCGGCCAACCGCTTCCGAAGCGTTTAATATACACCCATGAGCAACCTAGCTTTCAACCGCCACAGCGTCTGGGCGATCTATAAATTCGAGATGGCGCGCGCGCTGCGCACGCTGTTTCAGAGCATAGTCGCGCCGGTGATCACGACTTCGTTATACTTCGTCGTCTTCGGCGCGGCCATCGGCGCGCGCATGGCCGAGGTCGACGGCGTCGCCTACGGCGCCTTCATCGTGCCGGGATTGATCATGCTCTCGCTATTCACCCAGAGCATCTCCAACGCTTCCTTCGGGATTTACTTCCCCAAGTTTACCGGCACGATTTACGAGCTCTTGTCCGCGCCCGTCTCTTACCTTGAAATCGTTATCGCCTACGTCGGCGCCGCTGCTTCCAAGTCCATCGCCCTGGGCCTAATCATCCTCGCCACCGCCGCGCTGTTCGTGCCGGTCCACATCCAGCACCCGTTATGGATGATCGCCTTCCTCGTGCTCACCGCGGCGACTTTCAGCCTGTTCGGCTTCATCATCGGCATATGGGCCAAAAACTTCGAGCAGTTGCAGTTCATTCCAATGCTGATCGTCACGCCGCTCACCTTTCTCGGCGGCGCCTTCTACTCCATCGACATGCTGCCACCGGCCTGGCGCACCGTCGCCCTGTTCAACCCCGTGGTTTACCTGATCAGCGGCTTTCGCTGGAGCTTCTACGAGTCGTCCGACGTCAGCGTCGAAATCAGCCTCGCCATGACGCTGGGCTTCTTCATGCTTTGTCTGGCGGTAGTCGGCTGGATGTTCAAGACGGGTTATCGCTTGAAGAGCTGAATCGCTACGGGACAACCCACAATCGCATCACTGGCGAATCTGACTCAGGAAATCGAGGCCAACATAGCCAGTGAAAGGATTGACGTTAAACTTCCCATCACCGACTCCAAGCCGACGATGCTATATCATTGGAACGCTAGAGCGCGGGCAGATTTCTTAACTGACTTAACGGCAGGTCGTTCGATTGCTAATGCCCGAAGATAAGCAGCCAAGTGCTTTGCCCAGACCTTGACGTTTCGCTCTTCGAGGACGCCGTTATGGTCCCCACGCACGTCATGAATGGTTACCCTACCTGTGCATTGCTTGGACCAATGGGCGCGGTGCTGGCGCGAATAGTCCTGACCGAGCAAGAGAACCATATCCCCTTGGAATGGTCGTCCCACATAATATCGTAGGGCGCGAAAATAGATTTCCAAAATGTAGCGGCTGCGCAGAGACGCCGGAATCGAAGCACCGAGGCGATCGTAGATTTTGCAGACGGCTTTTTGATTTGCTCTTTTCGCAGACTCGAGCAGATTCCGCATTTGGCCGATTATGCCACCTGTCACTCGGTTCAGCCCTTCGTTCCAACGCCCACTGCTTCGCAACGACGAAAAAAGTTGCAGAAGATGGCGCAGATCGTTTACCTTAGTCCGGATCGGCCGGGATACCTGCAGAGGACCCGCTGTCACTGGGGTCGCAGGATTTAGCAGCACCAGCAGATCGATTTTTTCGCCCTTGCTCTGCAGTTGGTTGGCAATTTCGAAAGCTACTAATCCGCCGAAACAATTCCCACCCAGTCGATAGGGACCATAGGGTTGGACGGCGCAAATCTCTTTGAGGTAGTGAGCGGCGATGTCTTCGACACTCCGATAACGCGCGGGCTGCCCATCGGTGCTTTGGTGTTGTAATCCATACAAGCACTGCTCTGCGTCCAGATAACGAGTTAAGTACGCGTTGCTGGAGTCGCCGTGGACCCAATAAAACGCCGGTTTCGCCCCCTTGGTTTGCAGCGGAACGAGCGATGAAAATAACGTGGCTGCTTCACGATTGTCGAGAATACCCGCCATTTGTTTGACCGTCGGCGCTTGATATATATGGGCGATGCGCAGCGTTAGGCCGATTTTTCTCTTGATTAAGTTCACCAATCTCACTGCCACTAGCGAGTGGCCGCCTAAATCAAAGAAGTTGTCGTGAATCCCGACCTTGTCCACGCCGAGTACTTCCGCCCAGATGCCAGCCAGAGCCTGTTCCATCGTCGTGCGCGGGGATTGATACCGCCCGCCTATCCCCAGGCGATTCTGATCGGGACTGGGTAAGGCTTTTCGATCGATCTTTCCATTGGGCGTTAACGGCAAATCGTCGAGCAGCACAAACGCCGACGGAATCATATATTCGGGTAGTTGATCTTTGAGGTAGCTCCTCAGCCGGTCGGTGGTCAGGTCCAGCTCCGGTCGCGGGACAATGTAGGCAACCAATCGTTTGTCCTGTGGATTATCTTCCCGCGCTAGCACTGCCGCTTGTCTAATTCCTGGATGCCGGGCGAGTATGTTTTCTATCTCGCCAAGTTCAATACGGAACCCTCGCACTTTGACCTGATTGTCGATTCGGCCAACGAACTCCAAATTGCCGTCCGGTAAGTAGCGAACTAAGTCGCCGGTCTTGTACAAGCGTGCCGTTGGATTAGTGCTGAAAGGATTTGCTATGAATTTCTTCGCCGTAAGTTCGGGGCGATTGAGATAGCCTCGCGCCAAACCGGCGCCGCCGATGTGCAATTCTCCAGGAATCCCGATCGGAGCCGGATGCAGGCAGCCGTCTAGAACATAGATCTCGGTGTTGGCGATCGGCCGACCGATCGGTATCGAAGCGTCTCCTGGTGTTAAACGGTGCGCCGTGGACCAGATGGTTGTTTCCGTGGGACCGTACAGATTCCACACCACTCCGCGCGCGAGCAGCGGCGCGACCAAATCCGCGGCTAAAGACTCGCCGCCGCAGAGTATCTTGAATCTATCGGCACCTTGCCATCCGGCTTCAAGCAAGAGCCGCCATGTCGACGGGGTGGCTTGCATCGCGGTCGCGGCATGTTGCATCAGGAGCTTGACTAGCCGGGAGCCGTCGGCGACATCTTCGCGTCCTGCCAACAAGATCTTGGCACCGGTGATCAAGGGGAGATAGATTTCTATACCGGCAATATCAAACGAAATGGTGGTCACGGCCAGCAACGTGTCCCGTTCAGTGAACGCGAGCTGGTCGCGCATGCTGTTGAGACAATTGACCAGCGAGCGGTGCGCAATCCCGACTCCCTTAGGTGATCCCGTGGAGCCGGATGTGTAAATCACATAGGCCAAGTCTTCGGGGGCGCTGTCGCATGCGAGATTCTGCGTGCTCTCCTGATCGATTTGCCCGGACACCCTGTCGACGCAAACCGTCTCGAACGGCGCGCTGCGAGACTGGGACGCTGAGAGGGACAAAGCCAACTTCCTGCGCCAGCGGTCCTCGGTCAATAAGACAGCGATTTTGGCGTCGTCGAGCATGTAGGCAAGCCGTTCCGGTGGATACGTCGGATCCATCGGAACGTAACCACCGCCGGCTTTGAGGACTCCCAAAAGCGCTTCGATCATTTCAACAGATCGCTCGAAGCACACTCCGACCAATTTTTCCGGACCCACTCCCCGGCGCTTGAGGTAACGCGCCACCTGGTTGGCACGAGCATTCAAATCGCGGTAACTCAGCCGTCTGCCATTGAATTCCACCGCAATAGCGTCGGGGGTGCGCTCGGCCTGCGCTTCAAATAGCTGGTGAACCGTGGAGTGCGTTGAAAACGATTCAACCGTGTCATTCCATTGCCGCAGGAGTTGGTGTTTCTCGCTTTCCGAGAGCGGAGAAATTTGTCCAATCGACCGTTCGGGATCGGCAATCATGCCGACGAGTAAGTTCTGCAGGTGCCGCAACATCCTCTCGATCGACCCGTCGTCGAAGCACCGGCGGTCATACTGGATGCGCAAAAATAGCTGCGAGTCGACGCAAACATCGAAGGTCAAAGGATAGTGGCTCTGGCCCTTATGTTGGAAACGCCGATTCGACCACTCTCCGCCTTTGGCCCGTAGTGGACCGTCGGCTGGCGTGCTCTCGAACACAACGATGCTCTCGAAGAGCTGTTTGCCGCGTTCGATTTCGCTCCATAGTTGCACCTGATGGAGCGGCGTCTGCTCGTAATCACGGAGCTCGACCTGCTGCCGGCGCAGGTCACGCAGGGCATCCATCATGCGCGCCTCAGGATGAAGCGCGACGCGCATCGGCAAGGTATTGAGGAACAGACCGACCATGGTTTCAGCGCCTTTGACCGATGAATAGCGGCAGGCTCTTGTCGCCCCGAAGACGATGTCGTTCTCGCCGCTATAATGGTGCAGCAACAGAGCCCATGCGCCTTGAATCATGGTATTCAGCGTCAACCCATGGGCTTTGGCGAAAGCGTCGACGCGTGCCGTCGTATCGGCCGGCACAGCCAGTTCCTGGGCGGCGAAAATCTGCTCGGCTTCATGATGCTTTTTTTCAACCGGAGGTAAACGGAGCTGCGCCGGGGTAAGAAAGCCTTTGAGCGCCGTTCGCCAGTAGTCTTCATAGCGCACGAATTCTTGGCCTTGCAGCCAATCGATGTAATCGCCATAGGGACGAGGTGGCGCGATCTCCAAGTCGCGGCGGTCACGGAAAGCTTGATAGTATTGAAACACCTCATCCATGATCAAGAATGTCGATCTTCCGTCCACCAGGATGTGATGATAGGTCCACAACAGTTTGTATTGGCGATCGGCGCACTGGATCAGCGTGAGACGGGTTATGGGCGCGTTCGACAAATCGAATCCTTGACGCCGCTCGCGCGCCAACAATGCATCGCTCTGCACCTGTTGCTCCGACTGAGTGAAGTTGCGCCAATCCAACAGTTCAAAGGGCACTTCAACTCGGCGATGAATTTCCTGAATCGGCTCCTGCATTCCTTCCCAGCGGAAGCTGGTGCGCAGGATGGGATGGCGCTCGAAGACGCGCCGCCACGCGCGCGCCAGCGCGGGCGTATCGATGGCTTCGTCCAATGTACAAAAAATTTGATCGACGTAGACGCCTTGCTCCGCGGCATCGAGACAGTGAAATAGTATGCCCTGTTGAAGTGAAGAGAGAGGATAGGAGTCGACTACGTCGAAGCGTCTTGTGTCGATAGCATTCATGTTCATTCCAGAGAAAAATTGCCTCTGCTTCGCCCGGCGGTTGAGCGACGCCGTTTTTCTGTTCAGGAAATACCCGCGTTGAAAACCGTTTGAGCAAGGCGTGTGCCGGTAATCGACAACCTTATTGCCAGCGAAAATTAGCCGGTTGACTTGAAGATTTTTTTCTAGCGCGAGTAATCGGTGATGCGAACCAACGGTGAATCGTAACCAAAATCACCCAAAACTACTCAAGCTCCCAAAGGTCTGGAACCCAGGACAAAAACGCGAAGCTGATGCGAAAACTTTCTCTGGTGACTTAGTTGTCACGACATGGCATGGCGCTTTGCTGTCCGAATGCCCCATCGAAATTTCCAATCAGGGCGGGATCGCCTGTTGTCCTTGTGGCAAGATCCGCCGGCAACGAGGCGAAGCTGAGCTGAACCCTACGTAAAGAAGCGGGCCCGTCTTGTCCGTGACGTCTTCGCAATAATTCTCGTTCACACAGAATCCTTTCACTGCATCGGTTTTCTCCCTGGACCATTTGCTCCTGACAGAGTGCGGCGATTCGAAGCCCCATGCGCCGCATAGGATGCGGTAATTGACTCGATAAGTTTGCGCTGTTCCTGATAGGCTGGAGTTTCATTGGAAATGGGCAAGGCTGTCTCGTCGGCTGGCAATCGATCACGGAACTCAGCCATGCCCGCTTAGTCTGACGCGGTCTTTTCATTAGCTGGGGAAAGTCGCTAATCTGGCTCAATCACCGACACTCGGGTCGGCGTGAAGGGAGACACCATGAAGATAGAGACGCAAAGATTTCCGCGTGCGCGAGGGCAAGAACGTTAACCTGAAAAAGTGGCCCACTGAAGTCAAGCCCTACTACGATTCAAAAAAGCACTGCAAAAAGATCTTGCGTGAGCGCATAGAAAAGTTGAGTGATCTGCAAAGCATTCTCTACGCCTCGGACAACTTCTCTTTACTGCTGATCTTCCAAGCCATGGATGCCGCGGGCAAGGACAGCGCCATAAAGCATGTGATGTCCGGCGTCAACCCCCAAGGCTGCCAGGTGTTTAGCTTCAAGCATCCGAGTCTCACGGAACTGGACCATGATTTTTTGTGGCGCACAACGCAATGTTTGCCCGAGCGCGGCCGCATCGGTATTTTCAACCGTTCCTACTATGAAGAGGTTCTGATCGTTCGGGTTCATCCGGAGCTGCTGCGCAGCCAACGGCTTCCCGATGGGGTGCAGGACGAAAAGTCGGTGTGGCAGGACCGCTATCGCTCGATCCGCGACCTGGAAACCCACCTGCACCGCAACGGCACCCGGATCATCAAGTTCTTTCTCCATCTATCCAAAGAAGAGCAGCGCCAACGCTTCCTCGCCCGCATCGACGAACCGGATAAGAATTGGAAGTTCAGCATGGGCGATATGAATGAACGGGAACTTTGGAGCGATTACATGAAGGCATACGAGGCCTGCCTGAGCGCCACCAGCACACGCCAAGCGCCATGGTACGTCGTCCCGGCGGACGACAAAGAAAATGCCCGGCTGATCGTTTCGCAGATCATCCTGGACACCCTCCAGGATTTGAAAATGGACTATCCTAAACTCAGCGATGAGAAGCAAAAGGAACTGCGCTCGATCCGCAAGCTGCTGGCGAAGTGAAATGAAAAACCGCTATCGTGGTGCACCCGGTCTTGGCCGTGGTTAGTGGCGATCAACTAAAGTATCGACTTTCTAATGTCTTCGGTGGCTGAGCAAGATCTTGCTTGTGAACTTTCGGCCGTTTTCCGATCACCGGTTTTACAGATCGCAACAACGGTCCAACTAGCCAACGCTCGGCATGGGAACATTTGCGGCTCATGATGACGAGTTCCTCACGCAAACGTCCTTGACATATCAAGGGATTCAATTAATAGAATGATTACGCTGTCCACCCAAAGCTCCGAAAAACTTGTTCACTGAGTAGGCAATTTTGCCGGCGTATTGGAGACAAAAGGATGCCAGTGCCGATCCTGCTCGCAAGAAGTATTTTTGCAGCCACGCTGTTCGGCGTGCTGGTATTCGCATCCGCCATTTACAGTCAGCAAAGTAAAGCCGCCAGCGCGCCGGAATGGGACAAATTGGTTGATGCCGCGCGGAAAGAGGGCAAGGTCACGGTATCGATGCCGGCCAGCGCCGAGTTGAAACGACAAATCGAGGAGCAATTCAAAAAACGCTTCGGCATCGAAGTGGAAGTCTTCACGGCGCGCGGCAGCGCCGGCGTGCGCCGCATGGCGGACGAATTCAAAGCCGGTGTGCGCCATTTCGATCTCCACATCGGCGGTTCCTCTTCGATCATCTCCGGCATGCTCGACGAGGGCATTCTTGATCCGATCGATCCCTGGCTGCTGCTACCCGAAGTTAGAGATGCGAAACAGTGGTGGGGCGGCCATCTGTGGGTCGATACGACAAAGCGATTCATTTACATGTTTCAGGCCTATTTGCCGGAAAGCATTTGGTACAACTCCGATCTGGTCAATCCGAGCGAGCTGCGCTCCTTCGACGACTTTCTCAACCCCAAGTGGAAAGGCAAGATCGGCTATCTCGATCCGCGCACCCCAGGCGGTGGAGACTCCAACTGGTCCTACATGTGGCAGGTCAAAGGCGAAGAGTATTTGAAAAATCTCGCGGCGCAGGATTTATTTATCGGCCGCGACCAGCGCGTGCTTTCGGAAAGTCTAGCCAAGGGACGCGTCGCCATAATGATCGGCAACACCTACTATTCTTTTATGCCGTTTGTGAAAGCCGGTTTGCCGGTCAAGCCCCTGCCGACTCTCAAAGAGGGGACCTTCGGCACCGGCGGCAGCGGCAATCTGGCGATCATCAAAGCGCCGGCGCATCCGAACAGCACAAAAGTTTTCGTCAATTGGCTTTTGAGCCGCGATGGCCAGGAAGTCTTTTCCCGCGGCCTCGCTCAAGCTACTCGACGTCTCGATGTTGATACCCGCTGGCTGAGAGAATTGGGCACCATCGCAGCGAAAGATGCCCTGTCAGTCGAGGACTTTTGGCGGGTCGAAAATCAGTCGGAAGAAAAACTCGATAAGGTTCGCAAACCCGCGCAAACGTCTGCCCATGCGCTCTTGAAGTAGCGGCGATGGGCACCCACGGGTAAGTGCGAGTAAACGCTAGCCAGCGAAAGGAGCGCTGAATGGCTAACACCGCGACAACGAGCCGAATCCAGCTTCGATTTCTTGGAAGGGTATTTCAAAAAATATCCGGACGTTCCCAAGGAGACGATTCTCAAGCAGCATATGCTCAGCCTAGGCCATTGGTTTAGCGATGCGGCGCTCGATGCTTCCGCGGGAGCGCTGGTCAAATCCTATCGCTTGTTCTCTTACGACCTCGTGCCGATGTCCGCTTTTAAAAGAAACGAGCACCGGCGCGTGCCGGAGCATTTTATTTTGCTCAACGGGCCCTATGCGATGCGGCCGGTGGCAATCCAAACATCATTGTCGCCCGATTCGCCCTATGTGGTCGATGTCGTCGACGGCCGGCTCGTCCTGACCGTCGACGGGCAAGTCGTATCCGAGGTACGGATTCCCAAAACGCCGGACTATTATTCTAAATCCTTACCCGACGGCACGCCCTATCACGAGATCGTCGCATTCGCCTCGTTCATCACGATCTTCCGCAACTGCCAGTACTGGGGCGCCAAGGAAGAATGTAAGTTCTGCGACATCAACGAGAACGCGCGCCAGATGAAGCTGTCGCGCGACTTCACCCTCAACGCTCCGGTGAAGTCGGTGGGCGACGTCGTCGCGGTCTGCGAATACGTCGCCAATGACGCCAAGAAAATCGGCGCTGGCCAGGGCTTCGTGCTGAGCGGCGGCAGTATCACCAAGACGCTCCACGGCAAGAGCGAAGCAGATTTCTACATTCCGTATATTGAAGCCATCAAAAATATCGGCACCAACCCGCGCATCACCTTCGAAGTCAATGCGCGGCCGCGCGAAGAAGTGCGGCGCTACAAAAAAGCCGGCGCCGACCATATCCACTTCAATATGGAAGTATGGGACAAAAAGCTCTTTCCCTGGATCAATCCCGGCAAGGCCGAGCGGGTTGGCTGGGACAACTGGGTGCGCTGGATGGAGGACGCCGTCGAAGTGTTCGGCAACGGCATGGTCCAGCCAAGCTTCGTGTCCGGCATCGAGATGGCGCGCCCGCACGGTTTCAAGACCGTGGCGGAAGCCGTAGCCTCGGCTAGCGACTGCTTCGAATATCTCATGTCACGCGGCATCATGCCGCGGCCACAGCAATGGCGGCGCGAACCGTCGACGGCGCTGTGCAAAGAAGCCGAGCAGCCGCCAGTGCCGCTGGATTACTACATCCAGATGACGCGCAAGTGGTATGAAACCTATCAAAAGTATAGCGACAGGCTGCCCAAGTTCGGCACGCGCAAGGCCGGGCTGCTCGCCGAACGCAATTTGCTAGGCCCGGTGCACGGCGCCTACGGCGATTTCGCCATGTTGAAAGAGAATTTATTCCCGGCCGACGTCGAAGAGCAGATCAACCGGCGCAGCGTGCCTTGGGAAAACATCGCCGGAGGCGCCCATGTTTCATGACATTTCGACCGAAATGCGGCAAGTGATGCGCGCGCTGGAGGATCAGGTTGCGCGCGACCAACCATCACTGCGCAGCGTTTCGACAGACGTCGGCCGCTGCCTATCGCTGCTGGCGATGTCGGCCCCGCCCGGCGCATTTCTCGAGCTCGGCAGCAGCGGTGGCTACTCTAGTCTGTGGCTGTCGCTGGCCGCGCGCGCCCGAGGTGTGACGCTCACCACGGTCGATCTAAATGAAAAAAAGGTCGCCTTGGCGAGAGAGCAATATCAGCCGCGCCGGCGCGGCCGGTACGGTCGAAGTCTGTCATGGCGACGCTTTCGACTTCGCCACCCGTTTCGACCCGATCGCATTCTGCTTCTCCGACATCGAGCCCCCGGAGTTGAACGCCAAGATCTACGAGTTAATTGTTCCGCGCCTGGTGCCCGGCGGTTGGATTGTCGTCGATAACGTAACCTCGCCGCGCTACCAGACCGCGCTCCTGGAACGATGCGCACAGCGATCCGCGCGTAGACTGCGTGCTCCTGCCATTTCCCAAGGGGGATCTGATCTGCCGAAAGTGCTGAAACCTGCGGCAAGAGCGGCCGAGTGTTGAGTCCGGCTAGATGCCAAATAGCCGATTCATTACTACATAGCTCGACGTCGAAGATTCGGCCACGGACAAAATCCCACCCGGAGTGGCTATGGAACCATCGCACCGCAGCGGACCATTATCAGATTATCGAGTGCTTGATTTGGCTGGGCCGCCGGGACTGCATTGTACTAAACTCCTGGCTGACATGGGCGCCGACATCATCAAAGTCGAACCGCCTGCGGGCGAGCGGTCACGGCGGATCCCGCCGTTCAAAGACGATATGCCGCATCCTGGAACGAGCCTCTACCATCTCCACTTTAACACCAATAAACGCAGCATCACGCTCGATCTGGAGAGCGCCGACGGCCGGGCGATTTTTCTCCAACTGGCGGGCAAAGCCGACGTTGTCATCGAAACCTATTCACCCGAGCAATCGGACAGGCTCGGCTTGAACTACGCGCAGTTGAGCGCCGTCAATTCCAGGCTTGTCGTCGCCTCTATCACCGCGTTTGGCCGGTCGGGTCCATGGCGCGAATACAAAGCCGATGACATCACCGCCATCGCCCTCGGCAATTTGTTGTACATCGCCGGTGAGCAGGGCAAACCGCCGATTCAACCCGCGGGCGAGCTTGCCTATGGCATGGCATCGACCTACGGCGCGTTGGGATCGCGGTTGCCCTCTATCACCGATTGGCGAGCGGCCGCGGCCAGCATATCGACGTGTCCATGCACGAATGCGCAGCGCACATCGCCGGCTACGCCATCCCCCATTATAGCGCCAGCGGAGCGAAACCGGCGCGCGCGAAACGAAACGGCGGAGAGGCGGATCTCACGATCCCTTCGCCGTCAAAGACGGCTATGTGCGATTTTTCATTGTCGCCCGGGAACAATGGCGCCGCCTGGTGGAATGGATGGGGCGACCCCCATCGACTTCGGTCCCGAGTTCGAGAAGACCACCTATCGGCGCCAACACCCGGCCATCGTTCAGTCCGCGATCGCGGAATTTTGCCGCGGTTTTACAAAGGAGAAATGTACGAGGAAGGGCAAAAGCGGCGCATCAGCGTCACACCGATCAACACGGCCGGAGAGTTCATGGAGAGCTCGCAGACCAAGGCGCGCCAGCTCTTTGTTGAAATGAATCACCCGGTGGTCGGCAAATATCATGAATTCGCCGGCGTGCCGCGACTCACAGAATGCCCGGGCTCGATCCATCGGCCGGCGCCGCTGCTCGGCGAGCACAACCGAGACAATCCTTTCTGGCGAGCTCGGGTTGTCCAGTGAGGATTTGGCAACTTCAGTGCGGCGCTAGGTTATCCGACGACAAAGATCGGAGTGATGGAGAACTGGAGTGATGCGGTGATTAACTCGGAAAACCCAATGCTCCATTACTCCACCACTCCATCACTCCCGCATTTTGGAGACCTTATGAGCAACCTACCCCTTGAAGCCATTCGCGTTGTCGAGTTGACCACGGGAGCCGCGGGTCCCGACGGTGGGTCGGGTGCTGTGCGAGTTCGGCGCCGAAGTCATCCGTTGCGAGACCCGCTTGCGCGGCGACGGCCACCGCGGCGAGGACCCAAAACTGTGGAACAAGAAACCCGACTTCGTGAAACTCCAGCGCGGCAAGAAATCCTTCACCGTGAATATGCAAACCGCCAAAGGGCGCGACCTGGTCAAACGATTGGCGCAAAAGTCCGATGTCCTCATCGAAAACTTCGGCCTGGGCATCTTGGAAAAGTGGGGGCTCGATTATCCTCAGCTCCAGGAACTCAACCCGGCGTGCATTCTGATCCGCGTCAAAGGCATGGGCTGCACCGGCCCCCACGCCACCGACCTCACCTATGGCCCGAATGTGATCAACAACATGGGCGCTACCTATTTGTGGAACTATCCCGACGCGACGACAGCCACCGCAGAGCCAAGAACCCAGCACCCGGATTTCATGGGCGGTGTCGCCGGCGCGTTCGGAGTCGTTGCCGCCTTGCTCCAGCGCACGGTGACGGGCCGCGGCGACATGATCGATAACGCGCAGCTGGAAATCGGCGCCTCGCTTCTCGGACCCAAATATATGGAATACTCCGTGAACCAGCGCGACCCCAAACCCCAGGGGAACCGCACCTCGATCGCGGCGCCCTACGGAGCGTACCCATGCCAAGGTACAGACCGTTGGTGCGTGATCTCGGTCTACACGCAAGCTGAATGGGAAAGTTTTACCGCTGTAGTGCTGAAAAAATCTGGCGCCAAGCCCGCTGCCAAGTTTGCTACCCACCTGGGGCGGTTGCGGCACCGGGAAGAATTGGACCAGTGGGTCACCCAATGGACCGTGCAACAGGATCCTTACGCGATCATGGAAAGTCTACAAAGCGTCGGCGTGTGCGCCGCCGTCGTTCAAGAGGTGGAAGATCAATTCAAACGCGACCGGCAGTATGCCGCGACCGGATTCTTGGTCGAAATGTTTGAACCTGAAGCCGGCAACATAGCCACCGAGAATGTTCCAATGCGTCTTTCCGAGACGCCCGGCGAGGTGCGCGGCCTGGCGCCGCTAATGGGGCAACACACCTACGAAATAGCGAGAGATTTATTGGGTCTAAAAGACGACGAGATCAGGCAGCTCGAGGCCGAACAAGTTTTGTACT
>CAWJZV010000016.1:0-98813 GCA_963847445.1 uncultured delta proteobacterium | reverse complement strand
TGCGTTTCGGTCCCGACCCCGACGATGTCGACAAGCTGATCGAACTGTTGCAAGGCGCCAAGCGGCCGCTGATCTACGTCGGCCGCGGCGCGCTCTGGTCGGGCGCGACCGACGCATCTGGTTCAAGTCGCCGAGACCTACGCGCTGCCGGTGATGGCGACGCTGCCGGCGAAGGGAGCGATGCCCGAGGATCACCCATTATGCTTCGGGCTGGGTGGTTACCCGCGCGCTGTCTACAGCACCGGACAGTCGCGCAAGTTCGCCGAAGAGGCGGATTTGGTGATTGCGCTCGGTTGCAGCTTCCGTCAACACGCGACTTCCAGCTGGCTGCCCAAGCCGGCCCATGCGAAACTGGTTCAGGTCGATATCGACGCTGCCGAGCTGCACAAAAATTATCCCGCCGATCTGGTGGTGCTCTCGGACATTCAACTGTTCCTGCGCGCGTTGCTGTCGCAGGGTAAAGAAAAGCTCGCCGTCTATCGCAAAGGCATGGCGGCCGATGTCGCCGCCGAGATCAAGGAACTGAAGAACAAGTGGCTGGATTCCTGGAATCCGCGGCTGACTTCCGACGAAGTGCCGATGAATCCCTATCGCGCCTGTTGGGATCTGACCCATCAGCTCGATGCGAAAAAAACCATTCTGTTGCACGATGCCGGCGTGACGCGCGCCTATGTGTCGCATCATTACGAAGCGTTGAATCCGCTGGGCTTCATCGGTTTCGGCGGCACCAGCGCCATGGGCTGGTCGACGCCGGCGGCGATGGGTGCCAAGCTGGGCAATCCCGATAAGACCGTGGTGAACTTCACCGGCGACGGTTCCTTCGGCATGACCGGCATGGAGATCGAAACCGCCGCGCGCAATGACATCCGCACGCTGACGGTGATTCTCAACAACGAAAGTCTCGGCGCCAGCCGCGAGACCTTGCACGAGCGCTTCAAAGGCCATGAGATCGGCATCTCGCTGCGCGGCGACTACGCCGGCGTGGCGCGGGCGCTGGGCGCCTTCGGCGAGCGCATCTCGCAAGCCGCAGGAATTGCAGCCGGCGCTGCAGCGCGCTTTGGCTCATCCCGGTCCGGCGGTATTGGAAATCGCCGTGAAGCCGCTGGAGCCGCGGCCGTGGAGATCAGAACTGGAGTATGAAGAATATGGAGTAATGGAGTAATGGATAATGGAGTGTTGGGCGAGATTGCATACTCCAGTACTCCATCACTCCAGTACTCCAACTGGAAAATTTATTGGAGGAATTTCCCATGCTTTACAACAAAGAACGCTTACTCGCTCTGATGGACAAACATGACCTCGTCGGCGTGGTCGCGGCGACGCCGGAGAATATTTATTACTTGAGCGGCCATGCGTCGTGGAGTCAGAACGGTTATCGCTACGGCGGCTCGCAAGTCTATGTCGTTTATCCGCGCGATCCGGCGCACAAGCCGGCGCTGCTGATTCCCGGCAGCGATGTCGGTTATGCTTCCATCGATGACGTGCGGATCGAAGAGAAGTATATCTACGGCCGGCCGAGAAATCCGCATATCGCCGACATGTCCAAGCTTTCCGCCGTCGAGCAGCGCACGGTGAAGCTCGCCGGCAGCGATTCCAAAGGGCTGACTCCGGAAAAAGCGCTGGCGCAACTGATCCAAGACAAAGGCATGGGCAAAGGGCGCATCGGCTTGGATCACTTTGCCATTCCGATCACCCAGTACGAAAAGATCCGCGCCAATCTGCCGCGGGCGACGCTGTTGCCGGCGTCGACGTTTTTTCGCTACGTGCGCATGATCAAGACGCCCGATGAGATTCAGCGGCTCAGAGAGGCCGCCGAGGTCAATGAAGCGGCGATCAACTCAATGCTGCGCGCCTGCCGGCCGAGAGTGACGGAGAACGAGCTGGCGAGCATTTACAAAGGCGAGATCGCCAAGGCCGGCGGGCAAGTTTATTGGATGCACATGGCGGTGACGCGCGGCGGCAACTTTCCGGCGATCAAAGACAACGTGCTGCAGAAGGGCGATATCTTCCGCGTCGACATGGGCTGCTCGATCAACGGCTATCATGCCGACGTGTGCAAATCCGGCTGCGTCGGCGCCGAACCGACGGCGGAGCACCGCAAACGCTACGACGCCATCCAAGCCGGCGTGTTGAAGTCGGTGGAAGCTCTGAAACCAGGCGTCCGGCCGCAAGAACTCTATGAAACCATGATCGCCGGCGTGCGCGCCAACGGCCTGCCGAACTATTCCAACTTCTTCCTCGGCCACACCATCGGCTTGGAAGCGCGCGAGTTTCCATTCCTGCTCGGTCCGGCCGAAGAACTCGACGATCCGTTCCTGCCCAACACGACCAACATCCCCGTCGAACCCGGCATGACCATGAACCTGGAAGCCTCGAACCACGAAGCCGGCTGGGGCACCGTGCAAGTCGAATACACCTGCGCCGTGACCGAAACCGGCCACGAGCATCTGATTTTCCCGGAGCAAAAGTTACTGACGTTGCCGTTGCAGTGAAGTGGATTGCAAACGAAGAGCGCCCTGTGAATTGCTCCCTCGCTCACGAAGTGGGAGAGGCCGCCGGGGTGAGGGCAAGACAATCGCGGGAAACTCCATGCACAAAAAAATCACTCGGCGAGCTTTTTGCTCGATGCTCCTGGCTCTTCCCTTACCAGCTCCGGCGCAGCAGCCGAAGAAAGTCGCGCGGCTAGGGTATCTATCGTCGTCCGATCCGGCTACTGAGTCCGCCCGTGCCGAGGCAATTCGGCTGGCTCTGCGCGAGCGTGGCTACATTGAAGGACAGAACATTGCCACCGAATTCCGATATGCGGAGGGGAAGCTCGATCGGCATCCTGAGCTTGCGGCGGAGCTGGTGCGGCTCAAGGTTGATATCATCTTGGTAGCAGGAGGGGATATACCGATCCGGGCGGCCATCAATGCGACCAAGACGATTCCCATCGTTATGACGGGCGGTGCCACCGATCCTGTCACGGCAGGTCTAGTTGATAGCTTGGCCCGTCCCGGCGGCAACGTCACCGGCTTTACTCTCCTTTCCAGGGAATTAGGTGGGAAGCGGCTGGAGCTGCTCAAAGAAGCCGTCCCCAAAGTTACCCGTGTCGCGGTTCTCTACGATCCGGCCCTTCCGTCCCACGTACACGAGGTGAAAGAGCGTCTCCCGGTCCCGGCGCGCGCGCTGGGGTTGACTGTTCGGCCTTTGGAAGTACGAGCTGCGGACGATTTGGAGAGGTTATTCGCTGCGCTGAGTAAGGAGCGCCTAGATGGACTCTACGTGATCAGCAGCCCGCTAATGAATGCAAACCAAAAACGGATCGCGGGGATTGCGTTAGAGAGCCGGTTGCCGTCGGTGTACAGTTACAGAGAATCTGTAGATGCCGGTGGGCTCATGTACTACGGGGCGGACCTCGCCGATAGCTACCACCGCGTCGCATATTACGTGGACAGAATTTTGAAAGGCGCCAAGCCCGCCGATCTGCCGGTGGAGCAGCCGATGAAGTTCGAGTTGGTGATCAATTTAAAGACGGCGAAGCAGATCGGCGTGACGATTGCGCCGGAGGTGCTGGCGCGGGCGAGCAAGTTGATCAAGTGACAGAGGTCAGAAGTCAAAACTAATTTTTCGATTCCCTCGTTCCACGAAGTGGGAGAGGGCAAGGAATGAGGGTGTTTGGGATCGAAAAATTCTCGGCTTGCTGTGCGCTACGGAGAAAGCGATGGGTATCGCTATGCTCAACCCATCCTACGGCGCTAAGCGTGAATGTAGTCGCCCTTCATGCAGGCGCGAGGAATGATTCGACTTCTCGACGGCCTCGATGAGCTCCGCGGTTAAGGCGAGTGGTCCTCCTGCGCGTCTTGTGCGCGCTGCGGTTAATGGTCCAAATTCGAATCTTCCACCGTGCGATCTCTCTGTCCTCAGTGCAACGACTTCCCGCCGTGGCTGTAGTCACGCCGCACTAAAGTTTTTGTCGCGGATCCGAGCATCCGCGATTTTGTCGCCAAATCCCTGCTGAGGTTTGCTCCATCGATGGTTCGGCGCTATTACTCAGAAATTCGTTTGTGAGAATCGCACTACCATGGAATCGCGCATCAATTATCTGCTTCTCGCCACCGCACTATCTCGGCACGTTCTTTTCCGGCACGGCGACGCGCATCGTTTCGATCTCCATGCCGACGGTGGCGCAGAGCCTGGGCACGGACTTGCTCGGGATTTCTTGGGCGTTGCTGTCGTATCAGCTTTCGAACATCGGCCTGTCGGTGGTGTTCGGGCGGATTTCGGATATTTGGGGGCGGGAGAAGATGTTCGCCCTGGGCTTTTTGGTCTTCGCCATCAGTTCCTTGCTTTGCGGTTTTTCCCAGACGGTTTTGCAATTGATCGCCGCGCGTTTCATTCAAGGCGTCGGCGGGGCGATGTTGCAGTCGTCGAGCCGGGCGTTGGCGGCGGAGTCGGTGAGCGAGGACCTCGCCGGTAGGGCGCAGGGATTCATGACCACGGCGCACCATGTCGGCTTTATCTTGGGTCCCGGTATCGGCGGGGTGATGATCGATTATTTCAGCTGGCGCTGGAGTTTTTTCCTGCTTGCGCCGGTGGGCTTTGGCGGCACGCTGTTGGCGTTGGCCAATATGAGACGCGGGCGCACGGCGATCGGCCAACATAAGAGTGGCACCGTCGATTACTTGGGCGCGGCGCTGCTATTCGCGATCACCAGCACGTTGGTGTTCATCTTCGACCGGCGCACCCAGGAGGCGGTGGGAGATTCGCTGCGGCTGGTTCTGCTCGTCACCTTCTTCTTGTCCCTAGTCGGCTTTCTCGTCCATGAGTCGCGCGCGAAAAATCCCGTTCGTCAATTTACAGCTGTTCAAGATTCGCCGCTTCAGTTTTAGCGTCATCAGCTTGCTGATCGTCGCCATGTGCTATTCGCTGACCGGATTTCTCCTGCCGTTTTACCTGCAGGATATTTTGCATCTGTCGCCGACCAAGGTCGGCCTGCTGTTCATGGCGCCGTCGATTCTAACCGTGGCGTTGGCGCCGCTGAGCGGCTATCTGGCCGACCGTCTCGGCCCGCGCATTCCCGCCACGGTCGGGGTGGTTTTCATGGTGATCTCCCTCGGCATTGGCGGGCTGCTGCGCGTGGACTCCCATTGGCTTTTGCCGACTCTACTGGTGGTCGTGGGCGCCATCACCAACGGCGTTTTTAATCCAGCCAATTCGACGGCGATGATCGCCATGATGCCGAAGGAACACCGCGGCTTCGCCTCGGCGATCAATCATGTGACCTTCGGTTTTGGCAGTGTCTTCGGCGTGGCTTTGGGTGGGCTGTGCATGTCCCTGGCCTTCGAGCAGTACACCGGCGTGAAGACGACCAGCCTGACGACCGACAATGCTCAGGGCTTTGTCGCCGCCCTCAATCTGACCTTCGTCGCGGCGATCGTCTTGACGCTGGTGGCGATCGCCACTTCGGCGATGCGCGGCTCTGAGAAGCCGCCTAATACGCGCCTGCAACTTTCCAGATTGCCGGTTTCAAAATGGCAAACTGAGCGCAATGCAACAGAATGTTCGGCAAATGGCACTCGGGTTGTAATCGAGCTTGGATCTAGGAATAATCCGGTCGGCTTAACGCGCAGGACAAGAAGGAGGGATCTCATGACCGAGAAGATCATTTATCTCAACGGCGCTTTCGTGGCGGAGAGCGAAGCGAAAGTTTCGGTGCTCGACTCCGGTTTCAATGCCGGCGACGGGGTTTACGATGTTACCCGGACATTTGCGCATCGGCCCTTTCGCCTGCGCGATCATACGGCGCGGCTGTTCCGCTCGCTGCGTTACACGCGCATCGACTGCGGTTTGACCTTGGAGCAGATGGAAGCGGCGACCCTCGAAGTGCTCGAACGCAACCGGCCATCTCTTGGCAAAGACGACGAGGTGGCGATCTGGCAGGTGGTGAGCCGCGGCATGCGCACATCGCGCGGCAATCATGCGCTCGGCAAGGCGACGGTGGCGATTTACTGTATTACCATCGGCTTCGAAGAATTCGCGCGGGATTATCTCGACGGCGTGAAACTGGTCATTCCGTCGACCCGACGGATACCGCCGCAGTGTCTGGAGCCCAAGGCGAAGATCAACAACAAAATGAATCACAACATGGCGATCTTCGAAGCGCGCCAGGTCGATCCCCACGCGATCCCGCTGATGCTCGATCTCGACGGCAACATCAGCGAATCCAACGCGCACAACTTTTTTCTCGTCCTTGACGGCAAGCTGTGCACGCCGTCGAACAAAAATGTGCTTGACGGCATCACCAAGCAGGCGTTGTACGAGCTGGCGGCGAACTTGGAAATCGAAGTCGTCGACGGCAATTTCACCCCCTACGACGCCTACAACGCCGAAGAGGCGTTTCTCGCCAGCACCAGTCCGACGATCCTGCCGGTGCAAAGTATCAATGGCGTCAGGCCGACGAAAGAAACTCCCGGGCCGATCACCAAACGTTTGATTCAGGGTTGGAACAAAATGGTCGGCTTGGACATCGTCGAGCAAGCGCTCGGCCACTTGGAGCCGGCTGAGCGCGATCGATTGCGAAAAGAGTGGCGCACCAAGAGCGCGTCGTGACGGCGCGCCAAAGCACGGGAAAGCCGAGGACAGCATGAAAAAATTTGTCGTAGCTGCGTTGGCGGTCGGATTCTATCTCGCGGTCACAGGTCCGGCAGCGGCGCAAGCCCTCAAAACCGGTTACATCTCAAAGGATCTGAACTACCTGCCGTTTTTCGTCGCCCAGAAAAAAGGCTTTCACGCCAAAGAAGGGATCGCGGTGGATCTGGTCAGCATCGGCCGCAGCGACATACAGCTGCAAGCCTTGGTAGCCGGTGAGCTTCACTTCGCCAACATCAACGCCGACAACATCATTATTTGGAACGAGCGCACCGGCGGCAACTTGAAAGTCGCCGCCGGGTCGAGCAATGCGGCGCCGTATCTGCTGATTGGCGCCAAAAACATTAAGCGCATCGAGGATCTCAAAGGCCAACGGATTGGCGTGAACAGCCTGAGCGGCGGCGCGACGTCAATTCTGGTGGCCTACTTGCGAACAAAAGGACTGCTTCATCCGCGCGACTTTTCCATGTCGGTGATCGCCGGTGGAACGCCAGCGCGCTTGAGCGCGCTCGAGAGCGGCGCGGTGGCGGGTGCCGTGTTGGTCTTGCCGTTTTCCGATATCGCCGTCGACAAGGGTTTTACCAAGCTGGGCGATACCACCGAGGTGATTTCGAGCTACCAATTCAACAATATCAATATAAATCCGGCTTGGGCCGAGAAGAATCGCCCGAGCGTGGTGAAATTTATCAAGGCGCATATTCAAGCGCTGCGCTGGTTGCATGATCATCCGGCGGACGCCGCCGAATTTTTGACCAAGGAGTTCGGGTTGCAAGCGGTCTATGCCCGCCGCGGCATCGACTACTACACCAAGACCAAAGTTTACCCCTACAACGGCGATGTGACGCTGGCCGGCTTGAAGATCAATATCGACGTGCAAGTGCAAGACGGCATCATCAAGGGCGCCGTGCCGGCGCCGGAAAAATATATCGATCTGAGTTATCTGCGCCAGGCGCAGAAGGAGCTGGGTATTCAGTAAGCGGCAAAACAGAGAATGTGGGTCCCGTCAGCATGTCAAACTGAATTCCGCAGTCAAATATGGAGTTGCCGTGCGGCGCGCGATCCTTCAGGATTAAATAACGATCATCGCTTCGGCGGGATGATTTCAATCATGACCGCTTCGGCGTCGGCGCCCCAGCGGATCGGCAGGAACACACTGCCCAAGCCGCGCGATACGACGAGTTGGGATTTGCCGAACGCATAGAGCCCTTCGTCTAGGCAATAGCGGCTTTGGCGGATGATCGCCGGGCCATTGCGGAAGCGGATTTGTCCGCCGTGGGTGTGGCCGGAGAGAGTCAGCGGAATGGCAAGTTTTTCCGCTTCGTAGAACTGATCGGGGTTATGCGCCATTAACAGATCGGGCGGGCCATGTTTTGCGAGCAGGCGATTCCAATCGGGCCGGCCCATGATCCGGTCGTCGATGCCGCCCAAGACGAAACTGCCGGCGCCATGGCGGATAACTGTGCTGTCGTTTCTCAATGTGCGGATACCGATTGACGCGAGATTCTCGCGCAGCTCCTCGGGGTCGCCGCCGAAGTAGTCGTGATTGCCCATACAGTACCATGCCCCTAAGCGCGCCCGGGTCAGC
This sequence comes from uncultured delta proteobacterium, assembly GCA_963847445.1. Classification (GTDB taxonomy): domain Bacteria; phylum Desulfobacterota; class Binatia; order UBA9968; family UBA9968; genus DP-20. The sequence goes on along the minus strand of CAWJZV010000016.1, from coordinate 90,598 downwards.
GGGATCAAGCAGTCAAGAATCCGCTCGGCCTCGCTGACATGGCCGGTGACGAGATCGCCGCCAACGACGACAAGATCGGGCACTATTTCCATCAACTGGTGGACGATACGCCAGAGAGTTTGCGGATTGAGAAAAATCCCCGCGTGAATATCCGTGATCAGCAGGACGCGTAGCGGCGGCAGGCCGGTGGGCCAGTCGGCGGGAGAAAGTTTCGTTTCAGCAAGCTCGAAGCGCCGTTCCAACTGCCAGCTATAGGGATTCCACACTCTACCGAGCAGCGGATAGACGAAGCGGGAAATCACCATGTCGGCGTAACGCTCGCAAAGCTTGATCCAACCCCGATTGGGATTCATCAGACGGCGCTCATTGCCGGTCATCACGCGCGCTGGTGCCAGTTTGCGCCGGCGCAGCGGCGGCAAGGTCTCTTCCAGGGTGCTAATCTCGGCGCGCATCGTTCGAAGTCGCATTGTAACTCGCCGGGGCCTCGATTGCATCCGAGCGGAAGAATTAGCCGCAAAGAACCTAGCGCGGCACAGCCGCAACCGAGGCGACGAAACATCTCGCCACAGAGCGCACAGGCGCGAAGGAAGAAAAAAGAGTAGCAACTTCCGACCTTCGGCCTGCGAAGAGTATCAACCGCAGACCTCTGAACGCAAAAGGCGCAACCACGCAAGTGTTCGGATAGCAATGCAGATGGGATTCGGATTGTCGGGTGTGAAACCCGGCCTCGTCGGTATGCAAGAGTGGAGGTTTGTCCCCAAAGATTTGCTCAACGCGCCAGCGCTGCCAGCAGGCGCGGCCAATTTGAACTAAGTGATCTGCGGCAATTGCCATTGGCGCAGAGTAGGGTATGCAAATGCGCGCCGTCAAGCCGGCGTCGCGAGAGCAACCTTGACTTTACGCCGTCGAATCCCGTACTTTCAGGCGCGTACGTCGGTGCTAGCAGCGAACGTTCCAAGGAGAGTTTCATGAAGCATTTTTATCCGCATTGTCTGTCGCGACGGACGGCAAGTTGGCTGCCACTTGTGGCATTGCTTTTAGTTTTGCCCTGGGCCGCAATGGCGGCGGAAACGCCACGGCCGGGTGGCGAGCTGGTCTTTGCGGTTGCCGAGACGCCGCCGTCCTTCGATGGCCACCGCGAAACCACATTCGCCATGATCCACCCGATCGCGCCGCACTACAGCACGTTGTTGCGCTTCGATCCGCACAACTATCCCAAGATCGTCGGCGATGTCGCCGAGAAATGGTCGGCGTCCAAAGACGGTCTCACCGTCACTTTCAAGTTGCGCAAGGGCATCAAGTTTCACGACGGCACGGCGCTGACTGCGCAGGATGTCAAGGCGACCTATGACAAGATTATTTTTCCGGCCGAAGGTGTCGCCAGCGCGCGCAAGGCGTCCTACGCGATGGTCGACAAGATCGAAGCGCCGGATGACCTGACGGTGGTGTTCAAGCTCAAGCATATCGCCGCGTCGTTCCTCGCCAACCTGGCGTCGCCGTGGAATTTCATTTACAGCGCCGAAAAGTTGAAAAAAGATCCGCGTTGGTACGAGAAAAATATTCTTGGCTCCGGCCCTTTCGTTTTCGGCGAATATGTCGCCGGCTCGCACTGGACCGGTAAGAAAAATCCCAACTATTATATTCCCGGCCGGCCCTATCTTGACAGCTACCGGGCGATCTTCATTCGCGACACCGCGCCGCGGGTAGCGGCGGTGCGCAGCGGCCAGGTGATGGTTGAGTTCCGCGGTTTCAACCCGGCGGCGCGCGACGACGTGGTCAAATCGCTGGGTAGCAAAGCCGTGGTACAAGAGAGTCCCTGGGCGTGCAACCTGATGGTCGTGTTCAACAACGAGAAGAAACCGTTCAGCGATGCGCGGGTGCGCCGGGCGCTCAATCTGGCCATCGACCGCAACGAGGCTTCCAAGGCGCTGGCGCAGATCTCGGTGATGAAATTTATCGGCGGGCTGTACCGTCCGGGTTCTGAGTTCGCGACGCCGGCGGCGGAAGTCGCCAAACTGCCGGGCTTCGGCAAGGATATCAACGCCGCCCGCACTGAAGCCAAGCGCTTGCTCAAAGAGGCCGGCGTGCCGGACGGCTTCTCCTTCGTGCTCAAGAACCGCAACGTGCGCGAGCCCTACGAAGTCACGGGCGTGTTCGTCGTCGACCAGTGGCGCAAGATCGGTCTCAACGTCACCCATACGCCGCAAGAGGGCGGGCCCTACTTCAACGACTTTCGCCAGGGTAATTATGACGTCGGTATCGATTTCATGTGTGAGTTCATGGACGAGCCGGATTTGTATTTGGTCAAGTATCTGAGCAGCGACAAGAGCCCGATCAACTATGCGCGCTACAAAGACCCGGTCGTAGATGAGCTCTTCGAAAGACAGAGCCGCATGCTCGATAGCAAAGATCGGCTACCGCTGTTGCGGCAGATCGAGAAGCGCCTTCTCGGCGAGCAAGTCTATCAGTTTCCGGTCCTATGGTGGCAACGCACCGTGCCGCACAATGACCGGCTCAAGGGCTGGAAGATCGGTCCGAGCCATTATGTAAATCAGGATTTGCGCGATGTCTGGCTGGGACAGTAGCGGGAGTGAAGGCGGGTCGAGGATTGAGGATGGAGATCGAGGATCGAAAAGAGAGGATCGAGACTTGCCTGGTAGCCGTGCGCCATCCTCCATCCTCGATTCTCTATCCTCGACCGGTTAGAAGATGAGCCTATACATTCTCAAACGCCTGTTACTAATGATCCCGACGCTGTTCGGTGTCGCAGTATTGGTTTTCTTGATGCTGCGCGTGGCGCCGGGGGATGTGGTCGAGCTCAAGTACGCCGGTAGCGGAACTTTCGCGCCGCGCGCGGCGATCGAGCGAGAACGCGCGCAGTTGGGTTTGGACAAACCGCTGTGGCAGCAGTTTGCTGTCTGGACTTGGGGAATTGTCCGGCTCGATTTCGGCACTTCGATGTGGACCGGGCGGGCGATCGCCGACGAGATTAAAATTCGCCTTGAGTTAAGCCTGCAATTGGCGCTGATGGCGACGCTGGTGGCGGTGCTCATTGCGATTCCTTTCGGTACCTTGGCCGCCCTCAAGCAGGATACTTGGATCGATTACCTTGTGCGCATCTTTGCCATCGGCGGCTTGGCGATGCCGTCATTCTGGTTGGGCATTGTCATGATTCTCGGTTTTCTCCTGGTCTTCCAATGGATGCCGCCGCTGACCTTCACGTCATTTTTCACCGATCCCTGGGCCAATTTGACCCAGCTCTTTTGGCCCGCGCTGGCGGTGGGGTACCGATATTCCGCCATGGCCACGCGCATGACGCGCTCCGCGGTCTTGGAAGTCCTGCGCGAGGACTTCGTGCGCACAGCGCGCGCCAAAGGGTTGTGGGAGCGCGCCGTGGTGGTGAAGCATGCGCTGCGCAATGCTTTGTTGCCGATCGTCACCGTGATCGGCTTGGAGTTTGCCTTTCTGATCGGCGGGTTGGTCGTCACCGAGCAGGTGTTTAACCTAAACGGCATCGGCATGCTGTTCGTCGAGTCGATCAGCCGACGCGACTATACGATGACCCAAGCGTTGGTGCTGTTGGTGTCCTTCGCGTTTATCTTCATGAACTTCTTGATCGATCTGCTCTATGCCTGGCTCGATCCGCGCATTCGTTATCAATAGTTGACTCAGAACCGATGCGCGCCCAATTCGATACTTGCCTTGCCGCGATCCGTACCTTTGCCGTCAAGCGGCCCCTCGGTGCGGCCGGCGCGGCCATCGTTCTCTTGATGATCTTGGCGGCGCTGTTCGCCGGCTTGGTTGCACCCTACGATCCGCTCGATAACGACTACGGCGCGATGTTTCAAGCGCCGGGAGCGGCCCACTGGTTGGGCACCGATTCCTTCGGCCGCGATGTCTTGTCGCGGCTGCTCTACGGCTCGCGCACGGCGCTGTGGGTGGGCTTTTGCGCGTCGCTCTTCGGCACGACGCTGGGGGCGATCTTTGGCGTGAGCTGCGCTTACTTCGGCGGCCGCGTCGATCTGGTCATGCAGCGCTTCATGGATGTCTTGTTGTCGTTTCCGTTGATCGTCCTGGCGCTGACGGTCGTGGCGATCCTGGGCGGCGGCGTCTGGAACGTTATCTTTGCGATCGCCATACCGATGATCCCGCGCGCCGCCTTGGTGGTGCGCAGCAGCGCGCTGGCATTGCGCCAGATGCTGTTCGTCGAAGCGGCGTTGACCTTGGGCGCCGGCCATTGGCGGATTATATTTCGCCATATGCTGCCCAATGTGATGGCGCCCTATTTGATCATGCTGACTGCCTTCTTGGGCCAGGCGATTCTGCTCGAAGCCTCGCTGTCATTTCTCGGCTTGGGCGTCGCCGAGCCGACAGCGGCATGGGGTTTAATGCTGCGCGGTGCCGCGGTGGAGTTCGCCGAGCGCGCGCCATGGATGGCGTTGTTTCCGGGGATGGCTATCAGCCTGGCGGTCTTCGCCTTCAATATTTTCGGCGATTCGCTGCGCGATGCGCTCGATCCCAAGCTGCGTTTGCCGTGAGGTAAGCAAAACCCGGTGAGTGTCAGCATCTGCGGTTCTTTTAGCTTCGTATAGTTTGAATACACTTCCCAGCCCCTTGACCGCTCTCGAATCGGCGTAATAGATAGAAGGACTGTGAATCTAATATTCCCCGCAGCTTGCTGCGGGGACAAAATTGCTGGGGTTTCCAAAGGGGGTTGAACATCCCCTTTGGTCGCGAGCGGGGTTCATACCCCGATCGCGAAATGCCCGGTTGATTAAAAAAATTCTCGGCAATTGAAGGGTGGGCTATCTCATGGCGAACGCTGGTGTTTCTCCCAAGTTAACCCGCGCCGGCAACGAGCTGGGCGCGCACACGACCTATCAACTTTTTCTCGAACGCGAAGGCGTGCCGGCCGTGGGCGGCTTTCATATCGAGGACATCAATCACGTCGATTTGTCGCCCTGGCCGCGGGTCGGCGGGCGCGGCGTCTATCTCAATCTCGACGGCTCGGAAGGGGTCAACAACTGCTATATTTGTGAAATCGCTCCGGGCAAGTCGCTCGAGCCGCAGAAGCATATGTTCGAAGCGCTGATCTACGTCGTCAGCGGCCATGGCGCGACGACCATCTGGCAAGCGGACGGCAAGAAGCAGACCTTCGAATGGGGCGAAGGCTCGCTGTTCTCGCCGCCGCTCAACGCTTGGTACCAGCATTTCAACGGCCAGGGCGATAAACCGGTGCGGCTGCTGGCGATGACCAATGCGCCGACCGTGCTCAATCTCTACCACAACATCGATTTCGTCTTTAACTGCGACTACCGGTTCGCCGACCGCTATGCCGGCGAAGAGGATTTCTTCAGTGGCCAGGCGAAGATCCCCGGCGAGGGATTTCACGATACCAACTTTATTCGCGACGTGCGCAGCTACGAGTTGCCGGAACGCAACGACCGCGGCGCCGGCGGTAAAATGTTAATGATCGAGATGTCGAACAACGTCATGTCGGCGCATATCTCGCAGTTTCCCGTGGGGACGTACAAGAAGGCGCACCGCCATGGCGCCGGCGCCCATGTGATCATTCTCAAGGGCGAAGGTTTCTCGGTCATGTGGAAGGAAGGCGAGGATATCAAGCGCTACAACTGGCGCGCCGGCACTCTGATGGTGCCGCCGGAACGCCAGTTCCACCAGCACTTCAACGCCGGCGGCGAACCGGCGCGCTACCTGGCGTTGAAGCCGTTCAGCAGCCGCAAGTTTCCCGGCTTGCGCAAACAGTGGGGCACTTCGGAAAGCGTCAAGCTCGGCGGCGATCAGATCGAGTATGAGGATGAAGACCCGCGCATTCGCGCCATGTTCGAAGCGGAGCTCGGCAAGCGCGGCGTCGCGAGCCAGATGGGGCCGGTGTATAAGGCGGCGAGCTGAACGTCGGATTAGGATTTCACCACGAAGGCACGAAGGACACGAAGTTCGGAGCAATACCTAACTACGCCATGAAGACAAACTTGGTAAAACAATTGTCTGGTTTGACACGATTTGCGTCGCTTATTTGCGCGCCGGTCTCACGCCTCATTCGCGCGCGCGCGAGAAAGGCGCGCATCGCGGTGACTAATTTCAATCTGTCCTATTTGCCTGTCGGCGTGGCGATCAAGGGGCTTCTTCAAGGACGAGGGGCTGGAGGTGGAAGTGATTCGCATGAACACGCCGACCACTTTGACGGCGATGATGACCGGCGATGTCGGTTACACGCTGCTGTTCGGCTCGGTGGTGCGCGCGGCGCTGCGCGGTCTGCCGATCCGCGCGCTGGCGAGTCTGCTCGACAGCCCGACCTACGCGTTGATCGCCCGCGCTGAGTACAAGACGCTCAAAGATTTAAAAGGCAAGACCGTCGGCATCGCCAACTTCGGCGGCACCGACGAAGTGCTGTCGAAACTGATTCTCAAAGCCCAGGGGATCGACCCGGAGCGGGAGCTCAAGTTCATCGCCCTGGGAACCGACCGGGCCCGTCTGGCTGCGCTTAAAGAAGGGCTGGTGGACGTCGCGATCATCTCGCCGCCGGGGGATACCATGGGCCGGCAGATGGGCTTCAACGTGCTGACGCGGGCTCATGAGCATTTCAGCTTCCCGTTTCTCGGTGTCGGGACTAATCTCAAATCGTTGAAAGAGCGGCCGCTGGAGGTTCGCCGAGTGACCAAGGCATTGGTGCGCGCCAATCGTTTCATCCGCGACGACAAAGAGGGCGCGGTGCGCGTGCTCGTCGACTGGGCCAAGATCGAACGCGAGCATGCGCTGGCGTCCTATGACTCGGCCTGGAAGGTTTTCAGTCCGGACGGAAATATTTCGCCCGAAGGATTACGGCTGGTGTTGGAGCAAGCCAAGACTGAGCTCAAGCTGACCCGCGACGTACCGTTGAGTGAAATTGTCGATCCGCTGCCGCTGCAAGACGCCCAGCGGGAGCTGGGGATCAGAAGGCCGTAGTTGAGTGGGCATGGAGTCAGATGGAGAGAAGATTAATCTCACCACGAAGGCACGAAGGACACGAAGGATTTCGTAGGGTGCGCTTCGCGCACCGGTCGGTCTCGGAATATCTCTCGCAAAGGCGCCAAGTCGCAAAGATCGGATAAGAGGAAGTGAATTCGTTTGTGCAATGTTATTTTCCCACCGAACTTTGCGTCTTTGCGCCTTGGCGAGAGGAATTTCCGAATCCGAGGGGCCAGGCGAACTATCAGGGATAGTAGTAAGAAGGACACGAAGGTTTCAGATGACAAAAATACCGAACTCTGTGCTCTTCGTGTCCTTCGTGGTGAACAGTCCGACTGCGGACACCATAGAACCTCGAGGAGTCGAGCATGTCTGAAGAACAATTGCTGCGTGAACTCGATGAGAAGCTGCGCGAGCTTGAGCGTCGAAGGGCTGTGGGCGCCGGCGTCCGATGCCGACATGGCGACCTACAGCAAAGACCCGCACACGACCGTGTTGCCCCATGTGTGGAAATGGCCGGCGCTCTACGACGCCATTCAAACCGTCGCCAATATGCACGGTCTCGACGGCAAGGCGGAACGGCGCGTGCTGCGGTTGATCAATCCGGCCTACTTGCAGCAGCACAATCGCCGCCAGCGCACCACCACGCACACCATGCTGATGACGTTGCAGCTGCTCAAGCCCGGCGAGATCGCCCACGATCACCGGCATAATTTCGCCGCCTTCCGCTTCATCCTCAAAGGCCGCGGCGCCTACACGGTCGTCGAAGGCGAAGAGATTCCCATGGACGAAGGCGACCTGATTCTCACGCCGTCGATGACTTGGCATGGCCACCGCAACGGCGGCGAACCGGTGGTGTGGTTGGACGGCCTCGATAATCCGCTGCTGTTTTTGCTCCAGGCGATCACGTGGGAAGCCTATCCCGGCGGGCTCCAGCCGATCAAAGAACGCTCCGATCATACCGCGCCGCGCATCGGGATGACCCGGCCGGTGTGGGAAAAAGCCACCGAGCGTCCGAGTTATAACCTGCATTACAAATGGCAAGACACCTACGAGAAGTTGCAGCATCTTAGCGACGGGCCATGCAGTCGGTTCGACGGCGTCGCGCTCGAGTACGTCAACCCTGAGGGTGGCCACACCATGCCGACCATGTCATGTGCCATGCAAATGCTCCGCCCCAGCGAAGCGACCCAGACGCACCGGCACAATTACAGCGTCGTCTATCACGCTTTCAGAGGCAATGGCGCGACGATAATCGATGGGCAGCGATTCGAATGGGCGCAGGGGGATTGTTTTGTCGTGCCGTTATGGGCGTGGCACAGCCATCAGAACCGCTCGGCAAGCGAAGAGGCGATTCTGTTCTCAGTAAGCGACTTGCCGGTTATGGAAGCACTGAAGCTCTACCGCGAAGAGGCCGGCGAGGGGGCGTGAGATCGCGCGCTGGGGCGCGATCTCGAATGGCAAATTTCAGATTACAGATCTCATAACCACGAATACGTTCGCTCGATCATCCGCACTAGCGACTTTGCAAGACCTGGCCGCCCATGTTGCTGATCTTATCGAGGTGGATTTGCACGATGATGCCCTTGCGCTCGGGATCTTTATCGAGCTCCTCTTTGACGGTGCGCGCCATGCCTTGCTCCCAGATCGGTCCTGATTCATGCAATTGGGCGGTGCCGTGAAAGCGCCAGGCCACTTTGGTTTTGGCATCGCGGAACAGCACGATGACTTTGGGGTTCTCCTTGAGATTCTTCAAATGCACCCGCTTGGTGCGCTCCAAATAAGCCAGCGACTGCTTGTCGAACACCATCATGCTGCCCTTGTAGCCAATATCCGGTTCACCGTCGGCGGAAACCGTGGCGAGGATGCAGGGACAGCCGTTGGCCAGCGCCGGGTCGATCATTTCTTTCATTTGGTCGAGAATCTCAATCATGGGTCACCTCCTGGAGTGTTGTTAATACAAAACTAAGCGGTGGAGGTCAAACTGATTCTGGCGGTGCCGGATGTTGACACAGCGGTAACCGCGTAAAAGAATGATTCACCACGAAGTGAACGTGATCGTAACCGAACTGACTCTCTCGAAAGACGCATAGGCCGCAAAGCCGTAACCTAACGTAAGACTCCTCAAGATAATGCATCCGTCGCGCCGAACATTCGCGAGTGTGCGGCAGTTGGATAACCCGCCTTCTCCGGTATTGACGGACATCGAGAGTCGATATCGTGCGCAGATGCATCGCTGCACGAGCTGTTCAGGATAGTAGCACGAAGAGCACGAAGGTAGAAATATTAATCATTCGAACCCTTCGTGTTCTTCGTGCCTCCGTGGTGAAAACTTTCTTTCAGCTTTGGTTGCGGCCGCTCTCAGCCGGCGACTCGCGGGCCGTAGAGTTTGACGGCGTTGTCCCAGAGATTTTTCGTTTGGCTTCACTTGAGGTCGGTTGGCCATCGAAATCGGGCAGGGCGCGTTCCGGTTCAATGGCGTCGGGATGCGGGTAGTCGGTGTTCCAGACGATGTTCTCGCCGTTCAATTCTTCGACCACAGGTTTGAGCGCGCGTTCGTCGCTGTCGCAGGAGACGCTGCACTGGCGCATGAAATATTCAGTCGGCCGTAGTTTCAAGTTCTCCGATTTGCCCATGACGCTGTTGCGGCCATGGGTGTGGTCGTCCATGCGGCCAAGCCAAAACGGCAGCCAGCCCGAGTTCGATTTGAGAATCGCTAGACGCAATTTCGGAAAACGCTCCAGTTGCCGTTGTTGCCGCTCGGCAAGAGCACCTGAATGTCCCAGCCATACTTGTCCATGTCGCGCAGTCGAATCTGCGGCGACCACCATTGCCGGTAGGCCTCGCCGTATTTTTCTTCAAACGCGCGGCGCGCGGTGAACCCATTCTGGTTTAATCCACCGCCACCAACTGGCCATCGCGGTGTTCGACGGTTTTCCCGGTCATCTCCATGGTCGCTTGGGCGGCGAGGACAAAACCGTTGCCGAGGCTATCGGGTGCGGGGAGACGTTGGCGTGCTTCCTCAGGCGCGTCTTCCGTAGCGATCGCTTGCTTCGGACTGAAGGCGACGACGCAGACGTTCCATTCGCGCTCTTCTTCGGCGAGATATTTGGTGAACGTGCGGATGGCGTCCTTGCTGACGACATAGGGCGAAGCGCCGTGGTTTTCCGGCCGGCCGCCGCCCCAGAGATTGACGATGTTGCCCGACCGCTGCTCTTCCATGAACGGCAGAACGTATTTGCTGCAGAGAAACGTCCCGCCGAGATTGGTTTGAATGACCGCGTTCCAAAAGTCGTAGCTCAGGTTGCGCACTCGCGGCCAGCGCGGGATGCCCCAATTGAAGTGCGGCACGATACCGGCGTCGTTGATCAGCGCGTCGATCTGGCCGAAACGGTCGGCGACTTTGTAAACCATCTGGCGCACGTCCTTCTCGTCGCGCACGTCGGTGGGCACGGCGAGCGCTGCGGCGCCGAGCTTTTGAATCTCGCCGAGAGTTTTGTGCAGCCGCTCGGCGTCGGCGTCGGCGAGAACCACTTTGGCGCCGGCTTTAGCCAATGTGTGCGCGGCGTGCCTGCCAATCCCTTTGGCGCCGCCGGTAACGATGACAACTTTTCCTTGCATGGTGAATTCCCCCTGCCAAAATTTAGTGTGAGTATTCTCGGTTGCTCTTTGTAGTTTTACCAACACTCCATTACTCCATCACTCCAACTGTACTTGCCCGTAGGAGTATTGGAGTGTTGGAGTAATGGGAATTGTGTTCGTTACTTCGCCGTGTCGTCCGATTTGAAGCCGGCGTCTTTGTGCGAACCGTCGCAGAACGGTCGGTTGCGCGACTGGCCGCAGCGGCAAAGGTACAGCGGATCGAGGGCGCTCTCGACATATTCCTTGCCGTTGACATCTTGCAGCTTGGCGCCGCCGGCGACCTCGTACGGCCCGTCTTTGAGTGCTTTGACCGTTACTGCCATATTTTGCCTCCTGGTAATGATGGTTCATCAAAGCGAATGGACCGGAATATATCCCGCGAAGGCGCTTAGGCGCAAAGGGAAAATGTTTGGCTAAGCGTCCGTTGGCAGCCGGCGGGATGTTGTGGTACTAGGGCGCCATGAAGAAATTGTTTTTATTGCTGCTAATTCCGCTCGTAACAATTAGCCAAACGCAGGCCCAAGACAAGATCCGCGTCGGTCTGGGCTCCATCAGCTTGCAGTCGGGGCTGGTGCATATCGGCAAGGACCGCGGCTTATTCGCCAAGTATGGACTCACTACCGAGGCGATCTATATTCCCGGCGGCTCGACCAACGTCCAGGTGCTGGTCTCCGGCAATCTCGATCTGTCGCAATTGAGCGGCGCGCCCGGCGTGGCGGCCAATCTCGAAGGCGCCGATATCGTTTACTTCGCCGGCTTGCTCGACAAGCTGAATTATCAGCTGATCGCCCGCCCGGATATCAAGTCGATCGAGCAATTGAAGGGCAAGAAATTCGCCGTTAGCCGCTACGGTTCGTCCGCCGACTTCGGCATGCGCGCCATGCTCAAGCGCGTCGGCATCGATCCGGTGAAAGAAGCGACGATCCTGCAAATCGGCGACGAGCCGGCGCGCATCGCCGCGATCACTTCCGGCAATGTCGACGGCACGGTGGTCAACGCGCCGTTCAGCAGCGAGGCCGAGCGCTTGAAGCTCAGCGTGCTCGCCGACTCGGTGAAGATGAATATACCTTTTTTCAACACCGGCCTGCTGGGCAGCCGGCGGTTTCTCGACAAGCAGGACGCCAGAGTGATGAACTTCCTACGCGCCTATCTTGAAGCGATCAAGATTCTCAAAACTGAACGGGAGTATTCGGTTAAGGCGTTGGGACAGTTCACGCGGGTCAACAATCTCAAAGCGCTGCAAGAAGGCTACGACTACTTCGTCAATCAGCTGGCGAATGTTCCCTATCCCTCGGTGGACGCGATGCAAGCGGTCGTCGCCCAGATCGCCGAGAGCAATCCCAAAGCGCGTGGCATCGACGCTAAGGTTTATGTCAATGATCGCTATCTTAAGCGGCTGGAAGAAGAAGGATTCGTGAAAAAGCTTTGGGGTCGATGAATCTGAACGATCTGGTTTTACGACATCGCTCTACCGCTGTTCGCACTCGCTAGGTTGTCGTAGATACGAATGATGATATGGGCGGAATTCGAACCGGCTAATACAAGTAATCCATCGGCTTGATCTGCCATTTATCCGGGGACTCGCAAGCGACGATGCCGTAGGGATTCCCTGCGTTGATTTGACCAGCAAGGACAATATCGTAGGGCTCAAGCTTCGAGGCTTTTTTGACGTCATAAACTGCGCGCACGATGGGGTGAAGCAGGTTTTTTGCGCCGTGGTCGACCACTACAGCTAACAAGGAATTTTCCAGACGGACGAGGCTGCCGATCGGATAGATGCCAAGATGCGCGACAAACTTCTCGACCAGCTCGCGATTCAAGTAGCTGTGGCTCCACTCATACAATTTTTTTAGCGCCTCGGTGGGCGGCATGGCGTGTTTGTAGCACCGTTCAGAGCTTAGAGCATCGTAGATATCGACGATCGCAGCAATCTGACCAAATTCACTGATTTCGTCTCCCTTTAAACCGTCCGGGTAGCCAGTGCCGTCCAAGCGCTCGTGGTGATGTGAGGTTACACAAGTGCAACTTCGATCGAGGTTGGGATACTGTAGCAGCGTAGACTCGCCGTCTTTGACATGGCGCTTCATTATTTCGAATTCTTTTTCCGAAAGAGGTCCCGGTTTATTGAGGATATTTAGAGGCACTTTCATTTTCCCGATGTCATGAAGTAAGCCGCCGATACCGATTTGCTTGATTTTTGTGGAATCGAGACCAAGGCCTTGAGCGAAGGAGATGCACAGGGCGGACACCGAAATCGAGTGCAAATAGGTGTACTCATCGACCTCTTTGATGCGTAGCAGGCTGGCCAACGCGTCTTTGTTGCGCAAGACCGATTCGGTCATTTTGTCGACTGTACGCTCAACTTGGTTCATCTCCATGCGCTTGCCGAGCCTGACGTCTTGCATGAGCTTTTGGGTCGTTAGTTTTGCCTCGGCGATCAGCTGTTTCGCCCGGATAAGTTCTGCTTTGAAACCGCTGCTATCGCTCGGTCCCGCCGCGGGGGCGTTGAGTTGGACAAACTCGCGTTGAATTTCCTGATCCGCTTCCCGCTGTGTCGGCGCGTCATCGATGTCCACCCCCTTGTCGGTGTCGATGTACAGTTCTCGGATGCCGTAGCCGACAACTTTCTGAATCTGTTTGTCAGTCTTGAGCTTGGTGCGGTCGGTGAGGAACGGATGATGCAACCATCCGCAATTGAAATCGTGGACAAATACCCCAGGTTTTAGTTGCTCAACTTTGATTTTTTTGATCATGACGAGCGGCCAGTGATATCACTCTGAAATAGTATCGGCGGCCCCAAGGAATTCTTTATGGCGTTTGTCCCCAGCGGCTTGACGCTTGACCGAGAATAATGGGAGATTTCACTGAGCGGGGGAGCCAGGTTGCTCGAAAAAGCAGCTATGTTAGCGTGGTTTCGGCGATTCGCTGCAAGCGGCGCCTCGGTTTCGCAATAACTTAACGCATGATAGCGATATCGGAAACAGGGTAATTTAAAGAGCAAATAGCAAAGTGATCTGATATTTTACTGAACTAAGTATTTGGAGGTGTTGATGAATACGCTCATAAAGTTGGCACACCGCGGTTGCGCGCATGGGTTGTTGATCGCGCTCGGGGTGATTTTGTTCGCGGGTCAGGCGTTTGCCCAAGCCGATTTCTACAAGGGCAAAACCATCAAGGTCGTCCGCGGCGGCGGCCCCGGCGGCTCGGGCGAGTTTCAGACCAGAGCGCTGGTGAAGTTTCTCGAAAAGTACATTCCCGGCAAGCCGCATATCATTGTTGAATTCATCGAGGGCGCGGCGGGACGAAAAGCGGCCAACGTCATCTACAGCACGACCAAGCCCGATGGACTGACCATCGGCTCCATCGGCGCCGGACTGGTGGTCGGGCCAATCTTGGGACTGCCGGGCAGCGCCTATGACCTCGACAAGTTTATATACCTGGGCTCGACCGACGGCGGAGATCCCTATGTGTTCTACACCAAAGGGGATGTGGGTTTGGATTCACTCGCCAAACTCCGGGCTGCCAGCGGTGTCAGATTCGGCGCCCACTCGGTCGGCCATCCGGTCTATGTCACAGGGCGCATCATCGCCTATCTCCTCGGCCTGAAAGATCCCAAGTTCGTCACCGGCTTCACCGGTCCGGAAATTTACATAGCGATGGACCGCGGCGAACTCGATGCCCATGCCACCGGCGCGGCCCGATTCGTCATCGAAAAACCGGAGTGGATCGAAAAGAAGCAGATCCATCTCCACGCTACGCTGACGGTTCCCAAAGGCCGCCATCATCCAAGCTTCGCTCAACTGCCGGAATTTGGCAGCTTTGCCAAGACCGATACCGAGCGCAAATTGCTCGACATGTTCCGCGCCTTCCAATATCCGCGCTGGCCCTACATCTTTCCTCCCGGCACGCCCAAAGACCGCGTACAGATCATCCGCGAAGCGATGAACAAGTCCTTCGCCGATCCGGAATTTCCCGTCGAGTTTAAAAAATTAATGGGCGACGGCCCCGCGCCGCTAAACGGAGAAGAACTGGAGCGCGCGATCAAAGAATTGCCGCGGGAAAAAGAGGTCGTGCAGCTGTATCAGAAGGTTGCTGGGGGTGATCCGCTGCCGGCGCGGTGACGCGGATAGTGCAAGCCGTCTTCAGTCGAAACCTGAGATGGCTCGCCGCAGAAACCATGTCCTCGGCCAGCAGTGAGTGATGAGTCGAGCAGACAGTCAGAGATCTCGCAAAGATGCCTATGGAGCATTGTACGAGTATGTTGAAATTTCGCGTGAACGGATTTCGCTGAAAAACGGTTGTTTTAGGGCGCACGAACTCCACTTCACCGCTGTCTCTGTTACGATCTGCCAATGAAACTGCTCACCCTCGCCTTCTCAATTGTCCACGGATGTATGGCGGCACTTTTCGCTTGCGCTGCGCTCATGCTCATCACCATTGCGACGAAAGCGGCCTGGATTGCCTTTGCCGGTGGCATGGACCGGGCGGCCGCACAGGAGATCATTGAAGCCCTAGGACTGCTGGCTGCTGCAGTCGTGGCGCTCCAGATCGCGCAGACGATCGTTGAAGAAGAGGTCGTGCGCGATGCTCATATCAGCGGACCCACTCGTGTACGCCGCTTCCTATCTAGGTTCCTGGTCGTAGTCGTTGTGGCAATTGCGATCGAAGGACTCGTGGCGACCTTCCGCGCAGCACATGAAGATTCGGCGCAGCTGATCTACGCGGCCAGCATTTTGGTCGCAGCTGGCGTGCTGCTTGCCGCCTGGGGTATTTTCATACGCCTGAATCGCTATGCAGAAGAGCTTGAGCCCGAAGCCATGGCTGAAGCCAAACGTGAGGATAGGAAGCTTGAGTAGTGCTGCCGTAGTGCGGGCTAACCCTTCGTTCCATCGGACCGCCTATGGCAGCCGCTGAATTCCAACGTTACTCAGGATGGATTTAGTTTTCGGTTCGTTAAAAAGCTCGTGAACGAGAATCGCAGACTGGCTAGTTCGCGAGAAAATCCGCCACCAACTTCGCCGTCTCCTCCGCCTTCTCCGCATGCGCACTGTGTCCGGCGCCAGCGATCACTTTCAATTCACCGCTGTTGGGAATCAGCTTCGCATAAGTCTCGCCATGAGATCGCGGGACGAAGCCGTCTTTTTCACCCCAGATGATTAACGCGGGGGAGGTGATGCGGTGCAGGCGGTTTCTGAGCGGGCGGTTGTAAAAGTACGGCGGCTTGAAGCCGATGCGCGAGCTGAGGCGGAGCATTTGATAGCGGCGCACTTCGTCTTCGATCTCGCCTTTGCCGTCGGGGAACATGTCCAGAGCATTGGCCTGCGTCGCGCTGGCGAAGAGCATTTCGCGCAGGGTGGCATAGCTTTCGCCGAACTCGGGCTGGGCGTTCATGAAGATGTCGCCGATCAGCGCGCCTTCGACGAACAGGCCGGAGGCGCCGATCAGGACTAGCTTGCGGATTTTCTCCGGATGGCGCGCGGCGAGTTCGGCGGCGATCCAGCCGCCGAGGCAGTGGCCGACGAGGTCGAACTTGTCGAGCTTCAAGGCATCGATGACTTCAAGATAGTGAAAGACCACGTCTTCGATAATATCGATGTCTTTGTTCTCATCGCTCTGGGCGCAGCCGGGATGAGCGGGGGCGATGACGCGCGCGCTTTTCGCCAGCTGTTCGTGAAACGGCAGCCAACTCTCTTTGACCGCGTGCACGTCGGCAAAGCCGTGCAAGTAAAGCAGCGGCGCGCCGCTGCCGTTTTCCAGGAGCCAAACTTTTCTGCCGTTCACTTCCAAGATGCGACCGCTCATTACTGCACCGCCTGTGCCGATTGCTCGATGTTGATGCCGGGGAATTCTTTGGTGAACTGTTTCTGCGAGTCGTGGCGCAGGATCGGCGCGACTTTCTCGGCGAACAGTTTCATGTTCTTGCGCGCCAGATGGTCCGGCATGTTGCCGAACTGGAATTGAATCAACAGATTGCCGACCTTGGCTTTTTCGATCAATGCGCGGATCCGGTTGGTCACGGTCTCCGGACTGCCGACGATGATCGATTGCGAAGCTTCCAGCTCTTCCCAGTTCTCGACGTCGCCCAGGAGCTTGCGTCCCGGCTTGTAGCCTTTCATATATTCGCGCCAGGCGGCGGCGGGGATGTAGGGCACGCCGGGACCGTAGGTGAGCTGGCGGCCTTCCTTGCGCAGGTGGCCCTTCAAACAGTTCTTCAAGAAATACCAGACGCCTTCTTCGCACTCGGCGCGCGCCTGCTGGTCGGTGTCGGCGACGTAGACCGACATCAAAATGCCAAACCTGAAGGGATGATACTTGTCGCCGTGATCTTCCAAGACCTTGGCGAACTCTTGCTGGGCGCGATGGGTCTCGCCGCCATGGCTGCGCGACGAGAGAAAATAGCAGTAGCCGCGCTTGGCGACTTCGATCATGGTCGACGGGCTGCGCGAGCCGGGAATCCACACCGGCGGATAGGGTTTTTGCAGCGGCTTGGGCCAGAGATTGACATAGCGCAGCGGATAGTAGCGTCCCTCGTGGGCGAACGGTCCGTCGTCGGTCCACGAGCGCACGATTAAGTCCGCCGCTTCCCAGAATTTTTCCCGGGTGTTGGCCGACGGCACGTCGTAGTTGAACGTCTCCGGGCCGCCGCCGGGGGCGAAGCCGGCGATCAACCGGCCGTTGCTCATCTGGTCGAGCATGGCGTACTCCTCGGCGACGCGCATGGGATTCAAATGCAGCGGCAAGAGATTTCCCAGGATGACGATCTTGCCGCGCGAGGTGCGCTGAGTGAGCGCCGAGGCGATGATGTTGGGCGACGGCATCAATCCGTAGATATTTTGATGGTGCTCGTTCAAGACCATGCCGTCGAAGCCGAACTCGTCGGCGAGCGCGAGCTGATCGATATACTCTTGATAGAGGCCGCGGGCCTGATTGTTGTCCCAGAGTTTATTGGGCATGGTCACCCAACCGCTATGTCCCGACTTGTCGAAGTCCTTGTCGAGATAGGGATAGGCCATGAAATGCCAGCAGAATAGTTGAACTGGTTGCATCGTTCACCTCGCGAGAGCGTTCTCAATGTCGCGGCGAAATTTTCTCTGGACTATAGCTGACGTAACGCATCGGCGCAGCGCAAATGAGTGGCGGTCGGAAAAGAACTTCTCGCGCAGACGCGGCACCTGCACGATGTTCGGCACGCAAAGCCCGCACGAAATTCAACAGATTCAAATTGCCGAAATGCCAATTCCCAGGAGTCGGATTCGGTGTTTGGGTTTTCCGTTCGAATTAATTTGACTGTGTTTCGGATTTCATATTCATTTCGGATTTGTTTCATTGGTTGCATGGCGCGATAATTCTCAAGCCCGAAGCAGACAGCCGCTCGCATGAAGCTCGCAAATATGCGGGTCCGAGAGTAGACGCACGTCCGTCGGGAACGATCATGAAATCAGCTGTGAAATTGAAACTCGTCGCGTTGTTATTCGTTGTCATCGGCTGCTCGGGGCCCGAGGCCGAGTACGCTCGCTCGCTGGCGGTTAAGAGCGCCGCCGATATCGTCTTGCGCGGCGGCAAGATTGTCACTGTCGATGGCGCCTTTTCGATCAAACAAGCTGTGGCGATCAGGGATGGCCGCTTCGTCGCCGTCGGCAGCGATGGCGAGATCCGCGACTATATCGGCCAGGGAACTCGCGTCATCGATTTGCTCGGGCGCACGGTGATCCCAGGATTGATCGATTCGCATATTCACGCGACCGTGGCGGGGTTGAGCTGGGACGCGGAGCTGCACTGGGAGCTCAATCACACCCTCGCCGATGGCCTGCGGCAAATCGCCACGGCGACCAAGGGCAAAACGCCGGGCAATTGGATCGTGGTCGGCGGTGGTTGGGTGCCGACGCAGTTCGCCGAGAGGCGATTCCCGACGCGGGACGAACTCGACACTCTGGCGCCGAATCATCCGGTGTACATCCAATACCTGCGGCAAGGCGCGCTGCTCAATAGCGCCGCGTTGGCCGCGCTCGGCATTACGAGTAAGACGGGCGACCCGGCTGGCGGCAAGTTCGAACGCAATCCCAATACCGGAGTTCTCACCGGCTGGTTGCAAGGCGTCGCGGCGTGGGAGTTCGCCTACAACAAAATCCCCCGCCTTTCTCTAGGCGAAGCGCGCCAGAGTCTGCGCAACTGTTTTCGTGAATTGAATCGATTGGCAGTGACTTCGGTGGGCGACCTCCACACCGGCGGAGTAAATTTCGCCCATCGGCGCCTGCTCGCCGACATGGCGCGCACTGGCGATCTCAGTCTGCGGGTCAACTACTACATCGCGCCCAACGAGCCCGGCGACGAGTTGGAGCAATTGAAGTTGGCCGCCGAGGAGATTAAAAGCCTCGGCCATCATGAGCTGTTTCGCTTCGCCGGATTCGCCGAGACGCTGGTGCGCGGCAGCGGCGACGGCGATGTCTTGTCGAATCCGCAAGGCGTGCAGATTTCTCCTGAAGCGAAAGAGAAATTTCGCCGCATCTTGCGCTACTTCGCCGAGGCGGGTCATAGCTTTCATTTACACACGACCCAGGACAACACGGCGCGCCAGTTGTTGGACGTGATCGAGCAGGTCCATGCGACGACGCCGTTGTCGCGCCAGCGCATCGTTTTTGCCCATCTCGAAGACGCGACGGCGGAAACCCTTGCGCGGATCAAGCGTCTCGGTGGCGGCATCGCGGTGCAGGACCGCTTGGTCCTCACCGCCGAGCGCAATATTGAGCTATGGGGCGAAGCGAAGACGCGCCAAGCGCCGCCGCTGCGGACGATGCTCGACAGCGGCATTCCGGTCGGCGCCGGCACCGACGCGTTTCGTTCGGCGAATTATTCGCCGATGCTGTCGTTGTGGTGGCTGATCACGGGCAAGACGGTGGCGGGGTCGGCAATTCGCGATCCCGGTCAAAATGTCAGCCGCGCCGAGGCCCTGCGGCTGTACACCATCGGCAGCGCCTGGATGACCGCGGACGATGGACGCAAGGGTTCCATCGAAGTCGGTAAGTTCGCCGACCTAGCGGTGCTCAATGACGATTACTTAACCGTGCCCGAGGAGCAGATTCGCAATTTGAGCTCACTGCTGACGATGGTTGGCGGGCGGATTGTCTATGGCGCCGGCCCTTATGCCGCGTTGGCGGCGAAGTAAATGGTTTCGATAACTAACCCAATCCGAGGAGGTTGTATGCGGCAAATTCGCTATCACAGCGTTGGGCTGATATTCGCTCTGGCACTTTGCGCAAGCCGAAGCGCATCGGCGGCGGAGCGTTTCTACATCAGCATTCCTGGGCCGACGCTCAGTTACGCTCATCTTTACTATGGCCAAGAGCGCGGTTTCTTCGCTCAGGAAGGATTGGACTTGCAAGTTTTGGTGGTGCGCGGCGTGATTGGCTTGAGCAGCTTGATGTCCGGCGAGATCGATGTCACCTGCCACGCCGGCAGCGGTCTGGCGGCGGCGCTACGCGGTTTGCCGATCAAGATCGTCAACGTCACCCACGACCGGCCGGTGCATGACCTGATCGTCCACCCGTCCATCGTGACGCCGGGCGACTTGAAGGGCAAAGCGATCGCCGTCGGCTCGTTGGAGGGGACCGCCGCGGTGATCGCTCGGCGGGTATTGCAGGCCAAGGGACTCGACGCCCAGAAAGACGTGACACTGCTCAGCATGGATTCGCCGGCGCGGTTGCAGTCGCTCTTGAGTGGCCGGGTCGCCGCCGGGTTGGTGACGCCGCCGACAACTTATCTAGCGGTGGACCGCGGTTTTCGCACCATGGCGCGCGGCCGCGATCATATTCGCTATTTACAAACCGGCGTGGTGGCGACCGATGCGGCGATCAAACAGAAACGCGCCAACATCGTTCGATTCCTACGCGGCTGGAACCGCGCGCTAAAATTTTATCAGGACAATCCCGAAACCATGATTCCCTATATTCAAAAGAAACTGGCGGTCAGCGATGCCAAAATGGCGCGGCGCATGTATGACGAGGACCGCGAGGTCATTTCACTCACCGGGATCTTAAGCAACGACGCGACGCGCGAGATTCTCGACACCGCCAGGGAAGCGCTGCGCATTAAAGAGCCTGTCGCGTTGGAGAAGGTTTTCGATTTTTCCCTTGGCGCCGAAGCGCTCCGCTAACGAACCGCTGGTTATCTTGCTCACGCTAATTCATAGAGATTGCGCAAAATGTCGGTAGTCGATCATCGGGTTACAACTCCATCGGTTCCAGTCGGCGGAGCGCGTGCTCTTGGTCGGCTGTGTAGCGCTGCTGGGCCTAGTGGTGATGTTCGGTAGCTTGTTGCTGGTTCGTCATGAGCAACAATACGTCCGGCTGGCCGAATCTTTTCTCACCGGAAAACTCCATCTGCTTGTCGAGCTGCCCGAGCATTTGCACGACACCGCGCTCTACGGCGGTCGATATTATTGGCCGCTGGGGCCGTTCCCTGCGGTGCTGCTGATGCCTTTTGTGCTGGTCTGCCGTTGGATCGGCGTTGAATTTTACCAGGCCTATGCGTCGCTGCCGCTATCGCTTTGGACGAGCTGGCTAATTTTTCGATTAGCGTCAAAGTGCGGCCGCAGTAAAGCTAGAATCGACTTGGCTAGCGCTGGCGTTCTGCGGCGCGTCATCTTATCCCAGCGTCGCGGCGATCTCGATGAGTTGGCCGTTTGCCCAGGTGGTGGCGATCCATCTGCTTTTTCTTGCCCTGCATGAGTGGCTTGGCCAGAAGCGTTGGCTGGTCATCGGACTCCTCTTGGGTTTGACGGCCGCCACCCGTCTGTCCGCTGGTTTGAATATCGGCTTATTCGCCGCCGCAGCGTTGATGACCGAGCCCCAGGCTAGAAAAAGAGCTTTGCTGTCGCTGACGCTGGGCTTCGCCATGCCAATCGCGTTACTGGCCGTATACAACTTTGCTCGATTCGACTCAGTTCTAGAAACCGGATACGGTTTGCAGCCGCCGGGACCGGGAGACTTCCCGTCAACATCGCTCGCCAACGTGTTGCCGCACCTGAATCTGTTTCTTTTCGGACCGCCGGCCCTGTCAGACAAATTTCCGTTTGTCATCACCCAAGCCATCGGCATGAGCGTCTTCCTGCTTTCGCCCTGGTTATGCTATCTCGGATCGCTGAAGCTGGACCGGTTCGCTTTTGTTGCTCTGGTGAATTGCCTGGTTGTGCTGGTGACAGTGCTTGCCTGGCGTTCCAACGGTCAGTTCCAATTGGGCTATCGATTTTCGTTGGATTTTCTACCCGTCGTGATCTTTTTGATCGCGCGCAATGGATTCCATGGCGGTTCGTTACCGGCGCGGTTCAAACTGCTGACGGTTCTCGGTTTCGTGTTCACTCTCTATTTTTTTTGGAGTTTTATCGCAATACTTCCACATAGGTGAAAACTGTTTCTCAAAGGCTGGCAGGGAAACTAGTTTTTGGGTTACGGTTTTTTTTACCGCCGCGCGCAGAAAGCGGTAGTCGACGATGGCGGACTTTGTAATCGAATTCGTGATCATCGCTAGGGTCATGGCTTCGTCGATGGCGGCTGGCAACGGGCTGTCTTCGGCGCAGCCGTCCTGGGCCAAGGCGTCGACAAGATTTTGTCGGCTTCTTCCATCCCATTCTTGGAGCAGCCAGATTTTATCTCGGCAAATGAGATAAAGCCGGCGCGTTCCGTAGCTCATCCTTGAACGTTGGCAGGAGCAATAGCAAGGCCTGCTTGCAAAGCCGAATTGAAACTCGTAGTTCTGGCTGAAATGACCGGGGCAGAGGTAAGCATGAGCTATAAAGACGTGCGCGAGTGGATTCAAAAAGTCCAAGAAATGGGCGAGCTGAAAGTCGTTGAAGGCGCCGATTGGAATCTTGAAATCGGCGCGTTGTCGGTATTGGCCTCCAAGCACAAAGAAAACAGTCCGGCGTTGCTCTTCGACAAGATCAAAGATTACCCGGCCGGTTACCGGATCCTGGTGGGCTTCTTCGAAAGCCTCAAACGATCGGCGTTGACGACCAATTTGCCGCTCGATATCAGCCGTGACGGTTTCATCCAGGCGTGGCGCGAGCGCTTGGCCAAGCCGGCGTCGATTCCGCCGGTGACAGTTGCCAGTGGGCCGATTCTAGAAAACGTTTTCACCGGCGACGATATCGATCTTATTCAAATTCCCCGTGCCGTTTTGGCATGAGCGCGACGGTGGGCGATATATCGGCACCGGCCATGTGGTGATTACCCGCGATCCCGATGACGGTTGGGTCAACGTCGGCTGCTACCGGGTGATGGTTCATGACCGCAACACCATGGGCATGAACATATCTCCTGGCAAGCATGGCCGCATGCACCGGCAGAAATATTTCGATCGCGGTAAGCCCTGTCCCGTGGTGTGCTGCTTCGGCGTCGACCCGCTGCTGCATATGTTTGCCACCCGTCCCGAGCCCTATGGCCGAAGCGAGTTCGATGCCGTCGGCGGCATCAAAGGCGCGCCGATGGAAGTGATTACCGGTGAACTGACCGGCCTGCCGATTCCCGCCTATGCGGAGATCGCCATCGAAGGCGAGTTTCTGCCGGATCAGGGCAAAGAAGAAGGTCCGTTCAGCGAGTGGACCGGCTATTACGCCAGCGGTGAAAAAATCGAGCCGCTGATCAAAGTCCATCGCCTGTACCATCGCCACGATCCGATCATTACCGCCTCGCCGGAATATCGCCCGACGGCGCGGGCGGAGCACTGTTATGAACTGCTGCGCGCGGCTTATATCCGCGATCAAGTGGAAAAAGCCGGCGTGCCGGATGTCACCGCCGTGGCCAGCTACTTTCGCCGCTTTCTTACGGTCCTGGCGATCAAGCAGCGCTATCCGGGCCATGCGCGCCAGGCCGGGTTTGATCGCCAGCCAATGCCAGGGCTGCGGCCTATCTCGGCCGCTACATCGTCGTCGTCGACGACGATATCGATGCCTACGATATCAACGATGTGCTTTGGGCGATGTGCAGCCGCGCCGATCCGGTGGATTCCGCCGAAATCATCCGGCGCTGCTGGAGCGGCCCGCTCGATCCGATCATTCCTAAAGAGCGCAAGGGGTTCAGCTCACGCATGATCATCGACGCTTGCCGGCCCTTTGAGTGGCGCGACAAGTTTCCACCGGCGGCGCATATTAGCCCGGAACGCCAGCAGGCGGTCATTGCGAAATGGAAAAAGCAGCTGTTTAGTTAGATGCGTGACATCAGTTTGCAATACCAAGCGTCTAAGCTCTTGGGGGATATCGATCATGAGTAGAATCCACCAGCTATTGGCGGCACCGTTGTTTGCGCTATTGTTGTCGGGCTTGGCATTTAGCGCTGAGACGCCATCGACCAAGGAGCCGGCAAAGGAGAGTGCTAAGACAGCGCCAGCGAAAAAGAAGAGCACAAAGGTTAAGAAGCCGAAAAAGCAAAAATTCGTCGGTAATATTTCTTCCGTCGATACCAAGACCGGCGCGGTATCGGTCAAGGGATCAGCCGGCAATAAGAGTTTCATCACCCAAGATGCTGCCAAAGATGCGTTGGAGCGGCTCGCGGTGGGCGACCGTGTGCGGGTTCAATATTCGGAAAAAGATGGCAAGCTCGCGGCTACCTCACTGCGGCGCGTGAAATTGCCGCAGACTAAAACCAAGCCAAGCACGCCGAACCCGAAAGCGAAGGCGCCGGAGCAGCAAAAACCAACCAAGGACGCTGTGAAGTAGGACCCGGGTTTCTCGACGCCTCTCACGGCAACCAGACTGTTAGGGCACGTTTCTCGCCCGCGCCCTCCGGCAATCCTCCATGCCACAATAGAATTGAGCGGTGCGTTAGCGCCGTAAACTATTACTCCTGATCGGTAAAAATAAGAGGCCGGATTCTTGTGAATCCGGCCTCTTGCCACTGAGGTGACGGGGGCTCAGTGGCGCCGCTGGTCCCGTGGGAGCTGTGCTGAAGGAGGCAGCGCGGGACGCGGCTAACTAATTCATGTTAGAGCTGCTTGGTTGGAACTCCTTTGTCGCGTTGCCGACGCCGTTGCAGATAGGTGTCCGTGGGCCAGCTCCAGTTGCAGCCGGGAAGTTCTTCGCCGAAGTAGCTTGGCGCCATTTACTTTGCTCTGCGCGAATACCAGTTGCCAGTAACTCGGTTTCTCTGTGGGCGTTATCCATTGTTTTCATATTTCGGTTCTCCTTTTTCTTCTTAATGAGTCGATCTAATTTTCCCAGCCGTATCTTCATCTCCGTCCCCGTTTGCCGCTTGTGAATACTCTCATAGTGCAGGAGCCGTGCCGGGAATTGGAAGTGACCAGTAGCTTCAGACTATCGTGAATTTTACCAAATTCAGACCCAAACAGAGGGGCACGGACGACCGGCGCAACTGGGATGAATCTTGAATTCGGTCACAAGTGCCAGGTGGCCTATCCCTGGAGCCCCTTGGTGGTGCTAGTCGCCGGGAACAGAAAACTATTTAGTTGTCAAAGACTTACAACGACGGCTACCGATTAACCCCGGGCACTTTTGGGGAGGCTTCGCCGTTAAAGGCGGCTACGCCAGACGCCAGCGCGAGCGGTGACAATGAAGCCGGTGTTGCCTGCCGGTAACTGTGGTTACGTCCAATGTCAACGAAAGGATACAGAGACATCGGTCTGGGGTGGAGAAATCAGACTTTGAAGGTATCGAGGCTTTGGCGCGGGAACAACTCGTCAATTCTCAGTTTTCGCTCGCGTTAGACCTTGCTCGGCGGCGTAGCGGAGAAAGGTTTCCAGAGTCTGGCGATTGGCCTCGACGCCGTAGGGCCAAAAGTCATCGCCCATGAGCCGGCGCGTCTCTTCGGCATGATTGGCCGTCCAGGGAATGACCGAATGAATGGCGTCGTTGCGGAAAATCCCATCGATGCAATGTTGTTTGGCGTCGAGCAAGGCTTTGTAAAGGCTCTGGGCGATCCAGGGATGGCGCTGGAATAGTTCCTGGCGCAGCACCATGACATGCATGATCGGAAAGATTCCAGTGCGGCGAAAATGATCGGTCTCGACCGCGCGCGGATCGGCGAATAGACCGGCGCACCTGGGCGACGCGCCTTGACGTAAGGCGCCGGCACCTGGGCGGTCAGTAACGCGTCGATCTCCCCCGTGACCAACATGTCGGAGAGATTCTTGCCGGCGGGAATATTTTCAATCTTGATCTCCGGCGGCAGTTTCAGTGCTACTTTTTCTTTGCGTTCCGACGATTCCAGTCCGCCGGTGAGCCAGTGAATATCGCTGGGACTCACGCCGTAATCGTCTTGCAAGAAGCCGCGCAGCCAAACCGTGGCGGTCATCTGCCACTCGGGAATGCCGACGCGTTTGCCTTTCAAGTCCTCGGGTTTATCGATGCCGGCGTTGACATTGACGTAGGCGCAGGAGTGGCGGAACTTTCGATAGACGAATGCCGGAATGCCGACGAACGGATAGTCTCCCCGCGCTTTGCCGGCGACGAAGCTACCGAAGGACATTTCAGCGGCGTCGAATTCCTGGTGCATGCCCATGCGCCAGTGCACTTCCGGCGGGCGGTTGATGGTGATGAAGTTGATCTCCAGCCCTTCGGCGCTCACGGCGCCGTCTTTCAGAGGGCGGACAATGTCGTAATCGCCGCAGCCGAGGTCGAGGGTTAGCAGTGCCATGGGTTAGCTCCGTGAGTGGACAGTTGGAGTGATGGAGTAGTGGAGTGTTGGAGTGGTGGGTAGCCGGAATCCCTCGATCACTCCATCACTCCAATCTTGGTCACGCGTAGGCGTTATAAATGCCCTGGAACTTGGCGATCTTGAAGCGCACCATATGGGCGGCGGCTTCGCGCACCAGTTGTTGTTGGTGCTCGCTGTTGGCGTGCTTGGCGATCAGTTCGCTGGCCATCGCCGTATGTTCCTGGTCGGCGATGGCGTGGACGGTGAAGAATTGAATTTGTTTGTCGGTCAAGCCGTAGTGTTTTTTCAGCGCGGCGATATGTTCCTCCGAGTAGCGGCACACCATGGTTTCGTTAACCAGCGCCGAGGCGCGGTTCTCCGGCGCCGAGCCGAGCAGCATGCCGTGGATGGTCTTGCTGGTGTGCGCCAGGCACTCGAAGATCGGCGTCGCGGTGTGAAAATCTGCTTCTTGCAGGCCGATCTCCAGGCCGAACTTTTTCGCCAGATCGGGGTGATACTGTTCCTCGTTCATCTGATAGAGAAAATATTTGAACAGGTCGGGATCGTGGCTGTTCTTGACCATGCAGAGCGCGAAGCCTTTGAGCAGCGCATGATTGTGCAAGTAATGCTGCAACGCCCAGCCCTGCAATCGTTTCGTCGACAACTTGCCGGTGCGCAGCTCGGTGAAGTAGGGCAGTTCGACCAACTGGTCGACGCCGGGCTGGATGATCTCTTTGATCAATGAATCGACAAATGCTTGAGTCGCCATCTTAATTCCTCTTTTCCTTGAATACTTCATCGGTCAGTGAATAGTCCATGACCTGCGCCGCCGGCACGGGAGTCGGAATCAATTTTGCCGCGAACGCCTGATCGTAAATGTCCTGCAACTCTTTGATCGGGATCTTGCCGTCCGTGGTGAAACCGTTGAGCCAGGATTTATAAGACTCCTCGGCGACCTTCGCTGGGATCTTCCATTTGTTCTGGAATGTAATTCACCATCCAGGTTTTTTCTTTGCGGTTGAAATCCATCGCTTCGAAGACCGCGCGGATCACCGTCTTCACACCAGCGGGGTCCTTTCTTCAATTTCGTTTCATGGGTGGCCATGCCGCCGGAGGCGGAGCGCAGGTTGAACTCCGGCGCCGAGGCGATCTCGCGATAGCCCTTTTGCACCATGACGACGTTGTGCGGCAGCGACAGCACGGCGGCGGCGACGCTGCCCTGGCTGAGCGACTGGACGCTATTCGACACCGAGCCGGTTTGAATGTAGGTCACTTGATCGGGATTGACGCCTTTGCGTTTGATCAAATCGCGGGCGACGATGTCTTGCAACGTCGCCAAGCGATCGACGGCGACAGTCTTGCCGACGAGGTCTTCGGCGCGGCGGATGTCGGGATTGCCGATTAGCCAGAACAGCGTGCGGTCATGGGTGACCATGATGCCCTTGAACGGCAGGCCGCGCGCGGCGGCGACCAGCGGGCCGGTGATGCCGGTCAGGTAGTCGATCTCGCCGGAGACCAACGCCGAAGTCTGCACCGCGCCGGCGAGCTGGACCAGATCGACATCGAGGCCGTGCTTTTTGAAGATGCCGGCATCCTTGGCGACGAAGAAAGTCAGAAAGGTCAGACTGAAAGCCGGGATAGCCCATGCGGACTTTTTTTAGTTCTTGGGCGTGGGCATTGGAGAATCGGACGGATAGGACCGCTAGGACCAATATTAAGATAGCTCGCGCTGCGAGATCTCGGTTGTCCTTTAGGATAGTTTTCATGGTTCCTCTCAGCGATAGAGCCGGTCGATGAAGCCTTCCTTTTCTATCTCGCGCACGATGCTGTCGTCAACGAGATCGTCGACGCTGAGTGTGCTTGCCGGATTGGCCGCCCGCGCTTGCTCCAGTTTGAGTCTCATCCCCGCGCGGGTTTTATATTGACTTCGCTCGAGAATCTTTGCGCTGGCGCGGTAGGCTTCATCCAAATTAGCACGCCGATGTAAACAACTTCGACATCGAGGCCACGCTTTTTGTCGCTGCCGCGCTCCTTGGCAAGGTTCCAGATCGCGTTGGTGGCACCGGCGGAGGCGTAGGAGGTCTTGAGTATAACCTGCGCCGGCGCTCGCGCTGGAACCGTTGACCGACGAGTTGTCGACGCATTCCTCGACAACAGCATCGCTTTAAGCGTCACAAATCTAGCGTGCTCGCGGCAAATAGTTCTTCGATCCTGGGTTTTTTCGTTATCAGTCCTTGTTCGTGCGAAAAGTCGACGAGCGTTTCCAGCAACTTTCGATTGGCTTTGACGCCGTAGGGGAACGGATCGCTGCCGAATATTTCTTGAGTCTTGGTCAAATATTCTTTGCCGAAGAAGAGCCCGGACGGAATGCTATCGACCAACTTGGCGTTGAAGTGTTCCTTGGCTTTGACAAAGCCGCTGTACAAGTTGAAAGCGACCCATGGGTGTTTTCGATAGATATCGCCGCGAATCGTGTAGGCATGGTTCACCGGGAGAAATCCCCACTTGTCGAAAAACCGTTTGCCTTCGGCGATGCGGTCGGGAAAGAGCAGCTTCACTTTGCTCCAGTCGCCACCCGCCCCGGTGATCTGGTGCGAGCGGCCGAGCTGGCTCGGCGCGTTTTTCCAGGGACTGTTGATCGCCGCCACGTCCAATTCATGATTGACCAGCATGGATGCCAAGCTCTTGTCCGGCGGCACGCGCTGGAACGAGATCCCTTCGGGCGGAGTAAAGCCGGTGACGCCGCCATGGCTCATGTCCTCGGTGCGCTCCATGTACCAGTGGACTTTGTACTGCGACACGCCGAAGTCGTGGTCGAGGATGCCGCGCTGCCAGAGGGCGGCGGTTTGCTGATACTCGCTGACGCCGATGCGTTTGCCGATGATATCTTTGGGCTTTTTGATTCCAGAGTCGATGTGGTAGGAAAGCTCGGTGTGAAACAGCCGGCGGCTGGGAAACACCGGCAACGCGATCATGTCGAGACCGCGCTCGCGGGCGATCAGATAAGACGACATCGACATTTCGCCGACCGGGAATTCCATGTCTCGCAGTTGGCGCAAGAAGGTCTCCGATGGGTGCGAATAGGTCGGCACGATCTCGATCGCTTCCGCTTGAACTATGCCTTGCATTAGCGGCTCGACGCGCTCGTTGAAGGCGGAAATAAAGTTTAGACGCAACTTCGCCATTACATCTCCTCCGGGTTACTTCGCCGGGCCTTAGTCAACGCAGCTTGAAAATGTCGTTGTAGATCAGCGATGACGGCGACGCGGCTCATCAGTTTCATGATTTCCCTCCCGGCTGAAACAACGTTCGTGCTTAATTACGTGTCGAGCGTGCTCTCGGCGAAGAGTTCTTCGACCTTCATCTGGCGCGGCGTCAAGCCCTGCTCATGGGAATAGCGGGTGATGGTGTCGAGCATGGCGCGATTGGCTTCGATACCGAAGGGGAACGGATCGTCGCCGATCAGCTCGCGGGTCGTGGCGAGATACTCCTGGCCGAAGATCAGCGCCGTCGGAATCTGTGCCGCTAGTTTATCTTGGGCGCAGGCCTTGGCGCGGACAAAGCCGTCATATAATTTGCCGGCGAGCCAGGGATGTTTGCGGTGAATGTCGCCGCGGATGATATAGGCGTGATTGACCGGGAGAAAACCGTGCTGCCGGTAAAAGCGCGCGCCTTCCGCCATGCGGTCGGGAAAGAGCGGTTTGATTTGGCTCCAATCGCCTTTGCCGGCGATGCGGCTCGAGCGGTCCAGCGTGTTGGCTTGCAGCACCCACGGGCTTGAGACATGGGCGACGTCTAATTCGTTTGCGAGAATTGTCGACGCCAGGCTCTTGTTGCCGGCGATGCGCTGAAACGATATTCCCGGCGGCGGCTTGAAACCGGTGGCGCCACCGTGGCTCATCTCCTCGCTCCGCTCCATGTACCAGTGAATCTGGTACTGCGACACGCCGAAGTCATGTTCGAGAATGCCGCGCAGCCACAACGCCGCGGTTTGCTGATATTCGGCCACGCCCAAACGTTTGCCCACGAGGTCTTGCGGTTTCGTGATGCCCGCATCGACATGGTAGGACAGCTCGGTTTGAAACAAGCGGCGGCTCGGAAACGCCGGCAGCGCGATCATGTCGGCGCCCTGGGAGCGGGCGATCAGAAACGACGACATCGACATCTCCGCCACTTCGAACTCGCCGAACTTCAACTGGCGCCAAAAGGTCTCGGCCGGATGAGAGTAAGTGGGAATCAATTCGACTCCCTCAACCTCGATGGTGCCGTTCATCAGCGGCTCGACCCGTTCGTTAAAGGCGGAAATGAATCCTAAGGTGAGTTGTTCCATTTTCAATACTGTTTAAATCTACGTTGGTTGTGTCAGCTGTGTCGCCGGACCAGCGCCGTGCCGCCACCCCAGGGCGTATGCCATACGCCCCTACAAAGATGTCCGAACTTTGCGCCCTTTGCGTTCTCTGCGTTTAATGATCCGTTTCCGAGTAGGGCCGGTCACGACCGGCCCCTGCTTTGTGACCCTTGTACTACTATCCGTGATACTTTGCGCGGCTTGCGCAAATCTCTCGATGCGCCAAAGCCAAGAGGGCGGGTTTCAAACCCGCCCCTACGACTCCCGATTCTTTTTGCGCTTTTTGCGTTCTTTGCGGCCATTCTTCTTTTCGGTTGCGGCTTCGCTGCGCTAGTCCCTTTGTGGTGAATATTCTTCTCCGTTTCGGTATAGCGCTGCCGGTTTTTGCTTATTTATCGTAGCCGTCGATGGACCAGATGTCGTAGAGCAGTTCCATGCGGCGAAACGTCGCTTTGTAGGTTTGCTCCTGGAGCGCGGGCGAGTGGAGATAACGCACGGCGATCTCTTCGGCCAGGCTGCTGTGATCTTCGTCGGCTTCCGAATGGACGGTAAAGAAACGAACGTCATCGGGATTCATCTTGTAGTTTTTCAGCAGGCCGTTGCCGATCGCCGCAGCCGCCGGTCCGAAGGTCCCTTCCGCGCCAATCTGGATCGACATGACGACGAACCATGGCAATGTGTGAATGATCAGCTCGACGTAATAAAGATGCGCCGCGGTCGACGGGCGCAATACGGCGTTCTCCAATTGTTCTTGGCTTAGGCCGATCGCGTTGGCAAACCGAATCGCCAGCTCGTTATGGCCTGCGGTGCCGGTGTCCATGCCGTGGATCTCTTCCTCGACCACGCCCCAGAGCTTTTGCGCGATCTCCGGATCGGTGCAGGCGAGGTAGCGCAGCATACAGATGCGCGGCACGGCGGCGCGAAATTGATAGTCCTGAATCGCCCAGGCGCGAATTTGCTCCATAGTGGCGCTGCCGTCGCAGACCGCTTTCAAGAACGGATGCTTGATGCGAATCTTGGGAAACGTCTGGATATCCTTTTTTAATTTTGCGACAAATTCTGCGGATGTGGCCATGATGCTATCCTCCTCAACGATTTATGGTCATTGGAGTGATGGAGTAATGGAGTGATGGGGGGAGATGCCCAGTATTCCATTCCTCCAATACTCCATCACTCCAATTGATTTCTGGTTCGGCTCAGCCGCCCGACGAAATATTCCCAGCCGCGCAAGGGAAAACGTTGATCGGCGTTGTACACTTCCAACTCTTCAGCGCTGAGATATTTCGGTTGGCCGTGCAGCAGGGCCAAGTGATTCCACTCGCCCAACATCGCCAGCCGGGTGGTGCGCTCGATCATCTGCTCGATGCTTTCGCCGACTACGGCGTCGCCGTGGGCGCGCATCAACACCGCCGGTCCGTTGCCCAACGCGGCTGCCAAGTCGTCGCCCCGTTCGAGCGTGCGCACCAAGCCGACTCCTTGATAGACTGGCGGGCCGTCGGCGGAGAGAAACTTGCCATAATGATGCAGCGGCTTGAGCTTGATCGGCAGCACGCTGAAGATCGTGCTCCATTTGGAATGGGTATGCGCCACGCTGACAATTTCCGGCCGGGCTTTGAAAATGCAGGCGTGGATCGGCCATTCGTTGGGCGGAGTCGCGGCGCCGTCGAGATGGTTGCCGGCAAAATCCTGCATGATCAAGCGCTCGCGCGTCACCGCGCCCGGACTGATATTGGCGATGGTGATAAACGCGTCGGCGCCGGGCACGCGCGCGCCGACGTGGCCGTAACCGTCAGTAACCCCTTCATGGTCGAGAATATGACAGGCGGTAATCAGCTTGTCGGTGAGCTCCTTAAGCTCGGCGGAATCGATGGTGGGAATGTCCCTGAGACTGGCAGCCATGCATGCTCCTTCAGACTGATTGCGCGTTGAATCGATGTGTTGTCGCGACAATAGTTTCCAGTCATCTGTCTGTCAAGCAACGCGTCGTTCACCCAAGCGGCTCAAGAAATATTCCCATGGGCGCGCTGGAAAGGACCGGTCACCGGCGAAAGTGGCCAATTCCTCTTCGGTCAAGTAGTCCGGCCCGCCGTGAACCGCCGCCAAGTGCGACAGCTCGCCGAGAAACGCGAGCTGCACCGTGCGCAGGATCGCTTGCTCGACGCTGGCGCCGACGACGGCGTCGCCGTGAGCGCGCAACAAAGTGGCTGCGCCGTCTTTCAATGTGTCAGCCAGCGCCTGGCCTCGCTCAACGGAAGTGATCAGGCCGGCTTTGGGATAGATGGGCGCGCCGCCAACAGGAAGAAATCGGCCGTACATATGCGCCGGACGGAGACCTATTTTTAGCACGCTGAACAGCGCGCTCCATTTGGAGTGAGTGTGGCACACGCTCATGACATCCGGGCGCGCGCGCATGATGCACGCATGAATCGGCCACTCGTAGGGCGCCGGTTTAGCGCCGCCGAGATAGTTGCCGTCGAGGTCAAGCAGAACCAGTTTGTCGAAAGCCGCGCAGCCGGGGCTGACCTGGGCGATGGTGAGAAATGCCGCCTGTTCCGGAATCCGCAAGCTGACATGGCCGAAGCCGTCGGTAATACCTTCGCGGTCAAGAATCAGACACCCATTGACGACTTTCTCTTTGAGTTCTTTCAGCTCGCTGGAATCGATTGCTGGTCCTTTGTAGTCCGTGACAGCCATGAGCGCTCCTCATAAATTGAAAAATCCATGAGTCGGTTCTAGTGGCCGACAAGGAAACTGTCAAGGTGCTGCACGAAAAACCAACGAAAACATTTTCTTGACATCAAAATAGCGAGCCTTTATCGTTTTCTCATACGCTTGTGCGATAGCGTCACTCGCCCTATGAAAAAGTACGAGATATATCTGCCACTGAAGTATAACGACGGCTCCAAGATCGAAGCGCAAAAAATCACGCGAATTCGCCAAGAATTGGTCGACGTGTTCGGCGCGCGAACGATTAGCTCTCAAGCCGCGCCGTATCAAGGAGCTTGGAACTATCAGCGGCATCGATTTTATCGAAGATATTATCAAGATTGAAATTATCGCGCGCGCGGACCGCAAGACGCAAAAATTCTTCAGGCTGTTCAAAGAACGGCTCAAGCGTCTGCTCAAACAGATCGATGTCCTGATCATCGCTCAGGACATTCGGACGATTTAAGTCCTGGATTGACGGCGCTGTCTCGTTGTTCTGATGCGGCCATCGCAATCATTTATACGCGCGGCTGAATTTACAGCCTGTCTTTTATGCCTGTGACGCGCTCTAGTTCAGCGGCCGCGGCCCTTATCTTGGGCCCGGCATCGCACCGCCAGCCAATCCATGGGATTGAAGCGAAAGTTAATAATAGTGAATCCCATGCACTGGCCTTGTCGTACACCTTGATAGCGGACATTAATCAGTTCATCATCCCGCCCGTCGCAACATCACGGCGTATCGATGGTCTGTGGCAGCACACCTGTTTTGAGGCGTTTATCGGTATGAAAGACGGTCCCGCCTACTACGAATTTAATTTCTCGCCGTCGAGCGAATGGGCGGCTTATCAATTTCGAGCGTATCGTGACGGCTGGCCGCTCGACGATGATGCGTTCGCTCCCAAAATTTCTGTTGAGCAGGTAGCCGATCGGCTCGACGCTTGCGACAACGATTCGATTAGATCGCTTGTCCCTGATTCACCCCGGCACGACGCTTCGGATCGGATTGACCGCGGTGATCGAAGGCAACGAGGGCACGCTATCGTATTGGGCGTTGCGGCATCCGGCGGGCGAACCCGACTTTCATCATGCCGATTCTTTCGCCCTCGAACTCGCACTTCCTATTCAGAGCGCTTAAAATAGACTTACAATGAAATTTGGCATTGACCGACTGCTGGAGGAACCAGCGCTGCGCAAACCGCTTGCCGGTAAGCGCGTGGCATTGCTGGCGCATCCGGCGTCGGTGACGCGCGAGTTGGTTCACTCGCTTGACGCATTGGCGGCGCTGCCGGACATCAAGCTTAGCGCTGCGTTCGGCCCTCAGCATGGTCTGCGCGGCGACAAGCAGGACAACATGGTCGAGTCGGCGGATTTTCTCGATCCGGTACATGGCATTCCGGTCTTCAGTTTGTACGGCGCAGTGCGCCGGCCGACGGCGGCGATGATGGCTAGCTTCGATGTGCTGCTGGTGGATCTCCAGGATGTAGGTTGCCGCATTTATACTTTCATCACCACGCTGCGCTATGTTCTCGAAGCTGCTGCGCAGCACAAGAAATCGGTCTGGGTTCTCGACCGGCCCAATCCGGTGGGACGGCCGGTGGAAGGATTGCGGCTCCGCCCCGACTGGGAGAGTTTTGTCGGCGCGGGTCCATTGCCCATGCGCCATGGGCTGACGCTCGGCGAATTGGCGCGCTGGTTCGTTCAAACTTTGAAGCTCGATGTCGATTGCCAAGTGGTAAAGATGGAGGGCTGGAGTCCGACAGTGCCTCCAGGCTACGGCTGGCCGCTGGGCGAACGAAGTTGGATCAATCCCAGTCCCAACGCGCCTAATTTATCGATGGCGCGCTGCTACGCCGGCACGGTCATGCTCGAAGGCACGACACTCTCGGAAGGGCGCGGCACGACCCGGCCGCTCGAATTATTCGGTGCTCCGGATATCGACCCGCGTGCGCTATTAAAGAAAATGGCAGCCCTCGCGCCCGACTGGCTGCGCGGTTGCCGCCTGCGCGAGTGCCGGTTCGAGCCGACCTTCCACAAACACGCAGGACGACTCTGCGCCGGCATTCAGATCCACGTCGACGATCCGAGCTACGACCATAATGCTTTCAAGCCGTGGCGTTTGATGGCGCTGGCGTTCAAAGCGCTGCGCTTGTTGCAGCCGGAATATGATCTTTGGCGTGACTTTGAGTATGAATATGAAAAGAACCGGCTGGCCATCGATCTGATCAATGGCGGTGAGTTGCTGCGGCAGTGGGTGGACGACCCCGGTGCGGTGGCGGCGGATTTGGATGCACTCGCGATCGTCGACGAGAAGTCGTGGATCGATGAGCGGCGATCGAGCGAATTATACAAATGATCGGTGCGGGAGTTTGGCATGTCTGCGAGGAATCTTGGTTTCGTGGTCATTGGCTTAATGTTTACGGTCAGCATCTAGCGAACGAGTCAATTTTACGCGAACTGAAGGAGGAGACACATGCAAGCAGGCGCTGTCGATATTCATCATCACTACGTTCCCGGCGAAGTGATCGGCGAGGCGAAGCGGCATAGTCAAGCGCTTGGCGTCGAAGTGGCCGAAGCAAAGGATGGCACCATCCGAGTTTCCTTCGCCGGCGGGCCAAGCTTTCCGCTGCTCGATGGCTTGACGGATGTTGATCGGCGTTTGCAGATGATGACGGACGGCAAGATCGCGATCGCGGCCCTCGATCCGAGCACGCAGTTTCTTGGCTACGACCTCAAAGGCGAACAGGCGGAGAGCTGGTGCCGCGTCTACAATGAATGCGTCAAAGAGTTTCTCAGGAAATATCCCGAGCGCTTTACCGCAATGGCCGCGGTGCCGATTCAAGAACCGGCGCGCGCGGCGCGAGTGTTGGAGCACGCGGTTGCCGAACTCGACTTTCGCGGCGCCTACATCGCGACCAATGTTAACCATCGCTACTACGACAGCGATGAATTCGATCCGTTTTGGGCAAAAGCGCAGGAGCTAGATGTGCTGGTCTTCATGCATCCGGACAATCCGGCTGGCACGGAGCTGATGAGCTCTTTCGGTCTGCGTCTGGTTTGCGGCAATCCGGCCGATACGACGCTTTCCCTCGGTCTGCTCATTTACAGCGGAGTGTTCGATCGATTTCCCAATCTAAAGCTTTGCACCTGCCACGGTGGCGGATTTTTTCCGTATCATGCGAGCCGTTTCGACCAGGAGTTCACCACGGGTCAACGGGCAACTCGGCGCACCGGCCGGCCTGCTGCGCCAACTTGTTTGGCGAAGCCGAGCGGGTATTTCAAAAATCTCTACTTCGACACATTAGTTTATGACGTGGAAACCCTCGATTTTCTCAGAAACAAAGTCGGCGCGGAACGTTTGCTGCTCGGCACCGACTTTCCTTACGAGCTCGGCGATTGGCAGTGCGTCGACAAGGTCGAGGGATTGCCTTGCAGCGAAACAGACAAGCAATTGATTCTCGAGGGCAATGCCAGGAAGCTGCTCAAGCTCTGAGCGGGTTGCTCAATCAACGATTGCAAGCGCTGCACGCCAAGCTCGGATGAACGGTTTTGAAGGCTTAGCGTCCCGCCTCCGGGTTGGTTGAAATCCCTCGCGCTGTCGAAACTCAGGATTCGTCATGCCAACCCGCCGGCAGCCAAACGTCTTTTCACGTGAGTTACTCACCCAACGATGCAGCTTGGTTTCCGGCTTCGCCGAAACAGGCATGAAATAAC
Organism: uncultured delta proteobacterium; assembly: GCA_963847445.1. GTDB lineage: Bacteria > Desulfobacterota > Binatia > UBA9968 > UBA9968 > DP-20. The sequence continues at coordinate 53,581 of CAWJZV010000016.1, read as the reverse complement.
CTTCGAGTCAATGAATTTCCATCGCTCGCCGTGGAGCGCGAGGAAGTCAGTGCGACAGCCCAAAGGAGCTGATGTCTCCGCCCGAGAAAAACGTTCCAATGATATTGCCGCGTGTGATCGGCAGATCGAGATGCGACGGGTGCGACTCGTCGTGGTGCACCGTGATGCGCAGCGGCCGCGGCCGGCGTAAATGATTGCGCGCCAGCGCTTGCAACGAGTTTACCGCCGGCTCGTCATCCGACCCCTTGATGCGCAGCGCGATGCGCTCGCCGGCCTGGAACAAACGCGCCGTGGCGACGATAGTGAATTGCAACTGGTAGATTTTCCCCGGCTCCAGGGCCTCCCTCGATTCATGCGCCTGCATCGGCTCCCACGGTTGACTGTCCGCGCGCAATCGCCGTTGCGACGCGCGCAGCCAACCGCGCGTGAGCTCATGCTCCTTGCCTTCCTTGTCGATCAAGAGCAGCGTCGCGAACAACAGCGCATCGCTATCGGTTGCGGAGACGTACAGCGTCACCACGCTCGGACCGAGCACTTCGGTATTTTCCACCAGCGGCGGCGTTGTGTAGGTGACAGCGCCATGCTCGAAGTTCGATTCGTCGAAAGAATCTGATCCCTCAGCGGGCCAGAGCTCGTGCTCGCTCAAGATGCCGTCTTTATGCAGATAGAAGGTCGTCCAGCGCGCTTCGGCAGGCGGCCAATCACTTAGATTTTTCCACTCGCCGGTGGGCGGAATGAAGCAGCGGATCGGCGGCTCATTCATGATGCCGTTGTCGATGCCCTTGAGCCAGTGATCGAACCAGCGCAGCGCCTCATCTTGATACTGATACACCGGACGGTCGAGATAGACCGGCGGACCGATGACCATCTTCTTCGGACCTTGCCACTCCCGCCACGCCGTGAAAGCGCCCGGCAAATGCAGTCCGTAGTTGCCCCAGCAAGCGCCCAGGTACGCGGGAATTTTTCCATTGGAATCTTTAGCGCTGCGCTCGCGCCAGAACGGGCCGTCGAAGGGATGCAGCAGCATGTCGACGATCAGCGCATTGGTGCCAGCGCCGGGATTTTGCAGCGCCTCGCGCAGTGCCGGCACCGCGACAATTTCATCGTCGCGCAGCGCCTGAGCGATGGCTTCTTGGTACGCAGTTTCGCCATGCCGCTCTTTATAGAGGCTCCGATAGTTGGGCTTGTGCAAGCTGTTGCGCCAATGCGTTATGAAGCCATGGGCGAGAATCCCGCCGTGGTAACAGCGATGGCGATAGTCGTCGGTGCCGGCGAATGGCGAGAAAATCGCCTTTAGCGATTTCGGTCCCGTGGCGGCCACCGCTTTGGCCAGACGCGCATAGTAGGACACGCCGAACATGCCAACCGCGCCGTTGCTCCACGGTTGCGCCGACAACCAGTCGATGAGATGGCCGCCATCCTCGACTTCCAATGGCCCCATGAGCTGGTAGAAACCCGTGGACTTGCCCGTGCCGCGGGAGTTGAAAACCGCGTGAACGTAACCGCGGCGGGCGAAAAAAGTCGAATCGCCGCTTTCCATGTAACCGCGCATCGGCGTGAAACCCACCGGACGCATTGGCGGCGACTGAAGATCCTTGTTGTAGCCGTGCGCGCCGAGAAGCACAGGAAATTTCTCATCCGACGCCGGGCGGTAAATATCGCCGTCGAGCAATGTGCCGTCGGGCATGGGGACTTTAACGTCGCGTTCGACGATGACATCGTACTTTCGTTCCGAAGTGGCCCACCGGGTGGTAAACATAAGCGCAATTCTTCTTTCGCCAAATGAGTTTTGACAACCCCATTATCCCACGAGGATGCGAAAGTCGAGGGAAAGATTGCCGGCAGGGCGTGCGCTCACGTCGCGCTCGGAAAAACTTGTCAAATTCGCCGCGCTGGCATATGGTCCGGCCATGGGTTACGGACTCTTTTATTTACCGTCGTCGCTTCCGGCAACGCGCGCCGAAGGCGCCGAACGTTTTCGCACGGTCGTCGAGCAAATCGCCTACGGCGAAAAAATCGGTTTTGAATCCGTCTGGCTCGCCGAGCATCACTTTCATCCGTTTGCCGGCGTTTTCTCCGCGCCGGCCGTGATCGGCGCGGCGATCGCGCAGCGGACGGAAAAGATGCGCCTCGGCACCGCGGTATTGCTGTTGCCTTATCACAATCCGCTGCGTGTCGCGGAAGATTACGCGACCCTCGATTGCTTGAGCAACGGCCGGGTGGAATTCGGCGTCGGTCATGGCTTTGTCAAGTGGGAAGCGCTGACCTTCGGCATTCCGCTCGACGACTTGCGCGATCGTTTCAAGGAAAATCTCGAGGTGATTCTCAAGGCGTGGCGCGACGCGAAGCTCGAACACAAAGGGCGCTTTCACGAATATCACGGCGTCGAAGTGCTGCCGCGCCCGGTGCAGGAGCCGTATCCGACGGTGTGGATGGCGGCGACGACTTCGGTGGAGTCTTTCGAATACTCGGGCGCTCAAGGCTTCCACATGATGTTGATCCCGTTCTTGAACGAGATCGAAGAGCTGCGCGAGAAGATGCAGACTTATTTCAACGCGCGACGCGCGGCGGGACATGATCCGGCGAGCGCGCGGGTACTCGGCGTGTATCACGCCTATGTTGGCGAGAGCACAGCTGAGGCGCGCGCGGCGGCTGCGCATGGGTTGCATGAATATCACTCGGCGGCGCAGGCGGCGCATAGTTTGACACCAGGGATGGCCGATCCCGAGTCCTACCGCAGTCACGATAAACATCGGGCGGCAATGAAGCGGCTGACGTTCGATGAATTAGTGGATCAAAACCGCGTCCTGGTTGGCAACGCACAAGAAGTTCGCGAAAAAGTGGAATACGTCCGTGAGCGGCTTTATTTAACCGACCTGGCTGGCAACTTCGCATTGGGCGGACTAAGCGACCAACAAGCGCGCGCGTCAATGTGCCGGTTTATGGAACAGGTGGCGGCGAGGATTCGTTAGGGCGCATAATGTTCATATCAGGTTGCTGAAATATCCTCCCGGAGTCCTTCGACAAGCTCAGGACGAACGGAGATGAGCTGAAATGATGGAATATAAGCGTTCATGCTGAGCCTGTCGAAGCATGCTCCACCTTTTATTCCGGAAATATAAACGAATTAACAATTGCGGAGGTGACCCATGGGCAAGCTCAGACATATTGCGTTTATTTCGCAGCAGCCAAAAGTGCTCAGCGATTTTTACCAGAAATATTTCGGCTTCGAGGAGTGCAAAGTCTTCCCCAGCGGCTCACGCATGGTGATCGATCCGCTGTTCAATCTTGCCTTCTTGCAGCAAGCGGCGGTGTCGGCGGCGATCTCCGGGACCCATCGAGACGACGGCAGCGAGGCGGAGTTGACTGTCGGCATTCATCATTACGGGTTCATGGTCGATAATTTGGATACCGCCGTGGCGAAACTTCCCGCCGGTTTGACCCGCGGCGCAAACCCACAGATATCCGCCGGCGTCTCCGGCCCAGAAGCGGCGCGGCCGGCGGAAGTGCGTTTCATCGATCCCTGGGGCAACAACGTCGATCTGTCGTCGCGCGGCTATCTCGGCAGGGAAGAAAAAAAGCTTCCCGCCGTACGTCTGCTCGCCGTGCAGGTGCCCGATTTGGCCGCGGCGTGTGAGTTTTACCAACAGCAGTTCGGTCTGGAGATCGCGGGATGGAGTGATGACGGGACGATTCGCCTCAGCGACGGCACGCTGACGCTGATGTTGACGAAATCGCAAGTGCGTCCCAAGGGCGGCGTGCAATATTTCGGCATTCAGGTCAGCGATCTTGGCGGTCTCAAGAAACGTTTGCAGGACGGCGGTGTGGCGGTATCGGACGGCGCCCAAGGGCAGATTCAATTCAACGATCCGGAAGGGAATCGGGTTGTGGTGTCGGAGAGCGGTTGGAGCAATTAAACTCAGACCAATGAACCTAAATGAATTTGTGTAGGGGCGGGTTTTAAACCCGCCCTCCTTGTCTCGGTTGTATCTGCGACCATCCCAGAAAATAACATACCGCCACCAGATAGACTGGACAGATAATCTTAAGCCGACGTGAGTGCCCGCGCGATATACCTGCGCGGCACCTTGGTGCGCGGCACTCGGCCGTTAAACCAACTGCGCACGTCGGCGTCCAGGCCGATGCCGTGCATGTAGTTGTAGAGCGCTTTGTTGAGGGCGATGCCGAGAGCGTCGTGGTCGACGCCGGTGGGATCGATGAAGCCGACGTCGTTTTTCGCGAAGGAGATCTTCGGCAAGGGCATGAGCGTGACGCCGTATTGTTCGGGCTGTTTCCCGACCGGCGAGTGGACCGTGCAGGTAAACCGATGGAAGAAGCCTGACTGAATGCAGCCGGCGTCGAACAATTGCCGGACATATTCTAACGCGTCGACCGTGTCTTGCACTGTCTGCGTCGGGAAGCCATACATCAAATAGGCGTGGACCAAAATGCCGGCGTCGGAAAATGCCCGCGTGACTCTGGCGACTTGTTCGACGGTGACGCCCTTTTTCATCAGATTGAGCAGGCGGTCGGAAGCGACCTCGAGCCCGCCGGAGACCGCGATGCAGCCGCTGTCGGCGAGTGCTTGGCAAAGCGTAGGGTTGAAAGATTTCTCAAAGCGAATATTGCCCCACCATGAAATTGCCAGCTTGCGTTTCTTGATCTCGGCGGCGAGCGCCTTCAACGCCTTCGGTGGCGCGGCTTCGTCGACGAAATGAAATCCCGTCTGTTGGGTTTCGGCGACGACCGTCTCGATACGATCGGCCAGGGTCGCCGCGGCGATGTCGTCGTAGCGCGAGATATAATCCAAGCTTACGTCGCAGAAGCTGCACTTCTTCCAGTAACAACCATGGGCAACCGTGAGTTTGTTCCAACGGCCGTCGGACCACAGCCGGTGCATCGGGTTGAGCATGTCGAGGAGCGACAAATAGCCGTCCAGCGGCAGTCCGTCCCAAGTTGGGGTGCCGACTTCGGCGAAGGGGATGTCGGGTTCGCCGCTATCGAGGTAGTTGACCGCGGATTTGTTGCCGGCACGCACAAAAGCGCGAACCAGACCACTCTCGGGTCGCTCGCCGCGCAGGTGCTCGAGCAATGCGAGGAGCGGCCGCTCGCCGTCATCTAACGTGACGTAGTCGAAATAATCGAACACCCGCGGTTCGCTCAGTTCGCGCAGCTCGGTGTTGACATAGCCGCCGCCAAGCGCGGTGATGATCGACGAGTCGTGCGCCTTGATCGTCTGGGCGATGCGAAACGCGGCGTACACCGATCCTGGGAACGGCACCGAGAGTAAGACCACAGTTCGGTGAATGGCGTGCCAGCGCGGCCAGAGTCAGATCGCGCAGTGTGCTGTCGACCAGATTGAGCGGTGCCGCCAAAGCTTCGGCGAGCGGCTCGAATGTCGGTTGGCTTTGCGCCAGCGATTCGGCGTAGCGGACAAACTCAAAACGCGGGTCCACCGCGTCGCGCAGCACGTCGGCGATGATCATCGAGGTACAGCGTGGCCAAATGTTTGGCGCGGTCTTCGATTCCCAGTGCGCCGAACGCCCAAGCCAACGGGTCGTCGTTGCCGTCTTGGAGATAGAAGTCGATGGGCTTGAAGCGCGGCCCTTCGGGAAGAAATTGTCGCCCGCAAATGCGGTGCGCCAAGGTCGGGTCACGTCCCTGCAAGAACGCAATGGTCGGTGTGATCGTCGAGAGATAGCGGTCAAAGTCGCGGTGAAAACCCTTGACGTTCGGCGAGCGCTTGCGCTTCGGGATCGCCTCGATGCATTCACGAATCGCTAACAGTCCGTCGGCGGAAAAAAGTTTTAAGACTAGAGCGAGTGCCAGATCTTCTTGCACCGCATCGACGCCGCGCGAGCGCAAGAAGCCTGTGAGATACGCCGTCGAAGGATAAGGCGTGTTGAGCTGCGTCATTGGCGGGATGACCGATAGGACGCGGATGGGGTGGGTGATCATGTCAGGTTTGGCGCCCGGGACCTGCCTGGCCTATCCAATCATACAATTAGCGCAACCCTAACTCCTTCTGCACTTCTCGCAAGATACTAAAGTCGGTGATCTCACTTAGCGGCACGTCGCGTGTGACTTTCAGGTCGCGCTTGGCTTGATCGATCAAAAGTCTTAGTCCGTCATCCGGGATTCCGCCGTCGGGGCTGATGATTTTCACTGTGGAATCGTAGGCGGCGGAGGCGTGCTCGGGTTTGCCTTTGCCCCAGACGATCAAGATTTTCACCGACTCCTCGCGGTTGTCGCGCATGAAGCGGTTGGCCCGCACTAGCGATTTGACCACTCGTTTCACTTGGCCGCGGTTGGTTTGCAAAGATTTTTGATTCACGCCGAGGCCCGCGAGCGGATAGTTCACATGCTCGTAGGCGCGGGCGAGGATGTTGTAGCCGAGCTTTTTCCCCTCGAAGTCCCAGGGTGGCGATGTGACGACCATGTCGGCGAGGTTTTGTTGCAGGGCGGTGAAGCGGCCGGAGTCGGAGCCGAGTCCGATGAACTGAACGTCTTTATCCGGGTCGATGCCGTGTTTGGCAAGAATCATTCGCGCAAGGACGTGAGTGGCGTCGCCGAAGCCGGCGAGTCCGATTCGTTTACCGGCGAGCTCTTTGATTGTCTTTATTTCCGGCCGGGACAGGAAAACATGCGCGGAGCTGCTCATCAAGCCGGCGACGATACGGACGGGCAGGCCACGAATGGCGGCGCGGATCACCGAGCCGGTGAGCAGCGTGTAGTCGATGTCGCCGTTCGATAGCGCGGCGATCGACGCCGGCGCGCTCATGACGACGATGTCGGTTTCCAGACCTTCGTCTTTGAAGAATCCTTTGTGATGCGCCACGCCGGCGGCGAGAAAGATCATATTGTAGCTGCCGGAGACCGACATGCGGATTTTCTCCGCGGCGAAGGTTAGCGGCGTGATGAAGATGCTAAAAAGCAAGACGGTTTGGACGAATAGCATGGTCGATCTCCGCGAGTGATATAGCCGTTGGCAGGTCGGAGTGTCAACCGTAGATTCCGCGTCTTGTAGAGTTTGCGACTCTCACGATCACGACTAGACGGTCTTGACCCGTTCGCCGCGACCAGTGTAGTTGTGGCGATACGGAGACGGGCGTATGCAATACGCCCCTACGGCAGATTCGGATGACTGAATTCTGGGGGCGGAGCGTTCGGCTGTGAATTTAAGGAGGTAGTTATGCGTGTTCTTAAGATTAACGAACTCAAGGAAACTCCAATGGACACGGCGACGGCGATCGCCGGTTGGACCGGCGGGGCGGTGAGCCGGACGCGGCAGGCGGTGATCGGCGACGGGCAGTCGGATAATTTTCGCTGCAACGTGGTCAACTTCCGCGTCGGCGCGACCACCGGCTGGCATGTCCATGACTGTGATCAGATTCTCGTCGTAACGGCGGGCAAAGGTTTCGCAGCAACGGAAACCGAACAGCGCGAGATTACCGTCGGCGATATCGTGCATATTAAATCCGGCGAACGCCATTGGCACGGCGCGTCGGCGGACTCGCCGCTGTCGCATATCACGGTAACGGTGCCAGGGAGTACGTCGAAGCATTAACGGGCTGGCCAAATCTGTCACAGGTTACCTGGCTCGCGAGTTACCACGCTTAGCCAAAACTAGCGGCGGCTGGTTTTTAATTTGATTTCATAGCGGAACAGATCGCTGCGGTAGAAACCCACGGTGCGCAAGAGCAGATCGTTCTTGTAGAAATAGTTGCGCTCGACGAAAAGTACCGGCGAGCCGGGCGGTATGTTCAGGTTGGCTGCTACTTCCTCGTCGGCGAGCTTCGCTCCGACGAGGTGTTTCACGTCCGTGATGCGGATCGCCAAAGCCTTTTCGATGACGCTGGAAAGCGGCAGTTTAAGCAGGCTTTTTTGTGGCAGTGTTGCCGCGATGCGGGTCGGAACGTCGGAATAGACGAAGGCAAGCGGTTCGCGATGCGCCATACGGACGCGCGTCATGCGGGTTATGCGTTCCCCAGCTAATAACTTGAAGTCGCCGCGAAGGTTGGCCGGGGCGTCGATCTGTTCCGTGCGGAGAAGCTTAAAGCTTGTGCCCGCCGGATTCAGTGTGACCAGGTTGTCGGCTTCGATTTCTAAATTGATCGCCTGATTGACCGGTCCGCTCCAGCTGACGTAGGTCCCCCTGGCTCGCTCGCGCCGGACCAGCCCTTCGTGAGCCAGTTGGCCTAACGCTTGGCGCACGGTGATGACGCTGACGCCGCGGCGGCGGGCGAGATCCGCTTCACCGGGAAGTTGAAAGCCGTCATTCCACGCGCCGGAAAGAATGTTGTCACGGATCTCGGTCATGATCTTGAAATAGAGCGGTAGGGGAGAGCCGGATCGCTTAACGAGGCGCATGTTGACTACTTATATGTTTAGTAGTAGGAGGTCAAACTCGCGGACGCGATGAATAATTCTAATGGAAGGTGATCATGGCAGAAGGTCCAACGAGCAAATTGGCGAGCCGGCCCATCGGACGGTGCGCGTCGACATCGCGCGCCAGGAGCACAAAACGTTCGAGGCGACTTACAAGACCGAGGAAAAAGCATTCCAGCTGATGATCGATGAGCCCGAGATCCGCGGCGGCAAAGGGTCGGGGCCGACTCCGCTCGGTTATTTCGTTACCGGCGCGGCTTCCTGCCTGATGATGCAGTATGCCAACGTCTTGAAAGAGAAACCCATGCCGGTCGACAGCATCAAAATGGTCGCGCGAGCGCACACGACCGCGACGCTCGGGTGTTCACCGATATGATTTACCAGATCGAGCTGACCGGATCGATCTCGGCACCCGAGCCGACGGTGAACGAGGAGTCAAAAGCCTTGTTGTTTGGCCAGGGGCGGCGCTAAGTCGACCGCTCGCATCGATGCCGGCCCTCGATTCAGGGGCGCCACCGGCGAATATGGAGGAACGGCGATGCCGTGGATCAAGATTATTCCGGAACATGACGCGCACGGGGAATTGAAAGAAGTATATCGAAAGATCCGCGAGCAGCGCCGAGGCGAAAAGATCAACCAAGATCGCGACGCCGGTTACGGTGGCGCACCGATTAGCCCGCCAATGCTGCACAGTCTCAATCCCAAAGCGATGTGGCACACCGCCGAGCTCATGTGGGAGATTATGCGCGGTGAGTCGCGATTGACGACTGCGCAGCGCGAGATGATCGCCACGGTGACCGCAGCAACGCTGCATTGCCGGTTTTGAACCGTCGCTCACGCAGAGTTTCTGCGTCAGGAAGGCGGCGATGATTTATCGGTGGAGCAAGTCAAAGATGCTTGGCGCGAAATGAATTTGACCCTTGCGGAATATGCCATGTTGGAGTTCGCCGAAAAACTCACGCTGACGCCGAGCAACATGTGCGAGCAAGACGTACAGGGCCTACGTGACAAGGGCTGGGATGACCGCGACATCCTCGATATCGTGCACGTCTGTGCCTATTTCAATTTTCGCGTGCGGGTGGTCGACGGGCTGGGTTTGGAAGTTGCCGATTGGCAGATTCAGCGCGCCCGTGCCGGTGCGGAGCGCGCCGCGAAGTTGGCAGAGGAGCGCGGTGTCGCGATGCCCGCAGATCGGTGGAAAGTTCGTTAAGCTGTTCAATCGCTGCCGCTCGTCGAAAGCGGCTACGGCAATCTTCTGATCGCCTCAAGAATTTGCGCGTTGGTGGGCCGTTTCTTGTAATCGGTTTCGACAACGCGCCAACGGACGACTCCCTTGGTATCGATGACATAAGTCGCCGGGTGGGGCCAGCCTTTGCTGCTCGGATTGAAAATGCCATAGCGGTTGATCACCTTGTGGCCTCTGTCCTCGAGAAGCGGAAAGTCGAGATCGCCGGCAAATCGCTCCTTGAGTTTTTGCACAAACTTTTTGGAATCGTCGTGACTGTCGACACTCACCGCAAGTAGCTGAACCAGATTCTTTTCGTCTGGACTTAACAGGCCTTTCAGCTCGCCGAGCTGTTGTGTGCAGTAGGGTCACCATTGACCGCGATAGAACACCAGAACCACTTTTTTGCTACGGTAGACGTCCGATAGGGTGATTTTCAGGCCATCCATATTCTCAAGCGTAAAATCCGGTGCCGTGTCGCCGACCTTGACTCGCTCTAGATCCGTGGGTGTTAGGTTTGCGCCGTCTTTAGGACCCAATTGAGCATTGGCGAGGGAGGCAAACAGACCAAGAAAGCCGCATACGACGACTACGGCGTAGCGAATTCGCAGATTCGAAATCGAGCGTGTGCCGGACCGGGAATGTGGGTTTCGTTTCATAAACCCTCCTTCTGTCAAATATGGCGATCCGCTATATCGAGTCGGTATGCGCAATAACGATCATCCACGCCGATAGGTTCCCCGAACTAGGTTTTCTGTGTTTTTCTCTTCTTGAAAAACTGGATATGGCTCAACGCATCCACGGCAACGATTCGCCCGATGGGGCCGATGCTGTACGATGCGTCGCAAACTTTCTTGTCCGAGTCCAGGATGAAGTTTGTCGCGTGAAGGATTTTCCTGCGCTCTTCCCAGAACGCGCCCACTTTGTCCGCGTCCCGTGGCACTTCGAGGCCGTAAGCCACGGGGAATGTAAGCTGCAGCTTGTCAACTGTTTCTTTGGCCTTGTCGAGAGGATCGACCGATAGAGCAACGATGTCGATCTTTTCGTTCTTAAAAGCGTCGATGTGTGCTTGGTAGTCGGCTAACTGCCGAAGGCAGTAGGGTCACCAAATGCCGCGATAGAAGATCAGTACGGAATATTCACCGCTAAGGTCGCGCGGCAGATGAAGGGTTCGGCCGTCTGTCGTCTGAACCTGGTATGCCGGAAACAAATCTCCCGCATTGAGTTGTTTTGCCATTGGATCTCCTCTTATTTTTTGCTGACTGTCCCGGCTTCGGCTTACTTGAGTTTCCGAATGGGTCGCTACTGTAATTAGGATTGACTGCTTATACGATTAGTAGTAGGAGGTCAATTCAAATCTGCAGGCAGGGCAAAACTTATGAGTTTCATTAAAGTTATCGCCGAAGACGAAGCCACGGGCGAACTCAAAAATGTTTATGATCGGACCCTCGCCAGGTTGAGCCCATCGGTGCGGCAGCGGCGAGGAGACAAGCTGCCGCCCATCGTGATCATCTTCAGCCTATGCCCGGAGCTGCTCGAGGCTCGGGTCGGCTTCGACAAGGGCATTTATCGGCCCGGTAATTCCGGTTTGGGCCGGCGCAAGGAAGAGCTTATCGCCACCCAGGTTGCGGCGCTGAGCGGTTGCCGGTTTTGAGGCATCGGTCACGGGGAGTTTCTCCGTGTCGACGGCAAGATGGCGGTGGAGGAAGTCGCCAAGGTGATCTCCAACTGGCGTGACGCCGAATTGGACGATCAGGAGAAAGCGATGCTGGCGTTTACCGAGAAGTTTACCGTGACGCCGAGCCAAATCACCGACGCCGATATCGAAGCGCTGCGCCAGGCGGGCTTTAGCGACGAGCAAATTCTTTCCATCGGTCTGGGCGCCGGTTATCGAAACTGGGTAGACCGCATCGCCGATTTGCTCGGCGTCGAGGAAGAGAAGTTCGACTTTCCCTGAGGAAATTTTGCAAGCCTTCGGCGTGACTCGCGAACAGCTGCAGACTTCGCTCTACGAGGATGACCCATGAGCCGCCTGCGGATGGTCGCAGGTAAAGGGATTGAGGATCTGCTCAGCGCGGCGCCCGGCGCGCTCGAAGCGGACACTGCCATGCGCCGCCTGCTCGTCGAACAATTGACGCCGCGCCTGTACAGCTTGATCGGCATTGTGGTTGCCGGCTGCTTGCGTTGCCAGGGTTTCGTCGAAGCCTTGCGCGGCCCGCTAGATCAACCATTCGCCGCCCAGGCCGCAAGCGATTGGCGCGCGCTCTCGCTCACGGCTGCGGAGCAGGCGGTGCTGGCCTATACGGAGAAAGGCACTATCGACGAGGCTTCGGTGCGCAAGCGCGATGTCGACGAGTTGCGAGCGGTAGGTTTTAGCGACAGTGAAGTATTGTTAGTCGCCACTACGATCGCTTATCACAATTACGCGATTCGCATGGCGGCGGCTTTCGGCGTAGCGCCGCGCTAAGCGGGATCAATGCAACATGGGGAGCCGATTGAATAGGAGGACGATGTAATGCGTGGGATAACGCCTCGAAGAGAGCAGGGCATGGCTGACCCGGTATTAGCCGAAATGGTTCATGCCACGGGGGCGACGGAGTCGCGCCACTACGCGGCGGTGAAGCCGACCATTCAAGCTTATCGCGCCAGTTGGGTGAAACTGGCGCCTTATCGCGACGGTCCCGTTAATCCGCAGCGGGTAACGGTCAGCGATCCGGCGGCGATGACCGCGCAGATCAAAGCGAAGGCGACGGAATTGGGCGCCAATATGGTCGGTGTCTGCCGCTTGCAGCCGCATATGATCGATCTCGGCTCGGAAGTGCCGCATGAGTTCGTAATCGCTTGTTGCGTCGCGGAGGATTATGAAAAGGTTACTCAGGGGCCCGACGCTGTCGAGGAAGAAGCGATGCGAACCTACGCGAAGTGCACCGAGATCGCGACGGCGCTAGCGGCCTACGTGCGCGAGATGGGCTATCCAGCGATCGCGCACCATAACGGCGCCAGCGAGGTTCAGGCGATTCCGATTTTCTATCAAGTCGGTTTCGGCGAGCTCGGTCGCCACGGTAGCTTGATCAACGAAAAGTACGGCGCGAGCTTTCGTCCAGGTTTCGTGACCACTGATTTGCCGCTGCTGGAAGATCAGCCGCGCGAGTTCGGCGTGCAGGACTTCTGCATGAACTGCAACGTCTGCCAGCGCAACTGCCCGGGCGACGCGATTCCACAGGATCACGTCATGACCCATGGGCATCAAGCGCTGGCTGATCGATCTGGAGAAGTGCTACCCCTACTCGCGACTGCGCGAAGAGTACTGTCATCTCTGCGTCGACGCGTGTCCGTATATCGTGAAGTCTCATCCCGAAACCTATAAGGCGTTCATGAAAGAGCGCAAGCAAGTCGGCTACAAAACGCCGAAAACCTATTAGCATGAATGGGTCACCAGAAACGAATATCTCTCGCAAAGGCGCAAAGGCGCGAAGTTCGGAAAGGTGATCGATGGAAAAACTTTACGTCAACGAAATCGGTCCCGGTGGCGCTGTCAGCACCGTCGGCTTGTTTTACTCGCAGGCCGAGGCGCAAAAGATTGTCGACATGCTGCGCGCCAATCCGGACCGAGCCAGCTATCGGTATGAAATCGTCGAAGCGGTCAGACATGTCTTGTCGGAGAAGCAAGCGCGTCGGGCCGTGGCCGGGCAGAAGGAGTGACCATGCCCTATATCAAAACAGTGCCGCCGGGCGAGGCGACCGGCAAGCTCAAGGAGATTTACGAGTCGGGCTCCGGCCCATCGGCGGAGCGCGGCAAAGTTTCCATGATCCGCCAGGTGCAAAGCCTCAATCCCGACAACCTCGCCGCCTGGCGCGCGCTCGACGTGTCGATTATGCGCGGCGAATCGCGCATCACGCGCCGCCAACGCGAGATGATCGCAACGGTGGTGTCGGCGACCAATCACTGCAGCTATTGAATGACCGCGCACGGAGAGGCTCTCCGTACCGAATCGAACGACGATCCTTTGGTCGAAGGAATTAAGCACGATTACACAAAGTTGAATTTATCTTCCGCAGAGCGGGCGATGTTGGATTACGCGGTCAAGCTGACGGTTGCACCGTCGACGGCGAACGAGGACGATATCAAGGCGCTGCGCTCCCACGGCTTCGACGACCGCGATATTTTAGACATCGTTTACGTGATCTGTCTGTACAATTTTAACGACCGCATGGCCGACGCCACCGGGATCAAAGGCGATGATTTTCTGCGCGGTTAATCAACTCAGTTTTTGTTCGTGGAAATTTAACCAGAGGGACTGATAGAGGAAGCACTTTATGGCTACGACTGAAAGTAAGATCGACCGGGACGCGTTTCGCGAAGTGCATCGCGAGCAGCAAGAGCGCGCGAAGCAAGGGCCGGAAGGATATACCACGACCACCCGCGCAGTGATTCGGCTTATCGAAGGCCAGTTGAAAGAGGCGCGAATCGGCGAATACACCATCCAGTGCGACGAGGCGAAGTCGCGCAAGGGCGGCGGCCAGGCGCCATCGCCGTTGCAGTACTTCGTCGCGGCGACGGGGTTTTGAATGTTCAGCCAATTGGCGCGGTACGCGTCACAGCTGGACATCGAGATCGAGGACGCCGAGATGGATATTCGCATGACTTACGATACGCGCGGCAAACTTTTGCTGGCGGATGTTTCGCCGGGCTGCAAGGAGCTGACGTACATTTTCAAAATCCAAAGTCCGGCGCCGTCTGAGAAGGTGCAAGAAATGCTGCAATTGATTGAGATGGGCTGCCACACAATCAACTCGCTGAAAAATCCCGTGCCGGTTGCTGGCAAGTTGATACACAACGGTCAGGAGATTGCCGGGCCTTCATGAGTCTTGTGCGACGCGATCGCGACGAGCGCGGCTGACTCGTCACGCGGAGATACTTAAAGCGCGCTTGACTGCTTCGCTAGATGCCTTACGGCCGAGGCGGCAGGGGGTCGGCTCCGAAGAGTTTTTTGAACAGGTCGACGACTTCATCATTGCGCGGCAAATCCCGGATGAGCTGGGTCAGCGTTTCCGGCATCAGCGGCGGCGAGTCGTCGCCGACTTTTTCGTACTCTTTGAGAAACTCGGAATCATTGAACGTGCGGCGCATGGCTTGCTGAAGAATCGTCACCTGATCATTCGGCGTGCCTGGCGGCAGCACGAACGGAGCCCCGGATAGCTGAAAGGTCCGATGCAAGGCCACAAGTTTCCGTTCCGTCTCCGACTTTGCGAAGCTTTCGAGACTCGGCAACTGTGCGTATCGTGGATGCGGATGTTTGTGTCCCCTGGGAACTTCGATCATCGCGTGCACATTGACGATACCTTTTTCCAGCAACCCTTGCCGAATCGGGTTGTCGGGGTGATTGGACCTGGCGTCCACCTCGCCGCTTTGAAAGGCTATATCGAGCTCCGGACCGCTATAGCCGATGACGGACTTTGGCTCCTTGAGGCCGATCAGATAGGCGAACATTCGGCCGGTATAATAGATCGTGTGTCCAACCGACTGGGCACCCAAGCGCAGGTTGGGTATGGATCGCAATTTTTCCAGTGTGTCCGCTCCCGCGCCTCGCCGGCTGATAAAAATATGCGGGTGGCCGCTATACGGCGTTCCAAGAAAGATCATTTTCTGGATGTCGTAGAGGGCGCCGGGATCCCCGATCACCGCTGCGGGTATGTAAGAGGAAAGCATGGCGCCCATCGTCAAGCCATCCGGTGCCGTCGATTTGTAGAGCTGGTTGGCCGCCATCCGCCCGCCTCCACCAGCCATGTACTTGACAACGATGGTCGGATTTCCGGGAACATGCTTTTGCAGCACCGAAACGACGGTTCTGATGCGCATATCGGCGGTGCCGCCGGGATTGGTGGCTGCGAGAACCGTAATCGTTTTATCTTTATAGAAATGAGTTTGAGCGTGAACTTGACAAGCCGCAAAAAAAATTGCGAGTAGCAGCCCGCATAAAGCAAACTGCATAAAGCGAAAGCCGTCGACGGTTTGGGGTGGTGCCATTTTCCGCCTCCTTCAGCATAGTGGCCGGTGCCATCTTTGACCACAGCGTGGCGGTTTTCATATAGCTCATCTCCGCTAACGAGCCAAGGGGGACAATTGTTGTGTTTACGCTGGGTCGCCGCTTCGACACACAGGTATTGACACTTCACTCAATCAATCTTGAGGTGAGATCCAGGTAACGACACTTGTCCAATCGACCAATTTGTCGTAAACAAGCGGTCGCGCCTATAGGGAAGCCATTCCAAGATTGGCAAGTTGCGCCCACAAAGTAATCCCATTGATTCGTTAGCCATGAGGTGACATGTGACCAAAATAATTTTCCTCGGGCTTCTAGGTCATATTATCCACAGGAAAGCCTAACGAACTTAAGACAATAAGGAAGGTGCGGCGATGATCGAACTTTATCACAACGATATGTCGGTGTGCGCTCAGAAAGTGCGCTTTGTCCTGGCTGAGAAAAAGCTCGCCTGGGAGAGTCATCATTTAAATCTGCGCGCCGGCGATCAGCAGCAGCCGGAGTATCTAAAGCTCAACCCCAACGCGGTGGTGCCGACGCTGGTCGACAACGGCACGGTGATCATCGAGTCGACGGTGATCTGCGAGTATCTCGACGACGCCTATCCCGAACCGACGCCTAAAGCCGAAAGACGCCGCCGGGCGCGCGCGCATGCGGCTGTGGACCAAGCAGCTCGACGAAGGGGTGCACGCGGCGACCAGTGTGGTGAGCTCGGCGATCGCCTTTCGCTATCAAAAACTCGCCATCGGCATGGAGGCGCTCGAAGAGTTTCACAAGAAGATGCCCGATCCGGTGAAACGAGAAAAAAGCTGGGAGAATGTTACCAAAGGAGTTGAGTCGCGATTTTTTCCGGAAGCGATAAAACGCTTCGATAAACTACTCAGCGACATGGAAACGACATTAGCGGACTCGCCATGGCTGGCCGGCACAGAATTTTCCCTGGCCGACATTGGGTTCGCCCCGTACGTCACCCGGCTCGACCACCTACAATTGCAATTTCTCTGGGACAAGCGTCCGCACATTCCCGAGTGGTACGACCGGTTGCGCGAGCGCCGCGCCTACAGCGAAGCGCTGGAGAAATGGTTTAATGCGAATTATCTGCCGCTGATGAAAGAGAAGGGCCTGGAAGCGCAAGCCAAGGTCAAAGCGATCGTCGGCTAGGCAGAGCCGCGCTCCAGACCTCGACAAACCACAAGGCGTCTCTGCCCACGCTAAGCTTACGACGCGCTAGCGTCACCAATCGCAATACTCATCAAGCGGGGCAAATCGAATCTCTGCGCGATCTGTCAGAGTACGGCAGTTGGGTTTATGGGGCGAGATAGCTCAGCCGTTTAACGTCCTACGACTAGGCGGCATCTTAAAAGACCTCGATCGTAAGGTCATCTGGTCTACGTTCGATTGTGACGAACCAAGACTTCCATGCTTTCTCTAGTAAGCCGCGCAGATTCTTGGTGAGCGCACGACCCGCGTCGACGCCTTGGGGTGACCGAATATTACACACCACATGGTAATAGCTGTGCCGAGCGACATGCGTCTGGGTATAACCAGCTTCGCGACCGTCGGCGTGCATTCGACGAGTCTCGGGACGTAGGAGGGCCAGTCGTTGTGCCCTGTAAAGTGCCAGACTTCCTGCAGCATCAGCGTGGCGAGACATTCCATCGGAAGAGATCGTTACGCCAGTTCCCGTGACCCCATTCGGCGCGACCTTAGGCCTCGAGAATCTCCGGTTCGAGCGATCCCAGCCGGCGTTGCGACCTGGAGGACTTCCTTCGCACTCGGAACCGGTCTCAGCCGTCGCCTTGCGTGACCCTCCAAGTAGATCGGCAAGACAACCGCCAGGTTTGAGCACGCCGCCGCATTGCGCGAGGCCGCGATGCCTGGTCAGTGAGGAACGTGATGCCGATACCGGCAAGTCATCGCAATCGAAAGCCGCATCGCGGGGTGAGATCTAGTTCTGCGCGCATCCATTACGTCACACGCGCCGTTTGAGTCCACGACTTGCCGCTTCCTGGCTGGTCAGGCGGTCCGTCGCAGACGAGCCAGATCAACCCCTGACTAGCCGTCCCTGCCGGTTCAGCGTTGTGGACCGGCCTGCAAAGCGTTCAACCGCGCCTCGCCCCGGAGGCGATGTCCAGACGAGCGTGCCAGGCTGGACATTGGCAACCTCCAACAGCCTCCGGCCAAAATCGAGCGAAACATCCGCGGCACCTGAGTCAATAATCCGCACACCTATCAACAAGGATTTGGTCTCGCCTTCCGCGCTGCATGGTCGTTGCGGATTAGTCTCCAATTAGGTCAAGCGTCTCTCGTGCCACCCAACTATTAAGTGACCCATCGTAGGCGGCGACAAATGCCGGTTGGCTTATCCCGGGCGCAAGGGATTTTCGGTCATGCAACTTCAAGAAGTGCGCGCGGATTCTTGTGAGCAACCATGAGCAGGGTTTTTGCAGCGCCGGAGGGGGCTCGACGACCTTGCTCCCAGTCCTGCAGTGTTCGGACGGACACTCCCAGAAGTTGAGCGAATCTTGCCTGAGACAAGCCAGTCTTTTCTCGAATACTTGCTACACTTGGAACCGTCGTCACGCGGCCATATTCTCCGCGTTTGAGTTCGCGCAGCCCTTGAAGAATTTCCAGACCGATATTTCGTTTGCTCTTAGGCATCGTCTACCTCCTTACGAATCTGGCGCAAGATGTGTGCAGGAATATTCTCCGCTACGTTCTTTGGATAAATTGTCAGCATCCAAATAATGCCCTGAGCGAGCTTCGCAAAGTAGATGACGCGATACCCGCCGCGCTTTCCTCGCCCAGGCGCTCGCCAGCGAAGCTTTCGCACACCTCCCGAACCCGGAACAACGTTTCCGGCCTCGGGATTGTCGATAAGAGCAGATTGGAGTTCCCGCATTTCGTCATCCGAGAGAAGGTCATTCGCCAAGCGAGTGAATAACTTGGTCTCGATGAAGCTGTACATCGAATTGATTATACGGCTACGCCGTACAACGTCAAGCGGTACCTCTGGCACAATAAGCGAAATCTGTTAAGTGACCTGCCATAAGCATCGGCGACTACCGGTCGGCCTATCCAGGCGGTGGTTTTGCACGCTAACGATCAGCGGGTCATATCGGCTCCCATCGCGTCACGAAATTTCCGTGTCGTCTTTCAATCCTCTTGCTCCCGATCCCGTTTCCGCAGTAGAGATTGACTGAGAAGGAGTCGAATTATGAAATTCTCACTCTTCATGATGCCGCTGCATCATCCGACCGAGAGCCCGTCGCTAGCTTTCGACCGCGACATCTCGCTGATCCATCTCGCCGACGAACTCGGCTATGACGAGTGCTTTATCGGCGAGCATCACTCGGGCGGTTGGGAGACCATGCCGGCGCCGGAGATGGCGTTGGCCAAAGCGTCGGCGCAGGCCCAGCGCATTCGTCTCGGCACATCGGTGATCAGCGTGCCGTTTCATCATCCTTACTATGTCGCCGAGCGCATGGCGTTCCTCGATCATTTGACGCGCGGGCGGGCGATCCTCGGCGTCGGGCCTTGCGCCTTGGTGACGGACAAAGTGCTTTTCGGTTTGCCCAACGAAAAGCTCTATCCGATGATGGCCGAGTCGGTGGATATCATCGTGCGCTTGCTCGAGTCGCCGGAGCCGATTGATTACAACGGCCAGTTTTGGCAGTTCAAACAAATGCGCTTGCAGCTGCGCTCGTATCAGCAGCCGCGCCTGCCGATGGCGATCGCCTCGTCGGGCAATCCCATCAGTCTCGAATTGGCGGGCAAGTACGGCATGCAATTTTTATCGCCGGCGGGAAAAAACGTCCGCAACAACCAGACCAAAGCCGAGCAGTGGAACAAGGTCGAAGCGATCGCGGCCAAACATGGCACCGCGACTTCACGCGACAACTGGCGCATCGCCACCTGCGTTTATCTGGCCGACAGCAAGGAAGAGGCGTGGCGCGATGTCGAGGCGAGCATCGGCCGCGACATGGAATACTTCGCCGCCATCGGCTTGAAAGCGCCCTACGAGTCCTATCCGGGTCAACCCTTCAGCGAAATCACCCCACGCTCCGGCGCCGACCGGCGCGATTGGATCATCGGCACGCCGGATGACGCCATCAAGCAGATCGAGCGCATGCAGGCAGAGACCGGCGGCTTCGGCGGTTTGTTGTTAAGCACCCATGAATGGACCGGCACGGAGAAGGTCCGCCGGTCTTACGAACTGTTTGCGCGCTACGTCATGCCGCACTTCCGCGGCCACACTTCTGGCTATCATGACGAATGGCGGCGCATTCAGCAGGCCAATTCCAATGGCGGTTTCAAGCTCGAAGAGCTCGGGACGGTCAGCAATCTAGCGATGAAGTGAGGCCGCTCTTTCGGAGTTATTGTGTAGTTTGTTTTCACCACGAAGGCGCGAAGTACACGAAGGTTTTCGTCGGGTGCGCCTGGCGCACCGGTCGGTCTCGGAATATCTCCCGCAAAGGCGCCAAGTTCGGAAGGGAAATATTGAAAGACCGACTAACAGTTTTCACATTCATTTTCCGAATTATGCGGTCTTTGCGCCTTGGTCACGAAGGACACGAAGGTTTCGGAAAATTATTTCTCCGAACTTCGTGCTCTTCGTGTGTTCTTCGTGGTGAGATGAATTTTTCTTATTGAGCGCGACTACTGACGGACACCGGTCCTGAAAATTTGCGCAAGCTGCGCAAACGGTTGGGTATTGCAGTGCAAGGGGCGCAAGAATATTTCACAGACAAGGGGCGGGTTTGAACCTCCCCGTTTGAGAATGTCTATCTCGAAAATTACCCACGGACCCAACCCACTTCGAAAACGATTGAACTTTTGAACCTCGAACCCTTGAACGATCGTCTCCGCCGTTCTTTTCCCCGCGTTCCACTCGCTGTGCCGTTCTGGAACCGTAAGACGCAGCGAGACATACTGCGCTGTCTGGTTTCCGGCCAAGTGGTCCGCGGAACGGATGTCGTGGCATTGCGATCGCAGCTCCTCGACCACTTCGGCGTCGACGACGTCGTCCTTTGCGGCTCTGGCAGTTTGGCGTTGGAGCTGGCCTTAAGCACCTGTCACCTGGGCCGAGACGATGAAGTGATCATTCCAAGCTTTTGTTGCAGCACTGTGGTGGCGGCGATTTTAGCCGTGGGCGCGACGCCGGTATTGGCCGATGTTGGTAGTGAACTCAATCTCACGCTGGAAACGGTTGACGCGGCGCGAACTGGCAAGACCCGCGCGATCATCGTGCCCCATTTGTTCGGGAATCCGGCTGATATGGGAGCGATCGTAGAATTGGCTAACTCGAACAATGTCGTCGTCATCGACGATGCCGCCCAGGCACTCGGTGCGACGATCGACGATCAGCCGATGGCGACCTTCGGCGATATGGGTGTCGTCAGCTTCGGCGCCGAGAAAATCTGCTTCGGCCTCGGCGGCGGGGTTTTGATTTCCCACAGCCGCGGCGTGCTCGAGGCCGCGCGGGAAGTTGTTCTTGGCCATCCAAGCGCTAGTCACACGCTCGCGAGATTGGCTTCAACTCTGGTGCTGCGCCGTTGGCGCGGGTGGACTTTGCCGTTTCAACACATGCTCTCGCGCAGCCATGAAAGAAGTCCTGAGGATCCACCGGAGCGCTATCGACAAGAAATCATGGCGAACTTAAATGCCGCGGTGGCGCGCAGTCTCATTCATTCGCTACCGGAAAATCTGCAAGCGCGCCGCGCCAGAGTCGAAGCCTATCAGCAATTGCTCGGAAACGA
Organism: uncultured delta proteobacterium; assembly: GCA_963847445.1. Taxonomy (GTDB): domain Bacteria; phylum Desulfobacterota; class Binatia; order UBA9968; family UBA9968; genus DP-20. The sequence goes on along the minus strand of CAWJZV010000016.1, from coordinate 32,165 downwards.
GTTGGGTATCGAGTTGATTCGCCACCGCCCTGGCTCGGCCTGCTTGACGCAGGTCGTTCGGATCGTGGGGAAAGAGCGCGGCGAGGACCTCCCGGCAAGGATCATAGCGGCGCTGGGCGAAGCCGGTTACGAAGTACAGGGCAGTTACATGCCGATTCATTTGTTAACTCAATTCCCGCAATGCGTGTGGGATCGTTTACCCTACTGCGAGCGAGTTTGGCCCCAGCTGATCGAATTGCCCTGTGAACCCAGCGTCGCATTTGAAGATCTCGAACAGATAACAGCGATCGTAAAATCAATAGTCGCCGGCCACGTCGGCGGGTAGCGACTTTCGCTACCCGCCGCTTAAGTTTGCACACGCTTTACTTCGCGGGTACCGATTTGTTCGATTCTCTAGACGACTTACTATCAAAAGATTTAGTATCAGAAGGCTTGCTATCGCTTTTGCGAATTTCTACTCCGAGTGTCTCCGCCGTCCGTTCATCCAGAACTCCGGTGACCGGCAAGTTGTTAGCTTTTTGATACTTACGCAAGGCTTCTTGAGTGCCCGCGTGCAAATTGCCACTGGCCGCGCCCGGATCGTAACCTTTTGTTTTGAGAGCTTCTTGCGCCCGGCGAATTTCTTCGGGGGAAACGGTCATTTGCTCTTGCGGAACTTGCTGTTGGGGAGTCTGCGCTTGCGGAGTCACACCGCCGGGGCGCTGGATAATTTCCGGAATGGTGCCCTCTTGGCCGGGAATTTTTTGGTCCAGACCTGGTCCTTTAGGGGCAACTTGGCCGGGGTTGCTGGGATTTATTTCACGTGGCACCTCCGTGGCTGGATTGGCATTGGGCATATTCCTATTATTGGGCGCGGTTTGCTGCGCCGATAAAGCGCCGCCCGATCAAAGACCCTGATACGACGATTGTCGCTATGATAGTTTTCTTCATACAGTCTCTCCTTTTAGCGTTAATAAAATAACAAGAAAATCTCATGATTACTGGAGGAGCAACGACTATGCCATCCTGTCGCTGGCGCTGGTGAGGTTAAAGTCCCACGGGCGGGACAATCTCAGGAAAATTATTCGCAATTCCTAGACAGAAGTCGACGGGTGGACATTCGCAATCGGCAAAACAAGCTCGACTAAAAAGTTAGACCTGTGCTAATCGATATACCGTTATAGCGTCGAGTTAGAATTTTGCCGCTCTAAAGGATACTCACCAATTGGAACTAAGCGATAACAAGATGAAGCAAATCAAATTTGTCGATACCACCGTGCGCGATGGGTCGTTGAGCTTGTGGGCATTGGGCATGCGCACCGGCGCGATGCTGGCGATTGCCGAGCGGATGGACCAGTGCGGTTTTGAATCGATGGAATTCTTCGGCTTTGCCGGCTACATCAAGTACGTCAAAGAGCATAAGGAAAACCCGTGGGTCTGGATGGGCGAGGGCGCTAAAAGGTTTCGCCGCACGCGACTGCGTTACCACGGCGGACTGGCATCGGGGTTCGAAAAAATCCCACGTTCGGTTCGGCTGTTGATGATCGAGCGCGTCGCGGCCCACGGCATCACACTGACGCGTTCGTCCGATCCTTGGAATGACTATGACGCGGCCGCCGTCGAGATCGCCGCGCTGCAGCAGCTCGGTATGGAAGTGATCGTCAACATCATTTATTCGGTTTCGCCGCGCCACACCGACGAGTACTTTGCCACGCGGGCGCGCCAGGCGGCGGCGATCAAACCTTACCGGATCTGTTTCAAAGACGTTGGCGGCTTGCTGACACCGGATCGCACGCGCACTTTGATTCCATTGATCCAGCAAAACATCGGCGATACCCCATTGGAGTTCCACGCCCACTGCAACAACGGCATGGCGCCTTTCAATCTTTAGCAGCGATGAAGCTCGGCGTCGAGACGTTTCACACCGGTATCCCGCCGCTGGCCAACGGCTCAGGGCAGCCATCGATTGTTAACGTTGCACGCAATGCTCAAGCGTTGGGTTACCAACCGCAAGTTGACTTGGAAGCGGTCAAGCCGGTCGAGAAACATTTCACGACCATCGCCAAACTGGAGGGCCATCCCGTGGGCGCGCAGCGCGAGTACGATCATGCGCAGTACCTGCATCAGGTGCCGGGCGGCATGATTTCCAACTTGCGCTTTCAGTTGGGCAAGATGGGAATGGCGCACCGGATCGAGGAAACGCTGGAGGAATGCGGCCGGGTGCGGGCCGATTTCGGTTATCCGATCATGGTGACGCCGCTGGCGCAATTCGTCGGCAGCCAGGCGGCGATTAATACCATCACCGGCGAGCGCTACAAAGAGGTTACCGACCAGGCGATTCAGTACGCCCTGGGCTACTGGGGCAAGGAAGCGCCGACGGTGATGGACCCCGGCATCAAAGACAAGATTCTCAGTCGGCCGCGCTTTTCCGGTCAGTGGTCCGCGGAACGGATGTCGTGGCATTGCGATCGCAGCTGCTCGACCACTTCGGCGTCGACGACGTCATCCTTTGCGGCTCTGGCAGTTTGGCGTTGGAGCTGGCCTTGCGCACCTGTCGCCTCGGTCGAGACGACGAAGTGATTATCCCGAGCTTTTGTTGCAGCACCGTGGTGAGGCCGATCTTAGCCGTGGGCGCAACGCCGGTATTGGCCGATGTTGGTAGTGAACTCAATCTCACGCTGGAAACGGTTGACGCGGCGCTTACGGGCAGGACCCGCGCGATCATCGTGCCCCATTTGTTCGGCAATCCGGCCGATATGGGAGCGATCGTGGAGTTGGCTAACTCGAACAATATCGTTGTCATCGACGATGCCGCCCAGGCATTCGGTGCGACGATCGACGATCAGCCGATGGCGACCTTCGGCGATATGGGTGTCGTCAGCTTCGGCGCCGAGAAAATCTGCTTCGGCCTCGGCGGCGGGGCTTTGATTTCCCACAGCCGCGGCGTGCTCGAGGCCGCGCGGGAAGTTGTTCTTGGCCATCCGAGCGCCAGTCACACGCTCGCGAGATTGGCTTCAACTCTGGTGCTCCGCCGTTGGCGCGGGTGGACTTTGCCGTTTCAACACATGCTCTCGCGCAGCCATGAAAAAAATCCTGAGGCTCCGCCGGAGCGCTATCGACAGGAAATCATGGCGAACTTAAATGCCGCGGTGGCGCGCAGTCTCATTCATTCGCTACCGGAGAATCTGCAAGCGCGCCGCGCCAGAGTCGAAGCCTATCAGCAATTGCTCGGAAACGAGTTGGCTATCGAGTTGATTCGCCACGGCCCTGGCTCGGCCTGCTTGACGCAGGTCGTTCGGATCGTGGGGAAAGAGCGAGGCGAAGACCTTGCGGCAAGGATTATAGCGGCGCTAGGCGAAGCCGGTTACGAAGTGCAGGGCAGTTACATGCCGATTCATTTGTTAAGTCAATTCCCGCAATGCGTGTGGGATCGTTTACCCTACTGCGAGCGAGTTTGGCCCCAGCTAATCGAATTACCCTGTGACCCCAGCGTCGCATTTGAAGATCTCGAACAGATAACAGCGATCGTAAAATCAATAGTCGCCGGCCACGTCGGCGGGTAGCGACTTTCGCTACCCGCCGCTTAAGTTTACACACGCGTTTACTTCGCGGGTAGCGATTTGTTCGGTTCTGTAGACGACTTGCTATCAAAAGATTTAGTATCAGAAGGCTTGCTATCGCTTTTGCGAATTTCTACTCCGAGTGTCTCCGCCGTCCGTTGATCCAGAACTCCGGTGACCGGCAAATTGTTAGCTTTTTGATACTTACGCAAGGCTTCTTGAGTGCCCGCGTGCAAATTGCCACTGGCCGCTCCCGGATCGTAACCTTTTGTCTTGAGAGCTTCTTGCGCCCGGCGAATTTCTTCGGGGGAAACGGTCATTTGCGCTTGCGGAGCTTGCTGTTGGGGAGTCTGCGCTTGCGGAGTCACACCGCCGGGGCGCTGGATAATTTCCGGAATGGTGCCCTCTTGGCCGGGAATTTTTTGGTCCAGACCCGGTCCTTTGGGGGCAACCTGGCCGGGGTTGCTGGGATTTATTTCACGGGGCACCTCCGTGGCTGGATTGGCATTGGGCATATTCCTATTATTGGGCGCGGTTTGCTGCGCAGATAAAGCGCCGCCGATCAAAGACCCTGATACGACGATTGCCGTTATGATAGTTTTCTTCATACAGTCTCTCCTTTTAGCGTTAATAAAATACAAGAAATTCTCATGATCACTTGAGGAGCAACGACTATGCCATCCTGTCGCTGGCGCTGGTGAGGTTAAAGTCCCACAGGCGGGACAGTCTCAGGAAAATTATTCGCAATTCCTAGACAGAAGCCGACGGGTGGACATTCGCAATCGGCAAAACATGCTCGACTAAAAAGTTAGACCTGTGCTAATCGATATACCGCTATAGAGTCGAGTTAGAATTTCGCCGTTCTAAAGGATACTCACCGATTGGAACTAAGCGATAACAGAGATGAAGCAAATCAAATTTGTCGATACCACCGTGCGCGATGGGTCGTTGAGCTTGTGGGCGTTGGGCATGCGCACCGGCGCGATGCTGGCAATTGCCGAGCGGATGGACCAGTGCGGTTTTGAATCGATGGAATTCTTCGGCTTTGCCGGCTACATCAAGTACGTCAAAGAGCACAAAGAAAATCCATGGGTATGGATGGGCGAGGGCGCCAAGAGATTTCGCCGCACGCGACTGCGTTACCACGGCGGACTGGCATCGGGGTTCGAAAAAATTCCACGTTCGGTTCGGCTGTTGATGATCGAGCGCGTCGCGGCCCACGGCATCACACTGACGCGTTCGTCCGATCCGTGGAATGACTACGACGCGGCCGCCGTCGAGATCGCCGCGCTGCAAGCAACTTGGCATGGAGGTGATCGTCAACATCATTTATTCGGTTTCGCCGCGCCACACCGACGAGTACTTTGCCACGCGGGCGCGTCAGGCGGCGGCGATCAAACCTTATCGGATCTGTTTCAAAGACGTTGGCGGCTTGCTGACGCCGGATCGCACGCGCGCGTTGATTCCATTGATCCAGCAAAACATCGGCGATATCCCATTGGAGTTCCACGCCCACTGCAACAACGGCATGGCGCCTTTCAATTATTTAGAAGCGATGAAGCTCGGCGTCGAGACGTTTCACACCGGTATCCCGCCGCTGGCCAACGGCTCAGGGCAGCCATCGATTTTTAACGTTGCGCGCAATGCTCAAGCGTTGGGTTACCAACCGCAAGTTGACTTGGAAGCGGTCAAGCCGGTCGAGAAACATTTCACGACCATCGCCAAACTGGAGGGCCATCCGGTGGGCGCGCAGCGCGAGTACGATCATGCGCAGTACCTGCATCAAGTGCCGGGGGGCATGATTTCCAACTTGCGCTTTCAGTTGGGCAAGATGGGAATGGCGCACCGGATCGAGGAAACGCTGGAGGAATGCGGCCGGGTGCGGGCCGAGTTCGGTTATCCGATCATGGTGACGCCGCTGGCGCAATTCGTCGGCAGCCAGGCGGCGATTAATATCATCACCGGCGAGCGCTACAAAGAGGTTACCGACCAGGCGATTCAGTACGCCCTGGGCCACTGGGGCAAGGAAGCGCCGACGGTGATGGACGCCGGCGTCAAAGACAAGATTCTCAGCCGGCCGCGCGCCAAGGATTGGGCGAACTGGTCGGTGCCGGAAATGTCGCTGCCAGAAGTGCGGCGCAAAGTCGGCGGCTCGAATGTTTCTGACGAAGAACTGGTCCTGCGCGTCATCGCCGGCGATCCCGCCGTCGATGCCATGCTCGCCGCCGGCGCGCCGAAGGATTATAGCGCGATCTCGCAGCCGCTGGCGCTGCTGATCTCCGAGCTCGCCAAGCGCAAACAATACCGGCAGGTTTACATAGAGAAAAACGGCTTGACGCTGCGGTTGGAGCAGGGCTCGTAAGCTGGTTCCGCGTCAGTCCAGCTTGACCAGGGTTTATTGTTGAGCATCAAATTAGGTGCTATATTCAGCGCCATCCATAGTCGACCAAACGAGGTGTCTTCATGTCACTCAGTCCGTCTGAAGATATCCGCTCAGTCACTGACTTAAAGCGAAATACCAAAGCGATCTTGAGCCAAGTGCATCGTACCAAGAGGCCGGTCGTTTTAACGGTAAACGGCAAAGCCGATGCGGTCCTGATGGATACCACTACTTACGAGAAACATTTGAAGGCGAGCAATATGGCGAGGCTACTTGCCGAGGCAGAGGAAGATGTTGCCGCTGGCCGCACTCGGCCGATCCGCAGTTTTCTTAAAGAGTTCAAGCATGCCCGCAAAGTTTCGCGTTAGAATCGCGCGAACGGCGGAGCGCGATATCGAAGAGATTTGGGGTTTTATTGCCTGCCGACAGTCCCGCAGAAGCCGACAGATTTATCCGCCGTCATCGAAACTCGACATCGGTACGCTGAGCAGATCTGCTTTCCTGAACGCTGTCCTCTCATTGCCGAGAACGAGTTGCTAGGTACTCGCTATCGCCACTTGCTCCTGCGCGGCCATTCATCGAGTGATCTACCGTGTCACGGGGAAAACAGTTCTTGTCATGCGGATGATCCACGGTGCTAGGCTGCTGGACGCACGGATGTTCGAGGAATAGCAGCGACAGTCGTTATCGCAGCATGACGCTGCTCTCCCAAACATTTGTAGCGCTGCGCCAAAGTCGCACGGGATTTTATGTCGATTTTGCAGGAGGATACTCATGGTTTACGAAATGCGCTTTCAGACGGTGGACCCGGCCAAGCGGGCCGAGTACGTCAAGATTTATCGCGAAGCGGTCCAGGGCTGTAAGTCGGCAGGTTCGACCGGTGGACATATCTTATGCAGCGAAGACGATCCGTCGGCGGTGATCGTCATTTTGGTGTGGGAGAGCAAAGAACACCTGGCACGCTGGCGCGGCACTGAGTCTTACAAGTCCTTTCGCGCCGCGGTGGAGGGACTGCAAACCAAGAAGAGCCACGGCGGATTTTACGTCGCGGAGACGATTTGATCGACGTGATACTGCCGCGCCGCGTCGCAGGTCATGTACGAACAGCGACTGAGGTCACGAATTCATTGCCGTTTAAAAAAGGGCGACTGAGGGGGATTTTGTTTTTGTAGTTTGAAAAATCCCTCCTAACCTCCCTTTACGAAAGTTACGAAAGGGAGGGAACGGACTGGGCTAGTTGCTGTGCTCCAATGTTCAATGTTGTTCAGTTTCGATTGACGTGCGATTTCGATTTCGGTTACTCTCCATTCGCTTGCCGTACCCGTTCATTCTAAAGGAGCATTTATGAAGGGTTCAAGGTTATTTGGGCAAGCACTGCGCCGAAGGCTGGACGCTGCACACTCTGCCGGGACCGAACTTCGAGAGCTTGAACGAACCCACGGGCAGCGCCGAGTCGAGTTACTATACTTGGGTCGATCAGTTCGACACCTTCGGCTTGGGCAAGGACGTGCCCATCGCCACCGGCAACTTGAACGATTCGCTGATCGCGTTGGTGGATGGCAAGATGGTCAATTTGCGCGTGCCCTTTTCCGCTCGGTTTCTACGCCAAATGTATGGACGGCCGCATCGACAATCCCAAGACCGGCTGGAAGGGCAATGGGCTATGGGCGACGACGGGAACACGCACGCCCTTCCACATGGAAGGCGGCAAGGGAACACGCCCGAAGGTAGTGAAGTTCCAATTGCGGCCCGATCCGTTGGCGAAGTGAGAGAGGCGTCTTGATAAATTTTCGGACGGGTCGTTCTTATTGCGGCGCTTCTCTGCATGTATGTAGTGACCGCTGCCACCGCCGCCGAGCTGATCACGCTGCGCTACGGCCAGAACGCCACTCCGGCCGGCAGCTTGTCCTCGCTTCCACTCACGGTCGCTGAGCGCAAGGGGTTCTTTGTTCGCGAAGGCTTAACTCTCGAAGTGGTGCCAATTCCCGGCGGCACGGACCGGATCGTCGCGGCCCTCGACAAGGGAGAGATCGACGCCGGCAAGAACGCCACGCCTTATCTGATTCAAGCCGTGCTCAAGGGTTCCGACGCCGTAGCCATCGTCGCGCAGACGACTAATCCGGTTTACAGCCTGATCGTCCGGCCCGAGATTAAAAGCTTCGCCGATCTCAACTATTGCGAACCCAGCTAACCTGAGGAAAACGGCGAAACCTAGCTTGATCGTGGAGTCCGCGCGGTTTACTCGGTCGTCCCGAACGGTGTTCTCGGGCGGCTCGTGGAGAGCTGAGAGTTGAGCGACAATTTGATACTCGCAGGTCAAATTCAAGCGCGCTAATTGTTAGTTGACACATCGCGGTGCCATTCGTTATTGTTTAGGTCGCTCCAGACCTATGCGAGCTAAATAGGGGGGAAGTAAGACCATGAGGACAAAACTCTTCGGGTGCCTAGGCGGATTGGCGATAGCTGATCGTCGCCTGGTTGGCTGTGTCGCCTGTCGAATTGAGCAGCCAACAAAGCGTCACCGTGCAGATCGACAATGACGACATCGGCGGCGTGGTGACCAGCGCCAAGGGGCCGGAAGCGGGGGTGTGGGTGATCGCGGAAACCACCGAGCTGCCGACGCGATTCGCCCGCATGGTGGTGACCGACGATGGCGGGCGCTATGTGCTGCCGGACTTGCCCAAGGCCAATTACAACATTTGGGTGCGCGGCTACGGCTTGGTCGATTCGCCCAAGGTCAAAAGCGCGCCCGGCAAGATTCTCAATTTGAAAGCGGTCGTGGCGCCCAACGATGCCGCGGCGGCGCAGATATTATCCGGCGATTCACTGGTACTCGATGATGAAGATTCCGGACAAAAGCGAGTTTGGCGGCGAGGGAACATTCCCGAGAAGCTGACGCAGAATCGAATATCTGAACTCGATGAAGTCTAACGGTTGTGCCAACTGCCATCGATGGGCACGCGTCGCCACGCGCACCTTCCCCAGAATGTGCCGTATCCCGATGGGCAAGTTCACCAATTCCGAGGAAGCGTGGTTCCGCCGCATCCAGTCGGGACAGGGCGGCGTAGTCGATGTTCGACATCGCTGATCAAAGATCTCGGCGCGCGTTCCGATCGAATATTTCGCTGACTGGACCGACCGCATCGCCAAGGGCGAGTTGCCCCATACCAAGCCGCTACGGCCGCAAGGGGTCGAGCGCAACATCGTCGTGACGACGTGGGATTGGCTCGACGACAAGCATTATCTTGCACGACCTGATCGCTTCCGACCGGCGCTTATCCGACGGTCAATGCCTACGGTCCGGTTTATGGCTCCACTGAGTTAAGCGTCGATATCATTCCGATCCTCGATCCGAAAACGCATACCGCGAAGAACTTCCTAGCCCCGGTGCGCGACGCCGATACGCCCAGGTCCGGATGCGGCGAGCGAAAACCGATGCAGCCGTCGCCCTACTGGGGCAACGAAAAGGTGTGGGATAGCAAGGCGAACAATCACAACGGCATGTTCGACCGCAAAGGACGGGTGTGGTTCGCCGCGACGGTGCGCGGTCCGAACAATCCGGACTTTTGTAAGAAAGGCTCGGACCATCCCTCGGCCAAAGCCTTTCCGATCGAGCGCACGAACCGCCATCTGACGATGCTCGATCCCAAGACCGATGCAGTACACCTTCATCGACACCTGCTTTCGGCACGCATCATTTGCAGTTCGGACGCCAACGAAACCCTGTGGACCAGCGGCGGCGGCCAGGTGGTCGGTTGGCTCGACATGAAAATATTCGACGAAACCGGCGATGCGGCGAAAGTCGCAGGGCTGGACGCCGATGATTCTCGATACCAACGGCAACGGCAAGCGCGACGAATATGTCGAGCCCAACCAGCCGGTGGATCCGACCAAGGACAAGCGCATCATCGCGGGCTTTTACGCCGTGATGCCGAGTCCGGCGGACGGTTCGGTCTGGGGTTCGGTCGAACGTGTTTCCCGGGTGCTGTCGTGCGGCTCATGCCCGGGGCCGAATCCGTCGGAGACCGCGCTTGCGGAGATCTACAACATGCCGTTACCCGGCTTCGGCATTCGCGGCGCCGACATCGACAAGCAAGGCGTCGTCTGGGCATCGCTCGCGAGCGGTCATCTGGCGAGCTTCGACCGGAGAAAATGCAAGGGTCCGCTCAATGGACCGAAGGCCACGGGCGATCATTGCCCCGAGGGCTGGGCGTTTTATCAATATCCCGGTCCCGGCTTTCAAGGGCATCGGCGAGAACAGCGCTGAGTCGAGCTACTACTCCTGGGTCGATCAGCACAACACCTTCGGCCTAGGCGAGGACGTGCCGATGTCCACCGGCAACTTGCACGATGGCCTGGTCGCGTTGAAAGACGGCAAGATGATCCTGTTGCGCGTGCCTTATCCGATCGGCTTCTACGCCAAAGGTTTCGACGGACGCATCGACGATCCCAAAGCCGGCTGGAAGGGGCGCGGATTGTGGAGTTCGAGCGGCGACCGCGCGCCCTGGCTGATGGAGAACGGCAAGGGCTCCAAACCGCTGGCGGTGCATTTTCAGTTGCGGCCCGATCCGCTGGCGAAATAACCAGTCGGCATTAAATCTCCGCGAAGTAGACCGCGGACAGCTGAGCGACGGAGTCTTTACGCGGTGAAGGCTCCGTCGCTTTTTTGTGGTCTGCCATCGGCGCTATTGTTTTCGCTAAACCGTCTGCGTGGCAAAAAAAGCTTTTGCAAATCGACCGCCACCTGCCGTATGAATTAGCGAGTTTCCCAGAAAGGGGCTTGGCTCATGGCAAAGATTACGCTCAACAACGTTACCGTCTCCGACGCCTATTTGGCGTTGCTCGCCGACCGCGGCATCGATTACTGGTTCGCCAACGCCGGAACCGATTTCGCGCCGGTGGTCGAATCGCTGGCCAAGGCGCAGGTGTTGGAGACCCGGGTGCCGACGGCGATCACCTGTCCCCACGAGAATACCGCCATGCACATGGCCATCGGTTATTATCTCGTCACCGGCAAACCCCAGGCGGTCATGGTCCACGTCAACGTCGGCACCGCCAACGGCATGAACGGCTTGCTCAACGCCGCCCGCGGCCATGTGCCGATGCTGTTTACCGCCGGGCGCACGCCGACCAACGAAGACGGCTTGGACGGACACCGCAGCCTGGACATCCACTGGACCCAGGAGATGTTCGATCAGGCCGGCATGCTGCGCGAGTCGGTGAAGTGGGACTACGAACTGCGCAACGGCCAGCAATTGGAAACCGTGGTCGACCGGGCGCTGAGCATCGCCAAGAGCGAGCCCATGGGGCCGGTCTATCTCTCGCTGCCGCGCGAGGTGCTGGCGCATAAGATGAGCGAGTTCACCTATACGACGCCGTCGCGCCAACATGCGGCGGCGCCGGCTTCCCCCAATGGCGATGCCGTCGAGGAAGTGGCGGCGCTGCTTGGCCGCCGCGGAAAATCCCCTGATCATCACCAATTGCGCCGGCCGGGATCCCAAGGCATGGACCGCGCTCGGCGAGTTCGCCGAACGTTACGCGATCCCGGTGATCCAGTACCGCAACCGTTACATGTCGATAGCCAGCAACCATCCGATGAATTTGGGCTACGAGCTGAAACCGTTATTGCAAAGCGCCGACGTAATCCTCGCCATCGATATCGCCGTGCCCTGGTTGCCGGCGACTGACAAAGTGCGCGATGACGCGAAAGTGATTCACATGGGTGCCGATCCGCTGCACGGCTATGTGCCGGTGCGCGGCCATCCCTGCGACATCGCGCTCGCCTGCGCCACCGCCGAGGGATTGCGCGTGCTCAACGAAACCATGGCCGAGCATGAAGCGCGGGCGAAGCTGCGCATCGACAAGCGGCGGGCGGCGCTGGCGGTGAGCTGGCAAGCGTTGCGCGATGGCTGGAGCAAAAAACTCGCCGAGGTCAAAGGCCAGTCGCCGATCCACCCCGCCTGGATCACTCACTGCATCGATAAGATCAAAACCAAAGACACCATCGTCATCAAAGAGTCGCCTCTGGCGCCGGAGTATATTGACTTCTCCCAGCCAGCGACCATGTTCAACGCCGGCGCCGCCTCCGGGCTCGGCCACGGCTTGGGCTGCGCGCTCGGCGCCAAGCTCGCCGCCCGCGACCGGTTGGTGATCGGCACCCACGGCGACGGCTCGTACATGTTCGGCAATCCGATCTCGGCCCACTATGTCGGCGCCGAGCAGGAACTGCCGGTGTTGACCGTGCTGTTCAACAACCAGCGCTGGCAAGCGGTGCGCCGCGCCACCGTCGACATGACCAAGGAGGGCTACGCCGCCAAGAGCCAAAAGCAGCCGATCACTTTCCTAGACAGTATCTCGAATTACCAAAAAGCGGTGGAGGTCGCCGACGGTTACGGCGAAAAAGTCACCGAGGCGAGCGACGTGATACCGGCCCTCGAGCGCGGCCTCAAAGCGGTGAATGTCGAAAAACGCCAGGCGGTGATCAATATTATTTGTTCGGCGTAAGCTGCCCGAGATGTCACGATTAATGGCCATTTTTTGTGACTAGAAAACAAACTAGGCTTCGACTATAGTTTTCCTATGAAAACGGTACCTGCGGCAAAATTCAAGGAACAATGCCTGGCGCTGCTCGATCGAGTGGACCAAGACGGCATCATCATTACCAAACATGGCAAGCCTGTGGCCAAGCTCGTGCCGGTGCAAACCGATAACGAAAATCTGATCGGCAGCTTCAAGGGCAAGATCAAAATCAAAGGCAACATCATGGCGACAGGTTCAAAGTGGGATGCTGAATCTTGATACTCACATTCTGCTCCACGCCTTAACCGACGAATTGAGGCCTCGAGAGCGCGCCCTGCTGGTGAACCAAACCTGGAGCATTTCGGCGATCGTGCTGTGGGAGATCGCCAAACTATCGGAATTGAACCGCATCGAAATCGATCTCGACCATCCGGAGTTAGCGCGGACCTTGGCGCGCATCCAAACTTGGCCGTTGACTCTCGATGTTTGCCGCACGATTAAGACCCTCGACTTCGACAGCGATCCCGCGGACGAGATCATCGCTGCTACCAGTATCGTGCATCGTTTGCCACTGGTGACGCGTGACCGAAAGATGCGGCGCTCCAAGCTCGTGCCCATTGCTCTGTAGGCAAATTAGACCAAGCTATGTTGACCAACCGCCGCACCCTGCGCATCGAGTGGGGCCAGTGCGATCCAGCCGGGCATCGTTTTTTATCCGCAGTATTTGATCATCTTCGACAGCAGCACCGGCTGGCTCTTCGAGCGCACCGGCTTGACGCCTTCGGCAATGCGGAAAAAATACCGCATCGTCGGCATGCCGGTGGTCGAGGTTGGAGCGCGTTTCGTCATGCCTTGCCGCTTCGACGACGAGATCGTCGTCGAAAGCGAAGTGGGCGAGTGGGGCCGCTCGAGCTTCACGGTGCGCCATCGGATTGTCAAAGCAGGCGAGCTCGCTCTCGATGGCTTTGAAAAGCGGGTTTGGGTCGCGCCCCATCCCGAGCGCGCGGGAGAAATCAAAGCTCAAGCCGTGCCGGCGGAAATCATCGCCAGTCTCTCCGATCCCACCGGCGCGACGACGATCGCGTTCACTGGGGAGTCCTGATTTGCGCAAGACTTGATCATGGACAAACCAGATTGGCTGCGATACTAAGGTGCCAATTCGATTGACGATTGCTCTCGAGGTCGGCTGACGTTAACCACTTTAATGATCGGGCCAGCGAAAGGAGACCGTCATGAAAAAACTTAGAATTGGGCTAATCTTGATTCTATCTCTGGCCAGTTTTCTTCCCGCCTTCGCGCCAGAACTCCGCGCGCAAGCCGAACCGTTCTACAAGGGCAAAACGATTCGCATCGTGGTCGGCTCGACGGCCGGCGGATTTTATGACCGGTGGGCTCGTCTCCTTTCCCGGCATATGGTCAAGCATATTCCCGGACAGCCGGAGATGATCGTTCAGATCATGGCGGGTGCCGGCTCGGTGATCGCCGCCAACCACGTGTACAAAGTGGCCAAACCGGACGGTCTCACCCTGGGCATGCCTCTCAACGGTATCTACGTCGACCAATTCGTCGGTCGCGCCGAGGCGCAGTATGATCTGCGCAAATTCCATTTCATCGGTTCTCCGGCGGTCGAATCGAATATCTTTTACATGCGCGCCGATGCGCCGTACAAATCCATCGCGGATGTGATCAAGGCGAAGGAAGCGCCCAAATGCGGCAGCACCGGGACGGCCAGCACCGATTACATTCTATCGAAAATTCTCGAAGACACGGTAGGCGCGAAGTTCAACAGCGTGTCTGGGCTACGCCGGCGGCAGCGAGATCGATATCGCGGTGGAAAAGGGCGAGGTGATTTGCCGCGCCCATAGTCTTTCGGCGCATTTTGGCCGCGAGCCGTTCGACTCGTGGCATAAGAAGAATTTTGACCGCCATCTGGTCCAGACCGCGCGCAAGCGAGATTCAAACGCAGCGGATACGCCGACGCTTAACGAGACTCTTCGACCAGTATAAAGTCCCGGCCAATAGCCGCCGGGTATCGCAAATTCTACTGGCCTCGGGAGATTTTGGCCGTCCGATCATGGTGACGCCGGGAACGCCAGCGGAGCGAGTGAAAATTTTGCGCGAGGCCTTTCTCAAGACCATGAGCGATCCCGAGGTGATGGCCGAGGCGAAAAAAGGCCGCATGGATGTCGAGTACAACATCCGGCGAAGAACTTGAACGCTGGTCAAAGAAATCTTCGATTCTCCGCCGGAGGTCATCGAGCGCGCGAAGAAACTGCTGGCACAATAATTTGACGCCGGGTTGGCTTTAGCCGGCATCGCTCCATAAATTCACGCCGTCCTTCGGCGTCGTCACGTCGATCGAGAACGCATTGGAGTTGTGTGCGCGTCAATTAAGCGCAAGGTAGTTTCTTGTCGCGTCGTTTTCCAGCGCGTCTCAATCCTTACAGATTGAACAGCCGCTTGGCGTTTTTGTAGAGGATCTTCTCCTTCACATCTTCGGACAGCACCGCGTGGTTGCGCAGATGGTCCAAGTTGCCGGGGAACTCGCAGTCCCAGTGGGGAATATCCGACGCCCAGACAAAATGATCGGCGCCGACGTAGTCGATGGTCTGGGGCAATTGCGACTCGCCGGGCTCGATGCTGAAATAGACTTCCGACTTTCTCACTAACTCGCTGGGTTTTTCTTTCAGCAGCGGCATCTCGACTTCGGCGCGTTTCTCCCAGTGCTCGTCGAGACGGTCCAGATAGTAGGGCAGCCAGGTGGCGCCGATCTCCAGGAAGGCGAAGCGCAGCTTGGGAAAACGCACCGGCACGCCTTGGCAGATCATGCTGGTGAACTGGAGCAGGATGCCGGCGGTAAACGCGTAGGCATGCACTTCAGCGAACGTGTTCAACCCTTCGGCGCCGAGCTCGCGCGACCAACTGCGGGTGCCGTGAATGCCGAGCACCGCGCCGCAGCGTTCCGCCGCCGCGTAGACCGGGTCGTAGAAGGAATCGCCCAGCGCCAGCGGCAAACCGACCGGCAGTATCTCGAAGGCGGTGATGCCCAATACTTTTACCGCGCGTTCTAATTCTTCCGCGGCCGCCTGCGGCGAGCGCAGCGGTAACACGCCGACGCATTTGACGCGCTTGGACAGCGCATTGTAGTCGGCGGCGAAGTGATCGTTGCAGGCGCGCGCCACGGCGATCTGGAACTGGAGCTCCTGGAGACGGACGACGCTGCCCGAGCCGGTGGGAAAACAGACCGCGGTCTCGATGCCATGCTCGTCGAGAATGTCGTGCCACTTACCGACCTGCTCGCGCGCCGACAGCTTGCTCCAGGTCAGCTCGGTGACGAAGCGGCCGAACATATAATTATCCCAGGGCTGGTCGCCCGGCCGCAGCGCCGTCGTGCGCAGATTCCACGGCGCTTTTAAGTGTTTGCGGATTTCGCTTTCTCTCTCGATGACATGGCCGTCAGCGTCGATGGCGGTTATCTTGCTCATGGTTTCACTCCTTAAGGAATTTCGGATTCGGATATTTTTCTCGCAAAGGCGCAAAGACGCGAAGTTCGGAGGCTTTGGCGCGCTAGGGCGCAGGCCTTAACGCCCGCCGTAGGCCGCGCTTTTGTCGACTGCCGTCTCCCAGGTCCGCCGGGCGATCTTTATGGCGCTCGGTTGGGGGAGGTTTTTCATTTGAAAAAAATCGCTGGCGTTGCCGCCGAGAATGCTTTCTTTCTGTTCAAAGCTCAGATCGCGCGCTTCAACGATATCCTTCACCGAGTCGGGGAAGTTGCAATCCCAATGGCAATAATCGGAAGCGTAGCACACCGTGCCGGCGCCGCTGGCTTGGAGCACGCGGTCGAGGCCGCTCTCTTCCGATTCACAGGTAACGATCAGCTGCTCGCTCCTGATGATCTCGCTCGGCCGGCGCTTCAAGTCGGGCATCTGCGGCGCGAGCTTTTCCAGATGTTCGTCGAAACGCTCCATCCAGAACGGCAGCCAGCCGGCGCCGCCTTCCATGAAGCCGACTCTGAGTTTAGGGAAGCGATCGAAAACCCCTTCACCGATCATATGCATCATGGCGATCATCAGCTCGAAAACGAACGCGGTCATGTGCACGTAAGGGTACTTGAAAAAGCGCGGGCTGCCGGCGGCCATCACGCCGGAGACGCCCGGTATGCCTTCATGGCCCGTCTGCGGATGGACGCTCAGAGTCATGCCGAGTGTTTCCGCCGCTTCATAGATCGGCATGAACATCGGATCCCCCAGGTTCCAACCATAGACGTTGGTCGGCAACATGGCGGAGATGGCGCCGCCCCTGGCGAGATAGTGCAATTCCTTAACCGCCAGCTCCGGTGCTTGGCAAGGAATCAAGCCGACGGCGCGCAGCCGCTGGGGATCCGCCGAGCAATACTCCAGCAACCAATCGTTCACCACTCGGCACAACGCCGCAGCGAACTCGCCATTCATCAGACCGTTGACGGTGAGCGCGATCGGCGTGCCGAATAAAATCGCCACGTCGATGCCTTCCAAGTCCATGTCTTTCAACCGGGCGAGCGGATCCGTCATGCCGGGGCGCGACTTGCGGGCTTTCTCGGTGAATGGCCCGGTGACTCCCGGCGCCGGTCCTTGAGAGGGCGACCAGATCCGCCCTTCGATAAGATTGCGCGTGTAGCCGAGGTTGTCTTTGACTTTGATCGGCGCTTGAGAACGCCACTTGTCGGGCAATCGTTTGGCGAAATCGATGTCGCCCTCAGACACATGGCCGTCGGCGTCGATCACCAGCACATTGTCGAAATTGTCCATGGCTTCATCCTCCGATGATTTGCCTTGCCATATTATCCGAACCCTTCGTGCTACTTTCCGAGATAATTTGCGTGGCTTTCGCAAATTTCTCGATGCGCCAAAGCCAAGAGGGCCGGGTTTCAAACCCGCCCCACGACTCCCGATTCTTTTGTGCGTCCTTTGCGGCCATTCTTCTTTTTGGTTGCGGCTTCGCCGCGCTAGGCTCTTCGTGGTGAATCGATTCTTTCTCATTTTCCCGCGTCCAGTTGCTTGACCAAGCGGTCGTCGAAAAACTGCGCCGGTTTGGCTTTCTTCGCTTCGGGAATGGTCTCGGACAAAAAATCGAGCATGCCCTGGACGCCGGGCTCGGAGATCGTCAGCTCGCGGCGAAAGCCGGCGCGGCGGTAAAATTCATAGGATCGGTCCAGGGCATCGGGGTCGGTTTCCCTGTTGTATTTGGCGATCACTTTGAGGGTGAAGTTTTTGTCGCTGTTGTAGCGATCGATACCGCTGCGCAAGCTGCGCAACAGCGGCAGTAGCCGGCCCCGCAACTCGTCGAAGCGGCTGCGGCGGATGACGATGCCGACGTTTTGATAGGGCACATCCAATAGGCTGGTCAGCTGGTGATAGCCCATTTTTTCCAATTGGAAACTCGCCGGCGGGCTGGCGATGCCGGCCATGACCTGGCCGGCATGGAGCGCGGCGATAACATAAACGCTGCTGCCCACCGGAAACAGCTGGACATCTTTGGCGCTGAGGCCGATCTTCTTCAAGGAAACCAGGGTGGCATAACCGCCAGGCGTCGCCGGTCTGTCGGTGCCGACAATTTTGCCGCGCAGCGCCTCGGCGTTGGCGATGCCGGGCCGGCCGTAAAAATTCCAAATCATGGTATTGAGCAAACCACAGACGAACACCAGATCATGGCCACGCAGCGCCGCGGTCAGCACCGGCGCGGCGGACATCTGCACGGCGTCGAGTTCGTTGGCGAGCAGCGCCGGTACCGCCACGCTAGCGGTCATCGACAAGATCTCGACATCGAGCCCTTCCCTAGCGATGGCGCCGGTTTCCTTGGCCATCCAGAGCGGCGCCATGGTTACCGAATTGCTCAAGTAGGTGATGCGCAGCGGGCGGCTTGCCGCCGCTGCCACGATCGTCGGCCAGGTAGCGCCAATCATTGCGGCGCAAACCATCAGATGGATAGGCCAGCGGTTTCCTGCAGCTAAGAATCGGACGGTACTTCGAATACCGCGCAGCGAACCGAGGGTCGCCGCAGTATTTGCTAACGTTCGGGGGTGGCTCTTCGCAGTGCGACGATCGCTTTTTGGAAATTTCCCGCATGATCATGGCGACCCTGATTGGCCGTAGGTCTACTACAGCTGCTTCGCTTCGCGCAACCGAAAATTGCGAACTGGAGTCGCGTATTCCGGCAACGCTGCAAGATTCGACACGAATTATCCGCGTCAAAGCCTAGCGCGGCACAGGCGCAACCAAAAGAAGAATGGCCGCAAAGAACGCAAAGGGCGCAAAGTCGGATTTCTGTGTGGGCGTATTGCATACGCCCTGGGGGTGGCGGCGCGGCAATCGCATGATTGCGAAGTTTGCGCAGGCGACGCGAATAATTATTATGCGTAGTAGCGCAGAGCGCGCAAAGTCCGCCGAACAGAAATTATTTTACGCCGGCGGCCTGAAGATACTTGAGTTCGACGAAACGGTCGGCAGTGGGCAAGGGCTGTTTCAACAGTCCGGCTTCAGCCATGAAGGCGATCACTTGGCCGAGGCCATTGACGTTGATCTCGCCTTGCACCGGCAGGACATGTCGCTCAGGTTCGAAAAATAGCGCGAGGGTTTGCTGGGCGATGTCGGCGGGGGTGTCGGTGGTTTCGACGATGGTTTTCACGACCGATTTACGGTTGGCCGGATCGCGGATGAACTTGAACGTGGCGCTGAGGCCGCGGATGTAGCGCACCACGGTGTCGCGATTTTTCTCCGCCCAGGAGCGGCGCACGGCCGTCACGGTGTAGAGAAAGTCGGGCACGGCGTCGTTGGAAATTCCCAGGACGCGGAATCCTTCTTTCTCGGCGATCAAGTCCTGCGGCTGGCCGAGCGGCACGGCGTCGCACTCGCCGCGTTTGAGACAGTTCCAGCGCGTCGGTGTGCCTTCGATAATTTTGACGCGAAAGTCGCCCTTGTTGACGCCATGCAGCGCCAGCAATCTGCGTGTCGAGATTGAAATCGTCCCAGCCTCGTCGGCCAGGCCGATCAATTTGCCCTTGAGATCGGCGAAGTTTTTGATTTCCGGTTTGACCACCAGACTGTAGATCGGATTGGTGAACTCGGCGGCGACCGCGACCGCGTCGGAGCCATTGAGCGCGGCGCGAATCAAAAACGGCACGGCGACATGGGTGACATCGACGGTGTCGTCATGCAGCGCGTCGATCATTTTGTCCGAACCGCCGGGAATCGGAATGATGATTTTAAAATTCAAACCTGCGCGGCGAAAGAAACCTTCCCGTTCGCCGACGAAGATCGGCAGGGAGAAGATGCTCTTAGCCGCGGAAATCGCCTGGCCGTAGCGCAGTGGAATGGATTGCGCGGCAGCTTCGGACTGAACACTGAGCCGTAGAAGCAAGACGAGTCGCGACAATCAACCCGTACTGCCAATGACGGCGAATCTGGATTCCCGCTCCCGTAAAAATGACGGATGGCAGCCGGGGCATGGCGGAGTTTCAGCGCGGCGTCGGATCGTGATCGCGGCTATTTCGCGGCGAGCCGCTGCATGGTGCATTCGATCTCGACGGCGGTGGGCGGGGTTTTGCTCGGGCGCGTCTTGAGCAGCGTTCTGGCTTGTTTATAGCCTTCTTTGGCGCAGGAGATGGTTACGTTGCTAGGCGAGATATCTTTGCCGAAGCCGGGGATGCGATAAGCGCCGGCGGCGTTGGTACGGGCGACTATGGAAGGCCGGCCTTTGATATCGGCGGTGACTTTAGCGTCGCGGATGGTCTTGCCCGAGGTATCCTTGACGAAGCCAAAATAATTGGGCCCGTCGTCGTGGTCGTGATCGTCCACGCCGGCTTCGCCGCCGGCCCACGCCGAGCTGGAAAGAGCCAAAAGCAAGTATGCGAAAAGAGTCGCGGCAAGATGGGCGCGGACGGTAGGTGATTTCATAAACGTCCCCATTTTCAATCGGCAGTCCCGGTAGTTTTCATCACAGGAAAAGTTTCCTGAATAGATAGGCGAAATCTATCATGACGAGCGACGGGATCAACCACGACCACAGCGGCCCGATGCGCGCTGACAGCGCCCGGTGATCCGTGCGCGACGGGACGTGGGATGCGGTCGACACCGCACGCATGCGCCGGATGAAAGACGGGGCCTGGGCGAGCCAGCAGCCGGACCCCATCGCCGCGTGATGGCGCCGAGTAGGGCGACGGCGAAAAGACCGTGGATTATCAGCAGTACGATCATGGGAAACCCGCTTTCGCTTGTCATTTACTCCATGTCGCGGGTGGTTGTCCAGTCGGTTAAACAAACGCCGCGATACTGGACAAGATCGAGCGGCTGAGATAGCAAAGGCTCAAGCGGAAGGCGAGGAGTCGGGAGTTTGGCCTCCTTACTCTTTACTCCTAACTCCTTACTTCATTGTAACGGGAGGTTCCGATGATTATTTTGCATGTGACGATTCAAGTGAAGCCGGAGCATGTTGCCGAGTTCTTGGAAGTGGTCCGCTACGATGCCGAGCATTCGGAAAAGGATGAGGCCGGCTGCCTGCGCTTCGACGTGATTCAAGACCGCGACGATGCCAATCGATTCTATTTCTATGAAGTTTATCGCGATGAGGCGGCGCTGGCGGCGCACCGCGAGACGCCGCACTTCAAGTATTACGCCGAGAAGACGCAGCCTTGGCTGGCCGCGCCGCCGGAGCGCCGCTTCGGCAAGAATTTGATTCCGGCTGACGCGGCATGGCGTTAGCGGATTATTTCTCAGCGATGCAGGCGGAACTTTAGGTCAACTTTGTTACGGCTCGTAACGTCACAGTCCAATGGGAGGTCGCATGAAAGTGTCGCGGCGTTGCTCTGTTCTCGGCAGTTTATTTTTTGTCCTGGCCATTTATTTCGGTGCGGCTTCGGCTCAGGAAAAGATTCGCCTGTCGCATAGTGCCTTGGAAACCAGCAATGCGGTGTGGTTTATCGCGCAGGATTTAGGCTATTACAAAAAACATGGCTTGGACTCTGAACTGCTTTTCATTCCCAGCACGACGACCAGTTTGACGAGTCTGCTGGCGGGGGACATGCATGTCGCCAACGTGTCGGGCGGCGCGGTGGCGAGCGCGGTGTTGGCCGGCGCGCAGATCGCCTTGGTCGCGTGCTATCTCAACTCACTACCTTACGAGTTGATCGTCCATGAATCGATCAAATCGGCGGAAGAACTCAAAGGCAAAAGTATCGGCATCAGCCGTCTCGGCAGCGCATCGGATGTGGCGGCGCGGGCGCTATTGCGCGGTTTGAACTTGGAACCTGACAAGCAGGTGCCGATCATGCAAGTCGGCGGTTCGTCGGAACGTGCCGCGGCCTTTCGCGCCGGGCGCATCGCCGGATTCCCGTCGCCGCCGGGAGTCATTCACCTGACCAAAGGGATGCCGCATCGAATATTGATCAGCACGGCGGACTTCAAGCAGCGCTTCGAGTTCCCGTATATTTGCGCGGCGACAACGAAAGCTTTTTTGCAGAAGAACCGAGAAACCGTTAAGAAAGTTATCATGGCGCATATCGAAGCGGTGCATTTTGTCAAAACCCGTAAAGACGAGAGCAAGAAAATCATGGCGAAGTACGCCAGGACCAACAACGAGGACTACTTGGAGGCCGCCTACAGCGCGAGCGCGAAACTTTACGATGTCGTGCCTTTGGTGACGCGGCCCGGTGTCGATATTCAGATTCGCGAGGCGATAGCGACCGCGCGCAAGTCCGGTGCGCCACTGCGCTTCGAAGACATGGTCGACGAGAGCATCGTCCGGGAGTTGGACAAAAGCGGATTCATCGACAAAGTTTATAAGAGATGACGCCGCCGCTGATACGCCGTCTACCGCTCGGCAAATCATCTGTGCTCCAGGCCAGTCGAACGATACTATAAAGCGGATGCGAGTTATCATAGTCCCGCATGAGCCGCTGCGGCCGCCAGTGATGGGCGCGGTGGGCTGCGATGTAATCCGTGCGGGCGAATAGTTTGATCAGCACGACGCCAGCAACGAAACCGCCGATATGCGCCCAGAAGGCGACGCCGCCCATGTCGCCGGGAGAAAATAGACTGCTGACGAGCTGGATGACGAACCAATAGCCGAGCATGGCCCAGGCCGGCAGCGCGATCGATGTGAAGAAAATAAAGATCGGCACCAGCGTGTAGACTTTCACACGCGGATAGAGCACCAGGTAGGCGCCCATGACTCCGCTGATCGCTCCTGAGGCGCCGACCATGGGGATGATCGAGTCGGGGTTGGCCATCACCTGGCCCAGCGCCGCCGCCAGGCCGGTGAGCAGGTAAAATGCGATGAAGCGCAGCCGTCCCATGGAGTCCTCGACATTGTTGCCGAAGAGCCACAGGAACCACATGTTGCCGATCAGGTGCATCCAGCCGCCATGGAGAAACATCGACGTGATTAGATGAGATACTTGACGGCCGGGATCGGTCACGCAGGCGAGGCCAGGCGCCAAGGGAAAACTTCGGCCCGGCGGGAGCAAGCCGGTCAGTTCGCCGGGAATGAGCCCGAGGTTGCAGACCGACGTGGCCAGAGGTAGATCCGAACCGGCGCCTTGCACGACCAGCCAACTGGCGATGTTCAAGACCAAGATCGCGCCGGTGGCCAGGGCGCGGCGCTGGGTTTCATTCTCGTCGCGATAGGGGATCATAGCTACCTTCTTAACCCAATTTTAAGGAAAAGCCGAGGCACTTTCCGGTACTCGGGCGACGGCAAATATCGCGCCAGCGATCTCGTTTAGGCGGCCAAGGGGCTCTGGCGGTCACCGTACAATTTTAGTACGCCTCTAAAAGCCTACCGGCAGACTCACTTATGCGGCGCCGATTGGCGATGGATGGCGCGCAGCAGAGTCTTAAATGTTCCGAAAAACCACCGCAAAGTGCCTTGGCGCGATGGACAAAATTTGGCACTGCCATTGGCCGGCACCTTGCTGATAAAGACGCTGGGGGGATTCAACGTTATGATGGATCGAAAAACGCAGGTACGGGAGCGGCTGCGGCAGCAGTCGGCGCCCAAGGTCGATGGGGCACGGGGCAGCACGCGAGGCCGGTCATAGCGTTGGATGATCGTTAGGATGGGTCCAGAGGCCGAGATCGAGCGCCTTAAAGCTCAGCTGGCCAGTTTAACCGCGGACGTGAATAAGCTCCGCGCCGAAAACCAAAAGTTAACCGCGGACAAGCAGATCCTCACTACGGAGCTGTTGGAGATGAAACTGGTAATGAGCAAGCTCCAGGCCGATGAACTGCGCGATCTCGAGAAGGGCAATTCTTGGTTGCGGCCGTTCAAGATGCTGCTTTGAGTGCGCGTTAGATAAAGTCTTGGGTGCGCCGAATCGGTACCGCGTCGATTTCGTAGCAATCCCGCCATAATCACGGCAGCGCGAGCAGCGCTTCTCGGTGCGATAATCGAGACCGCCGCGCCGCCGCCACCGGGCGTATGCCATACGCCCCTACGATCGGAATTCTTCTTGGGATTTATTTTGCGTGGGCTACTAACGTTGCAATCTTCGTAGTATTGGCAAATTCTCCTGGTGATCGTCGCCGGTGACCATGACTGATTCGGATCGGCAACCACAGGGGATTGCCCTGACAATTTCGGATCTTTCTTGCGACCTTTTGCTTCTCTGCGGCTATTGTCCGAATCAATCTTTTTTCTCTGTGATCTCTGAGCCCTCTGTGGTGAATCTTTCCGGCCTTTCTCGGTCGCGGCTCGCCATGCAACATCAAAAGCTCTAGACAATCTCGGTCATTCACCATAGATATCCGTTCAAGGAACGAGAATGGCCGCCGCGAATTTTTCTCGATGCGGGGATTTCGTTTGTCGGATCGGAGGGAGCATGAGCACAAAGGGACGGGCGGCGATCTATGTAGAGGCGAAAGAAACCATTGGTGGTCGATGAGGTTGAATTTGCCGATCCCGGAGCGGATCAGGTTTTAGTCAAGCTCTTTGCCAGCGGCGTCTGCCACTCGCAACTGCACACGATGCAGCGGCCGGCGCGCAAGGGGCAAAGTCTGCCGGCCTTGCTGGGCCATGAGTCCACTGGCGTTGTCGTCGCCAAGGGGCGGGATGTTACCCATGTCAAGGAAGGCGATCATGTGATCACCACCTGGGTCGATCGCGATAGTGCGACCACCAACCAGCCGATGGTGGCGCACGCGCTCAACGACCGCACGCAGTACAACGCCGTCTGGAAAGGCAGGAATGTCATGCATTCGGCGGCCACCTGGGCCGAGTATGCCATCGCCCAGGAGCGGGTCGTCCTGCCGATGCCGAAGGATTTGCCGACCGATGTCACCTCGATCGTCGGTTGCGCCGTCATGACCGGCGCCGGCGCGATCGTCAACACGCTGCAAACGCGGCCCGGACAATCGGTCGCCGTATTCGGCGCCGGCGGCATCGGCCTTTGCGCAATCTCGGCGGCGGCGGTGGTCGATGCGTATCCGATTATCGCCGTCGACATCGATTCACAAAAATTAGCCTTCGCTCAGCGCATGGGCGCGAGCCATGGCGTCAACGCGAAGGAAGTCGACGCCGTGCAAGCGATCAAGGACCTCACCGGCGGCGGCGCCGACTATGCGATCGACGCCATCGGCTTGCCGCTGACTCAGGAGCAAATCCTGCGCTCGGTCCGGCCAGGATTTTCCGGGCTTAATCAAGGCGGTATCGCTCTGCTCGTCGGCATCACGCCGCCCGATGCGAAGGCGCTCATCGACACCAGCCTGTTTATCGGCAATCGCTCGTTCAAACGCACCAGCGGCGGCGATTGCAAACCGGAGCGCGATTTCCCGATCTTCCTGCGCTGGTTCCGCGACGGTAAACTGAAATTGAACGAGCTGATTACCAACCGTTACAAACTGGAGCAGATCAACCAAGCGGTCGACGACCTGGAACATGGTCGAATATTAGGGCGAGCCATTTTGACCTTCGATTGATCGACGAAGAATTGGCCGCAAAGAACGCAAATGGCACAAAAAATTCTCAGGAGAAATTTCGCATCTAGGGGTGAAAAATTTCGTCCCTAGTGATTCATGGCGAAACTGGAACAACCCATGACGACAAAAGCTGCTGATAACAACGCCGCCCGTTCGGTTGCCCGCGATACCATTCGTTCGCGTCTGGTGCTCGAAGTGGCATCTGAAATGATCGAGCAGGAGGACTGGCGCAATCGCCAGGCGCGGGTGAGCTTGCGGCCCCAGGGCGCTGAAGAGTGGGCGATTAACATGATCGCCAGCGACGGGCCGGCAGCACTCGATATGGTGGCGCGCGGCGAGATGCAGCTGGCGATCAGCAATCCGGCGATGTATCTGGCGCTGGCGGTGCGCGGCACCGGGCCGTACAAAAAGCCGATCCCACTGCGCGCGATTACGATTATTCCATCGCCGGACCAGCTCGCTTTCGCCGTGACCGAAAAGACCGGCGTGAAGTCGCTGCACGAGATTCGCGAGCGCCGCATGCCATTGCGCGTGTCGGTGCGCGGCCAACGCGATCACGCGCTCCATCCGATCACCCATGAAGTCCTGAAGGCGGTGGGTTTCAGCCTCGACGATATCGTTTCTTGGGGCGGGCAGGTGCGCTATGACGACGGCCTGCCGATGAAGAGCAACCGCTTCGGCGCCATGCAGCGCGGCGAGGTCGACATGATTGTCGACGAAGCGGTGCGCGGCTGGGCCACCGCGGCCCTCGACGCCGGCATGCGCATCCTGCCGCTCGATGAAACGGTGATAACCAAGATGGAAGCCATCGGCTTGCGGCGCGGTATCATGCCGGTGGCGCGCTATCCCAAGTTGGGCAAGGATCTGCCGACGTTGGATTTCAGCGGCTTCGCTGTGTACACCCATGCCGATGTGTCGGACGAAGTGATCGCGTCGATCTGCGCCGCTTTGGAAGCGCGCAAGGAGCGCATCGGCTGGCAGGAACCGGGGCCACTGCCGCTTGAAAACGGTTGCCGTGACACCGCCGACGGGCCGTTGGTGATCCCGCTTCACCCGGCGGCGGAAAAATTCTGGCGCGGGCAGGGGTATTTAATTTGAACTGACCGGATGGGCGAAAGATTTTTCGCCCCTACAGTAATGATGGAAACGAATCAAAATAAACGCCATCGCCGCAGTGTTCGGTTGCAGGATTATGATTATTCGCAGAGCGGGGCGTATTTTGTCACCGTCTGCACGCAGAGACGCGCATGTCTGTTTGGTGAGATCGTTGACGGTGCGATGCAGGTGAATGAGGCCGGGAGGATGCTAGAGCAGTGTTGGTTGGCAATCCCACATCATTTCCCGCATGTCGACTTGGATGCGTTTGTGGTGATGCCAAATCATGCGCATGGAATCGTAATCATAGACGACAGCCCCGTAGGGGCGAAAAATCTTTCGCCCCTACCCAACACCAATAGACCCGTGCAACGACCCCTAGGCACGCCGTCCAAATCAATCGGTTCGATTATTCGCGGATTCAAAATTGGCGTGACTAAATGGTTTCGGGAAAAGACGGATACGCACGCCGTGTGGCAACGCAACTACTATGAACATGTCATTCGCAGCGAGCAGTCTCTCATTCGAATCCGGCAATACATTCAAGATAACCCGGCGAGCTGGGCATTCGACCGCGAGAACCCAGCGGCAGCCACAAGGGAAGCCGAGGATGCTTTGCATGAGTGATGTAGGTCGTCGGAGCAGTTGTGCGGTTGTAGGGGCGAAAGATTTTTCGACCGGATCCACCGAAACGCAACGGGATTCATATGCTAAACACTGTCATCCCGCCTGACGCGTCCACGCACACCGTGCGCGGTTTCTGTGCCCTGTGCACGGCCCATTGCGCGACGATTGCGACTGTGACGGATGGCAAAGTCATCCGGCTCGAAGCCGATGCCGATCATCCCAACGGCGGGGTGTTCTGCCTCAAGGGTAAAGCCGCGCCGGAACTAGTTTACCATCCAGACCGGCTCAATTACCCGCTCAAACGAACCCGGCCGAAAGGCGACAGCGATCCGGGCTGGCAACGGGTAAGCTGGGATGAAGCGCTCGATGACATCGCGCAGCGATTGATTGCCATTCGCGAACAAGACGGCGCGCGCGCGGTGGCCCTCGCCAAAGGCACCGGCGGCGGCACTTCGGTTTCCGATGCCGAGCGCTGGCTGGCGCGCTTGCTCAATCGCTTCGGCAGTCCCAACTGGACGTCGACGACGCACGTCTGCAATTGGCACAAGGATACCGGCTTCACCTACACGTTCGGAGTGGAAATCCCGACGCCGGATGTCGCGCACAGCGGCGCCTTTTTACTCTGGGGCCACAATCCGAGCTCGACCTCCTTGATCTCTCGCCCATGACATCGTCGCGGCGCGCAAACGCGGCATGAAGATCGTCGCGGTGGACCCGCGGCGCGTCGGCATCGCGGCACAGGCCGACGTGCTGCTGCAAGTGCGGCCGGGCACCGACGGCGCGCTGGCGTTGGCGATGATCGATGTGGCGATCACAGAAAAGCTTTTCGATGACAGCTTCGTGCGCCAATGGACCAACGGAACTTTTTTGATTCGTTTGGATACTGGCGCGGCATTGACTGAAGCCGAATTGACCGCGAGCGGATCGACAAATAGATTCGTTGCTTGGGATGAAATCGCCAATGCGCCGATTCTCTACGATTCGTTGACCGGCGATTTTGAAGGCAAGCCTGGCCGACTGTCAATTGCCGGCGCGCGCACGGTTGTCGGCAAAGACGGCAGCGCGATTACCTGCGAGCCCGCGTTTGCCCGCCTGGCCGCACTGGCGGCCGAATTTACACCAGAGAAGTCTTCATCGATCACCTGGGTGTCGCCGGACAAAGTTAGACAAGCGGTGCGCGTGCTGGCGGTGAATCGGCCGGTCAGTATGTTTATGCACAACGGCGTCGGCCAGCACACCAACGCGACGCAAACGAGCCGGGCGATCGCGACGTTCTATGCCCTCTTCGGTGACATCGATCGGCAAGGCGGCAACGTGGTGTTTCCCAAAGCGCCGCTCAACGCGATGTCGGGAAAAGAGTTTCTTGCCAAGGAAACGGCGCTTCAACGGATCGGCCGCGAACGCAAACCGCTCGGCCCGCCGGCCAAACCCGGCAACTGCGCGGCCTACGATATTTTTACCGCGGTGCTCGAAGGCCGGCCCTATCCGGTGAAAGCACTGCTCAATTTTGGTTCGAACACGATCATGTCGACGGGAAACTCGCAAAGAGCGCGCGAAGCATTTTGCGCGGTGGATTTCGCCGTCGCCGCGGAGTTATTCATGACGCCCACCGCGGAGCTGTGCGATTACGTTTTGCCGGCGACGAGTTTTCTCGAGATGGCCACGGTGTCCAATGATTTCAAGCATCGCGAGCAGGGCAGGCGGCACGTGCAGTATCGCTCGGCGGTGGTTGCGCCGCTGGCCGAACGGCGGTCCGATACCTGGATGGTTTTTGAGTTGGCGAAACGACTGGGGTTCGCCGATGATTTTTGGCAGGGGGATATCGACGCGGCGTATGAACAGGAATTGGCGCCCGCCGGTGTCACGTTAAGTCAACTCAAGGCTTCGCCCGGCGGTATCACGATTTCGGCCACGCCGCGCTATCAGAAATTTGCCACGCCGGACAAGTCCGCCACGCCGCGCGGTTTCAATACGCCGGATAAAAAAGTCGCGGTTTACTCGCACACTTTCGCCGCGCATGGATTTGCGGCGCTGCCGGAATATATCGAACCGATGGTCAGCCCCGTCAGCCGTCCCGACGTTGCCAAGGAATATCCGCTGGTGCTGACCAACGCCGAAGTTTACCACTTACATTCACAGCCAGTTGCGCGGCTTGACGAGTTTGCGCAAAGTGTCGCCCCATCCGAGCGCCGATATTCATCCGAACCGCAGCCGTTTTGGCATCACTGACAAAAGCTGGATGGTCATCGAAAGCCCGCGCGACTCGATTCGCGCCAAGGCGCGGGTCACCGATGCGATTGCACCGGGTGTAGTGTGCTGCCAGCACGGCTGGTGGCAAGAGTGCAAGGCGTTGGAGCTGCCGGGTTACGATTCCTACGGCGCGGGTTCAGCCAATCCGAGTCTTCTGATCGGTTCAGATATCGCCGATCCGATCAGCGGTTCATTGCCGCATCGGTCCTTTCTGTGCCGCGTCCGGCCGGTGCCGTAGAGGTGAAAAAGTTTTCGCTTCCACGGCCATGTCGACTCAGTCAATCGCCGTCCGGAACAGTTGGATCAATTATTTATGAGTCACTTCATCTCGTACCACCGCCATCGCTACTACAGCTATTTTTCCACCTTGATTGCCTTTACGGTTTGGCGATAAAAAGCGATTCGTTAGCTCGACGCGCCGCAAGTGACGCATAAAACCGATAAAATAATCAGGAGGATAGTTATGAAGCTTTGGCTATCTCTGCTCGTGATTGGGGCGCTCATTATAGTCGCTGTCGAGCGCAACGACAGCAAGGTGGGTGCGGCCAGCGCCCCGCCACCGAGCATGGGCTTCTTTGTCACGAGCGCGAAGAGCAAGACCGGAAACCTTGGGGGCCTGGTTGGCGCCGACCGCATCTGTCAAACCTTGGCCGCTGCTGCGGGGCAGGGAGATAAAACGTGGCGAGCCTACTTAAGCGCGGAGCGGGACCCTGCCAACAACAATAATCCGACCAATGCCCGCGACCGGATCGGCAACGGCCCCTGGTTCAACGCCAACGGCCTAATGGTCGGCAACGATCTTGCCGACCTTCATGCACGCCGGGGGAATTCTATCCTCCTTGTCGACGAGCGTGGCCAGATGGTCCCGGGAAACTGGCCAAACTCACCCAAGCCCACCGAGCACGACGTTCTAACTGGCTCGACTGCCGAAGGGACGGTTATGACCGGAAAGACCTGCAATGGGTGGACGTCGGAATCTCCCGACATGCAGGCGCAAATAGGTCACCTGGACGGGGTCGGACTGGGCGGCAATACGGCGGGAAGCTCGGCGTCGTGGAACTCCGCCCATGAAAATCAAAGCTGCGCCGATACCTCTCCGCGCGGAGGGGCGGGACGTTTTTATTGCTTCGCGGTGAAGTAAGCGGCGAAACTTCTCCAATCAAATTAAGTTCGCAAGGAGCATCACTCGATGAGCGCCGAGTCCGGTTTCGCCGATGGCGGTTGCACATGCAGCTTCGTGCGCTTTCGCATGACGACGAAACCACTGTTCGTCCATTGCTGTCACTGCCGCTGGTGTCAGCGCGAAACCGGCGCATCTTTGCCCTGAACGAGCTGATCGAGGCCGATCATGTGCAGTCTGCTCCAAGGAGAGGTTGCGGTTATCAACACGCCATCGAACAGCGGCAAAGGTCAAAGGATCTCCAGGTGTCCCAGATGTCACATCGCGCTTTGGAGCAACTACGCCTGAGCCGGTGACGCCCTGCGCTTCATTCGTGTCGGCACACTCGACTTACCGGACCTTCTCTCTCCCGACATTCATATTTACACCGCTTCAAAGCAACCGTGGGTGCTCCTGCCGCCCGATGTGCCAGCTGTGGCCGAGTACTACAAAGCGTCCGAGAGATGGCCAAAGGAAAGTCTCGAAAGGCGAGCGCTAGTTCAAGAACCAGCGCGCCGATTAGTTTTCCAGTTTTCGGAAAGCTACAACCACTGACCGTCGCTTGAGTTAATAGAGTTAGCGGCCGTCAGATAGGGACGTCGATCGAACGATGACGTGAACTATTCGACAGGCCGAAACCGAACCTGCACCCGCGCTGGTTATTCACATCGTTCCATTAACGAAATGCCGGCAAAACTTCCCGCGCGAATAGTTGCAGCATCTCCGAGTGCCGTTCGAGACTCGGATAAATAAACTTAATCTCAAAGTGCGATACGCCGGCTTCGCTGTAGGCTTTGACCTGTTGGCGAATCTCCTCCGGTGAACCGATCAGACTTACCGCGGCCAGTTGTCTCGACGCTCATCATTCTTCGAATCGTGCTCTGGACCGATGGCGAGGGTGCCGTAGCCGTCCTGGCGGGCTTTGGCGCCGTCTTGGTCGATGCAGCCGTAGACTTCGATGCCGAGGTGGATTTGTTCTGGATCTCTGCCGTGGCTTTCGGCCATTACTTTTACTTCGCCGAAGCGTTTGCCGATGTCTTCCGGCAGCAGCCATGCCGGCAGCTGAGCCGTCGCACCTGCCGCGCCACTGTCCTTCCTCATCGCGGCTTCGAGTCCAGCCGCCACCCACAGTGGCGGATTGGGTTTCCTGTAACGGTTTCGGAACGATGCCGGCGTTTGTCAATTTGACGAACTGGCCGTCGTAGCCTTCGCCGGATGATTGGTCCAGATCGTTTTCATCGCGCGCAGGGTGACGTCATCGGCGATCTTGCCGCGCTGTTCACGGTCCCCCACGCCGAGCACTTCGTACTCGCGCGACTTGATCGTCGACGGTGAGCCGATGCCAGGACGCCGATGTCAGGCGGCCGCCGCACAGGACATCGAGGGTGGCGATTTGTTTGGCGGCGAGGAGCGGATTGCGGCAGGGAACGACGACGCAAGCAATGCCGAGGCGAACCTTGTGTACCTGTCCGGCGATGAACGCCAGCGAGGTCATGGCCTCAAAGAAATCGGGGCTTGGGTTGCCGGTATGCGAGTCGTCGGAACCCGATGAAATATGCGTGCGATGAATCTCGTCGGACCAGGTCAAGTGATCATGCACCCAGACCGAATCGAAGCCCAACGCTTCGGCTTCTAACGCGACTTGGAGC